>NZ_CP060723.1:4800000-6000000 GCF_014395225.1 Pedobacter roseus
CTACGCAAATCAGTCGCGTAGTGGTGGTGGCATCTTTGTAATGTCAGAACGGCAAAGATATTTGCGCTGATAAAAAGAAAAATTAAACACTTAATTCAACGATTATGAAATTCAATTTCTTTAACAAAAACACACAGGTAACAACAAATCATGAGGGTGCAAAAGCATATATCATGAGTCCTGAAATGGAACTGTATACTGCAGTTGTTACTACAGGATTGAACGATTCGTTTTATGAAGCTGGCAACAGCAGGTTAGAAAGAATTAAGGCTTTGATTGAAAAATGCAATCCGGAATTCGTTGCAAGATTGGCTGTTTATGCCAGGACGCAGATGAATTTGAGATCAATACCAATGGTTTTATCGGTAGAGTTGGCCAGAAAAACTTCAGGTAACTCAATCGTGAGCAAAACAGTAAACAGGGTTGTTTTACGTGCTGATGAGATCACCGAAATGTTGGCTTACTATCAGATTGCAAATGAGCGGACTCAAACCAAAAAACTGAATAAACTTTCAAAACAGATACAAAAAGGTTTAGTAGCATCTTTTAACAATTTTGATGAATATCAATTCGCTAAATATAACAGAAATGCTGAAGTGAAATTAAAAGACGCTTTGTTTTTGGTACATCCTAAAGCTAAAGATGCCGATCAACAGTTGATATTTAATAAAATAGCATCAGATAGCTTAGCTACACCCTACACCTGGGAAACTGAACTTTCGGCTTTGGGAAAAAACAGATTTGAAAACGAATCTGCCAGAGCATTGGCCTTTACCAAAAAATGGGAAGAAATGATCGAAAGCAAAAAAATTGGTTATATGGCCTTGTTAAGAAACCTGCGCAACATTTTGGAAGCCAATGTATCAGGTAACCATATTGAAATGATTTGTAGCTATTTGTCAAACGAGAAAGCAGTTTTAAGCTCGAAGCAATTGCCGTTCAGGTTTTTATCAGCTTACCGTGAGATCAAGATGATGAAATCAAAATATGCTTCGGCCATTTTAGATGCCCTGGAAGATGCGGTAATGTGCAGTGCAAAAAACATTAAAGGTTTTGGCATTAATACTTCGGTAGTGATAGCCTGCGATGTATCAGGTTCGATGCAACATGCCATTTCGCCAAAAAGCTCGATATTTTTATATGATATCGGATTAATGTTGGCGATGTTATTACAATCGCAATGCAAAAATGTAGTATCGGGCATGTTTGGCGATACCTGGAAAATAATCAACATGCCAAAAAGAAATGTTTTGACAAACGTTCAGGAGTATTATAGACGGGAAGGTGAAGTGGGTTACTCCACAAACGGGCATCTGGTTATTGAAAACCTGATCAAAAAGAAAGAAGTAGTTGATAAAGTAATGTTATTTACTGATACACAAATGTGGAACAGTAATCATACCAGTCATTCTTTTGCCAAATCATGGACTAATTATAAAAAAATTGCTCCGGATGCAAAGTTGTACTTATTCGATCTTTCAGGTTATGTTAAACTGCCCATAGATATACAAAAGAACGATGTTTACCTTTTGGCAGGATGGTCGGATAAAATTTTCGATATCCTTTCAGCAATGGAAGATACCAAATCTGCTTTAGAAAAAATAAATCAGATTACATTGTAAATCCCTCCCGCAATATTTGGTTGCGGGAGTTTAAAAGAAAATTTAAAAAAGCAAGTGTCGTAAAGAAGAGTTACTTCGCACTCTTAATGCCCGTGTCGCAGGTTCGAATCCTGCCCCATGAAAATGGGTAGCTCAGTGGTAGAGCAGGAAACAGTCTCTTTTTGCCCTTTACCTTGCTCTAATGAACAAGAATATTAAAGTATTAAAATATGAATTATACAATACCCAAACACAATATTTTGATTGAGGGAATTTAAAAGAAATTGAAAGATTAGCAAGTGTCGTAAAAAAGAGTTACTTCGTATTTAGGGATACCCGGGTTGTAGGTTCGAATCCTACTTCTTATAAAATAGAATAGCTCAACTGGTTAGAGCAGGAAAATAGTCTCTTTTTGCCTTTTACCTTGCTTAATTAAAATCACACAGAATGCCGTAAACAAGTGTTACTTCGTCACAATTGAGGGGAGGAATAATGAAGTTGTAAACCAGCAAGATTATCCGGTTCGACTCCGGCAACGACTTGCCCCGTAAACTTTTGTTGCTTTTTGCTTCTGTTAATTAAAAAATTAAGATGCCGTTGTGCAAGTGTTACTTCGATTGGTTGAATATAGTGCAGGTTCGAATCCTGCTAGTAAATACACACTTGCCAGTATTGCTCTTAAAAATTACGCGCTCAAAAAATGGGTGCCGTTGAAAAATGTTACTTCGTCCAAATTAGAAACAATACATTTTGCATTTGTAGCCTCATTAATTAAAATTAAATTTAGAAACCCCTCGGTTAGGTGAGTTTTACCTGCCGGGGATTAATTAGAAAATAAAATGAAAACCACCATCATAAACAGACTTGCAGAAATAGAAAAGGCAAACGATATTAAAATATTATTTGCCTGCGAATCAGGAAGCCGTGGATGGGAATTTCCATCACCAGATAGCGATTTTGACGTGCGTTTTATTTATGTACGCCCGCTTAATTATTATCTTTCCGTTTCGGATAAAGACGATCATTTGGGTTTTCCAATCAATGACGAGTTAGATATATATGGTTGGGATATAAAAAAAGTACTTAAATTGATTCGTAAATCGAACACTACTCCATTCGAATGGTTACAATCGCCCATTGTTTACGGAGAACAAACTCATTTCAGGGATGAATTATGGACATTGTGCCAATCTTATTTTTATAGGAAAACGAATGTCAATCATTATTTAGGAATAGCACATGGCGCGTTGGAAACCGTAACAAATGGTGACGAAATCAAGATCAAAAAACTTTTTTATGTACTCCGCCCTTTACTTTCGGCAAAATGGTGTTTAGAGAGAAATACAATTGCACCAATGACCATCGGTCCGCTTTTAACCCTAATGCCAGCGCAGCTTCAAACATTGGTAAAGGATTTAATCACATTAAAATCGGCTTCTGCAGAAGGTTTTATCATCAAGATAGACCCTGAATTGGGCAAATACATTGACGAGGAGTTTAATAACTGCACTGGAGGCGCTAAAGATTTACCAAAAGAAAGTTTTGATGCCGAAATGCTTGATACCTTTTTTAGAAATATGCTAAACCGTTATGACAATTAAAGATTTAAAGAAAAAAAATCTGCTGTTATTTGAATGTTTAAGTGGCAGCAAAGCTTACGGATTGGATACGCCACAATCAGATACTGATATTAAAGGGATATATTATATGCCAAAAGAAATGTTTTTTGGTCTAAAGTACATTCCGCAAATCAGCAATGAAAGCAATGATGAAGTATATTATGAGATCGGCCGGTTTGTTGAATTATTGATCAAGAACAACCCGAACATCGTAGAAATTTTGGCTACTCCAGAAGAATATATTTTATACAAACACCCGATTATGGATAAGCTAAATATCGATATCATTTTATCCAAGCTCTGCAAAGATACTTTTGGTGGATATGCTTTGACACAGATCAGAAAAGCGAAGGGTTTGAACAAGAAAATATTAAACCCAATACCAAAAAAGAGAAAAACGGTATTGGATTTTTGTTTCATTACAGAAAGTTATTCATCTGTTAAAGCTAA
This sequence comes from Pedobacter roseus, assembly GCF_014395225.1. Taxonomy (NCBI): domain Bacteria; kingdom Pseudomonadati; phylum Bacteroidota; class Sphingobacteriia; order Sphingobacteriales; family Sphingobacteriaceae; genus Pedobacter; species Pedobacter roseus. The sequence continues at coordinate 4,803,671 of NZ_CP060723.1, forward strand.
TACATGGCTTAAAAAGCACAAAATTTCTAAAGCTGATTGCGGCTTATCAAAAATTCCAAATGCTAAAAACCTCTATGCGCTGTTTTATGATGCAGAAAAGAAATTTGGTTACAAGGGGATTGCAAATAAGGAAACCGCTAATGATGTCTCAGTATCCGCTATACCTCACGGAGAAATAGAAATTGGGTATTTGCTTTTTAATCAGGACAGTTATTCCTCCTATTGCAAGGAGCATAACGAATATTGGGAATGGGTAGAAAAAAGAAATGAAGAGCGCTATAAGCTAAATAAGACTCATGGTAAAGATTACGATGCTAAAAACATGATGCATACCATAAGGCTTTTGCAAGTGGCACTTGAAATTGTAAGTGATGGAAAACTTACCGTAAAAAGGCAAAACAGAGATGAACTTCTTTCGATAAAAAGAGGCGAGTTTGATTATGATGAAGTATTAAAAATGGCAGAACAACTGATGCTAAAAATTGAGCAAGAAACGCTAACAAGCAATCTTCAGGATAAACCAGATGAACGGCAGATCGAATGTTTACTTGTAGAAATGCGAGCTATACTTTATGCCAATTAAAAAATAAAAAAATGAACAACAACATAACAGGTAACAACCTGATTGAAATAGGTTATACCGAAGGAAAAATAGTAGGCCTAGCCTTAGATATCCTGAAAGAAAATTTCACGGATATAGAGGAAAAAGAATTACTGGCCTTATTTAAAAAAGTAAAGGATTATCCTGAAAGTTTTTTGGATGACGAGGTATTAAATACACTGGCAACAGCCGTGATTGAGGAATCCAATCCAAAATCAGACGGAACCATTGAACTGATTAACAACGCTAAAGATTATTCGATTTTTGGTGCAGATTATATTGAAGAAGGTGCCAGAAACCAAATGGATGTCGCCATGAAATTACCAGTTTCAGTTGCGGGTGCACTAATGCCCGATGCACACCAAGGTTATGGCTTGCCGATAGGTGGAGTATTGGCCACCAGAAATACAATTATTCCATACGGCGTTGGTGTAGATATCGGTTGCCGAATGGCCCTGAGTATTTTCGATATCCCTGAAAAACATTATTTAGGTAAAGATGCGATGTACAAACGTGAACTGATTGCTTTTACGAAATTTGGCGCAGGTCAAAATTTTAAGGGGAATGAAAAAGCAGACCATGATGTTTTAGAAAACGAAACTTTCAATTCAACTCCTTTTCTTAAAAACTTACACGGGAAGGCCTGGGCGCAATTGGGTACTTCGGGCGGCGGTAACCACTTTGTAGAATGGGGAATTATTGATTTCGCGGAACGCGATGAGATCTTGAATATCGATAAGGGTCGTTATGTAGCTTTGCTAACCCACTCCGGTTCACGAGGCTTTGGCGCTACTATCGCAGGCCATTATACCAAACTGGCTAAAGACATCTGTAAATTACCTAAAGAAGCTGCAAACCTGGCTTACCTGGATTTAAACACTGCCGAAGGACAAGAGTATTGGATTGCCATGAATCTGGCTGGAGATTATGCCTCAGCTTGTCATGAGGTAATCCATAAAAGATTGACCAAAGCCATTGGCGCAAAAGTTTTAGCCAAGGTAGAAAATCACCATAATTTTGCCTGGAAAGAAATGCTTGATGGGGAAGAAGTAATTGTACACCGAAAAGGTGCAACGCCTGCTGGTAAAGGCGTGATGGGGATTATTCCGGGAAGTATGACCGCACCAGGATTTTTGGTCAGGGGGAAAGGAGAAATGAATGCGATTAACTCTGCATCGCATGGTGCCGGTAGACAAATGAGCCGGACAAAAGCGATTCAATCAATTACGAAATCGGATATGAAAGCCATTTTAAAAGACCATAATGTTACCCTGATCGGTGCAGGTTTAGATGAAGCGCCAATGGCCTATAAAGACATTAATAAAGTGATGGCAGCACAAACTGAACTGGTTGATGTGGTGGCTAAATTTGAGCCAAAAATGGTGAGAATGGCGGATGATGGAAGCAGGGAGGACTAATTGGGAGTTGGGAGTGTAGAGTCTTTAGTCCAAAGTCCTTAGTCTTCAGTCTATAGAAAAGTCGTCATCTCGACTGAAACATAGCGAAATGGAGAGATCTACACCAGATTTCTCGACTGCGTTGCACCCGATAGCTATCGGGTCCGCTCGAAATGACGATCTAACTAAAAAAACCTCTTCAAAACTAATTGAAGAGGTTTTCCTATCTATTTATAATTTTATTTTAACTTACTCAATGCCGTTTTAATTCTCGGCAACATGTCTTTAATATCCTGTAAAGTACAAGCACCTACTGACGCCCTGAACCAAGGCATGCTATCTTCATTTCCAAAAGCTGAGAATGGCACTAATGCTGCACCTGCTTCTTTAATCAGGTAGAAATTTACATCTGCACTATCCTTTAAAATTTGACCATCTTCAGTTGTTTTTCCAATATAATTGATTTTAATGGTTAAATAAATGGCGCCCATTGGCTCCACCGCATCAACATTAAATCCTTCTGCTTTTAGCTCGTTAAAACCATTATAAAGCGCATTTAAACTATCCTGAATCTGACCTTTAAAGCTGGTTAAGAAAGTATCAACCTGTGTTTTATCGTTAAAATAGTTTGACATGGCAACCTGCTCGGCTTTTGGTGCCCAGGCCCCCATGTGGCCAACCAATGCCTTCATCCTGTTGATGATATCTTCAGGACCGAAACCCCATCCTACACGCACACCCGTTGCCGCTAAACATTTCGAACTACCATCTACAAAAACGGTAAATGGCCTCATTTCCGGACGTAAAGAAACCGGATTTACGTGCTCTTTACCAAAAGTTAAAAGCGAATAAATCTGATCATACATCATGTACAATGGTTTTTCATCTGCACCACGGGAAGCATTTTCTTCTAAAACTGCATCACAGATTTCAGCAAGCGAATCTGCATCGAACATGGTTCCGGTTGGATTTAACGGCGAACATAAAGCCAATAAAGTTGCACCTTTTAAATGCGGTTTCAGTTGCGCAGCTGTTGGCATAAAATTATGCTCAGCATCGGTTTCTACGGCAATGGTTTTAGCCGAAGTTAAATGTGAATAGTGGTTATTATTCCATGATGGAGCAGGAAAAACTACAGTATCTCCCGGATCAATCAAAGCCAGGTAAGTAGCATAAATCAATGGACGCGACCCCCCAGAGACTAAAATACTGTTGGTATTATATTCTAATCCGAATCTGTCTTTCAATAATTCTGAAACCGTTTCGCGTAATGGCAAAACACCATCAGCTGGTGGGTAGTTAGTTTGATTGGCATTGTATGCATCAACAATTCCCGCTTTTAATTCGGTTGGAATCGGGTAAATATTTGCATCAAAATCGCCGATGGTTAAGTTGGCGATTGAAGCGCCTTTGCGTTTCATTTCGTTAACCTCGTTACCAATTTTTATAATTTCTGAGCCAATTAATGAACTGGCCAATACTGAAACTTTCATATATATATATTGAAACTGCTTTTAGCAGATTTATAATGCTTTAATTATTTTTTGAAGTTCTTTTTTATCGATACTACTCTCTTCCGATTTATCATATAAGGTTAGCATATTGATAACTACACCATCTTGCATATTTGAAACCAGATAAGTTATTATTCTAAATCCACCACTTTTGCCTTTACCCTTGCTCTTTATTGCTAGTCTAATTTTATAGAGGCCTGCACCTAGATCATTACCCTGTTGCGGATTCTCGAGAAGTTTCTCTTCAAGTTCATAGAGATCTTCAACTAAAGAAAGATATTTCTTTTTGTAGACTTTGGCTTTTCTAATAAAAACATCTGAATAAATAACTTCATTGGCCATTAAATATCTTTTAAACTTAAAGGCTTCCGTTTCCCTTGCTGCATTTCCTTAATTTCTTTTAAGGCTTGAGCAATTTCAGAGGTTATCTGACTTGTTGGCTCAGATTTAACTTTTGCACCAATTTTGCTAAGGAATTCTTTTACAAAACCTGCGTCTTTATCCTTAATTTCTATTGTTAAAGTTGTCATAATTACAAATTTAGCAAAATTTATTTAACCAGATTTTCAATTGCTTTATTCACTTTCCCAAAGCCAAACTGCGACAGCACATTTTGCATTGCTTCACTAATCTGCTCATTACAAAGGTTGCCAATGCTTCCTTCGTGTGTATGATGTATCTGGCCAGATGGAGTAAAAGTACCATTTTCTATCTGTTCGCCAACAATTTTATAAGCCTCTCTAAATGGAACACCTTGCAACGCCAAATCGTTTACTACTTCAACGCTAAACAGGTAGTCGTATTTTTTATCTTTCAAAATATCATCTTTAATGGTGATGTTCTGAAACATGAAAGTAGCTATTTCCAAACATTCGTTTAAAGAATTAATCGCCGGGAAAAGATTTTCTTTAAGCAACTGTAAATCGCGGTGATAACCTGACGGTAAATTGGTAATCATCATCGCTATTTCATTTGGTAAAGCCTGGATTTTATTACAACGGGAACGGATCAGTTCGAAAACATCCGGATTTTTTTTGTGCGGCATAATGCTCGAACCTGTAGTGAGTTCTGGCGGAAAACTGATAAAACCAAAATTCTGGTTGATGAACAAACATACATCCATTGCCATTTTAGCCAAAGTTGCCGCAACTGCGCTCATGGCCTGAGCCAAAATTCTTTCGGTTTTGCCACGGCCCATCTGTGCATAAACCACATTGTAGTTTAAACTTTCAAAACCCAATAATTCGGTTGTTAAAGTTCTGTTTAAAGGAAATGACGAGCCATAACCCGCAGCAGAACCCAATGGATTTTTATTGGTAATTTTCCATGCAGCAAGCATCAGCTCCATATCATCGGCAAGACTTTCGGCATAAGCGCCAAACCATAAACCAAATGACGATGGCATGGCAATCTGCAGATGTGTGTAACCTGGCATTAATTTGTCTTTATGTGCATTGCTCAGTTCAATTAACTGGTTAAACAAAGTTGAAGTTTGGTTAACCATATCTTCAATGCAAGCCCTGAAGAATAATTTTAAATCGACTAAAACCTGGTCATTGCGCGACCTGCCACTATGGATTTTTTTGCCCGCCTCACCAATGCGTTGGGTAAGCAACCATTCTACCTGCGAGTGTACATCTTCTACCGTATCTTCGATGGTGAAATTTCCAGCTTCAATTTCATTGTAAATGTTTTTCAGTTCTTGCTGAACCGTTTTCAATTCATCAGTAGTTAGAAGATTGATGGTTTCTAACATTTGGGTATGTGCTAATGAACCCAATACATCGAATTTTGCCATTTGCAGATCCAATTCGCGGTCTTTACCTACCGTAAAACTTTCTACAAACTGATTTACATCTATATTTTTTTGCCAGATTTTCATTCTTATGATTGCTCTATTTTATACCTGCATGAAAGCAGTCGAAATACCCGCAAAAGTACAATAAATAGATTAGAATTAGGAATGAGATTGGTTTGTAACTCACATTTAAAGGTCAATAAACTCAAATTTATGTGGCTTCTCCTAATTCTTGGTTTAAAAGCTTATTTTCGTATAAACTTAAACTTATTATGAAATCCCTAAAACTGTTCTCCACCGTTTTTTTATTGCTTGTTATACACCACCTACAGGCACAGGAAAAACCAGCATTAGGCTGGAAAGATGTTTCTAAATGGACCTTTAACAGACCTGCTACTTTATCACCTAATGGCGAATGGATCGCACTAGCTAGCGGACCGGTTGAAGGAGATTTAAAAATGACAATCAGAAAAACCAACGATACTTTAAGTCGGAGCTACCCAATTGGAGCAATGGCCAACAGCATCTCATTTTCAAACGATTCAAAATTTGCTGCTTTTAAGGTTGCGCTTAAGGATAGCGAAGCCAAAGTGGCAAAAAAAACAAATAAACCTGTTTATGACAAGCTTTTGCTTGTTTCATTGAGTGATAATAAACAGACGACTTTCGAAAAGGTAAAAAGTTTTAGTTTTTCTGAAAAATCACCTGAGTGGATTGCCATACAATTTGCACCGGCAGAAAATGCTTCTAAAGAGAAAGATGCCCCAAAAGGTACCGATGTATTGCTTTATAACCTTATCACCAAAAAAAGCTACAACCTTGGTAACGTTTCAGAATTTGCATTTAACAAAACAGGAAGCCAGTTTGCTTATGTTATCGATGCTGCCGGTCAAAATGGGAACGGTATTTTTTTACGCGACATGAAAACAGGTATTACCACCGCACTCGATAATGATAAAGCGGTTTATCAGAAACTTGGGTGGAATGAACAAGGAACCGCATTTGCCTTACTTAAAGCCAATAAAAACGACAAATATAAAGATGACGTTTACAGCATGCTTGGTTTCAACAAAATCAACGGAGATTTAACTAACAAAGTAATCTATAATGGTATCGACGATAAAATATTCCCTGCAAATATGGGCATAAACGCTAATGCTGTACCATTTTGGTCTGATGATCAAACCGTTTTGTTTCTTGGCGTTAATACGCTTACCAAAAAAGAAGAAAAAAAAGAGGAGAAAAAAGACGATAAGAAAACCGATACCCTAAGCAAGTCGAAAACAGAGGTTAAAAAGGATGATATCGAAAAGCCTGATATGATTATCTGGAACTGGCAGGATAAGAGATTGCAATCGGCCCAACAAACACAGGAAACGCGTGATAAAAACTTTAGTTATTTAAGTGCTTACCGTATAGCGGATAAAAAATTCATTCAGCTTGCGGATAGTAATATGCGCTCGGTTAATGTAAACCCGAAAAGTTTATACGCCATTGCATACGATAATTCGAAATATGAATTAATGGGGAATTTAGATGGACAAAGTTATGTGGATGTTTATGTGATCAATCTTAAAACCTTTGGGAAGAAATTACTATTTGAAAAAATGTACGCTTCTAATGGTGGAAGACTGGTAATTGCACCAAACGGAACTTTAGCCAGCTATTATGTAGACGGTGTATTTTATGGTATCAATCTGGAAACTGGAAAAATTTCCAATCTTACAGGCAAAATCAAGTCTTCATTTGTTGATGAATTAGATGACCATAATGTAATAAAACCAGCTACTGAAAATTTAGGCTGGTCGGCCGATTCTAAATATGCATTGATTAAAGACAATTATGATTTATGGAAAATTTCTGCTGACGGAAATAGTGTTACTCCATTATCTGATAATTGGAAAAGCAAGAAAACCGAGGTGGCAAGCCGTTTCCGTGTAGATGCAGACGAGAAAGGTGTTAATTTAAGCAAAGACCAGTATTTTGCGATATTCAATACTAAAACCAAGAAAAATGGCATTGGGATTTTACCTGCGGGTAAATCTAAAATCAACATTTTGTTCCTGGATGACAATGCTTATCAAAGTTTTGCAAAAGCCGAACAAGCTAAAATTTTTACTTATACCAAAAGTAATTTTCAGCAATCGCCAGATTATTATGTAAGTACAACGGGTGATTTAAGTGCTGCAAAAAAAATAACTACGAACACTCCAGATCAGGCTAAATATGCATGGTCTTCAGGTGTAAAGTTGATTGACTATGTGAGTGCAAATGGCGACAGTTTACAAGCGGCCATTTATTTACCTGCCAATTATGTTCCCGGAAAAGCTTATCCTACCATCACTTATATTTATGAAAGATTAACCGATGATCTGAATACCTATACCATGCCTACATTTCCTGGTGGAGGTTTTAACAAAGCAATGTACACCAGCAATGGATATGCGGTTTTAATGCCAGATATTAAATATAAACTGAATGATCCGGGTATGTCGGCAGTGGCCTGTGTGGTGCCTGCAGTAAAGGCAGCCATTGCTACCGGAATTGTAGATGAAAAAAATGTCGCCATCCATGGTCACTCCTGGGGCGGTTATCAAACTTCGTTTTTAATTACGCAGACCAACATCTTTAAAGCTGCAGCAGCTGGTGCGCCATTAACCAATATGATAAGCATGTACAGCTTAATTTACTGGAATAGCGGTGGTACAAACCAAGCCATTTTCGAAGCCAGCCAAGGTAGGTTAACGCCTGGTTATTGGGATAACTGGGATGCTTTCGCACGCAATTCGCCGGTATATCATATCAAAAAAGTACAAACGCCTTTATTGCTTTTACACAATGATAAAGATGGGGCTGTAGATTTTACTCAGGGTATTGAATATTATAACGGTTTAAGAAGACTAAACAAACCCGTAGTGATGATTACCTATCGTGGCGAAAACCACGGGATTGCAAAATTACCAAACCGTAAAGATTATGCCGTACGGATGATGGAGTATTTCGATTATATGCTTAAAGGGAAATCTGCTCCTGAATGGTGGAGTAAAGGTGTAAACCGGTTAGATATGGAAAAACACTTAGAAGCAAGGGCTTTTGATGGCGGCGAAGAGAATTAATTAAAAACATATTAACAAAAATGGCGTTTCACATCTGAAACGCCATTTTTGTTATTTTAAAAGCGATAACCTATCCGCAAATGTAGGTTTAATGCCAAATCATTTTCATCTTTTAGGTAACCAGCACTTTTTGCAAAAATCCTTCTGTAACCTAAACCAATACCGGTTTCATAATTAATATGTTTACCAATGTTCCGCCTCATTCCCCAGGTGGGCACAATCGATAAATCACTTACGATACTGATATTTTTGTAATTTGAGATCACAAACCAATCAGGATGATAACTTGTTTTTAACGAAAGGAAATTGCCGCTATTGCCATCAATTCTTTTCGATTTTGATTTTCTTTTGTTCAAGTTATAATACCATCTCGGTTCGGCAGTAATTACCGGTGTAAAAACATAACCTGTTTTATCATAAAAAGAACCGCCCCATATTCCGCTATCAAAACCAAGTTCAGCTCTTAAGGCAATCTGGTTCGATAATCTTGACTCATTATGTACCCATACACCCAAAAACCCAACCTGAGCTCCAAAAACTGATTTTTCAACACTTGAATCCTGGGCTTTTGAAGTTTTAAAGAATAAAAACAGAGATAAAATGATGAGCGTTTTTTTCATGAATATTTGATGTATTATAAAATTATTTACCGTTGATTACGGGTTTCAGCATGTTTACGTATCCTGCTACACCTTCTGCAACCTCATGCACGTATAAAAATTCGTCAGCCATGTGTGAGCGACCAGAAAAACCAGGGCCACATTTTACTGAAGGAATATCCAACAAAGCCTGATCGGATGTAGTTGGCGAGCCATAAGTGGTCCTTCCCAATGCAACCCCAGCCTGAACAACCGGATGGTTTTTATCAATTGATGATGGTTTTAAACGAATAGAACGTGGGGTAACATCACAGTCAACATTTGCCCTGATGATTTCTAAAACTTCTTCATTGGTATAAGCATCGGTTACACGTACATCAACTGTGAAAGTACAATTTGCCGGCACAACATTGTGTTGCGAACCTGCATTGATAATCGTAACGGTCATTTTCAACGGGCCGAAAACATCCGATACTTTAGGGAACTGATAATTCCTAAACCACTCAATGTCTTTTAAAGCTTTATAAATGGCATTCTCTCCTTCTTCGCGGGCGGCATGACCAGCTTTACCGTGTGATACGCAATCTAACACCAACAAACCACGTTCGGCAATGGCTAAATTCATTTCTGTCGGCTCTCCTACAATCCCGAATTCCAATTCGCCTAAATCTGGAAGAACCAGTTCCAAACCGTTATTGCCCGAAATTTCTTCCTCAGCAGTTGCGGCCAGGCAGATGTTATATTTTAAATTTTCCTGTTCGTAGTAATATAAAAACGTACCAATTAGCGAAACCAGACATCCCCCTGCATCATTACTGCCTAAACCGAATAATTTGTCACCTTCAATTGCAGCGTCATAAGGATCACGGGTATAACCAGAATTAGGCTTTACCGTATCATGATGTGAATTTAGAAGCAATGTTGGTTTAGCCGAATCAAAATATTTGTTGTAAGCCCAAACGTTATTCATTTTACGCTGGATCTTAACTCCTCTCTCTTCCAGAAACTGCGCAATTAAATTTGCCGTCCGGTCTTCTTCTTTACTAAAAGACTGGATGCGAATTAGCTGCAGCAATAAATCCAGACTTTCTTTTTGTATATTTTCTAGTAACATAGTATCAAGTAGTTGGGATCAAGTATCAAGACATTGAGTCTAAACATACTGTCTTTTAACTTTCAATCCCTTTAAATATTGGCTAGGTAAATCTTCCATATTACCTTAACCATTTTAAATTAAGCCTTAGCTCTCTTTGGTATACAAATTCCCCGCTTTTAAAGCTGAAAGTTTAATACCCTTTATTAATGAAGAACTAAAACCATTGTGTTCCATTTCGTTTAAGCCGGCAATGGTACAACCTTTCGGCGAAGTTACCTTATCTATTTCTGATTCTGGGTGTGTTCCGTGCAATAAAAGTAAATCTGCCGCTCCCTTAGCCGTTTGAACTGCCATTTTTAAAGCTTCATCAGCATGAAAGCCAATTTCTACACCACCTTGCGATGCAGCCCTAATTGCCCTTAAAAAGAATGCAATACCACAGGCACAAAGCGCTGTTGCAGAAGTCATTAAATCTTCATTAATTTTCACAACTGAACCTACGGTTTCGAACATTTTAGTCACACTTGCAATATTTTCTGCTGAGGCATTATCGCTGGCCATACAGGTCATGGATTGGCCGATGGCAATTGCCGTATTTGGCATTACCCGGATCACTTCAACATTTTCGCCTAATTTTTCTCTCACCGCAGCGCAGCTTACACCCGAAATTACCGAAATGACCAAATGTTTTGTAGCATCTATCGAAGCGTTAATTTCATCAAGAACCGTATTTAATTGCTGCGGTAGAACAGCTAAAATCACAACATCGGCATCTACAACGGTTTGTTTATTGTTATTGCTTATATTAAAACCAGCTTCTGCAAAAGATTTTAAGTGGTCGATATTTCTTCGGGTAAGCGTAATGTCGGCTGCTTGGGCAAAGTCGGCCTTCACCAAACCTTTTGCTAAAGATAATCCGATATTTCCGGTACCAATGATGGCTATTTTTTTTGACATGATTACTAATTTTTTCTGCGGGTTGATTACACAGATTTATATTTTTATTTGAAAAGCAATTTCAGTAATGCTATTGATGTTTCAGTCCTGCTATTCATTACAAGTCCCGATGAAAAATCGGGAGCTTTCCATTACTATCAGGTTTAGTTTGCAAAAGCAGTGGTTAATCGGTTTCTTTTCCCCTCTAAATGTCTAAATAATCTACCACCAGAAATCGAAAACCACAAAGAATTATAAAGCCACTTAGTGTCTTGGTGGTTAAAATTTTTAAGCAATGAGTTTGTGCGCCTCGCCAAAACCTTACACCTTCAACCTTCCTGCCTTCTACCTCTTTTCCCTCTACCTTTATTTCAGCATTTTGGTCCCAAAGGTACCATTAGCAAGCTCAGCAAGTTCATCTGCTTTACCAATATATACAGCCGAAACTCCCTTTTTAATGGCTTCGAAAGCGTTGTGTAATTTAGGTATCATTCCGCCTTGCACCGTTCCGTCAGCTTTTAAACCTTCAAACTCATCTGCTTTGATTTCTCGAACTACAGAAGTATTATCATTTACATCTTTAAGTACACCTTTTTTCTCGAAGCAATATACCAAATGCGTTTCATATAAACCCGACATTGCCACTGCAACAGAAGAAGCAATGGTATCAGCATTGGTATTTAAAAGTTGTGTATTACCATCATGTGTAATTGCACATAAAACAGGAACCAACCCAGCCTTTAACAGGCTATCTAAAGTTGAAGAAGAAACAGAATTTTCATCCAAGTCACCAACAAAGCCATAATCAATTACAGCTCCAGCCATAGGACCAGCTTCCGGCCCATAAGTTTTAGTGCTAACCGGTCGTTTTTTTGCTTTGATCACATTCCCATCAGCACCACTTAACCCAATGGCATTGCTACCTTTGGCCTGTAGTTGGGCAACCATATTTTTATTGATCAAACCTGCATAAACCATGGTCACAATCCGCAATGTTTCGATATCGGTGATTCTTCTCCCCTCAACCATTTTGGCTTCAATACCTAACGATTCACCCAATTCAGTTGCAATTTTACCTCCACCATGCACCAGAATTTTATCTCCGGGCAAAGCCGTAAAATCCAATAAAAACTGATGCAGGTTTTCTGAATTATCGATTACGTTTCCGCCGATTTTTATGATAGTGAGTTGTTTATTCTTCATTTTTATAGAAAATTTCTGAAAGCTGGTGTAGTTTTTCTACAAGCAACTTTTTATCAATGAGTTTAGTTTCATAATCTGCAATTAAAGCCGGTGACAAATTTCTAGCTAGCGCGTATTCCACAACTTCAACATCTTTGCCTTTGCACAATAAAACACCAATACTTGGATTTTCATGCGGCCGTTTAACATCCCTGTCCAAGGCTTCGAGATAGAAATTTAATTTTCCCAAAAATTCCGGTTGAAATTCTTCTATCTTCAATTCAAACAAAAACCATACACTGCAAATCGCGGTGATAAAACAATAAATCTGTATAATAGTCTTTATTTCCTACCTGCAACCTGTATTCACTCCCCATATAAGTAAAACCCTTTCCCATCTCTAATATGAAACTTTGTAGGTTTTTAATTAGTGCGTTCTGCAGATCATCTTCTGAATGGATCTCGGGTAAAGCCAAAAATTCAAAAATATAAAGATCCTTAAAAATTCCCTGGGGCAATTGTTTAGCTATTGCGTGTCCAAATTTATCACTAAGCAGGGTCCGTTCAAAAGTGGCTGAATTTAACTGACGCTCAAGTTCTCTTACCGATAATTTCTCTTTAATAGAAGTATGGATATAAAATAGCTTTTCCTCTATAGTTTTGGTCTTTTTTAAAATATGTAAATGAGAAGACCACGGTATTTGTGTCAACACTGTTGTCACAAATTTATCAAACTCATTATCAGCATCTTGAAATTGTGTCAGCAATGTTGTCACAATTTCCTTATCACTATAAACTTCATAAAATTGTTTCATTCTATAAAGTCCACGACGGTTAAATCCCTTTAACAGAGGTTGTTTTTCTACGATATAGTTTGCTAAATCATTAACAGTTCCATCGCCCCATCTGCCATTGGCAACCTTTTCGGAAACAATTTGGCCAATATTAAAATATAACATTACTAATTCTGCATTTGCTTTACTGTAAACCCTATTCCGAGCTTCAGTAATAAGCAAAGTAATCTGCTCAAAATCTGATGTTATACTTTTTATTGACTTATTCATTCTAGTTAGTCATAATTACAATTCTTCCAGTATCGCTTTTATAACAGCCTGTGCAGCCCACAATCGATTTCCTGCCTCATGGATAACCAATGAGTTTGGTCCATCCAAAATTTCAGATGATAATTCCAAATCACGGCGAACTGGTAAACAGTGCATTACTTTTGCATCGTTGGTAAATTTCAACTTTTCGTTATTCATCATCCAACCGTCCGGGTAAGTTAATACTTTACCGTATTCTTTATAACTGCTCCAGTTTTTCACATACACATAATCCGCTCCGGCCAAAGCTTCCTCTAAATTATATTGAATATCGGCCTTTGGAGTAAAATCTTCAGAAAGTTCATATCCTTCTGGTTGGGCAATGGTAAAATCGATCATACCTTCAGCCTGAGCTTTACACATCCATTCTGCAAACGAATTTGGTACTGCTTGTGGCAAAGCCTTAACATGCGGTGCCCAAGCTAAAACTACTTTTGGTTTGCGTCCATCAGGTTTTTTCGTCCAGGTTTCGTGTATGGTAATAATATCGGCAAAACTTTGCAAAGGGTGGCGCGTTGCACTCTCTAAACTCACTACGGGCACGGCACAGTATTTTACGAATTTATTGAAGAAATCTTCGCTGTAATCCTCTTCTCGGTTGTTCAACTTTGGAAAGGAACGTAAACCCAGGATATCGCAGTACTGTCCCATTACAGCTGCCGCTTCACGGATATGCTCAACGGTTGAACCATTCATTACCACACCATCCTGTGTTTCCAAAGCCCAGCCTTCTTTATCCATGTTCATCACCATTACATTCATTCCTAAATTTAAGGCCGCTTTCTGCGTACTTAAGCGGGTACGTAAACTTGGATTCATGAAAACCAACCCCAGTGTTTTGTTTTTACCTAAATCCTGGTGTGCATAAGGATCTGCTTTTAACGCAAGTGCATCATTTACAAATTGTTTGATGCTTGGAACATCGTGTACGGAAGTGAAAAGTTTCATACTTAAGGTATAAGGTTTGAGGTGTAGGGTTTAAGGTTTTTTCCCTCCACCTGCTCTTAAAAATTTCAAAAAAGAAATTAGCATTGCCCTAACTTCATTAATTGCTTGGTTAACTTCTAAATATTCTTTTTCGCTTATGTATTTCAATTCTGAGGCACATAAGCAACAATAATCTATTTCATTGGTTGAGCCTAACGCAGTATCTAAAAAGTGGGCGAAGTCCTTATCAGTAAATCTCCCACATCCTTCAACAATATTTAAAGGAATAGATAATGCTGCTCTAGTGAGTTGAGACGTTAATTCAAACCTTTCTTCTTTTGGAAATTTAACAGCAATATCCTTCTTGATAAGCATATTTAATTCATGTGCCTTTTTCCAAACATCAAGTTTTTTATAGTCTCTCATCACCCTAAACCTTATGCCCTACACCTTTTACCGCTTTTTCGAAAGCCGCCAAAAACTCATCAGCATGTGCCTTTGTTAAATTTAAGGCAGGCAACAAACGGATTACGTTCGGTTTTGCTTCGCCGGTAAAAATATGGTGTGTAAACAATAATTCTTTTTTAACATGCGCCAATTCTGCAGGTAGCTCAATACCGATCATTAATCCACGGCCACGTACTTCTACCACCTGCTCAAATTTCTTCAATTCGGTAATTAAGTAGTCCCCTACTTCTTCGGCATTTTTCATCAGGTTTTCTTGTTGCATCACTTCTAAAACAGCTAAAGCCGCAGCACAAGCCAGATGGTTACCGCCAAAAGTTGTACCCAGCTCTCCATGCCAAGGTTTAAATTTAGGCGCGATAGAAATCCCGGCTACAGGAAATCCATTACCCATTCCTTTTGCCATGGTATATACATCCGCTTCAACACCCGAATAATCGTGCGAGTAAAACGAACCTGTACGTCCATAACCACATTGCACGCTATCGGCAATATATACCGAATTATATTCATCACAAAGTGAACGTATTTTTTGCAGAAAACTTTTTGAAGCTTCTTTAATACCCCCAACACCTTGAATGCCTTCGATAATTACCGCAGAAATATCATTTCCCTGCGCTTTGAAAGTTTCTTCTAAAGCCACCTCATTGTTGAATGGCAAAAAGATTACATTTTCGGTTTGATTAACGGGTGCTACAATTTTGGGATTGTCGGTTACCGCAACCGCTAAAGAGGTACGTCCGTGGAAAGCGCCTGTAAATGCAATTACTTTTTTTCTGCCGTTGTAAAATGAAGCCAGTTTTAAAGCATTTTCATTTGCTTCGGCTCCAGAATTACATAAAAACAGCTGAAAATCTTTTTTACCGGAAACTTCACCCAATTTCTCTGCAAGCTGAACCTGTAAAGGGATTTTTACCGAGTTAGAGTAAAAACCAACCTTATTTAATTGATCGGTTAAGCGGTTTACGTAATGTGGATTAGTATGACCAATAGAAATTACGGCATGACCGCCATATAAATCTAAATATTTTTGCTCATTGGCATCCCAAACATTGCTGCCTGATGCTTTTGTTATTTCTATATCGTTAAGTGGGTAAACGTCGAATAGTTGCATTTTTTTTAGGGTTTGAAGGTTGAGGGCTGGAAGGTTGAAGGTTTATGTAACCTAAGCTTTTCCACCGCCTCTCAAAAATTTAATAAATGCGATTAACATCGCTTTAATTTCATTAACACTTTTATTCACAGACTCGTAAACTGCTAAACTGATGTAAGCTAAATCACGGATGAGAATAAAAGCATATTCTATTTCTTTTGTAGAGCCAAGTGCATTATCAAGATAATGAACAAAATCCTTATCTGTGTTTTTACCGCTTCCTTCTACAATATTTAAAGGGATAGAATAGGTGGCCCGCCGAATTTGTTGGGTTAAAGCAAATTTTTCTTCAATAGGTAGGATTTCCTTATAAACCTGTAAAGTAAATAAGTGAGCCTTTTTCCAAACATCTAGTTTTTGATAATCTCTCATACATTTAAAATTTTAGATCTGAATCCAGACCTTTTTGCCTTCCACCTTCCAGCCTTCTGCCTAAAAGTTGGCTGCCTTTAACTTAAGTCCCGCTGTTTCTTCCAAGCCAAACATTAAATTCATATTCTGAACCGCTTGTCCGCTGGCACCTTTTAACAGGTTATCGATAATGCTGATGATAAATAATTTGCCGCCATGTTTTTCTATATGAACCAAGGCTTTATTGGTATTCACCACCTGTTTTAAATCTATATTTTTCTGACTAACGTGTGTAAAAGGATGGGCACTATAATATTCTTCATAAATATTTTGTGCTTCTTCTAAAGTTAAATCAGTTTCAAGGTACATCGCCGCTAAAATTCCGCGGGTAAAAGCACCTCGCTGTGGGATAAAGTTTAAAACCTCCGATAGTGAAGGCTGCAACTGCAATAAACTTTCACTGATTTCATTTAGGTGCTGATGTTCAAATGCCTTATAGATTGAAAGGTTATTATTTCTCCAGCTGAAATGCGAAGTGGTTGATAAACTCTGTCCAGCACCTGTTGAACCAGTAGTGGCATTGATGTGAACTTCTTTATTGATCAAGCCTTTTGCAGCCAATGGCAATAAGCCCAATTGAATACAAGTTGCAAAACAGCCTGGATTGGCAATATTTTTGGCTGATTTAATTTTATCGCGGTTTAATTCCGGCAGTCCATAAACAAATTCGCGGTTTTCGAATGTCGATTTTTCATGCAACCTGAAATCCTGCGATAAATCGATGATTTTAATATTTTCGTTGATCGGATTAGCAGCCAAAAATTTCCTGGCATCACCATGACCAACACAAAGAAAAAGTACATCAATATCCTGTGGAATATCGCTTACAAACTTTAAATCTGTATCACCGATTAAATCTGTATGTACATCTGAGATCAGGTTTCCGGCGTTACTGGTACTATTTACAAAAGCAATTTCAACATTTGGGTGGTTAACCAGAATGCGTAACATTTCGCCCCCAGTGTAACCTGCACCACCGATTATGCCTGCTTTAATTTTATTCATCTCTATGAGTTTAGTGCTATTTTATAAAGAAAAAATTCTTCGTCATTATCTTGTTTTATAAAGCCCATACTTTCGTACAGGTGCTGCGCGTTAAAATTGTCAACAGCGGTTTCCAATTGTACGAATGTAGATCCGTTGTTTTTGGCAAAATCCATGGCGGTTTTAATTAATTTTTCGCCGATGCCCTGTTTGCGGTAATCTTCAGCAACATATAAATCGTTTAGGATCCAGTTTTTACTCAATCTTACCGATGAGTATTTAGGATATAACTGAGTAAAACCTACGGGCTGTTGACTATCATCATCAATGGCTACAAAAATGATTGATTCGTTATGCTGTAACCGTTCATCGATGAAAGCTTTAGCCATTCCGATATCCGAAAACTGGTTATAAAATATACGATACTGGTTAAACAGGCCAACTACAAGATGGGCTTCTGTTAATCCTATTTGTTTTATCGTTATATTATTCACAATCAGTTCTGTCATTTTGGGTTGATGGATAGGAGAAAAGAATAAATTCTAAATCATCAACACCATTGTTCATAATTTTATGTTTATCGCCAGCTTTTATCTGTAAACCTTTGCTGGCATCAACTGTAAATGTTCCACCCTCAATTAAAAATGTTGCCTGACCTTTCAATATGAAGAAAAATTGTTCTGCATAAGTATGAAAATGTAATTTCTCAGCAGTTTGAGCAGGCATTAATTCTTGTTTAATTACTGCTTCAGTCTTGATTACAAAATTCCATCCATCACAGTTATCGCCCCATTTATAGTGACTTAAACAATTTTCTTTTGAAAGGATTTCGCTCATTTTTAAGTATCAAGTATTTGGTATAGAGTATCAAGACCTTACGCCTTGAAGCTTTTAGCCTTCCACCTCACCATTCACCTTGTGCCAGATCATTACCTGGTTGCCAAATATTTTAGAGAAACCTTTAACATCTTCTCCGCTCCAGGCATTGTTCATTTCGCCGTAGCTACCAAATTTATTACTCATTAAATCATGGTTCGATTCAATTCCGATAATCTGGAAACGGTATGGCAACAGCTCAACAAATACTTTACCACTCACAAATTTTTGCGTATCGGCCAAAAATGCCTCAATATTCCGCATAATCGGATCGTGGAACTGACCTTCGTGCAGCCAGTTACCATAAAAAGATGATAACTGCTCTTTCCAGCTTAACTGCCATTTGGTTAACGTATGTTTTTCTAAAGTATGGTGTGCTTTAATGATGATGATCGGTCCGGCGGCTTCGAAACCTACACGGCCTTTAATACCAATAATAGTGTCGCCCACGTGGATATCTCTACCAATACCAAAAGGTTGTGCAATGGCCTGTAATTTCTGGATTGCTTTAACAGGTGCTAATTTTTCACCATCAATGGCAACCAATTCCCCTTTTTCGAAAGTCAATTCAACTTTACGTGGTTCCGTTTCCGAAACCTGGGTTGGCCAGGCGCTTTCTGGTAAAGTTTCGTTCGAAGTTAAAGTTTCTTTTCCTCCTACCGAAGTTCCCCATAAACCTTTGTTGATCGAATATCTTGCTTTTTCGGCACTATACTCCACACCATGTTTTGCTAAATATTCTATTTCCGCTTCGCGGGATAATTTTAAATCCCTGATCGGGGTAATAATTTCCACTCCCGGAATCAGGATGTTGAAAATCATATCAAAACGAACCTGATCGTTACCAGCTCCGGTACTACCGTGGGCTACATAATCGGCACCGATTTTTTTTACATAATTGGCAATAGCAGTTGCCTGACTCACACGTTCTGCACTAACCGACAATGGATAAGTGGCATTTTTTAATACGTTACCAAAAACCAGGTATTTAATACAACCTTCGTAATAACTCTCCGTTTCATCTACAACAGCATGCGATTTTACACCCAAAGCATAAGCTCTTTTCTCAATTTCCTGCAATTCTTCTTCAGAGAAACCACCGGTATTTACAATTACCGAGTGAACTTCCAATCCGCGGTCTTGTGCAAGGTGAATACAACAAAATGAGGTATCTAAGCCTCCGCTAAATGCTAAAACAACTTTTTTCATGCTATTTAAATAAAAGGGTAAATAAAAATAATAGGGCTTTTAAGCCAGTTTTCGGCTTTGGTTTAACAACTAAACGCTGTTTAATGCGCATAAAACGCTCGTATAGTTTGGGTTTTTTCTGCAGTTCTTCGGCAAATTGTTTGGCTACTTCGTGTTTTTTTTCAGCCGGATCGTAAAGCATGGCCGTGCACATACAGTTCTTACGTTCCTTCATTTTTAAAATTTCGAAGTTTACGCAGCTTTGGCAGCCTTTCCAAAATTCTTCATCCTGGGTAAGTTCGCTATAGGTTACGGGTTCATAACCTAAATCAGAATTGATTTTCATTACCGCCAAACCAGTTGTTAAACCAAATATTTTTGCTTTTGGATACAACTTTCTCGATAAGCCGAAAATTTCATTTTTTATGGCTTTGGCTAATCCCGCTTTGCGGTATTTAGGGCTTACTACCAAACCACTATTGGCCACAAATTGTCCGTGACTCCAGGTTTCAATGTAGCAAAATCCTGCCCATGAACCATCTTTGTGGAAGGCTATAACCGATTTGCCCTCCTGCATTTTATTGGAAATATATTCTGGCGAACGCTTGGCAATTCCCGTTCCACGAGCTTTTGCCGATTCAGCCATTTCTGTTACTATTTCTTCTGCAAATACACGATGTTCAGGAAGTGCAACCTGCACTATAAATTCGTTAATATCCATTCGTTTTCTAACGAAAAATTATAAGTATTCTTGTTAATTGGGTTTTTAGAGAGGATCAATTCCTCGTTACGTTTAGTTTAGGTACTAAATACGTGGAGTGAAATTTTGCCGGCTTGTGGGGTAAAAAAATACGGGTTGAAAATGATTAATAAACAGACCTTTCCCACGCACCATTTGTGCGGTAGAAACAGAAAGTTTATGTAAAAATTGTTTAATCATTTCTTGCGTATTAAAACGGCTTTAACTCTATTGAGGTGCAAAGGTTTAAATAAAAATCGAGTTACACAATATTATCATGATTTTTTTATGTTAAGGTTTCGTTTTTTTTAAACTAATCTGACTTAATCAGGGCTTAGGGGAATATACTCCCTTTAAGATTTTTTTCTTTAATAATCAATTTCATCATTAAAGCCTCTTTCAATATTAACATTGTTAAAAACAATCATCAAACTTTAACATCTGCTTAACAACATTTAACAAACTGAAATGCCGATTAAACACAATATTTGTATCGCTGTAGCGAATGCTACCAGGCTTTCGTTTTATTGATGTTTCCTAAATATTAAATCAACTTTTAAAACACTATGAAGAATTCTACTCCGATTTATTTCAAATCCCTTATTTTATTTGTTCTTATTGCTTTTACAACATTTACTTCTTGCAAAAAGACAGAAACTGCAGATCCGACTATAGCTTATATCAGAGTGGTTAATACTTCACCATCTTTGGCCACTTATAATGCTTACTTTAACAGCACCCAGGTTAATACAGCCGCTTTACCTTTTGGCGGTGCTGCTTCTTATACTTCTTACGCAGCAGGATCATACAGCTTAAAGTTTACTACCGCGAGCAGTACCGCGAGTTTATTAACCAAAACGGTTGCCTTAAGTGCAAGCACTTATTATTCTGCTTATTTAATCAATAAACCTGCAGCACTGGATATTTATACCATTGGCGATGACCTTTCTGTTCCTTCCGCAGATAAAGCTTATATCCGTTTTATCAATCTATCGCCTGATGCCGCTGCATTTGACCTAATTAAAACCAGCGCTACCACTGCTTTATTTACGAATAAGACTTTTAAAAATGCAAGCGGTTTTGTTACGGTAGATGCAGGAACTTATTCACTTGATGCAAAAGAAACTTCATCGGGTACGGTTAAGGCTACAACGGGCAGCACCACTTTTACGGCCGGTTATCATTACGATGTAATTTTGGGTGGTTTGGTAACACCTGCAAATGATACGGAACGCGCTTTGAGCTTGCAGGCTATCCAGATTAAATAAGCGCATTAAAAATCTTTTAAAGGTCTTACCCTATAGTAAGGCCTTTTTTATTGTCCAAATCCATTCAATTTCAATAGCGATATAGATTTCAGCTACTGAATTCAGAAATCGCCCCCTTAATGGAGGCGATTTTTTTTGTTATAGGACAATTTAACATTTTATTATTTAGAATAATTCAAAATAATTTGGATAATAACATTTTCTCCCGTTATTTTGCAGCTCTTTAGAATTAATCCAAATAAATCTTAGCATGTTTAAAATCAAACTTCTCAGTTTAACATTTCTTTTAACTTTTTTCAGCATACGCTCCTTTGCCCAACAATTTTCTAGCATCAGCGGTAACGTAACCACATCAGACGGTAAACCAGCGGCCTATATTTCTGTAGGATTAAAGGGAAAAGGTTTGGGAAATGTAACCAACGATAAAGGTTTTTTTGAAATTCAACGTGTTAAACCGGGAACTTATATTTTACGGGTTTCGGCAGTTGGTGTACAATCAATAGAAAAAACAGTGGTGATTACTGCCGGTGAAAACAAAACGGTTGATTTCGTAATCAGCCAAAATTCTAACCAGCTTAGTGAGGTCAATATCAACAAGGGCAAAGCCAATAAATACGGTGCTCAAAAGAGTGATTACGTATCTAAAATGCCGATAAGCAATTTAGAAAACCCACAGGTTTATACCACCATTACTAAAGAAACATTTAATGATCAGTTGATATTCTCGGTTGACGATGCGACGCGTAATGCAGTAGGTATCCAAAAAATGTGGGAATCAACCGGCCGTGGAGGCGATGGCGGCGCATATTATGCATCAAGGGGCTTTATTGTTCAATCGAAACTTAGAAACGGAATTGCAGGTAATGTAACCAGCCGGAACGATGCTGCAAACATTGAAAGTGTTGAAGTAATAAAAGGCCCATCTGCTACCCTATTCGGCAGCACTTTAACTTCTTACGGAGGTTTAATTAACCGCATCACTAAAAAACCTTTCGAAGGCTTGGGCGGAGAGGTAACCTATTCGGCAGGCAGCTATGATTTAAACAGGGTAAGTACCGATTTCAATTTCCCGGTTGATAAGGCCAACCACATTTATGCACGTATAAATGCTTCTTATAATTACAAAGGCTCTTTCCAGCAAAATGTATTCGACAGGGGTTTCTTTGTTGCGCCAAGTTTAGCTTATAAGGTAAATGATAAGTTGGATTTTACTTTTGATGCGGAAATTGCCAATGGTAAAAACACATTAAAACCTTTCGTTTTTTTCTATTTCCCGGTAAAAGATCTGGGTTTTGACAGGGCAGATCAATCTGGTATACCTTACGATAAATCGTTCACTGGTGATGCGATGAAACAAAAATACAACAGTACAAATTTCTTTGGTCAGGCAAATTATAAATTTAACGAAAACTGGTCATCACATACCAGCTTTTCATCTAGCTATAGTTTTTCTAACGGTCGTGGTACTTATTTGTTCTTAGTTCCAAATAACTATCCACCATTGGGTAACCCAACAGCTGCACCAGGAGCCGATATGATATCAAGAGCAGATCAGTCAACCGATAATAGCAAGCTTTACAATTACGAAATACAACAAAATTTTAACGGGACATTTCACCTGGGATCGATTAAAAACAGGATTGTTTTGGGCTTGGATTATTTGCGCCAGAACTCTGACCAATTGTTTTATTCGATCGATACTTTCGATTTAACCAACAAAAACGGAACAGGTGCCAACTATAACAACTTTACCGAAACCAATTTAGCCGCCTTTTATGCAGCAAATGCCTATTCTAAATACCCGGTTAATTTTAAATCAAACACTTATAGCGCTTATGCTTCTGATGTAATTAATTTAACAGACAGGTTAATTGCTTTGGCGGCTTTAAGGGTAGATCGTTTTGATAACAAGGGAAATTCAAACCGTGCAGGTGCTGCACCGGTTGGCGCTTATAAACAAACGGCCTTCTCTCCAAAATTCGGTCTGGTATTTCAACCGATCAAAGATCAGTTGTCGTTATTTGCCAATTACCAAAACGGTTTTAACAACGTTAACGGTATAGATTACAAAGGTGATGCATTTAAGCCAGAGCAGGCTAACCAGATTGAAGGTGGTGTTAAAAGCAACCTGTTTAATGGTAAACTAACCGGATCGGTATCTTACTATTATATCAAAGTTAAAGACATGGTTAGGGGTTACAACGGAGATCCATCAAACCCAAATGCGCAGATCCAGGATGGTAACAAAATCAGTAAAGGTATAGAAGCAGAAATTGTTGCTAACCCTGTTAACGGATTAAACATTATTGCTGGTTTTGCTTATAACGATAACCACTTGCAAAATGCTTCTGCAGATGTTGAAGGAAGACGTGATGCTTATTCGGCTTCGCCTTACTCTGCAAACTTATGGATCAGTTACAAATTTGCTGCAGGTTCGTTAAGAGGTTTTGGTTTAGGTGCCGGTGGTAACTACGCCAGCGATAACAGAATTGTAAATAACTTAATCATCACGCCAACGTCTACCACTGAAAATGTATTTATCCTACCAGCTTACAAAGTGTTCAATGCATCAGTATTTTATGATCATCCAAAATTCAGGATCGGTGCAAAAGCAGACAACTTTACCAACCAAAAATACTGGACAGGTTACAGCACCATGAATCCTCAAGATTTAAGAACTTTCACTGGAAGCGTTACCTACAAATTCTAATAAAAATCCCTATCAATATTAAAATGAATCAAATTAAAACCATTGGCTTAACGTTCTTACTCTCTCTTTTTAGTTTATTTTCTTTTGCTCAACAATTTGGAACGATAAAGGGTAAAGTATCTACCTCTAATGGAAAACCTGCAGCTTTTATCTCGATCGGATTAAAAGGAAAAGGTTTAGGAACAACATCTGATGAAAATGGTTTATACACCATCAACAGGGTTAAAGCTGGCACCTACACCATAAAAGCATCGGCTGTGGGGATTGATCCATCAGAAAAAAGCATCACCATTACTGCCGGTCAAAACCTTGTGGTAGATTTTACATTGAAAGAAAACGATCAGGTACTGGAAGAAGTTACTGTGGCGGGTAAAAACAGCCGTTATAAAATCAGTCTTCCTTCGGCTTCGTTAAGGTTGAATGAGCCATTGCTGGAAGCGCCTCAAAATATACAGACCGTTAGCGATCAGGTAATCAAAGATCAGCAGATCATCAGCATGAGCGATGGCCTGATCAGAAATGTAAGTGGTGCTGTACGTTTGGAACACTGGGGCGATATGTACACCAACATTACCATGCGCGGTTCGCAGATTCAGGCCATGCGCAACGGTTTTAATGTGGTATCTTCTTACTGGGGGCCACTAACTGAAGACATGAGCATTGTAGACCATATCGAGTTTGTAAAAGGACCTGCAGGTTTTATGCTGGGCAACGGCGATCCGAGCGGCATGTACAATGTGGTAACCAAAAAGCCTACGGGATTTAACAAAGGCGAGGTTTCTTTTACCCTGGGAAGTTATGATCTTTACAGAACAACTGTTGATTTCGATCGTAAACTTACTGCCGATGGCAAATTATTGTTCCGTTTAAATGCCGCAATGCAAAGCAAAGGATCTTTTAGGCCTTATGAAAAAAACGACAGGTATACCTTTGCACCAGTACTAAGTTACCAGATATCAGACCGCACCAAATTCACAGCCGAATATACCTTGCAGAATGCAAAAATGACTGAGGTGGGTTCTTATTATATCTTTTCGCCTGCAGGTTATGCCACTTATCCAAGGGAGTTAACCATGACCCAACCCGGGCTTCCACCAACGAGAATGAACGATCATAGCTTATTCTTAAACTTACAGCATAATTTTAGCGATAACTGGAAATTAACGGCACAGGCGGCATATTTTAAATACCTGCAAAATGGATACAGTTCGTGGCCATCGGCTGTAAATGCAAATGGTACTTTAATCAGAAATGTAGGGATCTGGGATGCAGAGAGCAGCATGAAACTGGCACAGTTATTCATCAATGGCCAGGCCAAAACTTTCGGCATTAACCACCGCATTTTAGCCGGTTTTGATGGAGGAAAGAAAAACTATATGGCAGATTGGGGCCAATCGCACGATTTGGATCTTCCAACTTCTCCTTTTAACCCTAATAATCCTGATTATAGCTTCCCAACCAATGGATTTCCAGACTTCGACCGCGCCACGCCACTAGCGCAGAGGGCTGTTGCAGCCGGAGGTTTAATGGATTCTAAATACCTGAGCGGTTATATCCAGGATGAACTGGGCTTTTTCAATAACATTGTGCGTTTAACATTGGCAGGCCGTTATACTTACGTAAGTCAGTCGGCATGGGGCGGCGCACCAGATAAGGCTAAACACATTACCCCAAGGGTTGGTTTAAGCGTATCGGTTGATAAAAGCATGTCAGTTTACGCAGTTTACGATGAAGCTTTTACCCCTCAATCGGGCTTATTGCGCAGCGGTGCCACACCGAAACCCATTACCGGAAACAACAAGGAAATTGGCATTAAAAAAGACTGGTTTGGCGGCCGTTGGAACACTACCCTATCGGCTTACAGGATAACCAAACAGAACGAACTGACCACAGATCCAAATAATGCTTTTATTCAGGATCCGAATTTCCCTAACGACCCTACAAAACAGATTAAAGAAAACTTTAGCGTTGTTTTGGGCGAAAAAAGAGCACAGGGTATCGAATTCGATTTAAGGGGTAAAATTGTAGAAGGTTTAACCCTGATTGCCAATTACGCCTATACCGACGCCAAAGTAACCAAAGTAACGCCTGGTGTAGCAGGTATAAATGTTGGCGATATTATTCCAGGTTTTGCCAAACACGTATCAAATGCCTGGTTAACCTATACGCTGCAGAACGGTGCACTTAAAGGTTCTGGTATTTCGGCAGGTTTTACCCACCTGGCCGGACGTGCAACGGACACCTGGAGTGTTGGTTTACAGAAACTGCCTAATTATTTTAAACTGGATGGGGGCATATTTTACGAACAGCCGAAGTTTAAAATAACAGCCAACGCATTTAACATTTTGGATAAGTACCTGTTTAGCGGATCTTATTACCAGTATTTAAACGCCTACTACTACCAGGCAGAAGCACCAAGAAACTATAGATTAAGCATTGCTTACAAATTTTAATTAACCCCATCAGGAGCAACTGGATCAGATCAGCTGCTCCTGATTAAAATCAGAAAACATGAAAACTAAAATCTCATTATTAGCATTATTCCTTGCCTTTAGCATCTCGAATGTATTTGCACATGCTTTATGGATAGAAACATCGGCAACAGGCAAAAAAGGACAGCCACAGGATGTAAAGGTATTTTTTGGAGAATACGAAAGCAACGAGCCGGATACCGCAGCAAAATGGTTCAGCAACCTGAAAGATTTCAAATTGGTTTTAACGGCACCTAACGGCACTACCAAAGTTTTAACAACTTCGCCGGATGTACTTTTTTACAAAGCCAGTTTTACGCCAGATCAGGACGGAACTTATAAAATTTCTGTGGTACATGAGGTAGCTGCAGTTTACGAGAAAGCAAAAATCGAATATTATGCATTTGCCGATGTTGCTGTTGGTAACTTAAAAATAAACAAGACTTTTCCTGCCGGTGCGGCTTTAACCATCAGACCAGATAAACACACTTTAAAAGTTGGCGAAACGGCAATTCATGAGGTTATTTATAACAAAACACCTTTCGCAAACCAAAAATTAACAGTTGTTGGTCCTGATAAAAAAGGCCAGCCCACCGAAACTGATGCACAGGGTAAATTTACCTTCAAACCAGCTACAAAAGGAAATTACTTTCTTGAAGCCTTTACCGAAGATAAAACACCAGGCAAATTAAACGGACAGGATTACGAAAAAACCTGGCATCTGGTAAC
This sequence comes from Pedobacter roseus, assembly GCF_014395225.1. Taxonomy (NCBI): domain Bacteria; kingdom Pseudomonadati; phylum Bacteroidota; class Sphingobacteriia; order Sphingobacteriales; family Sphingobacteriaceae; genus Pedobacter; species Pedobacter roseus. Next base: position 4,830,934 of record NZ_CP060723.1, read on the forward strand.
TTACACTACCGAAGTTAAATAACCGGATTAACTCAAAATTTTCAACCAATTGGCCGCAAAAACGGTTAATTGGTTCTTTTATTAAATAAAGCTTAATGTCGCCAACAAAACCTTTACAGAAAAAAACAAAGAAATCGCGGATAAGAAGAATCAGCGATTGGCTGCACCTGTGGCTAGGCATAGCATCAGGTCTTGTGGTTTTTCATTTGGGCATTACCGGCTGTATTTTTACCTTTCAGAAAGAAATCACCGAGTTTATCCATCGAAAAGAGTTTTTTGTTGAAGTACCTGCGAATAAAAAAACAATTCCTCTGAGCATATTAAAAGCAAATGCAGAAAAAGCTTTGGGTGGAAAGAAAAAAGTTACTTTCATGTCGAGTTATGCCCAGGCCGATCGCGCCTGGGAGTTTGGCACTTATAAGCCTGGCAATCCTAAAGCATTCTGGTATTTCGATTCGATAGATTATTACGATCTCGTACTCATCAACCCATATACGGGCAAGGTAACCCTGGTATCCGATTATAAATACGAGTTTTTCGGCATTATTAAAATGCTGCACTGGAGTTTTCTTATTAACCACCCCATCGGGCAGCAGATTATCGGCTGGAGCACCATCATTTTTGTTTTTCTGTTAATCTCCGGTATGGTGATGTGGTGGCCTAAAAACCTCAAAAAATCAAACTTCGATAAAAGTTTCAAAATCAAATGGAAAGCCAAATTTAAGCGCATCAATTACGATATGCACAATGTACTGGGCTTTTATGTAATGATTATTTGCCTGATGCTGGCGCTAACCGGCCTGGTGTGGGCCTTTCAATGGTTCCAGAATACGGTGTATGTAGTGGCTTCGGGTAGTACTTCGCCTCCCAAAGAAATGGTTGCCAAATCAGACTCAACCAAAACCATTAAGGCCATTCCTTTTGATGTAGCTTTCGAAACCGCACAAAAGACGTTTAAAAATGCAGATCGCATCGGGATGTCGCCAGCCGAAGGTGGTACAGCAACCATTTATGCAACCGGCTACAAAGGCAAAGAAACCTATTGGAATTTTGATGTTTTGCTCTTCGATCAATATACGGGTAAATTGCTGGCGCGAAAAAACCAAAACGATAAAAATGCAGGTGAAGCGCTTATCGGCATGAATTACGATATCCATGTTGGCGCCATTTTAGGTCTTCCCGGAAAAATTATGGCATTTTTTGCAAGCCTTATTGCAGCAAGTTTACCCATTACCGGTTTTATCATCTGGTGGGGCAAAAAGAAAAAGAAGAAAAATCCCGCAGCAGCGGAAAATTAATCACAACCTAATTAATCATAAAAATGAAGTTTTTGAACCTAATTTTAGTGTTAACCGGTTTAATCACCCTTAATACTAGCGCACAAACAAAAGTAGATTCTCCGGAAGAAAAATTGGAAAAAGATAGAAAAGCCATTAAATCTTTAGCGGGTTTTTATGAAGTTAATTTCAACTATGGCGAAGTAACCGCTCCTGATCCTAATTACAAATTCAGTAAACCTTACGAAAGTCATGGTAACGAATGGGCCGAAATTATTGTTGATGAGCCTAAACGAATCGTGATTCAGCACATGCTGGCCATTAATGATACTACAGTAATTAAACACTGGCGCCAGGATTGGACTTATGAAGATACCGACATCATGCTTTATACCGAAGGTAATGCATGGAAAAAAGGAAATTTAACATCAGCCGATGTAAAAGGCAAATGGACCCAAAAAGTGTATCAGGTAGATGATAGTCCACGTTACCAGGGTTATGGCACCTGGAGCCACGTTGGCGGTCATGACGCCTGGCAGAGCGAAACCGATTCTCCCTTACCAAGAAGAGAATCGACCGTGCGTAAAGATTACAATGTACTAAACCGTGGCAGCAGGATTACCATTACCAAAGATGGCTGGATGTTCGAGCAGGACAATAAAAAAATTGTACGCTCGGCCAGTGGCGATAAGTTATTGGCAGTTGAAAAAGGTTATGAGGAATTTACCAAAATAGACCCTAAAACCTTTGCCAATGCACAAAAATGGTGGGCAAGCCAAAAATCTTACTGGGCAGATGTTCGTGGCGTATGGGCCGATATTATCGGATCTCAAAACACCTTTAAAGTACAAACCATGGCAAACGGCAAATTACTTTACGAAACGCTTTTTAGCTTAGGCGATCAGTCTATCAAAGAAAAATGGACGGCAGCGCAGAACAAAGAAAAAATTAAAACAGCTTTGCAGCCTTATCTGGTAAAGTAAAAAAGATTAATTTATAGATAATGGTTGGTGGATTAATGGCAAGAGCTGTTAAACATCAACCATTTTTTTATTAGTTATAAATTCTATCCGCATTTGTCAATTTGAGTTTCCAGAAAAGTCCGATCTTGTGGATACAAAATACTGATAAAGCTACAAATCTGTCATCAACTCTCCGATGTATTTGAAAAATTCTAACTAGTAACATTGACCGATATTAATAGAAAGATCGTCATCTCGACCGGAGCAACGCGAAGTGTTCCAAACGAACTCCTTCGGAGGAGAGATCTTTGAATTATGGTTACCTAAAAGTTTAAAGATTTCTCCATTCCGCTACCGATGAAAAATCGGAGAGCTTCAGCCGAAATGACGATACCTCTAGGCAAGTATTACAAATCCCACCAATAATTATTTTATTTTACTAAATTCCGGCATGAAAAAATTCAGTTTCTTCATCTTTCTGTTTTGTGCCGTCAACAGTTTTGCACAAGATTCTACCTATACCCGTAATGTAGTAAACACACTTACATCAAAAACATTTTGGGGCAGGGGTTACACCAAAGAGGGTATGAAAAAAGCTGCCGATTATATTGCTGATGCTTATCAGAAAATCGGCTTATCACCAATGGGTACTCATTACAAACAAGATTTTGCTTTCCCTGTAAACACCTTCCCTGGAAAAATGATGGTAAGCATTAATGGGAAAAAACTTGTTCCCGGTAAAGATTTTATCATCAATAACGAAAGTCCGGGTATTAAACAAAAAGCCAATTTAACTCAAATTGATAGCCTGAATTACCAGGCAATACCATCATTAACTATTTCATTAAAAGACAAACTTACCTGGTCGGTAGCTACTGAAGTTGGCGAAGTAACAAACATCCAGGTTAATAAAAAATATTTTACCGCTATTCCAAAAGAAATCAGCGTTGAAATCGAAAACAAATTTATCCCCGATTTCCACGCAGCAAATATTTGTGGACTGGTTAAAGGAACTAAATATCCCGATTCACTTTTAATCATTACCGCACATTACGATCATTTGGGTGGAATGGGTGCTGAAACCTTTTTCCCCGGGGCAAATGATAATGCCGCAGGCGTGGCTACTCTATTGAGTTTAGCCAAATATTATGCTGCCCATCCCCAGCCCTACTCCATTGGTTTCATCTGTTTTGCAGCTGAAGAAGCAGGCCTTTTGGGGTCAAGGTATTTTGTAGAAAATCCGCTGGTTCCCTTAAGCAACATTAAATTCCTCCTTAACCTCGATCTGGTTGGAACAGGTGAAGCCGGAATGACTGTAGTTAATGCCTCTGTTTACCCCAAGGCCTTTGCGCAGCTCAATGCCATTAATAATGAACATCATTACATTTCCAAAATCAATTCGAGGGGTAAAGCGGCCAATAGTGATCATTATTTCTTTACCGAAAAAGGAGTTCCCGCATTTTTTATCTACACCCAGGGCGGTCCTTCAGCCTACCACGATGTATTTGATAAAGCAGAAACCTTGCCCCTTACCGAGTATAAAGATCTCTTTAAACTGATTGTTGGTTTTAACCAAAAACTCATGGAATAACCCCATTTACAGGACGAAAAGCTTAAACCGCTATCCCAACATTTGATATTAAGCCATCAACACCTTAATTTCCATTTTACCAAATTGGGATAATATAATCCGCCTTTGGGATAATTAAATATAGCGGGCAGGTGCGTATGCTCATCTTTGAATCAACAAAAACGAAACAATGATGAAAACTATACAAAAACTTAGCCTTGCATTTTTACTGTTAACCGCAATTGCGTTTAAATCGAGTGCTCAAAATCAAATCGAAATTGTAATTGTTGGCTCTGGCCACGATAATTCTAAATCGACACAAAATTTTCAGACCATCATCCATAAGTTGAAAAACTTTAAACCTGATATGGTTTTTGGCGAATATTTACCAGAGGCAGATTACGCTAAACTTGAAGAAAGCAATTGGGCGATGAAAGTTTTTAAAAAAGGTCATGATTACATCGAAAAACTAAATCCGGAAACGCCAAAAAATATTACTTCTCAGATTAAAAAAGACCAGAAAGCACTTTCATCTTTTGCTTACTATCATAAAACCCGGATGAACCTGGTAGTAAACTATGCTAAAAACTGGGACAGGGCAAATGCAGAATATCAGATTTTTATCCTCCAAAATTACATGAAAAATAGTTTCGGTAAAGAAGAACAGGCTGAGTATGCAAAAATGTTCGGCAGCGTAGATTCTTTAAAAAAAGTAGGTTTATATAGAACAGGGAGCGAATACAGCAAAATATATTTCCCGCTTATTTATCAATTGGGTCAAAATCAGATTTATAAAATGGATTGCCAAACTTATGATAAACCATGGAGTGAGGCCTGGGCTAAAACCGATTCTTTATACAAAATCATGATCAATAAAGCCAAGGCTGATAGCACTTCGGCTGAAGCAGCAACCGTTAAAGCCATAGAAACCTATTGGAGTTATAGCGAAGACGAATCGAAAGTTTTTAATGCCGATCCGTATGCCGGCATGAACACGGTGAAATATGGGTTGCTGGATGAAGCCTGGAACTTTTACGGAGGTACTCATTTTTATGGTTATGCGGGTTTTCCTACCGAATCGGTAAAAGCGATGATTGCCCAATGGACCTTAAGAAACGAAGGCATGTGCAAAAACATCATTGAACAGGCAAAAGCGAAAAAAGCTAAAAGGGTTATTGTGGGAGTTGGCGCCTCGCACCGCAAGTGGATGGAAGAAATTCTGGCTAAAAACCCAGCGGTAAAAATTATTAATTATAACGATCTGCACTAAATTAACAATATGCTCAACTGGCCTCCTTGCAATGCAATGGAGGCTTTTTTCTTTTTAAGCTTGTAATTTTTACGTTGTTATTTGCAAATGCAGGATAATCGGTCTATTTTTAAACTAAAATATTAGTTATTTAGCTTTGCATGCAACATACATAGGAATTTTGCGTCAGCCTTTTAAACAAACATCTAATCCATCACATTTTTAGTCCAGTTCGTCACATTTATTGATTCCATAAAAAAATAGCCGATAATTTTAGGTTCCTTATTTAATACCTACATGAAGAAACTCCTACTTTCACTTGCCTTTAGCCTAATTATATTCAGCCTGTTTGCCCAAAAAAATGGAAGCATTACCGGGATATTAGCTGATAGCGCTAACCACAAAACCACTTTAAATTATTCGACTGTTTCAGTTTACAAAGTTGGCGACAGCGTATTAACAACCTATAAGCTGTCAGACGATAAAGGTGTTTTTAAAATCAATGGCCTTGCCACGGGTGTAAAATACCGCATAGTGGTAACGGCATGGCAATATGGAACTTTTAGAAAAGAAGTAGAGCTAAGCGCAGCCAACCCGGCTTTAAACCTCGGCACACTTTACCTTTCTACAAAAGCGAACGATTTAAATGAAGTGGTAATTTCAGCAGAGCGCCCGCCCGTAATTGTACGTAAAGATACCATTGAATTTAATGCAGAATCATTTAAAACCCTGCCATCAGCAGTGGTAGAAGATCTTTTGAAAAAATTACCCGGCGTTTCTATCGCTGCCGATGGTTCTATACAAGTTAATGGAAAATCGGTAAGTAAAATCCTGGTGGATGGGAAAGAATTTTTTGGCGGCGACCAACAGATTGCAACCAAAAACCTGCCTGCCAATATTATCGATAAAGTGCAGGTAGTAGATGATAAACAGGCTAAAAGACGAGATCCGGATCTTACTGCAGCAGAAATCCCTCAGATTATCAATTTAAAACTGAAAAAAGCCATTAAAAAAGGTGCTTTTGGCAAATTATATGCTGGTGGAGGTTTAAAAGAACTTTATCAGGCCGGTGGATTGATGAACTTTTTCAGGGATACCACGCAGGTAAGTGTATTGGCTTATGGCAACAACATCAATCAGCCCGGTTTTAACCCCAATGATGTACAGCGTATCGGTGGATTTAACCGAAGCGGTGTAAACTCCATGATGATGACCTCCGGAGGTTATTTCGAGTTCAACGGAATTAGTTTTGGCGGAAGTTATAATGGCGTTCAAACTTCATCGGGCGGTGGTTTTAATTTTAATACGATCAACAAAAAAGGAATCAAATTTAATACGCAGTATTTCTTCGGAAAGTCCAACAACCTTTTGGAAAAACTTTCCAACACCAACCAAACCCTGGGCACAGACCGATTAATTACCAACGCTAATGAAAATACCACTTCTCTTATTCTAAAGCACAATATTGGTGGGAAATTAGACTGGCAGATCGACTCTTTAACACAGCTCACCATCGAGCCTGCAATTGTATTAAACTCCAATAATTCGATAAGTAAAGTTTATTCGGACAACAACAATGCAAATAACCAGTTGATTAATACGCTCGAAAATTTGAATGATAGAAACAGTTCCGGTAATAAATATCAGTTAAGGGCCGATCTTAGTAAAGATTTTAAGAAAACAGGAAGATCATTTAATCTCGGCACCGATATTTCTGCAAGCCCAAATCCGACTGTTAATTACAATAGAAGCAACAGTATTTTTTACCTTACTCCTTCTACATCAGAAATTGACCAGTTAAGGGACAATACAATCAATAATTTCAGGGCTTATATTTATACCAACTATACTGAACCCATTGGCAAAAAACTTAACTTTAAAGTAGATGTAAGTGGAAACATTATCAACAACGAAAACGCATTAAATACTTTTTACCGCAATCCGGCCAATCAACTGTATGATATTGTGGTGCCTGATTTATCGCAAACAGTTAAACAGGCAGGATTTAAAACCAATACCAATATAAGTGTGAGGTATAAAATAACCAAAGATCTCTACATTCAACCTGGTATGGTACACAATTACATCTCGCTCAATAACCGTTTTACAAATGCGGCAGATATCGATCAGCGGTATAACTTTATCTGGCCAACATTCCAGTTTAAATACAAAATTTTCTCGTTCAACTATTCTGCAAGGTTTACAGAGCCTAATGTGAGTTATCTTCAGCCTGTGGCAGACAATACCAATGCATTTTACATCAGGAACGGAAATCCAAACTTGTTGCCTGCCCGAACGCAAGGCTTCAGTATGAATATGTATAAATACGACCCTAAAAGTATGATCAACTATAATTTATATGGATATGGCAATATTACAAAAAATGGTATCGTAAATGCCATAACAATAAACAATGGCGTTCAAACGGTCAATCCAATAAATATGAGCGGCCTTTATAACTTTAATGGCGGCGCCAATATTTCGAAAGACTTCAAAAAAGATAAAATCAGTTTGAAAGTGGGTTTAGGTTTTTGGGCCAATTTCGATCATACACCCGTTATTGTTAACAGTATACGTAGCAATGCCGATGTTTTCTATGTTGGACCAAATGGCAGCCTAAGGTTAAACCTGAACGATAAAGTAGAAATCAATCAATCGTATTCAATCAATTTAAACCGCAGTAAATACGACGATAGTTTTTATACCAATATTAGCTACAACACCTATCAAAGTACATCTGAACTGATTGTCCGTTATCCAAAAAAACTGGTTTTCGAAACCAGCTATTCTTTAACCCTTAATGACCAAAAAATTGCAGGATATAACAATAATATTAAATTCTGGAATGCCGCGCTTACTTACCTATTTATGAAAAATGACAGGGCACAATTAAAATTTTCGGTAAACGATATTTTACAGAGCAACGTACGCAGAAACATCCAGATCACGGGCAATAGCGTTATCGATACGCAAAGCAATAACCTGGGCAGATACGGCATGCTTACCCTTACTTATAATATCCAAAATTTTGGACAGAAAGTGGGCGGAAGACAAACGTTTTTTAATTTTTAATTTACTGCGGTTTGTGTCCTCACAGACCGCAATTAGAGTTTAATAAATAATTTGTGAGGACACAAACCATGGGGAGACAGACCAGGAACTTCTTATTGAAAAATATCCGCGAGCAACTCGTAGGATCTTATTCGATCTTCAAAATGCTCGGTAATGGTAACAGCCATTAATTCATCTACATCATAATCAGCAGCTAGTTTGGTAAGCTGTTCTTTAATTACAGTTGGTGTACCGTAAATCATCCGTTGTTTATTGGCTTTAATCTGCTCCAATTCCGCCTCGGTATAACTTACCCCTTTAATATCATCCCAGCCAACGGCAGGCAATCCTTTACCTTTTGCCAACTGTAAAAACCTGTAACTCATTAAAGCTTCCTGTTGTTTCACTTTTTCTTCATCTTCTGAACAGAAAACATGAAGTGCCACATTTTCAACAGGCATTGCCAGATCTGCCGAAGGCTTAAAATGCTCCCTGTAATATTGAACAGCCTGCGCACCGCCAATGGGATTAATGAAATGTGCAAAAGAAAATCCCATTCCAAAATGGGCCGAAAATAATGCACTTTGTCCGCTGCTGCTTAACAACCATTGTTGTGGAACGGTCTCTGAAATCGGAATAGCCTTTATTTTTGCCTGGATGCCACCATCAGAAGTATCATGCAGGTAATGTTGTAATTCGCGCAACTGCTCTACAAAATCCTGTTCGCTCCAGTTATTTGATGGATTTAGCATCGAAGCCGTAATACGGTCGGTACCGGGTGCACGCCCCATTCCCAGATCAATGCGGTTGGGATGCATTACCTCCAATAAACGAAAACTCTCCGCAACTTTTAATGAGCTGTGGTTGGGAAGCATAATACCTCCAGAACCTATCCTCAAGGTTTTAGTGTGATTTGCCAAATGAGCAATTAAAATTTCAGGAGTAGAACCAGCCAAACTGGTGGTATTATGATGCTCGGAAACCCAGAAACGGTGATAACCTAATCTTTCAGCTTCTTGTGCAAGTATAGTGGTTTCTTCAATGGCGCGGCGGGCAGTAACACCTTTGCGCACCGGCGACTGATCTAAAACGCTGAGTTTAATTTTCGTATTGCTCATATTCGTATAAAACAAATGTATGAGCCTGTTGATTTAAATCGGTGCTACAAAAAGTTTTATGACTTTTATATTATTACGTTAAAGTCAATTTGACTAAATACTGATCTTCTCCATCATCAAAAATCAGTTCAGCATCCCATCCTGTTTCCTTTGCAGTACGTTTGATGGTTTCTTCATCTATATAAATCCAGTTGAACCAGTTGCCTTTTTCGCCTTTATATTCGTACTGGTAAGATACTTCACCGTAATAATGATTTTCAGGTTTTGGCATATCTTCGTATAAATAAGCGATATCCGAAGAATCGAAAATTACCTGTCCGTTGGGATTGATGAGGTCTTTTAATTTGATCAGGAAATTTTTAAAGCCGGGCAAAGTCCCGGTTAAGCCAATACCATTCATCAGCATGATAATGGTATCGAATTTTTCCTGATAGGTAAAAACATCCTGTACAAATGCTTTTTTTACGCCACGGTCTTTCATAATGTTTACCGCAGCTTCCGAAATATCAATGGCGGTAACATCAATATTAAAAGCCTGTAAAAGTAAGGCATGACTACCCACCCCTGCACCAATGTCTAACACTTTTCCACTGCATAAATGCAAAGCCTGAAGTTCTAACACCGGCATATCTTCATCATCACGGAAGAAAAATTCTAAAGGCATTTCTTCAGCTTCTCCATAAGAATTATGCAACCAAAGGGCATCTGCCTCGCCCGTTCTGTAAATATCTGTTAGCGCTTTACCAAAAACATCCATGGGGCAAAGATAGGGAAAATGGAAGATGGATGAGGTAAGATGGGAAATGGGATGATATGATTGTCATCCTGAGGCAAAAATTAAGTTGTCATGCTGAGGCACGAAGCATCTGCAGACTCCAATAGAATAGTCGTCATCTCGACCGAAGCAACGCGAAGTGGAGAGATCTTTGTAATATGTTATTGAAATCAAATTTAAAAGATTTCTTCCCGAATCTTCGAGATCGAAATGCCGATACTTCGATACCATCCCTGTTCATCGGGATTTGTAATCCCGTCTAAAAAGCTAAGGATTTGTAATCCTTTTAAAATAAGATTGAAATCTGAAGAACACAGGCCCGGATTACAAATCCGTACCAACATTATAACTACTCCAGCTCAAATACCTGGTGGTATTCTGGTATGGCTACATGTTTAAAACCGTTATTTTTTAATCTACTAGCAAAATGTTGTTGTACTTCATATTCCCCATGAACCAGAAACAATTGTTTTACTTTCGCCGGATCCTGGCAAGATAAAAAGTGCAACAAATCTTCGTAATCGCCATGCGCACTCATCGATTTAATCGATTGTACTTCAGCTTTCACTTCGTATTGATCACGGAAAATTTCTACTACTTTTTGTCCGGCGATTAACCTGCCACCAAGCGAATTTGGCTCACAATACCCCACCATTAAAATGGTATTTTTCTGGTTACTGATATTATTCCGGATATGATGTTTTACGCGACCAGCCTCTGCCATGCCCGATGCCGAAATAATCACACATGGCCTTGGATCTTCATTTAAGGCTTTCGATTCTTCTACACTCTCAATAAAACGCAGGCCCTTAAATCCGAACACATCACGATCTATCTTTAAGGTTTCTTTAACCCCATTATTATATACTTCAGGATGATTTTTAAGGATTTCGGTCGCTTTTGATGATAAAGGGCTATCTACATAATAAGGAACATCAGGTAATTTACCTTTCAGTTCCAATCCGTTTAAAGCATAAAGCAGTTCCTGTGTACGACCTACGGCGAATGCAGGGATTATTACTTTACCTTTTTTTACTTTACAGGTATTGTTGATGATCTCCAAGAGCATGTTTTCGATCGGATCGAGGTCTTTATGCAACGAATCACCATAGGTAGATTCCATTAAAATATAATCGGCCTGATCAAATTGCTGGGGACTTTTTAAAAGCAGATCACCATAACGGCCAACATCGCCCGAAAAAGTAATCCGGCTCGGTTTGCCATTTTCAGTAATCGTAAGGTGGACGGCAGCACTACCCAAAATATGACCGGCATCGGTAAATTTCAGGCGTATTCCATGTTCAATTTCAAAATCTTCTTCATACTCCACGATTTTCATCAGACTAAGTGTTTTGGTAACATCTTCTTCTGTGTAAAGTGCTTCTTCCATTTCTTCGCCATGGCGGAGGTGGCGGTTCGCATATTCAGTATCCTGCATCTGAATCTTTGCAGAATCCATCATCAGTATGCGGGCAAGATCCATAGTTGCCGATGTACAGAAAATTTTGCCTGCAAAACCTTCGGCAACCAATTTGGGCAATAAACCGCAATGATCAATATGGGCGTGTGATAAAACCAGGTAGGTAACTTTTTTGGCGTCGAAACCAAAGTAATCGTTTAATTTATCGGTAACATGGCCCATTCCTTGAAATAAGCCACAATCTAATAATATCTGGGTACCGTTTTTTAAGGTAATAAGGTGCTTACTCCCGGTAACGGTACGGGCGGCACCATGAAAAGCAATGTTCATCAAGATGGTGGTTAGAAAATATTTAGAATAAAAATGCCGGATATTTCCGGCACTTCCAATTCTTTAAGCGTTTATTTCTGCTACTTTATCTTTAACCTTTTCTGCAACGCTTGTGGCTTTGTCTGCCAAACCTGCTAATTTATCTTTCGAAGCATCTAAAAGATCAGCAAAAAAATCTGATACCTTGCTTTTCAGATCGCTGGTAGAATCTGATGATAATGCCAATGCGATGGTTGCACCAAGTGCTGCTCCGGCTAATACGCCTACTATAATTTTTGTCTCTTTTTTCATGATCTTAGTGATTTACTTATTAAACATATTTAACCCACAGGTGTTTTTATTTTTTTCATCTTACAAAAACCAATCCACAATGAAACGCATATTTTTTATAGATCTGGATAATACCATTTATTTTACCAAACCGAACGAAGAACAGTTGATGGGCGAATTATACCGTTTCTTAGAAAGTCTGGATTTAGGGATTAGCAAAGAAGATTTTCAACTTGCCAAACAGGATATGTTAAAAACGCCTTTTCTAAAAGTGGCGAAAAAATATGGTTTTAAGGAAGAGGTGATGCCCGAAGTGATTTCCTACCTCCATAACAGGGAAGTGACCAAACCTTTAAAACCAAGCGAAGATTATCACTATATAAAAAGCCTGACCGGCCGGAAATTTATTGTAACTGCAGGTTTTCCAAAACAGCAGCAATCAAAAGTAAAAATGCTGGGCATTGCCGATGATTTTGAGGAAGTACATGTTGTTGACGTTTCTACTACCAATAAGAAGAAAACTTTTGAGATGTTGATCGATCAGCATCACCTTAACAAAGCAGATATTTTAATTATTGGCGATGATGCCGAATCGGAAATTAAATTCGGACTGGAACTGGGGATCAGCACTTTTTTACTCGATCCCGATAACCTACATCCAAATGCCGAAAGCACTTTTAGAGGGAATGATTTGAGTAATTTGCATGCAGCAGCGGGGCAAGCTTAGTTACGTCATTTCGAGCGGAGTGCAACGTAGCCGAGAAATCTAGATATCGAAACTAACTTATATAAATCCCTCCATTGCGCTGTACTCTAAGGATGAAGATCGTACCTAAATGTTATAAGGTGACTCAGGTGGTCAATATAAAATGAAATGGTTAAAAAATACTAAGACGGCTTTTTGTTATAACCACCTTAGAAATACTCATCAATAAAAAAGTCCCAATTTTCATCGGACTTTCCATTTTATCCTCTGCCACCTCTTGATGGTCTTCCACTTTCACCACCACCTCTTTGTTGTGGTGGAGCTTCCGATCTTCTTTGTTCTTGTCTCTGTTGCTGCTGTTGTTGTTGCTGGGCTCTCTGTTGCTGAGCCTGAGCATCACGCTGTGCACGCTCCTGCTGTTGTTGCTGGGCTTGTTGTGCACGTTGCTGCTGCATCTGCTCATTACGTTGTTGTTGAGCTTGTGCATCGCGTTGTGCCCTTTCCTGCTGTTGTTGCTGCGCTTGTTGCGAACGTTGCTGTTGCATTTGCTCATTACGTTGTTGCTGAGCTTGTGCATCGCGTTGTGTCCTTTCTTGCTGCTGCTGTTGCACCTGTTGTGAACGTTGTTGTTGCATTTGCTCATTACGTTGTTGCTGAGCCTGAGCATCTCGCTGAGTCCTTTCTTGCTGTTGCTGCTGGGCTTGTTGCGAACGCTGTTGTTGCATTTGTTCGTTACGTTGTGCCCTTTGTTGCTCCATTTGAGCACGTTGCTGATCATCCTGACCACGTTGTGCTGGTTGCATATCACGTTGTGTACGCTGCTGATCGGCACTCATGCGGTCCTGATTACGCTGTTGTCTCACCTGCTCCAAACGTTGCTGATCCTGACCACGGTTTGCATTATCCTGTCTGTTTCCATTATCGATACCGTTGGTAACTCCACGGCTAACACGGCCATTTGCATCCCTGTTATAAACCTCGCCCCTATTATTAGGCTGATTATTATCTCTGCCTACAGTGCCGTTATTTCTATCTGGTTGTGTAGAGGTACGGTTATCTCTTGATCCAAAACGGTTATCGTTATTACCTGGATTTCCGCCTCTTTGATCGCGGCTGGTATAACCTTCGTTTCTTCCATTTCTGCTAATACCAGCATTGCCTTGTTCAAATCTCCTTGGTGCAGCACTGCGGTTATCCACTGCATTACGTTCTGGTCTTGGTCTGTAAATAGAAACCTCTCTGCCACCAACCCTGCTTGCGCCCGGTCTTGAACTTTGTGCATAACGGTAAACAGTTACGTCCCTATTGGTTGCACGTCTGATATCTTCAATCCTTGGCCCGCCATAATAATTTCTTCTGTTATATACATAGGTATTATTGATGATGGTGGTATTGCGGATATATACATTGTTGCGTCCGTAATCATATCTTGGGAAAGTATTGATATAAATGTTACGCTGTGGAATAAAGTTCCAGCAGAACTCGGGCACTGAATAACGGCGGCCAAAGCTTAAATTAATACTGATACTCGGTGCCATCGGTGCCCATCCGTAATAACCATCACCACTTCTCCAATCTACCCAGGCTGGTCCCCAACTGGTATCAGGTAACCAGATCCATTGCCTGTAACTGTTAATTACCCAACGGCCATAGTGGAAAGGTGCCCAGCCCCAATCGTAATTGGAAACCCAGGTATTGCCATATTCTGTCATGGCCCAACGTCCGTTTGTGTAATATGGACGGAAATCACTTTGATCTACATCCGGACGCCAAACATAACCATATTGAGGATCCTGAATCCAGGTACCATAAGGAGAAAGTTCGTCGTAAAAAGTCTGTAAAGAGATATTACCAGTACTGTAACCATCATCCTGGTAATCGTTTTGATAGTCTTGTGCCCTGACAAGGGTTGTGGTTCCGGCAAGGAGCGCAAAGAGCCCCAGCACAAGTGCCGTAGATTTCAGTGTTTTCATTTGTGTGTTTATTTTAATAACCTAATGTGTGTGTATCAATTAGAGAACCAAAATTACAGAAGGTTTAATATGCAAGCATAGTTTTGGCGTTTTCCTTCAAATATTGCGTTGCAGAGCATATTTAACTAATATTTAACGTTTTAAGTGAAGTTTAATTGTGCAGAAAATTAGTCAGTTAGAAATAAAATTTGCTACACCTTTGCTAATAAAGGAGATTATATTGTGGGTAGCGCAAACTTTAGAACTTAAATTCTATTTATTGTGAGTATTTTTGTGGCATGCAAAAAGGCACTTTATACCTTATTCCAGTACCATTGGCTGAAGAGGTAGCACACAAAACGTTTACCACTTATTTGGTTGATACCATTAACCAGATTGATACCTACATTGTAGAAAACAGTAAAACAGCCCGTAAATTTTTAAAGGAGGCTGGATTAAAAACTCCTCAGAAAGATTTGATTGTACACGATTACGGCAAACATAACCGCACTGATTTAGGTCAGTTTTTTGTTGAGCTTGCCGCCGGGAAAGATGTAGGTTTAATGAGCGAAGCAGGTTGTCCGGGCATTGCCGATCCGGGAGCCGATATTGTTGCAGAAGCGCATAAACGCGGCATTAAAGTGGTTCCATTGGTAGGGCCAAGTTCAATTTTATTAGCTTTAATGGCCTCAGGTTTTAACGGTCAGAGTTTTGCCTTTTGGGGATATTTACCTATAGACAAGGAACAGCGCACCAAAAGGATTAAAGATTTGGATTTATCGGCCAGCCGTTATAAACAAACTCAGATTTTTATCGAAACCCCATTCCGCAATAACCAGCTTTTTGAAGAGGTTTTAAAAAGTTGTAAACCTAACACCCAGGTTTGTGTAGCGAGTAACCTTACTGCCGAAAATGAATTTATTAAAACGCAAAGTGTTTATAACTGGCGCAAAGAGGAAATAGATCTTCATAAACAGCCAACTATATTTTTGTTGTACTAGAGTGTTCATTGGTTCATTAGCCATTGGTTAATGGGTGATAGTTCATAGTCAAATTACCATTTCGAGAAGGCTTTTATGGGTTATTGCAACTGCATCACGAACGACTTTGAAAAAATCAAACATATCAACTCCCACATTGGTTGTTAATGTAGCGCTCGGCAATATTATTCACTAAATTTTATAGTTATGAAAAATACAGGCACACCCAAAAACAATCCAACGGTTCAGGGCAGTTCAATAGCAGATCGGGCAAATCATGATGTTAAAACGGATAAAAAAATCCAGGGCATTACCAATGGTGGCGGACAACGATCTGATCAGACTTCGAACAAGGACAATCAACGGAAGTACGACAATAAGAAATAAAAAAAAGGTGATGATCTTGAAAGATCATCACCTTTTTTGTTGATCATAAATTTCTAATCCGCGGGATGTCCGGGGTAATAGCCCTCTGTAGCAATGATATATATTGCACCCTCTACTGACGGAAGTTTAGGCAAGGCAAAATTCGACCTGCCATCGCCGCCATAGCTTGTTTTGAGGATAGAAAATAGCTGTACATTTTTAGTAATAGATAGCAGCGATCCATCACATTTCGCAAATCCTACCGGCGCATAATCACCGGCAAAAAGGGTTATAGTCCCCAGCATTAAAAAATCCATAGCGTTTTTATTTAGTTTTTTATACTACTAAATAAATAAAATAATTCTTATTTCGCCATTACATTATAGAAATTATAATCCGTCATTGGTGCCCCTGTTATTCCTAAATTATGGCATATCGTGATGATCTGACCACGGTGGTAGGTGCTGTGGTTAAAAACATGCAGTACATATTCAAAATTCTGAAAATCGGAGGTAAACCATGGACTTTGAATTTCTGTTTTTTCATTAAATTTATGCTCACTGATTGCGGTAACATAAACCGCAAGGTTTTCTGACTGTTTAAGTAACGAATCAAAAACATCTGATAAGCTTCCGTACTCCCGGAACTCAAATTCGGTTTTAGCAAGGATGGAATACCAATATTCTTGTGTTTGTAAAATATGGGCAAGGGTTAATTTTACACTTTTAAAACTCGATGGCACTTCTTGCTCCAATAAATGTTCCGGATGTTTTTTCAACCAGTTTATCAGGGTTAAATTTGCCCAGAAATTATAGTTTGCATAATTTTTCATCAAATACACAAGGGAAGTTTCTTCCATTGTTTCTGCGAATAATTGTTCCTGTATCATATCTTTTTGTTTAGTTAAACAAAGAAAACACAGCGCACTGACAACCCTATGGCAGTGTAAAAAGTCTATTAAAAATATTTTTTTCAAGGCTGTTTTACTCAATCATTTATACAGAACACGTAGGAAATAACTCTTTTTTGACTTTAGTATTATCATTAAAGAAGACTGTTTATGTAAATTTTTAAATACAATAATGATTTTAAATCATTACAAAAGCTCCTAATTAAGTTTTCGTGTAAAATTCTAATCAACGTTAAAATTCGTGTAACACGTTCTGTTACATTTGTTTCATCAGCTCTTAAGGATTAACTAACCTATTATCCCATGAAAAAAAATCTAAAAAAAATCGCTTTCGTAGCGATGGTTGCAGTAGTAATTGCAGCCTGTAAAAAAAACCAGGAAACAGTAACACCAGAACCACAAGAAACTGTTAAAAATGCCGATAAGGTTTTACAGCACATTAAAAATTTAGGCTTCCCTGAGTCGAGTATTGTCGATAATGGAAACGAATATGTTGTTGAGGAAGATATTATATTTCCTAAAAACATGGAAATTCCTGCTAATACAGCCGGACCAAAAACCGAACAGTATTATACAGGAAGCATTGTAAATGCAACTAAAAAACTGAATATCAGGATTTTTGTAGACGCATCCATGACATCAATGAGCAGCGAGATCAACAATGCCATTGCTCAATGGAATGCTGTTCCAAATTCTACTTTGCGTTTTAGTATTGTAACTACTGCTCCTTACGACATCCTGATCAAAAATGAAAATTTAGGATCTGGTGTTTGCGGTCAGGGACAATTCCCTTCTGGAGGAAGTGCAGGTGCTTTGGTTAAAATCAATAAAAATTACATTGCAGGTAACTCATTTGCACAACGTGCCAGAACAATTTGCCACGAGTTTGGTCACTGTATCTCATTCAGACACACTAACTGGGCTGCTATCGGTGAATCAAGTGCAACAAATGTACCTGGCGTAACCGGAACCGATGCATCATCGATCATGAATGGCGGTCAATGCGGTTCGGGTGCTACTGTATTATCGCAAAAAGATAAAGACGCAACTGCTGCCTTATATTAACCCAAAATAATCAATTAACCTAAACCAAATCCTTAAACCTGCTGAAGATGAGCTCGGGTACCTAAAGCGTACCTGAGCTTATTCTTTAGCTAAAGCGATGATGTCTTTGCCTTCCAAAATCCGTCTTTCATCGTTATGGCTTAACGTATTAATCATCGCCTGGCCCAGCTCGGCCATGGTACAGAAACCACTTGGGTAAACTGCCCTACCTACCGGAAATAACCAATTAATGTATTTATAGAATTTATGTGCATATTTCTGACCTGGCAATGGCTTAATAAAACCCGGACGGAAATTAAAAACCTGTTCGAAAGGTAATTTTGTTAAATCGCTCTCTGTTTTACCTTTTACCTGTGCCCATTTTAAACGGCTATGCTCATTGGTTCCTCCACCAGAAACATAACAAAAAGTCATATCGCTATTGAGTTTGCTCAATGTTTGCGCAACGTGCATGGTGAGTGTATAGGTCATTTTATAATAGGTTTCCTGATCAGCACCTACTGAAGTTATGCCCAAACAAAAGAAACAGGCATTATAACCCGTTAACTGACTTTCTATTGCCGAGAAATCGAAAAAATCAGCATGAATAATCTCTTTTAGCTTTGGATGGGTATAACCGCAAGGTTTGCGGTTAATCACTAAAATGCTATTAATTTCGGGACTATTTAGGCATTGCATCAATACCCCTTCACCAACCATTCCTGTTGTACCGGTAATGATAACGTTATTTTGATCTCTGGTTTTTCCCATGATTAATGATTTACAGATTAAACCGCTAAGAAGTGGCTTTGTTTAATACAATATACAAAAAGAGCAACCGGTTATAGTTGCTCTTAAAATATTATCTTGCTGTTGGGCCTTTCATCTGGTAATCTTTAGGTGGTTCTGCACCTAAAAGATTTTGTACAAAGTAATCCCAACGGCGGCGCATCATATATGGTGAGTAAGCACCATAACCATGGGCACTATTTGGAAAAATAACGAGATCGAACGATTTATTTGCTTTTTCAAGCGCCTCTACAACCAGTAACGTATTATATGGCGGCACATTATCATCCATCAAGCCGTGCACCAACATCAGTTTACCTTTCAGATTTTTAGCGTAATTCTGATTCGCCTGAGCTTCATAATCTGAATTTTCTACCAGGCCGTTATAGCGTTCACCCCAATCATCCTCGTAATTTCTGTTGTCGTGGTTTCCTGACTCAGAAATACCCACTTTAAAGAAATCGGGATAACGGAACATGGCCGCAGCCGTAGCAAAACCACCACCAGAGTGGCCCCAGATACCTACCTTTGTGGTATCAATAGGATATTTTGCAGAAAGCTGTCTGATGGCCGCAATCTGATCTGGCAAGGTGTTCTCTGCCATATTACCGTAACTCATGTCGTGAAAACTTTTAGAACGATCAGGGTTACTGGTTCCTTCTATTACTACTACAATAAAGCCCAGTTCGGCCAGGGCCTGGTTATCGCCACGTGAAGCTGCAAATGCCCAGCTGCCTACACTACCACCCTGTGGGCCTGGATAAATGTAATCGATAACAGGATATTTCTGGTTGGCATCCATTTTTGTTGGCGTAAAAACCAGACCATAAATATCGGTTTTACCATCTTTGGCTTTCACTGAAACCGAAGTAGGTGCTTTCCAACCTGTAGCGGTTAATCTCGAAACATCTGTTTTTTCTAAAGTATTGATCAGTTTTCCATCAATGCTTCTCAGCACAGTAACTGCTGGTACATCTGGCTGCGAGTAACTATCAACAAAATAGTTGAAAGATGGTGAAAATACTACCTGGTGATTGCCTGCTTCTGGTGTTAAAAGAGTTAAATTTTTCCCGTCGAAACCAATTTTATACAGGTAACTGAAATAAGGATTGCCTTTTTCGCGACCATTAGCAAAGAAATAAAGTGTACGTGCTTTTTCGTCTACTTTAACTAAACGCGAAACCACAAAATCACCTTTGGTGATCTGGTTTTTCAATTTCCCGTTACTGGAATCGTATAAATACAAATGTCCCCAGTTATCTCTTTCCGAATACCAGATAATTTCTTTTGATGCCGGAAGATAACGCCAGTTAATGGCGCCCTGACCAGATTCGAACTGTGTTTTTACGGTTTCTTCGAAAACTTCCCTCACTGCACCAGTTGAAGCATTGGCAATACGGAATTTCTCGTTTTTATGATCGCGGGAAGTGGACAGAAAGGCTACTTCCGAGCAATCAGCTTTCCAATCGATATCGTCAAAAGTACCGCTGCTCGAAATATCATCGCTCAACGTTGCACGGTGCGGATCGGCAGGAATGTTGAGCGAAATTACTTTTGGATTTTCTACATCAATAATCACCCTTCTGATGGTTGCAATCTGTTTATCACCTGGTAAAGGATATTTCCAGGCTTTTAATACCGGTGCACCCACATTAGTGGTTACCAGGTACATATCTTTTGAATTTCTTTGATCTTGCTGAAAAGTAGCTACTTTTTTCGAATCAGGCGACCAACGTAAAATTGGGGCATCGCTGTGTTTCCAGCCTGCGTTATCTGTAGCATAACCGTAATCTTTAATGCCATCGGTGGTAAGCTGTGTTAATTTGCCAGAGGCCACATCTTTCACAAAAAGATTATAATCTTTAATTAAAATTGCTTTTTTTCCATCAGGTGATAACACTTCATTGCGGCCACCCATACGTCGCGATGACATTTCACCGCCTTTATATTCGGTTGTTGGTGTTTTGATTTTGTTTGCAGGATCTACGAGGAAAGTTTGTTCGGTACCATTCGTTTTAGTGCTATACCAAAATTTATCTCCTTCGAGCCAGTTAGGTTGCACGTTGGCATGGTCGATATACTTTGCAGTGTTGTAGCTCATAAAACTTTCCGCTCTTTCGTAATCGCTAACGGTTAAAGCTTTTTGCTGAGCATTTGCTGTAATGGCCAAAGTACAAGCCGTTACAGTAAGCCAATATTTATTCATCATGTTAGTTAATCTTGCGATAAAAATAATACTGTTTTGGCAAATGATTGGTATTAATCGTGATACAAAATGGGCACAAGCCTGGAAGTGAACGTAAAGAGAATGCACAGTACTAGCTATATTTCATTGCGCCTTAACTCTCCATTTCCCCGACCCCGGACTTCCGACTAAATCCTATTGTCTATCAACTTTCCAGTATCTCCACATATCCATCTGTTCCATTAACCCTGATCCGTTGCCCATCTTTGATCAGTCTGGTTGCATTTTCTACACCAACAACTGCTGGTAAACCATATTCGCGTGCAATAACGGCTCCATGAGTCATCAGGCCTCCAACTTCGGTAATCAGACCTTTAATAGATACAAACAACGGGGTCCAGCTGGGATCAGTAAAGGTGGTTACCAATATATCTCCATTTTCCAGATCAGCATCTTCTATATTTAAAATTACACGTGCCCGTCCCTCTATCACGCCAGTAGAAACGGCTAAACCTACAATAGCACCTGTTGGAAGATTTTCATGTTTGTATCTACCTGATACAATTTCTCCATCGGAAGTGATTACACGCGGCGGATTAAGCTTTTCAAACAACCGATGTTCTTCCTTTCGCTGAGCGATAAGTTTTGCATTCAGTTTATGGGTTCTTACAACTTCCTTCAGTTCATCAAACGTGAGGTAATAAATTGCTTCTTTTTCATCAATTACCCTGGCTTCTAATAGTTTTTCAGCCTCTTTTATCAAGGCTTCTTTATAAACATAAAAACGGCTAACAATTCCATATTTTGGATATTCGCGATAACCGGCAAAATTGCGAAGCAGGCTGATCATTTCTTTTGTTTCCCTGATTTTTTGTTCAGCTTCTGGTAAAAACGCGAGCCTATCCAATAGTTCATTTTCCTTTTTCAGAGCTTGGGATCTTCCGTGATCAAATTTCAGCTTTCCGGCATTTGGTTCAAAGTTTTTGATATTACTAAGGATGATCGGAATCAATATAGATGGCTTTTCGCTCCAACGTGTATTTGTAATATCAATTTCGCCCGCACAGCGCATTCCATACCTGTTTAGGTAGCCATCAATAGCACTCTTAGCTAATGCTCCACTCTGGAAATGAAGCAGTTGATCCAAAAAATGATCGTCTTTAACTTCTTGTAAATAATTGATGACTTCAGGATAAGGACGGATAGCATCTGCCACATCCAACAATGCCAAACCCATTTCGGAAGTGATATTATTTGATACGGATTGAGAAAGTACATCTGCTACGTTTTTTTCATCCAGCCATTCGCCCATTTTTTCATTGATCCAGGATGCAGCGTTCATTGCAGCGATGATTACATTGATATGTTTCGAATCAAATGTCATCTTCTTCGATAGCTCAATGTCTTCCAGAATAAAATCAAATAGCGCTGGTCCTGATTTCATTTGGATATTTTGTTTTAATATTTCTATCGATGCTTCACTATGTTTGATTAACTCAAAAACAATATCGGGGTCGTTTCCTACCTGTGCCAAAATATCAGCAGCAGATAAACCTTTGGTGCTTTTAACAATTAACGGGCTTTCCCCTTCATCCGGCAGCAATTTTATAAAGTCTGCCCGCTCCGTTATGGTAATCAACGCGTCTTTGATTAGCGGATCATGCTGCCCCATGGCTTCCAGTAAGTTTTTTCTTCCTGTAGGGGTAATCAGGCTATCCATTACATCTACAAATAATCGTCCACCGGCTTTAAACATGGGCCGGGCGGCTCTCAACTGCCATAAAGATAGTCCAAGAGGCTTCATAGGGTCGGTCATCATTTGCTGGTGACCAACAGAGATATAAACATGTTTTTCCTTATCGTCTGCCTCTGGTACAGGGTATAAGGTAGTAATTGGCCTGCTCTGCAAAATATAAAAGGCATCCCCTATACAGCACCATTCGATGTCCTGTGGACTACCAAAATGTGCTTCAATTTTTCTACCCAGCTTTTCCAGCTGTAAAATCTGTTCATCTGTAAGTGCGTGTCTATTCTGCTGCTCCTGCGAAAGTTTTTGTGATTTTGTCCCGCCGTCTTTTACAGACCAGATGGCCATTTTCTTAGTCGATATCTTTTTATCGGTAATTTTGCCAGCACAAACCTGATAGTTATCGGCATTTACCAAACCTGAAACCAAGGCCTCGCCTAAGCCAAAACTGGCATCAATGGATAATACTTTCCGGTTACCTGTAACAGGATCAGCCGTAAACATAATTCCGGCTGCTTCAGCGGAAATCATTTTTTGTACTACTACGGCAAGTTGAACCTTATGGTGATCAAAGCCATTTTGAATCCGGTAAACGATGGCACGATCGGTAAATAGAGAGGCCCAGCATTTACTGATATACTTGAAAATAGCCTGTTTACCAATAATATTCAAATAAGTATCCTGCTGCCCCGCAAATGATGCTGTAGGCAAATCTTCCGCTGTAGCGCTTGATCGGACTGCAAAAGCTTCATCATACTTGAAACGGCCAAGATAAGCCTCAATTTCTTTAGTAAGATAGTCAGGAATGGGTACATTTTCAATAGTGATCCGGATTATTTTACTGATTTCAGCAATGGCGATCCGGTCTTCAGCTTTAAGATCAGACAATTTTTCCAATAAAGTTTTAATTTCCTGATTGTTTTCTGTGATCTTTTTAAAGACTTCAGTAGTAACACAAAAACCATCAGGTACCGCTATGCCGTCAATTTTGGATAGTTCGCCTAAGTTGGCGCCTTTGCCACCAACTTTTAAAATACCTGACCTATCGATTTCATGAAAACCAATTACATATTCACTCATATTATTGCTGTTTTATCTGGTAGAAATCTGTTCCTATTAATCACTTTTTAAAAGAAACAAATCCAAAAATATAAGCTAAAAACCACGAAATCAACGTTTTTCAGGTATATTTTTCAAAACGCAATAATGGTTATAAGATCGGCGTTATCCTTACAACAAATGGGTTACAAAAAGTCGTTTTGGAGTGGGATTTTGACCAAAAAAGACCCAACTTATTTGTAGGGCTTCTTTCATTTTAAGACAGTGACTTAGTGAAAAATCCGGAAAACAAAAAACCCGACTATCATCGGGCTATGTTTTTACTGGCGGAGAGGGCGGGATTCGAACCCGCGGTACCTTGCAGTACACACGCTTTCCAAGCGTGCTCGATCGACCACTCTGACACCTCTCCGGTTATATAATTTTATTTTGTTTCAAATAAATGTAACCATTTACAGTTTTATAATATTGTTCTCTTTTAAAAGCCTCACTTCTTGAATTGAATTCTTCAAAAAAATGGATGGTTAAAGGCCGCCTAGCTTTTGTCGATTTCACATCTCCCCTATTATGTTTAATTAACCTGATTTCAAGGTTTTCAGTACTTCCATAATAGTACTTTCCATCTTTCTCGCTTTTTAAAATATAACTATAAAACATAATTAACCTTAATGCAAGTATACAAAGTTTAATTTAAGCAGTTACTGCTTTCCAGGCGTGCTCAATCGACACTCCCCATAGGGGTCCTTCGGACTGACAACTCTCCGGTTGGGATTGCGAATATATATTTTTTATTGATAAAAAAAATGCTCCAGGTTAAAACCAGGAGCATTTTTTAAAATATGTATTAGAAATTAATCTATAACCGTAATTTTTAACATATTGGTTTTTCCTTTTGCTTCCATCGGGATAGCAGCGGTATTGATTACGATGTCGCCCTGTTTAACCAATTTTTTGCTTTTTAAGAATTCGTTCACCTCAATGATGGTGTTATCGGTGCTTTCCCACTTATCGTAGTAAAAACCTCTAACGCCCCAAAGCAAACTTACTGCATTTAACAAAGCCCTGTTGCTGGTAAAAATGAAGGTTAAAGCTTCCGGACGGTGGCTCGAAATTTCGAAAGCAGTATAACCGCTCAAAGTCATCGATACAATACCTACAGCGTTGGTTTGTTTAGCTAAGAAACAAGCCGAATCGCAGATGGCATCACTTAAGAAAGATGGAGATTTTGGTTTTAAAAACTTATCAGGATTGAAAGGATAGTTGTTCTGCTCAATATTCTGGATAATTTTCTGCATCGTTTCGATAACAATCAGCGGAAATTCACCAACTGAAGTTTCTCCGCTCAACATCACCGCATCAGCACCGTCTAAAACAGAGTTTGCAACGTCGTTCACCTCAGCACGTGTTGGGCGAGGGGTAGTAATCATGCTTTCCAACATCTGTGTAGCTACGATTACAGGTTTAGAAGCTGCCCTACATTTGGCAACAATCATTTTCTGTAACAATGGTACTTCTTCCATCGGACATTCCACACCCAAATCACCACGGGCAACCATAATACCGTCGGTTACGGCAATAATTTCATCGATATTGGCAATAGCCTCAGGTTTTTCAATTTTAGCAATTACGCGGGCAGTTTTGCCACGCTCTGCAATAATTTTTTTAAGTTCGATAATATCTTCTGCCTTACGCACGAAAGATAAACCGATCCATTCTACATCATTTTCTAAAACAAATTCTAAATTTTCACGGTCTTCCGGTGTTAAAGAAGGGATAGAAACTTTAGTATTTGGAAGGTTTACACCTTTTCTTGAGGTTAAAATACCACCATGAACGATTTCGCAAACTACCTCATCTTTTAAATTAGTAGATAAAACTTTCATCTGCAGCTTTCCATCATCCAAAAGGATAATTTCGCCCGCCTGAACATCCTGAGGGAAGTTTTGGTAAGTGATATAAATGCGTTCTTCGTTACCAATACATTCATTGGTGGTAATTACGGTAGTTTTACCATTAATCAGGTTAATGCCACCTTCTTTTACCAAACCGATACGAATTTTAGGCCCCTGTAAATCGGCAAGAATACCTACATTATAATCGTATTTTTTGTTTAAATCGCGGATAGTATCCAAAACCGCCTGGTGATCTGCCTGAGATCCGTGTGAAAAGTTTAGGCGGCAAACATCCAACCCGGCATTAAACATACTATATAATACTTCTGGTTTTGCTGACGCAGGCCCAAGCGTGGCAACAATTTTAGTTCTCGAATGAAAAGGTTTCATTTAATTTAATTGATTTTTAGCAATGCAGTTTAAAGAAAGCATAATTATTATCTAAAATAATCAAACTGCATTAAATTTTATATATTTTGTTCTTTTGTTCTTCGTTTGTAACCGTCAAATATAGTGTATTTAATACACCAAGTATATAATTTTTATATTACCAAATTCTCCCTGTTCTTTAACTTGGTCGGATCTATTTTTGCAGCTACCTGTATATCAGGCAGTTTATTAAGACCATTAATCAGATAATCAAGATCCTCCTTATCAATAAATTCTTTAATTATAATAAAAAAATCTACTTTGTTCATCTCCGGAATCAGGAAACCATCGCTGCTTTTATTGCATATTAAGTAGTATTCTACCTCGCCTTGCTCCACAAAAAAGTAATATTTGGAGAAACTCCAGGCCGGTTCGTCAATATTAAAAAATATTTCGTGGTCTTCTATTTTTTCAAATTGTGTATTTAACCGGGTATTAATTTTGTGGCAAAGCACATAGTCTTTTAGGGGTGCTGTGATCGCAATTAGTATAAAATCAAGGTCTAAGGTAAGTTTTAGGTAAGTCTTATTCAAAGCGAAATAAATTATTTACAGAACGAAATTAAAAAACTAATTCTATATTCGCTGTGTTATTGAGATACCAAAATTACGTATCGAAATAAAAACATTTGAAAATTGTAAGAATTTATTTTTCTTTGCACAGAATTATTTAACCATTAAATTATAAAATTATGTCTGATATTGCTTCAAGAGTTAAGGCTATTATCGTAGAAAAACTAGGTGTTGACGAAAGCGAAGTTACGCCAGAGGCTTCATTCACCAACGATTTAGGTGCAGATTCTTTAGATACCGTAGAGTTGATTATGGAATTTGAAAAAGAATTCAATGTAGCTATTCCTGATGATCAGGCTGAAACCATCGGTACAGTTGGTCAAGCGATTGCTTATTTGGAAAAAAACGTTAAATAGAATTACGCTTTTTCAGTATAAATGGAATTAAAAAGAGTAGTAGTAACAGGGTTGGGTGCGCTCACTCCTATAGGCAATAATGTTCCTGATTTTTGGGAAGGATTGACTAACGGGGTGAGTGGCGCTGCTCCTATTAAGGGTTTTAACACTGAAAAGTTTAAAACCAAATTCGCTTGCGAGGTAAAAAACTTTAATCCGGAAGATTTTTTGGATAAAAAAGAAGCCCGTAAATTAGATCCGTTTGTACAATATGCTCTTGTATCAACAGAGGAAGCGGTGAAGGACGGTGGTTTTGATTTTGAAAAATTAGATACCAACCGGATCGGCGTAATCTGGGGTGCGGGCATAGGTGGATTAAAAACTTTCCTCGATGAAATTTCAAATTTCGCCAAAGGAGATGGTACGCCAAGGTACAATCCATTTTTTATTCCTAAAATGATTGTAGATATTGCTCCAGGGCATATCTCGATCAAATACGGCTTACGTGGGCCGAATTTTGCAACTGTTTCGGCATGTGCTTCTTCTACAAACGCTATGATTGATGCATTTAACTATATCCGCCTGGGTATGGCAGATGTAATCATCAGCGGAGGTTCTGAAGCAATTATTAACGAAGCAGGGATGGGTGGTTTTAACGCCATGCATGCATTATCAACACGTAACGATGATCCGGCAACGGCCTCACGTCCTTTTGATAAAGACCGCGATGGATTTGTAGCTGGTGAAGGTGCAGGAACCATTATTTTAGAAGAACTTGAACATGCAAAGGCAAGGGGTGCAAAAATTTATGCAGAACTTGTTGGCGGTGGAATGAGTGCTGATGCTAATCACATCACAGCACCACATCCTGAAGGTTTGGGCGCTAGAATGGTAATGACCAATGCACTAAAAGATGCTGGTTTAACAACTGCTGATATAGATTATATCAATGTTCATGGTACTTCTACCCCATTGGGAGATATTAGTGAAACTAAGGCCATTGGTACATTGTTTGGTGAAGATGCTTATCGTTTAAACATCAGTTCAACCAAATCGATGACTGGTCACCTTTTGGGTGCAGCCGGAGCTATTGAAGCTATTGCAGCAATTCTTTCTGTTAAAAATGATATTGTTCCTCCAACAATTAATCACTTTACAGATGATCCTGCATTTGACCCTAAATTGAATTTTACTTTCAATAAAGCTCAAAAACGTACCGTTAGGGCTGCTTTAAGTAATACATTCGGTTTTGGTGGCCATAACGCTTCTGTGATTTTCAAGAAATACGAAGATTAATTTAAAACAGCGCTGCTATATAATTTTGTATGCTAATTAAAAATAGATAACTTAGTTAAATATGCTAATTAGCCGTTAATTGTGTTATTTATTTAATGCCGATCTTAAAATTATATAAACTTTATCTCTCTCCCGAAAAGGAGTTTGTTAAAAAGCTGAAAAACATTTTAGGCTTTGTTCCTGGGAATGTTACGCTTTATAAAATGGCGTTCAGGCACCGTTCTGTAGCAAAAGTTTTAAAAAACGGAAGCAGAAGCAGCAACGAGCGCTTAGAATTTCTTGGAGATGCTGTTCTGGGCTCGGTTATAGCCGAGCTGCTTTTTAAACATTATCCGTACAAAGAAGAAGGTTTCCTGACCGAAATGCGTTCAAAAATCGTAAACCGCGCCAATTTAAATCAATTGGCGAAAAAAATCGGTTTCGATAAGCTTATCCAGTTCGATCAGCGCTCGGTGAGTATACAAACCAAACACAATTCGATGTTGGGCGATGCTTTTGAAGCCATTATAGGTGCCATTTATATGGACAAAGGCTACAATTTTACCAAAGAATTTTTGTTGCGCAGAATCGTAAAACCACATATCGATATCCACACCTTAGAGCTTACTGAAACCAATTTCAAAAGTAAACTGATTGAATGGTGCCAACGCCATGGTAAGGACGTTATGTTCGAACTGGCAGAAAACGGTGAAGGCGAAAGCGCAAAACTATTTACCATCAGTGCCGTAGTAGAAGGCGAAAAAGTAGGCACCGGAAGAGATTACAACAAGAAAAACGCAGAAAAATTAGCGGCAGAGAAGGCTTGTGAAGCGTTGAGTATTTAGTTCACTGGTTCAATAGTCATTTGTTTTATTGGGGGCATTGGGTTAACTGTAAAAACTGGTTAATCGGTTAACTACTAATTGGTTCATTTGCCATTAGTTCATTAGGTTAATTGTATAACTGGTTAATTGGTTAACTTAAATAAAATTGTTAACTCCTAATGCTTAATAGTTAGGATTGTTAGGAATATCGATTAATTGTCGGTATGGTTTAAAACTTCAGACCTCCGACCCTGGACTTCAGACTTTAGAATCTGCGACCAAAACTCTCAACTCCAAACAGACTCAAGCCTACGGACTAAGGACTCCCGACTAAACCTACTTTCCTTTCCCCAGCGTATCGGTAAACTTCTTCGAAGATTCTTTGATGTATTTAATGTAATCGTAACTGTTCCAGTATTGGGCCTTATCAAATTCAGGGCGACAGTTTAGCATGTATTTTTCTAAAGTATCGCCTCTTAACTCAGTATTGTTTTTTATGATGCTCTGGTTGAAATATACATCGATCTGTGACTGTTTAATCTCGTTATCAGCATATCGGCCAAATCTTCGTGCATTTTTCGGATCTGTGCCGAATAAATTATACAATGCGTTTAAAGGACTGAATATAGCTGATAAAACTGTTGTTTTACCGCCATTGTACACACCCTTATTTTTAAATTCACGCTTAATATCGTCCAGATCCTGCTTTTTTGTATTTCCTACAATCGTTACATCAGCCAGCGTAGTGCTTCCCCTAACCAGGTAAATGACCAGGTCCTTTTCGCTGTTTACCACTACGCGTTGATCGATCAGGTCGCGCTTAATAACTAAAAGCGTGTCACCAATTTTAGCTTTAAGCTGGAACATGCCGATATCATTACTGCCCACCCCAATTCCGGTACGCAGGTTAGTAATTTCTGATAAGGCAATCCTGATATTTGAGCCTTTTTCGATAACCACGCCTCTGATAATAAATTCTTGTGCCTTTGCGAAAAAGCCAATTGAAGTAAGAACGAAAAGTATGATGACAAATTTTAAATTTTTCATTGTGTAGCTAATTTGTGTGCTTCAGGGTATCGGTATATTGTTTGGCCGATTCCCTGATGTATTTAACAGCATCGTAATTGTTCCAGTTACTCACCATGCTGCGGGTTGGGTAATAATCGAGCAAAAATTTGTCGAGGTCTTTCCCTTTTAATGTGGTATTATTCGAAACCAGGCTTTTATTGAAGAATTTATCTACTTCCATTAGGCCTAATTCCTTTTTGTAATAACGGTTAAAGTTACGTGCCCTGGCCGGTGTTTTCCCAAATAATTCGTAGAAAAATGTTATTGGACTGCCACCAAAGGGAATTAATAAAACCAATGGCGGTTTGCCTTCAAAAAATGATCCATTTCTTTTAACGTCGCGCTTAACACTTTCCATCTCCTGCTTTTTAGTCTGGCCTTTAACCGTTACTTCTTCGAGCATGGTACTTCCCCTTTGTAAATATACCACCAGATCATCATCGGTATTGATCACCAATTTCTGATCGGTTAAATTTTTCTTTATAATCAACAAAGTATCGCCAATTTTGGCTTTTAGCTGAAATATTCCAATATCGTTACTGCTAGCACCCATTTTACTGCGTAAATTGGTTATCGCAGCTAAAGCAACACGCACATTAGAACCTTTTTCTATCACCACACCTTTCAATACAAAATCCTGGGCTTTAATTTTTAAGCCTTGCATTAAGATGATGAGTAACAGAATAGCTTTTAAAGGTTTCATTTTATTATAATGAGGTATTTAGAGTATCTAAATACTGTTTTGCAGATTTTTTGATGTAATCAGCGGCATCATAGGTGTTCCAGTTTTTAATCTGTTTATGTTTCGGTCTATAATCCAACATAAACTTATCCATTTGCTTTCCTGTTAAACTGGTGTTATTTTTAACCAGGCTAACATTAAAAAACCGGTCAATTTCCAACTCTTTTGTCTCGTTATCATAATAACGGTCAAAACGTTTTGAATTTTTTCGTTCTGCGCTAAACAGTTCCATTATTGCGGCCAATGGGTAACGCACATAATAAAGCGGGTTTCTCTTTTTACCATAAAAATAAGTTTTCTTACGGTGCTCTAACCTAACAGCCGATAGGTTTTGTTGTTTGTTTTCCGCCTTAATTGTTACATCATCAAGCAGCATATCTGCCCTAACCAGGTTAATAACAAGATCCTGATTGCCAGGCACCACCACATAAATATTATCGAAATGCCTTTTGGTAATCAATAGAGTATCGCCGGCTTTGGCTTTCACCTGAAAGAAACCCATATCGTTACTTCCTACCGCCTGTTTATTATTAATATTGGTTACCACAGCCAATGCAATACGGATTTGGGTTCCTTTTTCTAAAATAACTCCTTTTGCTGTTGTAATTTGAGCGAGCGTTTTTTTAGGCAAAATGAACAATAGCAATGAAAGTGATAACATGATCAAAAATGCTTTCATATCTATAAGATATTTTTTGTAAAATTAACATTTGTTAACCTTGCAAACTGTTAAAGAAACGTTAATCCCTATGAGAAAACTATTGGGTGGATTTTATTTACTGTATTCAGCAATAATATTCTTTCTGATCATGCTCGTAGTTTGTCCTTTTATCATTATCAGTATGGGTATTTTTAACGAGAAAACCGGAAGAAAAATCGCTTTCTATTTTTTAAAATGCTGGGCATGGGGTTTTAGCCTGTTAACTTTCCTGTGGTTTTCGGCAGGGGGAACTAAGATTGATACCTCCAGATCGTATATCTATGTGGGTAACCATAGTTCTTTTTTAGATGCTTTAGCCATTGTAATCTGCATTCCACAGGCTTTTAGTCCGCTGGGGAAGATAGAAATGCTTAAAATTCCGGTATTTGGATGGATTTACAAACGTTTGGTGGTGATGATTGACCGCAGCAGCAGGGAAAGCCGTGACCATTCGGTAGCTGAACTGAGAAAAGATCTGGCCGATGGTCAATCAATTTTGATTTTTCCTGAAGGCACAATGAATAAATCTAAGCTACCTTTAAATCCATTTTATGATGGGGCATTCCGTTTGGCGATAGAGACACAAACACCTATTTTACCTTTTGCGATATTGAACAGCCGAGCACATTTACCAAGAACAGATCCGTTATTATTGAAGCCCGGATTGATTAAAACAGTATTTGGCGAAGCAATCGAGGTGAAGGGTTTGGTAGCAGAGGATTTGGAAGAATTGAAAGCAAAATCTTTTCAGGCCATTTTAGGAATGCTGGAAAAATAGCATCATTCATTATTAGGAAATAAGGGATCCAGCTCTTTTGGCTAAACCTGTCCTGCTGTCCGTTTTATCCCGATGAAAAATCGGGGATGCTCACTCCCATCAGGTTTAAACACTTCGGTACGCACCCTGTGGGGATCAGACCCAAGCCAAAAGCTACCCCACTTTTGTATATAAACCCGGTTGAAACGGACATCCCGATTTTTCATCGGGATAAAGTGTAAAACGGGACTGCAATCCCCGAAGAAATACTGTACGCTGATTTTCTAATTATAAAGCTTTTTATCCGACAAGCTATAACTCTGGGCTCCTTGACCATTATTATTTCTCCTTTCGGCTTAAAACCCTATCTTTGCGCATGATAAAATCCATGACAGGATACGGCTTAGCAACAGCCGATTATGCAAATGCAAAGTATAGTGTCGAAATCAAATCGCTCAACAGTAAATTCCTTGAGCTGAATTTAAAATATCCTAAAGCTTTTTCTGATAAAGAACTGATCTTGCGCAACATCTGCAGCAAAGACATCGAACGTGGAAAGGTAAGTTTAAGCATCAATGTAGAACGCACCAACGGTGAAGTTACAGGCGCAACCATTAATACTGCACTGTTAACTCACTATTACAAACAACTTATTGCTGTTAATGAAGAATTAGGTGCTGAAAGTAGCAACTTATTGCAAACTGCATTAACCTTCCCTGATGTAATCAGTTATAAGGAAGAAAGTGTGAGTGAGGATGAGTGGAATCATTTATTCCAGATTTTTACCTCGGCTTTGGCTAATTTCAATAAATTTAGAGAAGATGAAGGCTCGGTTTTAAAGGCCGACTTGGAACTGAGGATTAAAAACATCCTTTCTTATTTTAAATCTGTTGAGGAGCTTGAACCTAAAAGGATTTCGGCTATCCGCGATAAATTTACTCAGTTTTTAGATGATGCCGTGGGTAAAGTAAATATCGATCAGAACCGTTTTGAGCAGGAATTGATCTATTACATCGATAAAATCGACATCACAGAAGAAAAAACACGTTTAAAAAGCCACTGCGATTATTTCTTGCAAACTTTGGCAAGCAAAGAGGCAAATGGTAAAAAAATGGGCTTCATCTCTCAGGAAATTGGCCGGGAAATTAATACCATGGGTGCAAAAGCAAATGATGCCCAGATGCAACAGTTTGTTGTGGGTATGAAAGAAGAATTAGAAAAGATAAAAGAACAGTTACTGAATGTGTTGTAAGGTTGAAATGTTGTAAAGTTGCAATTTTACATGCAACCTTCCAATCTTTAACTTTCCAACCTTCCAACATTTTTAAAGCATGCAAGGCAAATTAATCATATTTTCGGCACCGTCAGGAGCAGGTAAAACCACTATAGTACATCATTTATTAAAAAAGTTTCCTGAACTGAGCTTTTCTATTTCTGCCACAACACGCGAGTCGAGAGGTACTGAACAACATGAAAACGATTACTATTTTATCAGTAAGGAAGAGTTTTTACACAAAGTTGCCCATCAGGAATTCGTAGAGTTTGAAGAGGTTTACAACGGAACTTTTTATGGCACTTTACGTTCAGAAATCGAACGCATCTGGAATGATGGTAAACATGTAATTTTCGATATTGATGTAGAAGGCGGGATCCGTTTGAAAAGAAAATACGAAGAAGATGCACTGGCTATTTTTGTACAGCCGCCATCTTTAGAGGTATTAAAAGAACGTTTAAGCGGCCGCGGTACCGACAGCGTTGAAAAATTACAGGAGCGTTTTATCAAAGCGGAGAAAGAATTGCTTTATGCCGATAAATTTGATGTGATTTTAAAAAATTACGATCTGGCGACAGCCTGCGCAGAAGCAGAAAAATTGGTGGGGGATTTTTTGAAAAAATAGTTTTCTTAAGAGCGCAGAAATCTTTATATTTGATTGATGACTGATATTCAATTATATAGCCAAATATCTTCATTGCCTTCAGACCTGAAGAAGCAAGTGTCTGATTTTGTCTCATCCCTAAAGAAAAAATCGAAAGCCAGTAAAAAACTGAAAGAAAGACAATTTGGCTATGCCAAAGATTTCTTTAAAATGACTGCTGATTTTGATGAACCATTAAATTTGATTTAAAAATAAATCCGTCATTGCGAACTGCAGCGATGGAAAAGCGCAAAAGGGTGAAGCAATCTTTTTTGGCAGATTAGATTGCTTCGGCTCCCTCAGTCCAGCCTCGCAATGACGACTAATAGATACTGAAAACGACAAAATGAAAACTGGTCTTTTCTTCGGTTCGTATAACCCCATCCATACCGGACATTTAATTATTGCCAATTATATGGCTAATCATACCGAACTTGATGAAGTATGGTTAGTGGTTTCTCCACACAATCCTTTAAAAGAGAAAAGTGGTTTAACCAATATGTACGATCGTTTGGAAATGGCCAAACTGGCTACCGAAAATGCAGAGCATATCCGCGTGAGTGATATTGAATTTGCATTGCCGCAGCCTTCGTATACCATTGATACTTTAACTTATCTCCACGAAAAATACCCTGAAAAAGAATTTGTACTGATCATGGGCGCTGATAACCTGGTTTCATTTAAAAAATGGAAAAACTACGAGGTGCTCTTAAAAAACTATCAGATTTATGTGTACCCACGTCCTGGAGCAGATGTTAGCGAGTGGGAAAACCAGCCCGCAATTACTTTTACCAATACCCCTTTAATGGAAATATCCTCCACTTTTATCCGCAAGGCCATAAAGGAGAAAAAAAATGTTCAGTTTTTCCTTCCTGATAAGGTGATCGACTTCATAGAGGGTAAAGGGATGTATAGATAGGATCAAATCTTTGCTGCCATAAATCAACAGGTTTACAACAAATTGTATTAAATCGATTACTTGGATTGGTTTTTGTTTAATTAGCCTTTAGATGATTAATTTAGCAGCTGATACAACAAAACACGTGAGAAGAAATTTATTTATACTGATTGCCCTCTGCGGCACTGCATTTTCTGTAAGTGCACAACAAAAAACCTATTTAGAATTACTGGCCAACCAACCAAAATGGGTGGATTCGGTTTTTAACAGACTTAACCGCCGAGAACGTATTGCACAGCTATTTTTTGTGCGGGCGCATACCAATCTGGGTAAAAAATACACCGATTCAGTTGGTCAGGTGATTAAAAAAGAACAATTGGGTGGCGTAATCTTTTTTCAGGGAGGCCCAGGCAGGCAGGTTGTAGCGACTAATGCTTATCAAAAACTGAGCAGGGTTCCATTAATTGTGGCAAACGATGGTGAATGGGGTTTGGGTATGCGTTTGGACAGTACCATTTCCTATCCTTATCAAATGACTTTGGGCGCCATTCAAAACAAAGAATTATTGTACAAAATGGGCCTTGAAGTGGCTAAAGATTACAAGCGTATGGGGATGCAGATGAATTTAGCTCCTGACGCCGATATCAATAACAACCCAAAAAATCCCGTAATCAATTACCGTTCTTTTGGCGAAAATAAATATAACGTAGCCACTAAAGTTGCCGCTTATATGAAAGGCATGCAGGATGGTGGTTTATTAACCACGTTGAAACATTTCCCTGGTCATGGCGATACTGATGTGGATTCGCATTATGATTTACCACAGCTTACTTTCTCTGCTACGCGGCTGGATACTTTAGAAATGTATCCTTTTAAAGAGCTGATCAAACAAGGCGCTTCGGGGGTAATGATTGCCCACATGAACATCCCATCGCTAGATGCTACACCAAACCTACCTTCTACCCTATCTAAACCGATTGTTACGGGCATTTTAAAGCAGAAATTAGGCTTTAAAGGTTTGATTATCTCTGATGCGATGGATATGAAAGGCGTTGTAAAATATTTCAAAGACGGTGAAGCCGATTTAATGGGCATCATTGCTGGAAATGATATTATTGAGCTATCTGAAAATAGCGACAGGGCCATTAAACTGGTGCGTAAAGCTGTAAGGCAGGATCGCGTGAGCATGGCCGAAATTGACCAAAGTGTGCGTAAGATTTTAACGGCAAAATACTGGGCAGGTTTGGCTAAACGCGATACGATTGTAACGCAGGGTGTTGTTGCAGGTGTAAACCGCACCGCTAGCAATGCATTGGTACAGGAACTGGCTAATGCATCGGTAACGCTGCTGAAAGGTAAAGATTATATCAAGCGCCTTATTCCGATCAGAAGAACGGCCATTATCAGCATCGGTGTACCTTCGGTTACCACTTTCCAAAAAGAGGTTTCGAAAGGATATTATAACTCTGTTTATTATGTGCTGGATAAAGATGCAAGCGCTGCACAGATTTCGAACATTGCCCGTGAAATCGGTGCTTTTGATCAGGTAATTGTGGGTATTCACGACAGTAGATCGCGCCCTGCTAATGGAATTCTCTTAAATGCTGGTGTAAAAAACTTTATTAAAGAATTATCTGCCAAGAATGCGGTTTTTGCGTTGTTTGCCAATCCATACAACCTGGCGAGTTTATCAGGTTTAGAAAACAGTAAAGGTTTAGTTATAGCTTATCAGAAAGAAGATTTTATGCAGATTTCTGCGGCGGCTGTGATCAATAACAGGTTGGTACCAACAGGTAAATTACCGGTGAGTGTGGCACCATTTTATAAATTTGGGGAAGGGTTATAAGTGTTAGCCACGGAGGCGAAGATTTACACGGAATATACTTTTCTTTGGTCTTTCTCCTTTAGTCTTTCAGCTTTTTCCTAAAACAATTTCACCTTCAAAACGATTATCTAATTATAAAATCCCAAAGTTATGATAGATCCAGAAGATGACAATTATTCAAACGATCCGAACGATGCTTTGCGCAGAGAAGACGACGTAGAAAATATCAATGAAATTAGTGGCGACGATACCAGTATTGAACATGATAAAGATTTACTGGAGCAGGCTGATGAAGCTTCAAGAGCCTCTTATGAATTAAACCTCGATGATGAGGTAGACGAAGATGAGCTAGACGATTAACAAAAAAGCCGTCCTGATTTAAAAATCAGGACGGCTTTCTTACTTTTTGGCTTCAGTTTTATTGTTCGCACTTAGGCCTTATATCCTTTATTTAGCTTTCGCTTTATAAGTTTCAGGATTTACTGCTGTAGTGGTCCAGCCTTTTAAAAATGAGGTAATTTTTTTAACGTCATGTCCGACTTTCTTTTTACCATTGGCAGCAACTTCATCCGTTTCTAAATAAGATGAATTTTCAATGTGTAATACTTTTCCTTTGCCGTCTAAAATTAAAAATACCGGAAAACCAAAACGTTGAGGATATCCTAAGCTAGCCAAAACACTTTCATTTTTATTCTCAGGACTATAATTAACCAAAACGGTTTCAAAATTATCGTTGATGTATTTTTTCAGTGTAGCGGTGCTATCAACTAAGTTATGGAACGCGATACACCAGGTGCACCAATTTCCTCCAACCTGTAATAAAACATGTTTATTTTCTTTAGCCGCTTTTGCAACAGCAGCAGCAATTTCTGCTTTGGCATCGGCCTGCGGGTTATAAATATGAATGCCTTCCTTTTTCGCCTGACTAAATGCCGTAGCCGAAATTAACACAGCAGTTAACAAAATGATTAATTTTTTCATGATTTTAAATGAATAATAATAGCAAATGTAATAAAGTCTAGTAATGTTATAGATGATTAGCAAATTCTTTACAGAGCGTAAACATTGGTCATTGGTCATTGGTCATTGGTCATTGGTCATTGGTCATTGGTCATTGGTCATTGGTCATTGGTCATTGGTCATTGGTCATTAATGGATTTGCACTTGGGAATAAGGTTTAATTGATTTCAGTTTATTTTCTATTATATCTTACATCCCACATGATCCATCAAAATATTATCTTTACCTCGCAATGGATTTCCTTGATATACATACCCATAAAGTTGCTACCCAGCCTGGGGTTATTAGCATTCAAAGTTTGTCCTTAACCAGCGATATCTTTTTAGCGATGCCTAAAACCAAGCCAATTTCGGTTGGGCTACATCCCTGGTTTGCTAAAATTGATCAGCTCGAACTGCAAATGAAATACCTAAGTGTTGTGGCCAATCAAACAAATGTAAAACAGATTGGTGAGTGTGGTTTAGACCGGCTTAGGGGTGAAAAACTGGAAAATCAACTCACTATTCTGGAAAAACAGATCGAACTGGCAGAAAAAATCAATAAACCCCTGATTTTACATTGCGTTAAATGCTTTTCAGAGTTGATTGCCATTAAACAACGATTAAAAGTTAAAGTACCCATGATTATCCATGGTTTTAACAAAAATGAGCAGCTTGGCAACCAGCTCTTGGATAAAGGCTTCCTCCTTTCTTTTGGAATAACGGCTTTAAAAGAAAATTCTGGCGCAGCTAAGCTGATTCAAAATACCGATCAATTTTTCCTGGAAACTGATGATGCTGATATTTCGATTGAAGAAATTTACCAGACCGCAGCCATTTTAAAAAAATGTACAGTTGATGAACTTAAAGCTCGTATTTTTGCTGACTGGAATAAATTGAATTTAATATAAAATTTCAATTAACCTCTTTAAAACTAATATTTTTAGAAAATTAGTATTAAAATCCTGAATACATAAAATATTATATTTGCTGGTCTTATTTTTGGAATTCTTGTACAAAGAAACCATTATAATTTCTATAAACTGAATTAATGCGACTGAAGAAAGAGCTTTTACAGCAAATCCAATCAATCATAATCTCTTCAAAAGAAAGAGCAATACGCTCTGTTGAAACAGAAAGGATGCTGATGTATTGGAAAATCGGTAAAGTTATTTTTGAAGAAGAACAAAAAGGTAAAGATAGGGCCGGCTATGGCGAATACCTTATTAAATCTATATCCGATGAGTTTCAGCCACAACTAGGAACGGGTTTTTCGATTCGCCAATTGGAGCGAAATAGACAGTTTTATCGTGCTTTTCCAATTGCGTCTGCACTGCGGACGCATTTCAGTTGGACACATTACAAAATATTGATAAGTATTGATAGTCAAGATAAAAAAGATTTCTACATTGCTGAGACTGAAAAAAATAACTGGTCGGCAAGACAATTAGAAAGACAAGTAAATAGCCAATTATTCGAACGCTTACTCTTGAGCAATGACATTGAATCAGTTTTAGCTATAGCTAGAGCAGAGAAACAGCCTACAGAACCAACACAGATTATTAAAGACCCAATGGTATTAGAATTTTTGGGCTTAAAAAAAGAAACAGCTTATTACGAAAAGGATTTAGAAACAGCGATCATTAGCCACCTACAAGATTTTTTGTTGGAAATTGGAAATGGTTTCTCGTTTGTGGCAAGACAGAAACGTATACACATTGATGGTGATGAATTTTTTATAGATCTTGTTTTTTACAATCGGCTCCTTCAGTGTTTTGTTATAATAGAAATTAAAACAACTAAACTGAGCCATCAAGATATGGGGCAATTGCAGATGTATGTAAATTATTACGACCGTTTTGAAAAACAAAGTTTCGAAAACCCAACTATTGGTATTTTACTATGCACGGACAAGAATGATGCGGTAGTGAAAATATCACTTCCAGAAAACAATAAAACTATTATTGCAAGCAAATATCAGCTTTATCTGCCTACAGAGCAGCAATTAATAGATGAAATGAAGAAAGAAATTGAAAAAGTAAGGAATTTATAAAAATTAATATGTCTGATGTTAGCTGGCTTTCGCGCTCTGCCCTCCTTGTTGGGAATGATGGAATAGATAAACTTCAATCGAAACACGTTTTGGTGATCGGATTGGGTGGTGTAGGCTCTTTTGCTGCCGAATTTATCTGCCGTTCAGGTATTGGCGAAATGACTATTGTTGATGGTGACGTGGTAGATCCAACCAACCGGAACAGGCAATTGCCAGCCCTGGCAACCAATCATGGTGTAAGTAAAGCGGAAATTATGCAGGAACGTTTACTGGCTATTAACCCTGAATTAAAACTTCATGTAGTAAATACCTTCTTAACACCCGAAAAGTGCAGGGAAATTTTAGAATCAAAATTCGACTACATTATGGATTGTATTGATAGTGTGATGCCTAAAATTACTTTGTTGGGAACTGCCTTAGAAAAAAACATCCCAATCGTGAGTTCGATGGGGGCAGGTGGTAAAATGGATCCAACACGATTGAGAATTACACTTCTTCCTGATACTTATCAATGTGTATTTGCAAGTTATGTGCGCAAAAGGTTGAATAAACTTCCTAATGCAGCAAAAATAAAAGCAGTTTTTTCTACAGAAGAAATGGATAAAAACTCCATGATCATGACTGATGGAAGTAATTTCAAACGTTCTGCTTATGGTACGGTTTCTTACCTTCCTGCGGCATTTGGCGGTGCATGCGCATCTGTGGTCATCCGCGATTTGCTTGGCCTGCCCATTGAAATGGCCGAACGTCCGGCAAGGATCAGTCATAAAACACTCAATAAAAGAAAAAACAAAAAAGCCTGATTGAGCTAAATTGTTAATATCATGATTTCGTGAAAATTTTAAATTGTTGTAAGTTTAAAATTCGAGAAATCACATTATGCCCCAACCCCTCAAAATTCTTCAGGCCTCCGCAGGTTCCGGTAAAACGTTCAGTTTAACTGCACATTACCTTACTTTGCTTTTTAGTGGCGACAATAAATACCGCGAAATTTTAGCGGTAACCTTTACCAACAAGGCCACCGAAGAAATGAAAACCAGAATTTTGGAGGTACTGCTTGGACTAGCAAAGGGAAATCCATCAAAAAAAATAGAAGATTATCGGAAACTCATTTTACTTGCCTATCCGATATTAAGTCCTCAGGAATTACAATTTAAAGCAGATAAGATTTACCGAAAGATTCTGCACGATTACAGCCGTTTTTCGGTAAGCACTATTGATGGTTTCGTACAGAAAGTGATCCGCGGCTTTGCATTTGAACTGGGACTTAACGCCGATTATAATTTAGAAATGAATTATGACAAGGTGAAAGATGATCTCGTAAACAAACTGGATGAAGCTTTAGATCATAATAAACAGCTTTTGCAATGGATAATCGATCTGGCCATCGAGCGCATCAGTGATAACAAAAGCTGGAATTATAAATTCGAACTCTATAACCTGATCGGCGAAATATTTTCTGAACGTTTCCAGATTTTTGAAGATGCGGTTAGTGCTTTAGGTTTAGAGAACATCGACGAATTATTTAAAAAATACATCAGTGTTACGAAGGCAGAAATCAAAAACTTTGAAGAGGAACTGGTTTCACTGGCAACCGAAGCAAACGAAGCCCTGAATGTAATCGGCGTAGAAACTGAGCACCTGAAAGGCAAATCACGTAGTCCGCTAGCCAAAATTATTTTAATCGCCAGAGGAGATTTTTCTAAAACAGAGCCCCTTTTCAATTTAATTGACGAGCCGGATGAGTGGTTTCAAAAAAATGCAAATTTCCCTGAAGCTTATGATACGGTAAATCCGATTCTTCAAAAATTAAAAAGCCATTACTTAACGCACTTACCTAATTATAGCCTTGCTATTGCTTTTAATAAAAACCTATATTATTTAAGGTTGATGCAGGAAATTGCCGTGTTATTAAAAGAATATAGGGCTGAAAACGATAACCTGCTGATCAGCGATGCACAAAAACTGATTTCGGGAATTACCGAAGATGCCGGGGATAATCCTTCTTTCATTTGGGAAAAAGTTGGCAACCGTTACCGCAATTTCTTGTTTGATGAATTTCAGGATACCTCTACCAGTCAGTGGGGAAGTTTTAAATCATTGTTGACCAATGCGATGGCCACACCAAGTCAGGATTTGATCGATCACCTGATTGTTGGCGATACTAAACAATCCATTTACCGCTGGCGCAATGGGGATTGGAACATCCTGCATAAACACGCCAAGCTTGATGTTGGTGCAGAAAATGTACTCGAAGAAAGTTTAGAAGAAAATTACCGCAGCGCAGAAAACATCATCACTTTTAATAATTTCCTTTACAAAGCCATTCCAATTACCTTGCAGAATGAGCTGAATGAAAATCTGGCTACCAAACCCGAAAGCATTTCCAAATGGTGGCAGGAACAGCATTACCAACAGATTATAACTGATATTTATAGCGGATCGACCCAAAATTTCGCCACAAATACGCTAAAAGGCGGAACCATAAAAATCAAAAAATTTGGTAAAGATCATGCCCCAAATGAAGCTCGCTTTACCGAAACTGTTTTTAGGGATATTGCCCTGGACGATCTTGTTGAAGAAATAAACCACCTCAAAAATGAGCAGCAATATGCGCTAAAAGATATTGCCATTTTGGTACGCTCCAACAGCGAAGCTTTATTAACCGTTAAAAAATTAATGGAGCACAAATTGCCTGTTTTGTCTGGCGATGCCTTATTAATTTCGAATAACTCAGCTATACAACTCATCATTAACACCTTAAAAGTACTGATCGGTTTAGAAACGCAAACGGCCCTATACAAAGCCAATTGTATTGCACTTTACCATTCTTTGCACGATAAAGAGATTGATGCCAATTATTACCTTAACCTCACCAATAAACCTTTAAGCACGCTTACCGCGGTTTTACCCGTTGCTTTGTGCGAAAACTGGCAAAGCTGGCTGCAGCTTCCGCTACCGGAATTGGTGGAGATTTTGATTGAAAGTTATGGTTTAAAAAACTTAACTGCCAACCTTCCTTATCTGTTAGCCTTTAGAGACCTGACCGCTTCTGCCGGAAAACTGGGTGAAAAAGGTATTATATCATTTTTAACCTGGTGGGAAGAAGACGGTATTAAAAAATCATTGCCTTCACCAGAAGGTGCCGATGCCATACAGATTATTACCATTCACAAATCAAAAGGTTTAGCATTCAGGGCTGTTTTTGTACCTTTTTGCAATTGGGAAATTAAAGGTAAACCCAATGGTACTTTCTGGGTTTCATCAGAAGAAACGGTTTATAAAGAATTAAAAGGTATTCCTTTAAAATACAATGAGGCATTAGCCGATTCTGCAATTGCGAAAGCTTATTACGAAGAGCTGCTTTATAATAATATGGATGCGCTGAACATGCTTTATGTGGCTACCACACGTTCTAAAGATTACCTCTACATTGCTACAATGGCCAAAAAGGAATTGAAATTATCCAATATGGGTGATGTAATCAATTTCACTTTTGATGAGCAGTTTGATGAAAACGGCGTGTACGAAATCGTTGACGATGTAACGGTTGAAAGTAAAGCTGAAGAATCGAATTTTATTAATTTAAATAGCTATCCAACTACAAACCGCTTATCTGAACTCTACGTGCCCTCCGCAGAAAAACATTTAAAACACCTGGTTAACATTGAAAAATCAGGGAGAAAAGGCTCCTTATTACACGATATCCTGGCCAGCGCCAGTAATACACAAGAAATAGAAGATTATGCGATAAACCTGGTTTTGCAGGGCATTATCAAAGAAGAAGAAAAACAGCAGTTAATCAATTCAGCACTTGAAGTGTTGAACAACCCAGAGCTCAAAGAAATTTTAGATAAAGCAAGTGAAAGCATTGTAGAAAAAAACATCATTGATGCCAATGGGAAACTACACCGTCCTGATCGGGTATTGATCAGCGCAGATGAAGTAATTATCCTCGATTATAAATTTACGTTGGAAGAAAGCGATAAACACATCGAACAGGTAAATAATTACAAAATATTACTTACTGAAATGGGTTATCAGAATATCAAAACCTATCTTTTCTACGCAGTTAAAGGCAAATTGAAATTAGTATAATATGCAGATAAAACCATTTTTACAGGAAGTTGCCGAAGATTTAGTTGCCCGGTTTGGAAATCAGC
Source organism: Pedobacter roseus (assembly GCF_014395225.1). Lineage (NCBI taxonomy): Bacteria > Pseudomonadati > Bacteroidota > Sphingobacteriia > Sphingobacteriales > Sphingobacteriaceae > Pedobacter > Pedobacter roseus. The sequence continues at coordinate 4,875,141 of NZ_CP060723.1, forward strand.
TTGAAAACTGTGCCATTGTTTTTAACAACAAACGTCCATCTGCATATTTGCAAAAACACCTTGCCGATATTATTGGGAAACCATTTTTCAGCCCGTCATTTTTTACCATACAGGAATTCTTTGCCAGTTCTACCAGTTATAAAATAGCCGATTTTTACCTGCAGTTTTTCACCCTTCACAGAATTTATAACCAACTGCTTGCAGAAGAGAAGCTGGAAAACATATCAAGCCATAAGTTTTTTCCCTTAGCAAAGATCATATTAAGTGATTTCAACCAGATTGATGCCGATCTGGTAGATGCCGGGAAATTGTACCGTGACCTGGAAGATATTTCGATGATCAATAAAGATTTCGATTATTTAAGTCCAGAGCAATACGAGTTTCTTGCACAGTTCTGGACTTCCTATTCGGAAGGTAAACATAAAAAACAGCAGGAACTGTTCATAAAGATGTGGCGAAGGATGCCTAAGCTTTACCATAAATATCACGCTATGCTTAAAGAGCAGGGTTATTTAACCAATGGTTCGGTTTACCGTTATCTGGCGGATGATATTACCAACCATCAGGAGTTTATTTCCAATTTTGATAAAGGGAAGATTATTTTCGTCGGTTTTAATGCTTTGAGCAGTGCCGAGGCTAAAATATTTACCCAGTTACAGGAAACCGGCAAAGCATTGTTTTATTTTGATGCCGACACCTATTATTTAGATGATGCCTCGCAGGAGGCAGGTTTATTTTTACGTAAAAACATCAACCAGCTTGGATTGAAAAATGAATTTGCAGGGCAGGAAAGTTTAATGAAATCTGCCCCGCACCATGTAAATGTTTATAAGGTTCAGGGACAATCGGCACAGGCTAAAATCCTGAACAATATTTTAACCGAAGATTATACCGCAGCAGAAACTGTTGGAAAAACAGTAGTGGTTTTGGCTGATGAAAGCCTGTTGATTCCGACACTACAAACAATTCCAACTCACCTGAATGGAAAAGAAATCGACCTCAATGTAACCATGGGTTTTGCTTTGTCAACCTCGAGTATATTCGGTTTGGTTGATTTATGGTTGGGGAGTCAGCTAGAGATTTTACAGCGGGATAAAGTAAGTTACAAAAATGTAGAAGCTTTTTTAACCCATCCCTTAACAGGCCTTACCCAAAAAATGCGGGATAAAATTTTAACTGCATTGTTGGAAGAAAACCAGGTGGAGATCGACCATAAACGCCTGTTGCGCCAAAGTGGACTGTTTGAAACTTTTTATAAAAAAATCGACGATCCGCAGCATGTGGTCACAAATTTACTTGATGTGCTCGATTATGTGTTAACCCGTTTATCCAATGCAAAAACGCTCAAAAAAATCGATGCAGAACTATTTGTAAAAACCATACAGGAATTAAATCGTTTGCACGATACCTTTAGCAACCACATTGGTAAGGAAGAAATCCCCTTTGTAATTTACCTCGTTCAAAAATCACTGCAGGCTATTGCAGTTCCACTTTCAGGCGATCCGCTGAACGGGATTCAAGTAATGGGATTGCTCGAAACCCGCAACTTAAATTTCGACAAAGTGGTGATTTTAGGCTTTAATGAAGGTATTATTCCAAAATCATCCATTGGCAATAGTTTTATTCCTGATTCTATTCGTCGTGTTTATGGTTTGCCTGTACTCGAAAATCTGGACGCCATTTCCTCTTACATGGTATACCGTCTATTACAGCGGGCAAACAATATCAATTTTGTCTATAATAGCTTGACAGATGAATCTACTTCAGGTGAAGCCAGTAGGATTTTAAAGCAGCTTGAGTATGAAAGCGGTTTCGATTTCAACTATAACGAACTTAATCTCGAGGTAAAAACCGAACCTTTTAAAGAAATCAAGATCGAAAAAACTAATAATGCCTTTATCCAGGAAACACTTCAAAAATACCTCGATAAAAAGAAGGTGCTTTCACCATCTGCACTTACCCAATACATTTCCAATCCGATAGATTTCTTTTTCAATTACATTGCAGGCATTAAAGAACCTAAAGAGATCAGTGCAGTAGTAGAAGCCAACGAAATCGGTTCGATTTTGCACAAAGTGATGGAATATTTTTACGAGGACTTAAGATCGGCAGAAATTACTGCAGAGCGGATTAAAGAGAAAAGGAAACAGATTCCCACGCTGATACAAAAGGGTTTTAATGCCGTGATGTTTAAAAATCCAGATACGGTGATGGAATATAAAGGAATGCAAAAGGTAATTTTATCAATTGTTGATGCTTATGTAAATATCATTTTAAATCAGGATGAAGCTCAAACGCCGTTCAACATCATCAGCCTCGAACAGAAAGTTGAGGCAGAGATTAGTTTCCCGCTAAAAGGAAAAGAAGTCAGCGTAAAAATATTTGGTTTTATCGATCGTGTGGATGTAAAGGATGGCGTAACCAAAATTATCGATTACAAAACCGGAAGTGATAAATTAACCTTTAAGGATATACCTGAATTATTTAACTCTGACGGCAAACACATCAACAAAGCCTTAATCCAAACCTTATTATACACCTACGCTTACGAACAGTTCTCTGGGAAAAGCTTTGTTGAACCTAATTTATATGTAGTAAAAACCATGAGCGCAGACGGCGTTTGGTTTAAATCGGGCAGGCAAAACCTATCTGGGGCCTATCTTGAAGAAATTAAACCCGAATTTCTTGCCGAACTAAGAAAAAAACTGACCGAACTTTTTGAAGCCCCTTATTTTGTAGCCAGCGCGGTTGAGGATAACTACAAATATTCTATTTATAAAACTTTGTTTGGGAAATAATTCTCATTGCTGTTGGCTTCAGCCAACGCCAATGAATAGATAACATCGCTTTTCTTCGCAGTCTGCTTTAGCAGACTGCAAAAATTTCTTATATTAGACTAATCAATCTATCAAATATGTCGTATGTAAGAATTTGGGTTCACCTGGTGTTCTCAACCAAAAACCGACATCCCTATTTAACAAAAAACATCCGCTATAAAGTTCAAAATCATATTATAGAAAACTGTAGAGAAAAAGCTATTTTTCTACAAGCTATTAATGGGTACACAGAACACATGCATTGTCTTATATCTCTAGGAAGAGAACAAACAATTGCAAAAGTAGCCCAACTCATTAAGGGAGAATCTGAATATTGGATCAACAAAAATATGTTGACAGATACTCCTTTTATGTGGCAGGAAGATTATTTTGCCGTATCAGTTAGCGAATCTGGGCTGCAAGCTGTCACCAGCTATATTAAAAATCAAGAAATTCATCATGCAAAAAAATCATTTCAATTTGAAGTCAAAGAATTTGTAGATAAATATGGTTTTACATTAGAAAAAGAAGATCTTTAAAAATGCTAACCTTAAATTTCACAAAATTCCCTGTACTCGAAACCGAACGCCTAATCCTACGCGAACACGATCTTGCCGATGCCGAAACCCTTTTTGCCATGCGCACTAATGAAACGGTAATGAAATACATTGATAGAGAAAGGCCAAAAGATATTTTCGAAATCAAGGATTTTATCTCCCGTTTCAGAAATGGCTATGAAAATGGCGACAATCTTGCCTGGGTAATTGCTTTAAAAGAAAACCCCAACCAGATGATTGGCTCTGTAGGTTATTGGCGAACCGATTTTGCCAACCACCGTGCAGAGATTGGTTATATGCTCCACCCTGATTATTGGAGACAGGGAATTATCTCCGAAGCACTAAAAAGATCAATCAATTTTGGCTTTAATGAAGTTAACCTGCATACCATCAGTGCAAACATCAATGTAGGAAATGATGCATCAAGGCAAATGCTAATTAAACATGGCTTTGTAAAAGAAGCGCATTTTAAACAAGATTACTATTTTAGGGGGCAATTTCTAGATAGCGAGATTTATGGATTATTAAATCCAAATCATTAAATCAAACTAAACATTTTTTATATTTGAGTATGTACCGTTTAGATAGAACAGCATTTAGTGCACAAACCGCAAAAGAAGCTAGTAAAGCCGATAGGGTTTATTATAAAAATCTGTCGTGGCAAGAGCGTTTAAGGATTGCGAACTATTTAAATAGCGTAGCCTATAACTATCCTGAAAATAATCCCCAAAGATGGATAAATCTATATTTTCGATTAGAAGTAGAAAGTAATGGGAAATATTTTCAATGATGATTTCCGCGAATTTATTCAGGCTCTTAATAACCAGGGTGTAAAGTATATTCTGGTGGGTGGATATTCCGTAATACTTCATGGATATTCAAGGACAACTGGGGATATGGATATTTGGGTTGAGAGAACGGAAGAAAATTATAGAAAAATATTCAATGCTTTTTTTCAATTTGGAATGCCTGTGTTTGATATGACCAAAGACAACTTTCTTCATCATCCAGATTGGGAGGTTTTTAGTTTCGGACGTCCACCGGTATCAATTGATTTAATGATTATTGTAAAAGGATTAAATTTTGATGAATGTTATCCAAATTCAGTTTTTTTTGAAGAAGATGGATTAAAAATCAGAACTATAAATTATAATGACCTTTTACTTGCTAAAAAATCGGCCGCAAGGGCAAAGGATATTAATGATTTAGAAAATTTATAACAATGTTTAAAACTGCTACGCCAATTCTTGCCTCGTTAAATGCAGAAGAAACCATAAAATTCTACACCGAAAAACTGGGTTTCACCTTCCATAACAATTGGGATGGTTATGTTATTTTTAGTAAAGACGACATTAGCATCCACCTGTGGCCCACTGATGACGAAAGCATCCCTAAAAACACAGGTTGTTATATTTATGTTACTGCAGTTGATGAACTTTATGCTGCCTATTCCGAACAAGGAGTAGTCCATCCAAACGGAAAATTAAAAAATATGCCCTGGGGCATGAGGCAGTTCTCCATTTTAGATAACAGCGGCAATATTATCCATTTTGGAGAAGATATTTCGGAAAAAGCCTAAGCTTTAATACAAAAAGCTTAACAAAAAGGCAATTACCCAATAATATTTCTTTCTTAAACCACTTAGCAAAAAATACCGCTTAAAAAACGCTGAATAATGAATTAAAACACCTATAATTATTACAAAACATAGGCATTTTAGCCTTTGGTTTCAAAGCGATTAATAATTATATTTGCCACCGTTATTAAAATTTACAATGAGAGAAATCCAATTTAGAGAAGCACTACGCGAAGCCATGAGCGAAGAAATGCGTAAAGATGACCGCGTTTTTTTATTAGGTGAAGAAGTAGCAGAATATAACGGAGCGTACAAAGTAAGTCAGGGTATGCTTGATGAGTTTGGTGCGAAACGTATTATCGATACCCCAATTGCCGAATTAGGTTTCGCAGGTATTGCAACTGGTGCCGCAACAGCAGGCCTTATTCCAATTGTGGAATTTATGACCTTTAACTTCTCATTAGTAGCTATTGATCAGATTATCAACGGTGCTGCTAAAATTTTATCAATGAGTGGTGGTCAGTTCTCATGCCCTATGGTTTTCCGCGGCCCAACTGGTAACGCAGGTCAATTAGGTGCACAGCACTCTCAAAACTTCGAAAACTGGTTTGCAAACACACCAGGCTTAAAGGTTGTTGTTCCTTCAACTCCTTATGATGCAAAAGGATTATTAAAACAAGCTATCATTGATCCGGATCCGGTTATTTTCATGGAATCAGAGGTAATGTACGGCGATAAAGGCGACGTTCCTGCAGAAGAATATTATATCGAATTTGGTAAAGCTAATGTAACTAAACAAGGTACTGACGTAACCATCGTAACTTTCGGTAAAATGTTAACACGCGTGGTTAATCCAGCCGTAGAAGAATTAACTAAAGAAGGAATTAATGTTGAGGTGATCGATTTACGTACCGTACGTCCTATCGATTATGATACCATTATTGCTTCGGTTAAGAAAACAAACCGTTTGGTTGTTGTAGAAGAAGCCTGGCCTTTAGCATCTCTTTCTGGAGAGATTGCATTTATGGTACAGAAACATGCATTTGATTACTTAGACGCACCGGTTTTACGCATAACCTGTGCCGATGTTCCACTTCCATACTCACCAACTTTAATCGCGGCGAGCTTACCAAATGCTGATCGTGTAGTTAAAGCGGTAAAAGAAGTAATGTACGTTAAAAAATAAATGCCAGTCTCAGCGTAGTCTGTCAGTCTGAGCGTAGTCGAAGACCAAAAACATATAAATCCTCCAAAGAAATTTGGGGGATTTTTTTATTTCCCCTTTTCCGTGTCCTCTGTGTTTCCGTGGCAAATATTCGAAAATTTATGTTCAGTAATCCTTCGGTTTAATCAGCCCCGCCATTCATTGCAATCTTTTTGGATAAGCTTGTCAGCATATTCAAGGTTGCTGCAACCAAAAAGTATTTCCATTTCTGTCTGGTTTAGTTAACCCCTGTCTGTATAAAAAACACAATTCAGTTTCCTGCTCAGAGCCAAAAAACCACACTAAATTTTTATATTCGTCGTAAAATAAATTCCCTATATGCCCGACAATTACATAGCCGACCAAACATTCGAAAAAACCGATTTTACTATACGGGCGCTCACAAAAGCAGAATACGAAAACTGTAAATTCATCAACTGCAATTTCTCGGGGTCTGACTTAAGTGGTGTGAAGTTTTTAGACTGCGAATTTATTTCCTGCAATTTAAGTTTGGCCAGCCTAACCAAAACCTCTTTTATAGACATCAATTTTCAAGGCTGTAAAATGCTGGGCTTACGGTTCGAAAACTGCAACGATTTTGGTTTGGCATTCAGCTTTAACAACTGCAAACTGGACCATTCCTCTTTTTATAAATTAAAACTAAAGAAAACGGCTTTTAAAAATTCTCAATTGCATGAAGTCGATTTTTCTGAAAGTGACTTAGCAAACGCAACTTTTGAGAATTGCGATTTATTAAATGCTACTTTTGATAGGACTATCCTCGAAAAAGCAGATTTCAAAACAGCTTACAATTATTCCATAGATCCGGATAACAACAGGATCAAAAAAGCAAGATTTTCAAAATCAGGACTCGCAGGGTTATTGCACAAATACGATATACAGATTAGCGAATAATATTTGTAAATTCACCTTGCAAAACCATCAGATATGGATCAGCCTAAACCAGAAAATATTGATCAATATATCGCGAGGTTCCCTGTTGAAACGCAAAAGTTATTGCAAAAGGTTCGTGAAACCATCCAGCAGGCGGCACCAGAAGCTAAAGAGGTGATCAGCTACGGTATGCCAGCATTTAAACAACACACTGTGCTGGTATATTTTGCAGGTTATGCTAAACACATCGGTTTTTATCCAACCAGCTCAGGTATAGAAAATTTTAAGGATGAATTTGCCAATTATAAATGGAGCAAGGGTGCCGTTCAGTTTCCTTTAGATAAGCCCCTACCTCTGGAACTGATTACGAGGATAACAAAGTTTAAAGCGGAAAAAGATCTAGAGAAAGTGAAGAAAAAGAAAGCGATGTGACGCTATTTTTTCTCAAAAACTTACTCACAAATTTCGGTGGAAAACTTCATTTTAAAAATCCTTAAATAACGCAAATCCTCATTAGCTTTGCTTCCTTTAATTTTACCCATTAGGATATGTTAAGCCACCATAAAATAATTGCAGCCGAATTAAAAGTTGCAGAAAAACAAGTAACCGCAACCGTAAACCTGTTAGATGAAGGTGCAACAGTACCTTTTATTTCACGTTACCGTAAAGAGGCAACCGGTAGTTTAGACGAGGTTGAGGTAGCCGCAATCCGCGATAGGGTGTTGCAATTACGCGATTTGGACAAACGCCGTGAAGCGATTTTAAAATCGATGACCGAACTCGGTAAATTAACCCCAGAACTTGAAAAACAGATTAACGAAGCGGAAACCATTTCGCTGCTAGAAGATATTTACCTGCCATATAAACCAAAACGTAAAACACGTGCATCGGTGGCAAAAGAAAAAGGACTGGAACCTTTAGCCCTGCAAATATTTGATCAAAGCAATTTTGACTTAAGTACGGAAGCAGATAAATTTATCGATACTGAAAAAGGTGTAAACTCCCTCGATGAAGCTTTGGCTGGTGCCAGGGATATCATTGCTGAAATGATATCTGAAAATGCTGAAGCCCGTACCAAAATGCGCACCTATTTTCAGGAAAAATCAGCTTTTAAATCGGAAGTAATTAAAGGAAAAGAAGAAGAAGGTATTAAATACAAAGATTACTTCGAATGGAGCGAGCCGGTTAAAACAGCTGCATCACACCGGGTTTTGGCCATGCGCCGTGGCGAAAAAGAGTTAATTTTACGGTTAGATGCGCTACCTCCTGCAGAAGAAGCGGTTGCTATTTTAGAAAATCAGTTTATTTTAGGTAATAATGCAGCGTCAAAACAAGTTCAGCAGGCTTTAGAAGATGGTTATAAACGTTTGTTGGAACCAGCAATGGAAACTGAATTACGCGTATTAACCAAACAGAAGGCGGATGAAGAAGCGATCCGTGTTTTTGCAGAAAATGCACGTCAGTTGTTATTGGCGGCACCAATGGGGCAAAAAAATGTATTGGCGATTGATCCTGGTTTCCGTACGGGCTGTAAAGTGGTTTGTTTAGATAAGCAAGGTCAGTTATTAGAAAACACAGCAATTTACCCTCATACCGGACAAGGCAATGTAAAAAATGCCGAATTCACCATCCAACAACTTTGTGAAAAATATGATATTGAAGCCATTGCCATTGGTAACGGTACCGCAGGAAGAGAAACTGAAGCGTTTGTTCGTGCTTTGAATTTACCGCACATCACCATCGTAATGGTTAACGAAAGTGGCGCATCCATTTATTCCGCTTCAGATGTGGCCAGAGAAGAATTTCCTACGCAGGATATTACGGTGCGTGGTGCCGTTTCAATTGGTCGCCGTTTAATGGATCCATTGGCCGAATTGGTAAAAATCGATCCAAAATCTATCGGTGTTGGCCAGTACCAGCATGATGTTGATCAGAATAAATTACAGGCGAGTTTAGATGATACGGTAATCAGCGCTGTAAATGCTGTTGGGGTAGAGCTAAATACAGCTTCTAAACAAATTTTAGCTTATGTATCAGGTTTAGGGCCAACTTTAGCGCAGAATATTGTTGATTACAGAAATACCCACGGCGCATTTAAAAACCGCGAAAGTTTGAAAAAAGTCCCTCGCTTAGGCGACAAAGCTTATGAGCAGGCTGCAGGTTTCTTACGCATCCGCAATGCGGAGAATGTTTTGGATACCAGTGGCGTTCACCCTGAGCGTTATGCCGTAGTAGATAAAATGGCTAAAGACCTGGGAACAACCGTTGCAGCGCTGATGAAAGATACACAGTTGCAAAAACAGATCAAGCCACAACAATATGTGACCGATGAAATTGGTTTGCCTACCTTGAATGATATTCTAAAAGAACTGGCAAAACCAGGCCGCGACCCACGTGAGCAGTTTGAGGCTTTCAGCTTTACTGATGGCGTAAATGAAATTGCCGATTTAAGAACAGGCATGAAACTGCCGGGAATTGTAACCAACATTACCAATTTTGGTGCTTTTGTTGATATAGGCGTTCATCAGGATGGCCTGGTACACACCAGCCAATTGGCCAACCGTTTTGTCGCCAACCCTAATGATATAGTAAAAGTGCACCAAAAGGTAGAAGTTACCATAATGGAAGTTGATGTTGCCCGTAAAAGGATTTCACTATCTATGAAAACTGAAACTAGTCCGAAGTCTGAAGTCCGTAGTCGGGAGTCTAAAGAGCACAAGCCAAAGCAAGAATACAAACCTAACAACAGTAAGCCTAATTTTAAACCCCGCAATGAACCAAAAGATGCTGATGGCGATTTACAGGAAAAATTAGCAAAGCTAAAAGGTATGTTTAAATAAAAAAATCGTCATTTCGACTGAACGATAACGGAATGGAGAAATCTTTGAACACATTCGAAATAGATTTCTCCACTACGGTTGAAATGACGATCTATCTATATCCCTAAACTCCAACCTTTTCTTTTGTAAACTTTCCGGATAATTGGTTTGAATAAAATAAATCATTGCTTCCCTTACATAACACCTTAAATCGAAAGCTTTTGACGAATTGGAGGCACTCATTAAAAAACGCACCTCAATGGCACCATCTTTAGTGCTATCGGTAACCTGCACTACATTTACCCGTTTATCCCACAATACATTTGCATTCAGCAAACGCGTTAGTTCCTCGCGCAAAGGTTCAATAGGAATAGTATAATCAAGGTATAAAAAAACAGTTCCTAACAGGTCGGCAGAAACTCGTGTCCAGTTCTGAAAAGGTTTTTCTATAAAATAGTTTATCGGTAAAATCAACCTGCGTTGATCCCATATATTAACCACCACATAAGTGAGGGTTATTTCTTCTACCTTTCCCCATTCACCCTCCACAATTAAAACATCATCAATCCTGATGGGCTGCGTAAAAGCAATCTGAAAACCCGCCAATAAATTTCCCAGTGATTTTTGCGCAGCAAAACCAATGATAATTCCCCCTATTCCAACCCCCGTAAGCAAACCCGCCCCAATTTTGCGCATACTATCAAAACTCAATAAAATAATGGCTGCAGTAATTAAAATGATGAGCGAAACGATAAATTTCCTAACAAACTGTAGCTGCGTCCTTATTTTTCGCTCTTTCAGGTTATTTTCCTTATTCAGATCGTATTTCAGGTAAAAGTAATCCTCCAATACATTTATTAAACGCACCAATATTAATGCAAAAGTGATGGTTAAGGCAATTTCTAACGCTTTCGTAATGGGCAACCTAAATGAGGGCGACATCTCCATTAATGTAAGCGAAAAATTAAGCAACAACAATGGAATAAAAACCGCAACCGGCCTTCTTAAATGTTTAATGGTTGATTTTATAATAATAAAATCCCACCAGCGCGAAAGCAGGATAAAAGTTTTATGGATGATAAACTTGATCATAATCCCCAGCAAAACTGCTACTAAACCAATAATCAGGTTTTTAAAAAACAAAGGAATTGGATAACCGAAAATCTGGTCGATATACTGCATACAAGAAATTTGCTGGTTAATAAATACGGCGGTAAGCCAATAGATATTCTTATAACAGCTATATTTTTGGATTGTTTGCCAACAGAAAATCAATAGGCGGAAATAAATTATTTACATTAGTCTTTTATAGATCTTTTAAAAGAAAGAAATGAGTTTTTTTGATGCCCATAGTATATTTTTTACGGTTCTTGGCTATAAAATGAGCTATCTGGAATTTTTCGCAGTAATTACCGGGATTATTTCTGTTGTTCTTTCTGCAAAAGCAAGTGTTTGGAGCTGGCCAGCAGGTATCGTTAATGTTTTTCTATCAGCCTTTTTATATTACCAAAGCCAGCTTTATCCCGATATGTTTTTAATGGTTTTCTTCTTTGTAACCAATATTATGGGCTGGTGGCGCTGGACCAATCCGAAACCTGGTGAAGAAGATAAAAACAAAGAACTTAAAATCAGCTTTATGCCCCTGAGGCAGTTTTTAATGTTACTGGCTGTTGGCATTGTTGGCACATTTTTGATGGGTACTTTAGCTGGTCAGCTCCATAATTGGCTTCCATTGTTATTTAATTTACCAAGTGCCTACCCTTTTGTTGATTCGTTTATTTTTGTAATGAGTGTAATCACCACTTTTTTAATGATCCAGAAAAGGGTAGAATGTTGGATTATCTGGTTAATTATTGATGTTGTGGCTACTTACTTATATTTTTTAAAAGGCATCAAGTTTATGGGGGTAGAATATTTCGTCTTCACTATTATAGCGGCCTTTGCACTGTGGCATTGGATTAAAGAATACAGAAGTTATTCTAAAACAGCATGAAAAGGGGATTAGTTATAGGCAAGTTTATGCCAATCCATAAAGGGCATATTGCCCTGATTAATTTTGCTGCTGCACATTGCGATGAGTTGATTGTATCGATGAGCTTTACCCCTGAAGACAAAATTGACCCGGTATTGCGTTTTCAATGGATAAAGCAAATATTTAAAAGCAAGCCCAATATTAAGCCAGCCATTATTGCTGATGATTTTGATGACGAAACCTTGCCCCTAAGTGAGCGAACCAATATATGGGCCATCAGAATGCGGGAGGTTTATCCAAAAATTGATATGCTATTCAGTTCTGAATTTTATGGACCACCCTTCGCCCATAATTTACAGGCAGAACATATCCTCTTTGATGAGCCAAGGAAATTCGTCCCGATTTCTGCTACGCTGATCAGAAACCATCCTTTCCAATATTGGGAATTTATCCCTGAACAAGTGAGACCATATTTTACAAAAAAGATTTGTTTCTACGGACCGGAAAGCACCGGAAAATCGACTATGGCCGAAAAGATGGCTGTACATTACCATACCGTTTTTGTTCCCGAAGTTGCACGCGAATTAATTACCTCTAACGATATCACTGTTGACGACATTATCAAAATAGGTAAAGCACAAACAGAAAGGATAAAAGAAAAAACAAGCATTGCCAATAAAATCGTTTTTTGCGATACGGACTTAATCACCACAAAAATATATTCGCAATATTATTTAAATCAGGTTCCAGATATCCTTAACGATCTTGAAAATGAAATCAGTTACGATTTATATTTCTTATTGGATATTGATGTAGAATGGGTTGCTGATCATCTCCGCGATTTTGGCGACAGGCGTTTGGAAATGTTTAATCTGTTTAAAAGGGAACTCGAAAAGCGGGGTATTAACTATATCCACATAAGTGGAAATTATCATGAACGTGAAGAGAAAATCAAAAAAATTATAGATTCTACTTTGCAATAAATAATTCTATTTTTTGTATCTTCAATTCAAATCCAAAATGATATGACAGCTAAACAAGTGCTTCCTATCATCCCTGACAATATTGTAGTTAATAAAATTTACGAGGTAAGAGGCCTTAAAGTGATGCTTGATAGTGATCTGGCTGAGCTTTATGGTGTAGAAACTAAACGCCTTAATGAGCAAGTTGGGAGAAATCCCGATCGATTCCCTGGAGATTTCATGTTTCAACTCACTGATGAGGAGTGGTTAAACTTGAAGTCGCAAATTGCGACTTCAAGTTGGGGTGGCAGAAGAAAACTACCCTTTGTTTTTACCGAACATGGTATACTAATGCTTTCAAGTGTACTAAACAGCAAGCAAGCCATACAGGTAAATATTCAGATTGTAAGGATTTTCACGCGCATACGTCAATTCATTATCGACAGTGGCGAGCTTAAACTCGAAATTGAAGAAATTAAACATAAAGTAAGCAATCAGGATAAAAACATCGAACTGGTTTTTACTTATCTGGATAAACTGATCGATAAGAAAATTGGGCCAAGGAAAAGAATTGGCTACATGCCAGATGATTTGTAATTTTTATTTTCTCTTTAAAATACTATTTTTGAGTATCTAATCATCAATAATGAAAAAACATACGCTCTTACTTGCTCTTATAAGTATTCTTTTCTATTCATGCGCTAAGAAAGGTGAAAATTCACAATCTACACCGAAGAAAATTGAAAGGATTATCATTTCGCCGGAGTACCTGCTTCAATCTAAATCATCAGAAATATATATCGGAGTCAGGTATTTTAAAGATTACAGCGACAAAGACAATATCACGCTTAGCTTGAACGGCCAGACTGGAACTCAGCTATCAGAAATAACTGCACAGCTAGAGGGAACCAGTTTGTTATTCAAATTTAATGCAGTAAATCAAACAGGCGATTTTAAGATTAGATGTGTTATTAAAAATGACCAGAACTCTCTTGATCAGGAACAAACCTTAAGGCTTGTTAACGATTTTAGCATAAACTCGGTTTGGAACAGCCTTGATAAAAATTATTCATCGTCATTTTCCAGTTATGCCGACCGGCTTAAAACAACTGGTTATACCCTAAGACTCGTTTCAAGCACAAGCACGAATGTTCAGTTTGGTGCGTATTTTGAAAACTATGCCTATTCAAATCTGTATGTCAGTAAATCTTTCATCGCAGGGCTTGCAGGTATTTACTCCCTCGTTTATAATGACCTTGGCCTTCAGCAAATAAAAATCAATAATGGTTCACCAGACGTTGATCAAAACTTTTCGACAGCTAAGTTCTATGCAGATGTAACGGCAAATTATGGCAATTATGTTTCACAGAGCAACACCGGCAGTGGGAAAGTTACCGTATTTAAAAACGGAATCTATACCCTGACGGTTACCGAAACGCCAGCTTTGGTATCTACAATAATTACAAAGTCTTAGAATTGTATTTTTAGATTAGCCAGGTTTTTTTTTAAAAACTTAACATACTTCCGCCAACCCACATTTCCTAAACGGGATTGCAGCGATATCCTTTTTTGTTTTTCGCTTTGACAAATTAGTAGCACTGTAGCAAGAAATTTGTCAAAGCTTAAAAAAACAAAAAAGATTTAGCGCAAAGCCCGACTGGAACAACCAAAAGAACTATAGGTTTTGCTTTACAAAAAATCGCCAATTAGATTGCCACATCGCTGCGCTCTTCGCAATGACGACAATTTTATATCAAAAATTTTCTCTTCAACTATTTGATAATAAAAGTATTCTACCTATCTTTGCAGTCCCAAATTTAATGGGAATAATAAATTGTTTAATAAATTAAATACAAGCAAGTGAATACGTTAAGTTACAAAACTGTCTCGGCCAATGCGAAAACTGTTAACAAACAGTGGATTGTTGTTGATGCGCAAGGCGAGATTTTGGGGCGCTTGTCATCGAAGATCGCTATGATCATCCGTGGTAAAAACAAGCCTGAGTACACCCCACACGTAGATTGCGGCGATAACGTAATTGTTATCAATGCAGACAAGGTTAAATTGACAGGAAACAAATTCAGCGAAAAGCAATATGTTTCTTATACTGGTTATCCAGGTGGTCAACGTTTTATTTCTCCTAAGGAGTTAATGGCGAAACACCCTCAACGTGTAATCGAGAAAGCGGTACGTGGTATGTTACCGAAAACTAAATTGGGTAAAAAACTTTACACCAATCTTTTTGTGTATGCAGGTGAAACTCACCCTCATGCAGCTCAGTCTCCAAAAACCATTAAACTTTAAGAAATGTCAGTTACTAACACTTCAGGAAGAAGAAAAACAGCTGTTGCACGTATCTACTTAAAAGATGGTGCTGGCGCAATTACCGTTAACGGTAAAGATCACAAAGAATATTTCCCAACTTTACCTTTGCAATATATCGTAAACCAAAGTTTAGAGGTTTCTGAACTTACCGGCCGTTATGATATTACTGTAAACGTACAAGGTGGTGGAGTAAAAGGACAAGCAGAAGCTGTTCGTTTAGCTATTGCTAAGGCGATTGTTGAACTAGATGCGGAGAAAAAACCTGCTTTACGTGCTAAAGGTTTAATGACACGTGATAACCGTATGGTTGAGCGTAAAAAACCAGGACGTGCTAAAGCCCGTAAGAAATTCCAATTCAGTAAACGTTAATCACAGGAGGCAAACACAATGGCAAGAACAACTTATCAAGACTTATTGGATGCAGGTGTACACTTTGGTCACCTTACCCGTAAATGGAATCCAAAAATGGCTCCTTACATTTTCATGGAGCGTAATGGAATTCACATTATAGATTTAAATAAAACTTTAACTAAAACTGAAGAAGCTGCGGCTGCGATTAAACAAATCGTAAAATCAGGACGTAAAGTATTATTCGTTTCTACAAAGAAACAAGCAAAAGGAATCGTAGCTGAACAAGCTAAAAAAGTAAACATGCCTTTCGTAACTGAGCGTTGGTTAGGTGGTATGTTAACTAACTTTGCTACTGTTCGCAAGTCAATCAAAAAGATGTCTAACATCGATAAAATGACTAAAGACGGTACTTATGCGATCTTATCTAAAAAAGAGCGTTTAATGATTCAGCGTGAGCGTATTAAATTAGAATCACTTTTAGGTGGTATTGCTGATTTAAACCGTTTACCTGCAGCTTTATTCTTAATTGATGTTAAGAAAGAGCACATCGCAGTAACTGAAGCGTTAAAATTAAACATCCCAACTTTTGCGATGGTTGATACAAACTCTGATCCTTCTAACATCGATTTCCCTATCCCGGCGAATGATGATGCTACAAAATCTATCTCTTTAATTACTGATGTAATTATCAAAGCGATCGAAGAAGGTTTAGATGAGCGTAAACGCGAAAAAGATGATGAGGCTGAAAAAGAAGCAGTAGCTGCTAAAGCTGCGGCTGATGCTCCGGAAGCAAAAGAGCCAAGACGTAAAAAAGCTGCTGAGGCAGAAGTTGAAGCGTCAGCATCAGAAGAAACTAAAACAGAAGAATAGTAATATTTTTTAATTGCAGGTTACTGGTTTCAGGTTTTAAGTTGGCTTAACATGAGTTTAACTTGGCGCTTGTAACTTGTAACCTGTAATTGTTATAACAAGATTGTAAACTTTAAAAAAGGAAATAAAATGTCTACAGTACAAATTACTGCCGCAGATGTAAATAAACTACGCCAACAAACTGGTGCTGGTATGATGGATTGCAAAAAAGCTTTAGTTGAAGCTAACGGCGATTTCGAAGCTGCTGTTGATTTATTGCGTAAAAAAGGTCAGAAAGTATCTGCCGCTCGTTCTGGTAATGCTACTTCTGAAGGTCTGGTATCAATCGCTGTTTCAGCTGATGGAACAAACGGTAAATTAGTTGCTTTAGCTTGCGAAACTGAGCCAGTTTCTAAAGTTGAAGATTTCCGTAACCTGGCTCAAGCCGTTTTGGCTGCTGCAGTTGCCAACAATCCTTCTTCTGCTGAAGAATTATCAGCAATTACTTTGGAAGACGGACGTACAGTTGCTGAAACCATAACTGAACTAACTGGTAAAATCGGAGAGAAGATCGTTATCCAAGAATATGCAAATATATCTGGTGAAAAAATCGTTTCTTATATCCATTCTAATGGTAAAATGGGTGTTTTAGTAGTATTTGAAGGCGCTAATGGCGTAGATATTACTGAAGCTGGTAAAGATGTTGCAATGCAAATTGCTGCAATGAGTCCAATTGCTGTTGATAAAGACGGTGTTGATCCTGCTACTATTGAACGTGAAATCGAGATTGCTAAAGACGTTATCCGTCAAGAAGGCAAACCAGAAGAAATGGTTGAAAAAATTGCTGCTGGTAAATTGAATAAATTCTACAAAGACAGTACTTTATTAAACCAGGAGTTTGTTAAAGATAGCTCAGTAGATGTTCGTAAATTTTTAGATAACACTTCTAAAGGTTTAACAGTATCTGCTTTCAAACGTGTACAATTAGGTGCATAAGCACTAGAAAAACATATTTAAAAAGCTCCAAGAAATTGGGGCTTTTTTTATGCTCTTGCATTCGCATAAAGAAGTCAAGTTTTAAAATGGACTGCCCCCAGAAGTTTGGACAAAAATAATTTAATTTTTCCACATTTGAGTTCGGTACTTTACCGGACTCATTCCTTTTAAGTTAAGTCTGATCCTGTCGTTATTATAATAGCTTATGTAAGATTTGATTTCCATTTTTAGTTCTTCTATGGTTTGATATTTTTTCAGGTAAAACAGTTCGGATTTTATAGTTCCAAAAAAGTTTTCAATGACTGCATTGTCCAGGCAATTTCCCTTCCTTGACATGCTCTGTATAACAGCTTTTTCCTGAAGGAGCTTTTGGTACGCCTTCATTTGGTACTGCCATCCCTGATCGGAATGTAAGATAAGCGCTGTTTGTTGCTTGGGTATGCGTATAAAAGCTTCTTTGATCATTTCTGTTACTTGCTTAAAATTCGGCCTTTCCGACAATTTGTAACTTATTATCTCACCATTAAAAAGATCTATTATAGGCGAAAGATATAACTTTTGTACGCCTACTTTAAACTCTGTAACATCTGTTGCCCATTTTTGGAAAGGCCTATCTGCTCTAAAGTTACGCTGCAATACATTCTCGGCCACTTTACCGAACTGCCCCTATAGGTTTTATATTTCTTTACCCTGATCACACTTTTCAGCCCCATCGACTTCATGAGGCGCAGAACTGTTTTATCATTGAGATGAAAGCCCAGCTCCCTTAGGGCATAGACCATCCGTCTATACCCTAATCTGCCCTTATGCTGGTCATATAAGTTCTTGATCTGTATTTTAAGATGATCGTATTTATCTGCTTTTTTATTTTTCTGGATGTGGTAATAGAACGTACTCCTAGCCATATCTGCTGCCTGTAGCAACATTTTAAGATCGTGTTTCTGCCTTAATCCCTGGATGATCAGCGCTTTTTCTTTTTCTCTGCTTCTTCCTTCTGAATTAAGGCATACAACTTTTTTAGATATTCATTTTCGGCACGCAAAAAATTGTTTTCCTTTTCCAACTCCTGCTCCCTGGTTTGTTTAGGATTATTCTTTTTAGATTTTTTATCGGGTGCATCCATAAATTTTTCCCTACATGATTTGAAAAGTGCCCCCACACCTTCACTTTCATACTTCTTTTGCCAATTGCTGAGCATACTGACTGAAGGAAGTTTGAATCTGATGCAGGCCTGGTATAAAGATAAGCCTTCAGTTCTTAATGTTTCTATTACTGTTAACTTAAAATCGCCATCGTATTGACGTGGCTGCAATTGTAATCCTTCAATTCCATAGGCTTTATAAAAACTAACCCATTTATCCAAAATCGTATGGTTAATCTGGTTTTCCTTAGCAATAGCACGAACCGAACCTTCTCCATTGATCGCCTGTTTTACCAACAGTAATTTTAACTCTAAACCGTATTTAATTTTTCTACTCATAAAAATGCCCCCATAAAGTGTCTAACTTTTTGGGGGCAGTGTAAAAACCTGACTCCTTTTCAAACCCTCCTACTTTCTAAAAGCGGTATAAGCCCCTACTTCCTTACCCGAATCATCGAGCATACTCACCACTACTTTGTTTTTATCTGCTTTTATTTTTGTGATCGTTCTTGTGCCTGTTTTAGGCCCGCCACCAATAATTAAAGGATAATGATTTAAGTTTTTATCTGGCTGGTGCACCATGTATTTGTGCGTATGACCGCTTAATACCAGATCAACTTTTCCCTGATTCAATAAAGGCTCAAACAATTCTGTGCAATGTTTTGGTCCGTGCGCATCGCCCGAGAAACGCGGTGGAATATGCATCATCACAATTCTGAACGGTGCTTTTTTAAATTCTTTCGAATTGATTTCCGACTTAAGCCATTCTGCCTGCTGAGCCCGGTAATCATCAAAATTGACAATACCAGCATAAACCGGATGTGCATCTTCTTTATCCTCACCGGTATCTAAAATCACAAAGCGCACCGGCCCTAAAGTAAAAGCAGTATGACCAACATGCATGTAATATTGCGGAAATTCGCGTGCGAATTTCCCGCGGGTTTCGTGGTTGCCCCTTACATAAATAAACGGTGTATTTTTAGCAAAATGATTTACACAAGGTTGCAGCATGTGGTCGATAATCTGTTTTTCATCGGTCTGATAATCGAATATATCGCCATTAAAAAAGATAAAGTCCTGTTTTTTTTCAGGGACCAGCCCCAACAAATGCGGAATGGATTCCGGGCGGTCGTGCGTATCATTCAACATTAAAAACGACACCTCTTCTTTGTTCACATCAGCATTAACAAACTCCTCAACCGAACTGTTCACCATTTCTCCATAAGTTAATTTATAAGGCTGAAAATCTTTAATCTCTTTGGAAACAATTT
Organism: Pedobacter roseus; assembly: GCF_014395225.1. Taxonomy (NCBI): domain Bacteria; kingdom Pseudomonadati; phylum Bacteroidota; class Sphingobacteriia; order Sphingobacteriales; family Sphingobacteriaceae; genus Pedobacter; species Pedobacter roseus. Next base: position 4,894,874 of record NZ_CP060723.1, read on the forward strand.
TATAATAATATTTCAGGCCGGGCTTTAAATTTTTGAGCGTTACAGCGTTTAACCTGCTATTAGCTTGCATTAAGCCCAACTCGGCCTTCCCATAAGCTTTTTGGTTCAGCTGATCGGCCTGTTGGCCATATTCCACCCAGCCCGCAGCATTTTTGTTGGTTAACCAAAGAATGGTCATTGAGTCGCCAAAATTGGTCTGGATATAAGGACCTACTGCAATTTTAAATCCTTCTTCCTCAGCGGCTACCTCTGCAATAGCCATTGTTGGGGCTACCAAAGTAGCAGCACTTAAAGTGAGGCCGGCCTTTAAAAAACTTCTTCTATTGGACTGATTTTCATTCATTTGGTTATTTTATCTTATTACTCAAATATATAGCGACAATATTTAACTTTGACCGTGTAAGATTAAATTTACTCAAACGTTTGACATGCCTAAAGTAATTTCCAATACCTCCTATTTTCAGGGCAAAGATTTAAAAAAAAATCAGGACATCATCATCGATGGCAATATCATTTCAGCTATTAAAGAGCGTAATCCTAAAGAAAACAGCCATTCCTTGGTTGTTCCGGGTTTTATAGATCTGCAGATTTATGGAGCTGGCGACAGATTATTTTCTGCCGAACCAAGCATCGAATCGTTAAGCATCATGGAAGACGATCTGCTCAAAAAAGGAACGACCGGTTTTCTGGCCTGCATGGCCACAAATTCAAAGGAAGTTTTTAACGAATGTATCAAAGTAGCAAAAGAACATCGCTCTGCGGCCAAAAACTGCCTGGGTTTGCATTTAGAAGGCCCATTTTTAAACCCTAAACGCCTCGGAGCACATGTTCCAGCTTTTGTACGCAAGGCATCGTTAGATGAAATTAAAAAACTGATCGATTTTGGAGATGGTGTGATCAAAATGATGACCATTGCACCCGAACTTCAGGATGAAGAAGTGATTGAATATCTGTTGAATAGTGGTGTGGTGGTTTCATTAGGCCATAGCAATGCCACTTTTGAGGAAGCTACTGCAGCCTATAATAAAGGCATTCAAACCACTACACATCTATTTAATGCCATGAGCCCAATCCATCACCGCGAGCCTGGCATACCCACCGCCGTTTTCAGCCACGATAAAGCGATGGCCAGCATTATTGCCGATGGTCAGCATGTAGATTTCGAAGTGGTTAAATTTGCACAGAAACTATTAAAAGAACGTTTATTCCTGATTACTGATGCCGTTACGGCCTGCTCTACCGGCCCTTATCAGCATATTCAAAAAGGGAATAAATATGTAATGCCCGATGGCACACTTTCGGGTTCGTCGCTAACGATGTTAGAAGCCGTTAAAAACTGTGTCTCTTATTGTGGCATCAGTTTAAATGATGCAGTTAAAATGGCAACGAGTTATCCGGCCAAATTAATCGGAATTGAAAACTTAACAGCAAATATCGCAGCTGGTGAGCAGGCTAATTTAGTAGTGCTTGATGATGCACTAAATTTAAAAGAGATCATTTTTAAAGGCGGAACGGTATAATCAAACCAATATGTTCAAAAGAATCCTTTCAGCACTTATATTTCTTTCCATTTATGCCAGTCATTGTTGGTCGCAGGAAATAAATACTGCTTTTACCATTATACCGCTTGGTGTTAAAGGCGGTGATGATGAAAGCAATTTATCATCTTACCTGATTGCTCCAAAAGGAAGCGAAAATTACGTTTGCCTTGATGCAGGAACCATAAATGCCGGTATCCAAAAAGCCATCGACTTTAAGTCACTAAAAGGAATCAGTGAAGAAATTCAACGCAAAAAGATTAAGGGGTATCTGATTTCGCATGCCCATTTAGATCATGTTGCTGGCTTAATTATTAATTCTCCTGCCGATACAGCAAAAAACATCTATGGTTTACCTGCTGTGCTCAACATTTTAAGGGATAAATATTTTACCTGGGACGCCTGGGCCAATTTTGCCAACGAAGGCGAAAAACCACAACTGAAAAAATACACTTATTTTCCGCTGGTTGAAGGCGTTACTTATCCTCTTGATGGGACAGAAATGAAAGTTAAGGCTTTTGAACTCAGCCATGGTAACCCTTACAAAAGCACTGCTTTTCTGATCGGCCACGGAGATAGTGATGTGCTTTATTTGGGCGATACGGGAGCAGATGAAATAGAAAAATCGGATAAACTCGCTAAGCTGTGGCAAAGTATAGCGCCTTTGATCAATGCAGGCCAGTTAAAGGCTATTTTTTTAGAGGTTTCTTTCCCTAACGAACAGCCCTATAAACAATTGTTCGGGCACCTTACACCAAAACTTTTTTTTAGCGAACTTTCTAAACTGGAGGCTTTAACGAACGAAAAAGCATTTAAAAAGGTTTCCTTCATTATCACTCACACTAAGCCTCCACAAAAAACCGCCGAAATGGTAAAAAAGCAATTGATTTCAGGAAAACCGAAAGATTTAAAGCTAATTTTCCCTGAACAAGGCAAGTACTTAACAATTAATTAATCTAAATAGAACATTAGCAGCATTAAGTCAGCGTATTTTTGTTGAAAATTGAGTGAAATATCATAATTTTATTACGATAAGGGTAACAACAAATTATAATTGCTTCATCACCAATAAAAAACATGAACTAATGAAAAAATTGTTACTATTATTCTCATTTATGCTTGTGATAACCGTTTATGGTTTCGCACAAGGAGTTACCACTGCATCATTTATTGGTACAGTTAAAGATCAGAAAGGGGTTATACCTGGCGCAACGGTTACTGCCATACACATTCCCTCAGGTACAAAATACTCCACACTAACCAGGGCCGATGGAAGATATAACCTACCCAACGTACGTGTTGGCGGGCCATATACCATTAAAATTAGTTACGTTGGTTACAACGAACTGGTTAAAGAAAACCTGAACACCACTATTGGTGAAGATTTAAGGATTGACGCTTCGCTTACCGAAACCTCGCAAAATCTTGCCGATGTGGTGGTAAAAGGAACGCAGGATAAGGTAATCAACTCCTCACGTACCGGCGCAAGGGAAACCATTACCAGACAGCAGATCGATAACTTACCAACCATCAGCCGGTCATTATCCGATTTTACCAAATTAACGCCATCAGCAAACTCTACAACCGTTGGCGGTTTGAGTTTCGGCGGCAGAAGCGGTTCTTATAATAACCTAACGGTTGATGGTGCCCTGTTTAACAACTCGTTCGGATTATCGGGTAGTTTGGGTGGACAGGCGAATTCTCAACCGATCTCATTAGATGCGATTGAGCAGATCCAGGTGGATATTGCCCCTTATGATGTCCGCCAGGGGTCTTTCACCGGAGCAGGTATCAATACCATTGTAAAATCAGGAACAAACGATTTTAAGGGATCGGCCTATTATTATACCAGGGGAACTGATTTAACAGGCTATTCTGCCGGGGTAACCAAAATACCTGTTGTTGATTTTAGTTACAATCAGCGTGGTTTAAATATCGGCGGACCGATTATTAAGGACAAATTATTTTTCTTTGTTTCGGGTGAACAGGAAAGGATCAGTACACCAGCAACATCGTTCGTAGCATCAAGGCCAGGCTTATCAGGAGCAAACGTTTCGACAGCAGATGCTGCAACATTGGATAAGTTATCGAACTATTTAATGAGCAAATACAATTATGCAACCGGTCCTTACGAAAATTATCCTTACAAAACACAAAGTGATAAAATCACGGCAAAAATAGATTGGAACATCAATGCAAACAATACCTTAAGTGCAAAATATTTCTATCTGAAATCGAACAGACAGGTTGTTGCCAGTGGATCGGGTATTCCGGCAGGCTTAAATGGTAGCCGCTCACCTTCTTCAACCTCTATGCCTTACCTCGGTTCGAGTTATACCATTAACAATAACTTTAACATCGGTATTGTGGAGTTAAACACGAGGATCGGAAATAACATGTCGAACAAATTAACAGCTGGTTATTCAGCCTTGAGAGATTTCCGCGCTTCAAACGGTGCTGAACTGCCAATGGTTGATATCGGTAACGGAAACGGCGGCATCTTAACCAGTTTTGGTTACGAAGTATTCACCGCTAACAATTTGCTAAACTCCGACATTTATCAGTTTTCTGACGATTTCTCGATTTATGCCGGTAAACACGAAATTACCATCGGTACCAGCAACCAGTTAAACAAATTCCTGAATGGTTTTGCCCCAAATTATAATGGTCTGTATTATTTTAAAACCGCTGATGATTTTATCAATAACCAGCCCGCGGTAAGTTATTCATACCGTAACTCAGCGTTGGCCGATGGATCATTTCCATTCGCAAAAATGTCGTCGTATAATTTAAGTTTATATGCACAGGATAAATACCAGGTGAGTGATAATTTCAAATTAACCTATGGTATCCGTGCCGATTATACTTATTTCCCTACCAAACTGGATCCAAATCCAAATCTGGCTGCATTAACCTTCCAAAATGGTTTGCAGGTAGACATTTCTAAATTCCCGAACAAAAAATTATTGTTCTCACCACGTGTAGGTTTCAATTATGATGTTTTTGGCGATAAAACCACACAGTTACGTGGCGGAACCGGAATTTTCACCGGTCAGGTACCTTATGTTTGGATCTCTAACCAGGCCTCTAACACCGGAACATTATTCAGCTCAAGCACTGTTTCAACCGCTGGAGATCCACGTTTGATTTTTAATCCGAACGTAAATGCCAACCGCCCTGCTCCTGGTACAGCAGCTGCCAATACTTCTTATGAGGTAGATGCGGCATCAAAAGATTTTAAATACCCTCAGATCTGGAGAACGAATGTTGCGGTTGACCAAAAATTACCAATGGGCATTATTGCCACTTTAGAAGCATCTTATACTAAAGATATCAATGCAGTAAATTTTTCTAATGCAGCATTGCCAAACAATTCAACAGGCTTAATAACCCTTCCCGGTATTGAAGGACAGCAGCGTTATACCGTAAAATCTACACAAACAGGTACTACGGCAGCAAATCCGTCGATTTCGCCATTCATTTACATGCAAAACACCAAAAAAGGTTATTCATACTTCATTACCGGTCAGTTGCAAAAATCTTTTTTCAATGGTTTTAATGCCAGTGTAGCCTATACCTACAGCCAATCGAAATCTGTAAACGATGGTGGTTCTACTGCAAGTTCAATCTGGTCGCAAAGGGCAATTGCCGGCGATGCAAATTCGGATGTTCTGGCCAATACCAATTTTATTCAGCCAAACAGGGTTATTGCTTCCTTAAGCTATAAAAAAGAGTATTTTAAACATGCGGCTACCACAATTGGTTTAATCTTCGAATCGGCCAATAATGGTGCATTCAGTTATGTTTCATCTGGGGATATCAATAACGATGGCGGCGCGAACGATTTGGTTTACATCCCGCAAAGCAAAGGCGATATTATTTTGGTTCCTGATTTTGCTGGCGATACCCGCACCCAGGATCAGATCTGGAACCAGTTGAACACCTATATTACTCAGGATAGCTACCTCAGCAAACACCGGGGTGAATTTGCAAAAAGAAACGGCGCCATCATGTCGTACTTTAAAAGGGCAGATTTACACATTGCACAGGATTTCTTTGTTGGTCCGAAAGGGAAAAGAAATACACTTCAGTTTACGCTGGATATCATTAACCTTGGCAACTTGTTAAATAGCGATTGGGGCTTATATCAAACGCCAAATATCCCGTTATCAACTTATAATACCGCTGTATTATTGGCCTATAAAGGTTTAGATGCTACTACAGGGAAACCTACTTATTCATTCCCATATCAGGATAAGGCTAATTTAACACCATATACCACAACGTATAAAAATATTACCGATCAGATTTCGCGTTGGCAGGCACAATTTGGTGTGCGTTACATTTTTAATTAATTCATAATCCATATTCTTTCACAATAAAAGCTCTTTAATAGCAGCTTTTATTGTTTCAGATAAAATCCAATAAACAATTTACATCAATTATTAAAAAGCATAGCTCGGTATTAAAAAATTGTTGATATTTTTGAGGTCATGAAATACAAGCGCATCCTACTTAAGCTTAGCGGAGAATCGCTAATGGGCGACAAACAATACGGTATTGATAATGATCGTGTTAAGCAATATGCAGAAGATATCAAAGCAGTACACGATAAAGGTTTAGAAATTGCCATCGTAATTGGAGGAGGAAATATTTTTAGAGGCCTAAGCGCCGAAAAAAGTGGGATGGACAGGGCTCAGGCTGACTACATGGGCATGTTGGCAACCGTGATCAACTCTATGGCTTTACAAGATGCCTTAGAGAAAGTTGGTATTAAAACCCGTTTGCTTACCGCTATTAAAATGGAACAAATCTGTGAGCCGTTTATCCGCAGAAGAGCTGTTCGCCACCTAGAAAAAGGCCGCGTGGTTATTTTTGGCGCCGGTACCGGAAATCCATATTTCACCACCGATTCTGCAGCAGCTTTACGTGCAATCGAAATTAAAGCCGATGTAGTTTTAAAAGGAACACGTGTTGACGGAATTTATACCGCAGACCCTGAAAAAGATCCTTTAGCTACAAAATACGGAGAAATTTCATTCAGAGAAGTTTATGATAAAGGCCTTAATGTAATGGATATGACGGCTTTTACCCTTTGCGAAGAAAACCAACTCCCGATTATTGTGTTTGATATGAACAAGCACGGTAATTTCATGAAAATCGCCAGCGGCGAGGCAATTGGAACCCTGGTAAAGTAAGGATTTAAAAAAAATATTATTTTTGTAGAAATACACACGATTATGAACGACCTCATACAATTACAATTAATGGATGCTCAATCTGCAATGGATAGAGCAATCGATCATTGTGAAGCTGAATTAACTAAAATCAGAGCTGGTAAAGCATCAGCTGGAATGTTGGATGGTATTTTTGTTGATTATTATGGTGCCTCAACAGCATTATCGCAAGTATCAAGCATCAATACACCTGATGCAAGAACAATTGTGATCCAACCCTGGGAAAAATCACTTTTAACGGTAATCGAAAAAGCCATCCAGGTAGCCAATATTGGCATCAATCCTCAAAATGACGGTATTGTGATCCGTTTGGTGGTACCTCCTTTAACTGAAGAACGCAGGAAAGACCTGGTTAAAAAAGTAAAAGAAGAAGCCGAAAGAGGCCGTATTACCGTTCGTAACATCCGTAAAGATGCCAATACCAAAATTCAAAAATTAAAAGGTGAAGGCGTTTCTGATGATGAGATTAAAACAGGCGAAGGTGAAGTACAGAAATTAACTGATGCTTATATCATTAAGGTTGATAAACACGCAGAAGCGAAAGAAAAAGACGTAATGACCGTTTAATCTGTATCAAACAGCATTAGAAAGGGAATGGATTTAAAATCTATTCCCTTTTTTATTTTATTTTTTTGAGCTCGATGCCCTTACATTTAATACTGTTGGCAGCGATACCTGTGCATTTTCAACATTTCTACCTGCTTTTTTAAGCTTGTTCAATAAAATTTTCATGATGTTTTCTGCAATGGCTTCAAGCGGCTGTGCAATTGCCGTAACGGGTGGTTCGCAGAACTCCAGGATCTCGAAATCATCAAAAGATACCACAGCGAGGTCTTTATGGATATGGATACCCTCTTTTCTGAAAGTTCTTAAACCATCCAAACAAATGTAGTTGGCCGCAAAAATTACGGCATCCAGCTGTTTTTCCTTTTTAAAGAACTTTGTCATCTCTTTGATCGATTCAGCAGAACTAACATAGCTGATCTTTTTCACAATAGCAGGTAGCTTATGCTTTTCTACAGCAGTTTCGTAACCCGATAAACGATCGACCATTTGCTGCTGAAAGGTATCTATCGTTACAAAGCCAATATTTTTATAACCATTGTTAATCAGGTGTTCAGTGGCTTCGAGAGTACTGCTTTTGTTATCAATAATTACATAATCGGTTTTAACATCCTGCACATAGCGGTCGAATAAAACCACTGGCGCATCTGTTTGGATCAGTTTTTTAACTTCTTCCTCCAAACCTTCGGGCAGTGCCATAATGTAACCATCAACATGCCTGTCTTTAAAAATCTGCAATAGTTCTATGGCTTTTTCGGTATCGTTGCGGGTACTGCTAAAAAGAATTTTATAACCCAAACTAGAGGCAATTTCATCAATTCGGCGTGCGATGCCTGCGAAAAAAGGTTCTGAGATATCATCAACCAGGAAACCGATAATTTTTGTTTTTCCCGTTCGTAAACTCGTGGCAAGGGCATTAGGCTGGTAGTTTAATTCGGCAACCAGATCCAAAACCTTTTTGGTAAGCGATTCGCTGATGTTCTTCTCTTTCGCTTTTCCATTAATTACGAACGATACGGTTGTAATGGAAATATTTAATTGTTTGGCGATATCTTTTATGGATACTCGTTTTTTCATTACAGGCATTACACAGTTAGAATAAATTGAACTGGTAATATAGGAATATATCTACAAAAATGTAACCGATAATGAAAAACTAAAGTTTATCGGCAAAATATTAATGAATTTAAAAATACTTAAATGCCATTTTTCGCTTCATTTTGTTTTTTCATTTCTTCTAATAATGCTTTAGAATACCTTGCATTCTCATCTAGCAGATTATATATTGCCTGTATGCCTTTTGTTTGTTCTTGTTGATTCTGAATTATTATTTCAACTTTCCAATACCATAATACTAACTGTCTCAATGCAAGAAACACCAAAATGGCTATTCCGATCCCAATAAGAGCTCCGAATAAACTTCCATAATTTACTGATTCAGATTGTGCAAAAGATACAAAAGGGCAAAACCCCAATAGGACAATGAGAGACATTAACTTTTTCATTTCGATTTATTTAGATTATTAACTTAAGTTATTAAGTACAATTTAGATAAATATTATATGTTTTAAAAAAGATTAGCACTGAACTTACGTTCATATTGAGAATAATGAAAATAAACTACCCTTAAAAAGAAAAAGAGCAACCTATCCAGGATTGCTCAATTAACTAACTTATTATTCATAAAAAATGCTGTTGGGGAAGGAGTCGAACCTTCAAGGGGTAGTTAGCTACAGTTCAAAAAATTAATTTGTGGTCAACCCAATAAACTGCGTTTGTCCCATTATTCCCCACCACCGAGACAAGGAGGCGTGTCTGCCAATTTCACCACCCAACAATTTTAGTCATTAGTCCAAAGTCTTCAGTCATAAGTCTACTAAAGACTATGGACTCTTGACTTAGGACTAAAGCCGCTGTAGGGGAAGGAATCGAACCTTCAAGGAGTGGTTAGTACCGTTACCGATATATTCCCATTATTCTCCGCCACCGAGACAAGGAGGTGTGTCTGCCTGTTTCACCACCCTACATTATGTTAAACAATTTTGAAAGAACGTTTCCTTTTTGTTAATTGCTTGATACAAATGTAAAAGAACATCCAATACCTTGCAAATATTTTAAACATTTAATTTTATTTTTATAATATTGATAAATATTTGTAAATTCGCTTATCATAATTCAAAAATATGCTTAAAAAAGACAATTCCAATTTAGAAATTGACAACCTCGACATCGATATATTAAAGCAATTGATGCAGGATGCCACTAAACCTTACACAGAAATCGCTAAAGATCTGATTGTTTCGGGCGGAACGATACACGTTAGGATGAAGAAATTACAGGAAATGGGCATTATAAAAGGCTCTCACTTAATTATCGATCCACAGAAGGCCGGTTACGATATCTGCGCATTTTTGGGTATCTATCTCGAAAAAGGAATCCAATATAAAGATGCGGTTGCGCAGCTGAGCAAAATTAAGGAAGTGGTAGAGCTCCATTATACTACCGGTGCCTATAGTATGTTTGCAAAAATTATCTGCAGGGATACCAACCATTTACGCCACGTTTTAAATGAAGAAATCCAGGCGGTAAACGGTATTCAACGTACAGAGACATTGATCTCGTTAGAAGAGAGTATTAAGCGGCAGATTGAGTTAGGATAAAGAAGAAAGACCAAAGCGGAAAGATTAAAGAAGAAAGACTAAAGGAAAAACGCTAAAGCCAATTTGGCTAATTATTATTTATCAAAATCTGAACTTAAATGATGTTATATGTCTTATATGGTAAAAACCTTTAGGAATTTTAGTGATTTTATTTGAAAATGAAAATTCAGTAGGATTTCGGGAACAGCAGTCCCGTTATCCGCTATAGTCCTGATGAAAAATCAGGAGCTGCCGCTACTACCGGGTTTATAAACAAAGACTTGTGCAGATAAGCACCCAATCTATAATAGCTACACTTACCGGGCCACCTAGACCCGATTGGAGTGAGCATCCCGACATTTCAGTCGGGATAAAACAGAAAGCGGGAGGAAACTTAAATAATTGCACCTGACCTGCTCTTCTAATCATGATAATATTTTAACAAGGCTTTCGACTACGCTCAAGGTTACAAACGCTTTAAATGAATCATTTTTGAGGGTCAGCAATTAACATGCATCTACGATACAAAACTTTTTATTGCATTAAGATTTCAAACCAAGGAGGGAATGACGATAACTTAGAAAATAATCTCCGAAAAAAATACTGTCTTATTTCAACAACTGATAAGCAACCAATGCGGCGATATAGGCCATGGCTGTCATGTAAGCCAATTGAATTACCGGCCATTTCCAACCTTTGGTTTCTCGGTAAACAATAGCTACGGTACTCATGCACTGCATGGCAAAAGCATAAAAAAGCATCAGCGAAATGCCAGTAGCGAAAGTATAAACCGGCAAACCCGTACGGCTGTTCTTAGAGGCCGACATACGCTCCCTGATCGTGCTTGTATCCTCATCACCTCCATCAACACTGTAAATGGTAGCCATGGTACCTACAAAGGCTTCACGGGCCGCAAAGGAGGTAATTAAACCAATCCCGATTTTCCAATCGTAACCCAACGGACGGATGGCAGGTTCAATCGCATGACCAAGAATCCCCACATAAGAGTTTTCCAGTTTCTCGGTAGCCACCAAAGTTTTAATGTGATCGGTATTTTTTGTGGTATCGGCCAATGCTGTTTCGTACTTTTTATCAATACCTTCAAAACGGTTCCCTGGTCCGAAAGATGCCATTACCCAAAGGATAACAGAAATGGCAATAATTACCTTACCTGCTTCGAAAACAAAGGTTTTTGATTTCTCATACATGGTATAGAAAACGTTTTTCCACCTGGGCATGCGGTAAACCGGCAATTCCATGATGAAATACGACCTTTCTTTAGTTTTGATAATGAATTTCATTACCCAGGCCACCAATACCGCAGCAATAATTCCCACCAGGTACATCACCATCAAAGCTAAACCCTGTAAATTAAAAACACCCAGAACTGTTTGCGAAGGGATAATTAAGGAAATGATCAGGATATAAACGGGAAGTCTTGCCGAACAGCTTACCAATGGCGTAACCATGATGGTAATCATCCTGTCTTTCCAGTTTTCTATATTTCTGGCTGCCATAATAGAAGGTACAGCACAGGCTAAACCACCGATCATCGGTACCACCGATTTTCCATTAAGGCCAACCTTGCTCATGATTTTATCCATCATAAAGGTAACGCGGGCCATATAACCAGTATCTTCTAAAATGGATATAAAAGCAAAAAGAATGGCAATTTGCGGAATAAATACAAAAATACCGCCTAAACCTGCAATCACACCATCTAATACAAGATCTGTTAGCATACCGGCAGGCAGGTATTCGTGACCTATGCTGGTGATAAAACCAAATCCGCTTTCAATCAGATCCATAGGATAAGATGACCAGGCAAAAATGGCATTGAAAATAACAAATAAGATTAACAGGAATATGGCGAATCCCCATATTTTATGGGTAAGTATCCCATCTAATTTATCGCTAAAAGAAAATTTCTTTTCGGTGCCTTTATCTACTACTACACCAGATAATATGCTGCTGAGGTGTTTGTAACGTGCAATCGTTTCTGCCGCCTGAATTTTAGAAGACTCGAAATGGTGTGATTGCTCTATCTTCTCAATTTCTTCCTGCTCTTTTTCGGTAAAAAAAGTAAGGTATTCGTGCTGGTGCAATACCTGCAATGCATAATAATCATTATCAGAATTCAGTTTTGATTTAATGGCATTAATGGCATCGGGTGCCAGAAAATTTACATCAACATCCTGAAACTGGGTGGCAATTTTATTGGTATTAGCAATGGCCTGTTTTAACTTATCTATTCCGATATTATTTCTTGCTGAAATGGAAACCACCTGGATGCCCAGCTTTTCTGCAAGTTTATCAAGATCAATCTCAATTCCCTGTTTAGTAGAAAGATCGATCATATTCAAAGCCAAAATCATCGGTATACCCAAATCGGCCACCTGCGAATACAAAAGCATATTTCGCTTTAGATTAGAGGCATCAGCAATCAATACGATTACATCGGGATGGCTATTGTTGTTTTTATCGGCAAGCACCTGAAAAACGATGCTTTCGTCAGAACTTTTTGGATATAAGCTATAGGTTCCGGGTAAATCGATAATCTCGGCATCCTTGTCGCCTGTAAGTTTCGTAAAACCAGTTTTCTTATCGACAGTGATACCTGGAAAGTTTCCTATTTTCTGATTTAACCCTGTTAAACGGTTAAATAAAGTAGATTTACCTGTATTGGGATTACCAACTAACGCAACTTTAATATCCAAACCCAGCTTATTTATTGTATAATGATCACATCGGCTTCACTTTTACGCAAGCAAAGCTGATAACCAGCAACACGGATCGCCATTGGGTCGCCTAGTGGAGCAAAACGCTCAACTTCTACCACCTCGCCCGGCAAACAGCCCATCTCCATTAACTTTACAGACATGTCTAAATCTGTAAATGCTACAATTGTTCCTTTTTCTCCAATTTTTAGGTGCGACAGCTTCATGTGCTAAATTTGGCGCAAGTTACCCTTTCTTTAGATTTATTCCAAATAAGAAAGTCGATATGGTGGCATAAATTAAACAGCTTTACGCTTAAATGATTTAGTTTCGCTGTCTGCCTCCGCCAAAGCCTCCACCACCGTTGCCACCTCGGCTTCTCCCGCCTTCTTCGCCACCCCTGATTCTATTTTTACCGCCCATGCGGTTTAAAGAATAGGTAAACGAAAACATAAAATAACGCTGCAATACGTTATAACTTACATCCTGGATGGTGTTGTTATTGGCGGTACGGCTAACCCCCTGGTTTTCGTTCAGCAAATCGTTTACCGCCGCTTTAAAGGTTCCCCTGTTTTTGAAAAACTGCCTGCTGATGTAAGAATTAACGAGTGTGAAATGGGTATCGAAAGCCTCGCCCCTACCGGTATTCTGGTTGTAATCGGCATCAATAGCCCAGCGGATATCGCCAGGAAATAAATAGCTTACACTGATATTTGGACTAAAAGTATAAAAACGGGTATTGGAATTTGGCTGCACAGAATAAGTGGCGCGGTTAATGGAACCATTTACACCGGCGGTTAAATCGAGTTTATCTAAATTGGAAACCAAACGATACCCATTGGTAATAGACCAGCTGTTGGTGATATTTTTTAAGGAATTGGTAAAGTTTACATCGCGGTCGTAATTTCCGCTCACATTGATATGGAAATTTAACTTGTTTTCTGCCATAACCGGCAAACTTAAAGAAGAGGAAACGGATCCTGAATAAACACCGCTAACATTAACCGGTGTAACGGCCAGTTTACCCTGATCGGGACCGTTTTGGATTAAACTGGTGCTATTGGCAATGCGGTTAGAAGTTTGGGTAAGGTTTAAATTCACAAAAAGCGACCTGTTTTTTCCCACGGTAAAAGTATTGTAAGCCACACGGAGGGTATTGTTAAACTCTGGTTTCAGGTCGGGGTTACCTACGGGGATACTTTGCGTATTGGTATTGTTCCGGATTGGCTGTAATTGCTGAATGGTTGGCTGATTGGTACTTCCCCTATAGTTAAAAACCAAACGTTTACTATTACTAAAATTATACCTGAACATGGCTGAAGGGGTGTAATTGAAGACATTCTGTTTGAGTACATATCCACCGCTGAGGTTGTTATTGGTCCTATCGGTATTTTGAACAGCCATCCCAACGTTCCAATTGTATTTTTTAGCCATTTTATTAAAGCTAAAACCTGCAGAATTGGTTAAAATAGTGTTTTCGTAAGCGTTACTAAAGGTTGTGTCCAATAAATCGTATTTCAAGGTAAGCGGATTAAAATTATAGGTAAACCGATCGGATGTATTGTGGTTATAGCCATTTTGATAATTAAACTCGAGACTTAAGGTTTTATCCAGTGGTTCAGTATATACCAGGCGGCTATTCTGATTGATCGACTCACTTTCCTGATCGTTAAACTGATCCGTAGTTTTTTGGGTGATAACGCCGTTTTCAACCCTGGTTTCGGGATTAGTATTGTAGTTATCCGCGTCGTTATTATTGATACTTGTGCTAAAATTTAACGATAAGGTTCTACCCCTGCGCATAAATTTCTTCCGCAGCAAAATATTATTGCTGATGGATGGTGCGGTATTGTGGTTCCTGAGCGATTGCGTACCATCGATCATATAGGTTTTATAATCGCGGGTATATGAGCTATTGTTTAAACTCTCGTTATCGGTATAACTTAAATTTGGCTGTACTTTAAGTGAGGTCAGCGAATCAATTTTGGTATCGATCATAAAGTTTAAACGGTGGTTTAAACGGTCTGAATTGTTGGTCTGGTTATTATTAAAAACCGTTGTTACATCGCCCAACAGGTTTTGGGTTACGCTGTTCCTGAGGATCAGGTTATCAGATTTATTGACAAAATAACTCAAACTCACTTCTGTCTGATCAGCATATACATCCGAAAAATTAAATCCGCCGGCTTTGGTATCGGTAATTCCGCCGCGGCCACCGTTGCTCCCACCGTTTCCGCCACCCAAACCACCTCCAAAATTCTGTTTGTTTACGTTATTAAACTGTGCAATTACACTTAAACGTTTATCCTGGTTAAAATGGTTGATGTTTGCATTTACATCGTAACGGTCATCAGAGCCATAACCTCCGCTGCTGTTTCCAAAGTAACCGTTTTTTTTGTCTTTTCTGGTGGTAATATTGATAATTTTGGTCCGCGAACCATCATCAATACCCGTAAACTGTGCCTGATCGGAAAGCTCATCAATAATCTGGATTTTATCGATCATATCGGCCGGAAGGTTTTTCGTGGCCAATAAAGGGTCATTACCGAAAAACTCTTTACCATCAACCTTTACTTTAGTAATGGTTTCGCCCTGGGCTTTAACTGTACCTGCTTTATCAACCTCTACCCCAGGTAGTTTTTTTAATAAATCTTCTACCACGGCATTTTCCACCACCTTGAAAGAACTGGCGTTAAACTCGAGTGTATCTTTTTTAACCACTATCGGCGGAACTTCGGCTTTAATATCAACCGTTTGAAGATCGATTGCACCACCTTCCAAAACAACATCGCCTATGGCTACATCTGGTTTATCGGTAGTAATGATAAAATCTTTTGTGGTGTTTTTTAATCCTAAAAATGCGGCATATAACCTGTAATTACCAGGTTTTAGGTTTTTGAAAACAAATTTTCCATCTTCTGTTGTACTTACGGCACCAACCATGCTCGAATCGCTCAGGTTTTTTACAGCAAGTGAGGCATAATCGATTGGTTTTTTATCTTTTGACTGGATTACCCTGCCACTAACCGAACCGGTTTTCTGGGCGTAAACATAAAATGATGATAAAATAAGAAAAAGCGTAAAAATTTGTTTCATTCGGTTAGTTTGATTGTTGAAATAAAGACTACCGGCTGTTATAAAGGTTTATTTTTACTTTGGTAACATTTGAAATACATATATCGATCAATCGTCATTTCGATCCGATAGCTATCAGATGAAGCGCAGCAAAATGGAGAAATCTACCTCATGTAAAATTAAAAATCTCATAACCTCAGTTCGATCAATAAAGAGCACTCTAGCGTTTTTCTTTCCGCTTCTATGCCGTGGGACAGATAGAAAATAGTTGTAAAACAGAAAAGTCCCGGTTAAAACCAGGACTTTTTATATCATATTGATGGTCGGTGCACCAACCATTGGAAATTACATCCTCGGACGGCCACCACCTCCGCCACCTCCGCGTTGTCCCGGCATTTGCATATCGCCACTCATGTTTCTTCCGCCGATACGCGTTAAAGAGTAAGTGAACGAGAACATATAATAACGTCTTAATACATTATAGTTTAAATCAGTAATTGATGTACCTGTAGCTGTTCTGCTTACACCAGTGTTCTGGTTCAATGCATCATTTACTGAAAACTTGAACGTTCCCCTGTTTTTAAAGAACTGACGGCTGATATAAGGATTAAGAATGGTGTATTCCTGATTGTATAAATCGCCTCCACCAAAGTTTCTGAAATAATCAATATCAATAGCTAACCTGATGTTGGCTGGCAATACATAACTTACATCAAAACTTGGGTTAATGGTGTAAAACTGTGTATTTGCCGATTGCTGAGCTGAAAATGTTGAATTGGTATAGCTACCGGTTATTCCACCCGTTAAGTCAAATTTATCAACATTGGTAACCAACTTGTAGCCATTTGAAATGGTGTAGCTATTTGTAATATTTTTAACTGATGTTGTGCCTCCCTGAGGAATAATGTAATTCACATTTCTATTGTAAGCACCGTTTCCTGAAATATTTAAGGTTAACTTACGTTCTGCCATTAAAGGTAAAGACCATGTTGCATTGGCGTTACCTGCATAAACACCATCAACATTTACATAACTCACCTGTTGAATACCGTTAGGCAACTGTGCAACACTGTTACCAATGCTGTTAAAGGTTTGGGTTAAGTTTAAACCTGCAAAGAAAAACCTGCCGTTTTCAATATTGAAGTTATTAAAATTAATCCTCAATTGGTTATTGAATGAAGGTTTTAACGCCGGGTTACCTACATAAATGGTCTGCGAATTGGTATTATCCGGAATCGGCTGAATCTGATCGATACTTGGCTGAGTAGTAGAACCACGGTAGTTAATAAACAAACGTTTACGGTTACTAAAGTTATACCTGAATTGCGCCGAAGGCGTGATATTAATAAAGTTTTGTGTGCGCTTTAATCCAGTGGTTAAATTGGTATTTACCCTGTTGGTTTGCTGCGCAGCTACTCCGATATTCCAATTGTATTTTTTCTCCGTTGTAGTTAAACTTACACCTGCAGCATTGGTTAAGGTACGGTTGTTATAGATATTTGAAAAGGTGTTATCAACGATATCAAACTGCAGCGTTGATGGATTGTAGTTAAAAACATCCCTTTGCGAATCGCTATTTGAATAACCGTTTTGATAGTTAAACTCTACACT
Source organism: Pedobacter roseus (assembly GCF_014395225.1). NCBI lineage: Bacteria > Pseudomonadati > Bacteroidota > Sphingobacteriia > Sphingobacteriales > Sphingobacteriaceae > Pedobacter > Pedobacter roseus. The sequence goes on from NZ_CP060723.1 coordinate 4,912,255, forward strand.
TAAGGTTTTGTTTAAAGGCTCTGTATAAACTACCCTCGTGGTGTTACTTATGGCACGACTGTTGGTATTATTTAATTGATTGGTAATGGTGTCCCTTTTAGCTATTCCTGCAGTAATTGTCTCTTTCCTATAGTTAAGATTTGTTCCATCGTTATCGTTTATATTTGTGTTTACATTTAATGATAACGTACGGCCTCTGCGTTTAAAGCTTTTACGGATTAATAAATTATTGCTAATGGTAGGTGTTGCAGCAGTTGTATTGTTACGCTGTGTACCAACGGTTGAACCATCAGTAAGTGTTCTTGTATATTCATTCAAATTGTTTCCATCTGTTTCGGTATAGGACAGGTTTGGTTGTATTTTAATAGATAACGATGGGTTTATCTTAGTATCAACCATAAAGTTAAAACGGTGGTTAATTCGGTCGGTAGTATTATCTATAGCTTCAGCAATGTTATTTGTTCCTCCGGTAAGGTTCTGAATATTCGAATTCTGGATACTTTCCGAAGTTGCTTTATTAAAGAAATAACTGGCCTGAAACTGGGTGCCATCTTTATAGGTATCGGCAAAGTTTAAACCCGCGGCGTTGGTATTAGTGATACCGCCGCTACCGCCAGAGCTACTTCCTCCGCCGCCGCCGCCAAAACCACCACGGCCGCCGCCGCCTCCACCACCAAAACCATTACCTACACCACCGCCCTGGCCAAAATTCTGTTTGTTTACGTTATTAAACTGACCAATAAAACTGATCTGCCTGTCATCATCAAACTTATTTACATTCAAACTGGCATCATAACGGTCGTTAGAACCATAACCTGCGGTGCTGTTTCCGAAATAGCCATGTTTCATGCCATTTTTAGTGGTGATGTTCAGGATTTTATTTCTTGTTCCATCATCAATACCGGTAAACTGTGCCTGCTCAGAGAGCTCGTCAATTACCTGGATTTTATCTACCATATCGGCAGGAAGGTTTTTAGTCGCCAATAATGGGTCATTACCAAAAAATTCTTTACCATCTACCTTTACCTTGGTAATGGTTTCGCCCTGGGCTTTAATGCTACCATCTTTTGCTACTTCTACACCTGGTACTTTTTTCAAAAGATCTTCAACCACCGCATTTTCGCGTACCTTGATTGATTTGGCATCAAATTCCAAAGTATCTTTCTTTACTACAATGGGGATGGTTGCGGTAACGTTAACGGTATTTAGATCCACACCATCATCACTCATGGCAATATCACCGGCATTAACAGCGGCTTTAGCTACCTCAACATCTTTGGTTGCGGTTTTCAAACCTAAAAAGGCCGAATAAATACGGTATTTACCTGGGGCTATGGCTTTAAAGCTAAAACTTCCATCAGGGTTAGTTTGACCTGAAGCCACAACGCTTGAATCTTTTAAACTCTTAACTGCTATAGTTGCAAAGTCAACCGGTTTTTTATCTTTAGCATTAATTACTTTACCGCTGATAGAACCAGTATTTTGGGCCTGAGCGATATAACCACAAAATAGGAGCACGATAAATATTGCCCTCTGAACGTTTCTTTTCATCAAAAAATTAGATATTATTATATAAAACTAAGCTATCAGACTATAGAAAAGCCGAAAGGTTTGTTAAGGTGTGTTAAAAGCTTGGTAACATTTTAAATACAGCCTGTTGGCAGGCCTCCAAACTTTGAAAGAAATAAGGAAAAGGGATGTTATTTCCTTAGTGAAGGATAACTTTTATAGTACACTTTTGGACAGTGACAGTCTTTTTTAAAGATACTGCATCCGCTTAAACTAATGGCCACAACTACACAAACAATGCTTATTTTCTTTTTCATTGATATAATTTTATTTTCCATTGCAATGAAGCTATTCCGAATACATTAATTGTTTTTGGTAAGCGGCTTATTCGTCATGGTTTCATCGAAATTTAATTTGTGGAGCAGAACATAGCTAAAAACAGCCATACATGCGCCTAACATGTCGCAACCAAAATCCCACCACTCTGCTGAGCGATAGGTAAAAACTTTCCATTGTAGTAACTCTATTCCGCCGCCGATTATTGCGTTGATGAGCAAAATTTTAAAAATGGTTAATGTTCTGAAAGCGTAGGTATGCTGATATTTTATCTTGCCAAAGAAGAGCAGGACAGATAAGACAAAGAAAAACCCCATGTGGGTCATTTTATCAAAGCCTTCAAAGAAAAAGCCACTTTTCCCGACAGAATCGGAAATGTGCATATTACAAAACACTAAAACAATGATGGTCCAGAGAATGGCCCATTTTTGATGTTTTAGTGTTTTGTACAAAATATGATGATTAAGCTCCTACCAGTTCCTGGTAAGCTTCTGCTGTTAATAAACCTTCTACTTCAGCTAAATCAGCTAAAGATACTTTAACCATCCAGCCTTGTCCGTAAGGATCAGAGTTTACCAATTCTGGATTATCGTTTAATTCAGCGTTAACTTCCAATACGGTTCCGGTAACTGGCATATATAAATCAGAAACAGTTTTAACGGCTTCTACAGTACCAAAAACTTCTTCTTTTGCCACTTCGCTACCTACAGTGTTAATGTCAACATAAACAATATCACCTAATTCGCGCTGAGCGAAATCGGTAACACCGATAAAAGCTTCGTTACCTTCAACTCTAACCCACTCGTGGTCTTTAGTGTATTTTAATTCTGATGGAAAATTCATTTGTTCTAAATTAGTTTTTCAAAGTTAATCAGGATTTTTGAGATTTGCAGATGTTAATTCATTTTGCAGATTCAAAAAAGCATTCATCACGCTATAATTTCTTCCTTTATTTATTAATTCAGCGTAAACCTTAAACTAAAACCGAAATTACTGAACGAAGTATTAAAAGTTTGCGAGGTGTAAGGCTTTGTAATGTTCGAATCGTAAAATAATTTGATATTAAACTTCTGGTTTAACACATAATCAACACTTGGTCTTAAACTGATGTTTTTTGCTCCTGATGAAACTTCTGCTTCGGTAATATCTGCGCGGTAAATAACCGTTTTGTTATCGCGGATGGCCACGTCCAGTTTAAAATCCATGTTGTTGTCCATTTTCAGGCTTTTAAACCATCCAAATGGAAAACGGAATTTATTGGTCCGGTAGCCCAAACCTAAAACCATATTGTTTTCTGATAACTGCGCCAATTGACTGTTTGATAAACTCAAACCCAGTAATCTCGAACGGTTTAATTCGAAAGAGGCGGTCAGGTTATTTTTAAACCTGGTATCTACCCCAACCAATGGTGCAAAATACTCTGAAACGGTTACCTGCGCAAACTGATACTCTGGCAGGAAGTTATTGTTTACGTCCCTGCTGCTCGAAGCGCCGTTGGTTTCCTGATAGCGCAATAATGAGTTAAAGCCATTGATATTATAGGCCGAACGGTAACCATGCCTGATATCAACAGATGAGAATTTATCGGCAATAAAAGGGATACTTGTTAAGCCACTATAAGTTAAATTCCAGTTTGGAAGCGGTATTTTAGGGAAGGCATTCATTTTTGAGTTACTTGCATCTTTCCCTGAATATGCCGCCATAAAAGCAGAAATAATTACATCCTGACTTTCTTTGCTGTAACCATCTGCATAACCTCCACTAATACCTGATGAGTTAGGGTTTTGGGCGCCTAACCTTCTCGAAATAATTATCCGGTTGGCCATAAACTGGTTAAACAGGCTCGAAACAGTACTTGAGTTTTTCTCTTTAAAAGCTGTACCGATAGCAATATATGAAATGCTGTAATCGCCTGTGGTAATGGCACTTAAATTTTCGAATGAGGATACACTGGCCACATACCTAAAATTGGTAGAGAAATTTCTGGTTTGCGCTTTATTTGCCTTTAAAGTAATCCGTAGGTCTTTAAACGGCTCTATCTGTCCGGTAAGTTGAAAATCTTCGCGGAGTGTATTTACATATAACTGGTTTTGCAGGGTATCGGTAGTTAGCCATCCATTACCCAGCGCCATTTCGCGGATATCGCGCTGACTACCAAAAACAAAGCCTAAACCTGGTGCCCCGGTAGCTTTATCGAGACCAAAAAACTGCGTTGTTGGCATATAACCTGGCAAGAAAATACCTTTGGTTTGCACGTAACTGGCATTAACATTTTTTAAACTCGTTAACAGGTTAATGAAAAACTTCTTTGCCTTACTGCCGTCCTGATCGTTGCCAGTGTTACGGATAAAACCAAACTTATTGTACAAGGTGGTTAGGTTTAGTGTTGGGTTTACCTGGATCGTTCTACTGTTCTGCACGGTATTACCCAAATTAATATTTGGATCGCGTAATGTAGAAAGTGGCTCGGTTTGCCAGTTAAAGTTGGTACCATAACGTGTTTTAACCGTAACCCAATTTAAACCCGGAATTTTATCGATCGGCAGGTTATAGGTTACATTTAAATTATGGTTATAATCGGTAGTACGGCCCAAACGCTTTAAATTCTGCCAAACAGTATCGCGTTTTAATCCCTCAACTCTTCCATCTGGTTCATCGATAATCGAATAGTTTGTGGCGTTAAAATCTAACTGTAACGAGCGGGTAAGGTTCCAGGCGATACCATAAACGCGGCTCATGGTAAAGTTCTTGTTAAAGGTGGTACCATAACCGTTTCGGTAAAGGCTAATGGTATTATTCGGGTCGTTATTCCTTAACGTATTTTCTGAATATAAGCGGTCTACATCAATCCTAAAATTAATGGCACTTGGAAAAATACTAAAGTTAAAATCCTTTAACAAAGCAAGCATATTCGATTTGATAATTTTTTCGAAAGGTGCTATGGTTTTCGCTTCTTTAGAATAACTGTATTGTAAAGATGCCCTATAGGTATTCTGGATACTGCTTTGGTTAATAAAATCGCGGTGATTATACTGGGTGTAAGCATAACTGGCTGCAAAGTTTTCAATATCCCAAAGGTGGACTGGTTTACTGGTGTTCACACGATCTTTCCGCACATTGGTAAAGTTAATGCCCCTTCTAACCGTATAATCCTGTGCAAAATTTAAGATTGAATCTTTTTGCGCTTTGGTTGATTGGTCTAAAGCATTTTTCAGTTCGATATCCGGCGTTCTTGGATTGTATTGTGGGGTAGAAACCTGTTTTGAATAACTTACGAACATCGGGATTTTTACACCTGATTTTTGTGGCAGGAATTTACCTAATTCCATTGCCGAAGAAACATCCAGTAATACATTATCAGCACGGTTTCTTTCGCTCACTTTCGAATCGATAGAACCAAAACCAACAGTAGATTTGCTGCCAGATATATTTACATCGGCAAAATCTGCCAGTTTTAAGTTTAATCTTCCTGTTGCGGCCCAGCCACCTTTCTCGTCAAATTCAGTTAATCTTAATTCGTTAAACCAAACCAAAGCACTTTTATCCTGACCGTCGTCGCGGATACCATCATCAGTGGCGGCACGTAATGGGTTTTTAATCCCCACCATGTAAACCCTCACCTTACTCATATCGGGCTGTCCTTTAACCACAATTGTTCTCGCCCCATCGGTATAGGTAAAAGGAACATTGGTTGGCCAGGGCTGCCCGTTAGCCAATTTAGCCACATTACGGGCCAGCTTGGCATTCTGGAAAAGTGTTAAATCGATATCCATCCTATTGGCTTCCGGCCATATCGCGTCAGGATCGCTTGTTCCGGGATTAGTAACCTTTAAAGGCATTACATATTCGTAATAGTTATCCTGGTTATCGGTACCGATCCTTAAAAAGGCCGAAACATCGTTATCACTTAAAAGCTGGTTATTAACCGCCTCTGCGTGCACAAACATTTCCAGGTGTTTGTAAGACCTGAAATCGCTGTAGGCAGTTTTAAATGCCGCCCTGCCATAACCATCTCTTAACGATTTAACGGTAACAGATAAAGATTGCTCATTTAACCTGGTATCGCCACGGTAGTTACTGTAATCACGCTCACGTAAAATACCTGGAGGCGTTACGTAAGGGATTGGCGAGCGTTTACCGTTTTCTTCGATATTTACAGTAGATACTTCAATGGTAGAATTATCAGGGGTTAAAGCGGGTAAAGATGGATCAACAATTACCTGAGCGGCAACGTTAGAGGCATTATATTCTCTCCATTCGCCACGGATCAACTGTAGTTTAGCGAAACGCAATACCGCAGTATCAGCGAAGTTGGTCATAAACATCCTGAAAAAACGGATCGATTTAAAATCCTGGATGCCGCCAACCTTGTCCTGATATTGACCAATCGGAATCCTGAACTGATACCAGGTAACGGCCTGTGTATTTCCGTTAGCCAATTTAACCTGCGAAGTTACTTTATCGGTAATGAAGTTCTGTCCAACATTTAGATCTCCGGGACGGATAGAAACTTTATATTGAAAGTATTCATCGCTTTGGGTCATGTTATTATCGCGGTTGATATCCTCCCCGTCAGGTAAGGAAGTAGAAGCCGAATTTTCGAGACCTAATTCAGCCTGCGATTGCTGTGAAGTTTTTGAGTTACCCTCTGTTCCGTTATATTTTTCGTAACGTTTAAGGATACCGGCATTGATCTGATCTAAAGCTGGTCCCCTGAAATAAGTGTAATTATCTGATGATGGATCGGCATCAAGTGCTGTAGCAGCAGTAGCATTTAACTGCCCTTTGATCTGGGTGATTGCCGCAGCAAATTTTATTTTTTCATCTGCATCCGATAGTCCGTCTAAACCAACATCCTGTGCACGGCGCGAATCGGGATTGTTATCAAAAGCCTGTACTACTGGTTGTAATCGTGGTACGCGGCCCCAAACGGTTTCTTCGTATTTACTGGGATCGTTTGAAGCCGGTAAACCATTTTCCAATGATTTTCTTCCATCTTTAAGGATATCTTCGGAGATATTACCTAAATTGAAATACATATCACCACCGGCAGAATTTGGTTTGTAGATAAATGGATCCATTACCCAAAGCTCGATAAAGCCCACATTTAAGGCTTCGAAATCGTTGGTTTCGATTTTCCGCTGAAAACCGCCCCAGTTATTTCTAGGCTGTAATAAAGATCCGTCAGGTCTAAAATCGGTAGTACGGAAGTTGTATGGTCCTCTAACGGTTGGGTAGTAGGCAACATCAAGGGTGGTAATGTTTAAGGCCTGCCCCGTTGCTGTTTCTTTAAAAGGAAAAACTTCCTGCTCAATTACTTCCCTTACATAATGGTTGGAAAGTTCGTTCCGGTTGTTTCGGATATTGGCCGGAGTAGTAGATGCAGCTGAATTATAAAAAGTAGGATCGATGTTATAAAAGGCTATTCTTGCACGGTTGTAGCCATAAGATAAATCATTGGATTTGTTCGATTCGCTGAAAAGTTGCGGCGTGCCCGACAGCTGCCAGGCGATAGCGCTCTTTAAATCGATCACTGATCTTGATGCCTCGAAATCATCTAAATAACTTACCCCGTTTTTACTTCCGGCAAAATTCAGTGCCCTTGGGTGACCGGGAATCAGTTGTGCAAACTCTCCATAAAAAGTTACGCTTGATGGCGCTTTGGTTGAAATGAACGGAAGTTTATCAACCAGTTTTGTTAAAAACCTTGAAGGTGAGCTATAATTGATATCTGCTCCCCAGATGGTATTCGAAATGGGCTCTTCACCGATATTCACCTTTTGGGTGAGTGGTTTTTCGGTAAGGTTCATGATGGTACCCCCCAGGTTTAGCTTATTGTTTACGCGATAATCTAAACGGGTTCCGAAAAGTGAACGTTGCTGCAGTCCAAAAAGTTCGTTATTCTCGGTGGTAATCCGAATCGGCTGACCAGAAATTAAAAGGGCCTGGTTGATGATACTTACACGGCCGCCTTGATAATCGACTGTAAAATCTACTCCCTCGGTTAATGGCATGGTGCCGGCGAAAACCTTTACTGATCCTTCAGGAACATTAATGGCATTTAAGCTAAATTCAGAAGAAATATCTGATTGGTAATTTACTTTAATTACATACCTGTTCTGGTTCTGGAACAGTTGTTTGGCAATAGTCTGTGTCGAATCGTAAAGTGCGGTAAAGGCATATTTATTAATCAGGTTCTGTTCGCTTGGTAAAAACCTTGCAGCCAAATCTTTACCAAAAGGTTCAATCACCGGAAAGATAATCCTTCCATTTGCAGGATCAATGGTGATATAACCCGAATTGGTATTGGTAATCAGTGAAGTTTGTCCGTTACTGCCTGTACCGAATAAACTGGCCTGGTTAGCATTGCTTGCTGTAGAATAAGAACCAAATGCATTATTGGCTGCCACAAAATCGAATACTCCATCCGGCCTGCGTTCATTTTGCTGGTTTAAACGGTCAAACTCGGTCAGGGCAATCCACTGTTTGTTGGCGGTATTTTGTCCTTCGGTCATCACCGGATTATCTACACCGGTTTCGTTATCAATGCGGTAAATATCGAGTTTAAAATTCTGACTGCTGATCTGGTATCCACCGATAGAATAGATGTTTTTCATCATCAGGTCCCAGGTTGGCAGTTGGATTTTAGTGGTTTCGTTCTTTAATAATTTGGTATAAAGTACTTTTGGGTTTGCAGCATCAAAAGGAATATCTGTAGAAAACTCACCCACCTGATATTCTACGCCATTATAGGTATAACGGTAAGCCACAGCCAAAACCTCATCAGCATTTAAAGGATTATTTAAGGATAAATATCCCAATTGTGGCTGAAAAGTGAACTCGCGTTCGGTTAATTTCCGGGCGTAAACCAGTTTGGCAAAGTTATCGGTATTACTGGTGTTAACCGGGGTGTTCTGGAAGAAAGAAAGAATGGCATTAGAGTTGGTTTGCCTTGCCGCGCCTCCCTGAAAAGCATTTAACTGTGCAATTAAGTTATTGGATTGTTGCGGAAAACCTGTTGCGGTTGTTCCGGCTGGAAGGCCTGAGGTTCCGCCTGTAAGCAGATTGTTGTTAAATGGCACATTTTCGCCTAAATCCATTAAACCCAGCACATCCCTCGAGTCGTTGGTATTACCTGCTTTATTGGTAATCCAAACCTCTATTTTGGTGATCTGGATCGGCGAGGTAATAATGGGTGCGTTAGCCAGGTTTTTATTATAGTTGTTCCTGAAATATTGCGACAGAAAATAGTGTTTATTGGCCTCGTAATTATCGATGCTTACCGTTGTGGTATTTTGCTGTGCCCCATTGGTAATCTTGATTTCTCTCGATTGTGATTTTTGCTGGGTATAAACACTGGTTACATTTAAACGGCCAAATTTCAGTTGGGTCTTAATACCGAATAGGGCCTGTGTTCCGGTAATTAATGAGGTATTTAAAGGTAAACTTACATTACCTGCTTCAATTTTTTGAATTATATCATCTGCTCCACCGGTATAATCGAGTTTGATCTGATTTTCAAAATCGAACTGTGCCTCGGTATTGTAATTACTTTTGATCTTTAGTTTGGTTCCGATATTTCCAACCAGATCCATCTGGATCCTTTGGTTAAAATCGAAATTGGTCTGCACCCGCTGTCTTTCGTTAAAAAGCGGGTTTTCATTTTTATTTATCCGGCCTAAAAAAGTAAGTTCGGCCTCTCCACGTGGCTGGATATCAATGGAGGTACCACCGAATAATTTTTCGAACGCTTTACTGTTTACCTGGATCTGCGGAATAATACCTGTACTGCGGTAATCGCTAACCTCGGCGTTTGAAATGCTGCGCCAATTGCCACGTTTGATCTCGCTGTTAACCAGCCTTTGGTACTCATCAATGGTTAAATACTGGGTATTTAAAACAAACCGGTCGCCAATGATTTCTTTAACCACATAACGTTTGTTTTTAGCATCGTATTCTACAACGCGCCTTAAGTTATTTGGTGCCGGATAAAAGGGATTAACGGCCGGACTAAGCCCCAGACGCTCTTTTTCTTTGAGTCCGAAGTTATTTTTTGGCGTAATGGTATCCGCTTTGCTTGGAACAACCTGGGAATAAGTGTTTTGAGAAGCAATTAAGAAAAGGGGGATGAGAAACAGAAATGTAGATATTCTCTTCAAAGGCAGTTAGTCTATAAGGTTTTCAAAGCTTGTTTAATTAGTTGCTCTACCGAAAGTGTTCCCTCTGTCACTTTTAATATCTGGTCTATAGTTTTTTCGGCGGTTTGTTTGGCGAACCCGAGCATTACCAATGCAGATAACGCTTCATCTTTAACAGTATTGTGCTGAGGCATAGAAATTAATGAATCTGCCCCTTCTTTTTTCAGTTTGTCCTGTAGTTCCAAAACCAGGCGTTGTGCGGTTTTTGCACCAAGCCCCTTAATTCTCTGAATAAGAGGCAAATCTGCTTTAACAATTGCGGTCTGGATTTCAACAGGGGTAATGGACGATAAAATCATCCTGCCGGTATTCGGTCCAATTCCTGATACCGAAATCAAATGTAAAAATAAACGGCGTTCGCCCTCATCAGCGAAGCCGTATAATGTATGTGCGTCTTCTTTTACATGCAGCCAGGTATAAAGTTTACACCTTTCTGCATCGTCCAAAGCGCTGTATGTATTTAAAGAAATGTTAATATGGTAGCCTATACCTCCGGCTTCAACCACAACATAAGCTGGGTTTTTGAATGTCAATTTACCATCAATATAGGCGTACATGCAATTCTACTTTTTAGTTGTTTTTCCAAATATACCTTTTCGTTTTGATGTTTCAATTTCTTCTTTAGCCTGAACATCTACAACGGCAATGGTAACCATATTTACAATTTCGCGTACCGAACTACCTAATTGAACAATATGAACAGGTTTATTCAGTCCCAAAAGGATCGGTCCCACTGCTTCTGCACCACCAAGTTCTTGTAACAATTTGTATGCAATGTTTCCTGACTCAAGATTTGGGAACACAAGCGTATTGGCCGGCGCATCAGCTAATGTACTAAAAGGAAAGTTATCTTTCAGCAACTCATTGTTAATCGCAAAATTTCCCTGCATCTCACCATCTACCACAATTTCGGGGTGGTTTTTATGGAGCAGGTTAACGGTTTCCCTTACTTTATTCGGGGTTACACCATCGTTTGATCCAAAGTTTGAATACGATAAAAGTGCAATACGTGGTTTGATGTTAAACTGTTTTACCGATTTATCGATTAATAAAGTAATATCAACCAGTTCTTCTGCCGTTGGATCAACATTTACAGTGGTATCGCCAAAGAAAACAGGACCTTTTTTGGTCATCATCATGTACATACCAGCCACACGTTTCACCCCTGGTTTTACACCGATTACCTGTAAAGCAGGTTTAATGGTGGCGGCATAGTTTTTCGTTAAGCCCGAAATCATCGCATCAGCCTCACCAAACTCTACCATGGATGCTCCGTAGTAGTTACGGTCTCTCAATAATTTAGTTGCATCACGCATAGAAGAAACCCCTTTGCGCTGGCGTTTTTTGAAAAGCGCTTCGGCATATTGTTTGGTTTTATCCGGGTTCTGCATTTGATCGATAATCTCAACACCTTCCAGCTCTAAAGCGTGTTCATCAATAATGGCCTGGATTTTTTCTCTGTTACCTAAAAGAATCGGAATAGCAATGTTGTCATCCTTTACAATCTGGGCTGCTTTTAAGATTTTATAGTTATCAGCTTCGGCAAATACCACACGTTTAGGGGCCATTTTGGCTTTGGTGGTTACCGCCCTCATGATGGCGTCATCCAAACCTAAACGTTTCCTCAGCTCTTCATTATAAGCATCCCAGTCGGTAATGATTTTTCTGGCCACTCCGCTTTCAATTGCCGCTTTGGCCACAGCTGTAGAAACCTCGGTGATCAACCTGAAATCAACAGGTTTTGGAATGATGTAATCTTTACCAAATTTAAGGTTACGGGCATTGTAGGCGAGGTTAACCGCTTCTGGAACCGACTTTTTGGCCAGTTCGGCAATGGCTTTAACCGCAGCAATTTTCATGGCTTCGTTAATACTGGTTGCCCTAACATCCAGCGCTCCACGGAAAATATAAGGAAAACCCAATACATTGTTCACCTGGTTGGGATAATCAGAACGGCCGGTAGCCATAATGAGATCTTTACGGGTTTTAATGGCCAGCTCGTAGGCTATTTCCGGATTTGGATTGGCCATAGCAAAAACAATCGGGTTTTTGGCCATACCTACCAGCATTTCCGGAGAAATTACGTTTGCAGCCGAAAGTCCGATGAAAACATCAGCGCCTTTCATGGCTTCTCCGATATTGGCAATATCTTTTCTGGTTGTTGCAAAGCTCATCCGGATATCATCCAGATCGGTGCGGTGGATATCAATTAACCCATTGATATCGAACATCACCAAATTCTCTTTTTTAACCCCTAAACTGAGGTACATTTTAGAGCAGGAAACAGCTGCAGCACCAGCACCGCTTACTACCACCTGAATTTTATCGATTTTCTTTTTCTGGATTTCGCAGGCATTTAATAAGGCTGCACCAGAAATAATGGCTGTTCCGTGCTGGTCATCGTGCATTACAGGGATATTCATCTCCTGTTTTAAACGGCGCTCAATCTCGAAACACTCCGGAGCTTTGATATCCTCGAGGTTAATCCCCCCAAAAGTTGGCTCCAATGCTTTAACGATCTTTACAAAATCGTCTACATTTTCGGTATCCAGTTCTAAATCGAACACATCGATATCAGAAAATATTTTAAATAAAAGGCCTTTGCCTTCCATTACGGGCTTACCAGCCTCGGGACCGATGTTACCAAGGCCTAAAACAGCCGTTCCATTACTAATTACAGCAACTAAATTACCTTTTGCGGTATATTTATAAACATCTTCTTTATTGTTTGCTATTTTTAAACAAGGCTCAGCAACTCCTGGAGAGTATGCCAGGGTTAAATCCCTTTGCGATGTTGTGGGTTTGGTGGGTACTACTTGTATCTTTCCCGGACGGCCTTGCGAGTGGTAATCCAACGCATCTTGCTTTCTATTCGTATTACTCATTAAGTAACTTATTAGTGACCGTGCAAAGGTACAATTCTTTTTATGAGGCTTAAAATAAAAAGCCTTTCAAAAAAAGTTAAATAAAATGTGGGGCTAACAGATGTTAAGGTAATTACTTATTAATCTGATTAGGGTGCCATATTGGTAGATTGTCGTTTCGATCCCATAGCTATCGGATGAAGTGCAATCCTGAATATTCGAGAGAGAGATATTTGAATAATTTTCGTAGATCTCTCCCTTATTGTAGAAATGAAGACTGGTTTAGATAATGCGGCAAGATGAATATTAATTTACCCCTTACTAATCTTTAGCACCATGCCCACCTGCAAACCTGCTTTTGATAAACGGTTATCTCTGCGGATGCTCTGCACAGTTGCACCATCGAATTTCTCAGCAATTTCTGAGAGGGTATCGCCGGTTTTTACTTTATAACTTAAAAACGAAGATGGTACTTTTAAAGGAGTACGGTTTTTAGCATAGATTTTTAACTTCTGTCCCGGCACGAGGGTTTTGCTTTTCAGGCCGTTCCAAACCCGCAGATCCTGAACTTCGACACCATATTTATCAGCAACGGCTGTTAAACTCTGCCCGGCAGTAACTTTATGGTAAACTACAGAAGATGCAGTTACGGTTTTTATTTTTTTCTTTCTTAAATCCCTTACGTCGTCGGTACTGGCTTCTACCACTTTCATGCTCACATCAACGTCCTGATTGTTTAGCACATCATAAATACCAGCATAATCGATATCCCTTAATTTTGGCATTACGATCCGCTTTGGTTCATCATCGGTACCATTTACAATCTTCTTCTTATACGAAGGGTTTAAGGCCATCATGGCTTCCTCTTCGATATTAAGCGCTTTGGCCAGGGTAGCTAAGGATACAAAACGGGTAGTTTGAACGGTATCGGTTTTAAGGAACATGTTCGAAGCCTGTGCTGTAATCTGGTGTTTGTGGGAATAGTTCATCACATAAACCGCGGCAATAAATGCCGGCACATAATTCCTGGTTTCTTTGGGCAAAAACTGTCTGATTACCCAAAAATCCCTTGATCCTGCTTTATCTATGGCCCGGTTTACATTGCCTTTTCCACAGTTATAGGCTGCAATGGCCAAAAGCCAGTCGCCCAATTCTTCAAAAGCATCTCTAAAATAAGCCGCGGCAGCATAACTGGCCTGGATCGGATCTTTGCGTTCATCAACAAAGTTATCCATCTTTAAACCATAAGCTTTACCTGTACCGAACATAAACTGCCAGATACCGGTTGCACCCACACGCGAAATGGCATGGGGATTCATCTGCGACTCAACAATAGTTAAATATTTTATTTCCTGCGGAATGTTATAATCTTTTAAGGCCTTATCAAAAATCGGGAAGTAATAACTGGATAAACCCATCATTTTCCCGAACATATCCTTACGCTTGGAATAGATATCGATATACTGCTGAACGTATTCGTTATAAGGAAGCGGAACGGTTTTAGCGATAGAATCGAGCCTGAGCTTGTAGATAAAGTTCTGTCCCATGGTTAGCGGGTTTTCAGAAACTGCTGGTACGGCTACGGTATCGGTATTGATAAAGATGTTGTTGTATACCTTGGGAAGACTATCGAGTTTAAGGGTTTGTTGCGCGGAAGCGGAAGAAATGTATCCTAAGCAAGCACAAATTGAAGCAAAAAGTAATTTTTTAATCATGGGCTATTGGTTAAACTTTCATTGGCCGCGGTAGTTATCATCAACAAACCCTTACCTCACCCATTCCGTAAATAAACGAACCGGGCACAAATAATTCCCAGATTTATTATGGGAAACGACTCATGAAATGCCATTGCCATACTTCAATTTAACGCTGTTTTGCGTTAAGATTGTTTCGTATTTCGCAATGACGATAAAACTATGATAAAAATGCCTGAGAAAAAGCTAAAAGCTTATCTTCCTCAAAATGTTTGGCTGTAAATTGAATACTTAACGGCAAACCAGCTTCATTATTGCCCAAAGGCAAAGCAATAGCCGGATTTCCGCTTAAAGATGGCAGCACGGTAAAAATATCGGCCATGTACATTACCAGTGCATCCTGTACGTTATCGCCTATTTTAAAGGCGGATGTTGGTGCCACAGGAGAAAGAATTAAATCATAATCATGAAATAAAGCATCCATTTTTTCCCTGATCAGGCGACGTACCTGCTGTGCTTTTTGGTAGTAAGCATCGTAATATCCGGCGCTTAAAACAAAAGTACCTAAAAGGATACGGCGTTTTACTTCTTCGCCAAACCCCTCGGCACGTGATAATTTATACAGTTCGTTTAACGATTTCGCTTCGGTATTACGGTGCCCATAGTGCACACCATCGTAACGCGAAAGGTTTGAAGAGGCTTCGGCTGTTGTTAAAATATAATAAGCCGGAACCAGGTAATCCAAAAGGTCGAAAGATACATATTCAACGCTATGTCCATCAGCTTTTAACTTTTCAATTGAAGCTAAAATAGCCGATTTAATCTCTGGATCGAGGGCATCGTTTTCGATGGTTTCTTTTAAAACAGCTATTTTTTGTTTTTTGTGTTCATTTAAATGCGCAGGGTAATCGGGAACGGCTAAAGGAGAAACTGTCGAATCATGTTCATCAGCGCCAGCTAAAACCTGCAGAAGCAGGGCAGCATCTTCTACTGAAGAGGTAATCGGCCCAACCTGATCAAATGATGAAGCATAAGCAATTACACCATACCTCGAAATACGGCCGTAAGTGGGCTTTAAACCGATTTGTCCGCAAAAAGCAGCCGGTTGCCTCACTGAGCCGCCTGTATCGGTACCCAGGGTGGCCAAACACATGTCAGCCTGAACAGCTACGGCCGAACCACCGGAAGACCCACCTGGAACAAGCTCAGGGTTTGCTGCATTTTTAACCGCCCCATAGTATGAAGTTTCGTTTGAGCCGCCCATAGCAAACTCATCACAGTTTAAACGGCCGATAATAATGGCATCTTCCTGCAATAAACGTTCTACAACAGTTGATGAATATGGGGATACAAAGCCTTCGAGCATTTTTGAAGATGCAGTAACGATATGGTCTTTGTAACAGATATTATCTTTAATGCCAATCACCATACCTGCAAGTTTACCTGCAGTACCATTATCTATCTTTTGCTGAATCGCTTTTGCCTGAACTTCGGCCGAATAAAAAAACACCTCGTTAAATGCATTGAGGTGTTCTTTATCTTTAATCTGCTTAAAATAATAAGCCAATAAATCGGGTAAAGTTAATTGCTTTTGCGAAATGAGTGCCTGAATCTCTTTTAGAGCGCTGTATTTCTTCAAAACTAAAATTTATTGCAATTAAACGGTTTTATCACGGTTAGATGGATCTACCTGATCTCCATCAACACCATCTTTTCCATCTTTAAATTCTTTAACACCTTTACCTAAACCTCTCATTAGTTCAGGGATTTTTTTGCCACCAAATAATAACAATACCACTACCGCAATAATGATAATTTCTGGTGTTCCAAGCATTGCTGCTATTGTTGTATTTAACATAACTTTTTTGTTTAAACTTTATGATTGTCTGCTACAATTTTTTCGTCAACCGGGGTGCTTGATTCGGTATGTGGCACACTTGCCGTAACTTTTTCATCAACAGGTGTTTCTTCTGTTGGATGGTGACGTTGACTATGGTTTACCGCTGTTTCTTCCGCTTCTTCTTTATCTAAATCCATAGCATTGATGTTCCTATGGATTTCACGCTTCACACCATCAGATGCATCTTTAAACTCTCTGATCCCTTTTCCAAGTCCCCTTGCCAGCTCAGGTAGTTTTTTACCACCGAACAATAATAGGACTACCACTAAAATGAGCACGATCTCCGATCCACCCATGTTTAAAAACTCTAATAACGTGCCTTGATACATCACTAATATAATTTATACAAATATAAACAATTTAAAAACTAATCTATTTACTAATCCAGGCCTCTGGATTTAGTTTTGTTTGCCCCCTCATAATTTCGAAATGCAGCTCAGCAATATCGCCCGAGTTAGCAAGAACTCCAATTGTTTGACGGGTACTTACCTTATCACCTTTACTCACACTGGCCGATTTAAGATTTTGATAGATGGTAAAATAATTTCCATGCATTAGTATAACTACATATTTACCATAAATAAGACTTATTCCCAAAACTTCACCATCAAAAACTGCTCTCACTGGCGCACCTTCAGAGGATGTAATATTTACCCCCTCATTGTTCATAGATGCCTGATCTACCTTATGAACACCAAAATGCTCAGTAATTGTTCCTGAAACAGGATAAGGCAATCTGCCACGGTTATTCTCGAAGCCTGCTGCTAATTTAGCCGAGCCGGCATCGTTAGTTAATAATTCATTTGTACTTTTTTCCTTAGCGGCCGCCGGAGCTGCTGGGGCAGGTCTATTCTCTGCTTTCGCTCTTGCTGCTGCGGCTTTGGCTTCAGCTGCAGCTTTTGCCGCTGCAATACGTGCTTCTTCAGCAGCCTTTCTTCTTGCCTCTTCAATAGCCCTTTGTATCGCTAAACGAATGGCTTTATCTATCTGTGCTTGTTGTTTTTTACGGGTATTGATATCCTGCCTAAACTGCTTTTCATCCTTACTCAACTTGTTCAGCACTACTGCCTGTTCACTCTTATCTCTGCCTAAACGCTCACGTTCCTTTTCCTGCTCTTTTAACAGGTCACTTTTTTCACGGAGTGTTTTATCAAGCACTTTAATCTTCCCGTTTAGGTCCTGCTGCGTATTTTCGATATAACCAGCCTGCTTTTTTCTGTACTGACTAAACTGTTGTAAATATTTGATCCTTTTATAGGCCTGGTTAAAATCTTTCGAGGCGAAAATAAACATCATTTTATCGTACGAGTTCCTGTTTCGCTGTGCAAAACGGATCATGCCCGCATACTCTTTTTTAAGATCGCCCAACTGACCCTGCAATGTATGTACGGTATTTGTGTTCTGAGAGATTTGGTTATCCAGATTTTTAATTTCAGAGTTGATTGTGCCGATTTTATCCTGACGCAACCTGATCTGGGCATTGATGGCATTAATCTGCTGTAGGGTAAGCTTTTTACCGCTGGCAGTCTTATTCAGATTCTTTTGAAGTTGTTCTATTTCACGTTCAATAGCTTCTTTTTTCCTTCTGAGCTGACTTTCAGTTTGTGCAACCGCCGAAAGGGTTAACACGCTTAAAAAAAGGATAAATAGGAGTTTTTGTAGCTTCATTAAGCCAAAAGTATAAAAATTTTATAGTAAAAAGTATTAAAATCGAGATACTAAAGTCATAATCACTTATTACAGAACTGTCTTCACCTAATCTTCATATAATACAAAGATTGCCAAAGTGACCATACTGAAGCAGTAGATACCTTTGGCAAGCCAATTATAGATATTAAGTTATTATGTGCTAAGCTTATTTCACAACCGTAAACCTCTTTGGTACATTAAACGGAAAATCGACAGGAACATTGCCATCAATTTTCACAAACTGCAGATCGATGTTTATTTTTTTCGCTTTAGAGAGTGTTTTGATCTGTAAAGCACCTGGGAATAAAGATTCGTTTAGTTTCTGATAATCAGAATAAGTTACTTTTAATGCCTGGCCGTTTCTAACGTCATTTAAATTGGTTTCGGCCACCTTGAAAAGGGTATTGAAAAGCAGCTTGTAATCCAGTTCGGCCTTGCTTCCCGAAACAACCCAAGCGCCGTTTTCCTGCTTAACATCCGATTGCTGGGTTAAAAATTCGCCCATGGCGTTACCGGTTAAAATTGCCTGAAGTGTATTAAAATTAACTTGCTTATTGGTGAAGTTATAAATGTAGCTGAAGGGCTTTTTTAGGTATTCGCTCTTTGCCCTATTCATAATTTTAATACTGTCTGGCGTAATTAATGCTCTTGCTGGCTCGTATGCGCCACCTAGCGCTGTAATACTAACCCAAATAGCTTCCTTATCTTTCATCCTGAAATTCATGGTCACATCATTAACATCGCCACCAATATCCAAAGTTGCCTTGGCTTTTAAAGAAAGGGTATTAAATTTAAGCTGTTTACTATTTAATAGCGTTAGGGTTTCTGCTTTAGAGTTATCGGTTTTGGTTTCCGTTTGGGTTGGCGGGGCCACTACAACTTCTTTTTTAGGCTTACATGCCGAAACAAAAACTACTGCTCCCAACAGGAACATGCTATTTAAAATACTTTTTTTCATTTATCTTTTTAATTAATACTTCTGATCCGTTTCCGGCCTCTTTTGCTTTTTGCCACTGGATAACTGCCTCATCCTTTTCACCTTTCATAAAAAGTATATCTCCATAGCGCTCCAAGTAAACACCATTTTTATTGCTATTGTTTTGCAGTGCTTTTTCTATCCATGTTTTTGCCAGGTCGTATTTTTGCTGCTTAAACAGGATGAAGGCATAAGTATCGATAATGGATGGATTGTTTGGCATTCCATTGGCCGCTGTTTCTGCATATTTTGCAGCTTTTGCTAAATCATCATTCTTTAACGCTAAATAATAGGCATAATTATTCATGATCAGGTAATTATCAGGCTCCAGTGAAATGGTTTTTTCAAATGCGGTTTTTGCTGCTGAAAAATTATTCTGGTTGATAAATATATCGCCCTGTAAGGCATAAATCTGTGCCTGTAAACTCTTATTTTCAACATCTAACTGTAGCGAAGTTTTTAAATTGCTCATTGCAGGCTCGTATTTACCTGTTTTATACTGCGCGTAAGCCATGTAATAGTATAAACTGGCCTGATTTGGGTAAATGGTTAGCGCTTCATCGCCCACTTTTATAGCTTCATCGTAATGCCCCAGTAAGGTTTGGATATTGATGACCTGCTCCCAAACCACATACACCTGTTCGTTGAGTTTTAAAGCGGCCTGATATTGCACCAATGCCTCTTTGAGGTTGTTCTGCTGATAAAGCACGTCGCCGTAAAGCGCTAAAGCTTTGGCATCGGCCGGATTTTTTTCGGCAACCAGCCTGCTCAGCTCGGTTACGTTTTTAGCAACAATAGGCTGGCTCAGCTTCGGGAACAGAGCCGCTATAATTTTAACCTTTTCGGTTAAGGGCATTTCAGCACTTTGGAAAGCAAGCTTTAGGGAAGCAAAGGCGGCTTCATCATTTTTTTGCCTGCGGTAAATATCAGCTAAAGCGAGGTTAACCTCAAAGTTACCGGGTTCTAATTGTTGTGCTTTAACCAGCACCTTTAATGCTTCAGGATCATTTCCTTTTTGCAAAAGCAGACCTGCAGCATATAAATAATTTTTTACGTCGGCCTGGTTGCCTTCCAGTAATTTAACAATATCACTTTCGGTGGCACTACCATTTGCCTGAAAGCGTTTTCTGGCATTTGTCAGATCTCGAGAATCGCCAAATTTAACCTGTATTTCATCATAAGTTTTTTTAGCATCATCTAACTGATTGGCTAAAAACTGGGCATTGGCCTTATCAAAATAATAGGCATCATTTTCGGGATCAATGCGGATGAGCTGATTAAACACATCAATCAGTTCGGGCATTTTATTGGTGCGTTTATATACTTCGCCAAGCAAACGCCAGTACCATAAATTATCGGCATTTAACTTAATGGCCTGTTTGATGTTCTGTTCAGCCTCGCTCAGTTTATCTAAACGGAGATTGGCATTGGCCAGTTCGAAATAAGCCGCATGGTTATTCGGATCTAAACCAACGATTTTATTAAAATTGGTAGAGGCAACCACATAATTTTCGGACATTTTCTCGCGCAAGCCCGCAAAAAACAACTGTTTTACCATATTGCTGTCGCGGTTGGTAGCTGGCGTAACCGTTCCTTGTCCAAATGTTTGGGTACATATAAAACCTAATACAAGAAAAATAGTCCCTCTAACCATAATTATAGTTTTGAATGCGTGAATTTTGAATGAATGAATTTGCAAAGTGCAAAATCAAGTCTTAATAATTCAATCATGTATATCTAATCACTAATTCTATCATTCGATCCTTAAACTTTTCCCGTATGTCCGTAACCGCCTTCGCCGCGTGCTGTTTCGCCTAGTTCGGTAACCGGCTGCCAGCTCACGGTTTCGTGTTTAGCCACTACCATTTGGGCAATCCTGTCGCCATTAACGATTTTAAAATCTGTATCTGATAAATTTACCAATAAAACTTTTATTTCGCCACGGTAATCGGCATCAATTGTACCCGGAGAATTTACAATACTGATGCCATGTTTATAAGCCAGCCCGCTCCTTGGCCTGATCTGTGCTTCAAAACCTATAGGCAATTCGATAAATAAACCCGTTGGTACCAATAACCGTTGTAAAGGTTTCAAAATAATTTCTTCGGTTATTGCAGCGCGAAGATCCATTCCTGCCGCGTGTGCGGTTTCGTACTGAGGAAGCGGGTGCCCGGATGTGTTGATAATTTTTATTTCCATTTTTTATAAGATGTGAGATTGGAGATACTAGATCTGAGATAATTAATCCTCCTGATTTACTTCTTGAGCATTTTCGCCACATTATTCTTCTCAAAATAGAAAATGCCCAGTAGAAATAGCACTAAAATGCCGTTTCCAATGTAAATATTGCGTTTAAAAACCCAAAAAGATAAGTATACCATCACAATAGAAACCAATATATACGCACTCATTGCTTTAAGTTTATAGGGAATGGGGTAATGTTTTTGTCCAAGTAAATAAGAAATAACCATGATAATAAAATAGGCAAACATGGATACCCATGCAGAACCCATATAACTGAATTTAGGAATCAGGATAATATTCATGATGATGGTAAAAACGGCGCCAACCAAAGAGATATATAAGCCATACCTTGTTTGATCGGATAAGCGGTACCACACCGATAAATTCATGTAAATACCTAAACAAACATAACCGAACAATAAAAACGGAACTGCGTTAAGCCCCACCCAATATCTTGAATTGATAAAATGTTTGATGATTTCGATATTGGCTGTTAAGCCTACAAAAAGGATGGATAAAGCGAGTACAAAGTAGTACAGGATATTGGCATAGGTTTGCTTTGCATTTGCATTTTTAGCGTGACTAAAGAAAAACGGTTCGGCACCTAACCTAAAAGCGGTATTAAAAATACTGATGAAAATGGCCAATTTGCACACGGCTCCATAAATACCTACATCATGATTGGCGATGCTCTCCGGCAGGTATTTTCCCAATAAAATTTTATCTAAATTTTCATTAATGATAAACGATAAATTGGCCACCAAAACAGGCCAGCTATAGCCCAGCATATTGTTGAATAAGCTTTTGTTAAACTTAAACTGGATTTCTAAAAATTGCGGAATAAGCATGAGCAAAGTAACCACGCTTGCTATTAAGTTGGCTACAAATACATAACCTACCCAACGGCCTTTGTACCATGGGGTGAACCAGCCGCTTAATATATCATGTTTGATGAGGAATGGGATCACGTAAATGAACACCAGGTTTAAGCCTACAAAAGTGCCTATGTTAAGAAACTTGATTAAGCTATATTTAAATGGCTTTCCATCGGCCCTTAATTTTGCGAATGGAATTACACTGATGGCATCCACAAATAAAATCCACGCGAAATAATGCACATAAGATCTTTGATCGGCCAATTCAGCGATGTTTCCATCCAAAGTATACCTGGCCAGGTAATCGGAAAAAATTAATGCGGTGATTAAAAACAGGGTGGATATAAAAGCAATTACCAAAAAGCTATTGTTGTACACTTCCTGCTTCCGATCTTCATGTTTATTTAAGTACCTGAAGAAGGTGGTTTCCATACCAAAAGCCAATATTGGATTGATGATGGATACATAACTGAACATTTTGGTAAAAACACCATAAACACCAGGGGCGAAAACACCCGTGTAAACTGGCGTTAAAATAAAATTGAACAACCTCGAAAAAATGGTACTGATACCATAAATCATGGTCTGTCCAAGAAACTTTTTATATACCGACATTTAATATTGAGATTTGAGTATTGCGTATTGAGATAAGCTCCATTACCGGAGCGATATAGCAATCCAACAATTCAGCAATTTATTTTCTTAAGACTTCAAAATTACGATAGTTTTTTACTTCGCCATCGCTTACAGCTACATTTTCTACCCTCGAGCGGTCCGGACCTTCATGGCACCAGTTTACAAATTCTTCGAGAAAAATTTCTTCGCCTTCTGCTTCAATGTAAACCGAACCATCTTTTTCGTTTCTTACAAAACCATTTACCATCATTTGGTTGGCAATAATTTTTGTAGTCTCCCTAAACCCAACGCCCTGCACTTTACCAGTTATCATTATATTAAGATGCTTTACCCCTTCAGAAGATTTTATATTTTTTTCGCTCATACTAAATTTTAACGTTGCAAAGTTAGTAAACCAATTGTGTATCCTTATGTCCGGATGTTGTAAAGTTGAAATGTTGTAAAGTTAATGACCTGGCAATATAAAATGTTGTTTATAAATCTAATTCACCAGATATGTATTTAAATCCTTGTAATTCGGATTTAAATTCGGACCAAATTTCGTCAAGAATGGATTTAGCAGGCTTAATTTTTTTAAGCATAGCAGAAACCTGACCGATTTCGAGTTCACCATTTTCCATATCGCCTTCAAACATCCCCAATTTTGCCCTGGCCCTGCCTAAAAGCTCCATTAAACGTTCCCGATCGGCACCTTCGGCCTCAGCCATTGAAACCGCATCAGCAAATTCGTTTTTTAATAACCTTACAGGCACCAGTTTTTTCATAGCCAGTTTGGTATCACCTTCAGTGGCCGAAATAATTTTATTTTTAAAAGCAGGGTGAGCAGATGATTCTTCGGCAACAGCAAAAGCAGAACCTACCTGAACGGCATCGGCACCTAAAGCAAAAGCAGCCAACATGGCTTTTCCACTCCCGATACCACCGGCTGCGATAACCGGAATTTTTACCGCCTCTTTTATCATCGGGATCAAACACATTGTAGTTGTTTCTTCCCTACCATTGTGCCCGCCGGCTTCAAAACCTTCGGCCACTATGGCATCTACACCGGCTTGCTGAGCTTTTAAGGCAAATTTTATGTTCGCAACCACATGGACAACCGTAATTCCCTTCTCTTTTAAAATGCTTGTCCATGTTGCCGGATTACCTGCAGAAGAAAACACAATCTTTACTCCTTCTTCTATTACTACCTCAATAATTTCCTGGATGTTGGGATAGAGCAAAGGAATATTAACCGCGAAAGGTTTATCGGTAGCTAATTTGCATTTTTGGATGTGTATTTTTAAAACCTCCGGGTACATGGAGCCTGCACCGATAATACCCAAACCACCTGCATTTGAAACTGCCGAAGCCAATTTCCAGCCACTGCACCAAACCATTCCGGCCTGGATAATAGGATATTTTATGTTGAAAAGTTTACATATTGGGTTCATAGGAGTTTTATTAGGTTATGATACGTGGTGATACGTACCATGGCCGTTCATGCTTAAAGTATTTCGGGGTTGGCAATATTTGTCGGTTTTCCGTTGATGTAATTGATGATATTTTCGAACGCTTTGCTAAAATAGAGCTCGTAACTGTTCTTTTCTACATAGCCAAGGTGTGGGGTACAAACTACATTCGGCATGTTAAGCAATTCAAAATCTACATGGTAAACGGGTTCACTTTCGTAAACATCTATACCCGCAAAACCCGGCCTACCTGCTTTTAAAGCTTTAATAAGGCTTCCCGTTACTATAAGTTCTGCCCGGGAAGTATTGATCAGCACCGAAGAAGTTTTCATTAAATTTAAGTCCTCCTCTTTTACAATCCCATTGGTTTCTTGGTTTAAACGTAGATGAAGTGTAATCACATCGGCAGTTTTAAAAAAATCGATTTTACTTTCTGCAGCCTGAAAGCCATCGCCTATCGCGTTCAATCTCGATTGATCACTGCCCCATACCAAAACCTTTGCGCCAAAAGCTTTTGCATAACCTGCTATAATTTTACCGATTTTTCCATACCCCCAAATCCCGATGATTTTTCCGTTCACACTTTCACCGATATTCACCTGCCAATTGCCTTTTTTCATTCCTTCAATGGCATTGGGAATCTGCCTTAAAACATTCATTAACAAAATCCATGTTAATTCGGCAGGAGCAATCGGAGAACCAATGCCTTCAGCCACCGCCACTTTATATTTAGAGCAGGCAATCAAATCTAAATGATTGGAAATTTTCCCGGTTTGGCTAATCAGCTTCAGTTTGGGTAATCTGGAAAGTAAGTCATTAGTAATGGCTGTCCGCTCTCTGATCAAAACTAATACTTCAACGTCTTTTATTTTTTCTGCCAGGACATCGAGATCCCTCTCGGTCTTGTTAAGAATAACAACTTCCTGCTGCTGCAATAAACTAAAACACGACAATTTTCTAACCGCATCCTGATAATCGTCTAATATGGCTATTTTCATTTATTCTGAAAGAATTCTGTACAACTCTAAATTAAGAAAATAATGTCCTTTGCCTACCAATCTCTTTTCAAGAATCCCCATTTCGGTTAATTGATCCAAATACTTTCTTGCAGTGTTTTCTGCATATATACCTTTTTTAACCAAATGTTGAACACGGGTAAAGGGCTGCGTAAATATTGAATTAATTAATGAATCTGGTCGCTGGATATCTGTATTTTCCAAAACAGCGGCTGTAATTGACTCTTTAGCTGAAATGATATCATTTATTTTATCATAAGTAATATTCGCTGTTACTTCAACAGCCTTAAGCATATAAAGTATCCAATTTTTCCAACTTCCACGCTGAGTAATTCCTGCAAGACCAGCATAATATGCTTCTTTATTCTCCATAATATACTTGCTTAAAAAAAGTATGGGGTAGTCTAGTAATCCTTTTTGCGTTAAATAATTAATATTAAAAATCCTTCCTGTTCTGCCATTACCATCACGAAATGGATGTATTGCCTCAAATTGATAATGTCCTATGGCCATTTTAAGTAATGGGTCCAACGGGTAGTTTATTTCATCATTAAGAAATTTAATCAGGTTATCCATTTTAGCTTCGATTATACCCGCTCCCCTGGGTTGTGTATAAAACACTTTTCCGGCATTAGGACCAGATCCACCTTCCTTAATTACAATTTGAGCCACTGGTGGCCGTATCCCATCATTGAACCGACTAACAATCCGGTACATTTTAATAAAATATTCCCTATCGATAGGTTTATTTTCCTGAAGATATTGATGACCTTCCCATAATGCTTCTCTATAATATAGAATTTCTTTTGCCGGACCATTTACTTGACCGACATTTTCTTCGCTATATGCTTTATAAAGTTCATCATCCGTAGTGAAAATATTTTCAATCGCACTCGATGCTTTTGCTTCTTGCAAACTAATTGAATTAATCAGCAGCCCTTGATTGGGAATAGCAATACTTCTACCTTGAAGACGTCCTAATGCTGCTTTACTATTGCCAAGTTGTAATAGAATATCAACGTCAAGGTAGATAACTGAATCAACTGGAAGTTCAGGAAGCGAGTTCCAGGGTTTGGTACGATCTGGATTAATAGCAAATGGCATATTCAAATATAATCATTTTTGACATTAAAAATCCGGATATTTAATGTCAAAGCACAAAATCACCTCAAATAAGCAAAGGGAAACACATTTCACCTTAAAAAATTACTTTTTTAAGGTGAAAAAGATGAAATACTATTAAAATCTAATGCAAATTAGATCTTCGCCTTAAAAAAACAACAATTTAAGGCGTAAGACCAATTAAATTAATCTTTCTACATTATCACTTTCGATTATACAATTAGCTGAAAGCTGGATCAGATTCAACCCCGGTTTTTTGCCAGGCTCTATTGTTCCTAAATCCTTATCGAGCGCTAAAAATTCTGCTCCATTTATAGTTGCCCAGCTTAAAAGTTTTTCAAAAGTAACCTGCTTATGTTTTTGTAGGGTAATCATTTCAGACAGGATATTAAGCTGATGGTTGCTCGCCAAACTATCGGTACCCAAAGTAATTTTCACTTTTTCATTTATTAGTAAATCAACATTGGGTAGGGCATTTTCGATATAAAGATTAGCCTGCGGACAAAGGCACCAATATAAATTCGGGTTATGCGCTTTTGCAAACATGATGTCGGCTTTGTTAGAAACGGTATTGTGTACCAATAAAGTTTTTTGCTCCTTAATATAAGGTAGCCAGCTTTGTAATGAGGTTTTATGGCTTGGCTCGAAAAACGTGATATCCAATCCTAAAAACTGATATAGATCTAAAAATCCGCCTGTTTTATTTTCGAAAAAAGCATTTTCATTGTCCGTTTCCTGATTGTGCACACTGATAAGAGTATTGGCTTTTTCGGCTTCATCCCTGATTAATTCAAATAATTCTGGAGATACAGTGTAGGGGGCATGTGGAACGATAGATGCTGGCAGTGGTTCAAAATCTTGCTTAATACTCTTAACTTGATCCATTATAGCACCTGCACGTTCAGGATTAAAGCCCAAAGCCTCTATAAAGGTATGGTAATGGATTTTGCTGTTTTCTTTTACCTCTTTAGAGGAAATTTGGTTGGAAATATCGCCAACAGCTACAATACCGTTTTCGAACATTTTTTGGTCGGCAGTTTCCATCGCAGCTTTAATCTGCCCTGCATCGCCTTGCCTGCTTGTAATGATGCTGCGCACAAATTCTACTAATCCGGTATGCTCAGGAATTTGCCCCAGCATGTGCGAAAGTTCTAAATGGCAATGGGTATTGATAAAACCAGGAACGATGGCTCCTTTATGTTTTGTAACATCCAGACCAAGGTTTACGATCTCTTCTTGAGTTAAGATTCCAACAATTTCGCCATCCGGGCGTACAGCTACCGCCCCATTTTTAACCGGAGCCGAAGCAACAGGAAAAATCCAATCGGCTGAAAAGTATTTTAGCATGCTGCAAATTAGCGCAATACCAGCAGCTAAAAAAATATTTTTCTAAGCCAGGGTTATTTTTGAAAATGAAATGATTTTTAAATTTTCTCTAAAGAATTTAGAAAATTGGAAAAGAAAAAGAGCCTCCTATCGGAATCGAACCAATGACCTACTGATTACAAGTCAGTTGCTCTACCAGCTGAGCTAAGGAGGCTTTTAATCGGGCTGCAATGATAGAAAAAAATCTTCTTTTTTCAAAAGTTGAAATTTATTTTTTTGCCTCGTCAGATATTCCTGTTTAACAATCAGAGGTTTTCAAGCGTTGCTATTTCTAAATTACACTTAAAATCTGCTTCTATGATATAAGGTTACACTTGATGGCATGATCATACGCTGAAAGCTGTGCTTTTTCATTACAAATCCAATTTAAGTGGGGTATCACGATGCCAAGCAGCGATAAGTATGCAGCAAATAACTGCAAAACTTGTAGTCATTCACCACAAAGTGTGGAGAAACTCCACAACATTAAAACTTTGGCACAACAACAATCAACTGTAAATCAATTATTTAAATAAAAAAACTGGTTTGGCACCATTATGAAACATTAGCAAGTATTGTTACACAAATAAATTTTAAAATATATACCATGAAAAAATTCGTTTTAGCAGCTACAGTATTAGCATTCGCAGGGTTCTCAGCAGTACAAGCAAGTGAAGTAAAAGATTTTAAAACTACTGCAATTGTTGCAGTTCAAGATAGCGCAGTAAAAACTCCAGTGAAATTGGAAGAACTTCCTGAGCCAGTAACAACCGCATTAAAATCTGATGCATATAAAGGTTGGACCGCAACTGAAGCATGGTCAGTTAAAGAAGGTACTAAAGAGTATTATTTAATTAACGTGAAAAAAGAAGCTGAAACCAGTTCGGTAAAAATCGACAAAGACGGTAAACCAGTTCAATAATCAATATAAAATTAGCGCTCCATAATTAATAAGTATTTAAACAGTAACGAAAGTTACCAATCATATTTAAAACAGAATATCATGAAAAAGATCATTTTAGCCGCTACTTTAGCATTCGCAGGATTCACAGCAGTACAAGCAAGTGAAGTAAATACAATCAAAAACGCTGCAATTGTTGCAGTTCAAGATAGTGCAGTAAAAACTCCAGTTAAATTGGAAGAACTTCCTGCTCCGGTAACCACCGCATTAAAATCTGATGCTTACAAAGGATGGACTGCTACTGAAGCATGGTCGGTTAAAGAAGGTACCAAAGAGTATTATTTAATCAACGTGAAAAAAGAAGCTGAAACCGGTTCGGTAAAAATCGACAAAGACGGTAAACCAGTTCAATAATCTCAAATAAATACGCCATAAAGGCATAATCAATATAAGCGCGGCCTTCGGGCTGCGCATAAACTAAAAAAGAAACAAGATGAAAAAATTAATTTTATCAGCTGCGTTCTTAGCTTTTGCAGGATTCTCAGCAGTACAGGCAAGTGAAGTAAATACAATTAAAAATGCTGCAATTGTTGCAGTTCAAGATAGTGCGGTAAAAACTCCGGTTAAATTGGAAGAATTACCTGAGCCGGTAACAACAGCATTAAAATCTGATGCTTATAAAGGATGGACTGCTACTGAAGCTTGGTCTGTTAAAGAAGGAACAAAGGAATACTACTTGATCAATGTTAAAAAAGAAGCAGAAACTGGTTCGGTTAAAATTGATAAAGACGGTAAACCCGTACAATAAAAACCCAAATATTACATCTACCTATTACAAAAGAAAGCCGGATTATGTCCGGCTTTTCTTATTTTTGTTAAATGGCGAGAATCCTGATTCTAGAAGACGATACAACATTTGCTCAATTACTTGAAGGTTTTTTAACAAAAAACGGTCACGAGGTTACCCTTGTAACCCATGTAAAGCAATCTTTTAAACAAGTAGAGAACAGTGAATTCGAC
The DNA here is from genome assembly GCF_014395225.1 of Pedobacter roseus. Lineage (NCBI taxonomy): Bacteria > Pseudomonadati > Bacteroidota > Sphingobacteriia > Sphingobacteriales > Sphingobacteriaceae > Pedobacter > Pedobacter roseus. Next base: position 4,942,048 of record NZ_CP060723.1, read on the forward strand.
TTACTATTAATTGATTACCGCCTTCCCGACGGGACAGGTTTTGAAGTGCTTACCCATCTTCGTGATCTGGGCCTATCTATCCCGGTAATCATTATGACCAGTTTTAATGATGTTCGTACCGCGGTAAAATCAATTCAGTTAGGCGCTTTTGATTACATCACCAAACCGGTTAACCCCGATGAGCTATTGATGGTGATCAAAAATTCTTTAGCAAAAAAGAATATCAAAAGTGATGAACCTAAAGAAATAAACAGCGATTTTATTAAGGGTAAAAGTGCCATTGCCGATAAATTATATGGTCACATTAACCTGGTTGCACCTACTGATATGTCGGTAATTATACAGGGTGAAAGTGGAACCGGAAAAGAATTTGCAGCCAGAACTTTACACCAACAGAGTAAGCGGGCAGATAAACCTTTTGTGGCAATAGATTGCGGCGCTTTATCAAAAGATCTTGCCGCAAGTGAATTATTCGGGCACGTTAAAGGCGCCTTTACAGGTGCATTAAATGATAAAAAAGGTCAGTTTGAAGCCGCCAACGGAGGAACATTGTTTCTGGATGAAGTTGGTAACCTGAGTTACGAAGTGCAGATTAAACTGCTTCGTGCATTACAGGAAAGGGTGATACAGCCTTTAGGCAGTACCAAACAAATCCCTGTAAACGTTCGCATTATTACGGCTACAAATGATGATCTGACCAACAGCATGCAACAGGGAGAATTTAGGGAAGATTTATACCATCGCTTAAATGAATTTAAAATCCAGCTTCCGCCATTGCGCGATAGAGGTGGAGATCTGGAACTGTTCATCAATCACTTCATTCAGCTATCAAACCGCGATTTAGAACGGAACGTTAAAAGCGTATCTGCTGAAGCTAAAGCATTATTGTTAAGTTACGATTGGCCTGGCAATTTGCGCGAGCTGAGTAATGTGATTAAACGTATGGTATTATTGAGCCCTGGTGATGTTGCCCAAATTGAAGCATTACCTGATGAAATGATGATTTCGGTTCAACATCAATCGGCCCCGGGCAATTCATCTGACCTGAAAGCGGTAAACGAACAGAACGAAAAAACACTGATTACCGAAACTTTAATCAAAGTGAGGCACAATAAATCAAAAGCAGCAAAGATTTTAAATATCGACCGTAAAACATTATATGCAAAAATGGAGCGCTACGGGATTGAATAATTATTCAGCATTGGCATAATCCATTTGCGCTATAAAAGCAATCAGGCTATCCAATTTTTTAATCTGCACCAAAACTTCGGCTTTGCTATAATCGGTTAACCCCTTTTCGGCAATTTCTATTTCCAGGGTACGGAAAGCATTTGCGAGGGTTTTAGCACCCATCTGCGCCGTTCGCCCGGCCAAACGATGGACCAGTAACCTGCTTTTTTCCTGGTCATTTTCTGCAATATGTTTTTTCAGTTCGGCTGCATCGTCAATAGAATCCTGTTTAAAACGGTTCAGGATTTTTTCAAGCATCTGCTGATCGCCAAAAGTCATTTTTTCGATAGATGAGAAATCAAATTCGGGCTGTTCGGCTAAGATTTCCGTTTTATCAAAAATCGAAAGAATATCAACTGCCCTGAACGGTTTCATAATCAGCCCGTCAAAGCCCTCACTTAAAACCATTTCACGCTCTTCTGGCAGAACTTGCGCGGTAATGGCATAGAACTTAATATTAGAGGGCAGTTTCTTTTTTAACAAATGACAAAGTTCGAAACCAGTCATTTCTGGCATGCGCATATCAATCAAAACATATTTTAAATCGGGTTCCGGTTCGGTATGAAGAATATCGGCTACCTGGGTAAAACTCCTGTAGGGAATTTTGTTTTTCTCGAAAATCATTCCACATAGGTCAAGAATCAGCTTATCATCATCAATTACCCAAACAGAACCGGGGTTAACAATGGCGTAATGTTCTAGATCCAAAGCATCATTTACCCTTTCAGATGTATTTTCATATTTCATGTAAATATTAAATGTGGTTCCAATTCCAGGTTTACTTTTAACATAAATTCTTCCTCCCTGAGTCTCGATCAATGATTTAACGATGGGCAACCCTAGGCCAGTGCCTGCCTGATTGATGATATATTTTTCCGGAGATTCTATTTGCTCAAATTCATTAAATATTTTAGGAATATCTTTCTCTTCGAAGCCAATTCCGGTATCTTTTATCGCGAAATGAAAATGCAGATCATCGCCTTGCTTTTTATAAGAAACAGACAGGCGGATTTCGCCCTTTAAGGTAAATTTAACGGCATTGCCCAATAAATTGAATAAGATCTGTTTTAACCTGAAAGCATCACCTTTTACAAATTCAAGGTCAGCCAGATCAAGAACAGCATTTAACTGAAGGGATTTCTGCTCTGCCAAAGGCCGCATTACCGAAACTACCTCATCCAAAGCTTTTCTGATATTAAACACCTGATTATTAAAGCTAAATTCTCCAGAAATAATCCGGTTATAATCCAACACCTCATTCACAATCTGAAGCAAATGGATAGAAGACTGATAAATGGCATCAACATCCTTTTTATTAGGTACATCCTGTTGAGTAATCAATTCGGCATAGCCTAAAATAGATTGCAATGGGGTTCTGATCTCATGGCTCATGTTGGATAGAAAGCGCTGTTTTGCCTTGCCATGATATTCAGCTTCATCTTTCGCCAGCTCTAAGGCCTTTCTATATCTATTGCTTTTGGTAATATCTGCCAGGATCAGGTAAAGCAAGATTACGGTCAACAAAAAGAAAATGATAATTATGGTAGTAATCTGCGTAATCCCATCGTTAACCACCTCTTTGGCCTGAATGCCATTTAAATCAACCTGTGCAACAGCTTCGCCTTCTACTTCACGTAAAATCTGCAGCATTTTCGCTGTTAAGGCATTACTGGCACTTGATAAATCGGCTTCGCGTTTTAAAAACTTCTGACTTTTCTGACGTTGTTCCAGTTCGATATTTCGAAGTGAACCCGTCATGCTTTTCATGATGCTGTCTTCAGCTTTTGCATTTAAGGTATCGCGTTTAACCTTAAACTCTTCGTTGATGATTTTGTAAACGTCAGATTTCTTCTTTCCAAAGAGTTTACTCAGGAATCCGCGCGATTTTTGTTCTTCCTCCGGCGCAACCGTAGTGGTTGAGGTAGTGGTTTCGGTTGTCAACACCGCGCTATCGGTTTGCCTTGTCCGGGTAGCCACCAGTTCGTTTAGTTTCTGCACTTCATCCGAGAAGGATTTGGTATTCACCAGTGTTTCCCGCACTTTAAGGTAGTTCACAAACTGTTTATCCCGGTCGGAGAGTAAATTTTTGATCGATTTTATCCTTGCCAGTTGTGCAGAATCGCCACGGTATAATTTTCGCAGGGTATCCAGGCTGGATCTTAGTTTACGTGATTCCTTTAAAAAACTATAGGTACCCTGTTTATTAAACGCTTCATCGCGCTGCAGCTGGTCTAACCTTGCAATTTTATGCGAAAGATCATTAACAATCCTTAAACGGTCATTCGGCGCAGAAATTTCTTCCACGGTATTAAGCATCCTGGTAAAGGCAAACTTGCTGATACCCCATGCCAATAGCAGCGCAAAACAGGCAAATAGAAAACCTATAATTACTTTACTTTTTATTGCCCGGAAGAAACGCTTTTGAATAACAGCCGCCATTTAATTCAGATTATTACCTTAAACCATTATTACAACGGCTTATCGATTAGAATTGGTATCTGTTTATCTTTTACAAATAACGTACCATAAGAAAATTGGTTAAAAAGCTTTAATTTTATCATCGCCTAAAAAAAACCAAACATGAACCGTATCGACCGCCTTTTTGGAATCCTGACTTTACTCCAATCCAAAAAATATATAACTGCAGAGAAAATTGCAGAAAGGTTTAACATGAGTATACGCACGGTTTACCGCGATGTTAAAGCGCTTTGCGAGCAGGGCATACCGGTAAGTTTTGAGCAGCATAAAGGCTATTATCTTGTTCAAGGCTATTTTTTGCCACCTGTTTCCTTTAATATGGATGAAGCCAATGCATTGTTACTGGTAGAAAGTTTGGTAAATGGTTTTGCTGATAACTCCATACGTACGCATTACTCTTCTGCACTAACGAAGGTAAAAGCAGTATTAAAAACAAGTCAAAAAGAAAAGCTGGAAACTTTAAATCAGCATATCAAATTGCAGATTCCTGAAAGATTGATTTTCAACTTTGAATACCTGTCTCTTATTCAGCACGCCATTGCAGAAAAACACCTTATTGAACTCGATTATAAAAACAATAAGGAAGAGGTAAGCAAAAGAGAAGTTGAGACTATTGGATTAATTTTTTATGCATTTAGCTGGCACCTCATTGCCTGGTGCCACTTCCGTAACCAATACCGCGATTTTAACCTCACACGGATTATCTGCCTCAAAAATCTGGGGATTCCTTTCAGAAAAACCCAGCATATTCCATTAAGCGATTACATGCATTTGCTACCGGTAAATTATTAAGTGTTAATAATTCCTGCATCATTCAAACGTTGTATCACGTCTTCAATATTTACAGTCGAATGGTCGCTTTTGAGGTATATTTCAGCAAGATAAACTATTTTATCAATGACAACGACATAAGTAATAATTCTTGCTCCGCCAGATTTACCCTTATTCGTACCAGAAATAGATAAACGAATTTTATAAATATTTTGACCTAAGTAGGCTCCTAATTCAGGATTTCTCTCTAAATCGTTAATAAGCTTTAATAAATCAGATTTTATGCCGCGATGTTTCTTAAAGATTTTTTTAACTTCCCTTTTAAATTAGGAACCGTTTTAACCTTAAAGTTCATCTAAAAAATCTTTGGCATCACGAAGTTTTATTTTCCCTTCCTGATGAAGTTTGATTTGCTCAAAAGAATCTTTTAGGTGGTTATAGATTGCGTTTTCAGCCTTAATTGATGCTTTTCTCTTGACTTTAGTGTTAGATGCGACCTCATAATTCAAGCCCAAGGCATCAAGTACAGCCTTTACCTCTTTTTCAGATTTCTCGTTTTCAATATTTACGGTTAATGTCGTCATTATCAGAATAATACGTTTTTTGAATAAAACATTTCTCAATTAAATTATTTTTTTACACTGCCATAGGGTTGTCAGTGGTCCGTATTTTCTTTGTGTAAACAAACATTAAAAATCATGAGCATTGCTGATTTATTACTTATGGAGTTACACACAGTAGAAAAAACAAAACAGAAAAATATGGACGTTATTAAATTATTATTGAAAGAGTTGGCTGATGAATTCAATACCACAAAAAAATTCCTGGCCATTGTACCAGCAGATAAATTTGACTGGGCACCACACGAAAAAAGCATGAAAATGAAATCGCTTGCGGTCCATATCGCCGACCTTCCGCGCTGGGTTTCCTTGGCTTTAACTACGGATGGGCTGGATTTTGAAACCGAGCCCTACACAGAACCTCATGTAGAAAATGCTGATGACCTGGTTAAAATTTTGGAGAAAAATTACGCAGCCGGAAAAGCTGATTTAGAAAAAGCTACCGAAGAAAATTTGAATGGGCGTTGGATACTGAGTATGGGGAAACAAGTTTTGGCCGATTATTCTAAATATGAAACCATTCGCCACTCTTTAAACCAAACGTCCCACCACCGGGCACAATTGGGTGTTTATTTGAGGTTACTGGATATTCCAATTCCGGGAAGTTATGGCCCAAGTGCCGATGATCAGAGTTTTTAGGTTGTTATTTTTCTGATGAACTGTTGAAACCTGGTGCGTTTCAATGGTTCATTGAAATGACTATCTGATTACCAGTCCCGCTTCTTAATTTATCCGCGCTTTGCTATTTTTAGCAATGAAAAAAATATTTGCGATTTCGGGTAGTACGAAATCTATTTCAACCAATGGACTTTATATTGCAGCCATCAGCCAGGTTTTAGGTAAAGATTTTGAAGTAACCCTTTTTCCTTCCATTGCCAATATTCCACATTTCAACCCTGATCTAGATTTAGAAGATCCACCAAAGGTTATTTATGATCTTCGTAAGACTATCCAGGAAGCAGATGGCATCATCATTTCTACGCCTGAATATGCGATGGGGCTACCCGGTTCGTTAAAAAACCTTCTCGACTGGACAGTGAGCAACGCATCATTGTCCGGCAAACCCGTTTTAGCGATTGTTGCTTCTACTCAGGGTGAAAAAGCCTATCGGTCCATAATAGATATTTTAACCGTTCTTGAGGCGAAGATATCTGCTCAGCTTATTCCTTTTGCAAAAGCCAAGATTAACAAGGAAGCTGAAATTACAGATCTCGAAACTTTAACAAAGCTTAAAAGTACCATTCATGCATTTGTTGCTGCCCTATAGAATGGATAACACAATTTAATTCCGTAAAATTGCAGCATGAATAATAACTCTGCCACCCGTTTAAATAAATTCATCAGCGAAAGTGGATTATGTTCACGCCGTGAAGCAGACCGTTATATCGAAAAAGGTACCGTTTTTATTAATGGGAAAAGAGCTAAAGTAGGCGATCAGGTTCTTGCAGGCGATAAAGTAATGGTAAATGGCCATAACATAGAACCTAAAGAAGAAAGTAATTTCATCCTGCTGGCATTTAATAAACCTGTTGGCATTACCAGTACCACTGAATCCAGTGTACGCGATAATATTGTAGATTACGTTAACCATAGCGAAAGAATATTTCCAATCGGAAGATTGGACAAAGATTCATCCGGCCTTATTTTCCTGACCAATAACGGTGACATTGTAAACAAGATTTTAAGGGCTGGGAATAAACACGAAAAAGAATATATAGTTACGGTTAATAAACCCATAACAGAAGATTTTATTTTCGAAATGAGTAACGGCGTTCCTATTTTGGGCGTAAATACTCGCAAATGCAAGGTTCGCCAGATCAGTACCTTTGTTTTCAATATTATCTTGATTCAAGGTTTAAACAGACAGATCCGTAGAATGTGCGAGCATTTTGATTACGAAGTAACCAAACTTGAGCGTACACGGATCATGAATATTAGCCTTAAAGGTATTCCAACTGGAGAATTTAGGGAACTTACCGAAGAAGAGATGAAAGCCATCACCAAAAGTGTCGAAAACTCATCCTCTGAGGCTAAACCCAAAACAAAAAGTGCCCCCAAGAAAAAAACAAATGCCTGGGAGGAAATCCCTGAACTTAGAGAAGAACAGCCCAAAAAAGCATTTAAACCCAAACCATCAGGTCAAAAATCTTCGGGCAAAAAACCGGGTGCTCACTCAGGTTCAAAACCTACGGGTAAAAACAATACTGGTACCAGAAACTCAAGGCCAGCAAAAGGTAAGCCTGCAGGTAAGTCAAATACAAGAAGCAGAGGAAGATAAGCTAAGCAATTGTAAAATTACGCACTGATTAGTAGCCTTTTAGCTTTAGTCTTTCAGCTTAACGGCTTTTTAAGTACCTTTGCAACAAATGGTAACAGCAAAAAAAACCGATATCCGTGCATTAGATCTTCCCCAATTGCAACAACACCTTGTAGCGATGCAACAGCCTGCATTTAGGGCCAAGCAGATATACCAGTGGCTTTGGGAAAAATCGGCTACGAGTTTCGAGCAGATGAGTAATCTATCTAAAGATCTTCGTAAAGCTTTAGACGACTCTTTTGCCATTAATGCTGTTCAGGTTAACAACTCCCAGTTCAGTAATGACCATACCATCAAAAATACATTCAGGTTAGCCGACGGCAATATTGTTGAAGGTGTTCTAATCCCATTGGAAGATCGCATGACTGCCTGTGTGAGCTCGCAAGTGGGCTGTAGCTTAACCTGTAAGTTCTGTGCAACAGGCTACATGGATCGTAAGCGTAACTTAAACGCTGACGAGATTTATGACCAGGTAGTGCTGCTTGACAAGCAGGCAAAACAGAATTACAACAACCCTCTTACCAATATTGTGTATATGGGTATGGGTGAGCCATTATTAAATTATGCAAACGTATTGAGGTCCATCGAGCGTATCACTGCTCCTGATGGCCTAAATATGAGCTATAAGCGCATTACTGTATCAACAGCAGGCATTGCCAAAATGATCAAAAAATTAGGTGATGACGGTGCTAAATTTAATCTTGCACTTTCACTGCATGCAGCTGATGACAAAAAGCGTAATGAAATTATGCCAATAAACGAGGCTAACTCGCTAAAAGCTTTGGCAGATGCCCTTAAATACTATTTTGCTAAAACCAAAAATCCGGTCACTTACGAATACATCGTTTTTAATCATTTTAATGATGAAATTTCGGATGCAATGGATTTGGCAAAGTTTTGCAAACATATTCCTTGTAAAGTAAACCTGATAGAATATAACCCTATTTCTTTTGCTGATTTCACCAATGCTGAAGGGGATAAAATTGATGCTTTTTCAAATTATTTAAAAAGCCAAGGCATTAATACCAATATCCGCCGTAGCCGTGGTAAAGATATCGATGCAGCTTGCGGGCAATTGGCCGTTAAGGAAGAGGCGAACGCTTAGTCCAATCATTTTTATATCCTAACAATATAAATAGCTTTCATCGAATAAAGTATTATTTGGAGCGCAGGTTTCTTTGCGCATGGGTTGGGTTCGGTCCTGCTGTACGCTAAATCCTTTTGGGAAACCTATCTGTTAAACAATTCATATTTTCCCAAAAGGGATACCGCTGCCATCAGGGCTATTTTAGCCTGGACAGAAGATGTAAAATGGATGATGGAATTCATCTGCGTAAATCACCTTTATCTGCGGGAGCAAACCCTTAACTTTTCTTAACTCCTTAATGGTGGGAAATAACGCATAGATCTTTTTACCATTAGGAAATTAAGGCCATTAAGAAATAGAACCTGGTAATTACCTTAACCCTTCTTCACTACTTAATAATCGGTACCGCTGCCATCAGGGCTATTTTAGCCAGGACAGAACATAGAAGATGTAAAAGATGGAAGATGTAAAATGGATGCTGGAATTGATCTGCATAAATCAGCTTTATCTTTGGGAGCAAACCCTTAACTTTTCTTAACTCCTTAATGGTGGGAAATAACGCATAGATCTTTTTACCATTAAGAAATTAAGGCCATTAAGAAATAGAACCTGGTAATTACCTTAACCCTTTTTCACTACTTAATTTTTTGAAAATAATCCTGAACAGTTAATATCAAATGGTGGGAAATAAAACGTTCTGCAAAAAAGCTTATAAACGAAGAAAACCCTTTAACATTGTTGTTAAAGGGTTTCTTTTAAGATTTGGCACCGACCTACTCTCCCACGTGTTACCGCAGTACCATCGGCTCTGGTGGGCTTAACTTCTCTGTTCGGAATGGGAAGAGGTGGACACCACCGATATAGGCACCTAAATTTCTTTAGATAAGCTATCTCGAGCTTAAATGACATATTATTGAAAGAAGTTATTATGAAGAACAAACAACAGTCTGTTTGCTTTGAAAGCTTCGGATGATTAGTACTACTCGACTGTGCTGTCGCCAGCTTTACATCTGTAGCCTATCAACGTAGTAGTCTGCTACGGTCCTATATGGAATTCTCATCTCGTGGCTAGTTTCGCACTTAGATGCTTTCAGCGCTTATCTATTCCCAGCGTAGCTACTCTGCAATGCCCCTGGCGGAACAACAGATTCACTAGAGGCTGGTCCAACCCGGTCCTCTCGTACTAAGGTCAGCCCCACTCAAAATTCCTACGCCCACAACAGATAGGGACCGAACTGTCTCGCGACGTTCTGAACCCAGCTCGCGTGCCACTTTAATCGGCGAACAGCCGAACCCTTGGGACCTTCTCCAGCCCCAGGATGTGACGAGCCGACATCGAGGTGCCAAACCTCCCCGTCGATATGAGCTCTTGGGGGAGATCAGCCTGTTATCCCCAGCGTACCTTTTATCCTTTGAGCGATGGCCCTTCCATGCAGAACCACCGGATCACTATATCCGTCTTTCGACCCTGATCGACCTGTATGTCTCACAGTCAAGCAAGCTTATGCTATTGCACTCCGCGTACGGTTACCAAGCGTACTGAGCTTACCTTTGAAAGCCTCCGTTACCTTTTTGGAGGCGACCACCCCAGTCAAACTACCCATCAAACAATGTCTCCCTTAAGAAGGGATTAGACACCGAATACAGAAAGGGTGGTATTTCAACGTTGGCTCCACGACGCCTAGCGACGCCGCTTCAAAGCCTCCCACCTATCCTACACATCCTGTATCCAATGTCAATGTTAAATTGTAGTGAAGGTGCATGGGGTCTTTCCGTCCCGTTGCGGGTACCCGGCGTCTTCACCGGGACCACAATTTCACCGAGCTCATGGCTGAGACAGCGCCCAGATCGTTACACCATTCGTGCAGGTCGGAACTTACCCGACAAGGAATTTCGCTACCTTAGGACCGTTATAGTTACGGCCGCCGTTTACTGGGGCTTCGATTCAATGCTTCTCCTTGCGGATGACATCCCCTCTTAACCTTCCAGCACCGGGCAGGTGTCAGGCCTTATACCTCATCTTTCGATTTTGCAAAGCCATGTGTTTTTGTTAAACAGTCGCCTGGGCCTTTTCACTGCGGCTGACATTGCTGCCAGCGCCCCTTCTCCCGAAGTTACAGGGCCATTTTGCCGAGTTCCTTAGCCATGATTCACTCGAGCACCTTAGAATCCTCTTCCCGGATACCTGTGTCGGTTTGCGGTACGGGTTTTTATAACCTGAAGCTTAGCGGTTTTTCTTGGAAGTCTGATTACCTGCGCTATCCACTCACCCGAAGGCTTGCGGTACTATCGACTTTCAGCTAGACTGGCGGATTTGCCTACCAATCTAATACCTACTGTCTTTAACGATCTATTCCGTCAGATCGCGGCAGTGTCACTACTCCGTCCCCACATCGCAGTTATAAAAAGTACTGGAATATTAACCAGTTGTCCATCGAATTTCCCCTTCGGGTTCTCCTTAGGTCCCGACTAACCCTGATCCGATTAGCGTTGATCAGGAAACCTTATCCTTTCGGTGGGTGGGTTTCTCGCCCACCTTATCGTTACTTATGCCTACATTTGCTTTTCTAGAAACTCCAGCACCCATTACCAGGTACCTTCGCTGTCGCTAGAATGCTCCCCTACCGATATATTTCAATCCCATAGCTTCGGTGTACAGTTTAATGCCCGTTTATTATCCATGCCCGATCGCTCGACTAGTGAGCTGTTACGCACTCTTTAAATGAATGGCTGCTTCCAAGCCAACATCCTAGCTGTCTGTGCAATCGGACCTCGTTAGTTCAACTTAACTGTAACTTGGGGACCTTAGCTGATGGTCTGGGTTCTTTCCCTCTCGGCGCGTGACCTTAGCACCCCGCGCCTCACTGCAGATCATATTTCATAGCATTCGGAGTTTGTCTGGATTTGGTAGGATTTGACTCCCCCGCACCCAATCAGTAGCTCTACCTCTATGAAACTTAATATCCACGCTGTTCCTAAAAACATTTCGGGGAGTACGAGCTATTTCCCAGTTTGATTAGCCTTTCACCCCTACCCACAGATCATCCGGAAACTTTTCAACGTTTATCGGTTCGGTCCTCCAGTACGTGTTACCGCACCTTCAACCTGTCCATGGGTAGATCACAAGGTTTCGCGTCTACCCCCTCTGACTATACGCCCTATTCAGACTCGCTTTCGCTTCGGATCCGTGCCTGAAGCACTTAACCTTGCCAGAGAGGAGTAACTCGTAGGCTCATTATGCAAAAGGCACGCCGTCACACCACTTGGATGCTCCGACCGCTTGTAAGTACACGGTTTCAGGTTCTATTTCACTCCCCTGTTCGGGGTTCTTTTCACCTTTCCCTCACGGTACTGGTTCACTATCGGTCTCTCAGGAGTATTTAGCCTTACCGGATGGTGCCGGCAGATTCCCACAAGGCGTCTCCGACCTCGCGGTACTCAGGATACTACTAGCCTAGCATTCTATACGTGTACCGGGCTATCACCGTGTATCGCTGGGCTTCCCATCCCATTCCACTTCTGTTTGCTAATGACACATCGTAGTCCTACAACCCCACTAATGCCGTAACATTAATGGTTTGGGCTCTTTCCCTTTCGCTCGCCACTACTTAGGAAATCATTGTTATTTTCTCTTCCTCTGCTTACTTAGATGTTTCAGTTCGGCAGGTTTGCTCATTATATGTGACATGTCTTCAACATGCCGGGTTGCCCCATTCGGAAATCTTCGGATTAATTCCTATTTGCAAATACCCGAAGCTTATCGCAGCTTATCACGTCCTTCATCGCCTCTGAGAGCCAAGGCATCCCCCGTGTACTCTTTATTACTTTCTTCTACTCATACGCCTTTTGCGCCGTATGGTATGCTTTTTTTGCTCTTGTTATGATGTCTCATACTTATTGGTCTCTTGCGATCCCTTTAAGTGAGCACAAACACAACAGTCGCCTATTGTTGTTTGCTCTTCTTTTTTAACTTCTTCCAATATGTCAAAGAACTTTACTGAACCTGAAGGCCGAAGGTATAAAGGCGGAGGGTTTCATTGTCCCCAACCTAAGCTTCGTTCCAGCTTCGTTAGTAAAAAACTGCGGTCTCGAACCGTTTCATACTTTTATTTGTATGTGCCCCGTGGCGTTTTCTTCTTTCTTAATCTTTATGTCAATGTATATTATCTATCCCGATAATAAGGTATGTATTCTGTGGAGAATAACGGAGTCGAACCGTTGACCTCCTGCGTGCAAGGCAGGCGCTCTAGCCAGCTGAGCTAATCCCCAAAAGGATTTAAATGTAGTCCCGTCCAGATTTGAACTGGAGACCCCTACATTATCAGTGTAGTGCTCTAACCAGGCTGAGCTACGGGACTTCTTGTTTAAGGTAGGCTTTACTTAGTCGCAGTATATAGTATCTTACCGCTACTGCTTCCCTTTTTGGCTTACCCTTCTTGTCTCCGTTGCGCTATACCTTTATAGTATGCCCACCGTTTTCTTCTGGGTGTTTCTTTTGTTTTTTAAAAGTATTCAGTATCAAGTATTAAGACCTTCAGCCTTATTACCCTCTACCTTCTACCTTATTTGAAATATCATGTTGCGTTGCGGGTAGGCGGTGCTACTCCAGAAAGGAGGTATTCCAGCCGCACCTTCCGGTACGGCTACCTTGTTACGACTTAGCCCCAGTTACCGGTTTTACCCTAGGACGCTCCTTGCGGTTACATACTTTAGGTACCCCCAGCTTCCATGGCTTGACGGGCGGTGTGTACAAGGCCCGGGAACGTATTCACCGCGTCATTGCTGATACGCGATTACTAGCGAATCCAACTTCATGGGGTCGAGTTGCAGACCCCAATCCGAACTGTGAATGGCTTTGTGAGATTCGCATCATATTGCTATGTAGCTGCCCTCTGTACCATCCATTGTAGCACGTGTGTAGCCCCGGACGTAAGGGCCATGATGACTTGACGTCGTCCCCTCCTTCCTCTCTGTTTGCACAGGCAGTCTGTTTAGAGTCCCCACCATGACGTGCTGGCAACTAAACATAGGGGTTGCGCTCGTTGCGGGACTTAACCCAACACCTCACGGCACGAGCTGACGACAGCCATGCAGCACCTAGTTTCGTGTCCTTGCGGACTGATCTATCTCTAGATCATTCACTAACTTTCAAGCCCGGGTAAGGTTCCTCGCGTATCATCGAATTAAACCACATGCTCCTCCGCTTGTGCGGGCCCCCGTCAATTCCTTTGAGTTTCACCCTTGCGGGCGTACTCCCCAGGTGGAACACTTAACGCTTTCGCTTAGCCGCTGACTGTGTATCGCCAACAGCGAGTGTTCATCGTTTAGGGCGTGGACTACCAGGGTATCTAATCCTGTTTGATCCCCACGCTTTCGTGCCTCAGCGTCAATAAGACCATAGTAAGCTGCCTTCGCAATCGGTGTTCTGAGACATATCTATGCATTTCACCGCTACTTGTCTCATTCCGCCTACCTCTAGTCCATTCAAGCCCATCAGTATCAAGGGCACTGCGATAGTTGAGCTACCGTCTTTCACCCCTGACTTAACAGGCCGCCTACGCACCCTTTAAACCCAATAAATCCGGATAACGCTTGGATCCTCCGTATTACCGCGGCTGCTGGCACGGAGTTAGCCGATCCTTATTCTTCCGGTACATTCAGCTACTTACACGTAAGTAGGTTTATTCCCGGATAAAAGCAGTTTACAACCCATAGGGCAGTCTTCCTGCACGCGGCATGGCTGGTTCAGAGTTGCCTCCATTGACCAATATTCCTTACTGCTGCCTCCCGTAGGAGTCTGGTCCGTGTCTCAGTACCAGTGTGGGGGGCCATCCTCTCAGATCCCCTAGTCATCGTCGCCTTGGTGGGCCGTTACCCCGCCAACTAGCTAATGACACGCATGCCCATCTCAATCCTATAAATATTTGAACATTGGATAATGCTATCCTGTGTTTTTATGCGGTGTTAATCCGGATTTCTCCGGGCTATCCCCAGATTAAGGTAGGTTGCATACGCGTTACGCACCCGTGCGCCACTTTCGATAAAAGCAAGCTTCTATCTATCGTTCGACTTGCATGTATTAGGCCTGCCGCTAGCGTTCATCCTGAGCCAGGATCAAACTCTCCATTGTAAAATGTGTTGTAAGATGCTGACCAGTTTTAACTATTGTTAAAAATAGTCTTCTTTTTGTTATGTTGTCTGTTAGACACCACCTTTAAAATAAAGCAAAATAATCATGTACTTTGATTAGTACTCCATTACCCCGCTACGCTACATTGACATCTCTTTTAAGAACTTATTGATCTGGTAAACCTCACGGCCGATCTTTATATTGTTAAACCTTTACTCCGTTAAAGTCTTGTTAGTCTTTATCTTCGTGCCGGTATTTTCAATCTTGTTTTGTTGTTTGTGCAACATCCGCTGCTTCAACTTTTTCGCCCTTCCTTTCGGTTGGGAGTGCAAAGGTAAGGATCTTTTCCGAACTTCCAAATAAAATAAATTTTATTTTTTTAGCCTTCTTTTTCTTCTTCCCCCTATTTCAATATGCTGGTGTTAACCAGCTTTCCGTCCTTCCGAACCGGGCTGCAAAGGTAGCAATCTTTTTCTCTTCCGCAATATTTATTTTAAAATAAATCCTGCACTCCATCTCTCTAAGCCATCCTTTCAACTAAAACCCTTCCTCCGAAGCGGGATGCAAAAGTAGGAAAAATATCCTTCCGTCCAAAGGTTTTGCATGGAATATTGCACGGTATTACGTAAGTTGATGGTTTACAGCAACAAAAAGTTTCGCTGCGCTTAAAACTTTTTGGAAGAATAGGTGTTTAGCACGGGTTTATCAAACCGATCAGGTCTTGAAAACATAATAGGCTTATATATATAAAGCATATAATAAGCCTAAAGACTTATGAAGTTCCCCCGACGCTCTGCCTTTAGAAACTTCGTAAATAACTCCCGCCCTCCGCCACCTAAACCCGATAGCAGCGGAAAACACGAAGGTGAGGAACGAACCAAGGCTTTGAAGCGGATAGCGGGAACATGCTTATATAGTAGCACGAAACCTGCTTTGCTGAAAAAATAGCTAGACTTACCGAAGTTCTCCAACGCCTAGATTTATGTAACTTCGGAAGTTATCCAAATATTTTATAAATTAGTTATATGTTACTGGTTAAACAATGGTGTGATGATTTATTTGGTTTGCTATTTCCAAACCTCTGCAACGCTTGTGGTGTAGCGCTGTACCATAGCGAGCATTTAATCTGCACGAAATGCCTTTACGATCTGCCTTTTACCGATTACCATCAACATGCAGAAAACAGAGTGGCCAAACAATTATGGGGAGGGTACCAATGCATGCTGCAATGGCTATGTTGTATTTTAGAAAAGGGGCTAAGGTGCAAAACCTGATCCATAACCTGAAATACAATGGCAGGACGGATGTTGGCGTACTTTTGGGGAATATGCTTGGCGAAAGGTTAAAGGCTAGTGTACTTTATGAAAGTGTTGATCTAATTGTTCCGGTACCCCTGCACCGTAAAAAATATAAACACAGGGGATATAACCAATGTAGTTTTATTGCCGAAGGGATAGCAGAAAAAATGGAGATCGCGTTTAGTGAAGAAATTTTATTACGCAACCATGCTACCGAAAGCCAAACCAAAAAGAGCCGCTACAACCGCTATGAGAATATGCAGGATGTTTTTAAAGTAAATGATCAAGCCAGCATCGTTGGCAAACATATCCTACTGGTTGATGACGTAATTACAACAGGAGCAACTTTAGAGGCCTGCGCAAATGAATTATTGAATAGTGGAGCCGCAAAAGTAAGCATCGCCGCACTGGCCTTTGCGGAATAACCTGATTATATTCTGGTACTGTTGTAAGTACTCAAACATTTTTCTAAGTTTGATTTATGCGTTCGAATATAAGTTTAGTGTTATTGACCTTGTGCCTGGTATCTGCCTGCCGGAAAGGGGAACGCATTACCACCGATACAGCAGCAAAACTAACTATTGCGAATCCGCAATTGCTTTTCGATACCATTTTTACATCAATTGGTTCTATAACGAAGCGGTTAACCATCGTAAATAATAATAAGGATGCAGTAAAGGTTTCAGAAATTATGCTAGCCGGAAGGAATGGTTCTGCATTTAGCATTAATATTAATGGAGAAAATACCTTTAACAAAAATGACCTGGTTATAAACGGTCAGGATTCTGTTAATCTATTTGTTAAGATTACCATTAACCCAAATACAGAGAATTTGCCATTTTTAGTGCAGGATTCGATCATATTAAATACCAATGGGAATAGACAGGTTGTAAATCTTTTAGCTTATGGCCAGAATGCGGTATTTATTAACAGTCAAACCATTGCTGCCAATACCACCTGGACAAAGTCGCTACCTTATATTATAACCGGGGCTTTAACGGTTAAAAGTGGATCATCGCTGACCATACAACCGGGCGCTAAAGTATATTTTCATAAGGATGCCAGCTTAAATATAGAAGGAAATTTATGGGTTAATGGAACGGTTACCGACCCGGTGGTGTTTTGCAGCGATAGATTGGAGAAACTGTATACTGAAGAGCCAGGCCAATGGAAAGGGATTTTTTTGAAAAGGACAGGGAACGGATCAGTTAAAAATGCGATAATTAAAAATGCTTCGGTAGGGATTACTTCTGATTCATTATCATCAAACGCCGATCCTAAATTAATTTTGAGCAATAGTATCATCAAAAATATGCAGGTAGCAGCCTATATTGGTTACCATTCGGAACTGTTGGCCTTTAATAATCTGATGTACAATTGTGGCAATTACCTTATATATGCTGTTGGAGGAGGGAACTATAACCTTAAACAAAATACATTTGCCGGTTATAATTTAAATTTTCCCCGCAAAACAGCATCCCTAAGCTTTTCAGATTATTTATCTACGAATACCTACAATAAACTCCAGTTAGATTTAACAAATAACATTATTTGGGGCAGTTTAACTAATGAATTGGACATTCAAAAGAAGACCGCCGCAGCAGTTCAGGTTAATTTATGGAGCAATTTAATCCGATCTACCAACAGTACTTATAACAGCAACGGTAATATTTTGAATATTGACCCATCCTTTATCAACAAGGAAATGGAAAATTTTGAGCTCTCGGTAAACAGTCCGGCCAGAAAGAAAGGTGCTGATTTAAGTACCGATCCTTATTTTACCAGTTACCTTAATAAAGATATAAAAGGCAACACAAGAATTTCTCCCTCAACCTTAGGAAGTTACGAGAAATAATCATTTTTTTTTATTTTCCGAAAACAAATCGTCAAGTAATCTCGTTTATATATATGAGAGCGTTAATTTAGATGGTAAGGGTCGATATTTCTTCTAAAGGATATCGGCCCTTTACTTTTTATCGGGATTTTAAGATTGCCGCTCGATTCTTTCAGGTTAGTTTTGAATATCCATCTATTCCCTGTAGTATTATTTTTTGAAAGTGAACATTGATGCCCGTGGCCGGCCTACAGTCCTGCTTTTCCTCCTACCATTTTAATTTGCCAATATTAAAAACATAACGTTCAAAACGGCATCCGTTGATCCGGTACCTATCGGATCAGGCTTAGTTAACGAAGTCGGTATTTAAATATTATTATAACCAAAAAAGCAGCTACAAATTAATGCAACTGCTTATCTATTTGTTTTGTTGTAATTATTCTACGGTTACTGATTTCGCCAGGTTTCTTGGCTGATCTACGTTACAGCCACGCATTACCGCAATATGATACGATAATAACTGAAGTGGAATAGTTGCTAAAAGCGGCAAGAAAGCTTCATTAGCATCCGGAATTTCGATACAATAATCGGCCATTTTCTTCACTTCGGTATCGCCTTGCGTTACAATGGCAATCACTTTCCCTTTTCTTGCTTTTACTTCTTGTATATTGCTGATCACTTTTTCGTATGATGAATTCTGCGTAGCGATAAACACTACCGGCATTTCTTCGTCGATTAAAGCAATAGGACCATGTTTCATCTCTGCTGCAGGATAACCTTCTGCATGTATGTATGAAATTTCCTTAAGTTTTAAAGCTCCCTCTAACGCTACAGGGAAACCACTTCCCCTGCCTAAGAATAAACAGTTGGTAGAATCTTTAATTTTTTCTGCAACTTCTTTAATCAAATCGTTCGATTCTAAAGCAACCTGTATTTTTTCAGGAATATGATCCAGTTCGGTTAATAGCTCAATTAATTTTGACGTGGTAATGGTACCTTTTTGTTGTGCCATGTAAAAGGCCATCAAAGTTAAAACCGTTACCTGCGCCGTAAATGCTTTTGTAGAGGCTACACCAATTTCAGGACCAGCATGGGTATAAACACCAGCATGGGTTAAACGTGGAATGGAAGCACCGGCAACATTACATATTCCGAAAATGGTTGCCCCACGCTCTTTGGCCATTTCGATGGCAGCCATGGTATCAGCGGTTTCTCCAGATTGTGAAATCGCGATAACGACATCCTTCTCCGTTATAATTGGATTTCTGTACCTGAATTCTGAAGCATATTCAACTTCAACAGGAATACGGGCATATTCTTCTATTAAATATTCACCAACTAAACCAGCATGCCACGATGTTCCACAGGCTACAATGATAATGCGATCTATATTTTTTAATTTCTCTGCAAATTCTTTAATCCCACCAAGTTGCACTTTACCCTCTTCTGGATAAATGCGGCCACGCATACAATCTTTAATCGAACGCGGTTGCTCATAGATCTCCTTCAACATAAAGTGATCGAAACCACCTTTTTCCAGCATTTCGAGTTTTAGCTCTAACTCTTGTATAAGTGGTGTTTGGATAACATTATCTAACTGTTTAATTAGAAGATCCCGCCTGGTCATCAATGCAATTTCACCATCTTTTAGGTAAATTACATTTTTAGTATACTCAATAATAGGTGTAGCATCCGAAGCAATAAAGTATTCTCCTTGTCCCACACCAATTACCATCGGACTGCCTTTTCTGGCGGCGATTAAACGATCGGGATGGTCTTTATCCATAATAACAATGGCGTAAGCGCCATTTACCTCGTGCAAAGCCAATCGAACAGCTTCTAGAAGATCAATTTGTTCAATTTTTTGAATTTCCTCAATCAGATGAATCAATACCTCTGTATCGGTATCACTTTTAAATTCATGCCCGCGGTTGAATAACTCTTCCTTAAGTGTAGCATAATTTTCGATAATACCGTTGTGTATAATAGAAAGCTTACCGTTATTTGAAGTATGTGGGTGGGAGTTGCGGTCAGAAGGAACACCATGCGTAGCCCAACGAGTGTGCCCCATACCACTTGTTCCCGATCTGTCCTCGTTTTCAGCAAACTCTTCCAAAACAGCAACTTTCCCTGCTTTTTTATAAATATGCTGACCATCATTATTCATTAGTGCTATACCGGCACTATCATAACCACGATACTCTAATCTTTTAAGACCTTTTAATACAATTGGCCAAGCT
Source organism: Pedobacter roseus (assembly GCF_014395225.1). Lineage (NCBI taxonomy): Bacteria > Pseudomonadati > Bacteroidota > Sphingobacteriia > Sphingobacteriales > Sphingobacteriaceae > Pedobacter > Pedobacter roseus. The sequence goes on from NZ_CP060723.1 coordinate 4,962,053, forward strand.
TCTCTATAGCCAATATAGCCTACTATTCCACACATAAATTATATCACATTAATTCATCAAATATATAAAACAAACGTTTGTTTTATAGCATTACCACATAAAGAACTTTGACTAATAAAAAAAGCAGCTACAAATTAATGTAACTGCTTTTAGTGTATGAGTACTAAATCGAATTAGGTGTGCTTATTTGTAAAGTGGAAATGCACTCACCAATTTAATTACTTCAGCTTTTACTGTGCTTAAATTGGTTTCATCTTCAGGGTTGGTTAAAACCCTATCGATTAATTCCACGATCTGTCCCATTTCAGCCTCTTTTAAACCACGGGTAGTAATGGCAGCAGTACCTACACGAATTCCTGAAGTTACAAATGGTGATTTATCGTCAAAAGGCACCATGTTTTTATTCACTGTGATTTCTGCTTTTTCTAAAGCATTCTCAGCGACTTTACCGGTGATATTTTTATTGCGAAGATCGATCAACATTAAGTGGTTATCAGTACCACCCGAAATAATACCGTAACCTTTAGCTACAAATGCTTTGGCCATAGCCTGCGCATTAGCGGCAACCTGTTTAATGTAAATTCCGTATTCCTCGCTTAAAGCTTCACCAAAGGCTACTGCTTTTGCTGCAATAATATGTTCCAACGGACCGCCTTGCGTACCTGGAAAAACAGCCATATCAAGCAAATTACTCATCAAACGAATTTCTCCTTTTGGTGTTTTTAGTCCCCATGGATTTTCGAAATCCTGTCCCATCATAATCATACCGCCACGTGGGCCACGTAAAGTTTTGTGGGTTGTTGTAGTTACGATATGGCAATGTGGAAGCGGATTGGCCAACAAACCTTTAGCAATCAGACCTGCAGGGTGAGAAATATCTGCCAAAACCAAAGCACCAATTTTATCAGCTACTGAACGGATAAATGCATAATCCCACTCGCGAGAATAAGCAGATGCACCGCAGATGATCAATTTTGGTTTTTCAGCTAAAGCTACTTCTTCTAACTTTTTATAATCGATCAGTCCGGTTTCCTTTTCAACACCATAAAAGAATGGTTGATATAATTTACCTGAAAAGTTAACTGGCGAACCGTGTGTTAAGTGACCTCCATGAGAAAGATCAAAACCTAATATTTTATCACCTGGTTGCAAAATAGCAAGCATTACAGCTGCATTGGCCTGTGCGCCAGAGTGTGGCTGAACGTTTACCCACGCTGCACCGAACAATTCTTTTGCCCTATCGATCGCAATTTGCTCTACCACATCTACTACCTGGCAACCGCCATAGTAACGTTTTCCTGGTAAGCCTTCAGCATATTTATTGGTTAGTACCGATCCGGCAGCTTCCATTACCTGCTTGCTTACAAAGTTTTCTGATGCAATAAGCTCTAAACCATGCTCTTGGCGGTTTAATTCTTTATCGATAAGTTCAAAAATTTGGTTGTCGCGTGTCATTGTTATATGAGGTTTGTATTTTTTTGGCAAAAGTAAGGATTTCAAATTTAATTTATGTCGTATTAGGATAATGCTTTCACATTAAAGTTGTTAAAGCCGCTCCCAATGGTGATCTCTACGATTTGTTGTTGCAACATTTCTAAAATAGCCAGGAAATTATAAACGAAATGCACTTTATTCTCCGAGTTTTTAAGCACCAGTGCAAAATCGATCTGTTTGTTGATATCGAGCAGGTTCGCAATAAAATGTTTCTGTTGCTCTATGGTGTAGGGATATTGTACGACAGTATGCTTAACCTCTTCACTGCGCAGTTCATATTTCTGCATCGTGCGGTGGTAAACGGTTAAAAGCTTATAAAGGTCTAATGACAAAAGTTCATCCTGGTGAGAAGAAGATGCAGCGGCTTGGGTCAAATCGAAAGCGATGTTTCCCCTGTGGTCTTGTTTTAGACGCTCCTCTTCAAAGCCCTTCATCTCTTCTGCAGCAGATTTGAACTGTTTATAAGCAATAAGCCTCGCAATCAGGTCCTGTTCTGCATTAATTTCATTTCCAGCTTCATCAACCTCAATCCTAGGCAAAAGCATTTTAGATTTAATGCGCATCAAAGTTGCGGCCACCAAAATGAATTCGCTCGCCACCTCAACGTTTAGCGCAAGGAGTTGATGAATGTAAGCTAAAAAGTCGTTTGTAATCTTCGCGATCTCTACATCCTGAATACTCAGTTCATCGCGCTCTATAAAGAACAGCAACAAATCGAAGGGTCCTTCGAATACCGGAAGTTTTATTTCAAAATTCTCTGCCTGCATGTGAAAGGACAAACATAATGAAATTTTTCAGGTCCTAACAGTTAAAGACTAATCGAAAATACTATACCATTATCACTTACTGCTATCCACTTAACACAAACGCTAAACGTTTATAACGCAACTCTAACCTGCTAAACACTAACCGCTTAACCATCAAGAATAAACCGCTATTTTTCGTTTCTATATTAAAACAAAAATACCTTACTTTGTATCTTGTTTTTTACCATAAATTTCGAATGCAAGTAAAAGCTGGCCCCCTATTATCTAAAATCAACTATCCTGCTGATTTAAAGCAATTTAGTGAATCCGACTTAGAACAAATAAGCCAGGAATTACGACAGTACATTATTGATGTAGTAAGTGTTAACGGAGGCCATTTCGCTTCCAGTTTAGGTGTTGTTGAACTAACAGTAGCCTTGCACTATGCACTAAATACCCCATATGACAAATTGGTTTGGGATGTAGGCCATCAGGCTTACGGCCATAAAATCTTGACCGGCCGTAGGGATTTGTTCCATACTAACCGTGTCTATAAAGGTATCAGTGGTTTCCCGAAAATTTCGGAGAGTGAGTACGATACTTTTGGCGTTGGTCACTCCTCTACTTCAATTTCGGCTGCGCTGGGTATGGCTGTAGCTTCGCAACTAAAAGGCGAAACAGACAGACAGCACGTTGCCATTATTGGTGATGGGGCCATGACCGCAGGTCTGGCCTTTGAAGGATTAAACCATGCCGGAATCGAAAATAGTAACGTGCTGGTTATCCTGAATGATAATTGCATGTCTATCGACCCGAATGTGGGTGCACTTAAAGAATATTTAACCAGCATCACCATTTCTAAATCATACAACCGTTTCCGTGATGATATTTCTCACGTACTGGCCGGGCTTTCTAAATTAGGTCCAAATGCACATAAGTATGTTAAGAAAATAGAGAAAAGCATTAAAGGAACGCTACTCAAACAAAGTAATTTGTTTGAGGCTTTAAACTTTAGGTATTTTGGCCCTGTTGATGGTCACGACGTAAAGCGTTTGGCCCAAACGATAAAGGATTTATCTGCCATTCCCGGCCCAAAACTTCTTCACTGTATTACGGTGAAAGGTAAAGGTTTCGCCCTGGCAGAAAAAGATCAAACAATATGGCATTCACCTGGACTTTTTGACAAGATTACCGGAGAGATCAAAAAAAGCATTCCAGATAAACCACAGCCGCCAAAATATCAGGATGTTTTTGGGCATACCATGGTAGAACTGGCGGAGGTTAATGATAAAATTGTAGGAATTACGCCAGCAATGCCATCAGGATCATCATTAAATATTATGATGAAAGCGATGCCAAATCGTGCATTTGATGTGGGGATTGCCGAACAACATGCGGTGACGTTTTCGGCTGGTTTAGCGACACAGGGATTAGTTCCTTTCTGTAACATCTACTCAAGCTTTATGCAAAGGGCTTATGATCAGGTTATCCATGATGTGGCTATACAAAAACTAAATGTTGTATTCTGTTTAGATAGGGCCGGCCTGGCTGGTGCTGATGGTGCGACGCATCATGGTGCCTATGACATTGCTTATATGCGCTGTATTCCAAATTTAGTAATTTCTTCTCCTATGAATGAAGAAGAGTTACGCAACCTGATGTTCACTGCTCAACAGGAAAATATCGGTCCATTTGTAATCCGTTATCCCCGTGGTAACGGTGTAATGCCCGATTGGAAGAGACCTTTCAAAGCATTGGAAATCGGCAAAGGACGTAAAATATGCGATGGGGAAGATGTAGCTTTATTAACCATCGGCCACGTAGGTAATTTTGCAATAGAAGCGCGTGCTGAACTGAACAGCGAAGGCTTTTATCCGGCACATTACGATCTACGTTTTGTAAAACCTTTAGATGAAGCTTTATTGCATGAAGTATTTACTAAATATAAATATGTGATTACGGTAGAAGATGGTTCGCTCCCTGGTGGTGTAGGCTCTGCAGTATTAGAATTTATGGCCGATCATGGTTACAATGCAAATGTAGTCCGCTTAGGTATTCCTGACCATTTTATCGAACATGGCGAACAGGCCGAACTTTGGGCAGAATGTGGTTATGATAAAAATGCAATTATTAAGGCGGTTAGGAAAGTTGCGGTAAAGAGAACTACCGATAGTATGGCAGGGTAGGAAAACTCGCTAGCGCTCATCTTAAGTGGAAAATGTAAGATGGATGATGTAATTATTTAAATAAATAAAAAGCCTCAGTTATTTTTAACTGAGGCTTTGAAATTTGATAACATTTCATTAAAAATCGCTATATAAGTTTCTGAACGAACTGCGCAAACCGAACGTGATTAGCCCTGTATTGTTTTTACCGAAGCTGTTGCTTTCGCGTCTCAATATACCCCCCAATTCTAAGCGTAAATTATATTTCGGGTTAATTACATAAGCTACCCTTCCCTCTGCATAGAAAAGATCCGTACGGATACCTTGGGTAGTATAATTCCCTGTCGACTGCACTGCATCTGTGTAAGGTTCAAAAATATTTTTACCGTAATTTTTTCCAGCTTCATCTAAACCATATTTAGCGTACAATAATTCGCCACTAAAATCAAAACGTTTGTAAGAATAATTTAATAGTCCAATTAATTCTCTAAAGTTAGCACCCATTGGGTGAGCTAAAGGCTCATTATAGTTTGCGTAATTGCCGATGCGTGTTCTTGAAGAAAATGTATATGGCTTAGCAGTATTATACTCTAACAAATAATTTAGTCCTTCAACCTTAAAAACATCTGCTCCTCTAAAACCCAACTGCCAGCCATATTTATTTCTAGAGCTTCCAGAGCTAGAAAAGAAATTTTTAGCTTCAAACTCATCTAAAGAAAACTGTCCATAAGCAACCAATTCTTTAGCAAATTTATATTTGGCCGTAAAGCCCAATAAAGCATTATCTGGTGAGCCACTCGAAGCTTCAACAGGTCTTAAAAAGATTATTGGGTTAGCATAGCCCCAATCAAAACCTCGTTTGTTACCAGTATCATCAGTTTGCGCCCATATAATTGAATCAAAGAATCCGACAGATAATCGATTATTTACGTTCCAATCCAAGTAATGAAAAACTCCGCCCTTTTTACGGTTACCGGCATCATAAGATAATTTATTTGCTCCTGGATCTTGCATTGAAGTCCACATGGCCATATATTGTACATTACCTAAATTCGCTGTTAATTTGAGGAGAGGGGCTGGAGACGAAAAATCAGACAATAGTAAAGAGCGATAGCCATCACCAATAAAAGTTTTATCATAACCTGCAGTAATATTCAAATATTTTATGGGTGTATAAGATACTGTTGCGGTAACATAAGACCAGTCTAACGAAGTCTTACCAGCATTAAAGCCGTAAGCACGGTTATAAGATTGACCTGGAACAACTTTGCTTGTGTTTACATAATTATTATAATATTGTGAGAATTGCCCCTGATTTTCGAAACCACTAGTATAAAAGGAGAACTTTTTGCCAACTGTTCCTCCCACCTGGTATCCTCTGGTATTTAACCAAACATTCTGTTTGCCTGAAAAGTCTCTACCAATTTGGAAATCCGGCAAAAAGTCGGCATATATAGTATAGTCTTCTTTTTGTATATCCAATAAATGTTCTTGAAATAATTTACGTGACACCCAGGAATGCCTACTCGAATCTACTCCAACACTCAATAGTAGGTTACTTTTATCTCTCAGCAAGCTATCATCGATAAAAAAAGGCTTTAAAGCGCTATGAATACGTGAATTTGGATTATAAATCTCGCTACTCAGTTTCTGATAAAATTGATAAGAGTAAGGTTGATAAACAACCTGGGCTTTCACTTTGTAAATGGAAAAGACTAAAAATAGGAGGAATAAGATTTTCTTCATCTGGTAAATTTTTAATTCAAACGGCAAAGAACGTTATTAATTATCAATTTAATGCTCTTTGTCAAAGTTCAATAAAAGAAAAGCCCTTACGGGCTTAAAAATCTATAATAATGTTATTGGAATATTTAAATCCCAAAGATCAACAGGATACGTTTGTGCATTAGAAAGTTTTAACAGCTCTTCCTTCACTAGAGCTGCATCTTCTTTAAAAGTAACACCGAACCATTTGGAATCTGTAGCGATAACTTTGATACGAGCTTCACCAGTTCTAATCAACTGATCAGCAACTTCTGGTATAAGGAACTCCGTTTTAAGCTCATCTTTATTTACTGATAAGAACTCGTAATACTTATCCTCCATCCAGTCAATAAAACTTGGTGTAAAACAGAAAAAGTTCATACTCACCTTAGTACCTTTATTTAAAATCTCACTTTGATCCTTTTCCAGGCTAATTATTTTTCCAGCTTTTAAAATAATCTCCCTTCTTTCATTGATGGAGACAATTTCATCTGCGGCATTGGTCTGGATCTCTCCTCTGGTAACCGCGCCAAACTCGCTTACGGTATTCTTTAATTCGTATCCTAAGCAGGCGAATAAATTATCCTGAATCTCTTGGGTTAAAAATGTATGGGCTTTATTAAAGGCATCAAAACCATAAAAGTCATCGGCGTTAATTACAGCAAAAGGTTCACTCACCTTACCCTTGCAACAAAGTAGCGCATGTGCAGTACCAAAAGGTTTTGTTCTTTCTTTTGAAAATTCAATATCATTGCTAAAGCTTTCCAGCGATTGAAAAGCATAATCGATCTCAATTTTTCCGCTTAATTTGTGCTCAATTTGCGCAGCAAAGGCTTCAGCAAATTCTTCGCGGATGATAAAAACCACCTTGCCAAATCCTGTCCTGATGGCATCATAAATAGAATATTCCATAATAGTTTCACCACCAGGACCGAAAGATTCTGTTTGTTTGTTCCCCCCATATCGACTGGCCATTCCTGCTGCAAGAATAATTAGGGTTGGTCTTGTATTCATCAAATAATGTAATTAAAAAGCATTCTCTTCACCTTTAACCATATTAATTACGGTCATAAAGATAATCTTCACATCCAGCATGGCACTCCAATTCTCTAAATACCAGATATCGTGTTCCACTCGTTTTACCATTTTGTAATCTTCCTTAGTTTCGCCACGGTAGCCGTTTACCTGTGCCCAACCTGTAATTCCTGGTTTTAAAAAGTGACGAACCATAAATTGGTCTACGATACCCTTGTACTGTTCGGTATGGCTTAACATATGCGGACGGGGGCCTACCACACTCATATGCCCCATAAATACATTAAAAAACTGTGGCAGTTCATCTAAGCTAGATTTTCTTAAAAACTTTCCAATAGGCGTAATCCGATCATCGTTTTTACTCGCCTGTTTTTTATCGCTATCGGCATTCATGCGCATGCTTCTAAATTTAAAACACCAGAAAGGTTCATCATCTCTCCCACTTCGCAGCTGTTTAAATAACACAGGGCCTTTACTTTGCATTTTAATTAACAAGGCAATAATTGGATACAACCAGCTTAGCACGAAAAGAATCACCAAACCACTAAACACTACATCAATTGCCCGTTTTTTAAAGCGGTTGTGTATTTTCTCTAGTGGCTCAGAACGTAAAGAAATCACGGGGAACTCGTTCCCCAAATAACTTACCGTATAGGGCGATAATAAGGCACCGCTAATATCAGGAATAAACTTTAAGCGTACACATTGGCGCTCAGCCTCTTCAGTCAATAGACTCATATCTGCCATCCGTTCCGGTGCAATGGTAACATAAATATCTTTAATGCCTTTATCAACCGCCATTTTAAACTGCCGCCCAACCATATCAGAAATCTGACCGTTACGGTCTAAATAATCCTCCGGCATATCATTAATAAAACCATGAAATTCAATATAGCGCTGCTTTTCGAAATAGCTCGCCAATTGCAAACCCGTAGCATTATTACCCATAATCGCTACAGACTTAACACCTCGTAGATGGTTAAATAATAAAAACTGAAAAGAGGTACCAATAAAGCGGTTCACCAAAAACAAAATGGCTAACATGCCATAAAAAATCACTAAAAAAGATCTGGAGAAATCATTTTGTTTAGAGAAGAAAAGGTAGATAGAAAATAAAACCGCGTGTAAAACGACACTTTTCCAGGTTCCGCGATAGATGCGCTCAATCCTACGCGATCCATATTCACTATACAAACCAAAACTTGTAGTGCTCACAATCCAGATCAGATTACAAACCACAATATAATGCCATTGCAATTCAGAACTTACCGCTTTCCCCATATAAGCGGTAAATTCGTAGGCAAAAAAGTACACAATATTGACCATAATCAGGTCAGTAATCGGTAAAATATATTTGAGTATAAATAAGTAACGTGTTTGCATAGGCTTAAAGGGAAAACTAAAACATTTATCTATTGCTTTTGTTTTAAATGAATCATAATGAACAAAATTGATGCCCAAAATCTAAATTCAAAGTTAAATAATCATTACCAAAATAAAAATCAGTAATAATCACGCAATATAAGATTTACATAAAGCTAAAGAAAGAGGAGTATTTATGCTTCTAGTAATAGTCGATAAATTCATCCCATAGGTAGATACAAAAAAAGTTTACAATTTCTGTAAACTTTGCAAACGATCTTTAATTTCTGTAATTATGAATACTGCATTCCATGTTGAATCACCATATCCTTAGCAACCTGTTTAATCTCTTGTTCATCGGATTTGGGATAAATCAACAATATTTCGCCATCATCAACCACAATATAGTTATCTAAGCCCCTAATTACGGCAGCTTTGTCATTCGGCAAATGAATAATACAGTTCGAAGTATCTTTTAAATGAATCTTTTCCAAATTGACCATATTATTATCAGCATCTTTTTCCCCTATAGCATGTAATGATGCCCATGTGCCCAAATCCGACCAGCCAATGTCGGCAGGAATGGTATAAACATTATCTGCTTTTTCCAGGATCGCATAATCAATCGAAATATTAGGACTTGATGGATAATTTTCAACAATGAATTTGACCTCGTTTGGTGTATTATAAAAAGATAAACCGCTTTCAAACATTGTAGCAATTTCAGGAGCATGTTGCTCAAAGGCTTTCTTTAATGAACTTGCCGACCAGATAAAAATCCCGGCATTCCAAACATAATCCCCACTTAGTAAATATTCCTCTGCCTTAGCTAAAACGGGCTTTTCCATAAAGGCATTTACCTTTTTAATTTCACTCGGCACCCCTTGATTCTCGATACTCGAATCTTGATATTGGATGTAACCATAACCAGTATCAGGTCTGGTTGGGCTAATCCCTAATGTTAACAAGGCATCATTCTTCGAACTAAAACCCAGCGCTTGTGCGATCTTATTCAAAAATACATCTTCCTTTAAAATTAAATGATCTGAAGGGGCTACTACAATATTGGCATCCGGATTTAGCTTACTAATCTTGTATGTTGCATAAGCTATGCAAGGTGCGGTGTTATTTCTACTAGGTTCTAAAAGGATGTTTTCCTTTAAAACTTCAGGTAATTGCGCTGCAACCAAATCTGCATAAGTTTCGTTGGTTAGAATAAATATTTGATCATTAGGACAGATAGTTAGAAAGCGCTCGTAAGTTAGCTGCAATAAAGATTTGCCTATTCCTAAGATATCTATAAATTGCTTAGGAAAATGATTGCGGCTTTTTGGCCAAAAGCGAGAACCAACTCCTCCAGCCATAATTAGGATAAATGTATTTGTTTTTATAGTCATTTATTAACGGTTATAATGTATAAAGTCTTTATGTTCTATTTTTTCAAAGTTTCTTTTGGAAGAGATTTAAAATACTCGTAAGTAATTCTTAAGCCTTCGGCCCTATTTATTTTTGGCTTCAAATTTAATATGTTTCTTGCTAAATAGAGCTTTATGCTTTAAACCAACTCCTAGGTATAACATTTTTCATAAGTTTAAAAAAAAAGGCTTCTATTCCGTAAACTACGTAGTATAGTTTTTCCAAATTCCTTTTTGCTTTAACTCCAGGCATCATACCCATTAGTAATGAAAAAAAATGTTCGATTTTCCCAGAACTAAATTTTTTTGCATTGATTACAAATGTACTTCCAGATGTGAGCTCGCTATGCTGCTCTTTAAATATTAACCAATCTGCATCATAAGATGCGCTTGAAGAAATTGCCACGGTTTTACTTAACAAATGTATAGCTAATACATTTTTTGCAATCAATATCCGTTTACCAATTTGATGGAGGCGGTGAGACATCACCACATCATTAAAATAACCACTTAGATATTCAGGTACCCTTCCAATAGATATTAGATCTTCCTTACTGAAAAAATTGCAGTTTAAAGTCATTAATGGTACAAAGCGATTTTTAAATAAAAAATACTCGTTCTGAAGATAATAATCGCCTTTTGTGAGATAAGGAATTACACATCCAACATTACCGTTAGTTAAATAAGCGGTTAGAAGATCTGTTGGTAATGATTCGGGTACTATGATATCATTTGCAGAGAGAATAATATATTTTATATCTTCCTGATTGACAAAAAAATCTATTCCATTATTATATCCTTCAGCAAATTTCAATTTCCTGTCACTTGCTAAATATATCATCCCATTTTCAAATGCAGTATTCTTTAAAAATTCATCTTCAAAACCGCTGCCGTCTACAATTATTACTGTACAAACTTTACTACCTTTATAAGACAGGGCCGATAATAATGTCTGATAAATTAAACTTTTATTTCTAGTTGGGTTGTAATAATTCACAACTACTCCAATTTCAATTTTACTCATATTATTTAAATAATTTCTTAATTCATGTTCTAACTTCACCTCCCTATCTGCCATACACATATATTTTTTTGCTCACAAAATAACAGCAGTACTTGCCCCTCAATTTAATATTAAAAAGTCATCAGCAGTAGTAGTAGCAAAGCGCTCTGCCCCAAAGTTTGCAAATTAATATTCAGAATATTGTGTGTTTGAATCATGGGTTCTCTAAATTCGACCATTGAATTTATTTGATTTTAGCGTTACCGAAATTAGAATAACAAATAGCTCCATAAATACTTCCACAAAATGACAATAAAGTGGCTCTGCGATAAACGCTAACAATATAATGTTATTTCTAGTAATATTTTAATTCATAAGTTAGGATTAAAAACGAAATCAAGACCTTTTTCTCACTAAAACATTTAATGACGTCAAATCTCAAAATTAGCTTTTTTATTGGAAACAAACATTATTTAGGTTATCCCTTTCTAGTATTCCATCTGTTTTAATTAAAGTTAAAACTAATGTTCGGTCATCTGTTACAATTAGAGGAGATCATTTCTCTGGTTACCTACATCGATTTTTGATTCTACAACTAGTATTTTAACAATTTTAGATTGTTAATAAGTTAATACAATAATAAATTGTTGGGAAAATATTTTGTCCGTTTCATTAAAAACTAAAGCTACACCTTAAGCCATAATGAATGGTAGTAATTAATTTTGTCATTGCTATCTATAACTCACTTTTTTTATTAGCTTTAACTATATTTATAAATTTAAAACTGTCAATAAAATATCTTTTAAAAAGCCTTTTAGGTTCCATCAAAAACCGATAAAACCACTCTAATCCTAGTTTCTGAAAAATCATTGGAGCTCTCTTTTTGATTTTAGCTTCAAATTCAAGACTCGCACCGATTAAAGCAAGTATAGGAATATTCTCGTATCCGCTTGCTTTTAATTCATCAAAAATGCCTAAAGCGATTTTATCTTGTTTAGGAAAACTAATTCCAATAAAAACAAATTTAATGTCATGTTTAATGATAAGATCGACGCTTAGATCTGCTATTTTTTTAAACCCATTATTGTCTTCCGCATCTATGTAAGGTAAGGTCAAGATATGGCATCCAGGAAAATCTTTTTCATAAAATTTCGAAACGTTATCTCCGGAAGTTATGAACAAAGATGGTATTTGATTTCTTTTAACGAGTGAATAAAGGTGGCTAAAAAGATCACTTCCTGCTAAACGATTAGTTATATTACCTTTTGATAATTTGGATGCCCAAATTATTGGTTGTCCATCTGGTAGAATAAAAGCGGATTGTTTAAGGCGCTCTCTTAATTCATGATACTTAGCAATGTCAAGTTTGACAATATAATCAACATTTGGGGTGAAAATTATTGGCAATAGATGGATCTCATTACTATTGTGATATTCAAAAATACTTAATGCAACTTGCTTAATATCTTTAGAAACTATAAAATTGTAACCTAAGAACTTTTCTTTCGTAATCATCATAAAATAACCACTAAAGTGCATACCAGTAAGAATAGTCAATCGAATATTCCAAGGTGGTATTTCTTTTACGAAGAAATTTTGCCGGATTGCCACCAACTACCTCCATTTCACCAACTGATTTCGTTACAACTGATCCAGGTAATATTACAGCCCCATCTCCTATTACAACGCCAGGCATTATCAGAACATTTGCGAAAATACATGCATTATCCTTTATTATAACAGGCTTACCTTGCGTGCAAAAATCTGGAGAATCTATTGCATGCCCTAATGTGTATATTTTTGTATTATGAGAAATTGAAACATTATTACCAATGGTTATATTTCTTCTATTATCCAGATAACACCCAAAATTTATGACAGAATTATTTCCCAAAGACAAATTTCCAATATGAAAAAATTTAACTCCTCTATGAATACAGGATTTATGCCCAATCTTAATACCTACACATTGTAAAAGAATTTTTTTTAGGGTAAAAAATGGTAAAAGTGAATACACGGTATTCAAAATTTGAACAAGTAAAAATTTTCCTTGAAGAAGAATAGCGTTTTTCATTTATTTTTAATTGAAATCAAATTTGCGATCATATTGTTTTTAACATTATTGCTAGAAAATACTTCCGCAGTTTCCAAAGCATTTTTCTTCATATCCAAAACCTCCTCAGTACTTAAATTAAAAAAATTCTTAAGCACGCCTGAAAGACTTAAGTGATCACCACATTTGAAAGTAAAGCCATTAACACCGTCCTTAACATAGTCAGACATTCCACCCTGATCGGATGCAATTACTGGAACACCGCAGGCCATAGATTCGAGTCCCACCAAACCTAAGCTCTCCCTCATTTTAGTTGGAAATACAAAAACATCAAACTTATTAATTATTTCCGGAAGTTGTATTTGTGATTTAAAACCCAAATATTCAACATGATCTGACAATTTTAATATATCCACTAACTTTAAAAATCTATCAACATCAGTGCCTTTCCCAACAAAAGTTGCTTTCAATGATTTAAATTCATCAAAAGCGACAAGTATAGCTATTGCGTTTAATAGAACATCCCATCCTTTATCAGGATCAATCCGGGAGATAAATCCAATATTTTTCTCCTGAACATTTACAAATCGCTTAGTCTCCAGAACTTTAAACACTGATAAGTCGATCCCTCCTGACGGTGATATGAATATCTTCTTGGGATTTAAATTATATAACTTCGCAATTAAATTACCATAATACAAACTTGGAACAACGATCTGATCTGCTTTTCTAATAAAAGGAAGGGATAAGCTAAGCAGAATACCATCAATTTTGTGAGTTATAACCATGTCTTCTCCATGGGGATTGATAATGATTCGTATTTTGGAGAATAGCCTTTTTAATAGAACAGGATAAAGCGGCAAAATACTATGCGACACATTATGAACATAAATAATATCATAATTAAAAAATAACGATTTAAATAATATGCTAGTATAGAATTTAAAATATCTATTCAATTTTGACAAAAAAGATGTTCCACGACCTCTAATAAAAGAAGTAGATACGATTTTAATTTGTGGAGACCCAATGATCGAATTACAAAAATTCTTTACAAATACACCGTAATAAGCATCCTCACTTGATGGATACATATTAGATACGATATATAATTTGAGCTTTTTGAGATGTGTACTCATTACGATTTTTTTTCAAGCTGAACATTTGAACCATAATTCCTACGTAATTTAACAAAAGGCTTTTCAATATAATTAAATGAGAAATAAGAGAAAAGAATGGTCATTACAATAACGATAAAGTACCATCCTACAGTAACTTCCGGGTATAAGCTTTTGCCTAAAAACATAGAAAACCAGTGAAAAAGATAAATAGAGTAGCTTAATTTGCCAATCTCAACGATCAATTTATTTTCAAAAAAGAACCGTAATAATTTCCATTCAGTAAATACAATATTTGGTATAATAACAAATAATGCAAAACCTTGTAAACTGTAACGATAAGTTTGCCGAAAAATTGGATCCCGATATATTAATGTAAAAAAAAGAGTCAATATTGCAAAAGCAAATAAACTCTTATTGCTCAATATTTTGAAAATTTTAACGTTATAACCACTATATAGTGCAAATGCCAAAAGACAACCATACATTATAGAGTCTACCCTAGTATGCGTTAGACTATAATTATATAACTCAAGTTCGGGACTATCTCCAAACACTTTTGAATAATAGATTCTAAAAAGCAAACATGCGAGAATTATACTAAATGACGTGAAATAAAACCAACTCGCTTTTTTATAAGTTACAACAAAAATAACAGGAAAAAAAAGGTAGAAATGTTCTTCTATCGCTAGGGACCATAGTATTTTAAATATCCCATGCCATTGATCTACATGAGAAGGAGCCCAAAATACCCAAGCATAATTTACATAGTAAAAAAGAGCCGCTGAAAATTCCGAGAGTATTAATGGACGTTGGATTACTACAAAGAACAAAACAATAAAAAGCAAAAATAAAATTAATGCGGGGTAGAGTCTAAAGAATCTTCGAAGATAAAATGCTCTGAAATTGAAATGTAGATTTTTTCGAAGCTCAACTAGCGAAAGCTTTGTTATTAGAAATCCGCTTATAAAAAAAAAGATGGTTACTCCTAGTCCTCCAGGGATAACATTTCCAAACCCTATATGAGATAGAAATACTAACAGTATAGAATATCCTCTGATTCCATCTAAGGAAGGAATATTTTTGTTGTCTAATGTCATTTTATTATTTGTTACTAAAGTAATTGAATCATGATGAAGATGTGAATTTTATCGAGATTTGCTCTTCATGGGCAATCATATACAGAACCGTTATATTTAGATACAAAGCATTTAAAGCACTGCTAAAGAAGTGTCCGGCAAGAAAGGCAATTAAAAAAAAAGAAAAGCAAAAAAAAAGTCTGAATGTCTTGCGTTTTAATTTTCCAAAAAGTGTTTTAAAATATAAAACAAAAAACAAGACAAAACCTACGGCGCCAAAAAACAAAAAAAGATCAAAAAAATCCATCTCAATATAAAATTTGAATTGATCCGTACCTCCGAATAGAAAATTGAAAAAATTCCAATACTCTAGATTCTCTATAAATCTAGTAATTACAAACAAACTCCTACCAGAAGTTAAGGTTTGTAATAGACCATTTTTCTCGTATTGATAAATAAAGAAATCATATAGGTAGCTATACTTATCCCTTAAAAGAAATGGGATAAGAGTAATAGTACCAACAATTATAATTATAGTTGAAACAACCTTTTGCCAATAATTTGCTTTAAATAGAATATGATACGCTAATAACAAAAATAGAAACAAATACGTTGCTTTTGCACCCATTAGTAATGAAGCAACTATACAAAGTACTAACAACCAAAAATCTTTCTTTTGTGTTATATAATTGAAATAAAACAAAGATAGACCAGTCATATAAAAAAGTGTTGCTTCATTAATGGAAGGGATTAACCCGTTATACCCATATCTATAATCTTGATTATAATATGATTTAAATAAATTTATATTTAAGAGTAATCCAACAAGAATCAAACAAGAATTGACAAAGTATATTTTTTTTAAAATTTTATAGATTCTATCTATCGCTTCAGTGTTATTAACTATATCTTTAATTGCATAAAAGATTATAAAAACAAAAATATATTTATTAAATGAGGTTAAATGATGGCTTAAACTATAATTCGAATCATAATAGTTCAAAAGAAATAAGAGATTACCAATGATAAAAGAGCAAAAAAGCCCCCCTATGAGCATAAGTCCCTGTTTTCTTTTCTTATCGTAAAATCTCACAATAAGGTAGAGGAAAACAACTTCAAATACTAACCGAAAAAAAATAGAAACACTTAAAGAATCTCTAAAAATTTCGCCTTCAGCATTGATTATTGAAGACCTTACTTGAAAATATTTATTTAAAGCATCAGACATGTAAAATAATATCAGTGCTGAGGATATTAGGAATCCTAAATTCTTACCATCCCTAGTTATAATCATTTAACAAACTTATTATTAATAGATAAAATATTGAAGTTGTCAAAATACTCGTTAAAAAAAACCTGTCGAATGATGTTTCTATTGTTAACAACCGCTTATTGTTAATAATATCTTTTATGGTGAAATTCTCAGGATCAATAACTTCTGCTTTTGTTTGATAGTATTTATTCAGTGAATCAGATATAAACAAAAAGTATATTGCGGGTGACACAAAATATTTCAACAATCTTTGTCTCCTGTATTCAGTATATTTATAAACGCTTATTTCATCCATAGTAGTAAAATTTAGCAATTCTTAGTCTAAAGTATTTTAAATATAAGTTTCAATGCAATGAAATCATCTCATGCTACTTTTGATGTATTAACTATATCATATTATTTCATCACTCAGAACAAAATACTTTATTAATTCTTACCATTGTTCACTAACTTAATAAAACGATATTCAAACTAAATATTTATATTAATCTCTTTTTTATAATCAAGAAAGAGTGCGTGTATGCTGCAATTGTTAAGATAAAAAAAACAAATGCTGACATTAAAGATATACCACTCAATCCATAAGCCTTAGTTACATAGTTACCTGCAGAAACATAAATTAGTGCAAATAAGCTAGTGATAATTGTAATAAAATTTATTTTGCCTGTTGCACTCAGGAAAGCTGTTCCCATGGTATAAAGAGAGTAAAACAAAGCCCATAATCCTAGGTAAAAAAACAAAATATTATTGCTGACATAACTTGATCCCGCTAATAATTGTAAAAAGAAATTTCCATAAAATACAAAAATAATTATAGCTAGTGTAAATATTCCCGTAGAAATTTGAAGCGTCCTTTTCAGCATATTCTTTGTCCAAGCCCAATCCTTACGGTGTATTGCATCGGCATATCCAGACCAGATAGGATTGTAAAAGCTTAAGTAAATAGTAATTATGAAGGTATAAAGCTTTTGAACTAAATTGATTTCAGCACCATTTGATAAACTCAAATTTGCAGTTACAATTAAGGTTGTTGCATTATACATAAAAGGACCAGATAGCTGTAACAATGCAAACCACAAACTCGATCTTAGCAGCTGTTTTATTCTTTTAAAGATCAATAAAAAATTCACGTTGATAAATTGCCATTTGCGCCTATATATAAAATACATACATCCACAAATATTTACAAAAAGAGTTATCAGGAAAAAAACAATTGCAACAACTGTTATATCGGCTTTTGTAAGTGCCAAAATTGCTATTATAATAAGACTTAATAATCCTATCACTATATTTTGAATTCCAACCCAAAATGACTCATTATAAACAAAAAATGAAGAGGCTCCAATTCCGAAAGGAATTCCCAACAAAAAAATTGTTTGAACACCTATTAAGATATTTACACCTTGTTTCTGAAGCGCTAAATCACTTGTCTTAAATACATCTTTGTAATTTATAAAATCGTGGAAAAAATAAAGTCCTAAACTTAGTGCTAGGGATACAAAAAAGAAAAAATATAAGACTGAGAAGAAGTATTTACGCGATTCTATATCACCGCTTATTCCATTAACCTTTAATTCGGCTAGTTTATTTCTTAAAGAATTACCTATCCCTAAGTCTGATGATGCCAATACTGCAGTTGCTGACGTAATAGCAACCCACATTCCAAACTCGTCTTTTGTGTATATCCTAGCTAAAATAGCTATTAAACCAACTCGTGTTAAGGTACTCACTAAAGTTGCAATAAGCATTACTCCTGATCCATAAATAACGGATTTTGTTCGCCCTCCCAAATTACTAATCAAATCCTTCCCTGCTTTTCCCAACTTCAACTTCATAGCCATATACTTTTACGCTTGATATAATATTATTAATTTATTGAATTCAGAATCTGATTCGCAAAACACCTATCTGTAAATTTCTCGTATGCCGAACTATTCAAAAAGTTGTTTGCATTTTCGAGTAACTCTTTAATTTTCTCTGGAGATATTGATCTAATAAAATCGTTCATCTCGCTAAATGAACCAAATTGCCTAGCATCAACGAAACAATTCGTTGGTACATAATTTTCAATGTCTGGAGCTCCTAAATAAATAGGAATAGTTCCAGTAAAAAAACAGTCAAATATCTTTTCGGTAATATAGCCTGGAAATCTAAAGTTTTCGAAACAGATCGAGAATTTCATTCTACTTAAAGTCTCAAGCTTATCATCTATTTCTAGTGGTTCTATTTTTTGTATTTGATTAAAATTTTGTAAGCTTAAAGTATTTTGTTTCTTCCATCCCCTGCCGAAAAGAGCAAAATCTTTAAATTTAGAAAAGTAGATAATTGCTTCTAATCTATTTTTATAAAGATCTGTATAACTCATTTTATTCAATCGGTTATAGTAATTGGACCAAACAACTTTTTTAACAGTATGTTCAATAATGCCAGGGATGAATTTGAACCTTCGATTAAACATTTGTTTATTACTTGCGATCATTCCTAAGAATACATCTTTAGGCTTGGCCTTATAATGCTCGCTCACCTTTGCGTTTGGCCAAAACAACGGTAAATTTTGTTTTCCATTGCCAAAAAAACTAAATATTCCAGGAAATAAATAACTGTAATTATAATTATATTTAGACGAATAAGTGCTGTAAAAATTTTTCGAGATGTTTGGAGACTCCATACTGAAAACTAAATGTGCAATGGCCCCTCTACTTATAAGTTTATCAGTGTGAGCAGTGTACATATCACTAATTAGTATTGCACCTTTAACATCCTCAAAGCTGTCTACATTGCTTGATAAACTTACTTCATAACCTCTGTGTATAAGATTATCATAACAGATATTAACCCAAGTTAAACCAGGTAATCTGTTCATGGCAACCTCTGTAAGCGGCAAGCTTAACATTTCCTGATACTGTAAATCAAATATTATCTTCATTAATTTTAAATTCAAGAACGTTTAAATAGTCTTTTAAAAAAAGCTAAAACACATAATTTAACGTAAGATCTATAATCAGATTCTTTGATTAAAATTATTGAACGATTTCTGAAAAGCGTAGAAAAGTTAACCCCTGAATCTCTGATTTGCTCATATATATTCTTCGTCCTGTAAAGACGTAACTCTTTATTGAATTTATTTATTGAGGTACATTTTTTGATGTAATTAATAAGCCTTATTCTTTCATTAAATTCGTTAACAAAACTATATTGCGATGAATGAACATAATAATCCATCAGAGGTTTTGCAATAAACTTCACTTTCCCTAAATTAGCAACATCAATCAAAAATGCTACATCACAATATTTCCCTCCTTTTTTAGGATCAAATTTTAATTCATCAGCTACCCTTTTTTTATATGCGTAAGAGGGAAATGGGACAATTTGGTTCTTAACAAGATATCTTTTTGCCATCTGTGTCCCATCCGAAATTATCTGTGTATCTTCATTATTTTTCAAGAACCAAGTATCAATGATCTTTTTATTCTTAACCGTATTTGCATTACTACCAACCGCTACAACTTCATCATCATTACTAAAGGCTTCATAAATAGCAGACAACATTCCATCAAGCATAATATCATCATCATGAAATATCATGAAATACTTTGATGTAACATCGCCTAAAATCAGATTCCAATGCTCTACAGCATTGACCGAAAGATTTCTTTTGATATACTTAATTCTATCTTTGTAGCTTTTAAGCAATTCATATGTCTGATTATTTGTTGAATTATCTGACACAATAACATCAAACTCCACGCCCTTCTGATTTAAGATGGAATCTATAGTATTACAGATAATATCTGGCCTATTATAAGTTGATATAAAAACCTGTAATTCTCTCATTATTTATTTAGTATCCTATCGTTGCTAAACGGTTTGTCAAAATCGTTGAATATTATCGTGTCTGCGGGATCATATAATTGATCTGTATAAGCTAATAAAAGAAAGTTACTATTATCATTAAGGTTAATAAAGCAATGTGCTATATTATTCGGAACATATAATGTTTGAGGATTATCAGCTTCTAATATAATCTCCAATCTCTCATTTGTACCTAAGTCAAATAACTTCACCAAACAATTACCTTCTAAAAGCGTAAACCATTCATTAGCTTTATTGTGAAAATGACATCCCTTTGTTTGATTCGGCGTAGCCATTGTTAAATAAATTTCACCTGTGAATTGAGGCAAATTTTCTTCAAAACCATTTATTACTTTTAAAAACCATCCTCTACTATCTTCGATCCTCTTCCTTTTGATTATTTTAATCTTTCGCTCTAAGTTCATCTCACAAATATTTCCTTAATCCAGTATTTAGATCAACAACTGGTGCCCAATCTTTAACAGCTGTCCTAATTTTAAAATCATCCAATGCTAAATAAAGCATTTGCTGATCTCTTGTTGCTATTGGTTGATTTTCTGGCCTTTCGATTTCTAACATATCAAAAATACGCGCAACCAACGCTTTTATGCTTAGAGGTAGATCCAAACCTGCAACATTATAAAGATCTGCCTTAATATCTTGATCAATTAAAAGGCTCATTAAATTTACAAGGTCGGAAATATAAATATATTGCCTAATCTGCTCTCCTGACGATAACCTAGGTTTCTTTTTTTCTTTTAAACTATTAATAAGATAAGGAATTAGTCGATTTTCATCCTCTCCCGGGCCATATAAGGAAGGTAAAATCAAATGATACCAGGTTACATTAAATTGTTTATTTGAATAAAAGCGGGTTAATAATCTCTTCGAATCACAATAACTATTTGGGATACTTCCACTTGCAAAAACCAGAGACTCTTCATCAAAGGGAGAAAATTTATTGTTGTTACCTATTTCGAAGTAGGAGCCAAAAGTTATTATCTTTCCTTTAAAGTTATTATATTCCAAGTGAGTAACAAGGTCTATAGGGAAAAATGTATTAATCTGATAAGTGAGTAAATTTGATTCCTGTAAATTTGCCTGAACTCCTCCTGCGGCAGCATAAATAATCACATCATAATTAAGGAAATCATCTAAATTTAATTTGTTAGAAGGATAATTAAATTCAATATACTTATAGTTTACTAAAGCATCATAATTATGATGCAGTGTTCTTCCATATAAGTAAAAAAAATTTTCATTTCCGTAAGCCTCTACAAAGTTTCTTGCTAAGAATGAATTACACCCTATGATTGCTATCTTTTTCACTATGAATTAAATTTAGAAATGTATTCCAAAATTTGCATTTCAGTAAAAGTGTTAATTACATTTTTGTCATTATCAAATTCCTTATACCATTTTATGGAATCGCTAACAGCAACTTTTGCATCTAATAAGGGTTTCCATTTCAATTCATTAATAGCTTTACTAATATCTAATTTTAAAAGGCCGGCTTCATGCGGTTCACCTTCATTTTGAAGGTTGGTATAATCTCCACTACCCCATGCGTTAATTGCTAAATTGACCATTTCACTAACTGGCAATGCATCAGTAGCGTATGGGCCAAAATTATAAGCAGTGCTGAAGCTAATTGGATCGTGTTCCAATTTCATTCCTAGTATCAAATAAGCTAAAATAGGTTCTAATACGTGCTGCCACGGCCTAATAGATTTAGGATTCCTTATTTCAACCGTTTTATTTATACTTAACGACTTGGCGATATCCGGAACTAATCGATCCTTAGACCAATCACCTCCTCCAATAACGTTTCCTGCACGGCCAACAGCCAATGCTTTTTTATGCTCAGCTATATTTTTTATATTGAAAAAACTGTTACGATAAGAATCGATAACGAGTTCTGTACAAGCTTTACTGGCACTGTAAGGGTCATAACCTCCTAAGCGGTCATTTTCGCGGTATGGATATTCCCATTCATTATTATGATATACTTTATCCGTAGTAATTAATACAACCGAACATTTTTTCTCCAATGAACGAACTGCATCTAATAAGTTGGCCGTTCCAATTGCATTTACCTCAAAAGTTTCAGACGGAATTTCGTAAGATAGCCTAACCAATGGCTGAGCCGCAAGGTGAAAAACAAAATCTGGTTGAAAATCCAAAACGGCATTCTTAAGCACATAACGATTGCGTAAATCTGAAATTACAGATTCACAAATCTCATCCCCATCAATCAGATAATATAAGTCATTATTTGTTTTAGGTGCTAAAGCATAGCCTTTTACCTGCGCTCCTAAAAGATTAAGAACCTTCAACATCCAAGCTCCTTTAAAGCCGGTATGGCCTGTTAAAAAGACTTTCTTTCCGGAATAGGCATTCTTTAACTGATCTAACATATTACCAGATTTTCCATTTAGCCTCACCACTTTTCCAAAGCTGTTCTAACTCAATTCTATCACGAAGGGCATCCATTGGTTTCCAGAAACCAGAATGCTTGAAGGCAGCTAGCTGCCCATCATTTGCAATTTCTTTTAAAGGTTTATTCTCCCATTGCACATCATCAACTTCACCCTCTAAATATTTGAATATACCAGGATCCAATACGAAAAATCCACCATTAATCCACATCCCATCGCCTTGAGGTTTTTCGACAAAATGCCGAACGTTTCCATTTTCATCCATTTCAATATTTCCGAAACGACCAGGAGTTTGTATACTCGTTAATGTTGCTAACTTGTCATGACTATTATGGAAAGCCACTAAAGCATTAATATCAATGTCCGCAACACCATCACCATACGTAAGCATAAACGTTTCGCCCTCTACGTATTTTTGTATTTTCTTTATCCTTCCAGCAGTATTGGTATTCAATCCAGTATCGACCAAAGTAACCTTAAAAGATTCGGAATTTGAAAAATGCACATCCACTTTATTCTTTTCAATATCTATAGATACATCTGAGTTGTATAAATAGTAATTTAGGAAATATTCTTTGATGGTTTGTGCTTTATAACCTAAGCACAAAACAAAATCATTGTAACCATAGGCTTCGTATATTTTCATGATGTGCCATAAAATAGGTTTACCACCAATTTCAACCATTGGTTTTGGTCTTGCTTCCGTTTCTTCCATTAATCGGGTGCCCAAGCCCCCGCTAATATTACTACCTTCATACTTTTATTATAATATGTATTTTATTATTATAGGAATAATTAACATTTAATTTTGTCTCTCTCATGCCTACTAAAAAAATTCCGCTCCAAGGTAGGTATTTAAGCTACGGAACTATCTGTAAAAACCCTATTTATATAGTCAGTATAAGCTAACTTTAAGCCCTCAGTTAATGAGGTTCTATAATTCCACCCTAACTTTGAAAGTTTTTGAACATCCATAAGCTTGCGTGGCGTTCCATCCGGTTTAGAATGATCATATTCTATTTTCCCGTCATAACCGACAATCTTTTTAACTTCCTCTGCTAAATCAGCAATGCTTAAATCTTCACCGCAACCAACATTAACCAGGCCCTTTTCATTATAATGCTGCATTAAGAAATAACAAGCATCAGCTAAATCATCGGCGTACAAGAATTCCCTTTTAGGTGCCCCAGTTCCCCATATCGTTACAACAGGAATGCTTTTTTGTTTTGCTTCGTGAAACCTTCTAATTAAGGCAGGCAGAACATGTGAATTTTCAGGATGATAATTATCATTTATACCGTAGAGATTGGTCGGCATCACCGAAATATAATTACATCCATATTGATCACGGTAGGCATCGCACATTTTAATTCCGGCAATTTTAGCAATTGCATAGGGCTCATTTGTCTGCTCTAACTCACCTGTTAACAAATATTCTTCCTTTAATGGTTGCGATGCCAATTTAGGATAAATACAAGATGAACCTAAAAACATTAACTTTTTAACTTCATTTCTTCTAGATGCTTCTATGATATTACTTTGAATCATCAGATTATCGTACAAAAATTCACCTCTATATGTGTTATTGGCAATGATTCCTCCAACTTTCGCAGCGGCTAAAAAGACATATTCAGGTTGATTAGATTCAAACCAGTTCAACACTGATTGCTGATTCCTTAAATCTAATGTCTTGGAATTAGCAACCAATATATTCTCAAAGCCCTCGGCCTCTAGCTTACGTTTAATCGCAGAACCAACCATTCCGTTATGCCCGGCGATATATATTGCAGCTGATTTATCTTGAAGATATAAATCCAACATTACTCGTATTGGTTTTTTATAGTGTAACCATGTGACTTCAATAATGATTCTTTTTTGAAGTGATCTACATCAGTTGCGACCATTTCTTTTACTAAAGCAGCTAGATCATATTTAGGCTGCCATCCTAATTTAGTCTTTGATTTGGTGGGATCGCCAATCAATAAATCAACTTCCGTCGGGCGGAAATAAGTTGGATCTACGCCAACTACTTCAGTTCCAATAGCTACTTGAAATTCAGGGTTTGAGCATGCAGATACAATACCTTTTTCTTCGACACCTTCTCCAGTAAAATCAATCGTAATTCCAACTTCAGCAAAAGCCAAACGCACAAATTCACGTACTCTGGTTGTAACTCCTGTAGCAATTACGAAATCTTCTGCAACATCTTGCTGTAAAATCCTCCACATAGCTTCAACATAATCCTTGGCGTGTCCCCAGTCACGTTCGGCATCAAGATTTCCTAAAAACAATTTCTTCTGTAGACCTTGAGCTATTTTAGCCACCGCACGGGTGATCTTACGGGTTACAAAAGTCTCGCCTCTTAATGGGCTTTCATGATTAAATAATATTCCATTACAAGCAAACATACCATAAGCTTCACGATAGTTCTTTGTAATCCAAAACCCATAAATCTTTGCCACACCATATGGTGAACGTGGATAAAAAGGTGAATTTTCATCATAAAACCCTTTGTCATTTTTATTTTCTGGCATGCCCCCATACAATTCGGATGTAGATGCCTGATAAACTCTGGTCTTTTTTTCCAAGCCTAAGATTCTCACTGCTTCCAATATCCGTAAAGTTCCGATTCCGTCTACATTAGCTACATATTCGGGTGAATCAAAAGATACTTTTACATGACTCATTGCACCTAAATTATAAATTTCATCTGGCTGTATTTCCTGAACAAGTCTGATTAAATTCGTTGAGTCGGTTAAATCTCCATAATGTAGTTTAAATGTAACATTATCATCGTGTGGATCTTGATATAAATGATCAATGCGATCAGTATTAAATAAAGAACTTCTTCGTTTAATACCATGAACCATGTACCCTTTTTCCAAAAGTAACTCTGCAAGATAAGTTCCATCTTGACCTGTAATACCTGTAATTAATGCAACCTTCATTTATTTTATTTAGCGAATTTTAAATTTATTTAATAATTTACCGAAAAAGTTAGAATCGTCTTCTTGCTGACCATAGCTTCCATAACCATATCCATAGCCATAATCTTTATTGATGATGTCATTAACCACTATTCCTAAATTTTTCATTTTATTGCTTCTATATAGCTCCTCAACTATTTTCAGTTGATCCTTCTGTGTAACTTTTTGTCTAACCAAATACAATATTACATCAGCATAAGTAGACAATAATTGCGCATCAGTAATAATACCAACAGGAGGCGCATCCATTATAATGTAGTCAAACTGCTTTTTTAAATCTTCGATTAACTGCGGAACTCTTTCATTCATTAATGTTTCTGCAGGATTAGGAGGTAAAGGTCCAGACGATATGATAAACATGTTTTTATTAATGCTTAAAGGCTGTATGATATTATGAACTTTTACATCTGAATTAATTGTATAATTACTAAAGCCTATAGTATTAGCCACCTCTAGCTTCGCTGATAACCCTGGCTTCCTTAAATCTAGTTCCATCAGCAAAACTTTCTTGCCTGTTAAGGCTAAAATATTACCGAGGTTAATTGCTGTAAATGACTTCCCTTCTCCACTCATGCTTGAAGTTAAAAGAATAATTTTTTCTTCTTTTGTCTTTAAGTAAAAAGAAAGGTTTGTTCGTAATGCCCTAAACTGTTCTGATATTGCAGACCTTCCATGATTGGCTACAATTAAATTATCTGAACTTTCGTTATGACTAATTTCCCCAATGACAGGTACTTGCGTCAATCCAATAATTTGATCTTTGGTCTTTATAGAAGTATTTAACAGATCTTGGCCAAAAATTGCAATCATAGGCAGCAACACGCCTATAATTAGTCCTATTAGGTAGATGGTACTTTTCTTTGGACTTATTGGTTTTACATTTGCCTTAGGCGGATCGATAGTCTTTGCAACAGATATATTTGAAGTTTTTGATATAGCTGTTTCCTCAGCCTTTTGCATTAAAAATATATAGAGTTCCTGCTTGATTTGTTGATTACGAGCTAATTTTAAGTAATTTTTTTCAATTTGTGGAACACCAGAAATTTGACCTTCAGCAGTATTCAATTGACTTTTGAGTTTATCTCTAGTAAGAATGTATGAATTTTTTGTACTCTGTATGTTAGTCAGAATATCACTTCTAAGTCCTTGGATTTGCTTATCAATATTTTGTATAAAAGGGCTTTCTTCAGTAACACTTAATAACTGCCTTTCCCTTTCTACTAATAAACTATTGTATTGGCTCATTAAATTTGAGAAGACGAGATCTTGGGGCAGCATTGAAGATGGAAAAACCCGTTTATTTTTCTCATAATCTTTTAAGTACTTCTCTAAATCGTTAAGTACTGTTACTTGTGTCTCGGCTTTAGCCAGCTCTGTAGAAAATTCACCTGTATTCTTGACTAAAAGTCTGCCTTGCTCACTCATATC
Organism: Pedobacter roseus; assembly: GCF_014395225.1. Classification (NCBI taxonomy): domain Bacteria; kingdom Pseudomonadati; phylum Bacteroidota; class Sphingobacteriia; order Sphingobacteriales; family Sphingobacteriaceae; genus Pedobacter; species Pedobacter roseus. The sequence goes on from NZ_CP060723.1 coordinate 4,989,265, forward strand.
AGCCAGCTGATTTTGCTGTTTAAAGCTTTCAACTTTATTCTCAACATCACCAAGTTCCGAAGCGATTTTATTTAGACGCTCTTTTATAAATTTATACGTGCTATCAGCAATTGCATTTTTATCACTTAAATTGGCTTCCGTATATTTATTTATCAATGTATTTAAGATGTCTTCACCTTTATTGGGTAAAGAATATGATAAGCCTAAATCAATAATACTTACTTGTTTATTAGTTACATTAACGGCTAATTGCGACATCAGTTCAGCAACACGTGAGTCAATTGATTTTACAACAACATAATATTCTGCATTATCAAATTTACCAATTTGATTTGGTTCAACTTGGATAACACCAACTCCATTTATGCTGAAGCTCTCGCCTAAACTAATTTCCTTTTCAAAATTTGGTGTACTAATTTTGATTCTATTGTTTGAAATTTTCTGAACTTCAAATAAAGTAGTTTTGATTGTATCAACACCTTTTAAAATATTGAATTTAAACGGAGCATTATATAATTCACGACTAACCAGATTGCTTTTCTTTGTATATATGATATTAAGCTGCATTTGTCTAACAACCTGCTCCATTAAAAAGCGGGTTTTCAATATTTCAACTTCATTGTCAACAGAATTTTTGCTTCCCATTAATCCCCCTAAATCCATCAATGCTCCAGCTTGTTTAGCGATATTACCACCCTTCTCATCATCATTAACCAAAAGCTTAGCATTTATCTGAAATGTTGGCGGCGTGTATAGTATATAGGTAAAGGCAATAGCCAAACAGATGAATATACTCATTAAAAACCACGGCCATTTTTCAATTAGCTTGCCAAATAGTTCTTTTAGGTTTATACTCTCAACTTCCTCTTGATTTTTCACTGTATTTTTATCAGGTATATTATTCATTAAATGGTTAGATTATCTGAAGCTTGAAATTGCTAAAACAATTACAGAAACAACCGAAGCTATTACACCTATAGTTTGGATTTGAGCAGAATTAGAGGCTGACACTTTACGTTTATTGGGTTCCACGTAAATTACGTCATTCTGTCTCAGATAATAAAAAGGACTATTAAAGATTTCACTAGAATTAAGATTTAATCGTGCAAATTCTTTCTTACCATTATTATCCCTAACAATCAGTACATTTTCACGCTTGCCGTAGATAGTTAAATCGCCGGCTAAACTCAAAGCATCTAAAATACTTACCTTTTCATTTGGCAAAGTATACGCTGAAGGCGAACTTACCTCTCCAAGAACACTTACTTTGAAATTTGAAAAACGAAGTTGAACATTAGGCTCTTTGTAGAACAGACTAGCCTTATCTCTGATGAGTTCCCTAGCCTGATAAGTTGTAAGGCCAGCAACTTTAACTTTTCCAATTAAAGAAAGTTCAATTTCTCCGTTCTTATCAACTAAGAAACCTGTGTTCTGCGTACTCAAGCTATTATTAGTATTGCCTCCTAAGGAAGGTGTCGAAGCCGCTTGATTTATAATTGCTCCGCTTTGAGGATTTAAGGTAAATACATTAATACTTAATATATCATCAGATTGAATTATAGGTTCAGTAAACTTAATTGCATTATCAAGCTGCGCTTGATTTACAGTTTGAATATCTTGGAAATAAGCAATTTTTTTATTACTAATACAAGACGATGTAAAAATTATAACAAGGAATAAACTTGCCATTTTTATTAGAGAACTATTTCTATTCATAAGTATATGTCCGCCTAAAATGAAATTGACCATTTTAAACAGCTTGCAAACTTAATCATTTAATTGTAATATCTAAAAACCTTATTCTTCAGAAATTAAAACTAAGAAAAATTAAGTTTAAGTAATTTAGTATTTATATATAAATCCAAGAGTTCGATTAAGCATAAACTGAGCCGAAAATTTCCTGATTTTTAAAAGGATAGTTTCCCAAAAGATCATACAACTTACCAGATTGTACAGCATCGGTTAATGTACTTAAATGTTTATCGTGATGCAGATCAGTCCCGGCAAGATCGTACATTTTTTCTTTTAGCAAAACCTCTGCCAGTTGCTTAACATCTTTACCATAATACCCTATGATAGAAAGCAGATTTAATTGTAGTAAACAGCCCTTTTCTTTAAATCGCTTTAATTTATTTTTATCTTTAAAGTAAAAGATATATCGTTCGGGATGAGCTAATATAGGTTTATATCCTTTGATTTCAACATCAAAAATGGTTTTACTAATCCCTGGACTTTCATTCAAATAAGACATTTCTATAAGCAGGTGTTTTGAATCCAGAGAACATAACTGTTCATTTAAATTAAAGTCCTGGTCAATCATATATTCTGCTCCAGCATTCAATTTCAAAGATACATTGGCAATATCTAAAGCACTTTGTAATAACGCTTTTGCAGAAGAAATGGTTTCAAATGTATTAGGATAAAGTTCTTTGTAAATATGTGGAGTACAAATTAATTGTTCGAAACCCAGCTCCTGAAGTGATTTTACAAAGCGTAATGAAGTTGCCACATCAGGCGATCCGTCATCAATGCCTGGTAAAATATGAGAGTGCATATCAATACCTAACCAAGAGATATCAGTGACCTTATTTTTTTTACTAAAAAAACTTAACATATAATTGATGAAGAGTTGGGATTTAAAATTATTAGCACTAATTGTTCAATTTTTAATTAAATTAATAATTCACTCCATATTAAACAACAAAAGCCCTAATTTATTATGCAATATGCAATGATAGATTAGAAATAAAAACAAAGATAGCGATAATGGATTTAAAAGTAGATCAAAACAGACAAAAAGTCGAGATTTTGTCTAATTTTAATTCACTGCCAAACTTATTAAATTATCAAAATCATTATAACATGATTTTTTCTATAATTAAACTTATGTCAAACGAAAGAAAATTAGGCTCCAATTTAATTACTAATCTATTGATTAGTATTTCAAAAAGAGCTCTTAGATTTATAGTCTGGCATCCGCTAAATTCCTGTTTATAAAAGATTTTGTATCAAATATTATTGCACCCTTTTCTTTAAAATTCACATAATCAACATCCAAAAACTGCCTGTGAGCAACCGCTAAGATTATCAGATCATAATGTTTAAATTGAGTATCCTGGATCATATCAATATTATATTCTGCTTTTACTTCAGCTGAGTTTGCCCATGGATCGTATACATCTACTTCCATACTAAAAGATTTTAACTCCTTGTAAATATCTATTACCCTGGTATTACGTGTATCTGGGCAGTTCTCTTTAAAAGCAAACCCCAAAATTAGCGCTTTAGCACCATTGATCATTTTATCTTTGGCCACCAACATCTTGATCACCTTATTGGCTACAAACATGCCCATGTTATCATTTACCCTACGCCCGGAGAGAATTACTTCTGGTTTGTAACCCAAAGCTTCTGCTTTATGTACCAAATAATAGGGATCCACACCAATGCAATGCCCGCCGACTAAGCCTGGTTTGTAGTTTAGAAAATTCCATTTGGTTGCAGCAGCAGCAAGCACATCAGCTGTGTCAATATTCATACGATCGAAGATTAAAGCCAATTCATTCACAAAAGAAATGTTAACATCCCTTTGGGCGTTTTCGATAGCTTTTGAAGCTTCTGCCACTTTAATACTGGGCGCTAAATGTGTTCCTGCAGTAATGATCGAAGCATAAAGCTGATCAATTTCTTTAGAAATAGTAGGGGTAGAGCCTGAGGTTACTTTTTTAATTTTTGTAAGTGTATTTATTTTATCTCCCGGGTTAATCCGTTCTGGTGAATAACCACAGAAAAAATCGACGTTATATTTTAGTCCAGAGATTTTCTCTAAAACAGGTACACAATCTTCTTCGGTACAGCCAGGGTAAACGGTGGATTCATAAATCACAATATCATCTGCTTTGAGCAGAATACCCAACATTTTACTTGCTGCCAGCAATGGCTCCAAATCCGGTCTTTTGAGATGATCAATAGGTGTTGGAACAGTAACAATATATACATTGCAAGCCGCTAGATCGGGTAAACTCGAACTTAAAGTTAATCCAGCATCATTACCTTCCGAATTACATACAATTTCCAAATCTTCCAGATTAGCTTCATGAGTACGATCTTCTATTCGCTTTAGCTCTTCAACACGGCTTTCGTTTGTATCAAAACCAATGACTTTATACTTTTTAGCAAATTCTATTGCAAGTGGTAATCCGACATAACCCAAACCTATAACGGCAATTTGCTTTTTTGTATTCATTTTTTCTTTCGGTGATTGGACAAAGATAAAACAAATAAGAAAGGTTTAATTCGATTGATTATTACTGGAGGAATTTTTGGGTCACAAAATCTTAAAAAGAAAAATACGGAAAATGGATTTAGCTAAATAAAGTATTTTATATATTGAAAGATTCTTCGCTTCGCTACCATAGAAAGAATCCATTAGCACGCCCGTCATTCCCGCGCAGGCGGGAATCTTAAAGCGCTTGCATTACGATTCCCAATCGAGTTGGGAATGACGATCTCGCGCAACCTATTATTTTGCCAAAAAGCTCTGTCTTTTATATTGATTTTGTGAAATAATTATCCCTCAAAATGACAAAGCGATAAAAAAATATCCGATAAGTACAAGTGTATTTACCGGAGATTAACAAGGATAATATTTTAGTTAAAAATTACTTATCTGTTTTAACAGATAACTACCATAGCCACTTTTTACCAATGGCGTAGCAATAGCTTTTAGTTGTTCTGTATCGATAAAACCCATACGGTAGGCTACTTCTTCAATACATCCAATTTTTAAGCCTTGGCGCTCTTCTATGATCTGGACAAACTGCCCAGCCTGCATTAACGAAGTAAATGTTCCGGTATCTAACCAAGCTGTTCCACGACTTAACACACCTACTTTTAATTTACCACGCTCTAAATAAACACGGTTTACATCGGTAATTTCATATTCTCCACGCGGCGAGGGTTTAATGTTCTTTGCGATTTCGACTACCTCATTATCGTAGAAATATAATCCTGGCACTGCATAATCAGATTTTGGCTGAACAGGTTTTTCTTCAATTGAAATAGCCTTTTTATCGGCGTCAAACTCAACTACACCGTAACGTTCAGGATCTGCTACCTGATAAGCAAATACTACACCGCCATTAGGATCAGAGCTGGCCTGTAATAATTTCGCCATCCCGTCACCATGAAAAATATTATCACCCAATACCAAAGCAACCTTATCTTTACCAATAAATTCTTCACCGATTACGAAGGCCTGTGCCAAACCGTTTGGCTCATCCTGCACGGCGTAACTAAACTTACAACCTAAGGTTGATCCATCACCTAATAGTTTCTCAAAATTAGGTAGATCGTGTGGGGTAGAAATAATCAGAATTTCCTTTATCCCTGCTAACATTAGAGTAGATAAAGGATAATAGATCATCGGTTTATCGTAAACCGGCATCATTTGTTTACTACAAGCCAAAGTTAAGGGATGCAAACGCGTTCCGCTACCACCAGCTAAGATTATACCTTTCATATTACATTTGAGATTTGAGATATTAGATTTGAAACGAATGGCTCTATCTAAACATCTATATTGCTTCTAATTTATTAATTTGTTTTATACACTCCACCAAACTATCTCTCCAATAAGGGATTTCCAAATTAAAAGTTTCTTTTATTTTAGTTTTATCCATTACCGAAAATGCGGGACGGGTAGCTTTAGTTGGATAAGCAGATCCTGGAATAGGGTTTACTTTAACTTTTGTTTCGCTGATATCAAAAATGGCTCTTGCGAAGTCGAACCATGATGTTATGCCTTCATTGCTGTAATGATATAATCCGTAAACATTTGATGAAGATGCAATGATATCAAGAATAGCATTTGCAAGATCTATAGCATAGGTTGGTGTACCTACCTGATCGGCTATAATATTTAGCTCATCACGTTCAGCGCCAAGCTTCAACATCGTTTTTACGAAATTATTAGCATATTCAGAATATAACCAGCTGGTACGGATGATGAAATGGGCAGGTAGTATTGAAGCTACAGCTTTTTCTCCATCAAGTTTCGTTAAGCCATAAACATTGATCGGTTCTGCCTCATCATCTTCCTTTAGCAATTTTACTTCATTTCCTTCGAAAACGAAATCAGTAGAAACATGTACAAGTGTTGCGCCATTGGCCAAACAAGCCGAAGCCAGGTAAGAGGCACCAGTTTCATTAATGGCTTTTGCCAGATTAAACTCATCTTCTGCCTTATCAACAGCCGTGTAGGCTGCACAATTGATTACATAAGCAGGTTTTTGTTTAGCTAAAAGATCATTTAAACCACTTTCATTTAAAATATTGGCATCTTGTTCAGCTGGAAAAACAATTTCTGTAATTCCTCTTCGTTCCGCAACTACCTTTAAACACTGGCCTAATTGTCCACCAGCACCAATTACTAATGTTTTACTCATATATGCTGTAGTTTGGCAAATGGTTTTAAAACTAGATCTTTATCAGATACAGCCTGATCTTTTTCCGGGATCAGCCAATCGATATTCAAATCTGAATCATTATAAATCACTCCTGTTTCTGAGGCTTTATTGAAAAAGTTATCACATTTATATAAAAACTCTGCCGTTTCACTTAATACTGAGAAGCCATGTACAAATCCTCTAGGAATGTATAATTGCAGCTTGTTCTCTGCACTTAACCGTACCGCAATGTGTTTACCATACGTTGGTGAGCTCGGCCGTACATCTACGGCAACATCCAATACCTCACCTTTGGTCACACGAACCAATTTTGCCTGTGCGAACTCTCCTGTTTGGGCATGCAAGCCACGGATTACCCCATAAGAAGAGTAAGATTGATTATCTTGTACAAACCTTCCTGATAAACCCGTTTTTTCTTCAAAAGTATTTTGATTAAAGCTTTCGAAAAAATAACCCCTGGGATCTTCAAAGACCCTTGGTTTAATAATTAAGCAGTCTTTTAATCCTGTTTGTTCGATTTCCATTATTTGGTACTGTACTGTTGTTCGTAATAAGATTGATAATTGCCAGAAGTTACGTTGTTTAACCAATCTTCATTTTGTAAATACCAGTCAACCGTTTTCGCTAGCCCTTCTTCAAACTGTAGGCTAGGTACCCAATCCAGTTGATTTTGCAGCTTACTAGAATCTATGGCATAACGTAAATCATGACCAGCCCGGTCAGTTACATAGGTAATCAGTTTGGCTGATTCACCTGCTTCGCGGCCTAACTTTTGATCCATGATGGTACAAAGTAAATTGATCAGGTCAATATTCTTCCACTCGTTATGTCCGCCAATATTATAAGTATCCCCAGTTTTTGAATTATGGAAAATCACGTCGATTGCCCTGGCATGATCTTCTACCCATAACCAATCGCGCACGTTTTCACCTTTACCATAAACTGGAACAGGTTTGTTATTTTTGATATTATTGATGGCTAATGGAATCAGTTTCTCTGGAAAATGATGCGAGCCATAATTGTTAGAGCAATTTGAAATTACGCAATCCATGCCATAGGTATCGTGATATGCCCTCACAAAATGATCAGAGCTTGCTTTTGAGGCCGAGTATGGACTATGCGGATCGTAAGCGGTTGTTTCAGTAAACATACCTTCTTCACCTAACGCACCATATACCTCATCGGTACTCACGTGGTAAAAGCGTTTTTTATCATAATCACCTTTCCAATATTCGCGTGCAGCATTTAATAAATTTACGGTCCCAATTACATTGGTAATCACAAAAGCTGTAGGATCGGAGATAGAACGATCTACGTGGCTTTCTGCTGCAAGGTGAATAACTGCATCAAAGTTTTCTGTTTTGAACAGATCAAACATTGCAGAAGCATCTGTGATGTCTTCTTTAACAAATCTATAATTTGGCTTATTTTCAATATCGGTTAAGTTAGCCAGATTACCAGCATAGGTAAGCTTATCTAAATTGACGATTTCGTATCCAGGATAGTTATTGACGAAACGGCGGACTACATGAGAGCCAATAAAGCCCGCACCACCAGTGATTAAGATTTTTTTCACAGTTATAAATGCTTTTCAATGGGCTAAAGTAAGTTAGATTTAACTGAATTACAACTAATTTGGTATTCATAATATCCAATTTACACCTTTGAAATAAATAATAAAAATAAAACCAATGCACATATTGATTTTCTGAATTCTCTTGGTGCATAATTAGTTGTCGATGTTATCTATTGCTAATAGCCTTATTACTAAATGGTAGTAATTTTCATCTGCTAATATATATGCTTTTCCTGGTAACCTATTTAGTCCGATATATCATTATAGCATAGAAATAGGTAGGTGACTAATGGTATCTTAATTATTATGATATTCTGATAGACATTTTCAAAATCACCATATAACTTAACAGGTCCATTTATTGAAAATAATAGAAATCCAGACATGTAACACCGGGGATATAAACTAAAAAAATAGTTTTCAACATTAAAAATAATTTTTGTTAATAATTAATGGAAGATAAATAAACTATGATGGATAATTTCGAATAACTTAACGTTATAATTACACTAACCTAATAAACCAAACCTATGAGCACATTTCTTTTGATCACAGCACTATTTTATTTTGTTTCTTTTGGATTAATGCTTTACTGCTATTTCTCAGCTGAGCAGATTCCCAGCGATGATGAAAAATTTTAATTAGGACTTTTCTTCATCTAAATTAACCTCCTCTAAAAAACTCTTAAAACTTCATCACTAAAAAGCTAAGAATCAGGCCGGCTGTTTTGACGACAGTAATTTATTAGCCGTATTTTATTTATTTGCTATCCACCTCATTATATAAGGTCCTGCACCTGTATACCATAATACAGCGGAGATTAAAAATATTGCGATTAAAATCCACAAGATAGGCCATCCCTCGAATTTGTGCTTGGAAGACGGATTGAAAGAACCTTCAAGTTTATTATGGTCTTTTTCTTTCCCATCACCCTTTTTGAATGGTTTCGGATTAGAGATATTGCTCATGAAATATTCAGTTAGAACTACAAAGTTACATTATAAACCAATAAACCAAAAATTAGTTTCATCATACTTGATATCTGCCGAAAACTATTGTATTCACCACCAGACAGACTGTGAATAATATACAGAATAAGAATTTGTTCACGAAATCAGCCATGCTATTGATTATGGCTTCCATACCTGCTTGGTAGGATGACGATTTTTATTTTCTTTCCTATTTCAATTCAAATAAACTAAGATAAAGATGAAAGACAGATTTATGTTTCATTATTCGCTAATGCAATAATGATAAACGCATCTAAAGACTATTATTTAGAGGGTGGGGCGTCTAGCGAAATTATCTTCCCCTCCTTGTCGTTTTGTTTTCTGAATCAGACGCTCCGCCTGACATCTTCACCGCCAGGCTGGGCACATTGTTAGGTTGATATCGTTTTTGATCTTCATAAAATATTATTCTATCACCCTCAAAAAATCCTTCGGGACGAAATAATGGCCTGACCAAGCGCTTAAAATCAATAATCTCATTTCCGTCGTAAACCTTCTTTGTACGATGATTAATTAAGGTGAAGCCATTAACATCCTCGTCCTTGCTATGATAAATGATATCAATATTTAGCTTATCATGGAACACTTCAGAAAGATCAGATTTATAGTTTTTTCGAAGATAAGAATGCCAGAAAGAAGGGTGCCGGACCGGTTCACCGGATACAACTTTCAAAGCCAGCTCAATTGCCTGTTTAAGTGCACCGACTTCGAAAGTGTTGTCTTTATAGTTTTTTATGATCTTTTCGATAATGTTTAGATCTACCTTTCGAAGTGATTTGGAGTGCCTAACCATATAAAGGATTGTACCTTTAATGTAAGCCGAATACCCCATAGTCTTTAATAGAATAATGAAATGATTCATTGTTGCAAATTGATAAGTAACCGCTTTTGAATAATCCATCTCAGCCTGGACAACGGGGTCAAAGCCTATAAGCTGATGTAATGCCAGAGATGCTCTCAATTTTTCATAGCGGGATTCAACAGATTTTCTGTTTTTACACACCCTTACTGAAACAATGTGTACATGATTGTTGGGATTATCATTATGAAAATAGATCAGATGGGGATTATGTGCATAGCCCATTTTTTTGAGCCAAAGCCAGGCAATATGCGTTAACTGATGTTTATCATATGAGTGACCTTTAGCCATAATAACTGCATGAAGCTGCTTGTTTTTAACTTTTGGGTTAAGCGTCCCAATCATCCGCAGGTAAGACCGATAATCCGAGGGCTTAGGCCTGTCCAATACTGATAGCGATTGGAAGTTTTTAACAGACATCAGCTCGGCCTTTCCTGCGGACACTTTGTCTGCATTATATTTAATTGCCGCAAATCGGCTATTAGATGAAAGAAACTGAACTATCATGATTTCGGATCTAAATAAAAACTGAACTTGTAATTAATTACTGCCAATAAGCTTAATTAACTTTTTCATGCATTTCCCTATATTATATTGTGATTCATAACACTTGGCGACCAAAGAAATTAATTCATTCATGTAATACTTATTGGCTGGTGATTCGATAGCGCATTTTTGTACGAAATTTTCAATGGCCAAGGTCGAGGAGCCCGACTCGACAGCAACGCGATCCAGCCACTCGACCAGATGAGCTGAGTCAAGTAAAAGATGTGCCCTCTTATCAAATAATATTCTCCGGATATATTCGGACATCGTGACGCCTAGCTTTGAGATTTCTTTCTTCATCTCGGTGTACTCTTTATCTGTCATACAGCATATTGCTTTTCGGTTTCGCAATTCATTAACTTTATATGGTTTCTTCATAATACTTTTTTCACTAATGACCGAGCCTAAAGTCCGGTCAACGCCAATGAAATTCGCCATCATTTTTCATGTTTATTGACAATACCCATAACAATACCTAGATATTTTAAAGATATTTCACTTCATTCACGATACTGAGCTACCTTGACTAACAAGATAAGTACTCATTAAGCTTCCTGGTTGGCTTACGCTGTTGCTGTCCATAATCCTTTACTTCAGATCATATCTGGAGTATATGCGCCTGATAGAAATGAGGGGCGTTCAAAAAGAAGCATTGACTCATTAAAGCCAATCAATCAGCAAAGGCTGGTTGCGCTCTTCTTAAAGCTTAAATTGGTGGAAAAGGTGGCGATCAAGATGGTAAGGAGCAGTGCACATAAGGATGAAAGTAAAAAGCCAGCATTGGGATCGAATGTTGAAATAATCATAGAACGACTTGCAGACAAAGAAATATTGCACGAAATCCATCAATCTTATATTGATTAGGCTATAGGCCAAAGATGAAATATTTTCTTATTAGAAATAAAAGAACAGGATGACATTGACAGTCGAGCCATTAGCAAAGTAAACTGTCTAAGAAAAACATACATGCTTTCAGATGCCGATAATATTAGAACAGGAACCCACTCATACAGTCCATCACTTTTGCACTCTGCAGAAACTCCAGTTCGCGGTTAGAAACGGTTCATGCAGATAGTTGAAAAAAGGCGTATTCGTCTCTACAGACTAAAAAATCAATATCAAATGATGTCAAAACGATGGAAGTCGAACATCTGCAGTTTTTTTATTATTGCCAAAAACTTAAAATATGCATCAAATCGCAATAAAAACTGAGTATTTCGGTGCGTAGCTAAAATGGAAAACATTCCGCAATGAATTCATAATAACAAACGGAACACCAAGATGTTCAGTGATTAAACATCTTGATGCAAAAAAAGTAGCTGTCTTACTTTTGTTTCAATCTAAGTAAGTAGTTTTGCCCTGCCCCCGCTGTTCTAGCTTTTCGCAAATAGGGGAATAGGGTTTCCGATAAAACCCAACTCAAATGCATCGGTCTTAGGGTAACTGTGATCCAGGCAACGAGCGTTCCGGAATATTATTTTTTGGGATCGGTGATACGTTATCAAACGCTGACATGAAACCCGCCATTGCATGCCTTATCTATAGGCTCGTGAGCACATGGATGTCTCACCCTACGGTTCTGCAAAAAACCTCTTTTTATCTTATGATCATCTATATGTCTGCTTGTGCCGCATTGTGGCCGAACTTCTGCAGCATAAGTAGCCGTGGGTTTCGTATTATAACATATATACCCTGATGCTTTACAAACTATTCTCTATCCGAACGCAGTTTAACATCGATATGTTCTCTCTTTCTTACATGAGCTCGCCATTGCAATGCCCTTTCTATTGGGCTTGTGAGAACATATATGTCTCACCCTGTGGTTATGCAAATAACCTCCTTATTGTTTATTCTGTGATTACCTGGATACCTGCCAATTCTGCCTTGTAGCTGATCTTTTCTTTTAGGTTGTAATAGCTCCAGTTCTGTAGCAGGTAAGGGTCTTCCTTTGCCATTTCCTCTTTTTCCTCCTGATTAACAAGCAGGAGTGTTGCAGCGCCGTGCTTTACGCAGAAATCGATCAACATCCTGCTGTAAAGGTGCAGCTTCTGATCGACGTAGCGTTTTTCCATGTGCCTGTAATCCTCCACACTTTTCATCTTTCTCTTCCTCCCGTGACCGCCGCTGTTGAAGGGCACAGCCTTTTTGACCCTGTTGACTGCTGCCTTTATGGCCATCCTGCGGTGGAGGAACTCTTCCCTGTTGCCTATCACACGTTCATGTTGCCCGATCTTGACCGTTACCGGATGTTCGATGGAAAGTGATGCCTCGGCAATAATCGCAGGGTCAAGGGCATGCTGTTCTTTCTCTACCGGTACGGATGCGAGCAGGAATATTTTTCCTTTGTCCAGTTGTATCTGGCTTGCACGGAGTTTTAACGTGCCGTTGATCATCCGTTCGAATATCTTTTTTTTGCACGACCTGTCCTTCCCGAGGTAGGTCTTGAAAGGGATCTGAAAAAGCCTGAAGGTAAAGTCACGGTTGTCGGCCGTTCTTGACAGTCTGCAAATGATTTCTGCGCCAAAGGGCAGCGGTATATTATGCTTATAGTTTCTGAGGGATTTCTCACCTCTCCAGTAGGCATCCTTTTCCTGGTTGAAATAGGCAATCAAAGTATTATTGAGGTTGCTCAGGATATTGGTGGGTATCTGACCCTTGAAATGATCGGACAGTAAGCGGTAGGTAGTATTCTGCCGGGAGGATTTTAGTATCCCATTTTCCTCCTTTTTAACGTCGGCGATCTTGAGCTTGATGTCCTCTGTCAGGTAGAAAAAATCCTTGACTCTTTCCTGTATGAACTGATGGCTCATGATCATGTTGGCCGCGCGGTAGCAGATTGATTGCCAGCCGTACAGCTGTCCTATTGTCTGCCTGACTGTTTCCTTATCACTGGAATCGATCCGCAGCTGTATTTTACGGGTTACGATCATCATGTTCTTTTCCATATCACCTTTTTCTGCTTTTTGTGATTCTGAGCGAAGCGGCGGCGAACGCCCTCTGTATATATCCCTGATCGAGGTTTAATGCTACCGCGATCTGACTGAAACTATACTGTAGCTCATAGCGCATATTGAGGATTTTAGATTCTTCTTCGCTCACTTCGCCCTCAAAACTGAACTTAGTGGTCTTTTCCAGTTTATTGAAATTCTCTGCATCGCTGATAACTGCTTTCAGGTATTCAAGCGTGCGCTCCACCTTTCTTGCTACCTGATAATCGGAGATGCCACCAATGTGCCAGGCCATGCGAGGGTAATCAAATGAATATTTTATACATAGCCGGATAAATAGCTGTTGATCAGGACTGAGATTGGGCAGAACGGCCTCAATCCTCTCCCATTGCTTTTTTTCTTCATCCAGTGGTTCATGATGATAGATGACATTTTCTTCCCAGTCAGAGTCCGGATTGTACCCAACCTTAAACTCCTGATAGTTTTCAATTTCATCCAATCTAAGCATATTGCGCTGGAAACTGTTAGCGTTAGTTTTGTAATATGCCCTGCAACCTTCAGCAGTCACTTTTGTTAAGAAGGTTTCGATATGTTCAATGCAGGTAATGTTTTGACGGCATAGCCAGAGCCTGAGGAAGGCTTCGCTTACTATGCAGTCCGCACTGATATCATCTTTGATGTACCTAAAGCTATAATAGTATATGGAGGAATATAACCTTTTATAGAAAAATTCAAGTCCCCTTTCATTTCCCTCCTTAAACTCGGCGAAATATTTTTTCTGATTCGGTATGGATGAAACCCTGGTTGATTGCATGCTGGCCTTATTTAATTTTTATAAAATAAGCCTGAACAAAGTATTTACCAATTAAAATAGGGCTGGTAACCCACTTAGTTCGTTGCAGCATGGTTCTGGTAAACCGCCAAACCTTTCGGAATGGATCTCATCAACAGACATAAGCGAGCACCAGCCCTATTCTTACATAGGGTGGCAATGCTACACTTACGCTCGCTGAGATTAAATTTACCAGATTTAGCTGCGAGGCTCGTATGCAATCCTTCTAGTTCTCGGAATGCAAAAGTATAACTTTAATTTATTATCATTTTTATCAAAAATAACAATAAATAATGTAAAAGCAAAATTAAATAACTTAAAAACAAAATTAATTGACTTTTTACATTAATTTTAAGACTTAAGCAATAATTTTCTGAATCTTATATTTGTTTTACTACAGCTACAATGAGTAAGACAATCTATAATCGCATCAAGTCGGTATTAGCCGAGAAAGGAAAAACAAATAAAGATTTAGCTGATGCTCTAAATATAGCTCCTGAAACTGTTTCGAGTTGGTGCACGAACTCAGCTCAACCTTCAGTAAAAAGATTGTTTGAGATAGGTGAATACCTTAATACTGAGCCTAGGGATTTATTGATTTCAATTAAAAAATGAAGTAACCTTGATAAAAATCTAAATTAATTAGCATTAATATTTATTACCTATCGATTTAGGACTTTTAGTATTTTTTAATTTGTTACTCCAGCCGCTAATTTTGATAATAGTTTTATACAATTTTGCTTTTTATTAGAAGCCAAGGTAAGTCTCATTGAGTTCAATAGTCAGCTCCTGATCATACACGGAGTTTGCAGGACGTCTTTTTTTTTGTCAGTACCAAAAGCAACAACATCACGCCATTTCCGTAACATATCGAAATGCTCGGGTAAACCTGCAGTATTAATTAAATAAGGCATCCTGAAATGTTAGTGGGTTTATGATTTCATCATTATCAAGATTTAAGATCTTGCTTTTTGTTTGTTTTTTTAGTTTTTTTATGACCCAGATTAACTGAATAATTAAATATACTCCTATTTATGGATGCTGACTGAATCGAAGGGCGCGCTTGCCCAAGACTGCTGTGAAAGTCGATATTTCGCGGCCTCAGCCTGCAACAAATCAATTTTTTCTTAAACATAGTTCTCGCAAATTCAAGAAAGGATAATAAAACCTGACACAAGTCTTCTGCATCCATTTTACATATAGCAAACCCCTCTTTATAGCGTGCGCTGGAATAACTTTTTGTCATCGGCTCAAAAAGATTTTCATTCTTCCGTTTGGAAAGTAATAGTTGATATGGTGTCTCAGAAAATGAGTTGCATAGGCACAATGATCGGCTAAGGTTATAGAATTCGGAACGATAGCCTAAGTGGGCTCGGATAAGGCAGATACAGCTTTGCTCAACAGCCTATCATCAATATTATACAGGAGGGGAACGAAAAGAAAAATTGTTGGAAAAATCAATTTAAATAAAGAAAAGTAGGAGAAATAATTGGAGATTTTTTTTTAGGAAAAAATATAATTCTCGCATTAATCTTTCATACGCTACCCTTATTTATCGTTCGACCATTAATTAACTGATTCGTAAATTGGATAGATATAATATTTCTATTGAATAAATAGTCATTACCTTTGACGGACTTAATATGGCCAACTTAAGTCTCATGAGGCTAATCAACACATAAATTTATAAGGCAATTTTATAAATACATGATAAGTAAAAGATCATACCAAGAAACTGCACTTACAATTCATCAAGCGCTTACATCGCAGCCACAGAACTCTCAAGCTCTTTATACCACTCTTCTCCATACTTCCTGATAAGTGGCCCTTTTAAAAAACTATACACAGGTACTTTAAGCTCACGGCCAAAGGTGCAGGCATCGTGACAGATATGCCAGCGATCGTAATTCAATACATCAAATTCAGGATATTTGGTAATGCGGATAGGGTATAGGTGACAGGAAATTGGTTTCTGCCAGTCGACTATCCCCTGCTCGTAAGCTTTTTCGATAGCGCATTTGGTAATGCCTCCTTCAAAAAGCACATAAGCACACTCTTTATTTTTATCAACGCATGGAGTCGTTAAATCGCCATCTTCATCAACAACATAAACACCTTGTTCTTCAATAGCTTTAATGCCTTTTTCGTTTAACAGGTGTTTGATTTTCGGATAAATCTCTTCCAGGATACCTTTCTCATCATTATCCAGGGGTGCACCCGAATCACCTTCCACACAACAGATCCCCTTACATTTGCTTAAATTACAAACAAAGTTTTCTTTCAACACATCTTCGTGCACCAGCACCTGTTCAACTTCTATCATCATTATTCTTTCGCTAAAGCATATTTAAGGCCATCGGCCGATTTTAATTCCATGGTTACTGCACCCACCAATATTTCAACCTGAGCCTTTACCGGTACGCGGTTTCCATCGTCAGTAACCCAAAGATATAACCTGCTGTCCTTTTTAAAAATTCTACCCGGCTTTATTGAAGGACTAAATTTTAAACAGCGGATATTTCCTAATTTACTCTTCACCGTTTCTTTACCCACGTATTCAACTTCCAGGGCCGAAATTTCATCACCTAAAAAATAGTTTAGTTTAAATTTATCACCAACTTTTATTTTACCGATATCAAGGCTCCGGGCAAAATAATAGGCCGAAACGAGATCGAAAGTCTGGTTTGTTGGCGTGGTAAATGTCCCCCTGTTCGAAACGACCTTTTTCCCATCCTGATTGAACCTGGCTTTATCCTGACGTTTATAGCTAGCCTCACGGATGTTTTCCTGATAAAAGTAAGGCAATAGGTCAGTTTTGTCAATGTACGAATCATAATGGTCCCTGATCTTATAGAATACATCAAAGGTTCCCGACGTCTGTGCATCAACCGTGAGTTTATAGGTAGGCCTATTATCAAACTTTAAATCAGAATTGCTTACTTTAATGGTAGCTTCTGCCGCCGTAATAAAGCCGTATCTCAATTTATATTGTAAAACTTCACCTTCCTGAAAAACAGCATCCTTCTTCAGGGAAGTTCCTGAGCCACTGCAAAAAGGCTAAATAAGCTAGCCGTTATGGTTATCAATATCTTTTTCATTGCTTTTGTATTCATTTGTGTGTGTTTGAGAAAGAATCAGGCTCCTTTAAAATCCGGTCAAATTCCTTTTCATCATGAAGATATACAAAAAGCAAACCAAAATTTAATCTTTTCTCTTATATACAGGCACGGTAGAGCAAGGCTCGCCAAACATAATGCTTTTTACCACCGGGGTAAGCAGGTTAGTGATTTCTACATAGGCAGAAACAGGTATATCGATATCACCACATCCTTTTACCACTACACGCTCATTGGCATAATCCTGCGGATTAACTTGAGAAAGGGCCTTGGTAAACAATACCGCCTCTAAAGTATCCAAGCCACCAAAAACCACTTCATTGGCATAAGGCTGTAGTTTATTGGCCAGTAACATATAAGCCCAGGTAGGAACAATGGCATCTGCAGAGCAGGTAATAGCTACATTCTTATCCTGGTATTGTGCCCAATCGTGATCTTTGATAAAAGCCCTGAAATCTTTTTCCCTTAGCATTAAGCCATGAAAAAGATTATCTACAATATCATACACTACTCTTTCGCCTTTGTGATAAAAGTCTTCGAGGTTTAAGGTGATTAAACCGCTGCTGGCAACTTTATTTACGATGTTCTCTTGAATTTCCATGGCCTTAAATAAAAAAACCGTTCCGATGATAGATCGGAACGGTTACAAAATTACGTATTTTCTAATTAATAGAATTTCACACGATTGTCTTTTATCTTGGCATTTTCCTGTAAAGCCTGGAAAGCTGATCCTAATGAACGCTGACCTAAACTTAACAACATGCTTTCTTTTTGTTTAAACATGTTTGCAATTGGAGCAGGGCTTGTAAAACCATCAACGGTAAATACATATACACCACGCTCGCCCTGAACAGGAGCAGATACTTTACCTGGCTGTGAACCAAATACGCTACCTACCAATGCATTTTCTTGCGCAACACCTGGAATTACAGGGTTAGCAAATACAACATTCTGTACCGGGTTAACAGGACGTGCAACTTTAGCTGCAACCTGATCCAAGTTTGAACCTGCACCAGCCAGTTTTTCTTTTAATTGTTTTGCTTTAACCGCATTGATTACCATCGGTTCAATTTCTTTTTTCACATCAGCCAATGATAATATTCCTTTAGGACTGATGTTGGTTAAGCGTGCTACCACATAAGCATTGCTCATGGTATAAATTTCCGGTAAAACGTCACCCTTGTCTGCTGCATAAGCATCCTGGATCAGTTTACGTGGGTTGTCTAAACCTGCTGCAAATCCTTGGGTTGCGGCTACTTTATCCGCTACACCTACTTTCAATCCTTTTTGGGTTGCAAATTTGCTGAAATCGTTACCTTTTACATCAGCTAAGAAACTGCTTGCTGCTTTATAAGCTGCCGCCTGGGTTTTACTACTTGCTGCCAATGCTTTTTCTACGTAAGCCAATTTAGCTACTTTAGAAGAACCGATCTGTTTTTCAATTTTTATTACGTGGTAACCAAACTGTGATTTTACCACTTTAATATCTCCTGTTTTACCGTCAAAAGCTGCGTTTTCAAATTCAGGAACCATTGCACCACGTGCGAAAGTACCTAGTTCGCCACCTTTATCTTTCGATCCATCTACACTGTAGTTTTTAGCCAGTTCGGCAAAGTTGCCACCATTTAAAATTAATGCTTTTAATGAATCTGCTAATTTAACGGCTTTATCTTCACCACCTACTTTAGCAGGGTCAATTAAGATGTGGCTTGCTTTTACCGAATCAGGAGAGATACGGGTAGAAACTACTTTAATAATTTTGTATGAGTTACCGGTTAATTTCGGGCCATAGAAACTACCTGCTGGTAAAGCAAACACTGCCGAATCAACAGCAGGATCTAATTTACCTTTTGTTAAATAAGTAAACGGAACTTTAACATCTGAATTGATCGCTGCGAAAAGTGAATCGTTTTTAGCCACCTGGAAGTCAGCAGCAATTTTATCAACCTGAGTTTTGATTGCTAATGAATCTGCTTTATTAGGGCTGATGCTGAAAGTAACATATTCGAAAGCACGTGTTTCCTGAGGATTGTTGAAACGTGCTTTGTTCTGATCGTAATATTCAGAATAATCGCCATCAGTTAATTTAACCGATTTATCTGGAATAGAAGCGTAATCTAAACTTACATATTTAAAGTTAGCTAGTTTGTTACGGTTGGTATATTCGTCTGTTGCTTCTAATGAAGTTACATAAACCGAGTTACGGATCAAATTAGAATATTTGGTCTGTAATGCCTGGTTTTTAATTTCTTCCTGTAACATGGTAGATTGTTGCAAAGCCTGAGGTTCTTTTGATTTCAAAAAGTTCATCAAGGTTGCACGGTCCAGCTGTCCGGTTTGAGGATTAGAAAAATATTGTTTGATCAGCGGGCTAGGGTTTTGTCCTTGTAATAAATCCAATAACTCATCTTCTGATACGCTTAAACCTAAACGGTCATATTCTTTGGTCAACAAAACTTTAGCAAGTTCTGCATTCCATGCCTGATCAACCGCCATTGCAGTTATTTGTGCGTTAGCACTACCGCCATATTGTTGTTTCATCTGGTTTACACCCTGATCAACTTTTGGTCCGAACTCGTCGATATTGATATCATTACCATCAATAGACCCTACAACTTTTTGATTTGCCGACCAAAAAGGTTTACCCACGTTAATTGCATCACCTACTAAAAATGCAACAATTGCAAAACCGATAGCAAAGACTAGGATGTAGCCCGCACGGTTACGCAAAAATGTCATTAATCCCATATTGTAATTATAAATTTATTTAGTTCTTTTTTAAGAGGGCGCAAGATACAAATTTGCATTAAAAAAGAAAATACAAAATTTTATTTATCAAGCGCTTAATTATTAGGGTAATGGAAGTCTCTTATTAATGATTGAAGTAATGAATTATTGATTGATAGAATGACAGAATTAGGGGAGGACTGAATTAACGAATTATTGAAAAATATCAAAAAATAGATCCACTAAAACATTCAATTAGTTCACCATTCTCTCATTCAATCATTTTATTAAGGCGCTACGCCTTCTTTCATATTCAGCTCACCGTTCCCGCTGTCCATTTCGTAGGTACTAAAATCCTGAGGGGCTTTAAAGTTAATGCCCTCACCTATGCTGCCATCGGCACCTTTTACGTATACCCGTTGGTTGGAATAGAATATTTTCTTCGATTCGTCCCAGATTAGCTCCTGAGAAGAGAAGGTATCCCCTTTGCTGTTCTTCACCACCACATTCTTCCTGAACTCGGTTTTAAGCTCAGTATCTTTCCTGATGGCATAATCGCAAACCAGGTTTCCGTCAATGGTTCCGTTGGGATTGTAAAAATCGATGTTTACGCCTTTAACCATCTCCTGATAGGTACTCCCGTTTGTAGGGGTAACTTTATCCAGTATCGGTGCGTAACCTTTTGCTTTTACCCTCGCCGAATCGCTGTAAGTGATATCAACACCTATTGTTCGATCACGAGATAAAATGGTCTTATTAATAGAAACCAAACTTGCATTTTTTAGATCGTCGTCTCCACATGAAGCCAAAAACAAGGGCAACACCAGAAAAAGACCATATAAAAATGTTTTAAGTTTCATTAGTCAACCCTGTACTTGCGGAACCAGGTATCGTTCAAAGTAAAGCCTAAGTGGAAGTTGATATACTGCTCTTTTACCAGATTATTGTTTAAGGTTCCCCTTTGTCCAACTTCTGTTGTAAAATTGATTTTATAAAATGCACTACCGCCTGTTGCCGTAGGTAAAGGGAAACCAAAACCTAATGATGCACCCATTTGCTTGATGTCCTGATTGTTGATCTGGATATAAGTTTTATCATAGCTTACGCCCAAACGATAATCAATACGTTTCAGGTAGCTGTTGTAAGAATAAGCGTCAGGCGTCCACTGACCACCTAATGATGCTCCCCAACTATCCTGCAGACCCTGACTCACGTTATTGATTGTGGTTTTAGACCATTTGCTCATTCTGAAATCGGCACCGATTAACCATTTATCATTCTGTTGAATCGCGATACCAAAATTATGCGTTAATGGCAGGGTAAGGTTAGATTTTCCATTATTGATCGAACTTAAAGTATCAATCGCAGTGTTTTCATTACCATCCTGATCTCTTGTATACTGTGTAGCAAAGAATGTTTGTGTCGAATTTATTTTGCCCGAAGTGCTACCAGAATAACCTAAAGTAACCAATGTTTTCTTACCTACGTTAAAATCGTACTGGATTCCGTAAGAGTAATTCAATCCGGCAACACTGTTTTTATTCTGAAGTTTTGCATTTATGGCGCCAACCGATTGGAATTCAGTCGCCCTTGTAGTTTGCAGGTTACCAAAAATATATTCCAAATTACCACCAATTCTCAAGTGGTCGCCAAAACGGTAACCGTAACCCAAATAGGCTTTTGATAAACCACCTTCACCTTCATAAAGCTGGTTTACTGTTGTGGTATCAACTTTTACAGTGTTTTTATAAGAATAACCTAAATCAGAGTAAGGCAAAATACCAAAACTTAATGCCGATCTTCTGGTAACCGGTGCTGCAAAAGCCAGGTGACTAAAAGTAGAGTTAAAACTCGATTGGCTTAAATTCCCTCTTGTTAAATTGGTCGTCCCCGCGGTCATACCAATATCAATCGTCGTTAAGTTAATGCCCGCATAGGATGCAGGATTCTGCATATTGATGTTATTGAAACCGGTAACTTTGCCTACAGCAGTAGAAATTCCGCCCATTGCCCTAAACTGCGGCAATAAAGATCCTTTTATATTTCCAAGCCCATATCTTGAATATGGTGATGATGTGGTAACCTGTGCCTGCGCACCAAAACCACAAACTAGAACGAGTATGGCTGCAATATAATTTATTCTTCTGTACATTTTAATCTGCAATAGCTTCATTTAATCCTTTTAATACCAGGTAAGGATCTTTTATAATTTGAGGCGCAAAGATGCTGTTTTGTAATTGCTTATACAAAAAATTAGCATCGCCCCCCGTTATAATCACCCTCAAGGCACTTTCTTTTTTATTATTAAGGGCAATAAAGCCTTCAATTTCATTTATTATCCCCTGTAAAACACCATTCTTGATTGCCGACAGGGTGTCGGTTCCTTCGGTGATCCCTTCGCTTTCATCCCATTCTACCAAAGGCAAACGGCCGGTAAATTCGTGTACCGCCTTAAAACGCATTTTGATGCCCGGGCTTATGCTTCCGCCAAAATATTCTTTTGACCGGCTTAAGGCATCGTAGGTAATACAGGTTCCGGCATCTACCACCAAACTTGCACTTGCAGGGTATAATCCGTTTGCACCCAAAACTGCTGCCCACCTGTCCAAACCCAAAGTAACAGGTGTTTTATATTTATTCTGAACACCATTGGTCAACAAAGTTGAAAAACGGGTGTATTCAGTATGCTTTTTTAAAAATACTTCCAGCGGTGCAATTTCCTGGTTTACACTGCTGATGATGGATTTTGCTGGTGAAAATTTTTCGATCAACTGCGCTAAATCAATTATGCCCAGTTTATTGAAACGCTGATGGTGAACAATTTCCTTATTTGCAAAAACTGCAACCTTGGCAGAAGAATTTCCAATATCAATGCTTAACCTGCGCATTTAAAATCTCCCTCTGCAAATAATATGTTCTTTAGAAATTCCAATGACTCCATTTTTTATCCATCTGATTAAAACCCAAAAGGCTTTAATTCTAAAATCATGCACAAAGCTATTAATCTTTGTCAAGTTTCGTTCTAGTTATTTGTTAAAAAAGGTTAAACAAACAGAAAATACTGGATAGAAAGCAGAAATAAAAGGAACAACGTTTCGTAAAACCAGCGTTTTTTGGCATTGCTGAAATAGTAGGCCAACAGCACCGCACCGGGAGGCACGCAGAGTAAAAAATGCCAGGTCCTGAAATCAGGTTTGAGGTAAAAACTCGCTGCAGAAACAATAAACATGAAAAACAGCAACTGGAAACTTTTTCTTGTACTGATAAAACTCCTGAAGAAATTTTCGCGTAGTTGTAAGGATGCCAATATAATAATCACCGCTACCGGGATGAGTACCAGGTAATCGTTATAATTGATCTTAAACACTGATGGGAACTTATTGCCCAATGGTTTCCAGATCTGGTAAAACGAACTTAAATTATCGTTCCAGTAATAAAATACTGCCAAAAAGAAGAATACGGTAATAAATCCGATCAGTCCTGCTACCCATTCGCGCCAGTTGAACGACCTGAAGAGTAATAAAGCCAGAAAGATCATCAGTAACATCACCATAAAAGGAAAATAAACTAATGTACCTATGCCGATAATCATGCCAATATCAAAAACAGTGGTAATGGAATTGGCACTTTTACCCAGCTTTAAAAATTTATCGATAATCCAGATCAACAAAAAATTGCAGATCAATGCCGGGGAAAGGATCATGAAGGGCATAAACAGACTTGTGCCGGTAATAAACATCAAAGCCGGAAGAAAACTGGGCTTACCTAATAAATTATGGTTATTTACGATCCGGTTAAAAATTAAGGCCTGGATGTAAACCAAAATCCCGGCTAAAAAGATGTTGGTAGATGGTGCAAAGGCATTATCTAAATCGATATTGATCAGTAACCTGGCAAATGGCTCTAAAAAATCAAAATTCAGCTTATCATGCGTTTCATGAAAAATGGCAATACGCAAAAAGAACGTGTATGCCAGCAAGAATACGAGGTTAATTGGATTTAGCTTTCTAAACTGATTAATCATGCCTTTTTAAAGAGTAGGCAAAGTAAAGAAAATAATTTAAGAGTAGGGGAAGAAAGATAAAAGCGGAAAGGCGAAAGCAAAAAGACCAAAGCTCAAAGCGGAAAGACTAAAGAAAGGTGTTATATTATTTTTAGAAAAGCAGGTTCCAGTTCTTTTCGGTTTCGGTAGTCCTGCCATCCGCTTTATCCCGATGAAAAAATCGGGATGCCCGCTCCTGTCAGGTTTAGATAACAATGTTACGGCGCAAGAAAATGCTTGAGCTTAGATTTACTTATATGCCTTAGATGGTTCAAAAATGTATCGCTTAATTAAAAGATTCTTCACTTCGTTTAGAATGACAACTAATTGTAGCCTCAAAACTAAGCGCCAAGATCCTTCGACTCCGCTACCATTCATAGATTCCAATAGAATGGTCGTCATTGCGAGGAGGAACGACGAAGCAATTTATCACGCTAGCGATTCTTGCTATAAAGATTTCTTCGTCGGCTGAAAAAGCCTTCTCGCAATGACGATCTCGCGCAGCCTACCATTTTGCCAAAAAACTCTGTCTTTATATTGATTTTTATGAAATATATTATCCCTCAGGATGACAAAACCAGTCTAATCGCCTCAGGCCTGCCGACTTAAGACTCCAGACTAACCCTCGCGTATTTCTTCACCATATCATCGATAATTTGCGCGGTTTCATCCGGGAAATCAAATTCGTGCTTTTGAGGGTTTTCTACCCAGTTTTTAATTATTGGTAACCAATTACGGGTACTTCCCCAGATTACAGGCAAACCAAACTGTTTTAAAGCATAAGCATTACATTGCTGCTCAAACTGGAAACGCATAGGGGCAACCAATAATTTTTTCTTTAAATAAAGTGCTTCAGCTGGTCCTTCGAAGCCACCTCCGGTAAAAAGACCTTCGCAGGTAGACAAACTTTTATTAAACTTTTCGTTGTTCACCGGCTCAACAAAAACATTCCCTTCCTGATAAGCAACTTTGCTGTGTTTAGAAAAAACCTGCCAAGTAATGTTGGGTAATTGTGTAAAAAGCTTTACCAAACGTTTATCGTCAATGGCAGGAAGGTATACGGTATAATGACCTAAATTTTCACTTTTCAGGTTTCTGATCTCCGCCCTGATTACCGGGGTATGGATAAAAGTATCATAACGGTCAAAGTGGAAACCAATATGGTATTTGGTAGGTGCATAACGGCTTAAAATTAGTTTTCCCCAGTCTAAGGTTCTCGGACGAGGCACTTTTTTCGATTTAAATGCAGCCTGATGGCTTAAGGATACACATTCGATGCCCTGCAGTTTACAGGCCCAGGCACTTACCGGTTCAAAATCGTTAACAATTAAATCGTACTCTTTAAGTGGCAGTTTTTTCATGTCTTTCCTGAAACGGAAAAGATTCATGTTTAGCCAGGTTTTATAATGATCTACACCACCTTTTTTTCCGAAAATGAAACTGAAACCATGTAACTGGTATTTAACGGGCTGGCTTAATTTTACATCGGCCTGTGTGCCACTCACCAAAATATCCAATTCACCATATTTTTGAAGCAAAGGGATGATTTCCCTCGCCCTGCTGATATGACCGTTTCCTGTTCCCTGTATTGCGTATAGTATCTTCATTTATGCCCGAATATCTAAAATTATTGGGCAATTTCATATTTTATATTCTGTAAAAGAATATTTATATCCAGTTTACTCTTTAAATCCTCGGCATCCGAAAGGAGTCCTTCATCCAGTTCGTCCTTGGTAAAATGCTGATGCTCATATTTAAACACTGTCCAGTTTTTATTCTGATACTCCAAAGCGGTCAAACTCTCTACCCAGTCGCCACTGTTCAGATAAGTCACTTTTCCTTCTTCAGTTGCAATTTCGCGTTGCTCGGCCTGGTGGATGTGACCACAAACCACGTACTGATAGCCTTTTTCGATGGCCAGCTCGGCTGCTGTCTGCTCAAAGCTGTTGATGAATTTAACGGCATCTTTAAACTTTGCTTTAATTTTTTTCGAAAAGCTCATTTTTTCCCTTCCAAATGCCGTAAGCACCCAATTTACAAAACTGTTAATGAGGATCAGCGTATCGTAACCAACCGCACCCAGTTTGGCCAGCCATTTAGAATGCTGCATGGTTACATCAAAAACATCGCCGTGGAAAAACCATGCTTTTTTGCCATCGAGCTCTAAAATGAGTTTATTCTGGAGGTGAAAACTACCCATTTCCATACCGTCGAATTTGCGGAGCATCTCATCGTGGTTTCCGGTAAGATAATGCACCTGAACACCTTCTGAAACGAATTTCATCAGTTTACGGATTACTTTCATGTGCGATTCGGGCCAGTAACTTTTGCTAAACTGCCAGATATCGATGATATCGCCGTTTAAGATTAAAGTTTTGGGTTTAATGCTTTTCAGATACTTTAAAAGCTCTTTTGCATGGCAGCCATAGGTGCCTAAATGTACATCGGAGATTACGACTACATCGACATTTCTTTTATCCATAAAAGGGGAATTTTAGGGGGAAGGGTATTGTTACCGCCCGGTTTGAGCAGTTTAGAGATAAATTAACTTTGCTACCACTCTTCTTCCTCATCGAGTTTTACCTCAAAAGGGCTAAAGAAATAAAGTACAACAATTAATAAACATACGGCAAAGAATGACTCTAACATACTACCTGATTTTTCATTACAAAGATAAGACACTGTATATCAAACAAATGTTACGACATTGTTAAATTTTAGTTTGGCGGTGAATTAGTTCAGTAGTTCATTTGCCATTGGTTTATTGGTAAAGCAAACTGCCCATTGAAAACTGGGTATTGGTTAATTGTTTAAATTGGTTAACTGCGTTGGGAGCAACAACCAAAGGTCCTTCTACAGCACTATCATTGACAGATGCGAAGAAAAGTCGTCATTGCGAGGAGGTACGACGAAGCAATCTTTCCTGCCAGCGATTTTTGCCAGAACGATTGCCTCCCCGAAAGGTCGGGGCAGGCTGTCGGCTGAAAAAGCCTTTCTCGCAATGACGATTCCTCGCAACTGAGCATCTCTTCAAAATTATCTTTTCTCTACTGATGTTTATGAAATAATTTCCCTTCAGGATGAAAACCCGAGAAAATATTCCGTGTTTCTGTGCTTCCTTGGAAAATGATCGTGGCAAAAAACACAGGCAACAAAAAACCCCGCAAGAAATAAATCCTACGGGGTTATAAGTGTCTAAAGAAAATTAAGCTTTAACTGCTTTCTTTTTCTTCTTTTCTTCTGAGTAAAAACCGAAACCTAAGCCGGCCAATAACAAGATTGATCCTGCTAAAGAGATTTTCTCGCCCATATAGTACGAAGTTGGGTGGAAAATAAATTCAAGTTTATGGTTACCAGCTTCAAGCTGCGCGGCACGTAAAACGTAGTCGGCCCTGAAATATGGCTTTTCTACACCATCAATATACATTTTCCAGCCTTTGTTGTAATATATTTCCGAGAATACGGCAATTGCATCTTTCGCGGTAGAGTATTCGTAAGTTAAATGATCAGGGTTATAATTGGTTAATTTGATAAAACCTTCCTGTCCGGTACCTAAACGTTTGGTATCGATTACATTTTTGAAGCTTTCATCAACAATGGCTTCTTTTTTGGCATCGAAACTGCTGATGGCTTTCATTTCCTCATCGGCATTTTTAGCAAACTGCACGCTTTGTACAAACCAGGCATTACCCGCAGCTGTTGGATTACGCTGCATTTTATATGATCCTGTTTGAGGATCCTGCGTAATGATGTATTTGGTATTTAACATATCCAATACATCCTGGTTAATACTTTTTGTTAACTGGTTATCAACCAACTCCTGGAAACGTTTTAACCTTGCCGAGTGGAAACCACCAACCGTTTTATGGAAATAGGAAGTTTCTGCACTTTTAAAAGGATCGCCCAACGACATATCGAAAACCCTGAAGTTTGGATCTTTATCGGCCGAAATAAAATTATCTACGTCTCTTGGCTGATAGTGATTGTCAAGATCAGATTTGCTTACAAAATTCTGGTTGTTTAAATATCTACGGTCTACCTGCCATAAATCGATCAGTACAAACAAAGCCAATAAGCCAAAGGCCAGTTGCATGTTCATTTTTTTAGTAATGAAGGCCCAGGTAATACCAAATCCTACCGCGATAAACAACAACGAACGTAACGCATCAGCACGGGCCAACGCTACACGGTCAGCAACAATGCCATTTAAAATTTCCATTGCCGCAGCGCGGTTATTTTGTAAGGTTTGAGCCAATGCATCTAAAACCTGTGGTTGGTTAGCCTGTGTAAAGCTGAAAAATGCGGTTGGGATTACCGCAATAATCAATGCGAATCCCCCGGTTATACCTGCAGACCATGTTAAACGCTGTACCAAATATTTTTGACCGTATTTACCATCCTGGGCTTCTTTAATGGCCAATATTGCCAATAATGGAACCAGGAAGCCAACAACAGCCAAAATAGATTCAACTGCCCTGAATTTGTTGTAACCTGGCAGGTAATCAAAAAAGATATCTGAAATAAATGGCAGATTTTGTCCGAATGATAAGAACAACAACAAAATACTGGTTCCCAGGATCCACCATTTCCAACGGTGTTTTACAATAAACAAGCCGAAAACGAACAAGAAACAGATAATTGCTCCAAAATAATATGGACCAGATGTACCCGGTTTATTGCCCCAATATTGGTTAGTGTTCAAATTCTGTGCAACATAACCAATGGCCTGACGCGGATCTACACCCTGAAGATTTTTCTCTACCGCTTTATAAGTATTACTTTCAGGTTTGATCATTTCATCAATACTGCTCGCACCCCCATAAATATTCGGGATCAGGAACGAGAAACTCTCGCCAACACCCTGGCTCCATTGATAAGCATATTCTTTATCCAAACCATTTGCTGGTTCGGCTTTATCGGTTGTTAAGTTAGATTTACCACGGATGGTTTCTTTACCATATTCGTAAGTAGTCCACAGCGTACCCGCATTTACAAGCACTGATAAGAAAATACCAGCAACAATATAAGCGATCGACTTACCAAACGTTTGAAGCTGTTTTGCCTTAATGGCATGGTAAAGCTCGATGCAACCTAAAATAAACAACGCTATAAATAAATAATAGGTCATTTGGATGTGGTTCGAACGGATCTCCAAAGCCATAAACAGCGCCAGTAAACTTGCGCCAACCAAATATCTTCCCCTTAAGGTGAGGATGATGGCTGCTAAAATAGGAGCGAAGAAGCCAATAGCCAAAGCTTTATTGCTGTGCCCTGCTGCTATAATGATAAAATTATAAGAGGTAAAAGCAAAGGCAATGGCACCCGCAGCCGCCAGCCATGGATTTATCTTTAGTACACAGAATAATAAATAAGCACCTAAAAGGTATAATAAAACCGTTCCTACCGGATCAGGAAATATGCCTTTAATTACATCGATACCATAAGTAGTAATGTTAAGCGGATACTGAACCCAGATCTGATAAGCGGGCATACCGCCAAACATCTGGTTGGTCCAAAGTGGTCCTTTACCATCTTTAGCCTTAATATCCATAATTTCTTTCTGCATGGCTTTGGCCTGCAAAACATCGCCTTGCTGTGGCGCTTTGCCTTGTAAAACAGGACTGAAGTAGGCAAAAGTGATGACTACAAAAAATGCAATAATGGCCAGGTGTACGCCATTTTTATTAAACCAGTTATTCATTAAGGTTTGTTTAAGTTTAAACGAACGTCAAAAATAAAAAATTGGGCGGTATAAAAAAGGAATAAATTAAATGCGTGCTGAATAAAAAATTAGATTTGTAGCAGAGAATAAAAATTCAACCCATTTATTATGAGAAAGTTTGTTGTTACAATCGCGCTCGCTTCCCTGTCTTTTGCCTCGTTCGGGCAGATTGTAAGTTTAACCACCGCTGAAACCGCAAAGCTGAAAAGCGGGATCAAAAACGATGAAGAAACCAAAAAACTATATCAGGGCTTCGAAAAATCGACTTTAAAATACCTGAGCGAACAGCCCAACCCTATTGATACCATCAGGACGGAAGGTTTACTAAAGGGAAATCCGAAGAAGTTGAAAACTCAGCTGGCCCTGGCGGATATGAATAAAATTTCTGCGCTGGCTTTACAGTACCGGATCACCGGTGATCAAAAATATTTAAACAAATGTGTAGAATTTCTTTCGGCATGGGCAAAAACCAACAAACCCAATGGCGATCCCATAGATGATACCAATCTCGATCCCGTGGTTGAGGCTTATGACCTGATCAAACAAGACATCCCAACTGCGGATAAAAAACAGATTAAGCAATGGCTGAGCGAAACGGCCTGGGCTGAAATTAACAGCAAACGCATGAAACCAGGCAGGGGCACGGCTATTAACAACTGGAATGCGCACCGTTTAAAAGTAATTGGAGAAATTGGTTATGCACTTAATAACCAGGAACTGATCACCTGGACGATCGACAACCTGAAAAGCCACATCAACATTAATCTCTATGCTGATGGCACCAGTCTGGATTTTAAGGAGCGTGATGCCATGCATTACCATATTTACGATCTGGAACCGATGTTAAAACTGGCCATTATGATCGACCGGGCAAAGGGGGCCAATTTTTACACCTACGAATCGCCGAAAGGTTCGTCGATCAGAAAATCTGTAGAATGGCTGATCCCGTATATCAAAGGCGAAAAGCAGCACGAAGAATATGTAAATACCACGGTTAAATTCGACCGTGATAGGGCCAAAAATAACGAACCAGGCTTTGCACCGGGAAGCATGTTTAAACCCAGTTTGGCTTTGCCCGTTTTAAGGTTATCGGTTTATTTTGATCCTGCACAAAACGATCTGCTGAAAAATGTAGGTGGAAACGCCAATAACTGGCAAAGGGTACTCGACGAAGTAAAGCATAAGTAATAAAATATTTCCAAATTAAATAAAGTTTCAATAATTTTTGAAAGTTTAAAAATAACTTTATATTTGTATATGGAATTAGCAGCAGCAAAATTAAAGTTTATAGAAGCCTGGGGCAAATTAGGCTCAGAATGGGGAATTAACCGCACCATGGCCCAGGTACATGCGCTGTTGTTAATTTCGCCTGAAGCATTAACCACCGAAGAAATTATGGAGCAGCTCAGCATTTCGAGGGGCAATGCAAACATGACCCTCCGCGACCTGATTGGCTGGGGACTGATTGAAAAGCAACATAAGGCCGGTGAGCGGAAAGAATACTTTTTTGCGGATAAGGATGTTTGGAATATTGCCCGTCAGGTAGCCAAAGAGCGCAAAAAAAGAGAACTGGAACCTGTTTTAAAAATTTTGAACGAACTTTCTACGGTTAATGGCGATGAGAAAGACCCTGAGTTTATTACTTTCAAAAAATCGATCAAAGACATTAATAAATTAGCCGGAAACGTAGATAAAACTTTAGAAACCATGCTTAAGGCGGAAGAAAGTTGGTTCTGGGGTTCGGTGATGAAAGTGTTTAAGTAGATGAGGAGGGAGATTTGAGATACTAGACATGAGATTTGAGACAGGAGTATCAAGTAGCAAGACAAATTCACCTAAACCTTACACCTCAAACCCAAAAAGCCTTACCTACAGTTCGGCTTAATTTTTTAAACCTATCTTTCATATTTTATTGAAAGTATTAAAATTTAAATAAAATGAGAACGCTTAAAAACCATGTGATTTTATTTGACAATGAATGCCCGATGTGTTATGCCTATACCAAAGCTTTTGTAAAAACAGGTATGCTGGCACAAGATGGTAGAGAGGCTTACCAGGAAATGCCACAAAACATTTGTCCATTAGTAGATCAGCAAAGGGCTGCCAACGAGATTGCGCTCGTAAATACCGAAACCGGCGAAGTTACCTATGGCATCCAAAGTTTATTCAAAATTATTGCACACGCCATGCCCTTCTTTAGGCCGTTGTTTTTGTTCGGTCCATTTATTTATCTGATGCGCAAATTTTATGCTTTTATTTCTTACAACCGCAAAGTGATTATCCCGGCTGAGGTTAAAGAAAATACGATACAACCAACTTTTAAACTCCATTACCGTATCGCTTATCTGCTTTTCACCTGGCTGATTACTGCTTATATATTAACAAATTATGCGCATCTGCTTACCGCTTTTGTACCGCTGGGCAGTAAATATCGTGAATACTTCATCTGTGGTGGACAGCTATTTTTCCAGGGTGCTATCATAAGTTTTTACCGGAAAGAGAAACTTTGGGATTACCTGGGCAATATGATGACCATTTCTTTTGCAGGTTCACTTTTACTCTTGCCGATTACAATCCTGGCAAAATACTTCAGCTTTCCACCTTTATTTTTTCCGTTATACTTTTTAATGGTTGCGGGACTGATGTTTTTAGAACATATCCGCAGGAGTAAATTATTAAGTTTAGGTTGGTTAATGAGCATTAGCTGGGCATTATACCGCTTAATTGTTTTGGGATTAATCTTAAGTTTATAACATCATGAAATACGGAAAAATTATACTTGCAGGTGGAAATGGTTATTTGGGTGGCGTACTGGCGAAACATTTTAGCAGTCTGGCTAATGAAGTGATTATCCTGGCCAGAAAACCACAAGCCGAAACCGGCAATATCAAAACCATGTTATGGGATGGCAAAACCATGGGTGATTGGGCCCACAGCTTGCAAGGGGCAGATTTATTGGTGAATCTTTGCGGCAAAAATGTAAACTGCAGGTACACCGAAAAAAACAAAAAAGAGATTTTCGATTCAAGATTGATCCCTACCCGTTTACTAGGCAAAGCGATCAAAGAAATGGAAAATCCACCAAAACTTTGGATCAACATTACTTCTGCCACTATTTACCGCCATGCGGAAGACCGTCCACAAGATGAGTTTACGGGTGAAATTGGTAATGGTTTTTCTATTGAAGTTTGCAAAGCCTGGGAGAAAAGTTTTTTCGAAAATGAAACACCTCATACCCGAAAAATAGCGCTTAGGATGGGCATTGTGTTAGGTCTGAAAGATGGGGCGTTTCCTCGTTTACTTAACCTTGTTAAACTGGGCATGGGTGGTAAACAGGGCAATGGAGAACAATACATGAGCTGGACCCACGAAGAAGATGCCGCCAGAAGCATTGAATGGTTGCTTAATCATCCAGAAATTGAAGGAGTTGTAAACTGTACGGCTCCAGAGGCGGTAAAAAACCATGTTTTTATGCACAGCATACGGAAAGCTTTTGGTCGTAGTTTTGGCCTGCCTGCTCCTGCCTGGTTATTAGCCATTGGTGCAAAAGTTATCGGAACAGAAACGGAACTGATTTTAAAAAGCAGGTGGGTTAAACCGGCGGTGCTGCTCGATAGTGGTTTTGAATTTAAGTATGGAAAGATTGATGAGGCGATGAGGGCGCTGAGCGGCGAGCGATAAGCGAAGGGCTTATTATTATGCGTGCAATATTTATTTTTACCGCTCTTTGCCGCGGAGGCATTCTAGTTTTTCACCAATTATAATTGTTTTTAATTGTGTTCAAGAATGCTACGCATTTTGGAGCGCCAAAGTAGCCAAAGCGCTTTGTCAATCCAGCAATGGGCCTTTTACACCATCCTTACACACATCAAAAAACAGCGGCACTTCGTTTTGTTTGTCACAGCGAGTTGAAAGTGTTTGCAAGCTATGAAACACAAAACCACTGCGTTTAAGGCTTGGTACTGCTATTGGTTCTGTTTTGCAACTGTTTTTTGATTTTCGTCCGGCCCCTGGGATTGACGGAGTGCTTCGGTAGATACAGTGGTTTTTTTAAAGCAAGTTAGCATAGCGCCTCAAACTATTCTTAAAAATATACCCGATAGATAAATACTCAAACGTTAATTATGCCTACCATCATTTTAAAAACAATAATCAATGTGCTTATAGAGTGGTGTTTCGATCTATAAAACATCTTTGATGAGGAACTCCTCTGCATGATGCAATTCGGCATAGCAGATTTCCGTAGGAAAAAGCATTGAAATCTTTGCACTACCCCACGTACACCACAACCCAAGGCAGGATCAAGCGGGGATAAATACTCAAACGTTAATTATGCCTACCATCATTTTAAAAACAATAATCAATGTGCTTATAGAGTGGTGTTTCGATCTATAAAACATCTTTGATGAGGAACTCCTCTGCATGATGCAATTCGGCATAGCAGATTTCCGTAGGAAAAAGCATTGAAATCTTTGCACTACCCCACGTACACCACAACCCAAGGCAGGATCAAGCGGGAGCGATGGGATAAAGTAAAGGTAAGAGCCTGGATACTGCCGCAATAGAGATTTCCATAGCTTTTTACAAGGAAGGATGCAAGCCTTGATTGTTTGTTTCTTTATCATCAAGGATAAAGAAAGAGCCCTTTCGGCGGCGGCGAGCCGAGGCAAGCCCAAGAGCGTAGGCAGAAAAAATTAAGATTACAATGATTACGAATTAATTATGTATACCATCATTTTAAAAACATTAATGAATGCACCAATCGGGCAGTGTTTTGATCTATCCAGAGATATCGATCTTCATGTGCAGTCGATGAAAGCTTCCGGAGAAAAAGCAATAGCCGGAAAAATAAATGGATTGATCAAGCTCCATGAATCGGTTACCTGGCGGGCCAAACATTTTGGCCTTTATTTCGAAATGACCAATAAAATTACAGCTATGGATTACCCAAATTCTTTTACCGATGAAATGATGAGGGGACCTTTTAATAAACTTCATCACCAACACTTGTTTAAAACTATCGGCACACAAACCGAAATGACCGACATTTTTGAGTTTAAAGCACCATTAGGCATTTTAGGATGGCTGGCTGAAAAACTTTTCTTAACTCGTTATATGAAGCGGTTATTAGTGGAAAGAAATGAGGTAATGAAGCGTGAAGCGGAGGGCGATAAGCGGAGAGCATAAAGACTAACGACCAAAAATCAGCGCTTTTTCCAACCATATAAGACATTTAAGCACCATATAAGCTTGCATGTACTTATATTAATATATGGTAAAACCCCTTATCCACAATTCTGCAATTGGATCATGCCATTTTACAGCTTAGCTGTTCTCAGGTGACTAAGGTGGTAAATTATACCGCGCAATCTTTATTTTATAACCACCTGAGTCACCTGAGTTTTACAGAATTGAAACGATAACTGTAAGACCAAAAATCAGCGCTTTTTCCAACCATATAAGACATTTAAGCACCTTATAAGCATGCATGTACTTATATTAATTATGGTAAAACCCCTTATCCACAATTCTGCAATTGGCTCATGCCATTTTACAGCTTAGCTGTTCTCAGGTGACTAAGGTGGTAAATTATACCGCGCAATCTTTATTTTACAACCACCTGAGTCACCTGAGAGCACCTGAGTTTTACAGCATTGAAACGATAAACTGAAAGACTAAAAATTAACGCATTTTTTATCACCATATAAGACATTTAAGCACCATATAAGCATGCATGTCCTTATATTAATATGGTAAAACCCCTTATCTACAATCCTGTATTGGCTCATGCCATTTTACAGCTTAGCTGTTCTCAGGTGACTAAGGTGGTAAATTATACCGCGCAATCTTTATTTTTATAACCACCTGGGATTACCTGAGAGCACCTGAGTTTTACAGAATTGAAACGATAAACTGAAAGACTAAAAATTAACGCATTTTTTATCACCATGTAAGGCATTTAAGAACATATAAGCTTATATGCCCTTATGTTACTTATATCGATAACGCCCTTGTGCAATTGGCTCATGCCATTTAACAGCGTAGATGTTCTAAGGTGACTAAGGTGGTAAATTAAACCACGCTATATTTATTTTATAACCACCTTAGTCACCTAAGATCACCTGAGTTTTTACAGGATGCAGCATTAAAACTTAAATAAACAGGCACATCTAAACCATCATCCCAATTTTTTACTCCCATAATTTACCCTTTACGGTTTTCCGTAAGGATTGCCGTTGCCGTGCTTATACTTTTGATCAACTAAACAATACTAAAAGCATTAAAATGTATAAATTATGAAAACAGGCAATACCCTGAACTTCTTCAGGATAATGGGATTACTGGGCTTATTTGCAATTTCAGCATGTAAAGGTTCCGGAGGATCCCAATCAGAAGATCCATTCGCTGCTACAAATTTCAACCCTTATGATCAGGATTTAGGAAAACGTATCGAAGTATACAATAAGGCCATAACCCAGGGCAATAATCCGAAAAGAGGTACTCCGGCACTTTATATTGATTTCTCATCTGGAATAAATAAGGCTTTTAACGATCCTACGATTAAAAGCATGATGTCGGCCTGCTTCAACACCGTTCTCGCACAACAGTTTGAAGTTTACAAATTAGGCTCCAACAAAATATCATTACTCAACGTAGCCAATACTACCGAACTGGGGCAACAGGTAAGCGACCCAAAACAATACGCTGATATTTGGGCACCTTTGCAAGCAACAGTAGAAAAAATTGTTGACGGTAACAGCGATGCCCTCCTGATTACCGATTTCGAAGAGTGGCAAAAAAACATAGAAGTTACCAATACTGCTTTTCTTAAAATCCCATTCTCTAAATGGCTCGAAAAAGGTAATGCTGTCCATTTTTTTATTGCAGATTATAAAGAAGGCAAGGTGAATAAACACCTTTACTTTACCATATTCAGTTGTGCCAATCCGGATGCAGGAAGTATGATTTCAAAACTCGAATCAAAACTTGCCCCATCAACAACCAGGTTTGATTTATCGAACAGTGCTTATCAGCTATCTACAGCATATCCTTCAGAAAAATCGGGTGGTATTTTTTATGATGAAAGTGCAAAATCAGACAAAGCCAGAAATGTACTCGATTTAAAAGAGGGTTACATCAACGGCCTTAAAGACGGGCAGAACTTTGAGTATTATCCACTCGGCTTAGACTGGAAAAACATCGATCAACTCCACAGCACTTACGCAGCCCAAAATCAGTTTAACGATTTCTTCAGGAAACTTTTTATCGATCTGAGTAATGAGGATAGTTACACTTTTGGAAATTTCAGTGTAAAAGTTTCGGATGTGACCACCGATTTCGAAAATTTTGCCAAAGCAGAGGAAGCTAAAAAACACCAACCCAAATTAAGCAAAGGGAGTAATGGCGAGGCCAAGTTTTCTGATCAGGAAAAGGATGCAATTGCACTGGCATGTTACGATACCGACGGAAAATTAAAGGCACAATGGGTTTATAAAACACAGGCATCTAACCCGCTTAATGAGGTTTTTACCCTCAACCAGACCCTTTTTACCAATACCAGGGCATCTAACCCAAAACATATAGAACTTGGTGTTGCTTTCGACCCTAAATTCAGTGTAGCCAACATCCATAATCCTGATGGATTAGTTAAGGTAGATATTTTATCAAACACGGCCACACCAAATCTACAGGGCACTAAAATGTCCAAATTCGAGTGGGTAAATGCTAAAAACACCCCTAATACCGCTTTAGCAGAATCGATCAAAAACACCTTACAGGAGCTTAAACCTGTAGATAAAGTAGTGTATTCGTACTACATCAAAACTAAACAGTAATCCAAAATCATTAAAAATAAACTCTAAAATGGAATCAACTTCAGCTTACATCATCTCGATCATCACCGCATTAATCTTTCTTCTTTTATCGGCCATCATTGCAAACGCCATCAAGTTTGAAGGGGGAAGTAATCCCAAAGACCCACAGGCACGCAAAACCTGGTTTTGGGTACTAGCCATCTTAAATCCGGCAGTCTGTTTTCTATTGGGTTATTATGTATTCAAACCAGATGCAAATATTATGGTATTGAATAATTATGTAACGGCCTTGAGTATCGGTACAGCTATCGGTTTTATACTCTACATCATCATCGGTTTTGTAATGAGCAAAATATTTGCCACCGGAAAAATCGGACACTGGTTTTAATCCCTAATCAAAACATCAATGGATAAATTATTCGTAATCGCCATAGGCGGTACCGGGATGCGCTGTTTGGAAGCCTTTACACACTTATGTGGAATCGGGATGTTCGACAATCAAGAAATCGAAATCCTCACGCTCGATACCGATCAAAATAACGGGAACAAAGGACGGGTTGAAGAACTGATCGGCCTTTACAACCGGATCAAAACAACCGGCACCAGTGTTGGCGGAACACCAAATGCAAATACTTTCTTTTCAGCCAAACTGAATTTACACCGGTTTTTCACCAATTATGCTGGTCCTGGAAGAGAAACTTATAAAAACATTACCAAAATTACCACAGGTTCGCCCGAGCAGCAGAAAGCCAATAAATTAATATCCGACCTGTTTTTAGACAATAGTTCGGTACAGGAATTTGCTTTAGATCATGGCTACCGGGCACAAACCCACTTAGGTTCGATGCTGATGTACCATGGCATAGTAGAAGCCGCCCGCAATATCATCAAAGGTGCTGCGGTACAATCGCAGGAACGCGAACTGGATACTTTTATGGGTAAACTGGAGGGCGCAGGTGCAAATGCCAGGGTTTTTATTTTTGGTTCTATATTCGGTGGTACAGGTGCATCATCTATTCCGGTAATCCCCAAAGCACTACAGGATTTTGTAAAAATCCGCTCTAACGGCAATGCCAGTATCGATTTTGCTAAGGCCAAATTTGGCTCTACCTTATTAACAGAGTATTTCACTTTTAATAAACCCGATGATAAACAGAAAGCCAGCAAAGCCAATAGCGTAATCGCCGATTCGTCGTTTTTTCCACTAAACAGTCAGGCAGCGTTGCAGTTTTACCAAAGCGACCCTACCGTTCAGAAATGTTATAAACTGCTTTACCATATCGGCTGGCCCATAGAAAGCAAAAAAATTGATGGCAACAATGTTTCCAATCAGACCATCACTGGCGGAAGCGAACAGAAAAATCCATGCCACATTACAGAGTTGTTATGTGCCTGTGCCGCTTACGATTTCTTTACCCGTAATGATGGTTTTAACAGCGCAAAGGCCGATTACCTCTATAAAGCAGTAGAATTTAAAGATAATTCGTTCAATTTTTCTTTTGACGACTTTATAGGCAACGAAAATAAATCGGGCGAAATATTTGTAAATAAACTGGGTGCTTTTTTCTCGCTGGCGCACATTTCTTTAACCAAAAACGGTGGGGCTTTTGATGATGCCGGTATAAAAGGTTTCATTAAACAATGCGAAAACCAAAAACTCAATCAGTACAGTACCATTACCGATGCGGAGTGTAAAGACATCAACGAGTATTTTAAACTTTTTGCCTACACCTTTAAAGATGCCAAATTTATACCGGGCTGGCTTTACCAGGTGAGGAATTCCGTTGCCCCGGGCAGGTTCCTTTTCGATAGCAAGGCATTCCCGGATAACCCTACTGAACTAAAAAAACTGGATGTCGGCACCATTTTCCTGGATGAAAAACACCATTGGAGTAAAGGAGGCCTTTTCAGAGACCGTTATGATCTTTTTGTTGAAAAACTGATCAACACCAACCCAAAAGAGGAGCAGAAAGTAAATACCACCAAAGAGAAATTCCTCGCGCACATTTTTAACGCACTTACCATTTCACAAAATTTCGATATAAACTAAAGCACCATGTTAGATAAAAGAATCAAAGCACTGGCCATAAAAGTTCATCCCAAAACAGAGCCGAACGGTGTCGAATTTGCCTGGGATAAAATCCCCCAGCTTGAAGTATTTACCAAAAACATCCTGATACCCGAAATCGCTGTAGATCAGGACGGTAATTCTGCTGTAAATATCGGAACAATTGTATCTGGCATACCTTCTGTATTTGCCCGGGCCAATTTATTCAAAAATGCTATAGATAATATCCGCGATAAAGACGCCGAAGCCTCAGGTTTGATGTTATTCTATAAATCCCTGATCAGCGAATGGAAAGGCTTGATCAGCTGTATAGCTTTAAACTATAAAGATATAGAAGCAAATAGAATCCATCTATCTTATTCAGACGGCGGGCATTTAAGTACAACTGCAAACCTATACGAACCTACGGGCGCATTTGGCAATATGTTATTTGAGCGTAAACCTTTATGGTGCGATCAATCTTTGGCCAATAATGCAGATAGAATACCCTTTATTGATGTCATTTCTTTTAAAGGCAATGTTATCGGCGGAACCTCTCCTGATAGTTTTGTTTTTACTTCAGTATCCTATCAGATTAAGGAAAAATTTCCCTTTATCAACGTACAGAATGGAAAATTTATCGATCCTTTACAATCGGAAATTAATCCGCAGGAACTTTTCACCCTTTATGGTTACGCCAAACACATCCTGGATAATATTGAAAGATTCAGGTTAAATTATGCCGGTGTAGAAGAGCTAATCAGGCCCGAATATGGCAATATTTCTACCTGTATCCAGGCCTGGATGAATGATATGGTTATTTATCAGCAGGCAAAGGGATACCCTAAACTCGATAAATCTACCCCACCCGAAGTGGGCTCCCTGTTCAATTATCCTTTTAGCCTTCTTTTTAACTATTCTACAGCATTATTCGGCTCGGAGGGGATTATCTACAACGAATCGAAAGAAGGAAGTATCCTGTTCGATCCGAAAGATTTACTGCTTCCGGATACGACCGAAATTGCACAGATCGATTTTGGCAGGGATGGCATGGAAACCCGTAATTTCCTGAAAACCAAACCCATATTGCTACTGGCGGCCGAAACCAAAGGACAGCTGAATAGTTACGCTTATTTTACCTTGCCATTAACACCATTGGCGCTAAATGTTTTTGGTGCTACACTTGATGCATTGGTGGGCATTTCAGAATCATCGAACGTAAAATCGCGGATTAGCGCCATTTACGACCCCACGGATAAAGATGGCGAACGTTTGATTGTTCAGTTAAAATTATATACCGAAACTGGGAACGAAATTGTTAAAGAGGTAATTTATAAAGTAACCTCCGAATCAATCAGTGGTAAGGACATTTTAATGTGGCCTAATTTTATTTCCAAACAATGGAACCGCTATTTTCTGTATTCCGAAATACCGCATAACGATGCCAAGTTCCAGGCCACGCCATTTATCGGAAATGTGGACGACGATTTTTTCAGGATCGTACTGGATGAAAAGGGTATTCCTTTATACCTGGCCAATAATGGAAAGGCAGCGGTAATCTCCGAAAAATACGGCAATATTAAAGCGCAGTTGCATATCGCATCCAATAATGCGGTGGCCGACAATAAATACAAATACGAGATATACGAAAGCAATAAACCTTTTAAAGGTGTAAAGTTTGCACATGCAGGGGTTGATTGTGGTTTTGGAATTATCCGTTACGATGGCTCGGGCAATACGCAGGCTTTACCGGTGAATATGTTAAACGCGCCAAGGACATTGTCGCCGGCCTTTTTAGGTGTTGATTTTGGCAGTACAAATTCTTCTATCGCTTATTTTTCCGATCAGCGGAACGAGGTTTGCGAAAACCTGAAACTCACCAACAAAAGGGTATCATTGCTGGCCAGCGACAGCAAAAACAATGACGAACGGCCTGCGGTGGAAGATGAAATTTTCTTTTTTCAGAACGACGAAATCCTCACCAATTC
The DNA here is from genome assembly GCF_014395225.1 of Pedobacter roseus. Classification (NCBI taxonomy): domain Bacteria; kingdom Pseudomonadati; phylum Bacteroidota; class Sphingobacteriia; order Sphingobacteriales; family Sphingobacteriaceae; genus Pedobacter; species Pedobacter roseus. The sequence goes on from NZ_CP060723.1 coordinate 5,030,959, forward strand.
CATCAAATCTGTATTAACCATCCACGATTCGAGAAGGGTTGTGAACGATGGCAACATCCAGGTTAACTCCTTAATGGCCCAGGCCGTAAAGGGTGGTTTCCCCTGTTTTGAAAAAAACCTACCGATCGAAAATGCAGAAAACAACCGCTACATTTTAGGTTATAACCGCATTGGCAGGGCCGAGCTGGTGTACAATATGAAATGGTCTACCCAGCAGATTGACAAGAGTTACAAAACCGCCTATTTAAGTACCTTACTGCTTCATGTGTATGCACAGTTATTTATTGAAGGACATGAGCCGCACACCTTAAAATGGTCGTACCCTTCATCAATGGGTAAAGAATTATTAAGTGAATACAGGGGTATTTGGGATTCGCTTAAAGAAATATCACCGATTGAAAGCCAGGTTAAATTAAAAACCTTCCCTCCTTCCGATCTTTCTGATATCGGCGATACATCAGGCAGCAGCAGCTGGGGGGCTCCCGCAACTCAATCGGGTGGCTGGGGCAGCCAGGCTTCAGCACCTGCCGCCACAACACCAGCATGGGGTTCAACAGGTACCAGCAATAGCGCCTGGGGCGAACAACCGCAAGAGGCTGTTGCAACAGGATGGGGAAATGAGGCTAAAAGAACACTTACAGCGGTAGATATCAAAACCGAAACTGGTCCGGTAAGGTTCGATTTCAAAAAATTAAGCAACGAAGAATCCTTATCCGAAGCCTGCGCTGTAGCCAATTACCTGGTGCGCCCAAATGGGGGTTACTCCATTAATCCCGGAGAACTGGTGCTTTGTTTCGACATTGGTGGCAGTACAACAGATATTACCGCATTGTGCCAAATGGAAGGTGGAAAGGCAATGATTAAACAGAACTCCATCCGTTTTGCGGCTGAACGTGTAGCACAGGCCACTAAATTTTCGCCCAACTTTAAAAACGTGCTGCTCAGGATCTGCGAAAAGAAAAAAATATCCATTCAGGGACTAAATTCCGGCACACCTAAGTTTAACGAAAATACCGCACCCTATTATTTCGAACAGGTTGTTGACCGTTTAGAAGCTTCAGATTTTGAAACTTTTTATCTTTTGATCGCTGCCGAATGTAAGGAAATGATGAGCATTAACCTTTACGTTACCGGCCTGATTATGTTTTACGCAGGTCAGCTGGCTTATAAACTGCGGAATGAAATTGTAAAATCAGAAGATGCACCACCAGCGGTTAAAGCCATTCCCCCTAAAATAAAAATTGCATTTGCAGGCAAAGGAGCCAGGATATTCGATTGGTTTACCGCAGTAAATCCGGCCGCAGCCGATGATTATTATACACAGATGTTTATCAGGGGGATGGGCGGAGAAGCAGTGGCCAAACAAACCATTAGTCCGATTACCACCAGTCCGTTAAAAATAATCGATATCAATTCGCAACGGGGAACAGACAATGCCGATGTTAAATACGAAGTATCGAAAGGTTTGGCCATTCCAACCAATATCACCAGCATTCTGGTGCCGACCAACAAACAGGCCATTGAGATTCTGGGCGAAGATAATTTCTGTGTGGTTACGCCAAATGGCGAATTTAAATACCTCGAATCAACCAATTCCATTACACCCGAAATGCTGGAGCACATTGGCAATCATTTTATCTGCCTGCCACAGGAAGGCAAACCGCACTGCCCAAGATTTATGGATTTTGCGGATCTGTTTTACAAGGTATCATCCAGCATGTTCGGTTTAAAAATGAATGCGACAGATTTTATGGCCGGTTTTCAGGATATGAACATCGAGAACTACATCAAAGGAGAGCCGGATTTTATTAAAGCGCAAAAGCGGAAACACGATGATCAGAAAGATTTCGATTATGTAGCGCCGATTATCATTCTGGAAGGGATGAAATTCTTCGAAAAACACCTGCTTAAGGGCATTCAAAAACAATAATGGCGATGGGATTCTGTGTATTGGCAAAAATATCGAAGCGGACGGTTACTTTCTGGTATCAATCAGACAGTAACCCTTATGCCCCATTAAAAATGAGGGAATCGAACGAGATTCCCTTATACTTTTATGTAAATGGCAACGATTTTATTTTTGGTGCCGCCGCCAGGGAACGCTTTTACAAAAACGATCCGTATGCTTATGGTAACTATTTTGAAATTGTAAAAGATCCGACAAAACATTTTAGTATATATGGCAACAAAAAACCGGTTAAACAGCTCTTTTATTATGGTGTTGAACAATATTTATCGCACTTTTTAAACACCGTATTATATAAATCCGATTCTATCGAATCGTACAGGCAGCAGTTCCCTCTGCGTTTTTTATTTGAGGATGATATTGAAGCCAATGAGAAATCGCTGATTGAAAATCTGTTTCAGGAGGCTGGCTATTTTAATTTAGACCGCATTGGATATCACCATACCCTTTTTAATATACTTACCCAAAAGCAGATTTTATCAAACAACAAGGCTATTTTATTCATGAATGGCATTGATGATGTACTTTATTTGAACCTTTACAAAGGTGTAAAAGCCGAACCGATTGGATCGGCCAAACTGCCAGGTCAGGGTGCCGACCCCAGGGTAAAAATTTTGGCCGATATGATTGTAGAATATATCATCCTGCAAAATTCTTATCTGTCGATTAATAAAGATACCGAAATCGCTTTCCTGTTACCGTTCTGCGCGGCTTTACTCCAAAACATCAGTCCGATTATTAAAGGCGAAGCTGAACTATCTGATGGAAACCAGTATTGGTTTAATGTTAGGGAAAGAAACCTGAATGACAGGCTGCAATATTATGCCAATGACGGGATGATTTTTGCCGCAACAGACGATCTGCTGAGGGCTAACAATTTACAGGCCGATGGCGTAATGATCCTGCTTGGGTCAGAAGAAATCAGCACCCCGTATTTTTCTGATAAACTGCTTAAAAAGTATCATCATGTTATCGCATTGCAGCCTGTTGATGTTAAAGATACCATGCTGGCTATTTTTGAGGCCATTGCCAATGCCGGTTATAGCGTTAAAGCAAAAGTACCCACTGCGCCTCCGGTACTGCCGCGGCCAGCCCTTCCAACACCAAAACTGCCTCCGCCGTTACCACCCAAAAAGCAAAGCGATGTTCCAAAACCGGTAAACATCCCCAGGTTACCCGAAATAAAAGCAACACCAAATACTAAAAACAATCCGGTAAAACCACCGCCTTTACCTCCCAAAAAAAGTTAGCGCGTATAAAATCTAAAACTTAACAAAATGGCTATACAAATAGAAAAAAGAAAACCCGTTTCCCTGATCGGGGAAGAACCGGGCTTAAATCACCTCATTGCAGGGCTGGGCTGGGATACCGCTGTTGTAAACGGGCACCCGGTAGATCTCGACCTCTCCGTATTTATGCTGGGCGAAAACGGCAAACTCCTTGCTGATGAATACTTTATTTTTTACAACAACAACACGAGCCCTGATGGTTCTACCCATTACCCGGGCGATAGCAGGGGTGGCGAAGGCGATGGAGATGATGAGGTAATCCATATCGATTTATCCAAAATAGATCCGAAAGTGGAGTTCCTTTATTTCGCCGTAACCATTGATCAGAGTGAAGAAAGGGGTCACCATTTTGGCCATGTTCAAAACTCCTATATCAATATCAGGAATAATGCCGATAAATCAGTTTTATGCCAATACCTGCTCAAAGAGGAATTTACCAATGAAGATTCCCTGATGATTGCTTCCATCTCCAGAAACGGGGGCGCATGGAATGTAGAAGCCCTTGGCCAGGCCTTTTCAGGCGGTTTAAATACACTAATAGAATTATATCAATAATGAGCAGTTTTAATTTAAATAAGGGAGACAGGTTCTCTCTATCCAAGGCAGCGCCTGGATTAACCGTTGTAAAAATAGGAATGGGCTGGGATCCTAACGAAGAACCCGGCGGTCCGGAGTTCGACCTCGATGTTTCGGCATTTTCGATTGGTGGCGATTTCAAAATCCCTTCTGATTCGTACTTTACCTTTTACGGGCAAATCCGTATGGGTAATAAAATTGAGGATAAGGTAGAGAAAGGCCTCTTTAGGCCATTTACGGAAGACGGGGCAATTATCGGCGCCATTGATGATCCGGACGGGAGCAGAAGTGATGGCGACGATGATGAAGATATGTTTATCGATTTATCCAAAGTCAGCGATAAAATCGAACAGATTATTATATGCTGTACGATCTGTAAATATCCTCACGACAATAAAAAAGACCGGAGAACATTAGACCTGAATTTTGGAAAAGTGAACGACTGCTACATCAGGATTGTGGACGAAAGCAATGGCGCTGAAATACTGCGTTACGACCTGAAAGACAAATATACCAATGAAGATGCGGTAGAATTTGGACGTTTGTTCCGTGTTGGCGAAAGCTGGGAGTTTGAAGCCATGGGCAGGGCACATACGGGCAGTTTGCAAACTTTAGTTGATATGTACACCTAAAAAATAAAATTATGGCATTCGATTTAAATAAAAATGATGGCTTCCAAAGAGAGTCCTCCAAATTTGATCTTTCAAAAGGAGAGGTCGAAAAACCCGCTGGCCGATCGAGCGGCTGGTTAATCGGTTTATTAGGGATACTGGTTGTTGCCGGCGGTTTCTGGTATTATGCATCAGGCAAAACAGATCCTGCAGCAAAAATACCTGCACCAAACGTTTCTTCCGATCCGGCTTCGGTTGTTGTACCTGCTACACCAGCAAAAGAAAAAGTTAGCGGTATGGATACCACTGCTGTAGCAAAGGTAAAATCAACGGAGATACAAGAAGATTCGATCAGTAAAACCAGTGTTGATGCAGCCCCTGCCAAATCACCAGATGAAGCGCTCAAAGCTTTAAACCATAGTGTGCCGGTAACATTCGTTCAGGGTTCATCATCTTTTGCAAGCAGCAACAAAACTTTAATTAAATACATTGTCGCTTATTTAATCAAAAACCCTACAGCATCCGTTCATATTGATGGTTATGCCAGCAGCGATGGTCCGATAGCCCTAAATCAGCAGATCTCGCAGGCAAGGGCCGATGCATTCAAAAATCATTTAACGGTATTAAATATTGAAGCAAACCGGATAAGTACCGCAGGAAAGGGTATTGAAAATCCGGTTGCTTCAAATCATACTGTTAGTGGGAGGAAAAGGAACAGGCGTGTTGAAATTACCTTTTTATAAATCTGAATTGAATTAATAATATGCCCTTAAGGTGTATTCTGTTAGCTTTGTCTATGAGTGACTTCACCTATTCTTATCGTGTGGACACAAATATTTAGATTAGATTATTTGCTCCTATGCCGCAAGGCATCAAACTTTTGAGGCATCAAAAGTATGCAAAAATGCTTTGTCAATCCAGCAATGGGCCTTTTACACAATCCCCATACACATCAAAAAAACAGTGGCACTTTGTTTAATCAGGCATTTAGTGTGATTTCTTTGTCTGATTGAGCCCTTCGGGGTTTGTTTGGTAGGGCCGGGTGAAAAGTCTTTGCAAACATGAAACACAAAACCACTGCGTTTTAGGTTTGTTAGTGCCATTTGTACTGCTGTACGCCTGTTTTTTTGATTTTCCTGGCCCTTGGGATTGACGGGCGTACTTGGGTAAGGGCTGTGTTATTTCAAAGCAAGCTAGCATAGTGCCGTATATAGTGCTTAAAAAATGTGTCCACACGATAGGAACATTCGGGACAGGATGACAATCGCATTAGGAAAAAGAAGCTAAAACATATTAAAACTCATAAAGATTAATCAGACTCAAGTTATGAGTTAATTATTAAAAAGAATTAATGACAAAAAGAAGAACTAAGAAAACAAAACAAAGAGGTTTTAAAGAAATTTTAATCCGATGCTTTTTAGCAGCATCCTCTTTATCATCAAAATCATTTTCGGGCGGATAGGCTGGTTAGAAGTTTTTGCGCCTGTGATCGTCGTATTTCTGATCCTTTTTCTCCTTTCGGTATTAAAAACGGCAGTGAGGAAAGTGTAGCTCGAGAAAAACAAAAATTTAATAAACCCTGCTCCAACCGGGTATAATCGCCAGTTAGGCAGGGTTTAATGATTATGCCTGCGGCATGGTAAAACTGCCCAGGTATTGACTGTTAGAGACCACATTGTTTTCGCGCTTAACAGCAAAGGCCCAGGCATAAAACACATCGCCTGCAGCGGTATTACCTACAATTGCCGTGTAGGTTAAAGCTGCCCGTTGCGCATCTTCGTATACGAGGTACATTTTTTTGGTATCGTTAAACAATACCACCATCAGCATATCATCGTCGAAAGCATTGTAACGATTCGAGATGCTCTGCCAGCTAAGCACAATATCGGTTCCCTGTAAAACAGCACTTAAACCATGGAAAACCGAGAGCGAACCTTTACTGAGTACGATCTGCGAAAAATCGATTGTAAAATCAGGATAATCGCCAACAATTGCATTGTTTAAAAAAATCTTTACCGCAGCGTTGTAACCCGTGGTTTTATTGAGCTGTTTATCTTTGAAACCAATATTTAAAATGTCTTTAATTGGGCTGAGGTAAATTGGGGCGAGGGCAAATTTGCGCCGTTGTGCCAGCTGAAGGTCGGAACTTTGCTTATTGCTTTTTTTCGGCAGACTTTTAAGATAATCTACCCCACGCCAGTTGCTACCCACAATACTGCCTACTTTACCTGAGAATGCGCCATTGGCGCCTTTTGAATACGTTGCCATGATCAGTTTTTTTTAAGTGAAAAGATGTTTAATTAAGGATCCTCCTTTTTATCAGGAGTTTTAAATCCATACCCAAACTTAGCTACAGCCTTTCATGATGTATTATTTTAGACTTTAATGGGCCAAATTGAACCCATTATGGGTAAGTTTGAGCCAAAATGAACCCTTAAAACCTTACTTACAGGCATCATTATCCCACGGTAGCAGACAGCTGCTGTAGCGCCTAACCCTATTGCAGGCATAAAAAGACCCCGGCTTTACCTTTTGAGTAAACAACAGGTAATGCCGGGGTAAACAAAAGGTAAAGAACAGGTAAGCAAAGGGTAGAGAACAGGTACAGAAAAGGTAAACATGGGCTTAACCTGGTACCTGCAAAACTTAAAAAACAGGTACAGGATCAGTACCTAAATGCGTCCTTTTCTTTGGCTTTCTAAATAAGCGGCCAACAGGTCTTTCAGGTAAAAACGGTCGCCGCCCGGTAATTTTATGGGTTTTAAAGTGCCATCTTTTACCTTGCGTTTGTAAGTGCTTTCGCTTATTTTAAGGTAATCTTTTACCTGCTGGCGGGTAAGCTGCTCGTTGGGGCTGCCAAAGAGATCGATAAAGGTAAAAGGCCGGTTTTCTTTATTCAGTACGAGATAAATATTGTACAAAATCTGTACAAGCGCTTCATAATCTTTCATGTATATAGTGTTTAAAAAACATGAAAACATTCTGCTAAACTTTTAGGGACATTCAGGTTCTAAAAATGTTTCAGTCGTTCCTGTGCTGAAGTTAAACCAATCGTTTTGAAACCGCTAAAATCTCATTAAAATGGTTATTTATAATTGGATTTTGTCTGTAAACAAAAATCAACCGGTATTTAATCATCAGCTAATTCGGGTTAATTATCATTATGTGTGTGGTATGTGTAAATTGTGGTTCGGCGTGGGCTTATGGATAGCCCCGGCTCAGGCCGATCAGGCCAATACAATACCTGATGCATGGCACCTTTTGCGGGCGCCTGCAGCGTGCATCAACTGAGAGCGCATGCACATATCGGGATGATTTAACTGTTAGGGATGGGATAAAAACCTGAATTCGTTTTTCCATCAATGTAAGTTTAATTAGTATTAAACAGCAAAATAAACGACGCTGTATATTTTGTATAACGACAGGAAGTTTCGCAAAGTATGTTAGGCTAAAGGTTACAAAAGATTTATTTTTCAACAACAGGAATGGTTCATTTTTTGAAGGAGGATACATTCATTTACAGCGGTTTAACAAAATAATTAAACCGCATTTTTATGAAGAGAGATCTGCCAATTAAGCATCGGGGGGTATTGCGTTTAATGCCATCAATGCTATTTTCACTGTTAGCGGCAGTAGTATAGTTCTCGCTCCAGCCGATGATCTCGTGATTGGTCGCTTTAAATTAAAGGTAAAATTGCCAACCGCATCTTTACGGGATACCTTATATTATTCGGAAAAAGATACATACCTTGGGATTGCAAAACCATAGTACGGCACCATTGCCTAATTACCATAATCCCGCAATTATAGAAACATAAGTTTAATATTAAGCCTTTAGCTCTTCAGAATAAAAATTTAAATCATCCCTCATCCCTATTTTATCATGCGTTCATTTTTCATTAATGTTCTAGAACATTATATTCCTGCATCCCAAGGAAATTTTACAGACCATCCAATAGCTGATTTATTACGAAATAGTTTTCGGAAATCAATAAAAGATATTATTGAAGAGTCAGACAAATATATTTTCAAAGGTTCTGCTGGCCAAAGCCGTTGGGTTGCCTGCCCTTGGGTTGCCATACTCGATGTACTTGTAACTAAAAGCACCCAAGATGGATATTATCCTGTTTATATATTTAGAGAAGATATGACCGGCTTTTATTTAACACTAAATCAAGGCGTTACAAGAGTCAAACAAGAGATTAAAAAGGGTTATAGAAATGTTTTGAAAAAGCGTGCAGATTCTTTAAGAACGCAAATAAATTATGACGCTCAATTATTTTCCTCAGAAAATATTGATTTAAGAAAGGGAAAAAACACCAAAAGCCATTTGCCAGGAGACTACGAGGCTGGAAATATCATTTCTAAATTTTATAGCTTCGCTAATGTTCCTCAAGAAGATGAATTGGTTAGGGACTTAAAACTCATGTTATCCATATACTCCGAACTGGTAGCCACTAAAAATTTAACCTCTACCGCCCAAGAAGAAAAAGATGTAGTAGAGGAAATTAATAATTCTGAGAGAACCCCAACACAAAAGCAAAGACTAATCGACGCCAGATTAGGCCAAGGCAAATTCAGAAAAAGTGTTGTTAGCATTGAGAAAAGTTGTAGAATCACAGGGACTTCTGATATCGCTTTCTTAATTGCTAGTCACATCAAACCCTGGAGCAAATCGAACGATACAGAAAAACTTGATGGAAATAACGGCCTACTTTTAAGCCCTCATGTTGATAAACTTTTTGATAAAGGTTTTATAAGCTTTAGTGATAACGGTGAAGTTCTAATCAAGGATGAGGCAAAAGATATTTTTAAAAATTGGAATCTTCAAGAGACCAATGTCGGAAGTTTCAATAAAAAGCAGCAGGAATATTTAGCCTACCATAGAAAGCAATATCGGTTTTAAGTTTATTAAAAATTTCATACTAGAATCTATATATACTAACACCTATATTGCCTTCAATCTTGTTTTCAGACGCTTAAAATGAACCAAGTGGTCACTTTAAAGCGAAATCTAGTGACCAATTTAGGCCAAAGAGATGGCCACGATAGCTGAAAACCAGTGGCTACTTTTAGCGCTCCCAATATTTCACAGGAATAGTTCATGTATCTGGGTTCTTAATAGATAGGGATATTGGACTTTATGCCTAAGTTTTTGCTCTGAATTGAGTCCTTCCCGAATTAAGCTTGCCAGTGCACGCAATATATACGGGATATCCTTTGCAGAACCCTCATTGTCAATTGTCTGCTCTCTGATCACCAGCGCTATCACTCCAAAAATAAAGCTGATATTTGGAACAAGTTTGAGGCAAAAGTTGCGTGCCCTGTCTAGATTGTCCTCTGCCCTTGAGGTGATCAAGTTCTGTATGGAAACATAATTTTCACCTTGAATATAAGCCAGTAAAATAGGCTCTATAGCGGTAAGCTTTTCAAAAATTTTTTCCTGATCGGCATGCGTGACCGGAATATCGAGCGCTTTTGCCAGTTGCCCATAAATGGCAGTACCTGTAAAAAACCGAAATATACGCCCCTGCTCTTCACAGAGCCAGTTCATTACCAGAACAATGATTTCTTCCAGGGAAAATTCCGCTAACACATCTATTCCGGTATCGTCTACAAAATTACCAATCTGGATCACAAATTGTGGCTCGAGTCCCATTTTTAAACTCACGCGACGGACCCAGTCTTTGTTCATTACCTCGCCTTCGATTTCTGTTTTAATCTCGACCAGCCGCTGAACCTTTTGATCATAGGATTGCTCCTGGTTTGCTTGTATTGCCTTGTATCGGCCAAAGGACTTTTGAAATATTGTATTGATCGAGGTTTCTGTATCCGGGACCAGGCTAAGCCTGAATATAACATTTTTCTGTTCTGCACTTAACTCCTGACTGCTTGTGGCCAGCTTATCCAAAAGGCCGGTCAAGGGATCGCTGATAACCAAACACTGGTCACTGTTGGAGAATACCTTTTCCCTGAGCTCCCACCATTTGGAGGAAAGGGTATTTTCCTTGAACTGAACAATCTGCCCGGGTATAAGCAGTACCATGCCCTGAGCGGATGATCCCGCCCTGCCCGCACGTCCTGCCGCGTTGAGGATTTCCTGGGGGTCGATCGTTTCGCGGTATCCCGAATCTTCGTCAAAACGGTCATCTCCGGCCATGATCACAACTTCAGCTGGAAGGTTAATTCCCTGTGCTAATGTTGCGGTTGCGACAACAACATTGATTCCGTCCGGACGTTTAAAATAGATCTCATTGAGTCTGCGCTCAATGGGTAACAGATTACCATGGTGCACAGCTGTCCTACCGCTGGAGATGAAGGAAAAGCCGATATCCCCCAGTTCCGATTCCAGAGCCTCAAAAAGCTGGGGATAACGGTTTCTCAGATCGGATACTATAAATGGCGCATCCGCCAGCTTCGCCGATATCTTTCTGGAGGTACTTTTTGCAATTTTCGGATCATCCACAAATACCAGAGTCTTGATCCCCTGACCAGCAAAATAGACCGCAAATTCTGCGGCTACTTCATTGCGGTTGCTTGTTAAGTTCCATTGAGCATTTGCGCTCAAGGAGATCTTGTTGGCTAAAATGCTGTTAATATAATAATCTTCACTAGATTTTGAGTCCCATTTATTTCTCAGACTGAAAAATGTGAAGGGGCTCGCTGTTAAAGCTCTTTTAACAATCGCACCTGGGCTGGCATTGGTACTTTCCTTCTGGGACTTCTTCAGAAATGCATGAAGTTCAGAAAGTTCCTTTTCTTGGTACATCAAACAACTGTGCAGCTGACGGGTCGGTTTCCATGAGGAGTCGAATACCACACACTCTCTGCCTGTAACAGAGGCGACCCATCTTGCGATTTCCGGTCCGTTCTCCACCATTGCAGATATTAGCAGGTAGTCCGCCTGCGGAGCTTCGGCAAAAAGCCTCAGCAAACAGAACATGGCATCAATGCTTCTTCTATCCTTTTTTTCCTCGCGCCCGTGCAGAAGATGGAATTCATCAAAAATGACCAGGCCTACATCTTCAAAATCGTCGGCGTTCACGCTAATAAGTGTCAAACATTTTTCAGGTGTCATGACGGCGATTTTCGGTAACTGGCCCTCCTCAACATCTGTATATTCAAGATCAAATTCCATGAGATTCTCTGGGATAAGTCCCTCAAATATTCTCAATAGGTTACTGTTAGCCTGATCTTCGAGCGCATGGGTGGGCACCAGATAAATAATGCGCTTCCCAGCGAGCAGAGTCGATGCGATTTTCAGTTCAGCAAGGGTACTTTTGCCCGCACCGGTTGGAAAGGTCAGTACCGCTGAACAACCTGGATTGAGAAAATTGGTTTTTACTGCATCGAAGTGGTTCTCCCATAAATAGGGTCTTTCTCCTGCAATTCGGGCAAGAAATGCAGTCCAGAGTTCCGGATCGGTGTCAATCGGCGGAGGAACTTTCACTATACCCCTGAGTAAAAGATCATTGCTCAGAATATTTAGAAGTTTTGCCAAATGATATGGTCCGGCATATAAACTGTCATTGTTGTACAATTCCCGATAACCCGGTATAAACACGGCCAGCTGGATCACCTTTTCAAAAAAAGCAGTATTATCATTCACATATTCGGGCTCCAAGAGTTCTCTTGCCAGATCTTTTACCCCATCAAGCAGGCATTCCCAGAGATAGTCTATTGCTTCCTGCTCCAGATCGTCCGCACCGTAGGCCTTCTGGGAAACGGTCAGGTTTACAATATGTTGCATTTCACCCTTGGCCAGATGTATAATTGCCTTCATCAGAACAGAGGCTATGTCATCATGGATGGACGCCTGCATCGCAAACCGTGAGACCTCTGCTGCATCGGCCGGACTGTTTCCGATAAGGAACAGTACCATAGAGGAAATCGCTTCAGGAATCTGGTCCCGATCGAATTCCGTGACGCTGGCGTCCAAATCGGTGTAATCACGGATCTGCAGCAATAAATATCTTGCCGTGGCAGCGACGAATGCTACCGCCCTTTTGCTTTCAATTTCCGGGACATTGACTACAAGTGTTTCTAAATTATTCGCCAGAGTCCGAAGCATATTAGTGCTTTCCAAAAATGAACCGTCTGTTTGATTTATCAGGGATAAATTATTCCTTACAGAAATGATTTCTGCATAAATTTTAGTTAGCTCCTGGGGCAACCTGGAGATATCTATGTTACCCACCCTTGGGATGGACCTGATATTTTCTTCAGTTATAGAATTGTACATGTCAACTTTTTAGCGTTAGGAGAAAAGCGGAAACCTGGGGACAGAAATCCTCCATCCACTGACGGATGTCAGCCTGATAGAAAGTGAGGCTATTTCTGCGTTGCACATCGTTCCCCGTTACCGTAAGTTCATAGTCTTTGAATAATTTGCGGCGCCACAGCGGCTTATTGGTTACTCTGTCAGGCGTTATCGCTACTCGGTATTTTCGGATTTCGTTTCTGTAAATGTCTGCGCTGATCGTGGACAAAAGCTTATCACGGTCAAGATGCTGCAGCATATAAGTCACCCTACCCACCAGTTGATTGTTACGGGTCCCCTTTTCAAATTCTTTGAAGTCGGGCCAGACCAACAGTCTTACTGTTTCCCTTGGATTACTGGTGTATTTATCTTCTGATATAATGATATGCTCGAGTTCATCATCATCCTTTAGGATTACTGCCACACCATCTATGCCATGCTGGGCCGGCGCGTCATGGGGTAGCTGAACAAAAAATTTCTTTCCTACATTTTCACGGTTTATGGCGATCCAATTGATCATTTGATACACCCATCCGTCTCTTTTGTATCGGTCCTCATCAGTGGCCCAGTTCAGGCGAGTGATCGCCAGGTCGATAGCGGTATCATTGTTCGGCGGCACGAAACCTGCTTTAGAGGCTAGGATCTGCTGAACGTGCAGATGATTTCCGAGCATCAGATAAGCGACGTGCTGGGCGAGCAAGGCCTCGTTTTCCACTTCCAGTTCTACCTCATTGTGAAGTGGTGAATAATCGATATGGATAAGTTTGACAGGCATTGCTTGATGATTGGTTAATAATGCTTATAGGGTTGCCAGTCTTGAGATGAGAGTCTGCATTTCGGCAATAATAGTGTTGACTTCCTGTTCATTGGCAGGATAACTGTCGGCTGTATGTAGATGCATATTTCTCAATCTTGCTATTGAATGCTGATATCTCGAACGCTCAGACGGAGATAATGTAGCTAAATGTTGTAAATTATGATTGGTCAGTTGCACCAGATACTGTCCAATGGAATTGGCGTTGTTTTTTATGTGGTGAAAGGAGACAAAAGCATTCAGAGTGCAATCCAGTGCCATGGTTGAATGCAGAACTTTCATCAGGTTTCTTCTTCTTGTTGGCGTTATGGAATGTACATCGATCACTTGGCGAAGCTCGGCCTTAACCTTGTTTAGATTACCGTTTGATAAGTTGGGATTCGAGTTCAACAAAGCCACAATGGTATTGATTCTGCTTTTCTGATCACTCATAGATACCTAGTCTAAACTGTAATTCTCTTCTAGTATTGATATTGCCGATGAGCCATCCGAAAAGGCTCGCTAGCCTCATGGGTTTCGAGGGATCGGATTTACTGGTTGGAAGTTCATTGAGACTTAGACATTTGGGCATAAACCTTTCCTTAAAAACAGGAATTTTATCCTGCATATACAGTTCAGACCTGAGCACAAAGTCATAATATGGGGCTAATTCTACCAGGTCAGGCCGCGTCGTGAGTTTTTTGAAACCTACTAGAGATTCCTCAAAGTAGTAAATATTGGACCTCACTTTTTCTGTCTTTTGCTCCAGATAGTTATAATAGGAGAGCCTTTCTTCCTCGGCAAAGGGAGTTACCCTTTTCTGACTAAACTCTACCTTTGCGATATAATTCAAGTTATTGATCTGGACATTAGACTGGCGCACATAGAGCTGTTTTTGAGTGTGCTTGAATTCTTTCAGGCTATGGGATGGCTTTGTTTCCCTTAAGATGGATTTCAGCTTTTTTAGATCACCTGGTTCAACAACTAAGTCGAAGAAATCCCTGTCAAATTGCCCCTTGTACTCCAGCTTCGTATCGGGCTCCAAGACGAGGGTCATGACCGTGGTTGCGGGATATGCAATTTTGGCATTCATTAGCCGCAACAACAACTTGTTACTGGAATTCTGCTCCTCAGGCGTTGGAATAAAAAGTCCCGTCAGTTGTCCGGCATCGGAGAGCAAAATATCGGGTCCGGAATATGCGAAGGGATGGTCGGGATCATCGACCCTGAAATAGGATCTGTCAATTAACTTTTGAAACTTTAACATGAGTGCGGCAATTTATGCTAATCTAAACTATTTAGTGAATTTTACCAAAACCAAGTGAATATTGATACCTCTTATCGTATTGGTTGCTGTGGGTACCCAAATCTACGCCAAGATATAAAGACAGAACGGGCCACTTTAAAGTTAGCGAATCGGGCCTACGCCTTCCAAAACACTATTAATCAGATAGTTATTTAAATAAAACTTTCCCTAGCATCATCTAGATGGATGGAGCTGAAGTTTACAAACTTACTTTGCCAAGCTGTGCTTTGTTCCACGCCACTCCCATGGTGCTACCGCATCAGCCTCTTGCCATAAACCTACTTTATTTTTCCTTGCGGTAATTTCCAACTGCGCATACAGCGGATCGCTTGAATATTTTTTAAAATGCCAGGCCATACCCAGTTTAACCATTTCCTGATTAATTACTTGTTTTTTATCGTTAATTACTACGGCGATCAATCTTTTATAACGGTCGTATTTTTGGCCCTGAACGGTTACCATTTGCCCGAAACACAGGTCGGAAAGGGCTTGTTTGGCTTTGGCACCAAAAGGCTGGTGGCCACGTTTCTCAGGACAATCGATATGTGCCAAACGGATTTTAATGGGCTGGTCCTGAT
This sequence comes from Pedobacter roseus, assembly GCF_014395225.1. Taxonomy (NCBI): domain Bacteria; kingdom Pseudomonadati; phylum Bacteroidota; class Sphingobacteriia; order Sphingobacteriales; family Sphingobacteriaceae; genus Pedobacter; species Pedobacter roseus. The sequence goes on from NZ_CP060723.1 coordinate 5,046,338, forward strand.
ATAATACCTCCATGGTATCGCCATCTAAAATCCGGATGACTCTGGCTGTAAAAACCAGATTACTATAATTGATGTCTTTATTTCCAGCTGGCTGGATAAAGCAAGACTGAAGCGTGAGCAACAACAGCAGCAGGCTTACTTTTCCCAGCCGCATAATGTTTTGCCGTCTTTTTTGGCTTTTTCGATATCCACTTTTACAATTTTATAAGTACAGTTACTTAAACCACGACAATCGGAAGTGTTGTGGTATTTTTTAGCGCCGGGACTGTTGCAGATATATACGGTTGTACTTTCTTTGCAGGTAATCATGTTAGCAAAGAAGAAGATGAGTAAGGAGAGTGTTTTCATGATGAGGGGATGATTTGAGAAAAATAAATGGATATTTAATTGTAATAATAATAATTTAGCTATTCAATAATCCGCTGTATAACAGGGCCTAATGCAGCCGGCAGATCATTTGTTAGTAAATCAAATTTCTTCACTTTCATTGCTTTAAACCAATCGCTCCAATACTGTTTGATCACATCTTCTTCGTAAGGGTTATTAACAGATGGGTTAATACCTAAAACAATAATTTCAAGTTCTTTTAAATTATAAGGAAAAGCAATAAACCCAAGGTTATTTTTCTTCATAATACTTTGGTAATCTGCAGTTGTGAGCTTTTTAAAACTCAGAAACTCTGGGGTGATGTAAGAACTTTTGCCTCCTACCTGCATAATACTGGCTTTATGATACATGTAACCATCGGTTAGTATTACTAAAATATTCCGATGGGCTGGTTTAATGCAATACAGCTGTACATTGCTTTTAAAAAACCTCCAGATATCGGAACCAACATAATTATGGTCTCTAATAGCGCTCTGGTAAATTTTAGCAGGATTATCGGCATAAACCTTATCTATACTCAGAAAATCCTTTTTACTGGTTTTGGGGTTAAAATCGACTTTTAACTGTTCACTAAGCTGATTAATATTGGGGATATTGGGCAGGGGATTAAAGAAAACCTGCATCTGGTCTTTTAACAGGAGCATCTTTTTTCCCCTTACATGGTTAGTAAATGCTTTTTGTACTGATTTTATATATTGCAGATCGCGCTGGTAAATCCCGGGATTCTTTTTAGGATCTATCCGATCCGATAAATCCAGTAAAAAGCTGATGTTGAGGTTCTGTTTTGGTTGCTGGGCTTTACCCTCTTTCACAAAAGCAGCTGTAATTAAGAGCGGCAGTAATATGTGTAGTAATGTGTGCTTCATGATGCCTGGTGGTTATAAAGTAGTGACGTAAACAGAATTTTGCGAATCTTCGCTGGCCCCTACGCTTTTAAGGTTTTCGTTGTAACAGGCAATACATTCAGTTTGAAGAACAATTTTTTCATGCATTGAAATATGAAGCTTTTCACTCACGAACGTAATCCAGCCTTTCATATACTCCGAAGCGTACAAAACATACTCCTTCGTGGGAATAATTACGGCATCAATTATCCGTTGTAATGTAATAATACGTCCCTGCGCCTCCAGCGAACTTTTTTTGATGTCGCTAAGCTCTTCTATCAATTTTGCTTTTTGGATTTCAATATCGCTTATCCTATCCTGATGGATCTGAATGTCTTTTTTCCTCCGCAGCTGTTCGTGTTTGATTTTGTCTTTCTCCCGGTGTTCTTTCATAATAAAATCGAACACTACGCCCCAGATAAGGTACACCACAAAACCCGCAAAGATGATTCCCCAGAACTGGATTTTGCCAAAGGCAACGAAAATTCCAAATTTGTCATCTTCCGCAGTTTTATTCAGTTCATAAATCTTCTCTTCAATCTGGTAAGCTAGTATAGCATCGAATAAAAGGGATGTGATAAAAAGGATTCCGATTTTGAAATAATTCCATCTGCTTTTAACCTCACCGAACATGTGGATCAAATAACCCAAACCCAGGAACACAAAAGGGATAAAGGTGACAAATAAACCTTCCAGCGAACCATCATGCCAGGCCTTTTCAAAAGCTTTTGCATCAAGAATGTTCATAACGACAGTGACACTATTCGCATCCAACAGTTTAAAAAAGGCAGAATAAGAGGTAGAAATGTAAAAGGTAAATAAATACAGGCTTAAAGGCATGAGAATGATTAAACCGATCCAGAATTTGCTTGAAGCACCTTTTGAAGCGCTGATGTGGTATTTTTCAGGATTCCGGGGCAGGTCGTTAATTTCGAATTTTAACTCTTCAATATTATCTTTTACCGCCCTGATATCGGTTTCCACCTTGTTAATCTGCTGTTCCTTACTTTCTTTACTGATGACCAGTGTTTTGATTTCGGTTTCTTTACTTTTCTGCTCGTTGATATAAGGTTCTTTAGCCAGCTGCTGCTTTTCTACCAGTTCTTTTTCTTCGTTTTGGAACCTGGCGTAAATGGCGTTCAAACATATCGAAAGCGCTAGCGGGCTACCACTGTTTCTAGATCCGTCTCTGAAACCCGCTTCGTGGTAAGTTCTTTTTCTTACTTCCTCGGTTTCTTCGGTAACAGGCTCCTTAATCTCCACATTTTCATCCTGAGGCGGATCGGCTGTTTTTGGGTTAAAAAATTCTTCTATTTGGGCAATCATAACATTAAGTTTTAGTTTGATTTATGATGTGATTATTGTATTTCTCTTTTTGCCGAAACAATCCGGTCTCTGGAGTATGTTTTTTGAACGGGTAAAATTTCAGCCGCTTTTTCTTCTTGTTTTGCAGGTTCACTTTTCTTATAAAAGGCAATGATTAAAAACAATAGTCCGGTGATGATATCAAGTGGGATCCAGATGCTTTTCCGATGAAGGTAAATGGGGAACAGGGGATTAAAAAGAATGAGTATGAGTATAAAAACGACTGTTAAAGCGTAGTTTTTTTGTTTGATCCAGCTGTAAATGAATACTAATGCCCCTAATGAAATGATGGTACGGAGAAAAGTGTAATACCCTATCGGCAATCTTAATATGGCAACAAAACAGGCAATGGCACAGATGGCACCTACGAGCCTTGGCAGCATTACACCGCTATTGTGCTGATCTTTTTTCGCAACTGATGGTTTAACCGGATCCTTCGTGATCATTTTATTGTTGTTTAATGATTCAAAAGTACCCTGATTAAGAGGGCTTTCCTTACGGGAACCCGTAAAACGAGAAACTACCATTAATGCGATTAAGAAAATAGAATACCAGAGACAGAATTAATAAAACAAGTCGTCATCTCGACTGGAACGCAGTGGAATGGAGAGATCTATCTTAGATAGATTTAGCTTCGCTGAGCACTACGTGGTTCTCGGCTTTCCTGCAATTGATGTTATTATTTGCATAACCTGTTAAAGGCTTTATAAACTATATGCATTTCCACCCAGTTAGGCCATAACACCGTATCCCCGTTCTACTTAATTCCGGCCTAACAAATTTTTCGGCAGTCACAGAACTAGCCATGCATTGCCTTTGAAAAAAATTTTCAGCCGGCGTTTTTTGGTTCTTTTTGACGCCAAAAAGAAGGAGCCCTTCGGCGGCGGCGAGCCGAGGCAGGACCGTGCCGTGAGGCACAAAAACAAATTATACCTTAATCATATCGATTTTTATGAAATAAATTATTCCTTCGGCTTAATATAATCTTCTGATTTTTCTTTCTTCCACCAGTTGTTATCGAGGCGTTTAATAGATATAAATGTTCGGGTAATGCCGGGTTTCATGGTGGCCGTATCGAGGTGCCTGGGCCATACGTGGATAATGGTATCTTTCCCGATGCATACCCACCAGAAAGTTTTTCCATAACGTTTGGTGGTATAAACTTCGCTGATGGTTCCATTAATTACTTTGTTGTTAAAACCAGGTTCCATTAACTGGTAGGTTAAAACTTTCTGTGCACGTGCGGTGGCTATCGCGGAGGTGAGTAACAGCAGTATGATGAGGTTTTTCATAGCGCTAAGGTATTCAGGCTAAAAACGGATTCCTTACGGCTAACCTTAGGGTAATCCTTCGGCTTCATCCGATCAGGATGACAAGCGCTCTTTTTAACCACCGAGATCCACTGAGATAAGACACTGAGAACACAGAGGGTTTAAATCGCTATAATTCATTCCTATCGTGAAAGATCCTTCGACTCCGCTACCATTGACAGAATAAATAACAAGAGTCGTCATTGCGAGGAGGAACGACGAAGCAATCTTTCCTGCTGGCGATCCTTGCCAGAAAGATTGCTTCGTCGGCTGAAAAAGCCTTCTCGCAATGACGAATTTGGCGCTTATCATTGCGCGAAGATTCTTCTGGCATTCATATTGCTTTTTATAAAAAAAATTATCCCTCAGGGTGACAAATCGCCGAGGATTTTTCGTATTTAAAATGAGAGGTTGCCCTGTCTGTTCCCAAAACAGATCAAAAAGCAACCCCTGCATTTTTGTGAGAGTGGAGCGGTTAATTAATAGTTCGCTATGGTTTGATGGAGCTGATCCCTATAATTGTAGAGCTCATCAAGGCTAAACAACTGTTTTTTCTCACCCGCATCTTTTCCGTTCTGAAAAGTTTCGAGGTATTTATTGGCGGTATTAAAATGGAACCTGCAGATGGGTTTGCGGTTATTGTCATCCAGTAATACCCCAAAGTAAGATTGGGTATCGCGGGCGGCAATGCGAGCGGAAGGAATCTTTTCGCGCAATATTGCTTTTACAATCTGGAAAGCTTCCAGTTCTTCCTCAGTGGTTACAATTTTTGAAGCCTCAGGATCTTCGATCACATGAATCACTTTACCTTCATCCTTTTTCTCGATTTTCTCATTGATGTTCAGGGCTGATTTTAAACGGTCGCTGATTGATTCGTTGATGGAAATGGCCAGGGCTTTTTTGGCGTATTCTTTAAAAGCGACCATCCGGTTTGCGGTGAGGGGTTTGTCGAAAAACCGGTTCACCAGTAATTTCACCATTTCATCGGAAGGGGTATCGATTTCTTTTTCAAATTCTTTCCTGATGGCTTTGATGTATTTTAAACCTTCGGCCGAATCGAGGATCGTTTCTAAATTATATTCGTTTTTGGTAAAACTTTCGAGGATTTTAATGGCATTATCTTTCAGGTCTTCAATATCGATGGTGAGGAAAGGTTTCTCATCCATAATATTTGGCTTTTCCAGATCGGCGTAAAAGTTATAAACCGTACCGTTGGTTAATACACCAAACCTGGCCTTCGAAACATGGTAATAGCGGTGCAACTGCGAATTATGGGCATCGGCACTTTCTTTCCAGTGTTTACACTCGAAAATGAGGATGGGTTCGTTGTTTTTACGGATCACGTAATCTACTTTCTCTCCTTTTTTGGTGCCGATATCGCAGATGTGTTCAGGAATCACCTCTGTTGGGTTAAAAATATCATAGCCAAGAATTTGGATAAAAGGCATTACAAATGCATTTTTGGTGGCTTCTTCGGTATTGATCTGATCTTTTAATCCGACCACACGCTGATGAAGCTGCTCTAACTTTAATTTAAGATCCATAACTTTTTGCATTAAATGGTTTCATCTGTTACTGATGCCTTCGGCGCGTTCTCCTTAACCGATTCGATGCCATTATCACGCGTTTCGGCAGTGCTGTACATCTGGCTGGTCCCGATAACTTCGCCATTTGCAGCTTTAAGGTTGAAATAGCATGAACCGTTTTTGGCGGTTTTTCTATCGTACCTGGTATCGGTTGGGGCATTGGTTTTAACCGATTCAATTCCTTTATGGCAAGATGCTTTTGCCGTGTACCCTTCGCTGGTGAGGATAACCCTGCCGTTTGATGCTTCAAGGTTAAACTGGTATTCGCCGTTTGTTCTTTTGGTAATGATAAATTTTCCCATAGTTAAGTTTTTTTAGCAGCTCAAAAGTATGGGAGGAATGTAGTGGATCCTTACGGGAAACCGTAGTGCGAGGGTTAACTGGTTAATTGTTGAAATTGGTTAACTGATCCAAACACTAGCCCTATTTACCACAGATCCTTTGACTCCACTATCATTGACAGAATCCAAGAGAAAAGTCGTCATCTCGACTGTAGCGCAGCGAAATGGAGAGATCTATTTATCAAGTTATCGAAATCAAATTTAAAAGATTTCTCCACTGCGTTTGAAATGACGATGCTTTGAGCGCATTCAGCTTCTTATCCATCTGTCATTCATATTGATTTATATAAAATAAATTATCCCTCAGGATGGCAAGCGCCTTTTTTTAACCACAGAGAACCACAGAGAAGGGCACGGAGCGCACAGCGCTTGTTAAATGGCTAAGATTCACTTTGCATCGAAAAAGATCCTTCGACACCATGCTACCATTGACAGACTTCAATAGCGCGTTCGTCATTCCCGCGCAGGCTGGAACCACGAAGTGCTCAGCGAAGCTAATCTTAATGCGCACGCGAGGTAGCGATCGTTGTAAGATTGCTTCGTCGGCTGAAAAAGCCTTCTCGCAATGACGACTTTTGGCGGCTTATCATTGCGCTAGGATTTTTCTGTCATCAATATCGATTTTTATGCAATAAATTATCCCTCATGATGACAAGCGCTTTTTAACCACAGAGAACCACAGAGAAGGGCACGGAGAGCACAGCGCTTGTTGAACGGCTAAGATTCACTTTCCATCGAAAAAGATCCTTCGACACTATGCTACCATTGACAGACTTCAATAGTGCGGTCGTCATTCCCGCGCAGGCGGGAACCACGAAGTGCTCAGCGAAGCTAATCTTAATGCGCACGCGAGGTAGCGATCGTTGTAAGATTGCTTCGTCGGCTGAAAAAGCCTTCTCGCAATGACGACTTTTAGCGGCTTATCATTGCGCCAGGATTTTTCTGTCATCAATATCGATTTTTATGCAATAAATTATCCCTTAGAATGACAAGCGAGCGGAATTAACTGAAATCAGTTGACTCCGGACTGTGGACTGAAGACTCAGGACTCATCAAATTATCCCTACATCTTTACAATAAGCAATCAGTTGTTCGTTTTTGGAGAAACCGAGTACCTCTTTCATCAAATTCAGACGCTTTTCAACGCTGCTTAGGCCAGAGGGTTTAATATTGTTTTCCTGCAAATAATAAGGAATGTTTTTTTGGGGTGTTCCATCAACCAGTTGAGAAATGATGGCGATATCCAGGTCTGTAAAATCGTGCGAATTATTTTCTTTTCTGGCCAGTTTTAAATCAGGCGAAAGGTATTTTTTATCGTTATAGATAGCGTTTATGGCCAGTTTTAAGTATTGGGCATCGTGACGGGCTTTTCGTACATAACCATCAATATGCAATTCTTTAAATAACATATCGATTACAGCAGTTTTATTTTCGACAGAAAATACGAGGATTTTTAAACCGGGTTGTACTTTTTTCGCAGCTTGTATAAGTTCAACACCACCGGCAATTTTTTGTTTATTATGGTCTTCTACAAAGGATAGATCAGTAACCAACAAGTCGTAAGGCTGTTCTGCTCTGATAGCATTTTTTATCCAGGTAAGCGCATCGTCACAATAATAAACGTATTCGGGTTTTTCTATACTCAGATCAGCTAAGGTTGTTTGCAGCGAAATATTCTGTGTTTCTTGATCTTCGGCAATAAGTATTCTTTTAAACATATATCATACAATTAGGAAACCGGAAAAGAGATTTGGATTTTAAGCCCCTTTTCAACTTTGGTATCAAAGGTAATTGTACCACCAATTGCATCAATACGGGTTCCCGTATTTGTGAGTCCATTATTAGGGTGTACTTCACCTAAAATGCCGATGCCGTTATCGGTATAATGGATATTTATTTTTTCTTGTGCCTGTTCAAATTTGATCACCACATCGCTTGCCCGGCTGTGTTTGCCCATATTTACCATCAGTTCCTGAAGGATATGTTCTATTTCCTCCCGCGCCTGTTCGGATACTTTTTCCCAGAGTTGAGCTGAATTTCCTACAAGTATTACTTTTGTATTTTCGGAAGCGAAGGATTTTAACAGCTCGGATATTTTTTCGTTGAAAGGTTGGTTTTTCGATTTTGGCTTTTCGTAAGAAAGATCACGCGATTGCTCATAAAGTTCTTCTATTTCGTTAACAATAGGATTGTTTTTTAAGCTTTCCTGATTATCGAGTTTATTCATGATCCTGTACAATCCGTTTGCAACTACATCGTGTACTTTTTGAGAGGTTTTGAGTTTATTTTCACGGATGGAGTTTTGAGCTTCGAGCTCTAATCTTTGTTTTCTTTTTTTATACCAAAGGGTACCAGCGATAGTGAGTAAAAGAATACCAATGATGAGTATGATGATCTGATACCTTTTGCCTTCATTGTCTTTTTGCAGCACGAGGTTATCGGCTTTGCTTTTTTCCGTGTCGTAACGGATTAGCGCAAATTGGTTTTTAGCGGCACTGCGAGCGGTTTGTACACTGTCATTTAATTTTTCGTAAATACTGAAATAATCTTTCGTTTCTTTAGCTGGGCTTAACTTAATTAATTTCTGAAGTGCTTCAAGACGATCATCCGGACTGACTAATTTTTTTGCAATCAGATACATCTTTTGAGCATATATTAATGCTGAATCTGGCTTCTTCTTTTCGTAGTAATCTGCAAGATGTGCGTAACTGGCGTTCTGACCCCATTGATCTTTTTCAACATCACGGATATGTAGTGCTTTCAGAAACTCAGGAGCTGCATTATAATTTGGGTTTTGAAGCCATTTAGTTTTAGCAAGATTAGAAAGCACCCTGGCGTATTCTTTTTTACTTTTGATATTTTTTGAAATGACATCAGAATAGATTTTAATTGATGCATTATAATTTCCCGCCTTTTGATAGGCCAATGCCTTATTATTTAAGAACATCGATTTAAAAGCATCATTATTGGAGAATTTTATAGCGCGCTCATGATATTCTATCGCTTCATCATATTTTTTTAAGTTAATACTATTTAATCCGAGCTCATTATAATCAGAGGATATACAGCTGAAGTCCGTTTTTTTTCGTTCACTCAGAAATTTAAGTGATGATATTAAACTTTCCTGACCTCCAAAGTAATCTCCGGCATCAGATTGTATAACAGCCATATAATTATAGGCCATAGCAACCTGTAAACTATCTTTAGGAGTGGTGGTAACCTTACTAAAATAGTAAAAAGCAGAATCATTATTTTTACCAAAGAATGATTCTGCAATATCATAGTTTGAATCTTTGCTAGAATTTTTAATGTCTTCTTTATTTTTGCAGGCAAATGCTATCAAAATTAAAAACGTAAATAAGTAGGATTTTTTCAAGATTGAGCGATTAATGGTAATCAAATATAAAAAAAGAAAGGCAGTATTTTACGCTGCCCTTCTTTTAATGATCTATGGGTTTTTAGGTGGCACATGTGCGCCTTCGCCCCCTGTATCATCACCATTGTCGCCACCATCTCCTGGGTCGGTATCGCCAGGATCGGTATCGTTGGTGCTTACTACTGTACCACTGTTGTGGCTGCAATTGTTATTTGTATTTGAAGGGTTTGCAAATCCTAAAAGGATAGCAATAAATAATGGTAAAAACATGATTCAAAAATTTAAAAAGTGATGTACACGTAGTTCCCCACGCCCCATGCGTGGGGGTTGCTACAAACTGTAAATCAGAAGGCCTTCTGAAATTTTTGGGAAGTGGTGAGTGTCTGTCGCGGGAGCTAATAACTGCTTCCCAAACCGGCTAATAACGACCGCGATTTCTACTCGTTTTTAACATTTAGTTCGTGCTTGGATTATCGTTTGAATCGTTGCTTGAATTAATTGTTGGGACAAATATCCAGGCTTCAAATCGCTAGTTTTCAGATAATTCCAAAGATTCTAAAGAATTCTTTTTAAATTCCAAAGAATTCCGGAAACCCGTAAGGATTCCAGAAATTCCATTTCTATTTTTACGATTAAATTTTTTGAAAAATGCCTGAAGATTATCAAGACATAGTATTGGCCGCCTATAAAAAGATGAGGGATAATGGGAAGCTATATGCAATTTTGCCTAGAGAAACAACTACTAAATTAAGAAGCGCGTGTTTAAAGGTTTACGAAAGTAGGCACGATCCAAAAGACCTGGATATACTTGCAACTTTTTTTGATGTAGATAGAATGGTTTGCGATATCCAAAAAAAATTAAACGAATCTGAGCCTGATGATTTTAGACCTCTTTGGAACCATATTACTGGTGGAACAGTTACAACTGAAGAGAGAAATACCGATCTTTTAGCATGGTTAATAGATTTGGAACCTAGGCCGAGCAGTTCTTATTATTTGAGTGCTGATAAAACAATTAAAATAGGTGGGATATCTATAGATGATCTCTTTCCTCCAACAACAACAACAACGACGACATCAACTCCAGATGATGAGGGACCAATTCGACCTAAGCCAATCTATATTCCGCGTTTCTCCCCTCGCTACATCACCATTTCCTGTGTCATTTTGCTATTGATTGGAACCACTTCTTTTGTAGCCTGGGAAACTAGTACCGCTTCAGTTCGAATGCCAAAAGAAGATGAGAAATGTATGTATTGGAATGAGGATCATTACGAGCCGGTAAAATGTAATGCACAAATTGTTAATGCTACGATAATCCCATTAAATCTTAAAAAGTTACAGCATCAAAGGAAGATTAATCTATCAGATACCCTAACCAGCTATTCGTTGGGGAAAGTGTGGTACAAAGGTTTTGTAAAAGATCATGAATATTTTACTGATAGCGGTGCATATCCTTTAGATACACAAAGAGTACTCAAACCACTTACAAACACAATTTTAACCAAGTATACTTCCAATTACAGGTATATGCTTACCCGTTTAGTATGGTTTTTATGTGCAGCTCTTTTTGTAAGTCTTTGTGGTATCGGAGCGAGTAAGACCAAAAAGAAAATTAAAGTTGGCAATCAGAATGAAACGAGCAATAGTCATATTCAGGATTTACTAAAACAAATAGCCCAATAATAACTTAGTTACTATTGGGCTATAAAGGTGAGTTTTAAAGGTTAAGAATAGTTTTATTTTCCCCAGTTTACCTGGATATTGTGTTCCTGGGCATATACTTTGCCTTTTTCCATTAATGCATTAAAATGTTGTTCGAAACGAGCTCCGTATTTTTCATCGATATTTTTAATGATTTCATCTTTAGCGTCCTGACTGCCTTTACTATCGCATAATTTAGCGTAAGCCAGGTATTCATTTTTATAAACGGGTATTACCAGTTCGTACAATTGTTGCGAAAGGGCTTTAATTTCCTTTTCTTCATCACCTGATGCCGAAAGTTTTTTCACTTTTTCGAGCGATTGTTCGAGGTATAATATTTTGTTATTGAGGTTAGTGGCAGCTTCGTCGCCTTTCTTTTTACTGGATGGAATATCAGGATATTCTTTAGTTTCATCGTTAATATGACGGGCCAGATCGGCGCTGGCAAAATCGTTGATCATATTGGTGTTCAGGATGGCAATGTCGAAGAAACGTTCAGGGGTTTCGGAGCAGGCGGAGAAAAAAAGAGTTAAGAGGATTAAAGTAGCGAATCTTGATTTTTGGGATAGTGCTTGTAATGTGTTCATGATCTAAATGGGTTTTCCTTATTAAATTTAAGCTTCGGTAGGAGCAAAGATTGAGCCGTTTTTGAGTTTGGAGCAGAGCGTTTCGGGCTTGGAGTGGATAAACCGATTGATCAATCCAGAGTCGGGAGTCGGGAGTTGGTTTACAAAAGATGTTTTTACCATTAAGAAGTTAAGCACATTAAGATAATTAACTAGCCTGGTGTTCTCCTTGCCCAGACTCTGCGAAATTTCGGTTAGAACTGATAAGCACTTCGCTTGAGGCGAGATGCGAATTTAACCTATTAACCTTGCCGGGCAATTAGGAATAACCAATAGACAAATCCGCATTTTTTGCTATCTTAGTGTTTGATTGTTAACACAATAACAAGCCGAACAACAAACCTATTTTTACATCCTAATTATTACGCCATCTCGTGAAATACTCTTTCTACCAACATTTAATTGTTAGGTCGGCCGCTTTGCCCATGGAGACCAATTTGCAGCCAGAATCTCTTATGCAAATGTGGAAAGATCCTTTTATACGGGAGAGCATCTATCTGGCCAGCAAATCACTTTATAATGACCTGGATAAACTATTCAATAATGTAGCCGAAGTGAGCGATTTTAAAAGAGAAAGCCTGTTAAAGAGCTTTTATAAATACCTGGCCCGGATGAGTAACCGCTCTACTCCTTTTGGTTTATTTGCGGGCTGTGCATCATTACAATGGGGAACTCCGCAACATTTGGTATTAGAGGCTGGTTTTAAAAGGGATATTACCCTGGATGCGGCTGTTAACGAACAGTTAGCTATGCTTGTAGAAGCAGAACATCCAGGTGCAACTTATGTACTCAATAACACCATTTATCTTCAAGGCAAACAGTATAAGTTTATTACTTATCAAAGCATCAATGGCGAACGCGAGTACAAAATCGTTGCACTGACGTACAATGATATTATTGCTCAATTGGTGGCTAAACTAAAAGGAAATGCCAAAACACACCAGGAGCTTGCTTTACTTCTTGGTGATTTCGATGCTGATGAATCATTTGCTTTTATCAAACAGTTGATCCAGATTCAGTTTTTGACTTATACGGGCAAACCAGGTATCGGACTACAGTTTCCTGATTATTTACCTCATCCCTGGCCTGCTGGCATACATAAAGAGTTACAATATACCCTATCTATTTTAGACAAAACTGCTACTGTAAATGGCACAGCTGAAGCGGTAATTGATGACTACTTACAAATAGAAACAAACCTTAAAAAACTTTTTGGTGAAACGCCTAATAATTGTTTTCATGTTACGAGAATAAATAGCCTGCAAGCAGCCAGTCTTAATAGCAATTTACAAATCAAGCTATTGCGTGGAATTAAGCTCCTGAACAATTTAACTGATTTTGAACCTCATAAAAGGTTAAAACAATTTAAAACTCAATTTTTACAACGGTATCAGGGAAGAAGTGTGCCACTATTGGCCGCCTTTGATCCGGATAGTGGAATAGAATATGGACAGTGGCACAATAAAGAAACTTTACTTACCGAAGGTTTAATTACCAGTTTAAATAAGCAAACAGAGCAGATACCCTATACCGAAACCAACCTAAAACTACTTAAGGTATTAACATTGGCCAATGTTGGTGGTCATTATAGTTTTACCCTGCCAGAAGATTTTGTGCAGGATAAACCATTAGCTGATCTTCCGCATAATATGGCTGCGGTTTTTCAACTTTTTGATGAGGAACGGATCTACCTCGAACTGGTACCCGGTACAGGAAGTTTAGGCCTTTTGGCAAGATATGCCCATGCCAGCTCAGCAATTAAACAATTGGCAATGGAAATGGCAATGGAAGAGACCTTGGCCAATCCGGAAGTCATCTATGCAGAAATTATCCACTTACCCGAAGAACGTTCGGCTAATGTGATGTCGCACCCTCAGTTTTGGTCGCACGAAATGCAATATGTAGACCATGCTCACGGTAAGCAAGTGATTAACCTCGACGAAATTGAGGTAACTTTGCAAAACGGTCTGTTTAAACTTTTTTCGAAAAAGAAGCAGCAGGAAATTATTCCCAAATTGAGCAGTGCCTATAATTATAACCGCTCACAACATCCTATATATACTTTTCTGTGTGATATACAACACCAAACAGGGCCAAATGGGTTAACCTTTAACTGGGGCAGGCTGGCAAAAGATTTTGTTTTTTTTCCGAGGGTAGATACCACCTTCGGACTTATTTTACACCGGGCCACCTGGAAATTTGCGCATGCAAACCTACTTCAACTCATCAAAAAACAAACTAATGATCAACTCCGTAGAGAAGCATTTGAACAATTTAGACAAGAATGGAAGATACCAGCCAAGTTTTATGTTGTAAACGGAGATAATGAGTTGCTGATCGATTCTGCTAATCCACTTTCAGTTGATGTTTTTTTAAAGGAGGCCTCAAAAACTGTTAATGAACTGGTAGTGAAAGAATGTTTGCACCATGAAATGAAACCGATATTACAGGATGAAGCCGGCAAGCGCTATGCACATCAGTTTGCCGCACCGCTTTTTGCAATGGCCGAAGTAAAAAAGGCGAGCTATCAGCCAAATAATGGTACGGTAACCCGCCACTTTTTTCCAGGTAGCGAGTGGCTGTACATTAAAATATTTTTAAATGAAAACACTGCCCAGGAGGTTTTAATAGCGCTGTTTAAATTACTCGATAAAAACTCAGGGGTACTCCACTATCAAAAGTGTTTTTTTATACGGTATTATGAACACGGTCACCATTTACGGTTACGGATATTGCTCCACAAAGCAGCAGATTTTCAACAGGCCTATTTTTTGGTTAAAGCGGTTTTAGACCCCTTCATTATGCACCAACAGATCAGCAATATTCAACTGGATACCTATGAGCGTGAAATTGAACGTTATGGTGCCGAGCAAATTGCATTGGCAGAAAGCCTGTTCGATATTGATAGCAGGTTTTGTGCCCACATTTTTACGATTTTCGAAAACAATGATTATACCGAACAGGGCTGGTTGATTATTTTTTGGGTGATGAAAGATTATTTATCGCGCAAGAGCACCGACCCTTCGGTACAGTTAAAGTTTGCGGAAACGCAGTTGACGTTCTTTTTAAAGGAAATGGACAGCAAGGAAATTAAAATACAGATTGACCAGTTGTTCAGAAAGTACGGAGCAATCCTTCCTGGTTTGGCGCAAGATTATGAAGCATTGCTCACCAACAGGCGCAGTGAAATAGATGCACTACTGAAGCAGCAAAAAGTAGATTGGAACGACAAGTTTTTGGCAGGGTTGATCCACATGCTGATAAACCGATATTTCGTTAATCAACAGCGGCTGCACGAGTGCCTTTTATACGGAATGATGGTTAAACAGTTAAAATCTGGTTTGGCAAGGGCAGAACGATAATTATTTATAAAGCGTTTTATTCAACATATAAAAAAAGCTATCCCGATAGGTTACTCCAATGGGCACCTTTTCTGTAATGTTATCGAATAAGATCATGTTGCCATCAATGGATTTAATCTTTTTAATCGCAATAATGTACGATTTATGGGTCCTGATAAACTCACCCTCCGGCAGACCATCTGCAAGTGATTTCATACTTACCAACGATACATGGCGCTGCGTGTCAGTAAAAACAGAGCAATAATTTTTTAGCCCCTCGATATACACGATATCTTCAAAATTTATCCTTACAATTTTGCCCCGGTCTGTTTTTAGATAAAATGCATCGGTTTTAGCTACGTTATGTTTATTTTCCTGATCCTTTTTTAAGGAATGAAGCATCAGTTTATCGAGTACTTTTTGGGTGGCATTTAAGAAACGGTCGAAAGAATAGGGCTTAAGCAAATAATCCAGAACATTGTTTTCGAAACCAGCTACGGCAAACTCACTGTAAGCAGAGGTAATAATTACCTCAATACCCTGTGGCAGCATCTTGATCAGATCGATACCCGATAATTCGGGCATATTGATGTCTAAAAAAAGCAGGTCGATATTATTGCTTTTAATCTCAACCAAAGCCTCTATCGGGTTGGTAAATACACCCACCAAACTGAGGAATGGAACCTTATTTACATAATCTTTTAAAATGTTGTGCGCATAGGGCTCATCATCAATAATGATGCAGTTAAGTTGTTTCATATCGTTTTAGGGGAAAGGTTAATTTACATTCATAGGTTTCTTCTGTTTCGGTAATGCTGAGGTTGTGGTTACCCGGAAATACCTCGTTTAGCCTTTGCTTTACATATTGGATACCTATTTTATTGGAGTGCACTTTTTTGTTGTTGTTTTTATAATTAAAAGAGTAAAAATGAAGATCATTTGCTTTTACCCCGATTTTTAGAATGGCTTCCTTTAACGGATCTTTAATTACACCATGTTTAAAAATATTCTCTACCAACGTAATGAGAATGAGCGAAATTACCTTACTGTTACCAGTGTTTTTCTCCAGATCGTATTGTATGTTAAGTGACTCATTTCTTTCATCATGTATTTTAATAAAATCATGGATGTAACTCAGTTCACTTTCCAGGGTACTGTAACCATCTTCACTGCCTGTTAAAGCATGGCGCATTACATTTGATAACATGAGTATCGATTTTGCCACATCGGGAAGTGCTTTATATGTTTTGGCATGTAAAAAGCCAAGTGTATTAAATACAAAATGAGGGTTTATCTGCGATTTAACCAAATTAAGTTCAGCTTGTATGGCATTCCTTTTTAAACGATCCTGTTCTTGTATCAGCTCAAGCTTTTCGAGGTTGTATTGGTAAACTTCCCTATCTCTTTTAGCGGCCAGGTGGGCAAAACTAAATCCAATGCCAATAACATAAAAATAAAGTGAACGCATTATCAGGGCAGTAATCTGGTAACGGGTTAAATAAAGCGCAATGTCTTTATGGTAAGCTGCAGTTTCGATTAAAATCTTTAATGCTGAAGAAACGACAAGAATCAATACTGTACCAAATACAACACTAATTATCCTGAGTGTTATTGAGGTAACCCGCTGCTTAATAAAGGTAAAGCCCAACCAGGCACCGTAAAACACAGCAGCATTTATCACAAAAGACAACAACGTGTAAATAGGCCGGAGATCCAGCCCGGCAAAATAACTGATCAGTATTTCATACAGGATATAGGCCATCCATAATAGGATGTGCATACCGACATTTTTTCTACTCATTTATAATCCAGATGTATCTGCTTCCGAAAATGGAATATTCACTTGTCCTTTTATAGCTACTCATTCGTCATTCAAAACCGCTCATTGGTACAAAATATTTTGCAAGTTTTTCAACAAACCCCACATTTATATCAACAACAAACCATAAAGCTATGAAAAATCAAATTAAAGTTTCGCTACCACAAATCGAAGTTAAACAAATTCAGATTCTTAATCGCAGTATGTCTGCAAAAACAATGGTTTTTAATCAACGCGGAAATTACTTTCCAACAGAAACAGTCATAACATCAACACTAACAGGCATTTAATTATGAACTTAACATTATTAAAAAAACTAGGACTTGAAAGCACAGCGACTGTGCTATCGGATGAACTAAGTGATATGATTGGCGGAGGCCAATCAGAAGATGATATCCGTTTTACGCTAAACCTTCCTTTTGAGGGGCAAATGTCGGGTTATGCTTTAATGCATGCAGTGCAACGTAGCCAGTACCACAAACGTGTAAGTCAGGAAGACAGCTTGTTATAAATTTCATCTGAAGGCCAGTATTGGCATGATGGGAAAAATACATAGTTGTATATATAGATACATTAAGCCCTAAAAGCAAATTCTACCTATGAAAGCGCTCGAAAAAGGGGTCAAATTAAGATGACTTAGGGGATGGCCATCTACCATTCCCTAAGCTCTTTATCTTTCTCCTGGCAAGTTTTATCATTCATTCGATCATCCATTAAACATGAAAAAACAGCCTAAAATCAAACTTTCCTTAGCTAAAGAAACCATTGCTAAACTGAATGAGGAGCAAATGGAACTTATTGCCGGTGGATACGCTGCGAGCAGTGAAAGTACCACCATTATAATTACTGAGGAATTAAGCAATTCGGACGGTAAAAAAGACAGTTGCAATCCAACAATATTGAAATCAAAAACCTGTCCGGCAACTGGCTCATGTGCCTGTAGCTGCGAATAATTAAACAACAATTTATAGCAATCGCCATGAAAAAATCAATCAAAATCAAGCTTTCCTTAGCAAAAGAAACCATCGCCAAGTTAAACGATGAACAGATGGAGCTTATAGCCGGTGGACAGGGGCTAAATATCGAATCGGCTGTCACGGTAAAGACCGAGCTAGAAGCGCTGGGAGATGTAGGCAACTGTGGCCCGCAAACTTTTCAGGTTTCAAAAACATGTCCGGCTACAAGCTCTTGCTTGTGTGTGTGCGAATAATTAATTCCTATCAAACCTATATCACCATGAAAAAACAATTAAAAACTAAGCTTTCGCTCAACAAAGAAACAGTGGCAAGACTAAACGATGAGCAAATGGAACTGGTAGCCGGAGGACAGGCAATAGGAGCCGATGCGACTATTGTAATTGGGCTCGACCTTGCAAATGGTGCCGGAGAAGAAGATACCTGTGGTAAAAAGTCTGTTGTTAATTCCAAAACTTGTCCGGCATCCGCAACCTGTAACTGCCCTGGCTGCTAAACGCATAAAACAGCAAAAACAATTTAATTCACTATAAAAATCAAATCTTATGAAAAAACAACTCAAAACCAAACTTGCGCTTAACAAAGAAACAGTAGCAAAGCTTAACGAAGAGCAAATGGAACTGGTAGCCGGTGGCCAGGCTGCCGCAGATGGTTCTACGTTTGTGGTTGGCATTAGCTTAGAAGCTGAAGCTGCCGATGGTGGCAGCTGTGGTCAGAAATCGATCATTGCTTCTAAAACCTGTCCGGTAACTAGTACCTGCGATTGTCATTGTAGTTAATTATCAACCCTAAAATCTTCTCACATGAAAAAACAATTCAAAACAAAACTTTCTCTTAACAAAGAAACAGTAGCCAGACTTAACGATGAGCAAATGGAACTGGTAGCTGGTGGCCAGGCCGCAGCTGCAGGTTCAACTGTAGTAATCGGCTTCGAAGCGGAAGCATCGGCTGCTGAAGGGGATAGCTGTGGCAAGCAGTCTATAATCGCATCTAAAACCTGTCCGGTAAGCAGTACCTGTCACTGTAGTTGCTAATTATTAATCAATCTCTATACAAAACCATTAAAAACATGAAAAAACAATTCAAAACAAAACTTTCTCTTAACAAAGAAACAGTAGCCAGGCTTAACGATGAGCAAATGGAACTAGTAGCTGGCGGACAGGCTGCACTGGCAGGCTCTACAGTGGTAATCGGCATCGAAGCATCATCTGCGGTTGATGGTGATAGCTGTGGTAAACAATCCATTATCGCCTCTAAAACCTGTCCGGTAAGCAGTACCTGCGATTGTAGCTGTAAATAATTAATCATTAACCATAAAAAACATCATTACATGAAAAAGCAATTAAAAACCAAACTGTCACTGAACAAAGAAACAGTAGCAAAACTTAATGAAGAGCAAATGGAATTAGTATCTGGTGGCCAGGCTGCTGCAGATGGTTCTACCGTTGTTATCGACATTCCGATCCTTTCTGCTGAGGCTGTTGATGGAGGAAGTTGCGGTAAACAATCTATTATCGCATCACAAACCTGTCCGGTATCAAGTACATGTAAATGTAGTTGCTAAACCAATGCGCATTGCCGGCAAATACCGGCAATGCTTTTAACCGCATGCAATTTAACATTTGCTGCACAATACGATAAGTTATGAAAACATATATAATATTGATCCTCGTTTTTTTAAGTACAGGCACTATTGCAGTTCAGGCGCAGGCGCCGGCTAATGTGATAGATAGCGTAAGCTTAAAATTTACCGGTAAGGTAATCGACTCTGTTACGAAAGAACCACTTATTTATGCACAGGTTGTGATAAATAATGGCCAAAAACAGGTGATGCAAGCCCTTACCGATACCTTGGGAAAGTTTGAAGTAAAAATAAAAGCAGGAACCTATCAGGTTAAGGTATTTTATATGGGCAATGAAAATCAGGTTTTTAATCTGGCTATACCGGCCAGTCCAGACCATGTATTTAGCAAGGTGTTTAATGTAAAAATTAAAACAGAACTGTTAAATGAAGTTTCGGTTTATGCCAAAAGAAAGATTATCGAAAATACTGCCGAAAAGATCGTTTACCATGTAGACCGCGATCCGATGGCAAAAAACAAATCACTCAGTGAGGTGATTAAAAAAGTCCCGTTGGTTACGGTCGATTTTAAAGGTGTTCCTTCTTTAAAAGGGAGCGAAAAAGTACAAGTACAGGTTAATGGTCGTTCGGTTACGGATTATGCCATCCCTGTAGATCAGGCCCTTAAAATGATTCCAACGGCTAATGTAGAAAGCGTAGAAGTGATTACCAACCCAGGTGCTGCCAGCGATGGCGAAAGTTTGGCAGGTATCATTAACATTATAACCAAAAATAAGTTTTCTTTAGGCGGCAACCTTACGGTGGGTGTAGAATCTACAATCGGTAAAAGCTATAATACCAAACCTACTTTAAATTTTACTTACGGCGTCGGCAAGCTTAATTTTTCGCTTAATGGCAGTTATACCAATTTTAAAACGCAGGGCTTTAGCAACCAACTTTACTCGAGGAACAATTTTTTGCAGGCCCAACAAGGAAATTTAGGCTACAATGGCAACCCTGTTTATGTAAATAGCGGATTGTTTTACGACATCAGCAAGAACGAATCATTAAACGCAGGCTTAACGGCCTCTAATTCTCCCTATACTTTCAGTCAGGCATTGCAGACGAACATTAACGATCAGGGCATTACAAATTTATTCAACCGCTTTTCTGATAATGTGGTTAAATCTCAAAGTTTATCGGCAAATGTAGATTACAAACTTAAACTGGATAAACCCGGTAAAGAATTTACGATTGGCGCACTTTTTACCGCAGGCAAACAGGATAATTTAAACAATAGTTTTAATAATTATCTATCCGGCACAGCACCATCTACTTTACAGGAGCTGAGCAATAACAACAATACCATGCGTACAGTGATCTTACAGTCAGATTACAAGTTTCCTTTGGGCAAGCACAAATTACAGGCCGGCCTTAAAATTACAAACAGACATTTCGATTCGCAGTATCAAAATATGATGAGCAGCCAATCAACAACAGCAAGCACTGATGAATATGCTTACGATCAGGGCATATATGCTGCCTTCGGACAGGTACAACTCGCTTTACCAAAAAAATGGGTAATGATTGGCGGTATACGTTATGAAAGAACACAGAACGATGCTCAATTCATATCAACAAACAGCAATGTTAGTCGAGGATTTAACAGTGTTTTACCGACTTACGTAATTGGCAAAAACCTTAAAAACGGAATGATCAGCTTAACCTATAGCTACAAAATTTCGAGGCCAGGTATTTCCTTTCTCAATCCCTTCCAAAATTTTGTAAATGCAAACACGGTATCGCAAGGTAACCCCGATCTTTTGCCCGAACATAAAAATGGCTTGAGTATGGCCTTCTCTCACAATGCAGGCAAAGTATATTTATATGTTGATGCCAGCGCCGACTTTTGGTCTGACTATATTTTACGTGTAAACCAATTGGTAAACAACATTAACCAGATTTCTTATAAAAACATCGGCTCATACAAACAGTTCGGTACATCGGCCAATTTAAACCTTACCATTACCAAAGCATTGAGCTTAACTGTAGGCGGTACCTTAAACCTGATCTCAACCAATGATGCGGCATTTAACGCTACGTATAATGAAAAGTTAAACTTTAATGGCAGTTTTATAGGCACATATAACTTTAAAGGTGGTTATAATCTTCAGGCAGAGTATTACCTGTATTCGAATAACTATTTTTTCCAGAGCAGAACCGAGCTGCCCAACACTTCATCTATCGGTTTAAACAAATCATTTATGAAAGACAGGATCAACGTCAGTGTTGGGGTAATTAATCCATTAAATAGTAAGATGGAATATAATATGCTCAACATAAATGGTGGCTTAACCAATCAGAACATCCAGACCGTTTATGGCAGGGGCTTAACCTTTGGATTTAGCTACCAGTTTGGTAACGATAAGGTAAATAAAAAGAGTAGAACCAATATTAAAGATAACGATACCAAAGAAGGAAGCACGAACCCAATTGGTTTTTAAACAGCAAACTATGAAAAAGGACACACTAAGCGAGCAGTACCAGTTCTTACCAGATCTGATGCTCCGGTTTCCATCTTACCACAATGAGGGGCAAATCACCAAAGAGCTGATTTATCAGTTCATCAAAGATGATTTTTTTATGGAGGCTTTATGGATCGCTTCTAAAGATTTATATGAGGCTGTACTCCGGATCGATACCATCACAGATCCTAAAAAACTCGAAAAAATAGAAGTAGCCTTATCTAAATACATTAACAGAACCAAAAACAGGGCTACCCCTTTTGGCCTTTTTGCAGGTTGTGCACCAATTGCGTGGGCAGCGGATACGCAGATAGAACTTGGTGCCATGAGTAAACATACCCGCCTGGACATGGGATTGCTATGCACTGTTTTCCGTTATGTATTGAAAAATGAAAACATCAAAAAATCATTAAACTATAGTGTTAATAAAACTTTGTATGATATCGATGGAAACTATAGGATGGTTGATTACAAAACATTGGGCTACCGGAAGTATACGGTATCAGCTGTAAGTGGCTCTGAATACCTTCAGGAAATTATTGATTTTTGTAATACTGCACAATCTTACAATGTTATTGCTGCCTTTATTGAAGACTCGTTTGAGGTAGAAACAGAAGAGGCCAATACTTTTTTAGATGAGCTGATTAATGGCCAGATTTTACTCAGTAACCTCGAACCAAGGGTAAGCGGTCCTGATTTTTTAGACCAGATTATTGATAGTTTAACTGAAGTTACAACGGTAGACAGTGGTAACTATGATGCTAAGACCTATCTTTTAGCATTTATAAAAATTAAAGAGATCCTGGCTAAGGAAATCAATACCATTATTAAAAAAGAAGAAATCTCTGTAATACTACAGGAACTGAACATCGAATTTAACAGCGAAAGTATGTTTCAGATCGATCTTTATAAAGATGGTTCAGCACAAACGTTGAGTAATGTTTATGCCGATAAGTTGATGGAAGCAGTTCAGTTTTTAAACCAGGTTACACCAAAACACAACAACAAAGAATTACAGGCATTCAAAAGCCGCTTTGCCGACCGTTATGATGAACAGGAAATCCCTTTATTACAGGCACTGGATCCTGAATCGGGTATTGGTTATGCTTCAAACACACATTTAGCCGGAGAAGCGCCATTGGTACACCGGATGGTTTTTTCGTCCGGCACACCAAGCGAAATCAGGGAAACACAATATACCGACCTGAGTAAATGGCTTATTGGTTATTTAACCAGCAATCCTACGAGTTCAGAATTGAATATTGATCAGCACGATCTGGGCAACCTTAATATCAATCCATCAGAACTTCCGCCAAGTTTCTCCATTATTTTTAGGCTGAACGGAGGGGAAGAAGACCACATTTACCTTGAACATTGCGGATGGCCTACGGGAGCTTGCATGATCGGCAGATTCGGTTATGGCGATAAAAAATTTGAGCAGATCTTAAAGGATATTAATGGCGTTGAAAATGCCTACTATGAAGATGCAATAGTAGCCGAGGTGGCACACCTGCCCGAAGACCGCCACGGCAATATTGCTTCGAGGCCTAAATTTAGGGATTACCAGATTCCGGTATTGGCGGGCAGTACATCCGATGAGAGCGAAATCAGCCTTAGCGATTTAATGGTTTCAGTACGTAATGGGCAGATTTTTTTAAGGAGCAAACGTTTAAACAAAGCAATCATACCAAGGTTGAGCAATGCACATAACTACGGGATGAATGCATTACCGGTATATCATTTTTTAGGTGATTTACAGGGCGCAGATCATAAATACTGGCTAGGCTTAAATTTAGAGGTATTGCCAAAACTGGGCATTTTTAAAATCCCAAGAATCAAATATAAAGGGGTAATTCTTTCTTTAGCCTCCTGGTATCTAAATGCGGATGACATTAAAGAGATTTTAGAAACCAATGCTCCGGCCCATGAAAAGAAGCTAAAAGGCTTTTTTGAAAAATGGGATCTCCCCGCAGCTTTTATTTATGCAGATGAGGATAATGAGCTGTTGGTGCACCAAAGTAACCGGATCGAAATACTAGCCTGGTTATCAGCCTGTAAAAAGCGTAGCCAGATTGTATTGAAAGAATACTTACCCATTACGGGTTCTATTTTAAAAGATGAAGATGCAAAAGCAGTAAACAATCAGTTTGTTGCCCTATTAACCAGAAAAGACGATAAAAAAAGACCAGCACCTGTGTTTAATCCTAGCCATAAAAATGATAACCATGTAAAAAGGCAATACTTTCCCGGAGAGGAATGGTTATATGCAAAAATTTATACCGGTGTAAAAACCGCAGATCAGTTAATTGGAAACGAGCTGTTGGCGCTTGGCAAGAAACTGGTAAATGCAGGTTTAATAGACCAATGGTTTTTTATCAGGTATGCAGATCCGGAGCCACACCTGAGGTTTAGGGTACATGTAACGCCAATAGATGGCTTAGGTACGGTAATGCGCGAAATCAATAAAGCTTTCGAAATCCTTTCGGAAACAGGTTTAGTTTGGAAAATACAGTTTGATACATACGAGCGCGAAATTGAACGTTATAGCGCAGCAGGTATCGAATTGAGCGAACAATTGTTTTATCATGATAGTTTGGCTGTATCAAGCTTTTTATCACGCAGGGATATGATAGAAAACTTTGAGCAACTGCGTTGGCTTTGGGGCATCAGATCTATCGACAGCTTATTGAACGACTTTGAATTTTCCCTTGCAGAGAAGTTGAAAGTAATGGAAGTTTTATCGGCTTCGTTTCACCAGGAGTTTAACTCGGATGCTTTATTGATCAAACAGTTATCACAGAAATACCGGTTCAGCAAAGAACTGATTGCCAACCACCTGGATGCAGGGAATGATTTTTCGGGCTCAGACCTTTTGCAGTACAGAAGTTTCGAAATTATCCCTTTGGCTCAGGCCATCAAAAAGAAAATTGAAGAAGGACTGATCGATCAGAACCTGAACAACTTTTTAATCAGCTATATCCACATGAATATGAATCGTTTGTTCAAAACCAAACAGCGCGTACATGAACTGGTAGTTTACGATTTTCTTTTAATGTATTATAAATCAACCTTTCACCGTCAAAAAACAAAAATATGAGCACCTTACAAGCAGAAACAGTGATGAGTACCCGTTTTAAAGTGGTATTTGAGCAGATTAAACATTTGCTGCACGATCAGGAAAATCAGCCGGATTTTATAACAAACGGCAATTTGTTTAATGGCTATGCAGGTATTGTTTATTATTATTTTAGCCTGTTAAAGGCTTTTCCTGAAGGAGAAAGCGAAGCTTACATTGCTTTAGAAAAACTGATTGAATCCTATAACACTCAGGATAATATGGCAAGTAAATACATGACCTTCTGCAGCGGTCTTTCCGGTTTTTATTTCCTGATCCAAAAGCTGGTAGAACAAGAGTATCTTGATGAAGTATTTTTAGAAGAGGTACTACCCATTAACGAACTGATTTTTGAAGATACAAAGCGGTTACTTACTGAAGAAAACACTGATTTTTTACATGGCGCCAGTGGCCAGATGTTATACCTTTTAAGCAGCAAAGGTGATCCGAATCGTGAAAAATACCTTGGTGTGTTGGTAGATCAACTCCTTACACTTGCAGTAATTGATGAAAAAGGGTTGCGCTTCCCCAACAGCACGGTAAAAGAGTTCCAAAATACAGATAATACCAACATGAGCCTTTCGCACGGAAATGCTGGTATTTTATTGGTGATGCTGAATATTTATAATGCCGGTATTGAACAAGAGAAACTTGGTACTGCCATTCAACAGAGTTTGGATTTTTTTCTCCACTATTATCATCCAAGAAATGAAGACATTTCATTATCAGCCTTTCCACTGCTGGTTAATGAAGAACTTACCAAAGAAGAATTGATTGACGGTGATTTTTATGCAGAAAATTACAGCTGGTGTTATGGTGATCTTGCTGCAATATGGCTACTGTATCAAAGTAGCGTATCTTTCAAAAACGCAGCCTATGCTGATATTGCCGATCAGATTGGTAAAACCATGGCCGCGGGTTTAATTACGGTACCTGCATCGGGCATAAAAATTAATTCCCACTTCTGCCACGGTACTTCTGGTATAGCCCTCTTTTTAAACCGTCTTTATCAATTTTCGGGGCATACAATTTATCAGGAGGCTGCACAGGTATGGTTGGATAGCACCCTCGATCATTTAGAAAAAGACCTGAACAATCCCGACTTTATGAACAAACCAAGTTCACTCGGTTTACTGGAAGGGGTTAGCGGGGCAATGTTTGTGCTGGCAGCTGCCGAACATGATGATATTGCTGCAAATTGGACCGATATGTTTCTTTTATCTTAAAAATTAAAGGTTATGAGTATTAAAAAAATTGGCTTGATGGATTTTGGTACAAGATCCAAAAAGATAGATAGTCTTTCGATTATCGAAAGCGTTATAGACGATGCTATACTGGCAGAAAAACTAGGCTTTCACCGTTTGTGGTACGGCGAGCATTTTATTACCTCCGCCAACTCGCCATGGTTTAGCCCTGATATGCTTTTACCGCTAATCTGTGGTAACACCAATACCATAAGGGTAGGTGTAGCAGGGGTATTGGTGGGTTATACTTCCCCCATCAGAACGGCTTCCAGTTATAAGATGCTCAATAACCTGTTCAATAACCGCATCGATCTGGGTTTCGCTAAAGGCACTCCCGGAAGTAATTTTTTACCTTATTTCAGTCAGCCTAAAATTACCAGTTATGAAGAAGGTGTACAAAATATCCAAAATCAGATAGCGGCTATAAGCAGTTTACTAAACAATGAAGATGAACATGTTAAAAATGGGCTCATACTTTCTCCATACAAAGGTACGATACCTTCTCTCTGGAACCTTGGCGGCTCACCGGGTAGTTATCAGGCTAGCCTAAGCAATCAGCTAAACTGCTCCCGTACCCTTTTCCATAAAGGTGTAAACCTCGAAAAAGGCTTAGACAACCTAAAAGCCTACCGTGAAGATTTTTACAAGCAATACGGTCGTTTACCAGAGGTTAATATTGCGCTGGCTGGTTTTACCAGTCCGAGTAAAGCAAAAAGAGAAGAGGTGATAGCACTTTCAGAAGCAGAATTTGACTTTGTAGAACCCACAACAAGACTTTGCTGCGAACCACAGGAACTGTTCGATAAGATGTCGGCCTATGCGGAACAGTATGACGCTGACGAAGTCATATTCTATGATATTGCCCGCGATCCCGACTACAGGAGGGAAAGTATGGCCTGGATCAGCGAGGTTTTTGGCATGCAAAACAAACAACAGTTAGTGGCCTAATTTAAAAACTCTACCCATGTTTAAACTAAACTATAGACCATCGATTCCTATATACCGCCAGTTGGAAACAAAAGATTGCGGACCAACCTGCCTTCGCATGGTATTACGCTATTACGGCAAATCATATACCTTAAATACCATCAGACAGGCCTGCAGGGTTAACCGAGACGGAAGTACATTTTTAGGACTTAAAGTAGCAGCAGAAAAGTTCGGCATGAATGCAATATGCGTAAAACTGCATTATACCGACCTTATTAATGCTGATATCTGGCCTGCCATCATCCATTGGAAAACCAACCACTTTGTGGTGCTGAAAAAACTGACCAAAGATGAGGCTGTGATTATCGATCCGGCACAGGGAAAGGTAAAAATAAGCAGAGCTGACTTTCTGGAGCATTGGAATGCCGTAGAAGAAAAAGGATATGCCCTTATTTTAGAACCTGATGCAGATCTGGAACAGTTGAATCAGGAAGAGCAGGAAGCACAGACCAATGTAAGTTTCTGGAAGCTTTTGGGTTATCTGAAAAAGCACAAATCGTTGATTTTACAGCTTTTGATAGGTTTAGTGGCCAGCTCGATCCTGGAACTGAGTTTACCTTTTTTAAGCAAGTTGCTTATTGATAGGGGGATAAAACTCAAAGAAGTAAACCTGATTTATCTGGTACTTATTGGGCAGGTAGTGGTTTTTGCATCCAAATCTTTTATCGAATTTGTAAGATCGTGGATTTTATTATTCGTGAGTGTAAGGGTAAACCTCAATATTTTGGTCAGCTTTTTTATCAAGCTACTTAACCTGCCATTATCTTTCTTCGAAACCCGTAAACAGGGTGATGTGATGCAGCGGGTTAACGACCATACGAGGATAGAAAACTTTTTAACCAGCAATACTTTAACTACTGTATTTTCTTGCTTCAATATCTGTGTATTAAGCATTATTCTATTCCATTTCAGTAGTATATTATTCCTGATTTTTGCAGGTAGCAGCATTTTATATGTAGGCTGGGTATTTCTGTTTTTTAATAAACGCCGGCAAATCGATCAAAAAAGATTTGAGGTAAACTCTTCGGTACAAAGTAAGATTGTTCAGCTGATAGAGGGGTTTCAGGACATTAAGATCAGTAATTCTGCCGACCAGAAAAGATGGGAATGGGAATCGCTGATTGTAAAAGAGTTTAAGGTAAGGGTTAAAGGGCTTACCTATAACCAATATCAACAGGCCGGTTCATTGGTAATTACCGAAATGAGGAACATCGGGATTACTTTTGTGGCTGCATTTATGACCCTTAGGGGAGAAATCAGTCTGGGAAGTCTTTTCGCCATCCAGTTTATTGTAGGTCAATTGATTGCACCAATAGAATCATTGATTTTCTTTCTACAATCGTATCAGGATACCAAAATGAGCCTGGAACGATTAAATGAGATACATGAGATTCAGGATGAGCAGCCAGAAACGGGAAAATATGTAGAAATAGATCATTTAATTGGCGATATTTCCATTCAGAATCTGCAGTTCAGCTATCCTGGGTTTGAAAATAAGGCCGTTTTTAATAGCTTGAGTCTGGTCATTCCCAAAGGGAAAATTACAGCCATAGTGGGTTTGAGTGGAAGCGGCAAAACCACCTTGCTAAAACTCTTGCTTAAATTGTACGATCCAACTGGCGGTACCATTCATATTGGCAACGAAAAACTGGATGATATAGATGTTGGCCAATGGCGTAACCTCTGTGGAACGGTTTTACAGGATGGGTTTATTTTTTCAGATACCATTGCTAAAAATATTGCACTCGGCTTTGAGCAGATAAACGAAGGCCGTTTGCATGATGCCATTAAAATGGCCAACATTGGTGATTTTGTTTACAACCTTCCAAAAGGTGTTGAAACCGAAATTGGAATTGGTGCAAATGGCATATCGCAAGGTCAACGGCAACGGCTATTAATTGCCCGTGCAGTTTATAAAAACCCTGAACTTTTGCTTTTTGATGAAGCTACAAATGCGCTCGATTCTAATAATGAGCAGGCCATCATGAACAACCTGAGGGATTTCTTCGATAACCGGACGGTAGTTATTGTTGCGCACAGGTTAAGCACCATTAAAAATGCCGACCAGATATTTGTAATGGAATATGGCAGGATATTGGAATCGGGAAACCACGAAACGCTAATGAACAATAAAGGGGCTTATTTCAATTTAATTAATAATCAACTCGAGAAAATAAAATAATATGGAAATTCAAGATAAAATGAGCGCAGATATCAGGCATATCCTCAACAAAAAGCCCAAAGGCATTGTCCGTTTTGGTTCAGGGATTATGTTGGCAATAATTATTGTTTCAATCCTGACTTATTTTTTTAAAGAAGATATTAAAATATTAAGCATCTTTAACTATTTCGTATAACCGAAATAGTTAAAGGAAGTCTTTCATTTAAAATATTCAAAATTTAATATCATGCAAAAACATATTATTTACATTTTAATAATTACATTTTTGAGTGCTTGCTCTTACGGCACATACGAAATGAACAAAGGACCGCTTAACATAGCAACGAAAGCCAGTTACAATGTAACCTACAAAGTATTGGCAAGCAGCAGTGCTACGGTAACTTTTACTGACGAAAGCGGAAACCAGAAAACTTTAGAAAATATTTCTGGTGAATGGGAAAAAAGCATAAATATAAAATCCGGACAAAAGGTTCAGTTTACTGTCGATTCAAAAGATAAACAGCTGGCATCTGTTCTAGTAGATCAAAAACCTATTTCTACTATTGACAAAACTAATAAGACTGCGCATTATAGCCTTAGTTTTGTATTGCCATAGTAGAATTTTTAATCGGTTAGGCTGCTTGGCATTTTACAACAGTTTAACCGGTTTCAACAATTAACCTAAGGAACCGATCAAACTATACACTTCCCCTTTGTAAACCTCTTCCAATAATTGCACTGCCATTTTGCTCCGTTGCCCGGTTTGGCAATAACACACCAGTTTTTTATTCTTTGGAATGGTTTCAAGAGAAGCTGTTAATTCATATAAGGAAATATTCATTCCACCAATGTTCCCTTCCTCGTGTTCATAATCTTCTCGTACATCGATCAGAAAAATTTCATCAGGAGATTCAGAAAGCCATTGATCTAAAGTTATTTTATCAATTTCTTTCGTAGTTTCAATTATAACCTCTTTTTTAACCATTTCCGGTTGTTTTTCTTGCGCAATTTTGAATACGAGTACCGTATTGTTCAATGCGTCGATGGTCATTAATTTTCCTGAAAGGGTTTGGCCAATGCCACAGATTAATTTAATCGCTTCGTTGGCCATATATAACCCGATTATTCCAGGCAAAATTCCTATTACTCCGCCCTCTACACAGGTAATGTTTTCAGTTGGGGGTACAGGATAAAGATCCCGGTAATTTGGCCCTCCATGATGGTTAAATACCGCAACCTGACCTTCAAACTGTAAAATGGAGCCGAAAATGAGTGTTTTTTCTAAACTCACACAGGTATCGTTAACCAGGTAACGGGTGGTAAAATTATCCGAACAATCGATCACCAGCTCATAATTCTGGCAAATAGCGATCGCATTATCAGCGGTAAAACGTTCGTGATAAGCAGTGAAATCCATATACGGATTAAGTAACTTGAGTTTTGTTGCAGCAGTTTTTGCTTTCGATAGACCGATATCGGTATGGTTATATAAAATCTGCCGGTGCAGGTTGCTCAGTTCTACCACATCATCATCTACAATTCCGATTGTTCCGACACCGGCTGCGGCCAAATATTGCAATACAGGACAGCCTAATCCGCCGGCACCAATGATCAATAATTTGGCGGCTTTTAACTTTTCTTGCCCTTTTAAACCTAATTCGGGCAAAATCATCTGCCTGTTATAGCGGCTCAGTTCTTCTTTTATTAACATGATTTACTGATCAAACTCATATCCCAATCTTTCCAAATCGGTTCGTAACCTTGTTTTCTAATCATCGCTGCAATTTCCTGTGCCGAACGTTCATCCGATATTTCGAACTGCTCTAAGGATTGAGGCTCTACTTCGTAACCACCCGGATTGGTTTTAGAACCCGCACTAATGGCCGTGATCCCCAATTTAATTACCTGATTTCTGAATGCCTGCGTTTCGCGGGTAGAAATAGAGAGTTCTACTTCGCTGTTAAATAAGCGGTATGCACAAATCAGTTGGACCAATTCTTTATCATTCATCACCACTTTTGGCTCCAAACCACCACTAAAAGGGCGTAACCTTGGGAAAGAGATACTGAATTTACTCTGCCAATATTGTTTTTCAAGATAGGATAGGTGCAGGGCCGTAAAAAATGAATCAGTCCGCCAGTCTTCCAGGCCAATCAGCACACCCAATCCCATTTTATGGATGCCTGCCTGCCCCAAGCGATCGGGAGTTTCTAGACGGTATAGAAAGTTTGATTTTTTGCCTTTAGGGTGGTGTTTACGGTAATCGTCCTGGTGATAGGTTTCCTGATAAACCAACACGGTATTCAAGCCATGCGGAATCAGGGTTTCATAATCGGCTACATCCAGCGGCTGCACTTCCATCGAAATATGGGCAAAATGCGGACTGATCAGGTCCAATACTTTTTTAAAATAATCGGTATGTACCGTTTGGTTAGCTTCACCTGTTACCAATAATACATGATCGTAGCCCATACCTTTAATCACGGCCACTTCCTGCATAATTTCCATCGGATTGAGCGTTCTGCGCCTTACCTTATTGTCGTAACTGAAACCACAATAGGTACATATATTATTACACTCGTTGGAGAGGTAAAGCGGAATGTACATCTGGATCACGCGGCCAAAACGGTCTAAAGTTAAACGCTGACTGATCTGCGCCATGTCCTCAAGATAAGGCAATGCTGCGGGAGAAATCAGCGCTTTAAAATCCTCCAGATTCCGCTGTGGATTGCTCAAAGCTCTTTCAACATCATCAGCCGTTTTATCATAAATACTGGCTTTGGTATCGTCCCAATTGTAGGATTCGATTATTTCGTTAAAACTCTTCATCTAAAAATGCGGTTAGTGGACTGCTTGCCGCAGCATAATGTGTTTGCGCGCCTAATTTAGATTCGAAAGCCATTCTACCAGCTTCTACAGCCATCTTAAAGGCAATGGCCATATTGGTCGGATCTTTAGCTATGGCAATGGCAGTATTCACCAAAACGGCATCGGCACCGATTTCCATGGCTTTAGCCGCATCAGATGGCGCTCCAATACCTGCATCCACAATTACCGGCACCCGGCTCTGGCTAATGATAATCTCTAAAAAATCGATCGTTCTTAATCCCTTATTACTGCCAATTGGGGAGCCTAATGGCATCACCGCTGCGGTACCCACATCTTCCAAACGTTTACATAATACCGGATCGGCATGGATATAAGGCAGCACCACAAAACCGAGTTTAACCAGTTCTTCAGTGGCTTTTAAGGTCTCAATCGGGTCGGGCATGAGGTATTTCGGATCGGGGTGGATTTCCAGTTTGATCCAATTGGTTTCTAAGGCTTCGCGTGCCAGTTGGGCGGCAAAAACGGCTTCTTTTGCATTACGCACACCAGACGTATTGGGCAATAAATTAATATGCGGATATTTAAGGTGATGGAGGATATCGTCGTCTTTTCCTTTTAAATCTACACGTTTAAGCGCTACGGTAACTAGTTCGGAGGCCGAGGCGATTAAGGCGCTTTCCATTTCTTTTGCTGAACTGAATTTGCCGGTTCCGGTAAAAAGGCGGGAGCTAAAGGTTTGATCTGCTATGGTTAACATATCTTTAATTTTTAAATCGAATGAATACTGAATTTACTGCTGATTTCTTCAAGAACCGCAGCCGTTTGTGTTTGGTTGGTGAGCGCTGCCGAGATGGCAATTCCGTAAATTCCGGTTTCGAGTATAGCCGGAATATCTGCTGCTTCAATGCCGCCAATGGCGATAATGGGAATACTTATTCCTGCTTTCCTCACT
This sequence comes from Pedobacter roseus, assembly GCF_014395225.1. Lineage (NCBI taxonomy): Bacteria > Pseudomonadati > Bacteroidota > Sphingobacteriia > Sphingobacteriales > Sphingobacteriaceae > Pedobacter > Pedobacter roseus. Next base: position 5,079,425 of record NZ_CP060723.1, read on the forward strand.
TTTTCCATTAACTTCTGGTAACCTTCCAAACCCACAATCGGACTCAGGTTTTCTTTTGTACGGGTAAACCTGAATGGGCCCAAACCGATATAATCGGCTCCTTCAGCTACCCTTTGCCGGATATGTTCGAAAGTATTTGCGGTACCTCCGATGATCTGGTGTTTGCCGATAATTTTTCTGGCTTCCAGAACAGGCATATCCTGCAGCCCCAAATGCACGCCATAACTATTTACGGCTTTGGCCAGGTGCGGATAATCGTTTATAATGAGTTTGGCACCATAACTTTCGCATAAGGCCTGCGCAGCTTTTGCAAAAGGCAGGATTTCGGCTTCGGCCTGGTTTTTTATGCGGAGCTGGATCCACTTTCCACCGGCCTCTAGCACCTGCTTAATGGCGTCGATATGCGTACCTGTTTTAGGGGCTTGCGAGATATATTGTAAGGGCTGAATCATGGTTATATTGTTAAATTTTGAGCATAAGCAAGGCATTTTGCATGTGCTTTTTTAAAAGTAGTTACAGACTGGGAAGGATCATTCCAGATGCTACCCAATAGTGCAACGCCATCGAAATTCATTGCTTTAACCTGGTCGATTTCGGTTAAACTGATACCGCCAAGGGCAATGATTTTCGGGGCGGCTTGTTTTTTCTCCAAACGGAAATCTGACGGAATTACGCCCTGATAACCAGGCTTAGACAGGCTATTGTACACCGGACCAAAGAAACTGTAATCGTATTGCCCAATCTGTTCCATATCAGCCAAATGATGGATGGAAGTGCTGTAGGTCTTATTTTCTGGCAGTTTCCCATTATTCCTTTCCTTCCTGAAATTTTCGGTGTGGTGGATCCGATGGATATTGTAATCGTTAGCCAGCGAATGGAAATGATGCAGAGCAATACGCGGATGATACTCAGGCAAAATGCCGTCAATAATTTTCTGGTATGCTACCTTATCAACATTTTCTTTGCGCAGGTGAAAAACCTGTAAACCAGCTTCGAAAAGCTGGTTGATCAGGTTACTTTCTTCTTTAAAAACCGTTGGCTTTGCTATTACAATCAGTTCCATAACTGGCTAAGAATAAATTTCGCTTCCTTTTTCGGTAAACTCTTTCGATTTTTCCTCCATGCCTTTGGCTAAAGCCTCATCTGCAGCTACACCTTGTTTTGCAGCATACTCGCGCACATCCTGTGTAATTTTCATCGAGCAGAAATTTGGCCCGCACATCGAACAGAAATGCGCAATCTTGGCACCTTCTGCAGGCAGGGTTTCATCATGAAATTCTTTTGCCGTATCCGGATCGAGCGATAAATTAAACTGGTCTTCCCACCTAAATTCGAACCTCGCTTTACTCAAAGCATTATCGCGGTATTGCGCGCCTGGGTGACCTTTAGCCAGATCGGCGGCATGTGCGGCAATTTTATAGGTAATTACACCATCTTTCACATCTTTTTTATTCGGTAAACCCAAATGTTCTTTTGGAGTAACATAACACAGCATGGCCGTTCCAAACCAACCGATCATAGCCGCACCAATGGCCGAGGTAATGTGATCATAACCCGGCGCAATGTCAGTAGTCAGGGGTCCTAAAGTGTAAAAAGGAGCTTCCGAACAATGTTCAAGCTGCTTCTCCATATTGGCTTTGATGAGGTGCATTGGCACGTGACCAGGTCCTTCGATAATGGTCTGTACATCATGTTTCCAGGCAATTTTGGTCAGTTCGCCCAAGGTTTCAAGCTCCGAAAACTGCGCGGCATCGTTGGCATCGGCAATACAGCCAGGCCTTAAACCATCACCTAAAGAAAAAGCCACATCGTAAGCTTTCATGATCTCACAGATTTCCTCAAAATGGGTATAAAGGAAGTTTTCCTTATGATGGGCAAGGCACCATTTAGCCATAATCGATCCGCCACGCGAAACAATTCCGGTAATTCTTTTAGCGGTTAATGGCACATAACGGAGCAGTACCCCCGCATGGATTGTAAAATAATCTACACCTTGCTCAGCCTGCTCTATCAGTGTATCGCGGAAGATTTCCCAGGTCAGGTCTTCGGCTTTGCCATTTACTTTCTCCAAAGCCTGATAAATCGGAACGGTACCGATGGGTACTGGTGAATTGCGGATAATCCATTCGCGGGTTTCGTGAATGTTTTTTCCCGTAGAAAGGTCCATAATGGTATCTGCACCCCAACGGCAGGCCCAAACAGCTTTTTCTACTTCTTCTTCGATGGTAGAGGTAACCGCGGAATTACCAATATTGGCATTGATTTTCACCAGGAAATTACGGCCGATAATCATCGGTTCGAGTTCAGGGTGGTTAATGTTGCAAGGGATTACCGCACGTCCGGCGGCCACTTCATCCCGTACAAATTCTGGCGTAATGTATCCCCTTGGAGTATTGGCACCAAAACTATTACCCTGATGCTGGTGATTCATTACCTCGTGCTGATCGCCCAATTGAGCATTTAACAGTTCGATCTGCTGGTTTTCCCTGATGGCAATGTATTCCATTTCGGCCGTAATGATGCCTTTTTTAGCATAATGCATCTGCGATACATTGGCACCCGGCTGGGCTTTATAAGGTTTATTGATATAATTAAAACGCAAAGCATCAAGTTTGTCATCTGCAAGGCGTTGTTGCCCGTAAGCAGAAGATAACTGATCAAGCTGCGTAACATCCTGCCTGTCTTTAATCCATTGTTCCCTTAGCCTGGGAATTCCTTTCCGTACATCAATAACCGCATTTGGGTCGGTATAAGGGCCACTGGTATCGTACACGGTTACGGGTGGATTGGGTTCGGTCAGGCCAAATCCGTTGTGAATTTTAGTTTCGGTTAAACTGATTTCGCGCATGGCCACCTGGATATCGTGGATTTTTCCAGGCACAAATATTTTGCGTGAAGCCGGAAACGGACTACGGCTGATGACTTCCTGGTTTGGTGTTTTTTCTTGTTTCATATTAAGATGAATGATTGATTTATTGAAGGAGAGAATGAGGGAATGAATGAGTGAGCGACTGAATGAATGAGTGATTGAGGGAATTGAATGTAAAGTATCTCCCATTCCATCATTCAAAATTCTCTCATTCAATCCTTCTATCACCCCCCTGAGTGGCTTTAATGAGTATAACCTGATCGCCTGGGTTTAATACATGCGTATCCCAAACAGATTTGGAAATGATGGTTTGGTTAACGGCAATGGCAAGGCCATTCGTCTCGGTTGAAATGACAGCAGCAAGCATCTGTTCGATGGAACAGGCCTCGTTGAGCAGGTAGTTTTGATTGTTGATAGTTACTTCCATATTTTAAAAAATTGGAAAAACTATAGAGATTGCCCCAAAATGGAGATCGAAAAGACAGCAATATTAGATTGCTTTCACTTTTCCCTTCGGCAGTACTAACTGCATCAGGTTCAAAGGGTATTTCTCAGCACGTAGGCACCCCTAAAGTTTTTTGTAAATATATGCGATTAAATTTCTAATGCAAATAAAAATTGATATAGATAAAATCTATATATTAAATTTAACAACATAGTTTATAACTGTATTAGGATTACTAATACCACTTTTGTCATTCCGAACGCAGTGAAGAACCCGGAGGCTCTGCGAAGCAAATCTTTAACCGATGCAATACAGAACCAAAATCTGTTGAATAAAGATCCTTCGTTGAATTACTGATTTCAAAAAATCGGGGCGTCATTTCGACTGAAGCGCAGCGAAACGGAGAAATCTTTGGACTATGTTAAAAGATCTCTCCACTGCGGTCGAGATGACGATACCTCACAAACAAGTTATTTCTCTCCAATGTTTTTGGATAAAATGTAACCCATCAGCAACCAATCGCCCGATCTGATTATATTGGATGAGCCTACCATTAACGAATATCAGGGAACGCTTCTGGTTATATCACATGATGAATATTTTCTAAACCAGGTACAGGTTGAACATACCATTCATCTTTAAAATAAATATATAGCCTTATCTTCGTTCCAAATTATAAAACCCAGTACACCTATGCAAAACCTGTTAGCACTAAAAAGTGGCGAAATAAAGGGCGCGGTATCGTTAAAACTTTCCGAAGACCTGACCGAATTTCCGAAGGAAATATTCGAGCTGGCCGATACCCTGGAAGTGCTGGATTTATCATTTAACAAATTAAGTTCATTGCCTACAGATTTTGGCCGGTTAAAAAAGTTGAGGATTTTTTTCTGTTCTGAAAATCTTTTCACAGTTTTACCAGAAGTACTGGCCGATTGCCCTCTACTGGATATTGTCGGTTTTAAATCTAACCGGATTGAAATCGTACCTCCGAAGTCGATCAACCCGAATTTACGCTGGTTAATTTTAACAAATAACAACATTGCTGAACTGCCTAAGGAAATTGGCCTTTGCAAAAAGATGCAAAAACTGATGCTTTCAGGTAACCGTTTATCCATACTGCCCGAAGAATTGATCAATTGCCATAATTTAGCACTTTTACGCATTGCAGCCAATAAACTGCACGAATTGCCTCAATGGATTACGCAACTGCCAAAACTTTCGTGGATTGCATTTTCAGGGAATAATTTTAGCAAAACGACTGCTGTCGAAACCCTTTCATTGATCAACTGGCATGATTTAGAAATCAGCCATTTGTTGGGAGAAGGTGCTTCGGGCGTGATTTCGAAAGCCAACAGAACCATTGGAGAAGAAACCAGCGAAGTAGCAGTTAAAATATTTAAGGGCAATGTAACCAGCGACGGTTTGCCAGAAGATGAAATGACAGCTTATATTGCTGCCGGTTATCACCCGGGTTTAGTCAACCTGATCGGACAGATTGCCTTCCATCCGGAAGATAAAAAAGGACTGGTGATGGATTTAATTCCGCATCATTTTTACAATCTCGGCAATCCACCAAGTTTAGAAAGCTGCACCAGGGATGTTTTTCCTGCTGATCGGAAACTTTCTGAAAAACAGATCATCAGTATCGCTAAAACCATTGCTTCCTTAGCGGCTCAATTACATGAAGCGGGCATTATGCATGGCGATTTATATGCACACAATACGTTAATTGATGAGGATGGCAGTACTTTATTTGGCGATTTTGGCGCGGCTAGTTTTTACGATAACACAGCTAAAACGGCGCAGGCACTGGAGCGGATTGAAGTAAGTGCTTATGGTTATCTGCTCGATGATTTGCTTTCTTTAAAAGATGAAGAAGTTGGTGAGGAAGTGTATAAAACGGTAAGCGAACTTAGGGATGCCTGTTTGGTTCCAGTGCCTTTAGAGCGACCGGGTTTTAATGAATTAGTTGATCAGTTGGCTCAGATTTAATTACAATTGCTAGAAAGGTCGTCATTCTTGCGCAGGCGGGAATCTTAAAGCATTTTACATTAAGATTCCCAATCAACCCGATAGCTATCGGGTTGGGAATGACGAAGCAATCTCTCATGCCTTTAGCACTTTGCATTAAAGATTGCTTCATCCAATGAAAAATTGGCTTCGCAATGACGATCTCGCTAGCCAAAAAACCTAGATTAATTCTGCTGTTTTTTGGCCCAATCCAACCTGCGTTGATCGGGAGTAGTTGTTACTTTGAAATTTTCAAAAGTGGCGTTAAAACCCTTACCATCAGGACAGGCGGCTACCAGACCTACCATCACCGGCGCATTATCTTTAAAATAACAGGTACGGATCATGGTATATTTTTTATCGTCTAAAGAGTAGAAAATTTCTACTGCATCCAGTTTTCTAACGGCTTTCATCCATATTGATGCTGGTGCCTTTTCAAGTTCTACCACGCTCCAGTCGCTGGTTTTATGCGTTACAACAGCACTTACATTTTGTTTTCCATTAACAAATTCTACTCCGGCTTTAATCCATTCTTCCTCATTTATGCGGAGCATCAGCCCCATCTGATCGAAAGTGGTTACATAATTTCCGGTAATTTTTACCTTCACTTCAAACTCTCCCCCATAAGTGGCATAGTAAAAAGGAGCATCGTCAACTGTGAAACCATAATGCGAAATGCGCCAGTAATCGGTTTTAGCCGGAACAAACATGCTAAAGGTATTTTTATCTTTAATTTCCCATTTATCTGGTTCATTAAACCAGTTCATTTTAGCCAGGCTCTGGGCATTTGCTTTTTGAGAAATAAAGTAAGATAGGATGGCAATTAAGGTGAGTAATTTAAGTTTCATTTGTGTGTTATAGTTGGTTATTGTGTGTTTGTGTACTGCAAACATAATGCAGGGTTAAACTTTTGGAAAGGACATACATCACTATTTTTATGTGATGATTGTCACGCCTGTATTGGGTAGCAATTGTACCAGTATTATAAATCTTCATTAAATATTACCTTTGGTATCAGAGAAACATGGAAACAAATTTTTTAAGAGCGCACATTCATCAGATCGTTTGTTTAACAGATGAGGAGTTTGAATATGCCCGATCTTTTTTCACCAAACGGAAATACAAAAAGCACCAGTACATTATTCAGGCAGGAGATGTTGCCAGTCAGGAACATTTTGTAGTGAAAGGCATTGTAAAATCTTCTTATACCGACCATGAGGGCAAAGAATATATTTTACAACTGGCAATGGAAGAGTGGTGGTTTTCCGATCCGAATGCTTTTAACACGGGCATGCCGGCAACTTTAAATGTAGATTGCATTGAAGACACTGAAACGCTTTCCATCTCTTTTGAGAATAAAGAAAAGCTTTGCGCCTCATCCCGGAAAATGGAATATTTCTTTAGAAAAAAATATACTACGGGGAATATGGCCTTGCAAAAACGGGTACTGGCCTTATTGAGCAATAATGCAGGCGAGCGTTACAAACAATGGCGTAACCAATACCCATCTTTACAGAAACGGATTTCGAAAACCCTTATAGCTTCTTATCTGGGGGTAACCAGGGAAACTTTGAGCAGGTTATCGCTTTAAAATTTCTGTGCTTTGGCTTTTTTACCACAAAGACCACAGAAAAAAGGCGCGGAGTACACAGAGTTGGGTGTATAATAGAGATTCTCTTAGCGCTGCTCCAATGATCAGATCAACTCCAAAATCTGTATTTATCTGTGTACATCTGTGGTTAAAAACTCTTATTTATCGCTATCTACACTCAACTTATAGCCTGGCAAGCTTGCCAACACTAAACTAGAAGCACTTACCACGAAAACCGAATAATTAAAGGGCGCCCTGTAATTCGCAAAAATCAACATCGATAAGGCAAAGGCAAGCGTAAGTAAAAAACTACCTATAGCGGCCAGTTTAATTTTATAACCAATAATGAGCAATAACCCGAAAATCAATTCGCCAGCGGTGGCAATAATGCCCATAACATTGGCCAATGTACGGCTTAAATAAGGCATGAGAGAATGGGTGTAATCTACAAATATCGACCAGTTGCCCCAGCCCACAGTTGGAGAACCTGGAGCTCCGAGCCAGCCAAAGCGGTCCATAACAGGAAGGATAAAACCTACGCCCAAAGCGAGCCTAAGAAATAATTGTGCAAAATGTGGTGTGTTTTTCATCTTGTTTAAGTGAATAGGATATCCGCAATTTAGCACCTATCTATCACAACTTTCTTAAACCAGATTAAGAAATGAGCTATTTCGAAAAATCAGCCTAAAAACATTCTACTTCCCAAAACCTCGACCACTTTTCGCCTAAAGCCAACTTAACAATACCTTCTTTATGTTCCAGTTCCTGATTGTGGTTAACGCCATCGGCCACACCGCACCAGGGCTCTAAACATACAAAAGGTGCATCGGTAGCAGCCCATATCCCAAAGAATGGAAAATCTTCAAAATGAAAGTGAAGACCGTAATCATTTTTGGTATTCAATAAACTGATACAGTTGCTTTGCAGCGTTTTAAACACCAATGCATCATTGTAGAAAAGGTCGTGTTTAAGGTTTAATTTATGATAACTCAACTCAATGCTCTCGGTTTCATCTGCTACTAAACCATCATCCAGCTTCCAATATGTTAATTTCTCGTCGGTATTAAAGGCAAGGTAATAATCTTCGTAAACCGTATCAGGTGTATTAGGAACTGCAAATGCAGGGTGTGCCCCTAAAGAAAACAGAAGTTCTTCGGTACCGGTATTAATTACTTCGTAAGTTAAGTTCAGCTTGCGGTCTATCAATTGATATTTCAGCTTCAATCCAAAATAAAATGGATAAATTTTTAAGGTTTCATCCGTTTGCGTCAAAGTAAAAACTGCTTCAGTTTCACTTATTTTTTCGAAATTAAAAACATGATCGCGCGCGAAACCATGCCTTGGCAATTCATAGTTTTTACCCTGATATTTAAAACTGTTGTTTTTTAAGGAACCTACAATAGGAAATAGAACGGGACTATGCTTTGCCCAATATTTAGGATTGGCATTCCATAAATATTCCAATCCTGTTTCTTTGCTAAATAAGCCTTGAAGTTCTGCGCCTTTAGCCGCCAGGCTAACTTTTATATAGTCGTTTTCGAGAGTAATCATTTGCAATCTAAATTAGGAAAAAGATGTTCGGAAAGATATGTTTTTTATTAAAAAATGAATCCTGTTTCAGTTGGGAGTTCAGAGTTGAGTGTTTGGAGTTCATTACGCCCTAGAACGGTATCCTTATTTGAATAAACATTCTATAAATCGAGCGTTTTGAGTTTAAAGCGAATGATGACTCCCAACTCAAAACTAACTAACCCTTCTCTTCCCAGATACATGCAATATTAATAATCGTTTGTACTGCTTTTTCCATATCCTGCACGCTTACCCATTCTTGTTTACTGTGAAAAGCGTGTTCTCCTGCAAAAATATTCGGACAAGGTAGGCCCATATACGATAATCTCGATCCATCGGTACCGCCACGAATACTTTGCTGCTTGGCAACCACACCTGCACGCTCAATGGCTTGAATTCCATATTGTACAATTTTTGGATGCTGATCAAGCACCTCTTTCATATTCCGGTATTGGGCTTTAATTTCTAAAGTATAGCTCGATTTTGGATATTTCGCCATTACCTGTTTTACTGTTTCTTCTAAAAACTGTCCGTGTGCAGCAAGTTTTTCATTTGTAAAATCGCGGATGATAAACTGTGCTTCAGCTTCCTCTACCTGCCCATGCATGCTTACCGGATGGATAAAACCTTCTTTTTGGTGCGTAGCTTCAGGTGTAAGCGTATCTTTTGGCAAGGTGTCTAAAATTTCTGCGAGGATTTTAATGGCGCTTTCCATTTTTCCTTTTGCAAAGCCCGGATGGGTACTTACGCCATAAATTTTAAGGGTGGCACCATCTGCAGAAAATGTTTCATCTTCAATAGAGCCCAGTGTTTCACCATCAATGGTATAACCGAAATCGGCACCTAGTTTTTTTAGATTTGCTTTATCTACCCCCCGGCCAATCTCTTCATCAGGGGTGAAAAACACTTTAATGGTTCCGTGTTTTACACCAGGATTTTTCATAAAAAAAGCCGCGGCTTCCATAATTTCGGCTAAACCTGCTTTATTATCTGCGCCCAACAAAGTGGTTCCGCTGGCAGTAATAATATCATTGCCAATCTGGTGCTTCAGATCTTTATGATCGGCCATTTTGATTACAATTTTAGGATCGTCGGGTAAGATCAAATCCTGCCCTTGATATTTGTCATGAATAATCGGTTTCACATTTTCACCGCTACAATCCGGCGAAGTATCCATGTGCGAGCAGAAAAAAATCACAGGCAATTGTTTATCCGAATTTGAAGGAATAGTGCCATACACATAGCCATTATCGTCCATTTCTGCATCAGAAACACCGATTTCCAATAATTCCTGTACCAATTCTCTTCCTAAATTCTTTTGCTTTGAAGTTGAAGGGCAAGTAGGAGAATCTGGATCCGATTGCGTATCAATTTTTGCATATTTGATAAAACGCTGTTCTAAGGTTTTGTTAAAGTTGCTGTATGTGCTCATAATTCAAAGGTAAAAGTTATAGATATTCGATAAACATATTATTTTTGTAAAAAAACGATATGATTTTTAATTTGCTGAGAGCTACTTATATAACCCTTTTGCTTGTTTTTATTGGAAGTTTTTCTTTTGCCCAGTCAAACTATTTTAAAATGTCGTACGGTTTTGGTGGTGGAGTGAACAAATCTTATACCGACGTTTACAAAGGAAGTTTTGGTTACACAGCTTATGGCGTATTCGATTATCATATCACCCCATTTGTAACAATAGGACTCGAGGGGCAGTATGGAATGGTTCAGGGTGGTAACATTGAAACCGATCCGCATAACCGCCAGTTTGTAAACAAATATACTTCCATTACCGCGAATGTAAAATTAATGCTTGGCGAAATCGTGGATTATGATAAAAGTGAATTTTTATACAACATCCGCGGCCTGTACCTGGGATTGGGTATTGGCGTAATCAACAATAACATTACCGACATTGTAAGGTATAAGCCTAGCTGGGCGCAATATGATCCTGGTTATGGCCCTTTTCCTGGTGTTGACAAAAGCCTGAACATGGCAGTTCCTTTAAACTTCGGCTTTAACTATTTCATCAACGATGGTTACGGTTACATGCGGTATATCATCAACATCAATGCACAATCGAACTTCACTTTTGGAGAAGGTTTGGATGGTTATAACGACTCGAGCACGAAATTTAAAAACTATTCCCCTGATGTTTATAACTCCTATACCATAGGCTTTAAATACATGTTGGGAAGGATTAAATCTTATCGTAAAACACTTTAATAACAGCATTTCATTTCTTAGCTTTAAGGCATGAGAAAACTCTTTGTGTTATGTTTGCTATCGATGAGGCTAAAAGCCATCGCACAAAAAACACCTTTCGAATTAAGCGGCAAAACCGAAACCACAACCTACACTGCAGCAATATCTTATTACGAAAACCTGGCTAAAAATCACCCGGAAGCCAGGCTACTTACCTATGGAAGTACAGATTTCGGAGAACCTTTGCATGTATTAGTTTTATCACGCGATAAGGTTTTCGATCCGGTGCAGATCCGAAAAAGCAATAAAAGAATCTTATTGATTAATAACGGGATCCACCCGGGCGAACCAGAAGGAGTAGATGCTTCGATGATGCTGGCCCGCGACCTGCTTAAAGCGGGTAAACTCCCAAAAGATGTGGTCATCTGCATTATTCCGCTTTATAATATAGACGGAAGCTTTAACCGTACTGGTACTTCGAGAGCCAACCAAAACGGACCAGTTGCTTACGGATTTAGGGGCAACAGCAAAAACCTCGACCTGAACCGCGATTTTATTAAAACTGACTCGAAAAATTCGGCGGCATTTCAACTTATTTTTAATACATGGCAGCCCGAAATTTTTGTAGATACACACACCAGTAATGGTGCCGATTATCAATATGTGATGACGCTTATTCCGACGCAAAAGGATAAGTTGAACCCTATACTTGCTGGCTATTTAACCAAAACCCTTGTACCTGATCTTTACGGAGACATGGACAAAGCAGGTTATCCGATGATTCCTTATGTAAACTCGATCGGCGAAACCCCGGAAACCGGAATAACCGGATTTATTGATCCTCCGCGTTACTCAACAGGTTATACCACACTTCATAATACCATTGGCTTTATGCCTGAAACGCACATGCTAAAATCGTATGATTTGCGTGTGGATGCCACTTATAAACTTCTGGAAAGCTACATCAGGATTGTTGAACGAGATGCCAAAATTATCGGCGAGAATAAAAGTAAAGCCGATGAAGCTGTTGCTGCGCAAAAGGAATTTCCTTTAGAATGGAAATTAAATAAAACAGAAGTAAACGATTTAACCTTTAAAGGTTTTGAGGCCGGACAAAAACCCAGTACAGTAAGCGGTGCCGACCGTTTATATTACGACCGTAGCAAGCCTTACACCAAAACCATAAAAGAATGGAATAAATTCGAGCCAGCAGTTTCTGTTCAGAAACCGGTTGCTTATATTATTCCAAAAGCCTGGGACCGTGTAATTGCCCTGCTTAAACTGAACAATGTTAAAATCAGCGAATTAAAAGCCGATCAGAAAATTGTGGTAGAAAGTTATTATATCGGAGATTTTAAAACAGGCACAAGACCTTACGAAGGACATTACCTGCATTCGGCCGTAAAATTGAATACCGTAAAACAGAACCTCCAGTATTATGCCGGCGACTTTGTGGTGTACACTAACCAGCCTGTTAACCGTTATATTATAGAAACACTGGAACCTCAGGCCACCGATTCTTATTTCAACTGGAATTTTTTCGATTCTATTCTGGATATGAAAGAGCATTATTCGGCTTATGTATTTGAAGATACCGCAACAGAACTGCTCAAAAACAACCCGGAACTGAAAAGTAAACTGGAAGCTAAAAAGTCATCTGATCCTGAATTTGCAAAGAATGGTGCTGCACAACTTGATTTTGTGTATAAAAATTCTGATTATTACGAAAAAACACATAACAGATATCCGGTTGCCCGTTTGGTTACAGACGTAAAACTTGATTTAAAATAGCACTAATGGAATACTTCAATATCGCACCAGTTGCATCCTTAATCTTCGTTTTTACCATTATTACCAGTCTTTACGCTTTCTACGATCATTCGATTTATGGAAAGTTTATGCTGCATCCGTATAGCGTATCAAGAGGCCACAAGGTTTGGACAGTGATAACAAGCGGACTAATACATGCCGATTGGATGCACCTTTTCTTCAACATGTTTACTTTCGTTGCATTTGCTTTTACTTTAGAACGGCTAATGGGCAGTTTCTTGTTCGGTTTGCTTTACATTTTGGCGCTCATCCTCAGTGATGTACCAACGATATTTAAATACAAGGAAAATTTTAATTACAATAGTTTAGGTGCATCAGGAGCAATTAGTGCTGTACTTTTCAGCTTTATTTTGTTTAGTCCGAAAAGTGGAATAAGAATACTTTTCATCCCATTCGATATTCCTGCCTATATTTTCGGAATACTATATCTTGTATACTGCTACTACGCCTCTAGAAACTCCAGAGATGGCATCAACCACGATGCACACTTTTTCGGAGCGCTAACCGGATTGATTTTTACCATTATTTTCGTTCCGGGTATTTTACAGAATTTTATTGCCATGTTTTAACAGGCGGGAGGTAATATCAATTGGGAAGAATCGTCATTCCCGTGAAAACGGGAATCCTAATGCAACATACAATAACATTTTTCGGTTTAAGATTCCCAATCAAGTTAAGAATGACGGATTCCAAAAAATCGGGCGTCATTGCGAGGAGGAACGACGAAGCAATCTTTCCAAGTTGCGATAAAGATTGCTTCAGCCAATGAAAAATCGGCTTCGCAATGACGACATCCTTAGAAAAATCTATGATTTAAACTCCTCTGTTTTTACAAAAAAACTGACCTCTGGGAATGATGGTACGCAAAAAACTACCCCGCTGTAGGCAAATAAGGTTTCTCAAAGAAACTCATCGGCTCATCAGGATTTTTAATAATCTCGAAAACCACATATCCCCAGGGTTTCCAGAAATTCTCCAGTACCTGCGCATAAATTTTATTTTGCCAAACATCAAAAAGCGGTTTGGTCATGTTGCCACGTAGAGGCATTGCTTCAATATAAATAGTCCCTTCAACAGGCATAAACGTATATTCGGGTAAACGGTTAAAAAGGTAGGCCGAATAATAAAAACGGGCACTTAGTTCCTCAAACTGTTCTGCAGTTAAAGATTTACCTTTTACTTCGCTGATAATGTCCTGATGATAACGTTTATTGGTGCCATTATCCTGCAGGCAGGCGATAATGCCAAAATCCTTCATTTTTAGTGAGAAAGTCAGCGTATTAATTTCATCGCGAAAGCTAAATGGCGTTTCTCCATTTTCTAACTTTACTATCGTGATAGACCATGGCGAGAAATCTTCAAACTCCAAACTGGTGTACAGGTTCTGCATCATGAAATTCAGGTTGGCAAATTTCATCATTAACGATTGCGACATATTCAAACCATCAGCGGTCATTTCTTTGCGCAAAGCCGAATGCATTTCGATGTATACAAAACCATATAAGAACTTACCGATCCAGTTAAAAAGATCCAGTTCGGGCAGTGTAGAAACCGCATCATAACCCTTTGCAAATGCCGCTTCGATCTTATCTTCCAGGGGATTTAAAAACTGCTCATTTACCTCGCTGTTTACCGGAATCACCAGGGTGTTGTATGAACGGATGCTTTCATCCAAAAACTGGATCTGCTCTTCGCCGCTTAAACCCGCCTGCTCCAACAACCATTTCGGGAGTAAAGGCACCTGAATAACTGGTGAATTAAAGGTTTTTCCGCTTAAAAAGCAGGTTTTATATAAAAAATCGAAATTCTGGAAAGGATTGTATAAGCCGGTATTCATCACTGCAATATTAGCCATTATATTTTTAGGGCTAAGCAACGATGTTTTATTTTAACGCAGGGATTACAACCTCACCCTATTTACGTGAATGGTATTGCAATGTCCAATGTCTCCCTCTCCTTCAGGAGAGGGACGTTACTGCAGCAAGTGAAACCACATTCGCTAATAGGGTGAGGTGGTTAGTAATTATTATAATAATACCCAATATCATCTACCAACTGGTTATAAATCGGCTTGGTAAATTCTAAAAACAATGCACTTGGCGGTGGAGGCAATTGTTCTTTTCTTCTGGTGATGGCCAATTGCTGGTTACTTAAAGCCCTGTCATCGCCTTTATAACTGGCCCAGCTATCCCTCCAAATATAAGTACCAGGAAATTTCTGCTGGCGTACCAGTTTTCTTGTTTTCCAATCGGTAATGCTCATATCCAGTAAGCCTGAAGAGGAAATGTTCTTTTCAAAAATGCTTAAGGTGGCTTTTACCGTACCATAAACCGGTTTTTTATCACGGGTTTCACCGATCACTACGCTATCCCGTTTTAGTTTTTCAACCCTTTCCTTTACATAAGTCTGTCCAACTACAAAATCATCGAAGTTCAAACTTAGTACCTGATCGGGAACAACTTTTTGACTGGTAGCCTGTTCTTCCCCGTAAAAAATCACAAACTTATTTCTCGAGTATTTTGCGATATACTGATCGATCTGCTGTTGAAAATAATCAGCGCTTAATTTGTACATGCCACTGTTTACGATAATTGGCTGCACCACAACCCTTGTTACTGCTGCCCAATAAGCATCTTCCATTTTGGCTTTGGCATCTTTATAGTTAGGCTGAAGATTTAGTGTTTTCTCAAACTCGTAATATGCTTTTTTAGCTGCCTGACGGTTGTTTTCCCTTAAAAAGCCTAAACCAGAGCTATACCTCGCGCCAGCAGCATTATATTTACTATCAGCCAGTTCGGCAATGTACTTTGAAGGATTTGGAACAATGGCCAAACAGGCCGGACAGCTATTGATATCATCTGCCAGTTGATTTATTTTTTGATAATCGTACATCACCGATTCCCATCTGAATAAATCGTTCGACATTTTGGCTTCTTCAATTTTCCGCAAATGATCCTGCAAAGCCAGTCCGTATGCGGTTTTCAACACTTCCATTGCCTCGCTGTTTTTTGGCGAATTTTGCAACCTGCTTACCGATTTTTCAACCGAAGCATCATAATCACCTTTTTGCAAGGCTTTTTTCCCTGTGGTACATCCTCCAATAATTATTAAGGATAAATAAATAAAATACCGTAATCTTGAAATGTTTTTCATGGCAGGAATATTTGCGTTAATAAACAAAGATAATTTGTAAGACGACAATTACCTCATTTATTTAGAAGACGATTGATAATGAAAATTAGTTGCAAGCAATTTGAATTAGCGTTAAAACATCCTTTTTCAATTTCGAAATTTACCCGAACCAGTACACCTTTAATGTTATTAAAGATTGAACATGAAGGCGTTGCGGGTTATGGCGAAGCCTCTATGGTGCCATATATGGGCGAAAGCTATGAAAGTGCGAACAGTTTTCTTAAACTGGTAAACTGGGATAAAATCCAGTTCCCATTCAACTTTGAAGAAATTATCGCTTATTTAGATAGCCTTGCTCCTGGTCAACCGGCCATTAAAGCAGCCATTGATATTGCGCTTAATGACATTCAGGGCAAGCTTTTAAATAAACCCTGTTACAAAATTTATGGTGCCGATCCGGCAAAAATGCCAGTAACCTCTTATACTATCGGGATTGATACACCGGAAGTAATCCGCGAAAAACTGAAAGATGCCGAAGCATTTAAAGTGATCAAAGTGAAGCTGGGCAGGGATAACGACCAGGAAATTATTGAAACCATCCGCAGCATGACGAGCGTACCGCTTTATGTGGATGCAAACCAGGGCTGGACCGATAAAATAAAAGCAATCGATTTAATTTATTGGCTGCATAACCAAGGCGTGGTATTAATTGAGCAGCCCATGGATAAAAGCAACCTGGATGGAAATGCCTGGTTAACCGAACGTAGTCCGATTCCCTTACTGGCAGATGAAGCGGTGCAGCGTTTAGCAGATATGGATAAATTAAGAGGCGCTTACCACGGCATTAATGTAAAGCTGATGAAAAGCTGTGGCATGTACGAAGGTCACCAGATGATTTTAAAAGCCCGATCTTTTGGCATGAAAGTGCTGATTGGCTGCATGAGTGAAACCAGCTGCGCAACTTTAGCCGCAGCAGCTTTAGCGCCATTATGTAATTGGGCTGATTTAGACGGACCCTGGCTCACTAAAAATAATCCATTTACCGATCCGGCTTTTGAGAACGGAAAATATATCCTCAAAAATTTACCCGGTTTAGGACTGGAAGGTATTACTTCGGATCTTTTTCTTTAAAGCTTTTTCTAAGCTCTTTAGTTAACTGATACTTAAAATAAAATAAACAGCAGGCCACGCCAACTAAAAATGCGGCGGGAATATATTTATGATTATTATAACACCAAACCAATCCAAAAATAGAAAGGATAATGGCCAGGTTATAGAAGATATTTAAAGCAAATTTTTTACCCACAATAGAAGGATTGAATGATAGAATGAGTGAAGAATTAAATGATAGAATGAATGAGTTTTGAATGAGTGAATGAGATTAGCTTAAACTAATTCATTCATCCTCTCATTCAAAATTCAATAATTATTTTAATATACCTGCATATTCGGATCAAAAGCTTCTTGCCAGGCTAAAATGCCGCCTTTTAAATTATAAAGATTGTCAAATCCGTATTGTTGCTCTAACTGCATTACAGCTGCTGCGCTTCTTTTTCCGCTACGGCACTGAATAATTACCGGTTTATCTTTAGCAACCTTGTCGGCCTCGATTAAAATCCCTCCTAAAGGAATATTTTCCCCGTCAAGATTGGAAACTTCATATTCGAACGTTTCGCGGACATCAATTAACTGAAAATCTTCTTTGTTATCGATTTTCTCTTTTAGTTCTTGTACCGATATTTCTTTCATTTTATTAAATGTATTTATGCAAATATAGGAAAATCAGCTTTACACTCCCCATCAAAAAAATGCCATAAAATTTTGCGCAAAACTGTAACAACTGAAACCCTTAGGCGTTTAAATATAAATAGTTACAAATGGACAACCTGAACCGTTTCTTTTGGTTTTGCTCTGGTGCGCACATCCCAACGCTGGAAAAATACCCTTCGGAACAAAATAAATATACCGGCATTGGTGCCACAATCTTCTTCACGGGTTTATTTGCCGCACTTTCTGGCGGTTATGCCATGTATTTTGTATTTAAAGGTGCCGATCTGGCCGTAATTTTCGCCATTGTTTTTGGCTTTTTATGGGGTGCAGCCATCTTTAATATGGACCGTTACATCGTTTCGAGTATCAATAAAAGTGCAAGCACCAATAAACAGTTGCTACAGGCTACACCACGTATTTTACTGGCCATTATGATCGGTATGGTAATATCGCGGCCAATCGAGCTGAAAATCTTCGATAAAGAAATCAAAGAACGTTTAAAAGTAAGTTACCTGAATGGGCAGCGCGCTAAAATTGATACCTTAAACAAAGCTTTCGAGAAGAAATACCAGGTAGAATTTGGCAGGTTAAACCTACAGAAAGCGACCAGAGATTCGCTCGAAAAAGGCATTAAAGCCGACAGACAAAAGCTGAATTTTGAGATTTTTGGCAATAAAACCACCGAAACATCAGGGGTAATGGGTTATGGACCTTATGCCAAACGTAAAGAAGCCGAAATTACACAGCGTACAACCGAGCTTGATTCGTTAAAAGCTGCCATCAATAAATCAGAAAGTTTTGTTGATAAGCGCAAAGAGTTTGATGGTTTGTTTACCGAAAAACTATATACTAAGAAACAGTTAGATAGCTTATCGGATATTGCAGGTTTTGCCGACCGCAACTGGGCTTTAGGTCAGCTTAAATTTAATGTAGATGGCACCAGCGATAACAATACGGCCATTGCAGTTACTTTTATCGGGCTACTGTTTATTTTCTTCGAATGTTTGCCGGTGTTTGTAAAACTAATGAGTGCCCGCGGACCTTATGATTACGCCATATCGGATGGTGATGAGGTGGCGATCTATCACTCTAAAAAGGACAAGGATTTTCATTTCGAAGTAGCTGATAATATTCACGAAACCAGGGTCGATTCCGAATCAACCAAGAAAAAAGAAATTATAAAAGGAAAAGCTTACCGCGATCTGGAGAAATACGATTGGGACGGGGAGTAGATGGAAGATGGATAATGTAAGAGGGATGAGGTAGCGAATGATCCATAATTAAACAGTTCATGGTTAGATGGATCATAGATCATGGCCAAAAGCAATACACAATAAACCATTAGCTATTAACCATGAGCAATCATAACATGAACAAAAAAACCATCAAACCATTAACCAATAAATCATCACTAAAAATCGCAGAACTATCAGTCAAAAACCTTAATTTTCCCTAAATTCACCCTCTATAACTTATTATATGAAGAAAATATTCCTCTTTACCCTTGTCGGGATGGCAAGTTTGCAGCTTAAAGCGCAAAACATTGATAAAATCATCACCCGTGAATACACCGATCACCTGATTAAAACTTTAAGTGCAGATGATATGCAGGGGCGTGCAACATTTACCCCAGGCATTGATAAAGCAGCGACATTTATTGAATCAGAATTTAAAAAAATCGGTCTGCAGCCCTTAACAGGTGAAAAAACATTCCGCCAGACTTTTAATAAATACCAGGTTGCCAATCAAAGTACCAGTGTTAAAATAGATGGGCAAGAAATTGCACCAGAAAATTTAATTGTTTCGGGCGTAACTGCGGAAAGTGTTACACTTGATAAATCGAATACCATCGTTGTTAAATTAGATCCTGAGAAACCTTTTGTAGCTCAATTAAGAACAATGATGGGTGCCGGGAAGAATCAGATTGTATTGGTAGACAGCAAATTTGCTGATCTTTTTAACCGTTACAGAAGTTATTTCGGTAAACCCGCAACTGTTGATGAAAAAGATGTAAGGGCAACCACAAGTGCTGTACAGGTTTTTGTTTTAGGTAAAGATGCCGCAACAGATTTTTCGGCTACTTTTAAAAGCAAGGTAACTCAAATGCCCTTGTTCAATGTGGCTGGTGTAATTCCAGGTAAATCTAAAGCCAAAGAAATTGTGGTTTTCTCTGGTCACTATGATCATTTAGGTTTCTTAAAACCTGTAGAAGGCGACAGTATTGCTAACGGCGCCGATGATGATGCATCGGGTACTACAGCGATGATTGCACTGGCAAAATATTACAAAGCACAAAAAAATAACGAGCGTACTCTGATCTTCGTTGCTTTTACAGCAGAAGAAATTGGTGGTTTTGGCGCAAGGTATTTCTCAGAAAAATTAAATCCTGATGATGTTGTGGCTATGTTTAATATCGAAATGATCGGTAAAGACTCTAAATTTGGCAAAAACACAGCCTTTATTACTGGTTACGAAAGATCTGATTTCGGAAAGATATTACAGAAAAACCTGGCTGGAACCGAATTTACTTTCCACCCGGATCCATATCCAGATCAGAACTTATTTTATAGAAGCGACAATGCTACTTTAGCGGCTTTAGGTGTTCCTGCACACACCATCAGTACCGATAAAATCGATATCGATAAATTGTACCACAGTGTGAAAGACGAATACAGTTCATTGGACGTTGAAAATATTCTTTCTACCATTAAAGCCATTGCTAAAAGCGCTGTTACCATCGTAAACGGGGCTGATACACCAACCAGGATTCCGAAGTTGAAGCAATAAAAGGGGCAGTTATAAAACGGTCGTCATTCCCGCGCAGGCGGGAATCGTAATGCAGTAAGCTTTAAGATTCCCAATCGAGTTGGGAATGACGAGCCGCCAAATACAATATTATAAAAAATGGCCAGTGAAAAATCACTGGCCATTGCTATTTATAAACCTTCGTAAGCAGATTACTTGCTCAGGTACATCGATTTGTCTTTGTAAAGCTTGCGGAAATAAGGATCTTCCAAATCTTTAATGAAACGGATCGCCTCACCTGTAGATTTCATTTCAGGACCTAATTCTTTCGCTACTTCAGGGAATTTCTCGTAAGAGAAAACCGGTTCTTTAATCGCATAACCTTTTAGCTTGCGCACGATTGTGAAATCTTTCAGTTTTGCTACGCCTAACATGATTTTAGCCGCGATATTGATATAAGGTACATCGTAAGCTTTTGCAATGAACGGAACCGTACGTGATGCCCTTGGGTTGGCTTCGATTACATACACCTTCTCATCTTTAATGGCAAACTGGATATTTAACAATCCGCGTACATCTAAAGCTTTTGCAATTTTGATCGAGTACTCTTCCATCGCCTTAGTTACCGTTTCTGGTAAGCTAAAGGTTGGCAATACTGCGAACGAATCTCCTGAGTGGATACCTGCAGGCTCAATGTGTTCCATCATACCTACAATGTGAACATCGTCACCATCAGAAATTGAATCAGATTCTGCTTCTTCTGCTCTATCTAAAAAGTGGTCGATCAATACGCGGTTGCCCGGTAAATCGCCCAGTAATTTTACTACTGCTTTTTCAAGGTCTTCATCGTTGATTACAATGCTCATCCCTTGTCCGCCCAATACGTAACTCGGACGAACCAATACCGGATAACCTACCTCGTTTGCTACAACGATTGCTTCTTCAGCGTTTTCTGCAACTCCATATTTTGGATAAGGAATATCTAATTCTTTCAACAGGTCAGAGAAACGTCCACGGTCTTCAGCGATGTCCATGTTCTCGAAAGATGTTCCGATAATTTTGATTCCTTTTTCGGTTAATTTTTCAGCCATTTTCAAGGCGGTTTGTCCACCTAACTGAACGATTACACCTTCTGGTTTCTCCAGCTCGATAATTTCGCGCACATGTTCCCAAAACACCGGCTCGAAGTATAACTTATCGGCCATGTTAAAGTCTGTAGAAACTGTTTCAGGATTACAGTTGATCATGATCGCTTCGAAACCCGATTCTTTTGCGGCCAATAAACCGTGTACACAAGAGTAATCGAATTCAATACCCTGACCAATACGGTTAGGACCAGAACCCAATACAATTACTTTTTTCTTGTCTGATGGTTTCGACTCGTTCTCTTCTTCGAAAGTAGAGTAGTAGTATGGTGTTTTAGCCGGAAACTCTGCTGCGCAGGTATCAACCATTTTATACACCCTGTTAATGCCTAAAGCCTTACGGCGATCGTACACTTCATCCTCGGTAACGTTCCCTAACAACCAGGCAATCTGAATATCAGAGAAACCTTTTTGTTTAAGCGTTACGAAGAAATCCTGAGGGATGTTATTTAAAGAGTATCTTTTTAATTCAGTTTCAAGCAATACAAGCTCCTGAATCTGGTTTAAGAACCATTTATCTATTTTGGTTACCTTACGGATCGACTCCAAAGGCACACCCATTACCATGGCATCTTTTATTAAGAACAAACGGTTCCATGAAGCATGCTCCAAACCATCCATAATTTCTTCAATATTGCGAACCTGTCTGCCATCTGCACCTAAACCTGCACGGTTAATCTCTAAACTCTGACAAGCTTTTTGTAGCGCTTCAATGAAAGTACGACCGATGGCCATTACCTCACCAACAGATTTCATCTGTAAGCCAAGTTCTTTGTTCGCACCTTTAAATTTATCGAAGTTCCAACGTGGTACTTTAACGATCACATAATCTAAAGTAGGCTCGAAATAGGCTGAAGTGGTTTTGGTAATCTGGTTTTCAATTTCATCCAGGTTATAACCGATAGCTAGTTTAGCCGCAATTTTTGCAATTGGATAACCGGTTGCCTTACTTGCCAATGCTGATGAACGCGATACACGCGGGTTAATTTCGATGGCGATAATCTCGTCATTTGCAGGGTTAACTGAGAACTGAACGTTACAGCCACCTGCAAAATTACCAATTGCACGCATCATTTTAATCGCCTGGTTACGCATTTCCTGGTAGCAACGATCAGATAAGGTCATTGCAGGTGCAACGGTAATCGAATCTCCCGTATGGATACCCATCGGGTCAAAGTTTTCGATCGAACAAATAATGATTACGTTATCGTTGCTATCTCTTAACAACTCCAGCTCATATTCTTTCCAGCCTAAAACTGCTTTCTCTACCAATACTTCGTGTGTTGGCGAAGCCTCTAAACCGCGTTTTAACGCCGCATCGAATTCTTCTTTCTTGTGCACAAAACCACCACCAGAACCACCTAAGGTATATGATGGGCGGATAACCAATGGATAGCCGATTTCTTGTGCGGCTTCTTTACCTTCTAAAAATGAGTTGGCAATTTTCGATTCTGCAACACCTACACCGATATCAACCATTAACTGGCGGAAAGCTTCACGGTTTTCTGTTTTTTCGATCGCAGCAACATCTACACCAACTACTTTAACACCGTATTTTTCCCAAACACCACGTTCTTCTGCTTCTTTACAAAGGTTTAGTGCAGTTTGCCCTCCCATTGTAGGAAGTACCGCATCAATTCTAGGTAAATCTGCAGAGTCGATGTGCTCTTGTAAAATAACCTCTATTGAATCAACAGTTAACGGGCGCAGGTAAACATGGTCACCAATAACCTTATCCGTCATGATGGTAGCCGGATTGGAGTTGATAATGGAAACGGTAATCCCTTCTTCTTTTAAAGAAAGGGCCGCTTGCGAACCCGAGTAATCAAATTCACAGGCTTGGCCAATGATAATTGGTCCAGATCCTATAATCAGTACTGAGCGGATGGAAGTGTCTTTAGGCATGATAAAGCTTAAACAATAATTAAAATTCTAAAGTATTTGGGTATTTTAAATACCCTGAAAGCAACGAGATTTTGTGCTTGTAAGAAGAAAAATCCCAACTGTTCTGTCGGGATGCAAAGATACATCTTTAGAGGGATTTTAAGCTGATTTTTTTAAAATAAAAAAGAGGATTTATTGAACCCCCTTTTTAGATTTTTCTTTTGTAAAATTCACTACTGTTGCAATTTAATTTCGCCTAAATCGGTAGTGGCACTATCTTTTACGGCAACCTTTTCTATCACAGTATCTTTATACGGCGCATTGGCTTTTATAACTACATTATAAACGCCTTGTTTAAGGTTGGTAAAAGTAAAAACGCCCTGATTTACTTCAGCTCTAAGCGTGTCTGTTGCAGCTACAAGCGTGATAGAGGAAGCGGCATCAGCAGGACTTATTTTTCCGATTATTCCGCCCAGTTTAATATTTGTAAAGGCAATGGCGCCTAAAGCAAATACAATTACCAATGATAATACAACACATAATTTTTTCATGGTATACCGTTTTAGTGTAATGTCCGAAATAAATAACACCATTTTGTACAAATAGTTTTAAATAATGAACACCCAAAACATATAATGTACTATAAATTATACACGGATGTAAAATCAATATGTACAATATTACCGCAAATGTTAATTAGTGTTAAAAGATTTCACAGAAAATAGCCTCACGCGTCAGAATTAAGTCACGAAGTTGTGATGATCGGAATATTGGCAATAATGTTGTAATAAGCAGAACATATATGCGTTTTGTATATACTTTAGACAATGATCTAAAGCTTCCTCCGCGGATTAGTTACCCGCCATGAGGATTTCTTCATAAATAGTTTGTTTGGTTTATTATCCGGTTAGAGGAGCCCTCCTCAACCGGATTTTTTCTTTTAAGGCTTTTTCCTTTACATTTGATTGTATTCAGAAAATTTTATCGTGAATAAAAATATTAAAAAGATCGCTATCGTTGGCCCGGAAAGTACGGGAAAATCTACCCTATCTCAGTTGTTGGCAAAACATTATAAAGTTTCGTGGGTGCCAGAATATGCCCGTTATTATTGCGAAAACCTGGTTACGGATTATACGCTGCAGGATGAAGAAAATATGTATTACGGGCAGGTTGCGCTCGAAGATGCTATTTTAGCTGTAACTGAAAGCGATTTTATCATCTGCGATACCACTTTTATTACCGTAAAAATCTGGAGCGATGAAGTGCTTGGCGAAACACCAAAGGTGGTGCTCGATGCTTTGCCTGAAAGGCCGTACGACCTTTACCTGCTAATGGACATCGATTTACCCTGGCAGGATGATCCGCTGCGTGATTTCCCTGATAAACGTGAATATTTTATGCAGGTTTGGCACAGGGAACTGCAGGCGCTTAATGCCAATTATAAAGTTATTGGTGGATCGGGTGATGAAAGAATAGAAAATGCCATTAAAGCGATTGATGATTTTTCGAGCAGATAGGAAATCAAAAAGGATACTTTCATTTTTTTTTGAAAATAATTGTCAGTAGCTTTTGGCCGCCGGCAGTCCCGCCATTCGCTTTACTTCATCCGATGAAAAATCGGGATTCGTGTTCGCTGCTGTCGGGTTTATTAAACAGGGGTTTGTTACCCTGATGCCAAAACACGAAACGTTCCTACGGAACGAAAAAAAAACTAACATTTTTTTTTCTACCCAAGTGGCGTCCCGATGGGACGGCACGGATGAAAATAATTTAACAACAGATAAAAAGGATATACACAAATGTAAAAATCCATGTTTATCTGTGGTCAAAAACTTCAACTTAATGACATTGCCAGTTGGGACGATCTGTGAATGCTCTATCCGGTACCATTCCATAGCCAATTCATCTTGTAAGAGATAATCTATGGGTTAATCTGTTATATAATTTTCTTTGCCGTCCCAACGGGACGCTTCATGGGTAGCCAATTGCATAATTGGCATTTATCGTTCCGTAGGAACGTTTGGTGATTATCCGTTAATATTTCTACCAGCCTGGCCCACCTAAAACCAATCCGATAGCTATCGGATAAAGTGAAAAGACCGGGTCCCGATTTTTCATCGGGAGAGGACTTGGAACGTAAAGCGGGACTGAAAATACCAAAAACACAGAACCTTTCATTTTCAAAATCTAAAACACAACAAATTTTCCAATTCCACTGTCAATTTTTGCTCATTTGCCACACAATACAGCAAAAACCGTTCGAATTGCCAAAGATTTTCTACATTTGCCACATCATTAGGGGTGCCTTGTTTAAATAAACACAAAAACAGGCTGAGATCATACCCATTTTGAGGTAAAAGGCAGAAGGTAAAAAAAGGTAGAGGGTAAACCCCATCAGCCTTAAAACCCTCCAGCCATCAACCTCGAATGCACCTGATCCGGGTAATGCCGGCGTAGGGATTGGAGTTATGGAAGTTTAACTGAAATCGGGGAAGCCCCTTTTCCGATGGGTTTAACTAAAAACAAAAACATTGAAAAATTTACTTTTTGCAGCACTTGTTGCAATGCTACCGTTCTTTGCATCGGCACAGTTTTCGGTTACAGGCAAAATAACCGATCAAAACCAGCAGGCACTCCCTGGCGCTACTGTTAAATTGAGAAATCAAAAAACAGCGGTTGTAAGTGATGCCAGCGGAAACTACACCATTACAAACTTATCGAACGGAAAATATACCATCGTTGTAAGTTATGTTGGCTATAAATCCACAGAAAAAACGGTAGAACTTACACAGAACACAACCCTGGACTTCAGTTTGTCGCTACAAAATTTCTTAGCTGACGAGGTAATTGTGCGTGCAACCCGCGCCACAGACAAATCTGCAACTACTTATAAAAATATTAGTAAAGAGGAAATCCAGCAGAATAATTTCGGACAGGATCTGCCTTTTATCCTGCAAAATACGCCTGGGGTGGTGGTCAACTCCGATGCCGGTGCTGGTGTGGGTTATACCGGAATCCGTATTCGCGGGAGCGATAACAGCAGGATCAACGTTACAGTTAACGGCATTCCAATCAATGATAGCGAAAGCCAGGGAACATTTTATGTTAACATGCCCGATTTTGCCTCTTCGGTTGATAATGTGCAGATCCAGCGTGGCGTAGGTACTTCAACCAATGGGGCAGGTGCATTTGGCGCGAGTTTGAACATCCAAACTACTGCCAGCGAAACAGGACCCTATGCAGAAGTAAACAGCACTTATGGCAGTTTCAACACCTGGAAAAATACGGTAAAGGTTGGTACGGGTTTAATTAATAACCGTTTTAGTTTTGACGGGCGTTTATCAAGAATTAGTTCTGATGGTTATGTAGACCGCGGATCATCTTTACTAAAATCGTATTTTCTATCTGGTGCCTACCATGGAAATAAAGATTTATTGCGTGTAAACGTTTTTTCGGGAAATGAGAAAACCTATCAATCGTGGAACGGAATCCCGCAATCACGTTTAGAAAATGATGCGGCCGGGATGAATGCCTATATCGCCAGAAACGAACTAAGTACCGAAGATGCAGCAAACCTTTTAAACTCGGGCAGAACTTACAATAGTTTCCTTTATAATAACCAGACGGATAATTATACACAGAACCACTATCAGTTAATTTATGCCAGACAGTTCTCTGATCAGTTTTCTTTTAATGGCGCCTTACACTATACTAAAGGAGAAGGTTATTATGAAGAATACAGGGTACAGGATAAATTGGCCGCTTATGGCTTAAATCCGGTTGTTATTCCAGGAGGAACTCCGGTTACCAATACCGATTTAATTCGCCGCCGTTGGTTAGATAATGATTTTTATGGAGTTACCTATGCCTTTAATTATGTACCCGAAAAGAATTTAAACTTTACTTTGGGCGGTGCTTACAACGAATATAAAGGTGCACATTTTGGGCAGGTAATCTGGGCACAATATGCTTCAAATGGGAACATTGACAGGCATTATTACGATAACGATGGTTTCAAAACCGATTTTAACGTTTATGGTAAGGTAAACTACAGTCCGGTTGAAGCCCTAAGCTTATTTGCGGATCTGCAATACCGCCGTGTGTATTATGATATTGCCGGAACAGAAAACAAATTGAATACGCTGGCCATTAACCAAACCCTAAATTTCTTTAATCCTAAATTTGGCGCAACCTATTTTATCAATCCGCAGAGCAATGTGTATGCATCGTTCAGTGTGGCCAACAAAGAGCCTAACCGCGACGATTATACCGATGCAACAGTAGGTGTTACCCCTAAACCGGAGCGCCTGAACGATGTAGAATTAGGTTACCGTTTTAAAAATGATCAATTTAATATTGGTGCCAATGCGTATGGCATGTTCTATAAAAACCAGTTGGTGGTAACTGGAAAAATAAACGATGTTGGTGGAAACTTCCGCCAGAATGTAGACAAGAGTTATCGTTTAGGGGTAGAGCTGGATGGTTCTTATACCATTAGCAAACAGTTTATTGTAAATGTCAATGCTGCGTTTAGCCGTAACAAAATCAAAAACTTTACCGAATATTACGATGATTACGATAACGGCGGACAGGTAGTAAACGACTATAATCTTACCGACATTTCGTTTTCTCCAAATACGGTACTTTTTGGCGAGGTGGTATATAAACCTATCAGTGGCTTTGCTATCGCTTTACAAAGCAAATATGTTAGCAAACAGTATTTAGACAATACGCAAAACAATGATAGAACCATTAACGGGTACTGGGTAAATAATGCCCGTTTAGGCTACGATTTTAAATTTGCCGGCGTTAAAAATATTAACCTTGGTTTATTGGTCAATAACATTTTAGACAAAAAATACGAAAGCAACGGTTATACTTATGGTTACCAATCTGGAGGGAGCAGAATAACCGAAAACTTTTTTTACCCACAGGCAGGCACCAACTTTTTGCTAAGCCTCAACGTTAAGTTTTAAGAAAGACCAAAGCTAAAAATCATTAAAATCGCCATTGGAAGATCATCGCTCAATGGCGATTTTGTTTATCTTGCCCCTCTGATCATAAAATCCTTTAATCTTACAAATCCTAATGAAGTACATAGAAAAATTTCAGTACATCACACACGATATTCCACACCTAAGCCACATAGAACAGGCGCAGCAAGCCTGCGAGGCGGGTGCAAAATGGATCCAATACCGTTGTTTGAGTAAAACGGATGAAGAGCTGCTGCAGGACATCAATGCCATTGCAGAGATCTGCGATGATTGGGGCAGCACTTTAATCGTTACCGATCATGTTCATTTAAACGGAAAGGCAGATATACAGGGTTTTCACATCGAGGATATGGATGCTGATTTTATCGCCCTGCGCAAATTGGTGGGCAATGACATCACATTGGGCGGCTCGGCAAATACCATCGAAAATTTAATCAGGCTGGCCAGCGAAGGTGCTGATTATGCCGGTTATGGTCCGTATGCAGTAAGCGAAACCAAAGCCAACAATTATGCGCTTATAGATATCCAAGCTTACAACCATACCGTAAAGGAATTGCAGAACAAAGCTATTGAGCTCCCCGTATTAGCGGTAGGAGGCATCAAAATTTACGACGTAGAGGCTTTAATGCAGACCGGTATTTATGGAATAGCCGTTTCCGGAGCGGTTAATTTCGCTGATGATTTTATAGAAGCCTATCAAGATTTTTACAGTTTAGTTAAAGAAAGTGCTGTTAATTAACATTTTATAGTTTGATGCCCATTAGATAATTTTTAGTTTTGGTGTAAACCCAAACCAATATGTCTGATAACGCGCTTCAAACCAACTCTCCCTGGAATATTTATAAAAAAGTTTCCTTTAGGTTCTTTTTTCTGTTATTATCGCTTTTTATTATCCTGAACAATAACGGTGCTTTCATGGTGCTGTCGAGTGTACTGCAGTTGCCTGGCATACTGCTGCACGATTTTATTCCCTGGTTTTCCAAACACATTATTCATTACAATTACGATTTTAGCATCCACACCAATGGTAGTGGCGATACTTCTTACGATTGGGTATTGCTGCTTTTTATGTTTCTCATTTCAGTAATAGGCTGTATCATCTGGTCGGTTTTAGATCGCAAACGTAAAAGCTACAACGCAGCCTATTATTGGCTGGTGGTATTGGTAAGGTTTTACCTGGGCTTTACCTTATTATTATATGGTGCAGTAAAAGTAATCAAGCTCCAGTTTCCCGATCCTTCACTAAACAGGCTACTTCAACCTTTTGGTGATGCCTCACCAATGGGCCTGGCATGGACTTTCCTCGGTTTCTCTAAAGGCTACAACCTCTTTATGGGAATTGTAGAAGTTTCTGCCGTTTTATTGTTTTTCCGCAGAACAGTAATTGTTGGTGCCTTGCTTTCATTAGCCGCAACCGCCCATGTAATGTCGATGAATTATTTTTTCGATGTTCCTGTAAAACTACTCTCTACAGCACTGGTAGTAATGAGTCTCTTTATTTTGGCACCCCATTTCTTTAAACTATACCGTTTCTTTATTAAATACGAAAGCCAACAGCTTGATCAGATGTACCGCCCAACATTTAAAAAGCGATGGCTTTATATTTCGGCTTATGGCGTAAAATACCTGTACATCACAGCTTCAGTTGTTTTCTTGCTATACACAGTCATGCAGCAAAGAAAAACTTATGGCAGTGCAGCCCCAAAACCATTTTTATATGGCATTTATAATGTAGAAAGCATGAGGCTTAAAGGCACAACCTTACCGCCATTAACTACCGACAGTACCCGTTGGAAACAGATGATCATCAGTTATGAAGGATATGCGAGGGTTAAAAAAATGAATGACAGCACCACCAATTTCACCACTGTATTTAACAAAAAAAAGAAAGAACTGGTATTGAAATCAACGGCTAAAGATTCATTGAAATATGTGCTAAACTATAATGTGATCGGGAAAGACAAACTTGTTATTTCTGGTTTGAGAGATAAAGATTCTATCTCGGTGAGTTTTAAAAAGAAAGACCTCAAAGATTTCAGGCTCATTAACAGAGGCTTCCACTGGGTAAATGAATATCCTTACAACCGATAATCATTTTACCTGGAGCTGATTCTTCATGCATGCTACTTAATGTGAAATTTATATATTCGCAGTATGTCTTCACACCATATTGTAAAAGAAAAACAAGAGCCAGCTTTATTTATAGAAGAGCTTGGAAATTTTAACGAAGAGCTTTTAGGTCAGCTGTTAGAATGGAGTCCTACGCTTTTGGTCAATGCAGAAAACTACGATAAAATCTTATCGCTGGGTTTAAAAGTTGATGTTCTGGTAAACGGAACACAAACTGAAACACAGGAAAACACTAAAGTAATCCAGGGTCCGGTTGATGCGCTAATGGTGGCGATTAATTACCTCTACGAAGAGAAATATCCTGCCGTAAACGTAATTACGCGAAAATTCGACTTAGAAAAATACGCAGGTTTTGAAGATAAAATCAATATTGTCGTATTTACTGAAATGGCCAAACATTACCCCATCAAATCGGGTTTTTCCGTTTGGAAACCAGCAGGAAGTGAATTTTTGATTCACGGAAACCGATATTTAGAAGTAACTAACCTGATGCAGGATGAAGACGAAATTTTTAAAGTGGTTAACGACGGTTTTGTAGAATTTACATTTTCCGGACAACCTATTTTTATCAGCGAACCGATATGATTACCCTTAGAAAAGCAAAAGAAGAAGATTTAGAAATCATCAGGGATATTGCTGCAGCAACCTGGCCATCAACTTATCTTGATATCATCGGGCAGGCACAGATTGATTACATGCTGGATAAAATGTATAACCGGGGCGAACTCTTGAAACAATTGATGGAGGGACATATTTTCCTGATTGCCGAAGAAGGTGAAAATCAATTCGGTTTTGCAGGTTATTCTATCACCGGGCATGAAGAGCGGATATACAAACTGCACAAACTTTATGTGTTGCCTTCTGCTCACGGTAAAGGCGTAGGCAAAATTTTGATTAACGAGGTATTTAACCAGGTAAAAGATGCCGGCGGAAGTGCGCTACAACTTAATGTCAATAAACATAATAAAGCCAAAGACTTCTACCTAAAAGGAGGTTTTACCATTAAAGAATCGGTAAAACTTGATATCGGCGAGGGTTATTTTATGGACGATTATGTAATGGAATATAAGTTTTAATTTCTGACGACGGATATAGTCGGATCGTCATTCCCAACCCGATAGCTATCGGGTTAATTGGGAATCTTAAAGCTTATTGTATTAAGATTCCCGCCTGTGCGAGAATGACGATCATCGCATTAACTACCTTACTAATTCTTCATCCTTCCCTGCTCAGCTTCAGTACCTGTTGAGCGGCGGCGTGCTGGTTTAATCTCGTTTTTACCAAAACGGTAAGTGAAACTGATCCTACCGATCTGACTTTCGTTCTTTTGGCGCACTTCGTATGTTAAACCAGAGTATATGCTCGATAAATTGGTTTTATAGGTATTAAACACATCAGATAAAGCCAGTTTCAAACTCGCTTTTTTATTAAATAATGCTTTGCTTAAACCAGCATCAATGGAATAGCGGGGCCTGATGGCAAAAGTACCGTAGTAAAGAGGCGATTCGTAACTACCATTCAGTTCTGCAGTAAAACCACTCATAATGGTAAAGGTTTGTTGGGTTTTAAACTGAAAAGATGTTTTTGCTGTTTTTAATTCATTCCCAGCCAAATCTGGTGCCTGGAAACTCAGGTAGAAAACATTTAAATTATTATTCATCTGCCACCATTTGGTAACCTGAACGGGTATATTCAAATTGGCATTATAACTGATATTTCTGGCAATGTTAGCATTAGTTTGATATAAAGCTTTTTGAGCAGTATCTGGCAAAAGTACCTCCATAATAACGTCGTTAACCCTGCTATAACCAATAGATATCATGTATTTTTGTAACAAAGTATAACTCACTTCGAAATTGTTAGTATACTGTGGGTTCAAAAAGGGGTTACCCTTGTTATAGGTATATTGATCCAGGTAATACACAAAAGGATTTAAGGCATCGTAACTCGGACGATCGATCCTTCTACTGTAAGAGAAACCCAGCTGGTTGTTTTTCGAAAGGTTCTGCTGAACAAACAACGTTGGAAAGAAATCCCAGTAACTCCGCTCAACAACAGTATTTGTGGTAATTAAATTCCCTTTCGAATTGGTTTGTTCTACCCTTAAACCAACTTGTACACTGGTATTTTTAAACTGCTTGTTTAAATTGGTATAGGCTGCGTTTACATTTTCATCGTAAATAAACTGGTTGCTCCGGCGTACATCGTTCTGCCAGTTATTGTTTACAAATTCTTCCGCTTGTAGATCGTTATTGGTTTTAACCCAGCTGCTTTTAACACCTGCTTCAAGTTTAACCGTTTTGCTCAATGCAACATTATAATCAACCTTAAAAGCTTTAATATCTATAACAGAAGGCGTGTTGTTTCTGGTGTGAACAATAGGGCGCATCCTGTCACCATTTGCGAACAGATAATCGTTATCATATTTCGATCCATCATTTCCATTGTATCTTGAATAATCTACATCGGCCGAAATTTCCGACCCGGCAGTATCTAGAACCGATTTATAGTTTAAGTTATAAGAAAGATTGTTATACTTATTGGTTTGCAACGTATTCGAAATCAATATAGAATCTGTTTTTTGAAATGACGGGCCTATTAACGTATTATTTACCGAGGCCTCTGTACCGTGGTTAAAGTAACCGTTTACCAATACACCAATGGTATTGTTTTTATCGATAAAATAATCTAAACCAGCCTTGAAGTTGTTGTTCTGTTGCTTTCTAAGACTGCTGCCCACCTGCATAAAATAGGTATCCTTTGTTTTACCGTTAGAAATCCGATCGATATCAATCTGGTTTTCACGTTCATTTTTACCATAATTGTAGTTACCAAAAATATTCAGTTTTTGTGTTCTATGGTTAAGATTTAAGCCCGCGTTACCCCTAAAATTTTTACCGTAACCAGCCGTTCCATTTATACTACCATTTGTACCACCATTTTTGCTTTTTTTGGTTTTTATATTGATGATCCCCGAATTACCAGAAGCATCGTATTTGGAGGAAGGATTGGTGATCAACTCAATGCTTTCAATTTCCGAACTTTGCATGTTACGGAGCAGGTTGGCCACATCGGCACTGCTCATGTAAGTCTGTTTTCCATCAAGCTGGATCAGTACACCCTGTTTGCCCATCATCGATATTTTATCATTCTGATCGACAGTTACACCAGGCGCTTTTTGCAACACCTCGAGCGCAGTAGAACCCGTCATGATTGCACTGTTAGAAACATTCATTACGATCTTATCCATTTTTCTTTCGATCAATGGTTTGGTTACCGCCACACTCACTTCTTTTAAATTCTGTGCAGTTGCAACAAGCTGTGCCGAACCTAAATCTACCTTTTGATTATCTTCCGTTAAAACAATGATTTTGCTCTTAAAGGTTTTATAGCCCATATTACTGGCTTTGTAAAAGTAGCTTCCTTTATTCGTCACGGTAAAACCAAAAGTTCCGTTCGGATCAGTAAAAGCCGTTTTAACGATGCTCGAATCAGCCGATTTGAAAAGTACAACGGTAACATAATCGGCAGGTTTTTTATTCTCATCTAAAATTACCCCGCTGATGTTTGGCTTAGGATTGGTTTGTGCAAAAGCCGTTGAAGCGGTTAAAAAGAGGCTTAAGGAAAGTGATATCGCGTATAATATTTTCATTCTCGGTTTTATTATGGTAAAAAAATTAGGCAAAAAGATTTCCATAACACATGTTTATGCATTTTCTCATTAAAGCCCGATATTTTAGTTTAGTTCAGAAACGAAAGGTTTCTATTCTTTAGTTATAGGTAAGACGACCGTTTTTTGAAAAGGTTACAAGGATTTTGAAAAAGTCCGGAGTCAGAGGTCCGATGACCGAAGTTTAGAGTTAGAAGTTCGCAGTTACTAATGAACGATCTTTTCACCACAAAGGCACGAAGACACTAAGAAGTTTTCAGTTGGCAATTGGCAATACTCAAATCTGAATCATGCCAATTAACCAGTTTAAACAATTAACTAAATGACCAGTGAACAAATGAACCATTGGCTAAGTTGCAGTTACCAATGAACTAATGGCAAATGAACAAATGAACCAAGTAAAAAAAGCCACAGATCAACAAGTTTACATCTGCATACCTATGGCCTTTTTTTTCGAGTAAGAATTTCTATTTTACTCCAAGTACATCAACTCCTTGTTCAAAAACAACATCAACCGGGATATTCTTTTTTGTTAAACGGTCAAGATCGGTTTGAAGTTCCGGATGTATAATTGCTTTTTCTTTTTGTGCCTTTTCTACCGCAACTTTATCGCCATTACCTTGTAGTGTGATGATAAATGCACTTAAATCGTTCATGGCAGTTGCAAATTTTTCGAAATTAACTTTGTAAGTACCTTTAGCAGTACGTTCAAAAGCACCTTTTTCCTGGAAATAGTTAAAACATTGCATATTGGCTTTTCCATGTGCTTCAGAAACACCAAAACGTACCGAGCGTAAAATGCCCGCCATAAATGTGGTGTAATAATCTTTAATATCACCTTTCAATTCGCCTTTTTTAAGCAAACCAGTTACCATGTACAAACCTAAAATATCAGCTTTACCTTCTTCTAACCAGCTGTATTGCTCTTTTAAGGAGGCACGCACAAATCCTTTTCCTGTAATGGTTTTTTTAATCCCTAAACCGTGTGCTACTTCGTGAAACATCACATTGGCAAAAAAAGCATCGAATTTAATGTACTGCTGTTGATCTGCATCTATTAATTCTTTCGAAATAGGCACTAAAATTTTGTCAAATTTAGCTTGCATCGCATTTTTTAACTGCGAACGGCGGGTACCTTTTTCCTGTTGTATTTTCTCATCATTCGGAAGGTTTACAGCAATAGTTTTCGATCCCGCATTACAGTCTCCCGCATAATAAACCACATCATAGGCATTCAGCTCAGAATCTGTTCCCGGGGTTTCGGTTTTATATTTAGCTGCAACAGGCAGGTTTTTCTGTAACTCCGGCAACATTTTTACATATTTGGCCAAACGCTTGCTCCACTCTTTATCTTTAATTAAAACATAAGCCTCATAACTGGTCCGGGCATTAAAAAGTTTATCCTCGTAGTTTTCAATCGGGCCGATAATGATATCCAAACCGTTGGTTTTCATATCCAGCCAGGCGTAATCGCTGGCAGTAAAATTATCCGTAACCAGCGCATCGGCTCTTAAGTTTAAATATTTTTTCAAACCTGCATCTTCGGTAATCAAAGCAGCCTGTTTTAAAAGAGAACTTACTTTCTGTAATTCTGAAGCAAATAAAACGTGGTAAGGAACGGTAGTTAATTTGCCTGCGCTGTCTTTCTGAACCACAGAATAAGCCCCAAATTTATCGGCAAGATCAGATTTCTCAATTGCCTCTTTTGTAATTCCATAAGGATAAAATGATGCCCCTTCAGGTTTAACACCCACACCTTCAACAAAAGCTTTATCATTATTTAACCTATCCCATGGACCATAGTTAATATTTAAAAAGTCGCGTGTTTTTTCATCTTTAATGGTAGCCAGTAAGCTATCCCTTTGCGGATAGGCCTGTTTCCAATACAATTCGTCCATAATTTCTGCCGCCTGGATTAATAAAGGCAAAATTTTACGGTCGTTAACACTTAATTGATTGATATTGGTAGTCAATTTAACCCTTTCGTAAATGGCCAAACGCTGTGCAACATAATTGGTTAAACTATCTTTTTGTACGGTTGCGGTAGTCTTTCCATCGGCAGGCTTATTATCCCCTGTGCAGGATGAGATCGATCCGGCCGCAATAGCCAGTACAGAGAAAATCAGGGTTGATTTGTATAAATTCTTCATATTAGAGTATATCGGTGCTAAATTAGTAAATTTTGAAAGCTTTGTATAAAGTTTGATGCATTGCCTGAAGTTTAGCATAACTTTGTAACTTCAACTTGCTAACAATTCATGCCCATGTTATTTTCCAGATTATCAAAATCATCAGCCTTTTTTACTTTATCGTTCGTACTCGTTTTATCAGCCTGCAGTACCAATAAATACGCTGCAACAGAAAAAATATATAAAGAAAAGGCAAAAGATTTTTCGAAAATAATCAGTACAACTCCTCCGGCAGGTCAGCTTTACGATTCATTAGAAGCAACAAATCAAACCTGGGTTGGTTCTGTAAATTTTGGGATACGTAAGCCTAATTTTGTGGTAATCCACCATACGGCACAGGATAGTCTGGCACAAACCATCAAAACATTTTTCTCTACCAAAGCAGGTACCAGTGCGCATTATGTTGTGAGTAGAGATGGTAAAGTGGTACACATGGTTAACGATTACCTCCGTGCCAACCACGCCGGAATAAGCAAATGGGGCAAAGATACCGACCTCAATTCTTCATCGATAGGTATTGAACTGGATAACAACGGATTAACAGACCCTTGGCCTGATGCGCAGATTAATAGTTTGCTGAAGTTATTGGCTACCTTAAAGAAAACCTATAACATCCCGACAGCAAATTTTATCGGTCATGCTGATATTGCACCTAAACGCAAAAACGATCCGAAAAACTTCCCCTGGAAAAAACTGGCCGATAAAGGTTTCGGTTATTGGTATGATGATGTGCTGAAAAACCCACCATTGGATTTTAATACAGAAATGGCTTTAAAATACATCGGTTACGACACCAGCAACCTGCCCGCAGCAATTACAGCTTTTAAAATCCATTTTATACAGAGTGATATTACGCCAACTTTAACACCAGTGGATATTTTGGTATTGTATAATGTGTATACGAAGTATTAAGCAGATAGCGTAAATAAGTCCGAAAGTCAGAGAACGGAGGTCCGAAGCTTAGATGCAAAACACCCTGGTAGGCAAATTTGTGTCGCTTCATTGGGGCTCATGATGGAAGATGTAAAATGGATGATGGAATTATCTGGCGTTACAACCTACCAATGAACCAATGGCTTATGACGAATGAACCTACCCAGTTAACCAATTCAAACAATTAACCGATTAACCTAAATAACAAAAAAGCACAGACAAATCACATTAATCTGTGTTCATCTGTGCCTATCAGTGGCCAAAAAGGTAAAAACTAGTTTGGCTTCTTAAATGTATCTTTCAGTGTTACCGTTCTATTGAAAACCAATCTATCAGCAGTAGAATCTTTATCCAAACAGAAATAACCTTTACGGATAAACTGGTAACGGCCTTCTAAATCGGCATCTGCTAAAGCAGGTTCGATATAAGCATTAGGTAGAACCGTTAAACTCTCAGGATTTAAATAATCTTTAAAGTCGCCTTCTTCTGCATCAGGTGTTTCCGAAGTAAATAAACGGTCGTACAAACGGATTTCTGCGGTTTTAGCATGTGGTGCACTTACCCAGTGAATGGTTCCTTTAACGTTGATACCGCTGGTATCACTTCCGCTTTTCGATTCCGGAATATAAGTACAACGGATTTCGGTAACATTTCCGTTTTCATCTTTCACAAAATCTTCACACTTCACGATGTAAGCAAATTTTAGGCGTACCATTGCACCTGGCGCCAAACGGAACCATTTTTTTGCCGGCACTTCCATAAAATCTTCGCGCTCGATCCAAAGTTCATTGCTAAAAGGAATTACACGTGTACCTCCTCCGTCTTCTGCCTCCGGATTGTTTTCGCCGATTAAATCTTCCGTTCCTTTTTCGTAGTTGGTAATTACCAGCTTGATAGGATCTAAAACTGCCATTACACGATTAGCCGTTTTATTCAGGTCCTCACGGATACAGAACTCCAACAAACTCAACTCGATTAAATTTTCGCGTTTGGCGATACCGATGCGCTCACAGAACTTACGGATACTTTTTGGCGTAAATCCTCTTCTGCGCAAGCCCGAAATGGTAGGCATGCGTGGATCGTCCCAGCCATTTACCAGGTTTTCATTAACCAATTGTAACAGCTTACGTTTACTCATCACCGTGCTGGTAAGATTTAAACGGGCAAATTCGTATTGTTTCGAAGGGAAAATCTCTAACTTTTCGATAAACCAATCGTAGAGTTCGCGGTGCGAAACATATTCTAAAGTACAAATCGAGTGGGTGATGTTTTCAATACTATCACTTTGTCCGTGGGCAAAATCGTACATCGGGTAAATGCACCATTTGTTGCCGGTACGGTGATGCTCGGCATGTTTAATGCGGTAAATAATCGGATCGCGCATCAACATATTCGGACTGGCCATATCGATTTTAGCCCGTAAAATATAAGCACCATCGGCAAATTCGCCATTTTTCATTTTGGTAAAAATGTCGAGGTTCTCTTCAACAGTACGGTTACGGTATGGGCTATCCTGACCAGGTTCAGTAGGTGTGCCTTTTAAAGCAGCAATTTCATCTGCAGAACTTTCATCCACATAAGCCAAACCTTTTTCAATCAGTTTTACGGCAAAACCATAAAGCTCATCAAAATAATCTGATGCGTACAATTCATTTTTCCAGTTAAAACCCAACCACCTGATATCTTCCTGCTGGCTGTTAACGTATTCTGTTTTCTCCGTTACCGGATTGGTATCATCAAAACGCAGGTTGGTGTAACCGCCGTATTTTTGTGTTAGTCCGAAATTTAAGCATATTGCTTTCGCGTGGCCGATGTGCAGATAACCATTAGGCTCCGGTGGAAAACGCGTAACCAAAGTTTCATACTTACCACTATTTAAGTCGTTCTCAACAATTTCTTCAATAAAGTTCAATGACTTCTCTTCACTCATAAAAACCTGTAAATTAGGAATGCAAATGTAAAAAGATTGAGCGTATTTATGCAATGATTAACGGTTTATTAGCGCACAGTTAATATTTAGATGCATTTGAATTACTTTGTTGAGTGGATAAATGGCTGTGGATAATTATTTCTCATCACCCTGTGGGTAAAAGCCCCGGCTATGAACCGTCAACCATGATCTAATTTCTCTATTCGTCAATAAAATCAATACATTTACAGCAACTTAATATTCATTTATGAGCAAAATATTAAATCGGCCTATACGCGTTTTAGTGGCTAAAGTTGGTTTAGATGGCCACGACAGGGGCGCTAAGGTAATCGCAACCTCTCTACGCGATGCCGGTATGGAAGTGATTTACACCGGCCTTCGCCAAACGCCAGAAATGGTGGTAAATACGGCCCTCCAGGAAGACGTTGACGCTATTGGTATTTCTATACTCTCGGGTGCCCACATGACGGTTTTTCCAAAAATAATCCATTTTATGAAAGAAAAACAGATGGATGATGTGTTGTTAACCGGAGGAGGGATCATTCCAGAGGCCGACCGTTTAAAACTTGCCGAACTGGGTGTTGGAGAATTATTTCCTCCGGGCACAACAATGGCAAGTATTGTAGAATATATTCAAAATTGGGTTACTGAAAACAGAAATTTTTAAGCTATGGCATACCAGAATTTAATCACAGAAGTAAAAGCAAACATTTTATACATTACCATTAACCGCGAAAAATCGCTTAATGCATTAAACAAAGATACTTTGACCGAACTGGCCGACGTAATTGCTTATGCAGGCAAAACCGCTGAAGTAAGAGGCGTTATTTTAACCGGGGCAGGCGAAAAAGCTTTTGTTGCTGGGGCAGACATCAAAGAATTTGCAGATTATAGTGGCAAACAAGGAGAAGAACTGGCAAAACGCGGACAAGACGAGGTATTTAACGCCATCGAAAATTCGCCAAAACTATTTATAGCGGCAATTAATGGATTCGCATTGGGCGGCGGATTGGAACTTGCCATGGCCTGTCACATCCGTATCGCATCCGATAACGCAAAATTGGGCCTGCCGGAAGTTACCTTGGGTTTAATTCCAGGTTATGGTGGTACCCAGCGCTTAACGCAGCTGGTTGGAAAAGGAAAGGCGATTGAACTTATTGCAACGGCTAACATGGTTACGGCTGTAGAAGCGGAAAAAATTGGACTGGTAAACCATGTTGTTCCACAACCAGATTTAATTGGCAAAGCAGAAGAAATCCTTAATGTTGTTAAGCAACGTGCCCCATTAGCCATTTCTGCCGCTATAAAATCAGTAATTGCATCTTTAAATGATGTTAATGGTTATGCTACAGAAATTGAAGCTTTTGGTAAATGCTTTGAAACTGCCGATTTTAAGGAAGGCGTTAACGCGTTTGTAGAAAAAAGAAAAGCCAATTTTACAGGGCATTAACAGCCCTGTAGTATTAATTCTATTTTAAAAAATCAAAAGTGTAGAAAATATTTCCCACTATCATAATTTTTTAGTAATTATGCAGGGTTCAAAATGCATAATTCTAAATATTTTTGACTCATCCTACTAAATTATTTAGGGTTCTTTTAGCAATAAAAAATCCTATTGATGAAAAACAAAATACTTATAATCGACGATGAAATAAACATCGGTTTATTACTCTCCAAATTCCTTACTAAAAACGGATACGAGGTTTCCAATACTACAACAGGCACTGCAGCAGTAGAAATATTGAGCATTGAAAAGTTCGACCTTATTTTATGCGACTATCGCCTTGATGATACGGATGGCAGGGAAATTTTAAAATATGTTAAAGAAAATTACCCAAACACAGGTGTTTTCATTATTACTGGTTATTCGGATATCAGGCTTGCTGTAGAGCTGATTAAACTTGGCGCTTACGATTACATTGTTAAACCGCTTTATCCGGATGAGATCCTGAATACCGTAAACAAGGCGCTGGAAACCCAAAGAGCATTAAAAAAGCACCATCATACCAATCATAAAGCTGCAAATATTCCCGAAATACCTAATTTCCCTAAGTATATTGAAGGCAATAGCAAACCTTCTATAAAACTTTTAGAACAGATTAACCTGGTTGCACCAACCAATTACAGCATCATTTTACATGGCAAAAGCGGCACCGGGAAAGAATGTGTGGCCAAAACCATTCACTTAAACAGTTTACGTAAAAACGCACCATTTGTGGCTATGGACTGCGGCTCTTTAAGCAAAGAACTGGCTGTAAGCGAATTTTTCGGACATGAAAAAGGATCATTTACAGGGGCGTTATCCACGAAGATTGGGCATTTTGAACAGGCCAACGGGGGCACCTTGTTTCTGGATGAAGTAGCCAACCTATCATACGAAACCCAGGCCATTTTACTCAGGGCCGTACAGGAGCGTAAAATTAAACGGGTAGGCAGCACAAAAGAAATCAACCTCGACGTGAGGATTATTATTGCGACCAATGAAAACCTCGAAAATTGTATACAAAAAGGAACATTCAGGGAGGATTTATACCACCGTTTTAACGAATTTTCGATCAATGTTCCTTCTTTAAAAGACAGAAGCGAAGACATCCTCGTTTTCGCAGACTTTTTCCTGGCAGAAGCAAATGAAGAACTTAACAAAAACATCATCTCTTTTTCTAAAGAGGTTAAAGATTGTTTTTTAAATTACAACTGGCCGGGTAATGTACGCGAACTCAAAAATGTAATCAGGCGGGTCGCTTTACTCACCAACGGGCATCAGATTGAAATAGCTGCCTTGCCACTGGAATTTGAAAAAGTAAGTTCTGCTAAAATCCTTCACCGCGAAAAAAAATTGCCAGTTCTAAAAAAATCGGGAAATAATGCCCAAGACCTCAAAAAAACGACTAAAGAAGCAGAATACACTGTAATTTTAACTGTTTTAAGGGAAGTTAACTTTAATAAAGCAAAGGCTTCGAGAATATTGAAGATCGACAGAAAAACACTTTACAATAAAATAAAGGCCATTAACCTTAACGAAGAACAGCAAATTGAAAATCGACAAAACAAAATGGGCTGATTTAGCATTTTAAAGAATAATCCCAAGCATCCCGAATTATGTCAGTATTTTCTTATAAACAGCGTAACAACATTAACCTTGTTATCATTATTGCGCTTGGAGTTTTAATTGCCTATTCGTTGCAGAGTATTTTTAGTGCCATCCTGAGCACTTTGGTATTGTACACCATTATGAGGCCTGCTTATATCCACCTGGCCGAAAATAAGGGATGGAATAAAAGATTAGTGGCCATTTTCCTCATTACCATTAGCATCATTTTGATTGTACTACCATTTTATGCCCTTAGCAGCATGGTAATCAGCAAAATATCGGAACTGCGAAGCAACGAGATCTTTTTTAAAAACCTTTTGGTCAAATTACAGCACCTTATCCCTATTAAAATCAACCAGGAGCTCATCCAGGATGGTATGAACAGACTGGGGAACTGGGCAACGCAGCTTTTCCCCTCGCTAATATCAAGTGCAGTAAATATTGTACTAAGTTTACTGGTGATGTACTTTTTACTCTATTTTATGTTGATCGAGCGGAAAAAATTCGAATTTTCTTTAATCAAATATGCTCCGTTTAGAGAACAGAATGCACTTCGTTTTGGCGATGAAATGCGCAACACCACTTATGCCAATGTTTTGGGCCAGGGATTGATCTGTTTGGTACAGGGCTCGTTGGTGGGCCTTTCCTTTTATGTTTTAGGGTATAAAGACCCCATTTTTTGGGGCGTTATAACCACATTTATTTCCTTTGTTCCTGTTTTGGGCCCTCCTGTTATTTTTGTACCAGCTGCCATTTTGCAGATTGCAAATGGTAATAATTTTGCCGGATGGGCCATGCTTATTTTTGGTTTCGTGGTGATTATTAACATCGATAACGTGCTCCGGTTCATGATTGCGAAAAAAGTTGGAAATATTCACCCCATTATTACAGTAATTGGCGTAATTATTGGTATTCCTTTATTCGGAATATTGGGCCTTGTTTTTGGCCCGCTGCTATTATCTTATTTTATTTTGCTCATTAAAATTTACGAAACCAGTACGCTCGCATCAGAAAGATTGGAAAGAATTAAAACAAATAATGAGCATAACGAGTTATAATATAGCTTAGCAATAAATAATGTAGTAGTTTTATATTGTACATAATTGTTAACCCTTAAAATACATTGATTATGAATGATAACTCAAAAGTTGTAGTTGCCCTTTTAGCTGGACTAGCTGCCGGTGCAGCCCTAGGAATTTTGTTCGCACCAGATAAAGGTGATGAAACACGCGATAAATTAAGCCAATCGTTAAAAGATCTGGGCGATTCTATCAAAGATAAAGCTGCTGATGAAATTAACAACCTGGCCAGCCTCAAAGATAAAGTGGTAAGCTCTATCAAAACCAAATTGAGAAGCGTAGAAGAAGAATACAGCGACGACGTAGAACACGCTTAATAAATAAAATATTGCATAACCGGGTATTTTGCCCGGTTAAATCTCATCTGAATTATGCAGGAGAATAAAGATAAAAGTATTGAAGATCTTGTAGACGATGCTAAAGGCTTTTTAGAGGCCAGGGTAGAGTATACCAGACTTTATATTGTAGAAAAAGCATCCAAAATTTTTGCCGACCTGGTAACCAGTACCGCTGTTATTGTTTGCTTTATTTTGGCCTTTTTATTTGGGTCAGTAACATTGGCACTATACCTTTCGAGCGTTTTGGGCAGTTATGCAGGAGGCTTTGGTTGTGTTTCATTGTTCTATATTTTACTGGCCATAATCGTTTATTTAACCAAGGATAAATACATTGAAAAAGCAATTATTAATGTAGCGATTAGAAAATACTTTGATAAACTTGCAGATAAGGAGGAAGATGAGAAGCTATAAAGACATTCGAAACCTAAGCGACCTGCAAGCCAGAAAACTAGAACTTAAGGTTGAGTATACACTTAAGCAGAATATGCTTAAATCGGACACTAAAACTTTCTTTAAACAGTTTACGCTTGGCGCACTGATTAAAAAGTATGCTACGCCTAATAACTTGTTCAAAGCCGACGAAAAGCTAAACATCAGCGGCACGGCTATGTCATTGCTTTTGCCAATATTTATGAATAAAACGATATTCAGAGGTGC
The DNA here is from genome assembly GCF_014395225.1 of Pedobacter roseus. NCBI lineage: Bacteria > Pseudomonadati > Bacteroidota > Sphingobacteriia > Sphingobacteriales > Sphingobacteriaceae > Pedobacter > Pedobacter roseus. The sequence continues at coordinate 5,123,628 of NZ_CP060723.1, forward strand.
TGGCTTTTTAACCAAAGCTGCTGTTGGACTGGTTTCAGGCAAAGTAGGTAAATCGTTAGATGCAGAACATTTGTCGGCCATTTTTAACTCTGTTAAAGGCTGGTTTGGCAAAAAGAAAGAAAAAAAGGATAAGAAGTTTATTGATTATGGCATCCCGCCAGATAGTGAAACGTATTAGTTCAATAGTTAATTAGTCATTAGTGAGCAAAATGCCAAAATGACCTTAAATAAAAAAGCCTCAGGATTTAAAAATTCTGAGGCTTTTTCATGTTGATTAAGTATTTATAAATCATGGCTATTCATCATTAGCCTTTAGCAAACTAAGTATTCTGCTCCCAGCCTAATGAACTAATGACCAATGACTAATGAACCACTGGCCAGTGAACTAATGAACCTACAAATCCGTTTTAATTTTCAATTCTTTCAATTGTTTCTCGTCAATCGTGCTCGGACTATCGATCATTACATCCCTGCCTGAGTTATTTTTAGGGAAAGCAATTACATCGCGGATAGAATCCAAACCAGCAAAAATTGAAGTTAAACGGTCGAAACCGAAAGCAATACCACCATGTGGAGGTGCACCGAATTCGAAAGCATCCATTAAGAAACCAAATTGCTTTTGCGCCTCTTCTGCACTGAAGCCTAAATGTTTGAACATTAACGCCTGCAAAGCACGGTCGTGGATACGGATAGATCCGCCACCAACTTCGGTTCCATTGATTACCATATCGTAAGCATTGGCACGCACATTTTTAGGATCAGTATCTAATAAGGCAATATCTTCTGGTTTTGGCGAAGTGAACGGGTGATGCATGGCATGATAGCGTTCAGTTTCTTCATCCCATTCTAAAAGCGGGAAATCCAATACCCAAAGGGCCGAAAATGTATTTTTATCACGTAAACCCAAACGGTTACCCATTTCTAAACGAAGCTCATTTAACTGTTTACGTACTTTATCAGTAGAACCCGCTAAAATTAACAATAAATCGCCTTTTTCTGTTCCGAAAGCCTCGCTCCATTGTTTAAGGTCTTCTTCGTTAAAGAACTTATCTACCGATGATTTAATCGTTCCATCATCGTTATGACGGGCATAAATTAAACCTGTAGCACCAATCTGTGGACGTTTAATGAAATCAGTCAACTCATCTAATTGCTTACGGGTATAACTTGCAGCGCCTTTTGCATTGATACCTACCACTAATTCAGCGTTATCAAACACCGGGAAACCTTTTCCTTTTACCAAATCGTTAAGCTCAACAAACTGCATTTCGAAACGGGTATCCGGCTTATCAGAACCGTATAAACGCATTGCATCTGCATATTGCATACGCGGTACTTCTGGTAAATCGTAATTGCGTACTTCTTTAAATAAAGTACGGATCAATCCTTCAAAAGTATTTAATATGTCTTCCTGCTCAATGAACGACATTTCGCAGTCAATCTGCGTAAACTCCGGCTGACGATCGGCCCTTAAATCTTCATCCCTGAAACATTTTACAATCTGGAAATAGCGGTCAAATCCAGAAACCATCAACAATTGTTTAAAGGTTTGCGGAGATTGAGGCAAAGCATAAAACTCGCCTTCGTTCATTCGGCTAGGCACTACGAAATCCCTTGCACCTTCTGGTGTTGATTTAATTAATACAGGTGTTTCTACCTCGATAAAATCTAAAGCATCTAAATAACGACGAACCGATTGTGCCATTTTATGACGCAACACCAGGTTATTACGTACCGGGTTACGACGTAAATCAAGATAGCGGTATTTCATACGCAACTCATCACCACCATCTGTTTCATCATCGATCATAAACGGAGGTAACTTTGCAGCGTTTAAAATCTCTAAAGCAGAAACTTTAATCTCTACATCACCGGTTGACATTTTAGGATTTTTGTTGCTTCTTTCTACGACCGTACCAACCGTTTTGATTACAAACTCACGGCCCAAAGTACGCGCAGTTTCGCAAAGCCCTTTATTATCGTCCATGTTAAAAACCAACTGGGTAATACCATAACGATCGCGGATGTCGATAAAAGTCATACCGCCCAAATCTCTTGATTTTTGTACCCAACCACATAGCGTAACACTTTCGCCTAAGTTGTTTAGGTTTAATGCACCACAAGTTACTGTTCTTAACATATATAGTAATCTAAATTGAGCGGCAAAAATACCGATTTTGTTTTAAAGTTGGCACTATAGCTGAAGGTTTTTGAAGTAGGTATTTCAGCAATTATAAAAGTTTGCATTTTGAAAACTTTTGGTTACATTTGGATAATGAAAATTTTAGTGAAGAAAACTATTTTGTATTATGTTAAAGCTTACCCTTTAGCAGAAGTGCCATTATTAGTTTGGTTTCATGAATTTAGCAAGATACGATTCGATAATTTTAATCAGCTTAAAAATGTATATGGTAATGCAAGTATTGTAGCAAACAACCGGGTTATCTTTAACATTAAAGGCAACGATTTTAGATTGGTAGTGTCTGTAAATTTTATACAACAGGCTTGTTATGTGATCTGGTTTGGAACACACAAGGAATATGATAAAATCGATGTTGAAACAATTGCCTTTGATACTAGAATTTTAACGGATAATGATCTATAACGATGAACTGGAAAATATTAAAAAACGAAACCGATTATAATAAAGCATCAATGAGATTGATGGAAATTTTTCATGCCACACCGAACACACCTGAAAGTGATGAGCTAGAATTATTACTTGTTCTGATAAAAGATTTTGATGAAAAAAATTATCAACTACCAGAATTAGATGCCTTAGAAGTAATTAAATATAAAATGAAGGAAATGGGGATAAAAGCTAAAGATTTAGAACCCCTAATCGGAAGCAAGGGACATGTATCTGCCGTACTATCAGGAAAAAGAGATATCACTTTAAAGATGGCTCAAAAACTTAAAAACTATTTTAGCATTCCATCTGACGTATTTCTTCATTCTGCATAAATATTTTGCAGAAATAATAGCACATCATACAACTAGGCTTTTGATTTCAACCTGCTCAGCGTTTCCTGAGAAATATTCAGATAAGAGGCAACCATTTTGTTCGGCATACGCATCACCACGTTTGGGTTTTGAGCCAGCAGCTGGCGGTAACGTTCAGTGGCATCGAGCGTAATAAACGACATCAGCCTGTTGGTATTGGTTACGTAGGCATACTCTAGGTAATGCCGGTAAAGTTTCTCCCATTGGGGAATAATTTTAAGCAGGTAATAAAAGTCGGCCTGCGAAATGTAATACAGTTCGGTATCTTCTATCGCCTGCACAAATTCTTTTGAAGTTTCGTTGGTAATGAAACTGACCAAAGCAGTGGCAAACTGGTTTTCGAAAGCAAAATGCCTGGTGGCTTCGGTACCACCTTCAGTTAAGAAAAAAATCCGCAAACAGCCTTTGCCGACAAAATAAATCCGTTGGCTTGTTTCGCCCGGACTAATCAGGACTTCATTCTTCTTCACTTCCATTATTTTGAAAAAAGAGAATGCAGTCTCCATATCCGGATCGCTGATTGTGATTTTTTCTCTTATATAATCTGAAAGCTGTTTGTGCATTTAAATTTAGGCTTAACCAAATATAATCATGTTTAGGTTTTCGAAGTGATTTTTTCGGCCAGCTTCCTTGCGTTGGGGATAATGATAAAGGCAGCAAAATAGGCTACCGGCAACATTACACTCCATGCTTTTAAAAATTTCAAAACCCAATCTTCGCCAAAACCATAATTGCGCATTAAACCTACAAAAGCCATAATTAAAGTCATGGGGATTACCACAAACAAGGTATTGATGTATCTAAAGTGTTCTTTTTTCATTTTATGTTTTTCTAATACTGCAAAAATGCAGGTATTAAAAGGCCTAACCTTTGATTTAGGTCAAAAAAATAAGAAGCCTTAAATTTAAGATATAGGTTCAATATTTATTTTACAATTTCTTTTTGGGGTAAAGAATCTATAACTGTAATCTTTTTGAACAGCATAAATGAAAATAATTTATTATCCCGCCCCGGGACTCTATAAACACCTTTAGCTTTTAAAATATATGCAGAAATTGCTGCCATATCCCAGCCATCTACTATATCAGCAGACCATTTAGCATTTAATAGACTTTCAAAACCTCTTTTAATACCGTACCCTCTAACTTTTATTATATCTTTTTTTACTTTTTCTTCTATGTAAGAATTATCCCAGGCCCACAACCAGGTATTAGATTTTAAAGAAACAGACCCCACCTCTTCATAGTCAATAATAAGTTTCTGTATCCCCTTACTACTAAATATGAGTTTACCTGTTGACTGATCATAATCCCATCTTTCATATTGGCCAATTCTATATTTCTCTTCACAATATGCTTGCTGTTTTTTAAGATATTCGCATGAAATTTTGGAAAGCTGTTCGAATGAAACTGTATCTAAGAGATTAATTTTTTTCGAAGTAGATCTATTATTACAACTTGCAAAAAACATTGTAAGTATTGCGATATAAAAACTTAATTGTCTTAGCATATAAACGAAGATTTAGTATTTTTCTTCCAGCACAATTTCAAGAGCAATTACCTTCCATTCTCCTTTAATATTTTTCCAGTGGTATATTTCTTCCGTCTGGATGGTCTGTTTTTTAGATAAAATGAGCATTTTAGGTTTTAAAAGAACCGATTTACGGGCAATTTTTTCGGTAAAAACATCATCTTCCATAGATGACTTTATCCGGTAATAACTGGAATGGATTTCTTTAATCCCGCTCAAATATTTTTTTAAATCGATGGTAAAATCGCGTTTGTTTATGTTTGGTTTTTCATACGGAGTAAAGTTTAAACCATCATCAAACATGGCTGCATACGCGGTTGCATCTTTATTCTCTAAGGCCAGGTTTGCTTTTTGGTGTAGCTCGTTAATTGCTGAAATAATTAAATCGGTTTCCATGGCATGAAGTTAATGGTTTGTATCAGGGTTTTCAAATTTATGATGATTAGGGAGCTGATTTTCCACAAATGTTAGAATGTGAAACTGCTTGTTTTGTATTGAGTATAATTATTTTTAGGTTTTGGAAATGAAAGGGTAGCGTTTCACAGGTGCTGTAGTCCCGCCATCCGCTTTATCCCGATTGGAAAAAATCGGGATGCACGCTTTTTTCGGGTTTAGTTAACAGCGGTTTGGCTTTCCTGCACTGGCCCAGGTTAAATAAACCTGATTGGACGGACGCCAATTTCCTTCAAATTGGCTGGAGGGAAAGCAGGGCTGAAAATGCCAAAAGCACAGAACCACTCATTTCCTATTAATCATAAAATATTTTTCATATTCTGGAAACGAAAAGGCAGCATTTGATATTAGCGATATACATCATCTCTAAGCACAACAACCACAGCTGATTCTAATCTTAATACTAGTTTAACATATTTCTAAACTTTTTTTCTACCTTGATGCAACGTTTTAAAATCCCCCATGTCTTATAATCAGAATATTCGAAATTTTGGAAGCCGTATACATCGATAAAAACCTGGAACTCGTAAAAAAATGCATGCAGGGCAGCCGCGCAGCACAGTTTGAATTGTACAAGCTGTATGCAAAGGCCATGTATAATGTGGCACTGCGCATTTTAAATTATGAGGAAGAGGCTGAAGATGTTTTACAGGAAGCATTTTTGGATGCTTTTACCAGAATTGTTGATTTTAGGCAGGAAACCACCTTCGGGCTTTGGCTAAAGCAGATTGTGATTAATAAATCCATCAATTACCTGCGTAAACGCAAGATGGAATTTGTAAGTACGGATGAAATATCGGAAGTATCGGACGAAGATAGTTTTGATGACAGTGAGATGCGGTTGCAGGCCGATGAAATAAGACAGGCCATTACCCAATTGCCAGATGGTTACAGGGTAGTATTGAGTTTATACCTTTTAGAGGGTTACGACCATGAAGAGATTGCACACATTTTAAAAATAAGTGAAAACACCAGTCGTACACAGTACATGAGGGCAAAAAAGAAATTAAAAAGTATTTTAGAACAGAAAGGGATGAGAGATGAATAATAGATTAGAAACCTTTGTAAAGGATAACCGCAAGGCTTTTGATATTATGGAGCCATCAGCGGGGCTTTGGGCAAAAATTGAACAGGAATTAGACACAAAAAAGAAAAAAAAACCTGTAAAGCTCTACTTATGGATGAGTGCAGCAGCAGCCATCGTAGTGGTTTTCGGTTTAGTTTGGCTGTACGCCGGAAGGTTACAAAACAAAGATTTAGAAATAGCCGACGTTAGTGCTTCTTATGCAAAAAAAGAAGTCCACTTTGCGGGATTGATTACCGAAAAAAGAGACAGTTTGGCCATTTTTGCCTCGGCAAACCCTGAATTGTACAAAAAATTTACTGCCGACCTGAGAAAACTTGATGAAGATTATGAAAGGTTAAAAGCAGAGCTGCCAACCTCGCCCAACCAAACTTTTGTGGTAAAGGCCATGGTTAAAAACCGCGAAATACAGCTACAGTTATTAAAGCAACAATTATTAATTATTAACCAGGTTGACGATTATAAAAGGGTTAACCAGATTTAAGTTTAAAGCAGCAAAAGCGAAATTAAATAATGGCAGAATCAGTTTTGATACCCGATTCGCGCTACTTGATACCAGGAGGATACGCTCACCACATTTACATTTCTTATTACCAGCCGGCAGGTTTTAAGCCATTAAATGTTTAACAATTAACAACATGAAAACAATAAAAATATTTCTGGCCTTTATGGCTTTAATCGCCGTAGAAACCAATGCGCAAGAAATTGCGCTAAATAGTCCAGCTGAAAAAGCAGTTGCAGAAGCTTCTGCTCAACCTACTTCATTGGCAATGGTCAGCTATTCCAAATCAACACAAACAGGAAGCGACGCTGAACGTTCTAAGTCTTATAGCAAGAGTTTTAGTGTAGACAATAACGATAAGGTTAATTTAAACAACCAATACGGATCAATCACCATTAAAACCTGGGATAGGAAAGAAGTAAAGGTTGATGTAGATATTAAAGTTTACAGCAATTCGGATAGCGATGTACAAAGGTTGATTGACGGTGTGAATATCGACGCCACTAAAAATGGAGATGTAGTTTCTGTTAAAACCAACATGGGCGATAGGAACGGACGTTATGGCCGCAGTGTTAAAAACGGGGTAACCACCTGGAGAAGAGAAATTAAAGTAATTTATACGGTATACATGCCTGCAGTAAATCCCCTAACCGTTTCTCAACAGTATGGCAATGTAGAAATGGGCAACTTTGCTGGCCCAACTTCTTTAAAAGTAGAGTATGGAAATCTGGTTGCAGGTAATCTAAGCAATACCAACAACTACATTAATGTACAGTATGGTAAATGTGATATTCAAGACCTTAATGCAGCCGTAGTAAAACACGAATATAATGGTCCGGTTACAATTGGGGCTGTTGGCACTTTAGAGCTTGATGCAGAATATGTTGCGGTAAACATTAATACGATTAGAAAATCAGCCGATATTAAAGTGCAGTATGGTAAGGGTTTAACCATTGGTACTATTGGCGGCAACTTACTTTTAAATTCGGAATATGCAAAAGTAAACATCAATACCGTTAGGGGAAATACGGTTGCCAAGCAAGCTTATGGCGACTTAAATATTGCTTCAGCCGGTAAAATTGCGGTAAATGCAGAATATTCTAATGTTACTTTAGGCACCTTAAATGGTGATGCGAATATCAATATGGATTACAACCGGCTAAGTGTAAACGAAATTACACCATCCTGCAGAAATTTCAGCTTCGGTGGAGAATATGTAGGTGTAAGCCTTGGTTTTGCAGATCGATATAATGGAACTTTTAATGTTTCTACCTCTTATGCTGGCTTTAAATATGGCTCAAACGTAACATCGACCACTGTAAGCAAGGATGATGAAACCAAAAAATATTCGGGCAAGATTGGTAGCGGAGGAGCTTCAACGGTGTCGGTTAAAACCGAATATGGAGCCGTTACCTTTAAATAAGCGTTTTCAAACCAAACAAATTATAAAGTCCTGCCGTATTGGTAGGACTTTTTTTATATTTATTGCAGATGAAAATTTACCTTATTATTCTGCTTTCTGTTTTTGCTTTACCGGTATTGGCCCAAGAGGCACAAGTTAAGTGGGCCACACAGGAAACCTTTTTCGAAGATTTAGCAGGCAAAGAGCTGCCGGATTTTAAAGGTTTAACCGTTAACAAAAAAGCATTCAGCAGTGCTGATTTAAAAAATCAGGTAACAGTGATTAACTTTTGGTTCGAAAAATGCCCACCGTGTATTGCCGAAATGCCAGAATTAAATAAACTACAAATAAAATATGGCAAAAATGGTGTAAGGTTTATAGGCATTACACACGATCTCCCTGCAAACGCTAAACTTTTTCAGAAAAAGAGTGGCTACAAATATGAGATTGTATCGTTGAGCAAGGATGAAATCCGCAGGTTAAACATCAATCACGGTTTTCCATCGAATATTTTGGTTGGCAAGGATGGAAAAATCATTTATGCTACGGCCAATATTTCGTTTACAGATCCTCAGTTTAAAGCGAAATCGGTCCTTTTTGAAGAAAAATTAAAGGCTGAGTTAGGGATTTGATAGGTTTTAATGGCCCGTGAGGACACAGGCCATGGATCAGGACAAATATCCTTACCAATTTATTGATATAATACAATTGGTTTACCCCAAAGCCGTTCTGACCGCGATTATTGTAATCTTTAAAGGTAAGAAAACAGCAAAAGCTTAAAGTACGTATTCTTCATTTATGGGCTTAACAGGCTCGGGAATATCATCTTCTTCCAACATCTGTAAAAGATTGATTTCGATAGTCCTGGTGATCTGGTTAAGCGGAACACCTGCCGAATTATTTTCGAAAGGATTAACCAAACTCATTCCATTAATCTGTGTAGATACAAAAACGAAACCGATCAGCCAGCCCAAAAATATGGCTGCAGGTCCGGCATCCTGACTGATTACAAGGGTAAAAGTAACCACAAACAGCCAGATAAACACCTTGGTTAAATAAGTATAGGTTGTTGGAAATATCGTGTTTTTAATCCGCTCACTCATCCCCATCGAATCAGAAAAACGGGTCAGCATTTCGTTAATTTCTATAAAGCGGAAACCATCGATTTTATTTGCCTTTGCTAACTTCTGCAGATCACGCGATTGGATGTTAAGCAGGGCATTGTGAGCATTGTTGTGTTTTTTAATTTCATTTAAATCGGCCTCCGTCAGGTATTTGGTATAAATTTCATCAACCGTGTTTCTTAAATTGGCTTTTAGCGCATATAAAAAAGCAATATGCCTGTACACCATGCGTTTCACACTTTCTTCATCCTCATCAACATAATTAATCAAAGCGCGCGCATAAGAGCGTGAATCGTTTACAAGTGCACCCCATACTTTCCGTGCTTCCCACCACCTATCGTAAGCCTGGTTATTGTTAAAACCGATAAAAAAGGCAATGGCTGTACCTAAAACGGTTGGAATAATGGATGGAATGGAGAAATGATGGGCGATTAAATACTCACGAACAAGGTACGCTGCCGTACAAGAAGCGATCATAATCAGATCAACATGCCATGTATTTCTTAAAATTCTACTTAACCTGATATTTTGTATTAAAAGCATATATTTTTTTGAGGAACAAATTCTTACGGTTGAAAATACAAAACTAAAGCCGAAATGTTTTACAATGTAACAAATTAAATGACAGACAGTACAGGTTGCCGATTGTTATGCAAATGTTTATCTTGGAGAACCAAATATTCTTTTTTCTTATGAGCGAAACGTTACCCAAGAACAACATTTTTAAAGTTATTGGTGCTTCATCACTGGGCACACTGATAGAATGGTATGATTTTTACATTTTCGGTAGCCTCGCGGTCATCATTGGCCATCAGTTATTTCCTGAAGATGCTGGTGCTTCTGCTTTAATCAATACCCTGGCCATATTTGCTGCTGGCTTTATTGTACGTCCTTTCGGTGCTTTGGTTTTTGGCAGGTTGGGTGATTTGATCGGCCGGAAATACACTTTTTTACTCACTTTGGTACTCATGGGCGGATCGACATTTTTTATCGGTTTAATCCCATCTTATAAAAGTATTGGTTATGCAGCACCCATTTTAGTTTTAATATTAAGGTTGATCCAGGGCCTGGCTTTGGGTGGTGAATATGGGGGTGCGGCAACCTACGTTGCAGAACATGCACCAAAAAATAAACGCGGCTTTTTTACCAGCTGGATTCAGACGACAGCTACCTTAGGGTTATTTCTTTCCTTAGGAATTATCGTCATCACCAAGAATATTTTAGGTACCGAAACTTTTGGCGATTGGGGCTGGCGGATTCCCTTTCTGTTATCGATTGTACTGGTAGTGGTTTCGATTTATATCCGCATGAAGATGCACGAATCACCCATGTTTTCAAAATTGAAAGCGGAAGGAAATGTTTCTAAAAATCCGTTAAAGGAAAGTTTTAACAATAAGGCGAATTTTAAAATGGTGCTTTTGGCGCTCTTTGGCGCCACCATGGGACAGGGAGTGATCTGGTACACGGGCCAGTTTTATGCCCAATCTTTTTTAGAGAATACCTGCAAACTGGATTTTAACGATTCGAGGTATATTTTGCTCTGGGGTATTGCCTTTGCCACACCATTTTTCGTGGTTTTTGGGGCATGGAGCGACAAAGTAGGTAGAAAATGGATTATGTTGAGCGGAATGTTGCTGGGAATCCTTTTTTACCGCCCTATTTATCAAATATTTTTGAATGATACAGATTATACAAAAATTGAACAGGCCGATATTTTATCAGCAACACCTGCGCCGGTAAGCGCTGTTTTAATTGCAGATTCACAGGATAGCTTAAGAACAACATCCGTTAAGGTATTATTGAAAAACGGCGCATCATTCAACAAGGTTCAGGTAGATACGGTTTCTACAACAAAAGGTATTCTTTTGGGTAAAGAGGTGATCAAAGATAAAGTTTTGGCTACACCGGTTTTCTGGAAATTTGTGGGATTAATCTTCTTCCAGATTTTATTGGTAACGATGGTTTATGGGCCAATCGCGGCTTTTCTTGTTGAATTGTTTCCAACCAAAATCAGGTACACTTCCATGTCGCTGCCATACCACATCGGGAACGGTGTTTTTGGTGGACTTGTTCCATTTATCGCGACCTTAATTGCCAGTTTTTCGGGTTCTACGCCATTATCAGGTTTATGGTATCCGATAGGCATTGCAGCGCTTAGCTTAATTATAGGAACCATTTATTTATCGAATAAAAGAGACGAAAGCATTAACGATTAATACAAAAAGGATGAATACGTTAAAGAAATTTTTAGGCTTGGTTTGGATGGTTTTAGGTCCATTAACCATGACTTTCCTGTTTTTACAGGCGATTGATAAAGTGGGTTTAACGCACACTGATATTGAACGCACCAATACCATTCTGCAATGGGGAATTATCCTGTTTATTTTTCTGCCAATTAGCTTAGGACTGATGATTTTCGGTTTTTATGCCTGGAAAGGGGAATACGACCGATTGCCGGAAAACTCGGAAGATATCTAGTTGTTTTTGACCAAAAGATAAGTTTTTAGTTTGCAATTTTCAGTTGACGGCATTAAAGGTCCTGAACTATAATGTCCGTGTAAATCCGTGTTTCCGTGGCTAAAATTATAAATTATTGGTCTGTGAGACACAGACGAAGGCATCGGACCAAGGATTGTGGGATCAGTTTCTGATCCATGCTAACCAATGAACGAATGACAAATGAACTACTGAACCACAAAGGCACGAAAGCACAAAGATCTTTCGACTCCGCTCAGACTGACATATCGCTACAAGACCCTTAACAACAGCCCTTTTAAATATTCTCCCTCCGGGAAAGAAATCCTAACCGGGTGATCTTCAGGCTGGCAGAACTGTTTAATGATCTGCACTTCTTTACCCGCATCAAGGGCCGCCCAGGCAATTATCTGTTTGAAAGTATCGATATCAACAGCTCCTGAACAAGAGAAAGTAGCCAATAAACCACCTTTTTCAAGCAATAACATGCCTAAACGGTTTAAATCTTTGTAGGCTCTGGCAGCGCGGTCTAATGCAGAACGTGATGGAGCGTATTTAGGTGGATCGAGCACAATTACATCAAATACTTCTCCTGAATCTTTAAATGCACGCAATTGTTTGTTCACATCCGATTGGATGGCTATTACTTTATTTACATCGTATTTATTTAGTGCTACATTTTGTTTGAGCGTTTCTAAGGCCAGGGCAGAACTATCAACACTGGTAACACTTGTTGCATCATTAGCTAAACTATTTAAACTAAAACCACCACTGTAACTAAAGCAGTCTAATACTTTTTTACCTTTTGTATAACTGGCTAAAATACTCCTGTTATCTCGCTGATCGCAGTAAAACCCTGATTTTTGTCCTTCTGCAATATTGATGTGGTAAATAATTCCGTTTTCTTTTACTTCTAAAAATTCTGGTGGATTTTCGCCCCAAAGGAGGCCGTTCTCGATGGGTAAACCTTCGTGGGTACGGGCAGTGGCGTCACTTTTATCGAATATGCCTTTAGGTTTTAATTCTGTTCTTAAAATGTCGACGATTTCCGTTTTTACTTTTTCGATCCCCGAGCTTAAAATCTGAAGCGAAAGGAAATCAGCATATTGATCAACAATTAAACCTGGTAGAAAATCGGCTTCACTAAAAACCAAGCGACAGGTATTGGTCTGTTCGCCTAATATAAACTGACGTGAAGCAATGGCTTGTTTTAAACGGTTCTGGTACCAATTGGTATCAATGGTTTGTGTTTCATCCCATTCTAACAAACGAACGGCCACACGCGAATTGCTGTTGAAATATCCATAAGCGAGAAATTCATGATCAAAAGCAAAAACTTTTACTACATCACCATCTTCAGGTTTTCCCTTAACTTTTTCCAGTGCGCCAGAAAATACCCATGGATGTCTTTGTAATGCCGCTTTTTCTTTGCCCTTTTTTAATGTGATTTCTACCATGATGCAAAGGTAATTAAAAGAGGGATAATGTTAAATGTAATATGGAGGATGTAAGATTTATGAGATTAGCGTTTGGCGACTAGCGTTTAATTATATGCTTAACGCAAACCGCCTACCGCTTTGCCATCTTCACCAGCTCCGTATCCAAAACTTTGGTTTCGAATTCGGTGATTGGCCTTTTGGCTTCGATCATTGAAATTAATAATTCGGTGGCTACCTGCCCCATTTCGAATGCCGGCTGTTTAACCGAAGTTAAGGACGGATTAAACAATTCGACAAGGTTGGAGTTTGTAAAACCTGCGATTGCGATTTTATGCGCCACCTCGGGATTGGTTTTTTTCAACGCCATAATGCAGCCCGTGGTTAAACGGTCGCTCGAAATAAAAATCCCATCGGGATTTAAGGGTAAAAGTTCTTTAACGGCCTGCTCCAGTTCTGCACTGTGCATGCCACCGTGCTGGCAATATTTAACCAGTTCGGGTTTAAATTCGATGTGGTATTTGGCCAGGGCTGCCTTGTAACCTTCCAGTCTTTCTTTCGTTATCGAAAGGTTTTCAGAATTGGTTAAGTGCGCAATGGTCCTCTTTCCCGACAAAATGAGGTGCTCTGTAGCATCAAAAGAGCCTTTAAAATTATTTGCAATGACTTTATGGGTTTCAAAATCTTTGGGCACGCGGTCAAAAAAAACAATTGGCAAGCCTTTGGCATATAAACTTCGCAGGTAATCGATATCCTGTGTTTCAGACGACAGCGCAATCAGCAAACCATCAATAGAACGTGATGCCAGATGCTCAACATTCAGTTTTTCCTGCTTATAAGATTCGTGACTTTGAGAGATAATGACATGGTAACCCTTATCGTAAGCAATTGATTCTATGCCATTTATCACCTGAGAAAAAAAGTTGTTGGCAATTTCGCTTACGATGATACCGATGGAATAACTGCGGCGTTCTTTTAGGCTCCGCGCAATGGGATTAGCACGGTAATTAACCTTTTCGGCATAAGCCAAAACCAGTTTTTTGGTTTCCTCACTAATTTCGTAACGGTCTCTTAAAGCCCTTGAAACTGTAGAAGTTGACAGTCCGAGTGCTTTAGCAATATCCTTTATGGTAGATGTTTCAAATCTCATTTTCGTAATGCGTACAAGTTACAAAAAATATCTCTTTAAGGGGATCGGATCAGCAACATTAATAAACGTCATATCGACGTTTTTGGGAACGTTTGCACACTTTTTTAGTTAAAAATGGTTTCAAACGGTTTTTAGTTTGTAAAATTGTTACATCAACGTAACCAAATATAAACAAACAATAACATCCCGAAATAGAATTTAATTCTACATGCAAGCGATTGCAGCATCTTAAAATAACCAAATCACTTCAAATAAATAATTTATGAGCAGAGTTCTACTCTTTTTAGCATTTTTCTCTTTTTTTGGATTATCTGTAGCACAGGCACAAACCAGGCAGGTTAGTGGAACTGTAAAAGATAAAACAGATGGGCAGCCTTTGGTAGGCGTTAGTGTGAACGTAAAAGATTCAAAAACAGGGGCTAGTACGGATGCAAACGGGGTTTACAAAATCAGTATTCCTGCGAAAGGCGCAGTAGTCACTTTTACTTATGTGGGTTACAAAACCAAAAATGTAACCATTACCGATCAAACTAAATTTGATATTAACTTAGAAGAAGACGCTAACACCCTGCAAGAGGTGACGGTGAACATCGGTTACGGCTCGGTGCGTAAAGAGGCTTTAACAGGTTCTGTTTCTTCAATTACCGGGAAAGATATCGACCAGTTTCCAGTAAGTACTGCCGCACAGGCATTGGCAGGTAAACTTGCCGGGGTTTCGGTTACCACAACGGAGGGTAGTCCGGGTGCCGAAATTGTAATAAAAGTACGTGGAGGGAGCTCCCTTACAGGAGATAATTCGCCACTTTACATTGTTGATGGGATCCAGGTTGAAAACGCCTTATCCATTTTATCACCGAACGAAATCCAATCCATCGATGTGTTAAAAGATGTTGCCTCTACTTCGATTTATGGTAGCCGAGGTGCCAATGGGGTGGTGATTATTACGACAAAAAGCGGTAAAAAAGGGAGACCGGTTGTCTCCTTTGATGCTTATGCAGGTGCGCGGCAGATAGTAAACGAGCTGGATGTAATGAACCCTTATGAGTTTATCAAATATCAATACGAGCTGTATAATAACAACACCAATCAGGATGTAAAAGATACTTTTACCAAGAAATACGGCACTTTTGAAGATCTTGACATCTACAAAAATATTCCAAATATCGATTGGCAGGATAAAGTTTTCGGCCGTCAGGCATGGAGCAATACTGAAGTTTTAAATCTATCGGGCGGTACTTCTAAAACCACTTATAATGTTTCTGTAAACAATACAAAAGAAGATGGCATTATGCTTAATTCTGGTTATAGAAGAACATTTGCTTCGATGCGTTTGGACCATAAATTTTCAGATAAATTCAGGGTAGGTTTAAATGCACGCTACAGCCGTCAACGTGTTGATGGTGTAGGCACAAGTTCTACAGGCTCGCAGGGTACCAACCGTTTAAGAAATTCGGTGCGTTACCAACCTTATTCGGGTGGAAGCGATTCTGGCGATCTTTTCGATGCAGATTATTTAACCACCGGATTAACCAACCCGATTACTTTGGCCAACCAGGAGCTGAAATACGATTACCGTAACGATTTAATTTCGAGCGGTTATGTACAATATTCGATCCTCAAAAACTTAACGATAAAGAGTACCGTTGGTTATAACAGAACCAGCAGACATACCAATACCTTTAACGGTCCGGTGAGCAATGTGGCCAGGAACAATGCAGGTTTGCCGGCCATCCAGCTGGATACGGTAGCCCAAAAATCGTTTATCAACACCAATACCATCAACTATAAACCAAACCTGGGTAAAGACCACAGTTTAGATTTATTGGTAGGACAGGAAATCAACATGGTTGATATCGATTCGAGAACAACTGTCCTTAAATTTTTACCCATCAATATCTCTCCCGATGATGCTTTTGTGAGCGGTGCCCCGGCAAATACCATTCAGGACAGGCCAACATCATTAATTTCGGGTACCAGACAGTTCTCGATTTTTGGAAGGGCATCTTATGGTTTTCAAAATAAATACCTGGCTACCGTCAACTTCAGAACAGATGCTTCATCATTATTTGCAGCAGGCAAACAATGGGGTTATTTTCCATCAGCACAGGTTGCCTGGAGGGTTACAGAAGAAAAATTTATCAAAGACATGCAGTTAACCTGGCTGGATAACTTTAAGGTGAGGTTTAGTTACGGTGCCGCCGGGAATAACCGCATTGGCCAGGATTTATTCAGAACCTTGTTTTACCTAAGCTCTACCACTGGTGGTTATGCCGATACAGATGGTGCCATTTCAACAGGATTGATTTCGGGTACAGCTACCGGAAACATTTTATCCAACCCAAACATTACCTGGGAAACCAATATTTCTAAAAACCTGGGTATTGATATCGATTTATTCAAAAACAAGCTATCGCTTAATTTAGATTATTACGATAACCGGACTAAAAACCTATTGTTAAACGCAAACGTACCACAAACTACAGGTTACGCTACCCAACAGCAAAATGTGGGTAAAACCCAAAATACAGGTTTCGAACTGCAGTTAAATTACCAGGCTGTAAAAACCAGAAACTTTAGCTACAATACCAGTTTCAACATTTCATTCAATAAAAATAAAATTGTCGAGCTGCAGAATGGTGTAAATTCTTACATCACGCAATCTGGCTGGGTAAACAGTTTGGGCGATTTTAAAGTTGAAGTAGGAAAACCTGTTGGCCAGTTTTACGGTTTTATTTCTGACGGACGTTATACCGTTGATGATTTTACCTACGTGCAAAATGCCACTACTGGGGTTTACACTTATACCCTTAAGCCAACTGTGGCCAACAGCAGGGTATTGTTGGGTAACCGCGATCCGCAGCCGGGTGACATGAAAGTTCAGAAACTTTCTTCTTCATCTAGCATGATGATTGGTGATGACGACAGAACGGTTTTAGGTACGGCACAACCAAAATTTACAGGTGGTTTTAACAACCAGTTTGCTTACAAAAATTTCGACTTAACCGTATTCTTAAACTTTAGCTATGGCAGTAAGGTGTACAACGCCAATAAACTCGAATTTACTTCACAATATAACGTCAAGGATAACAATTTACTGGCGGTGATGAATGACAGGTGGCAGAATTTCGATGCCAATGGGGTGAAAGTAACCGATCCGGCAGTTTTAACGGCTATGAATGCTAATACCACTTTATGGACACCGACCACCGGAAATTATGCATTAACTTCTTACGCCATCGAAAACGGATCTTTTTTAAGGATCAGCAATGTAACCCTGGGTTATAGCTTACCACAAAGTTTAATCAAAAAAACAGGCTTCATCTCTAAACTAAGGGTTTATGGAACAGTTAACAATCTTTATACCATCACGGGATATACCGGTTACGATCCTGAAGCGAACACCCGCAGATCGAACCCACTTACACCAGGGATAGATTATGCAGCTTACCCACGTAGCAGATATATTCTTGCTGGTATTAATATGGTATTTTAACCTCAACATTAAAGAAAATGAACAATAAATTTATAAAATCGGCTTTAATGGTAATTGCTGTTGGAGCATTGAGCATAACCACTTCCTGTAAAAAATATTTAGATGTACAGTCGCCATCAACTTCTTCTCCTGATGTTGTTTTCGAAAGTACAGCCAATACCAATGCTGCAGTAATTGCCATTTACAATCGCCTTTGCGGAGATAATGGATACGGAAGCCGTATTTCTACTTTATTTGGTCTAACTGCCGATGATTTTAAAACCTCGGGAAGTTACAGCTCATCAGACCGTAGAGGGATTAGTATGTACGGTGCAAGTTCTGATAATACCGACCTGATCAATCCATTTTTACAACTGTATTCAGGCGTAGAACGTGCAAATATCTGCATCAAATACATTCCGGCTTCAAAATTATATGCTAGTGGATCTGATGCAGAGAAAACCATCATGAAACGTTATTACGGTGAAGCGCTTACTTTAAGGGCACAGTTTTTATACGAACTCATCCGCAACTGGGGAGATGTACCCGCTTCTTTTTTACCATCGGCAGATGCAGAAACATTATATGGTCCGAATGTAGACCGCAACAAAACCTACGATCAGATGATTGCCGATTTAAAAATCGCTGAAGACCTGGTTCCTTGGAGAAGCGGAATTACCGAATATGGCAGTTTCAGGTACACAAAGGGTGCAATTAAGGGCTTAAGGGCCAGGATTGCATTGGCAAGAGGTGGTTATTCCTTAAGATCAGCTAGTCATACCATGGAACGCAGCTCCGATTATTTAACCTACTATAAAATTGCCTTTGATGAGTGCCTGGATATTATGAACCACCGTTCGGAGCACAATTTAAACCCGGTATACGAAAATGTATTTAAAAGCCTTCACACCACCACCCGTTATGACGACGCCCACGAACTGATGTTCGAAGTGGCTGCTTTTGGTGGTAACGCTTCTACCGATAGCAAATTGGGATATTACAATGGGATCCGTTTTAACTCAGCCTCTACTTTTGGTTCTGGCGGTGGCGGTATGAATGCCATTCCTACTTATTTTTATGAATTTGACGTAACCAAAGATTGCCGCAGGGATGTAACCATCGGTGTCTTCGAAATTGTGGCATCATCAAAAAAAATAGTAAATACGCTATTTAACATGACTGATGGAAAGTTCCGTAAATCGTGGACGGCTTTTAACAATTCCTCTGCTTCGCAAACTTTTGGGGTTAACTGGCCCATGTTACGTTTCTCAGATATCCTGTTGATGTATGCAGAGGCCGATAACGAAATCAATGGTGCACCATCAGCAGCTGCAGTTAATGCTTTGCAGGAAGTTCAGAAACGTGCCTATGCTGGCTTCGAAACCCAGATCCCGGTAACACCAATGGATAAAACCGGATTTTTTAATGCCATTGTTAAAGAGCGTTTATTAGAATTTGGTGGTGAGGGCATCCGGAAATATGATCTAATCCGCTGGAATTTATTGGCGAGCAAATTTGATGAAACACGTACCAAAATACGTGCTTTAATTGCCGGAACAGGCGATTATGTAAACGTGCCAAACTATATCTACGCCAAAGAAAGTAATTATTTATTGGGAACCAGTGTAAACGAAGTGGCTACACTCGACCTTTATGGCGGCTTGCCAAACAATGTGTTTGCTTCACCAGGTTTAAACAACTCAACAGCGCCAACGGGTTATACCACTAAAAACTGGAGAAAAGCAGTAACCGAAGATAATTCGATCACCAGTACTTCTACCGGTATTGCATTTTACTTCGAAGCCAACAAAAAGGAACTTTTCCCATATCCAAAAACCACATTGATCGAAAACCCAAGCATGGTTCAAAATTTTGGTTATTAACGCATTTATATTATCAATCATGAAAAGAATTATCAATCAATTAGGGCTTAAACTGATCATTTTATCATTAATGGTTACGGTGGTTTCTTCTTGCAAAAAAGAAGATGATGTACCAACAGATCCCGCCAGGATATTTAAGCCCAGCGATATAAAAATTACTTCAGGAGAAACTTCGGCTAAGTTAACCTGGACTACCCCTTTAATGTCGACAGGAAAAACCTTTAAATACAGTATCGATTTTTCAACCGATTCGCTGTTTGCAACGGTGAACTACACCACCACGGCCGATACGGCTGGGGTAACGGTAACTGAAGATAATTTAGCCGTTAGGACAAAATATTATGCCAGGGTAAAGGCCAATGCAACAGAAAGTCAGCCTGAATCGAAATACGTAAGGAGCAGTGCTTTCCAGTTAACAGGTATTCAATTGTTTTTACTGATCAGGGATAACGAGATTAAAGAAAACAGTATTACCCTGCGTTATACGCCTACAGTTGGCCTAACATCAATTGTTTTAACTCCGGCAACAGGTGCTGCTGCTACTACAACTTTAAGCGCTGGTGACGCATCTGCAGGTTTGAAAGCCATTACAGGATTAACCGCTGGCACAAAGTACACTGCGGAACTGTTTGCAGGCACCAAGAGCAAAGGAATTACCACATTTACCACCCTTGCACCTACTACTTACACGGTAAAATTAAATCCGGGTGATGACCTGGCCGCCACGATTACTTCAGCAGCCAATGGTGCAGTTATTGGTTTAAACCCCGGTACTTACAACATCACCGCATTATCCACTTTTATTACCCAAAAAACCATTACCATCAAATCTACCTCTGGCAATCCTACCGACACGAAGGTTAATTTTAAAGAAATAGATTTAGAAGGAACAGGTGCAGGCGTAACCCTATCGGGCATTGAGTTTGATGGAACTTCAGCAGGAGCACTTTATTTTATTAACTTTATTGGTACACAGGCATCAAATGGTACCGCAGCAACTTTTACCAATGTGGTAGTAGATAATTGCATTGCCCACGGTGCTATAACGGCCTTTTTACGTGGAGACAGGGGAACAGCAGCACGCGATTTTAAAATAACTGGTATTACAGTGAACAACTCTATTGTATATGATATGGGCGCAAATGGTTCTTCGGCGTATTATACCTTCCATGTAAACAAAATGCAGTTTAATACCATTACCGTTTCTAAATCTACTTTTTATAACGCTGGTCCGGGCTTAGTTACCGCAAGTACCACCTATACAGGAGATGTTATTCCAACGGTTTCGATTACCAACTCTACCTTTAATGGCTTTGGTGGTAATGCAAAGTATGCCTTGTTAGATGCCAATGCAAATCCGATCAACTTTACTATCCAAAACAGCATTTTAGCAAATACACCAAAATCAGGTACCGTAAATGCTGCTGCCATTAGGGGTACAGGAGCGGGAAGCACATTAAGAATTTCGAACAGCAACTATTTCAATTTATTCACTGCATTAACTGGTGGAACAGCCTTAACCTTTGGAACGGCAACTTTAGCGAGCAACCAAAGTATCAATGCAGGCTGGACAGCCACTACAACTGATTTTACTTTGCCTGCTGCATCACCATTAAGAAGCGCAGGAAGCACCGGAGGGCCAATTGGTGACCCCAGGTGGGCATATTAATTTATTTTACGAAGGGCAGGTTTTTAATCTGCCCTTTTTTAATGAAATTTAAATAGCAAAAGTTTGTCACTGCGAGGAGGTATGACGAACATTAATATTAACTGACCATAATGAGAAGAATACCTTATTTTAAACTGATTACGCTACTCTTTTTAAATACCTTATCCTTTATTTACGCCAATGCCCAGGATCCCAAATACCCATCAACAATAACCGTCTCAAAAGATGGCAGTGCAAATTATAAAACCATTCAGGAAGCTGTAAATTCGGTAAGGGATTTGGGGGAGAAAGAAGTTAAGATTTATGTTAAAAAGGGCATATATAAAGAAAAACTGATTATCCCTTCGTGGAAAATCAGGATTTCTATTATTGGGGAAAATCCTGAAAATACCATCATTACTTTCGACGATTATTCAGGTAAGCCAAATCCAGCAGGTAAAGACCAGTTTGGTAATGCGAAATTCAGCACCTATACATCTTTTACCGTATTGGTACAAGGGAATGATATTCACCTCGAAAATTTAACCATCATCAATTCAGCCGGCCGTGTTGGCCAGGCTGTTGCGCTGCACGTAGAAGGTGATCGCTTTATAGCAAAAAACTGCAGGTTTTTGGGCAATCAGGATACGCTTTATGCTGCTATCGAAAATAGCCGTCAATATTATAAAAACTGCTATATAGAGGGTACAACCGATTTTATTTTTGGCAAAGCCACCGTTGTTTTTGAGAATTGTACAATCAAGAGTTTAAGTGACTCTTATGTTACGGCAGCCTCTACTTCTGCACAGCAGAAATTCGGATTTGTTTTTCTAAATTGTAAGCTCATTGCAGATACCGCGGTAACGAAGGCTTATTTAGGCAGGCCATGGCGACCTTATGCAAAAACAGTATTCTTAAACTGCGAAATTGGAAAACACATTTTACCTGAGGGCTGGAATGCCTGGAAAGGCGATAAGATGTTCCCCGATAAAGAATTAACGGTTTTTTATGCTGAATATAAGAATACCGGCGCAGGAGCATCGCCTAAAACAAGATTACCCTGGACGAAACAGCTCACTGATAAAGAGGCTAAAAATTATACTTTAAAAAATATATTGGGTGGGGCAGATCAATGGAACCCATTTATAAATTAATTAAAATGAAAACGAATTTCCTTAAGATTTTTGCGGCAGTAACTTTAGCTGTTCTATTCTCTTTTACTTTTGTTCAAAAGAAAACAAAGCTGTATATCATCGGCGATTCTACCGCGGCCAATAAAGAAGAAAAAGCTTATCCGGAGACCGGTTGGGGCATGGCTTTACAAGCATACTTTAAAACCGATGTTACGGTTGATAACCGGGCTTTAAATGGAAGAAGTACCAAATCGTTCAGGGCCGAAAAACGTTGGGATCCGATATTGGCACAGTTGGCGCCAGGTGATTATGTTTTTATAGAATTTGGACATAATGATGAAAAAGTTGACAAACCAACAGTTGGAGTTTCATTGGCCGATTTTAAGATCAATCTGGTGAATTATGTAAAAGAAACCCGGAGCAAAAAAGCTTTTCCGGTTTTACTCACGCCTATTTCGCGCAGAAGTTTCAAAAATGGTGTTTTAATCGATTCGCATGGCGATTATCCCCGCATAACCCGTCAGGTGGCCGATTCGCTAAATGTACCCTTAATTGATATGCTGGCTAAAACAGAAAGTTTATTGACCCGTTTGGGAGATGAGCCTTCAATTAAATTATTCAACCATGTTGATTCGGGAAATGTAAATTATCCAAAAGGCAAAAAAGACGATACGCATTTAAGTCCGGAAGGTGCTAAACAGGTTGCAGGATTGGTAGTGAAAGGAATTAAAGAGTTGAAGTTGAATTTAGCAAAGAGTTTGAAATAATGTTCTTAGATAGGTTGGTGAGTCACCAACCTTAGAGTTAGAGCTAAAATTGAGTTTGTCATCCTGAACGCAGTGAAGGATCCTTTTATTAAGCGTACTAACCTCTCAAGTAATCTCATCTTAAGAGATAGGTTAATTTGGGTTCTGCTTTTCATCGTTTGGAGATTCTTCACTACGTTCAGAATGACAGAAAAAAGCCGCAAATCCACGGATTAACATCCATGTTTTTGCGGCTTGGTTTTATAAACTGATCTTTTAAAAAATATACTTCGTACTTAAGAAGTTCGAATCATCTCCCCTCACAATTTCATTCAGTAACTTTTTATTATCCTCTGTAAATTTAGTAGCCACCAAAGAGCGGATCGAGAATGAACGCAAAGCATCCACTACAGAAAGTGTTCCTTCGGCACTGTCTTTACGACCGGTGAAAGGGAATACATCTGGGCCACGCTGACATTGGCAATTGATATTTACACGACTTACCTGGTTAACCAAAGGATCGATCAGTGAAGAAATTACCGCAGCATTGTTGCTAAAAATACTCACCTGCTGGCCGTGTGGCGAACCGATTAAATACTCAATAGGTTCTTCCAGATCATCGAAAGGTACAACCGGCACAATCGGACCAAATTGCTCTTCGCGATATAGTTTCATGTTGCTGTTAACAGGATACACAATGGCAGGATAAACAAAAGTTTCTAAAGTTTGTCCACCATTTTTGTTTACCACTTTCGCTCCGTGCGAAACCGCATCATCAATGCATTCTTTTAAATATTCTGGTTTATTCAGCTCAGGCAATGGCGTAAGGTTTACGCCTTTTTCCCATGGCATACCGAATTTCAGTTTTTCTACTTCTGCAGATAAACGCTTTAAAAATTCCTGTGCCAAACTGCGGTGTACATAAACGATTTTAATCGCGGTACAACGTTGTCCGTTAAAAGAAAGTGAACCTAAAACGGTTTCAGAAACCGCTAAATCAAGATCAGCATCTTTGGTGATGATGGCTGCATTTTTGGCATCCAAACCTAAAATAGCCCTTAAACGGTTTACTTTAGGGTGCAGTTTTTTTAATTCGTTAGCTACTTTACTCGAACCAATCAAAGTAAGCACATTGATTTTTCCTGATTTCATCAATCCCGGAACAATGGTATTGCCGCGGCCATAAATGGTATTCACCACACCTTTAGGAAAGCTGGAACGGAAAGCTTCTAACAAAGGGTAATGTAATAAAGTACCGTGCTTAGGTGGTTTGAATAAAAGCGTGTTGCCCATAATCAAAGCCGGGATGAGCGTAGTAAAAGTCTCGTTTAAAGGATAATTAAACGGGCCCATGCAAAGCACTACACCAAGCGGAGAACGGCGCACCTGGGCTACAATTCCCTGCTCAATTTCAAAACGTGATGACTGTCTGTCGATATCTTTCAATGCATCGATGGTCGCATAGATGTATTCAACTGTACGGTCAAACTCTTTTACCGAATCGGCATAAGATTTACCGATTTCCCACATAATGAGCTTGGCAACAATTTCTTTTTGCTCAATCATTTTATGGGTAAAGTTTTCTACACAGGCAATGCGATCGGCAACGCTCATGGTTGGCCACTGTCCGCGACCGTTGTCATAAGCGGCTACGGCGGCATCCAAAGCTTCTGTAGATTCTTTTTCTGTACATACCGGGAAACTACCGATACGCTTTCGTTTCAAACCCTCAGGGGTTTTTACGCATACTGGAGAAAAAACTTCATTAAACGGTCCGTTCCATGGTTTCATCTCTCCATTTGATAGAAACTCCTTTTGATTGATTTCTTCCGTGAGCCTAAATTCATCTGGAATCTGGCTCTCTTCAACGAAAATACTTTCGAGGTTTAGCGTTGTACTCAATTTTAAGTTGTTGTTAGGGTTAAATTAATGTTAAATCTATCGTTTAAGTATAGATTCGTTTGTATAAAAAGGCTGATGGTCCGGAAAACTTTCCTTACATCAGCCTCTGGTTTATTTTAGTTCGATTACTTTATATTTTGGCACTAAGGATTTCATTACTGTCCAGCCGATTAAATAACATACCGCACAGATGGAAAAGATAATGAAATAACCAGCTTCTTCACCTTTAAAACCCATAAAAACAATCTCGTTTTTGCCCGTATAATCGAACAGCAAACCAGAGCCTTTATTGATGATGAAAGAGCCTAAACCACCCGCCATACCACCTATACCGGTAATTGTTGCAATGGCTTTTTTAGGAAACATATCGCCCACAGTAGAAAATATATTTGCCGACCATGCCTGGTGGGCTGCACCTGCGATACCGATAATGATTACCGGAATCCAGTAAGTAATGTGACCTAAAGGTTGTGCGGCCAAAGCCAATAGCGGGAAAAATGCAAAAATCAACATGGCCCTCATCCGGCCTTCGTATGGATTCATGCCTTTTTTATCAACGAAATAAGTGGGTAACCATCCTCCGATAATCGAAAGCAGGGTAATCATGTAAAGCACAAATAATGGTAATGCACTTTGGGTAGAATCCATTCCGTAAACCGATTTCAGGTAAGCAGGGGTCCAGAATAAAAAGAACCACCAAACGCCATCAGTCATAAATTTACCAAAGGCAAAAGCCCAGGTTTGCTTGTATTTAAAACAATCGATAAACGAAACTTTTTCTTTGGTTTCTTCAACGTAATCGGCCAATTTCCGGTCGTTGATCACATCTTGTTGAATATAGGCCAATTCTTCAGCGCTTACCCGTTTATGTAATTCTGGCTTGTTATATACGAAAACCCATAAGCCCATCCATATAAAACCCAATGCACCAATGATAATGAACGACATTTCCCATCCGTAAGCTTTGGCGATAAAAGGAATGGTAATAGGGGCAGCCAATGCACCAACGGTAGCGCCCGCATTAAATATACTGGTAGCAAATGCCCTATCTTTTTTAGGAAAATATTCGGCAGTGGCTTTAATTGCAGCGGGAAAGTTTCCAGCCTCTCCAACCGCCAATACAAAACGGGCAAAAATAAAGAGCGTAACACTTACCGAAACCACTAAACCTGTATCGTTAACACGGGCAATAATTTCTTTAGCACCTTCAAAACCTACAAACCAGTTTCCATTGATGATACCTGCAGTTGCAATACCACAAAAAGCATGCAAACAGGCGCCTACCGACCAAACACCAATGGCCCATAAAAAGCCCTTTTTTGTATCCAGTTTATCAACTAAACGACCAGCAAAAAGCATCGATATGGCATAAAAAATAGAGAACAGGGCCGTTATATTTCCATAGTCGTTATTGTCCCAATGAAATTCCGGTTTAATAAAATCCGTCCAGGTTAAAGAAAGGACCTGTCTATCTAAATAATTTATCGTAGTGGCTAAAAATAACAGCAAACAGATGGTCCATCTATATTTGCTTGTTTGGGGTTGGTTCATTTGGTTAGGTTTGTTAAATTTTTATTTGCTCTGCTGGATTAGATCAAGCGCTAATTTGGTATTGTCGAATAACTCCTCGTAAAGTCCTTTACTCATCACATCTTTGCTGATTAATTTACTTCCCATACCAACCGCACAAACACCAGATTTAAACCAGGTTTTTAAGTTATCGGCATTAATTTCTACTCCACCGGTCGGCATAAACAGCTGTCCGGCGAAAAGATCCTTAATTGATGAAATAAACTCCGGACCTAAAATATTGGCAGGAAAAATTTTGATCAGCATGGCTTTGTGCTCCTGGGCTACGCTGATTTCAGTCGGCGTCATACAGCCCGGAATCCACAGCATTCCGATTTTGTTGGCAATTTCGGCCACAGCCGGATTTACGATCGGTGCCACAATAAAATCTGTTCCCGCCTCTATAAAAGCATTTGCATCAGCAGGGGTTTTAATGGTTCCGATACCCAGATAAAGATCAGGCATTTCGGCATCGCGTACTTCCTTTAGTTTTTTAAAGTTCGGCAAGGCCGATTTGCCACGGTTGGTATATTCGAAAACACGTACGCCCGCTTTATACAGCGTGCGTAATATTTCAACGCTACCTGCTTCGCTATCCTGATAAAAAAGCGGTAACATACCCTGCTCTAAAATGGCATCTAAAATTTTGTGCTTGTTGCTAATCATTGCGTATTATTCTTTTTTCTATATCAGCTACGGTACTGGTTGTAGCATCACTTGGAATGTATAATTTATCGTAAGCTGCCGCTGTGGCAAAATTTAAGGTTTCTTTGGCCGATAACTGGTTGTAAAAACCATAAATCAAACCTGCCATAAAACAATCGCCACTGCCTACTTTATCTAAAATTTCGTCCGAAACATATTCTTCCGATACGGTTAATTCACCATCGGTATAAATGGCCGTGTAATACCTGATGCCTTTGCCATGATCGAACCTAAAAGTATTGGCCACCGCCTTACATGCCGGAAACAAACTTAATATTTCTTTAGAAGTATCTGTTGCCTGTTGTAGTAACGTTTCTTTTGCATAACCCTCGGTTGGTGTTAAATCTTCGTGAAGTGCAGTACCCAACATTTTATTGGCTGCCCAAACATTGCCCATAATCAGGGTGCAATATTGAGCCAGTTCTGGCAAAACATCAATCGGATCTTTACCGTATTTCCAAAGTTTGGCGCGGTAGTTCAGATCCAGTGAAATGGTGATATTCCGCTCAGTTGCTGCTTTTAAAGCTTCCAGACAAACATCAGCAATAGATTGATTGATTGCCGGGCATATTGCGCTGAAATGGAACCAGCTTACGTCTTCAAAAATTGTATCCCAGTTGATCTGGCCAACCTTTAAATCAGCATAAGCAGAATTCGCACGATCGTAAATTACACCGGCATTTTTAAGGTCTTTTCCTTTCGGGAGATAATACAAACCCAAACGTTCGCCATGGTAAACCATCGGCGTGGTATCAATATTACGGGCATCAAGATATTCAACAATTTCCCTCGTTACCGAATTATCGGGTACAGCTGATAAATAGGCCGAAGGAACATTCCAAAGGGCCAGTGCAGTGGCTACATTCAGCTCTGCACCGCCAACATAAAACGGAAGTTTGTTTTCTTTTAACCAGGCACCATCCATATCAGGGCAGATGCGCAAAAGTATTTCACCAAAGCTTAAAACTTTTTTTCCTTTTTGTGATGAAGCGAATATTTGGGTGCTCATTTTTATATCTAATCGGCGTATTTCATGCTGTTTTCTGCAACGGTATGAAAATGGAAGGAAAACGATTGAAATGATTTGATTCCAATGAAATACCGTCCTAAAGCCTGATTTTGGTTAAAATTTAAAGTAATTTTTTGCGTTAAAGTACGAAATATCCTGAACAATTTTGCCAACCCATTCCAAATCGTTAGGCAATTCGCCGTTCTCGATATCCTCTCCAAACAGGTTACAAACGATCCTTCTGAAATATTCGTGACGGGGAAAAGAAAGGAAACTGCGCGAATCGGTAAGCATACCTACCAGACGGCTTAAAAGCCCCATATTCGATAGTGCGTTTAATTGTTTGATCATACCGTCTTTTTGGTCTAAAAACCACCAGGCCGAACCAAACTGAACTTTACCGGCAACAGAACCATCGTTAAAGTTACCAATCATGGTGGCAATTAATTCGTTATCGGCAGGGTTAAGGTTATAAATAATGGTTTTGGCCAGTTTATCCTGATTATCCAAACGGTTCAAAAATTTAGAAAGCATACGGGCCTGGCTAAAATCGCCTATCGAATCCCAACCGGTATCCGGACCTAATTGCCTTAACATACGGGCATTATTGTTACGCAAAGCACCAAGGTGATATTGTTGCACCCAGCCTTTTTCATGATCCCACTCAGCAAAATAAACCAGCATGGCCGATTTAAATTTCAGGTTTTCCTCGTAAGAAATACCTTGTTTAGCACGAATTTTATCAAAAATGGATGAGATTTCAGCATCCGTATAATCTTCGGCATAGATCTGTTCTAAACCATGATCGGAAACTGAACAACCATTATCAGCAAAGTAATCGTGACGGCTTTTTAAGGCTTCGATATAGTCTTGAAAACTGCTGATCGTTTTATCAACCACACTTTCCAGTTTATCGATATATTCGTTCAGGCCCTCAATATCGTCACTGTTCATGGCCTTATCCGGACGGAAAGCAGGCAACATTTTCAAATTTGCACCTTCTCTTGCCAACTGCTGGTGAAAGTTTAAGCTATCTAGTGGATCATCGGTGGTACAAACCGCCTCTACATTCATTTTGGCTAATAAACCACGCACAGAATACTCTGGGGTTTGCAATTTTGCAGAACATTCATCATAAATTTTCTGTGCCGTTTTGCCCGAAAGTAAATCAGTTACACCGAAATAACGTTGAAGTTCTAAGTGTGTCCAGTGATATAATGGATTACGTAAGGTATAAGGAACAGTTTCTGCCCATTTCTCAAATTTTTCATAATCTGATCCAATGCCGGTAATGTATTTTTCATCCACACCATTGGCACGCATGGCCCTCCACTTATAATGGTCGCCATACAACCAAACCTGACTGATATTGGCAAACTGGGTATTATTGGCAATCTGCTCCGGAATAAGGTGATTATGGTAATCGATAATAGGCAACGGTTTTGCAAAGTTGTGGTAGAGCTTTTCTGCTGTTTTGTTTTGCAAAAGAAAATTTTCGTCTAAAAAAGGTTTCATGCTATGTGATTTGAGACATTAGGTAATCGGTTTGAGATAATTAAAACGATTATCTATTAATTTTTTTATTTAGCCCCGGTCTGTGTCCCCACAAACCGGAATTGAATTTATGATTTATCTATTGGTGGTATGTGAGGACACAGACCACGGCATTTGGGTCTAAGACTCCGGACTACAAACTAACTCCCCTTTTCCATGGAATAAAATCATCCTGGTTAAGCAACACTGCTTTAGGGATTACTTCACCACTGGCCGCTTTAATACAATATTCCAGGATATCTTCTCCCATCTGCTCGATGGTTTTTTCTCCTTCGATTACTGGTCCACAGTTGATATCGATGATATCGCCCATGCGTTTGGTTAAAGCATTATTGGTTGAAACCTTGATGGTAGGGCAAACCGGATTTCCTGTTGGCGTTCCTAAACCTGTAGTGAACAAAATTAAGGTTGCCCCAGAGGCTGCTTTTCCTGTGGTGGCTTCTACATCGTTTCCGGGTGTACAAACCAAATTTAAACCTGGCTTAGTGGCGGGTTCGGTATAATCCAATACATCTTCTACTGGTGAGGTTCCGCCTTTTTTGGCTGCACCGGTACTTTTAATCGCATCGGTAATTAAACCGTCTTTAATATTACCCGGTGATGGATTCATAAAAAACCCAGAACCTACATTTTCTGCTGCCTGGTTGTAAGCCGTCATTAACTGGATAAATTTTCGGGCAGCGGTTTCGTCTTTAGTGCGATCGATTAGTTGTTGTTCGGCACCGCAAAGCTCAGGGAATTCGGCCAAAAGCACGGTCCCACCTAAAGCCACCAATAAATCAGAAGTATAACCTACGGCAGGATTGGCACTGATGCCACTAAAACCATCGCTGCCACCACATTTAACGCCTAAAACCAGTTTACTCAATGGTGCGGGCTGACGTTCGATTTTATTGATTTCGGTTAAACCGATAAAAGTTTTACGGATGGCTTCTTTAACCAGCTGTTCTTCGCTCTGCGATTGCTGCTGCTCAAAAATGAATAATGGTTTATCGAAATTAGGGCTACGGTGTTTTAAATCGTCCATAAAATCTTTCACCTGTAAATTCTGGCAGCCCAGGCTTAACACGGTTACACCAGCCACATTGGGATGATCGGCATAAGCGGCTAAAAGCTTGCTCAATACAGCAGCATCCTGACGGGTACCACCGCAACCACCCTGATGGTTCAGGAATTTAATACCATCTACATTTTTAAAAACACGGTTGGCCGCCGGATTGGCCATTCCGATAGAACCTGGATCGGCCTCTTCTAAAATCTCACCATTTTTATAAGCCTCTACCAACTGGTGTGCGTACGATTTATATTTATCGGTTACGGCATAACCCAATTCGTTATGCAAAGCCTCACGGATGACATCTAAATTGCGATTTTCGCAGAAAACAGTCGGGATAAATAACCAGTAATTGGCAGTTCCTACACGGCCATCGCTACGGATATAACCATTAAAATTCCGGCCTTCAAATTTAGAAACATCGGGCGCATGCCACTCGTAATGGTATGGGCGGAATTCGTAAGGATCGGAGGCATGCTTGGTATTTTCAGTATCCATTAACCCACCTTTAAGTATGAAATGCTGTGCTTTTCCTACCAGTACACCATACATAATAATGTGATCGCCGGCATTCATATCCTGCATAAAAAATTTATGCTTAGCCTGGATATCATCCTGTAAAGTATATTCATTTCCATCGTAAATAACAGTTTCGCCTTTTGCCAGGTTTTGCAAGGCAACAAGAACGTTGTCGTTGGGATGGATTTTTAAAATTCTAGTAACCATTTTAAATTGTTCTTTCTGAATGCAAGTTACTTAAAGTTTCTTTTGCACCCTTATTTTGTAATAATTCAACGTATAATTTTACGGCTGCGTTAAAGCCGGGGTAATTGTTCAGGTTTTTATCCCAAAGGCGTCTGTCGCCAAGGGTATTATCTACCACAGTTTCAGGATTTTTCCAGTATTCGTATAAAACTTCTGCAAATTCGTCCTGTACTGGGAAGGTTTTTCCGTTAGCGCTGGCCGTATAAGTATCGCCGTCTTTATTCACATTCATAAAAAGAATATAAGCGGCAACACCCAAAGCGGTAAGTTGTGGCACTTCATTTTTTAAGGCATAATACCTTCTGATGAGCGGCATGTTGCGCATCTGCATTTTTGAAGTGAAGTTTAAGGTAATAGCCTGCCATTGGTGCTCTAAAAAAGGATTACTGAAACGATCGACCACACTTTCGGCAAAGGAAAGGGCTTCGTCATAAGTAATATCTTCATTTACCACAACAGGCGCAATTTCCTCTTTCATCAGTTTTAATACGTTGTTTGCGAAATCGTTATCGGCCATTGCCTCTTTTACCGTATTAAAGCCTGCTAAAATGGCCAAACCGCAGCTAATGGTATGTGTGCCATTAAGTAAACGAAGTTTTAATTCTTTAAATTTATCGATTGATGGAACAATGAAAATGCCTTTGTCTGCTTTTGCGAAAGATAAAACCTCTTTCACTTTTTCGCTTGATGATTCGATTGCCCAAAGCCTGAAAGGTTCAGCCATGATCATGAGTTCGTCTTTGTAACCCAATTCGTTTTCGATCGCTTTTTGTTCTGCCGCCGGAAGTTTTCCCGGCACGATACGATCGACCAAAGTTTTACAAAAGTGATTGGCAGTTTTTAACCAGTTTTCGAAATCCCAGCCTAATTTATTCTGGATGGCAAGATCCAATACAATTTCTTTCAATTTATCGGCGTTATCGCTGATGAGTTCTGTAGGTACAATCACCATTCCGCTTTCAGCTGAACCATTAAAAGCTTTATATCTTTCGTGCAGAAAAGCCAATAATTTGCCCGGGTAAGATTGTGGCGGATTATCGGTGATTTTATCTTCGCTTTTAACAATCCCAACTTCAGTGGTATTCGAAATTACGACCTGTATTTCGGGCTGATGCGCTGCTTTTAAAATTTCGGCCCAATCCTGCGAAGCAGATAAAACCCTGCTGATTGAAGAATTGATTGAATTTTCTTCAACAGTAACGCCGTTTTCAATACCTTTTACGCAAAGTGTATATAGGTTATCTTGTTTCGAAAATTCATCAGATCCGCCTCTTGAGGTAGATTTAACCACCAAAACACGACCATTAAAAATGCCTTTTTGATTGGCCTTATCGATAAAGTAATCTGGCAGGCCACGCAGTAAAACGCCAGTTCCAAACTGGATTACTTTTTCAGGTAAGGCTAAAATTTCGGCAGTAGGTTTTGTAACCTTGTCGCCGCTAATGTTTATTAAATTTTCTTTGTTTAAAATCATTGGTAATGTGATTTAACCACCAAGGCGCGAAGGCACAAGGTGAGATTTATATTTTCCTTTTGACGAGTTATAATTTATTTATTTCCCATTTGTGGTTAACCACTTCGGGTATTCTTTTTCAATTAATTTTTGTCCCCAGTTGCCGTACCATGCATAACCATTACGCCTTTCAGGACTTAACTCTTCTAATTTTGTTTTGATTGTATTGTCGCGGTCACCAAAAATTGGAGTATTTTTATCAAGGTCATAGAAACGCGCCCAGGTATTGGCGGCATTATCCGCAACCAAAGCCGCGGTTTTAATATTAGTTTTAGGATCGCTCGGCCTATCGAAGCGGTAGCCGGCAATTTTATAGGTATCGAACCATTTTATTGCTGCAGTGATTGCATTTTTTTCTGCCGCAGAAGGATTTTTCATCCGCATTAAAAAGCGGACAATCCCTGCCGATTCGCTTGTGCTCAAGGAGGCTGGCTCAAATGCCCTGGCTTTTGCCGGCAACAGCGAATCTTTATCATACTGTGCAGCCCAAATGCTTAAAACACCGTTTTGTTTTACCTGAGTTTTTAAAATACAATCGATGCCTTTTGTAACTGCTTTTTCCGCTTTTTTGATGTAAGCAGGATTTACCACTTCGAAATCGTTCGTTTGCGTGGCAATATCCTGCAAAATGTTCAGCACATTGATCATTGCATCATCATTGTAAGTAATTTCTGAACGGTACAAAGCTTTATCAGGATAATATTGTGGCCAGCCACCATTGGCATATTGAGCCGATAAAATATAATCTAAACCTTTTTCGGCAGCGGTTAAATAAGTTTTGTTCTTTGTTTTTTTATACGCTTTTACCAGATAAACCACTTCTCTGCTGGTGGCTTTGTTATCGAAAGTGGCGTGTAAATCTTTAGTCGCTTTAATCTTCGCCAATAATTCAGGTGTTAAAGCTGCTCCGTAGTTAACCACACTTTTATCGTCCAGTTGCTTTGGCCAGCCACCATTGCCCAATTGATAAACAAGCATTTTTTCTGCCGTAGAATCGGTAGGTTGCTGTGCATAACACGATAGTAATAAAGTGCTGCAGATTAGGGTGAACAATATTTTTATTTTCATCATTTTTATTTGTTCCGTGGTCCAGACCACTAATTTTCTTTTTGTTTGTATGTACCATGGTTTTTGTTTGCCACGGAGGCACGGATTAACACGGAGGACTTTTCTTTTTTATTCGCCATGGTTCGTGTCTCCACTCCGTGGTCAGTGTTCATCCTTTTCATCTGTGGTTAACCTTACTTCTTCCCCGGTACTTGTTTGATCAGCCAGTTCACCAAATCATTCGTGGCTTTAAAATTTTCAAATTCTGCAGGTAGTTTTCTACCATCGATATATTCATTGTAAAACCAGGGATCGCCCACTGCGAAAACTGTTCCTTTACCATATTTTGCAGTAGCAATAATCACATCTCCTTTATCGGTTAAAGCAGAAACAGCAGGACTTTTCGCCACAATGGTCGATATTTCTTTGATGTACACTTTTTTGGCTGTCTTGAAAATAGAATTGCCTGCCGGGATTTTTATTGCACCCTGTTCAAAGTTTGCACCCTGAACTTTATTGCGGCTATCTTCATTAAAATGGATACCAAACGTTTCTGGCAGTACATTGAATTTTGAAATTTCACAGTTGCCAACATCATTTAACAGCAATACCAAAACACCACCTGCTTTTACCCACTCACTAACCTGCTTGGCGTGTGCAGCATTCATGAAATTCGGGTTTGCGGTTTCCTTTTCGGTATCCGGATCTACAATGATATAAATGTTTGTCCCTTTTAAATTTGAAGCGGTAGGTGCAGTTTTAAGTGTACTGGTTTTTACACCAGCATCGTTAAATACTTTTCCGAATAAAGAGAATCCATTGTTATCATCTTCTTCCCATAGGTAATGGAAAGGGATTTTATCTCCGGTTGGACCGGTCATATATTCATTGTTGAAGAAATTATCAACAGTAACCGTTAAATTTTTTCCAGGTTTTGGCAACTGGTCGACTTCCATTTCGGCAGCAGCACACACAAATGCACCCATTCCTTTAGGATCGTTGGTGATTACTTTTTCACTGATGTAATAATCGAAGCTACCATCGCGGTACTTTGGTTTTCCGCCCAAGCCCGATACAGAAACAGTTTTGGTGAGGTTTACCCTTTCATCGCCTGCTTTTTCTATAAATTCTTTCTTTAAACCCGCATAACCTTTATTTGCAGCTGGCATAAAAGACGGCGCCAACCAACCCTTACGTACACCTTTAGCTAAACCATATACAAACATACTCGATGCCGAACTTTCCAGGTAATTCCCTTTACGGGCTGGCATATCTAAAATATCAAACCAAACACCTGATTTTGGATCCTGGTATTTTACCGCCGCTGTTGCTGTACGGTTTAAAATGGCCAGTAATTCTTTTCGTTGCGGATGATCGGCCGGAAAATTATCCAGCACATCTACCAAAGCCATAATGTACCAACCCATTGCCCTGGCCCAAAAATTTGGCGAGCGCCCGGTTGTTTTATCCGCCCACTGTTCGGTTCTGCTTTCATCATAGCCATGGTAAAGCAAACCTGTTTTTGCATCACGGGAGTTTTTTTCCATGAGGATAAACTGTTTGGCGATGTCATCAAAAGCAGCATCCTTTTTCATCAGTTTGGCATATTCTGCGTAAAAAGGCTCACCCATGTATAAACCATCCAACCACATTTGGTTTGGATAAATTTTCTTGTGCCAAAAACCACCTTCTTTGGTACGTGGTTGTTTTTGTAACTGATCGTATAATTTAGTTGCCGCCAACAAGTATTTCTGCTGTCCGGTAACTTTATAGAGCAATAATAATGAACGACCATTTTTAATGTTGTCGATGTTAAAATCATCGGGCTTGTAAGTGGTGATATTTCCTTCTTTATCCAGATAAGCATCCATCGAACTTTGGATGTACTTAAAATACTTTCCATCGCCAGTATTTCTCCAAACTGCTGCTGCGCCTTCCAAAACCACCCCCATATCGTAGGACCATCTCGGGCCTTTTGGTCCTTTTAAAACGGTAGTGTCCTGCCAGAGTGTTTCCATCGCAGTTAAGGTTAACTGTTCTGATAATTTCTTTTGAGCAAATCCACTTTGTGCTAAAATGGAAAAACCGATGAGGGCAGCTGCTGTATATAAAATTGATCTCTTCATTTTTATTATTTTGAAATTTCCAGTGCTTTTTTATCTACCTCAGTGCCTAAAACAGAAGCTGTTTTCGCTTTGGACACATCGGTTGAGCTAATTTTTACCCCTTTTGATTTTTCACCAGAAACATCAAATAAAACTTTGCTGTTAGCTGGATAACTAAGGTTGCTGATGTTAATATTAGAGCCGTTCTGAATCATCACCACCGGACTGGCATTATCTGTAATTACGTTTACGTTTTTCAGGAAAATCCCCGCTGCCTCAATAATTTCGATGCCTTTTTTGGCTTTTATGGTTACGTTTTCCAAATGCACATCTTTAATATTCATTTCTGGTAAGCCCCTGAAAAATATTGCTTTTTCGGCACCATTGGCCACTACATCTTTAATGTAAAAATTCTTAAACTGCGGAGTAGCTTCGGTAACCGGAACGGTTACGGTTTTAATGGCTTCACGTTTTTCGCCGGCCAAAGGAACCGGATCAACCGCAGCATAATACATGTCGAACAAAATAGCTTCCCCAGGAATATCGATCATGTTGATGTTATTGATGTAAATATTTTCTACCACACCACCACGACCGCGCGTGGTTTTAAAACGCAGACCGATATCGGTACCGATAAAAGAACAATCGTAAACCCAGATATTTTTAGCACCCCCACTCATTTCGCTTCCGATGACAAAACCACCATGGGCATGGTAAACCACATTATTTCTTACAATTACATTTTCGGTGGGTACGCCACGTTTGCGGCCAGCTTCGTCTCTTCCTGATTTAATACAGATCCCATCATCACCAACATCAAAAGTGCTGCCTTCGATTAATACATTTTTGCACGATTCTACATCAACACCATCACCATTCTGCGCAAACCATGGGTTTTTTACCTGTAAATTCCTCAACGTTAAATCTTCGCAGAGCAATGGATGTAAATTCCAGGCTGGCGAATTTTGAAAGGTAACGCCTTCTAAAAGCACTTTTTTGCAACCCGTTAATACCAATAAATTGGGGCGAAGGAAATCTTTAATATCATCATAATCTGCAGCAGTTTTACCTGCCTCAATTACGCCGGCATTTTTGGTGTTTGAGCCTTTAACGGTTTTCTCAGATGGGTACCACATTTTGCCATCGGCTTTAACGATACCTCCTGATAAAACAAGGTTTTTCCACTGTGTTTCGGTGAGTTTATCTTTTTTAACCATACGCCAGGCACCGCCGTTGCCATCAATAATCCCGCTTCCGGTTATGGCAATATTTTCGAGGTTTACACCCGAAATCGGACTCTGGTTCCGCCATGCAGGCTGACCTTCCCAATTTCCCTGAACGAGTTTATATTGGTTAAAGTCGGCTGTAAACTGAAGAATGGCATCGCGTTTTAAGTGAAGGTTTACATTGCTTTTTAACTCGATCGGGCCGGTTAACCACAAGCCTGAGGGGATTAATACCACACCTCCACCTTTTTGGCTAACGCTGGCAATGGTTTTGTTGATGCTTTCGGTATTTAAGGTAATGCCATCGCCTTTTGCCCCGAAACTGACAATACTCGTTGTATCTTTTTTAAATTTAACCTGCTGTATAATGGGTAAACTTTGCTTTTGTTGAGCCACAGCGGTTGCAGAAGATAAAATTAAGCATGCGAGAGCTACTTTTATATGGCATAAACCACCAGAAATATGTTTCATTATTTGCGCTGTTAAATTATACTTGGTTATTGTAATAACAAGTGTACGTTGTTTGCAGTTAAAACAGAAGAGAAATCTATGCAATCGTTACCGGAGAACAAGGCGAAAAAGCGCCAATAAATAGGCGCTTAACAGCTATATATCAATTCCTTAATACACTTATCTTGCTTCCGGATGCCAACCGCGGAAAACGTTTTCCAAAATGTAGTCCTTATACTCATTATCAGTTAATTGGTGCGACCAATTAGTCCTGTTTTTAGGATCTGCGCCTTTTCCAGTGCTTTTATATTCAGCATAATAAGCCGTTTTTTCATTGCTTTCTTTCCCCCAGTTATTCCAGCCCTCAGGGCGGATAAAACCTGGCAACTCGCAGTTGAGGTAGGCAACTTTGGCATAAGGCCTCCAGGGGCGGCCCAGGTAAAAACTATTGGCAGGAGCATCTCCTTTGATTTTACATTTGTTGAGGACGTAGCCAAATTTTGTCGTATCGGCAGTTGAGGCAGCTGTAATGTAACCGGCTTTTTTGCAAAAAATGGTGCAGCTTTCGAACCAGGCAGTAGAAGCGCCGAAAATAAAATCGACTGTTCCCTCAATATAGCAGTTTTTATAGTATTGACGGTTGCCGCCCCCATAAGTATAAAGTGTATCCTGAAAACCTAAAAACCGGCAGTTGATGAAAATCAGTTTATCGCCGCCGGCCCAAACGGCCACTGCCTGCCCCACCGGACCAGATGAGTTTTCGAAAGTAATGTTCTCCGCAGAAAAACCTTCACCATAAATGTAAAAGCTTGATGAACCCGAAGTACCCTTTTCTTCGCCAAAAGTATTTTTCTTTTGCGCATAATCATCATAAGTTAAAATGGTTTCGTTTAAGCTCTCGCCAATAAATTTCACATTCTTTTTGGAGGCCGCCAATACCAGTTTTTCTTTATAAATGCCTTTTTTAATAAAAATTACGGTTGTTTTGTTCCTGAAATCGGGCACAGCATGGATTGCTTCCTGTACGGTTTTAAAATTTCCACTTCCATCAGCAGCTACCACAAAATCGGGTTTAACATCCAGGGCATAAACTGCCGATGAAATGCTTATCAGTAAAAATAGGATGATTGCTCTCATATCAATTTGGTTAGGCTAAAATTAAAATCGGCCACGTAAAAGTATAAACTTTGTAACGCAGCCGTGTTTTAAAATATATGATGAACAATTTTAAACATTAATATCGAGGCCGAAGAAGTTTTTAGCACATTAAACATTGCAAACGATGTCGGGAACGATTGCACAATAACAACTTGCCTGAAAATAAAAAAAGGCTTAATCTTGTTGATAGGCAATAGACGCATCTTGATGCCCAAATAATTGAAAATCTTGATGCCAACCACAAGCCCCATTAAGATCCCCGCCTGCGCGGGAATGACGTAAGACCAAATATTAAAAAAACATCAGTGTAAGATGAAATATCTATACAGTTCAATCCTATTTTTAAGTGTTAGCATCAATGCCTTTGCCCAACAAACACCAGATAACCGTTATGTTTCTAAAGTTTGGGTGTCTGATTTAGGTAACGGAACTTATAAAAATCCGGTGATTAATGCAGATTATTCCGATCCTGATGCCATACGTGTAGGCGACGATTTTTATATGATCGCCTCCAGTTTTGATGCCGTGCCCGGATTACCGATTTTGCATTCTAAAGATCTGGTCAACTGGAAAATTATCGGTCATGCCTTAAAACGCCAGCCTCCCTTTCAGCATTTCGAAAAAACACAACATGGCAATGGCGTTTGGGCACCTGCTATCCGTTACCACAATGGCGAATTTTACATTTATTACCCGGATCCCGATTTTGGTATTTATTTAACCAAGGCTAAAACCATAACCGGCGAATGGTCTGCGCCTAAACTGGTTGCCGAAGGCAAAGGATTGATTGATCCCTGCCCGTTTTGGGATGAGGATGGCAAAGCTTATCTGGCTTATGCTTATGCAGGTAGCCGTGCAGGCATTAAAAGTTTATTGGCGATTATGCCATTAACTATCGATGGCTCAAAAGCGACAGAAACGGGCAGAATTGTGTATGATGGGCACGAACTTGATCCCACCATAGAAGGCCCGAAATTTTACAAACGCAATGGCTATTACTATCTGTTTGCACCTGCTGGTGGCGTTTCCACTGGCTGGCAATTGATTCTAAGAAGTAAAAATATTTATGGCCCTTATGAAAGAAAAGTAGCCATGGATCAGGGAAAATCTGCGGTAAACGGTCCACATCAAGGTGCCTGGGTAAACACGCAAACCGGCGAAGATTGGTTTCTGCATTTTCAGGATAAAGATGCTTACGGCCGGGTGGTACACCTGCAACCCATGAAATGGATCAATAACTGGCCGGTTATTGGCCTCGATGCAGATGGAGACGGAAAAGGTGAGCCAGTAGCTAACTATAAAAAACCAAATGTAGGGAAGGTCTTCCCAATTGAAACACCTATAGAAAGTGATGAATTTGGTACTGCAAAATTAGGTCTGCAGTGGCAATGGCAGGCCAATCCGCAGCCAACCTGGTTGTTTACTGATGCAGATAAGGGTTTGTTAAAATTATACACGGCGAAAATTCCTGATGAGGCTAAAAATCTTTGGGACGTTCCGAACCTGTTAATGCAGAAATTCCCTGCTGATGAATTTATGGCAACGACGAAACTCAATTTTAAACCTAATCCAAAATTAGATGGTGAAAAAACTGGTTTTGTAATCATGGGACGCAGTTATGCGCAAATGAGTATCAAAAGCAAAAAAGACGGATTATACCTCATGTATGGTGTTTGCCAGAATGCGGATAAGGGAAAAGCAGAGAATGAAAAAGAGATTACGAAACTAAATCCGACAGCTATCGGATCGGGGGCTGTTTATCTTCGCGTAAAAGTTTCGGCCGGCGCAAAATGCCAGTTTAGTTATAGTGAAGATGGCATCAATTTCACTAATGCAGGTGATGAATTTCAAGCCACTGCCGGGCAATGGATCGGTGCAAAAATGGGATTATTTGCCATTAGAGATACCCAAACAAACGATTCTGGAATTGCTGAATATGATTGGTTCCGCGTACAACCTTTAAAATAAATATGATGAAAAAATATAAATTTCTTATCGCAGCATTTGGTGCTATTTTACTAATGTCTTTCATCATGAAACCTAAACCTGTTAAAGTTTATTTAATCGGCGATTCTACGGTTGCAGATTATACTTTGGATGAAGGTTATATGCAGAAGAAATATCCGATTACGGGATGGGGGCAGGTTTTTCAACAGTTTTTAACAAAAAACAGTTTAAAAAAATTAAACAAACTGATTAAAAGTGATAGCGCTTTGGTTGTTGATAAGGCAAAAGGGGGCAGAAGCACCCGGACTTTTTTTGAAGAGGGCAGGTGGAAAGATGTTTTGTCAACTTTAGACAAAAACGACCTGGTATTGATCCAGTTCGGACATAACGATGCGGCGAAAGATAAACCTGAACGTTACGTAGATATTCCGGGTTATAAAGATTTTTTAAGGATGTATGTGAAGGAAACCAGAGCAAAAGGTGCTTTGCCTGTTCTTATTACGCCTGTTACCCGCAATTACCCATGGAAAGACGGCAAACTGGGCAGCGCACATGGCGAATATCCACAGGCGGTAAAGGATATAGCAAAGGAGCTCCACGTACCCATTATCGATCTTACTTCGCTTTCAGCAGATTTTTTCATCACCAAAGGAAACGAATTTGTAAGCAAACATTATTTCATGAATTTAGATTCGGCAAAATATGAAGCTTACCCGAAAGGGCAGAAAGATAACACGCATTTCCAGCCAGAAGGCGCTAAAGAAGTTGCACGGTTGGTTTATGAGGAATTGAAGAAGATTAACGGAGCACAAAATTAGACCTCGCAGGTTTTAAAAACCTGCGAGGTCTGAAATTAACTACCCTACCATTACTTTTGCAGTAATTGCGAGCCTGTTCCAGGCATTGATGGTTACAATGGCCATAATAAGCTGTGCCACCTCCTGCTCGTTGAAAAAGCTTGCTACATTTTGGTAAGTGGTGTCAGAAACATGGTGATTAATTAATGTTACTTCTTCTGTTAAAGCCAAAACTGCTTTTTCCTTTTCAGTGAATAAGGTTGTTTCTCTCCAGGCATTTAATAGATATAAACGTTGTTCAGTTTCGCCTATTTTACGGGCATCGGTAGAGTGCATATTTAAACAAAATGCACAGCCGTTAATCTGCGAAGCACGCATTTTAATCAGCTCTAAAAGGATTGGATCTAACTTACTGGTTGATAAATATTTCTCTAAACCATACATGGCCTGGTAAGCTGCAGGTTCTACTTTTGGGATATCAATTCTGTTTTCCATTTTATTTGTTTTTTGATTACGATGTAAAGGTCGGCATCAAAAAAAACAAAAAACTTAATGTAGTTTAAGAAATGAATGATCGAGCTAATTCACTGTTTGGTGACCCAAAAAGATTATTTTTTGCCACTGAGGCACGGGAACACAGATAGCACATCGCACACAATGGCTTAGTGACTCTAATACACTGTTTGGTGGCTCAACAAACATTATTTATGCCACAGAAACACAGAAATCACAGATCTGAAGTCGTTAAATAGAATCAGTTTTTTGTTATCCCATAACAAACTGATGAATTAACCACAGATAAAAAGGATAAACACAGATATGAGCAAAATCCTCCGTGTTAATCTGTGTTTCCGTGGCTTATTATCAATGTAAGCCCAATTTTGTGGTTAACAAAAGATTATTTCTTCGCCCTGATCTTACTCAAAAACTCTAATACACTGTTTGGTGGCTCAACAAACATTATTTTTGCCACAGAAACACAGAAATCACAGATCTGAAGTCGTTAAATAGAATCAGTTTTTTGTTATCCCATAACAAACTGATGAATTAACCACAGATAAAATGGATGAACACAGATATGAGCAAAATTCTCCGTGTTAATCTGTGTTTCCGTGGCTTATTATCAATGCAAGCCTAATTGTTGCGGTTAACAAAAGATTATTTCTTCGCCCTGATTTTACTTAAAAACTCCGGAGTGAAACCCAAATAAGAAGCCAGCATATATTGTGGCACGCGCTGTACAAATTCGGGAAATAAACTGTTAAAATGGCGGTACCTTTCTTCAGCCGTTTGGCTGTAAAGGAATTTTATCCGCCGCTGCGAAGCCTGATGATTTTTCTGCAAGATCAACCTGAAATAGCGCTCCAGTTTAGGCAGTTTATGGAACATTTCATCATAATGATGGTGTTCAATGGCTATTACTTCTGTTGCTTCTGCCGCCTGGATATAAAATTCTGTCGGCTGTTGGAAAAGGAAGCTGGTTAAATCGGTAATCCACCAATTTTCGATGGCGAACTGAGTGGTTTGCTCAGCGCCTTTAATATCAATAAAATAGAGCCTGAGGCAGCCTTTTGCCACAAAATAATTTGCCCTGCACGTTTGCCCTTCCGTTAACAAAAATGCTTTCTTTTTAACAGAAAAAGATTTGAGCATCGGTGCAAGAATGTCTTGCTCACCGGCACTCAAATCTATAAATTTATTAATATGGCTATAAAGTGCACTATACATGTTATATTATTGATTACGCTAAAATAAACATAATTATAAGAACCTATTCTATCGTGCTAAAGCGAAAAGGCTTTAAAAATAGGATGTGCATATTCGCCCCAGTTTTTCATCGCTCCAAGCAATATGGCTTTTAAACCTTTATTATCAGTAGGTTTTCCTTTAGTTGGCGCTGTTAAATCTTTTTCGGACACCGTTACTTCTGTCACCTTAGTTGCAAACCAGGTTACGTTTTCGTGAGGCAAAGCCAAACCTAAAATCATCCCGGGTAATCCGGTAAAAGATTCAGGACCGCCCGAAACAGCAATCTGGTTACTATAATAAGCCACTACATAAACAGAATCCATAATGATGGCATTTGCCCTGCGACATTCGTAACCTGCAATTTCCCGCGTTTCATCGGTAATTTTCCAGTTAATTTTACGTACGCTGTCTTTAACCAGGTATGTATCTTCGTACACGCTTTTTTGCGTTGTACTGGTTTGCTGATCGAAATTTGTGGCAATGGTATTTTTCAAATCTGCCAGTACATCTGATGCTAACCAGTTGCTATTTACCGTTTCTTCTACC
Organism: Pedobacter roseus; assembly: GCF_014395225.1. NCBI lineage: Bacteria > Pseudomonadati > Bacteroidota > Sphingobacteriia > Sphingobacteriales > Sphingobacteriaceae > Pedobacter > Pedobacter roseus. The sequence goes on from NZ_CP060723.1 coordinate 5,167,765, forward strand.
GTTGGCCATTTATACAAGCTTTTATCCCTGTTAAAATTTAAGGTACTTTTGGCAACTTTAAACTGAGGATTATTTTTTTTATACTGCTCAAAAGCCTCTTTCAGATAAGATTCATTGTCCTTATCGATCTTCTTTTTGATCAATGCGTACATATTGGATCTTTTCTCGAATTCGATTACACCATTTTGAACGAAATGTACATTTTGGGCAAAAAGATCGCTGCTGATGAAAATAACAGCAAATAGGATGATATATTTTAGTGTAGTTTTCATGATTATTTCTGTGTTTTAACGCCGCCGCCCATTTTACTAAAATCCCAAGAGACAGAGAACATTAAATACCGCCGAATGGTGGTATAGCTGTTTTGGCTAATGGTGGTGTTCGTTGCTGAACGGTTAAAACCTACATTCTGGTTTAAAATATCATTAACGGTTGCAGAGAACCTTAAATTTTCAGTTTTGAAGAATTTTTTACTTATCGATGCATTCCAGATAAAACGCTCAAAGCTTTCAGTAAGCACTTGTGTTTTTCCGTTGTATTGGTATTCGCCATCTGTAGATATTTCAAATTTCCCTGGTAATTGTACATTGCCTGAGGCATAACCAGTCCATCCCCAACCATCACTATTACTACCGATACTTGCTCTGGATATATTGTATGATGGACCAAACCGTGAATAAAAACTATATTTCTTCTCAGCGTATTTTGAAATATTTAGCCCACCACCATAAGTATAGTTTTTGGTATTATTTAAGGCTCTGTTATTGTTGATAGTAAGGAAGTTATAAGAAGAATTTCCATTAGCATTTACGTTTAAACCTAGGTTGATGTCGCCAAGGGTACTTACTTTCCTGCTTATCTGTCCATATAGATAAAAATTGGTCTGCATTTTATCATTATAGTTAATGTAGCGATAGGTACTTTTACCAACACCGTCAGTTGTTACATCACTAATAATTGGATTTGAGGTAAAACTGTAAGAACCGCTTAGCCAGATCGATTGATTGGTTAAAACTTTGTAAGAGTTATAACTTGCATTAATATTGCTCCTGAATGATGGCCTTAAATCCTGATTTCCTTCCACAACATTAAACGGGTCATTATTTACCCTAACTGGCTGAAGTTGATCAAGTGTAGGCTGGTCCGTATTACCATTATAACTAATCCGTAATGATTTTTGCTGAGAAAAACGATATTGATATGTTGCCTGGGGCATATAATTAATAAAGTTTCTTACATAGCTTTTATTGTGGTAAATATCATCCTGCTTAAAATTTACACCACTAAACTTCGATCCAAAATTGATAACTGTTTTACCTTTTTTATAGTTGAAAATTGCACCAGCCTGATTAATCGTCTGGTTTAATTCAAAGTTGTTACTGTAAAGGGTATCTAAAATATCATATCTGCCACTGCCAGATTGATTAAAGGATAGCCGATCCGATTTTCCATTCATTAAAGTTAAACCATAGTTTACAATTACAGTTAAAGTTTTCGATAATGGCTCTGTATAAGCTAAGTTCAATTTGAAGGCATTATTGGTTATATCATTTATCTTTAATTGATTGGTAAGACTATCGGGTTTTGCGAGCCTCTTATTTAGCGAGTTTAAATATCCTTCACCGTTACTTTTGTTTATAGATTGATTTAAGTTTAATGATAATGTACGCCCTTTTTTCTTTAATTTTTTGGTAAACAAAATGTTCATGTTAAAATTTTGATCATCTACTTCATTGCTTAATGTTCTGTTTGATGAATTTAAGAAGCCATCGTTGCCATCGGTAGTTTTGGTTACAAAATGATTTGAGGTATTGCTTTTTTTCAAAGCTCCATCAACATTAACTTTCATCGTTAAAGTGGTGTCGATCTTTATTTCATACATCGCATCCAGTTTTTGTCTGAACATGTCGTTATCGAAAGTTTCATCTGAAGTATTGTTCTGGATAACCGACGAGAAATTGTTCTGATTTATTGAATTTTTATTACCCGAAACCCTGATTGATCCAATTTTATAATTTGTGTTAAACGATTCTTTATCCTTATTCCATTTGTTATCGAAATGTAAGCCTCCGGTTCTGGCTACAGGTAAACCCTGGCCATTATACTGCCCATCATAACTATCAAAATCATCACCCCCGCCATAGCTGAAATACATTCCACCGTCATCACTCACCGTTAAGCCGCTCGATCCACTGTATTTATCACGGTCATCCCAGCCTAAGCCTACCGTTCCGTTATTGCCTAAAATACCATAGGCAGAAAATTTCTTTTTACCCCAAAACTTATTGAACATAGCCTGTCCCTGATAAAAATCTTTGGTTCCATAACCGCCCTGTACTTTACCAAAATAACCGTTCTTTTTATCTTCTTTTAGTTTGATGTTCAGTGTTTTGGTTTTTTCACCATCATCAATACCCGTAAAACTGGCCTGATCGCTTGCTTTATCATAAAGCTGAACCGATTCTACCATATCAGCACGGAGGTTTTTGGTTACCAGGGTAGGATCATCACCGAAAAATTCTTCCCCATCTACCAGTACTTTCGGAACCGTTTTTCCCTGGGCCGTAATTTTACCGTCTTTATCTACCTGAAAACCCGGAAACTGTTTAATCAGGTCTTCCACTTTCGAATTGGGCTCGATATTATATGCTTTGGGGTCAAACTCTGTAGTATCGCCTTTTATTTTTATGGCTGTACGGTTTCCTTTAATAATTACATCAGCAAGGATTTTAGCCATTCCGGTAAGGTTAACCTTTCCATAATCTTTTATCTGCGTGGTAGAATCTAAGGTAAAATGATCTACGAAATCGGCATATTTCGGATAGGATACCAATAAAATAAACTTTCCGTTTTTAATGCCACTGAGTTCGAAAGTACCATTTTCTGCTGTTCTGGTAAATTTCACCAGCGTAGAATCTTTTGCATTTAAAATTGCGACGGAAGTTCCGGATAAAAGGGTGGTGGAAGCCGTGTCAATCGTTCGGCCTTTAATGGTGTGGAGGCCCTGTGCTTTTGAGTAGGAGGAGATCAATACTAAAAAGCACAACGAGAGTAATAGACGTGTCATAGATAAGATTTGGTTTTGTAGCCCGAATATAAAACTAATATATTAGTTGCCGCTAATGGTTTAACCTTTTTTAACAAATTAAATCTTGAACCTTAGCCATTAAGCTCGAAAGCAACTATCTTTAATAAAAAAATTACATGAAATTACCTTCTCTCCAACAGCTTTACAATGGATTTGTAAACGTAGTTAAACGTTTTCCGCTACAGTTTATCTTTGCAATTGCTGCAACATTGTGCTGGTGCTATTATATCCATATTTCTGATTATCGGGACTATTCAGAACAGAACGAAAATTTAAAAGATCATTTAATAAAGGCAATTGCCATTTTAAACATGGCGCTCACGCTCTTATTGGCCCTCGATTTAATTTCAGAACGTAACCAATACGCATTAAAGAAAAAGTGGTTATTGCGTTCAGGTGGCGTACTCATCTGCGTTTTGCTTTATTTTAGCCTCGATCCAGCAAACTATTCGGCAGATCTTTATCGCATTTTCTTATTTGCTTTTGCCTTCCATTTGCTTGTAGCCTTTGCACCATTTATCGGGCAGGACAAAGTAAATGGGTTCTGGCAGTTTAATAAAGCCCTTTTTCTTCGGTTTCTTACCTCTGCACTTTATTCTGCGGTACTATATGCTGGTTTGGCTATTGCCTTGGTTGCCATTGACGGATTGTTTAATGCCGAAATTAAATGGCAAACATACATGACCCTATTTGCCATTATTAGTGCGGGGTTTAATACAATATTCTTTTTAGCAGGCATCCCAAGCGATTACCAACTGCTGGAAGAGGATCATAGTTACCCAAAAGGCTTAAAAATATTTGCCCAATTCGTACTTATTCCACTGGTGACTATTTATTTAGCGATTTTACTCGTTTACGAACTCAAGATCGCCGTGTTATGGGAACTGCCAAAAGGTTTGGTCTCCAGCTTGATTTTAGGTTACGCTGTTTTTGGGATCCTATCCTTGCTCCTGGTTTTTCCGGTTAAAGAAACGGAAGGCAATAGCTGGATTAAACTGTTTTCAAAGTTCTTTTATGTAATGATGATCCCATTAGTGGTGCTTTTATTGCTTGCTGTTTGGAAAAGGGTTGGTCATTATGGCATTACAGAAAGTAGGTATATTTTAACAGCACTGGCTTTATGGCTGGCAGGTATAACCATCTATTTTCTTTTTAGTAAAAAGCAGAATATTAAGGTAATCCCGCTGAGTTTGTGCATCATTTCGCTATTGGCTACTTATGGCCCGCAAAGTGCCTTTTCTATATCTAAATATTCGCAGTTAAGCCGGTTAAAGCGGATCATGGGCAGTAAGAAAAAAGACGATATTAAAGAAAAACCAGCGGTAATCAGATATCTGGTGTACACCCACGGATTAAAAACCCTTCAACCCTTTACCAAAAGAGATCTTGGTAAAATAGAAGAAAAAATAGATGCTACCAATAGCTATCGGTACAGCATGCGCATGAACAAGGTTGATACCGCATTGGCTATTTTTAAAGTTAAAGGTGATTTGGAATACGATCACGGTGTGGGTATTACCCTCCAAAATGATCAAAACCAGATTTTAAATGTTAAGGGCTATGATTACCTGATCGAAATGAATGGATATCAGGAAAAAAAAATAACCCGGCTTTATGGGACAGATTTAACAACTAATAAAATCGGTTCAAAACTCCTGCTATTGGTTAATAATCAACCAGCACTGCAGCTTGATTTAAAAGAAGTATTTAAGCAAGCAGTTGATGCATATAAAAAAGGTGCCTTAAAGGCGACAAATAAAAAACAAGAATACCTTTACCCCGCAAAGCTGATGAGTGTTTCTAAAAATATTAATGGGTATCAATACACCATCATCGTTACCTCTTTACAAAGCACCTATTACGAAGATGATGGTAAGGATTATTTTTGGAGTGAAACAAAGAGTTATCTGCTCATTAAAAAGCTATAAACCAAATCTTTTTCTAATAAATGGCCGGCCTTTAACCAGACCGGCCATTTTTGTTTGTCGATGTTTCAAAAAACAAGCAGGTTTTCGTATAGGTTATTTTGGCGTTCGTCTATAAATACAAGCTCATGGTATAATAGCCCATAATCGGCTGAAACGTTTTAACCAGATCGCAGTCTTAATTACAAAACCACCTAATTATTAGGGATTTAAAATAAAGATTTATAAACATAAAAATATTAAGGTCATGAAAACTTCTATCAAAAATTTATTCGCAGCAGCATTAGTAATGCTTACTCTTAGCAGCGCAACATAAGTAGCAAACGCAACAGAAAATAATGCCAGCTACACTGCATTAACAAAAGTTAAAAACATCAGCAAAATTGTGGTATCCGGAAATGTGAAACTGATCCTTGTTCAGGATGCTAACGAAAGTGTTGAAGTGTACGATCAATATTACACCAAAAATGCCTTGGTACAACAACAGGGAGCAGAATTGAGGATCAGTTCATTCGATAAAAATACATTAACAGTTATTGCACATGTAAATAATTTAACTGCTATCGAAGCTTCAAATACTGCAAGTGTAAGCACTGCCGGAAATTTCAACCTGTTAAACCTAAGCGTTATTTTAAATGATGAAGCATCGGCAGGTATTAAATCCAATACCGTTAATTTGTCAACAAATGTAAAAGATGATGCATCCTTAAAATTAGAAGGTACTACCGATACACACCTGGCTGTAATGGGTGTAGCATCCAAAATAAACATGGCCGGTTTTACTGCTCAGGAAACTAGTATCAGACTAACCGGAAAACCACTTTTGGCAAAAAACAACAAATCCCGTTACGATGACATACAATTAGATATATTAGAAAAACTATTCTAACTCCATCATATATTTTACCAAAAAGGCGCTGAATTTAGATTTCAGCGCCTTTTTTTGTTAAACATAGATTGCTTCGTTGTTCCTTCTCGCAATGACGATTCTTCTTTACAAATCAAATTTAATTCCCTGCGCCAATGGTAAAGTATTCGAATAATTGATCGTATTGGTTTGCCGGCGCATATAAGCCCTCCAGGCATCCGATCCGCTTTCTCTACCGCCACCGGTTTCTTTTTCACCACCAAAAGCACCCCCAATTTCGGCACCAGAGGTACCAATATTTACGTTGGCAATACCACAGTCTGATCCTTTAGCAGATAAGAAATGTTCTGCTTCTCTTAAATTTAAGGTCATAATGGCTGAAGATAAACCTTGTGGAACGCCGTTTTGCAGGGCAATGGCTTCATCTAATGTTTTATATTTAATCAGGTATAAAATTGGCGCAAAAGTTTCGTGCTGAACAATTTTATAATCATTCTGAACTTCAGCAATGCAAGGTTTTACATAACATCCGCTTGCATAAGCATCGCCCGATAAAACATCGCCCTCTACCACAAAATTACCACCCTCTGCTTTACATTTTTCTATCGAATCTAAATAAGCTGCAACAGCATCGGTATCAATCAGCGGACCAACATGGTTATTTTGATCCAGTGGATCGCCAATGCGCAGTTGTCCATAAGCTTTAACCAGTTTCGCGGTAAAAGCGTCATATACACTTTCGTGAATAATCAACCTACGGGTAGAAGTACAACGTTGTCCGGCAGTGCCAACCGCACCAAATACAGCGCCGATTAAACTCATATCCAGATCTGCATGTTCCGAAATAATGATGGCATTGTTACCACCCAATTCGAGCAGGCTTTTACCTAAACGTGCACCCACCGCTGCACCAACTGCTTTACCCATACGGGTTGATCCGGTAGCTGAAACCAACGGAACCCTGCTATCATTTGTCATTAATTCACCTACTGTTCTATCGCCCAATACCAGGTTACAAACCCCTTCTGCAACATTATTGGCTTTAAAAACCTTTGCAATAATATGCTGACATGCAATGGCAGTCAGAGGTGTTTTTTCTGACGGTTTCCAAATGCATACATTCCCACAAACGAGAGCCAAAGCTGCATTCCAGCTCCAAACCGCTACGGGAAAATTAAAGGCCGAAATAATACCTACAATACCCAGCGGATGCCATTGTTCGTACATCCGGTGGCTGGGGCGTTCGCTATGCATGGTTAAACCATAAAGCTGCCGCGATAAACCTACCGCAAAATCGCAGATATCGATCATTTCCTGTACTTCGCCAAATCCCTCCTGCAAACTTTTACCCATTTCATAAGAAACCAGCGTGCCTAATGCCTCTTTATTTTCGCGCAGGGCATCGCCAAACTGACGTACAATTTCTCCTCTTTTCGGCGCAGGCACAGTACGCCATTCCTTAAATGCCGTTTCTGCTTTTACCACAATGGCATCATAATCTGTAACACTTGCAACGCTTGCTGAAGCAATCAGTTTACCATCAACTGGCGAGTAGCTTTCTAATTTTTCTGTGTTCGTTGCTCCGCCCCAATTGCTTCCCGTACTATAGGCTGCATTATCTGCTTTTATACCTAATCTGTTTAAAATGGATTGAATATCTGTAGTCATATATCTAACGATTTACACAAAAAAACAAAAAATTAAGTTAAAGCAGGTTACATTTGGTGCTTTACTTTTACCACAATTCTTAATATCTTGCTTTAAAGATAACTGACTTATAAAATCTTAAAAAATGAATAAAAAATTTATTGCCTGTGGGGTAATACTGGTTTCAGCTTTTATGGCTCATCCACTTTTCGCACAGGAACAACCTACAGAAAAGTCAAACAACCTAAGTGTTTACCGCGTAACTGCAACTAAGGTTAATGACCTGGTGCACACCAAACTCGATGTGTCTTTTGATTATGCAAAACGCTATTTGAATGGTAAGGAATGGGTAACCTTAAAACCCCACTTTTACCCTACAGATTCTTTAACCCTCGATGCGCAGGGCATGGACATTAAAACGGTTGCCATGGTTGGCGCAAAAGGAAATACGCCACTTAAATATGTGTATAACGACAATAAATTGCACATCACCCTCAATAAAAAGTACACCAATACAGAAAATTATACCATTTATATCGCTTATACCGCCAAACCAGATGAGCTTAAAGTAAAAGGAAGTGCAGCCATAACCGATGCCAAAGGCCTCTATTTTATCAACCCTGATGGTACCGATAAAAATAAACCAACACAGATCTGGACACAGGGCGAAACGGAATCATCGTCAGCCTGGTTTCCTACGATAGATAAACCTGATCAGAAAACCACCGAAGAAATTTCGATGACCGTAAAATCGAAATACACCACACTTTCTAACGGCAAATTAGTTAGTCAGAAAGCCAATGCCGATGGCACCAGAACCGATACCTGGAAAATGGACCTGCCGCATTCGCCATATTTATTTATGATGGCCATTGGAGAGTTTAAGGTTACCAAAGATACCTATAAAGGTAAAGAGGTAAATTATTACCTGGAGCCTAAATTTGCTCCTTATGCTAAACAAATCTTCGGAAAAACACCCGACATGATCCAGTTTTACAGCAATATTTTAGGTGTAGATTATCCATGGAATAAATATTCGCAGGTAGTGGCCAGAGATTATGTTTCGGGTGCGATGGAAAACACGACCGCAACTTTACACGGTGAGCAGGTACAAAAAACAGACCGCGAATTATTAGACGGGAATGAAGAAGGAACCATTGCACACGAACTTTTCCACCAGTGGTTTGGCGATTATGTAACAGCCGAATCTTGGTCTAACTTAACCATGAACGAATCTTTTGCCACTTTTGGCGAAGTAATCTGGCATGGACATGATGCGGGTCAGGATGCAGAAGACAAATCACGTTATGAAAAACTTCAATCCTATTTAGGATCGACCAAGAAAGGCGAAAGTCCGGTATTGGCCCGTTTTTATTATAACGATAAAGAAGACATGTTTGATAATGTGAGTTATGCCAAAGGTTCGATCATTTTATATGCGCTTAAAAACCAGATGGGCGATGCAGCTTTTTACAAATCGCTTAACCGCTATTTAACTACAAACGCTTTCAAAAATGGCGAAACTCACCAGCTACGTTTAGCGATGGAGGATGTGACCGGTAAAGACTGGAGCCCTTACTTTAACCAGTGGTATTACAATGGTGGCCACCCGATTTTAAGCATCGATTATGGGTATGAAAACGGTAAAGCAACCATTAAAGTGAAACAAACTCAGGATTCGAGCGTACAGACTTTTACCTTACCGGTTAAAATTGACATTTATGCGGGTGGTAAAAAAATCAGAAAAGATATCCTGATCAACAGCCGTGAGCAAAATTTTAGTTTTGAAGTAAGCGCTAAACCGGATCTGATCGATTTTGACGTAGACAAAATCATCGTTGGAGAATCCAATGATAATAAAACAGCCGAAAACTATTATTTCCAGTATAAAAATGCACCTAGCTATGCCAATAGGATTGAGGCTTTGCAATTTATTATGCAGAGCAAAGCCAACAGCGGTCAGCAGGTATTGTTGGAAGGATTAAAGGATAAATCAGGCGATTTACGTGCTTTAAGCATTGATGGCATTAACCTGGAAGATGCAAACATAAAAGCCGCAGCCTTACCAATTTTGCTTCAAATGGCAAAAAGCGATAAAGATACCGAGGTAAGATCTGCTGCGATTATAAAATTATCAGAAACCGGCGATCAGGCCTATAAGGCATTGATGTTAGAAAGCCTCAAAGACCGATCGTATAAAGTACTGGCTGCAGGCATTAGTGGTTTAACCAAACTGGCCCCACAAGAAAGTATTGCAGCATTATCAGCTTTAGATGCGGATACGAAAGACCACATTGCACCTTCTATTGCATCGCTTTACATCAGCGATCCGAAAGATGAGCACCAGGCGTTTTACGAGAACATTATGCTCACCGGCGACCGCAATAAAATTTTCGGTGTAATTGGTCAGTATTTCCAGTATTTAAGGGCAAATACAAACCCTGCTATTACCGAAAAAGGAATTAACAACATCAGCAGCGCGATTGAAAGATTAAAACTGCAATCGTATTTAAATAAACAGTTGGCAGGCGCTTATACCGCCACTGCACAGGCCAAAGCAAAACAGGCCGCAGCAGCCAGCGGAGAGGCCAAAACAAACCTGAACAAACAGGCAGAACTGTTTAAAAAAGGTGCTGCAGATTTAGAAAAAGAATAATTATTAAATCGCATTTTTTAACAAAGGGCTGGCATGGTAAACATTGCCGGCCCTTGCTGTTACCAAACATTCCTACGGAACGAAAAAATATGTAAACATTTTTTTCTACCCATCAGGCGTTCCGATGGAACGGCTTATACATTGGCGTATAGCAGCCCTAAATAGTAGCACCAACAGCTGTACCTAAACGCCACTATGATGTAAAACTATTTCTATCCAATAAAAAAGCCCCAAGGAATAATCCCTGAGGCTTTGAAAAAATGTTTTTTATTTCTTAACGAGGTGATACATACGTAAGTGTATCTGTAGCATACCTGCTTGTCGGACTAGCACCCCATTTAAAAGAAAGATAAAAAGTTTTAGTGGCCGGATCGTAACGGTTATCGTAAGCCGGATCGTTAGCTAAAGTTGCATTACCTGTACTTTTCATCGTCACTTTGTTGGTTGCAGGATTAACATTAATGGTTAAACCATCAATACCTCCTGCGCCATTTCCATCAGCCCAAATTTGAGCAAAATTGACAGCATTGGCACCATTACTTGACAAATCTTTACTTAAATTTTTAAAGTACCCGGTAAGACCACCAGTGTCACCTTCTCTAAAAACATAGCCTTTTAAAGTATATTTTCCATCATAACGGTTTCTAACCGCAACCTTGATTACCACTGCACCAAAATTTTTACTGATCACCTCTCCCGATGCATCAGTAATTTTTATTGGCAATCCATAACTAAGCGCAGGATCCAGCGCTGTACTTACAAATTTCACAGGAATCTGTACTCTACGGGTATTCGCAGGAATGGTAATGGTTATAGAGGTGCTGAAGGCATTCGATGGCACTATGGTTAATGGTGCATCAGTATGGGCAGCATTATACTTATCAAGTGTAGCAGGATCTACCGATAAGGTTACTTTAATATCAGTTGCCTTTGTGCTGGAAGCAGCATAGTTGATATAGTAAAAGTAATCGCTGGGTGTATCCTGCTGGATAAGCGAGGTACTTAACGAATTTACACCGCCATCACCAACCGGCGAGCCAACAGGGATTTCGACAACAGGAGTTGTAGCCGAAAAATCAGGTTGTTCGTTCTTATTTTTTAAACAAGACGAAAGACTTACAATGCATAACATTGCCGCAAGTCCGTTGAATATATTTTTATTTTTCATTGTTTTAACTGATTTATTTAACGTCCCAGAAAATTCTAGTAGTAAATTGGTTAATTGTACCTTCTGCAATTACATTCGCAGAGTTGGTGTTATATTCCCTTTGCGGATACAACATTCTTACCGGAATCTTTTTAGTGGTTACTGTTGAAGCAATAGAAATCGGCATGTCAGCAGGAAGCTCTAAGCGCCTGTAATCTGTCCAAGGTTCGATATCATTTGTACCGTTCATTGCTGCCCATTTCTGTTTAATGATCAGGGCAATTTTATCGGTATTGCTTGCCCAGGTTGCCACAGACTGATTGGCAAGGTAAGTTGCAGCATCTGCAGCGGTTAAACCCAGGTAAACAAAGTTAGCCGTTACAGCTGCTTCATAATTTGCTTGTGCACTACCGGTAATATATCCCCTTTGGGCTGCTTCAGCCTGAATGAATAAACTTTCAAAATCTGTCATAATAGGCTGAGATTGATCAAATGATTTTAGTACACCTTTACCAATGCCAGAAACTGTAGTGAGTGTTTGATCGAAATTTACATCCTGTCCCCAAACCAAACTTACATAGGAGCTTCCTGCACCATCATTAACTGTGCTGTAGAACTTGCCTAATCTTGGATCGCTATTATTTTTAAGGAAATCCATGCCGTATGTGCTGGCTAGCATATAAGTGTGTGATGCTGTTTTGTCGCCATTGGCAGCATAACCGTATACTCCCCAGAATGGATTTTGCTTGCCGGATGTATTTAAATATCCCGGATTGTTAAACATTCCTTCTCCTGTTCCAATGTACCCAAATCCATTTGCCGTAATTTTTGCAATCTCATCTCTGATATATTGTTCCCTTCCAGGTATTTCCGATTGACGCAAAAGAATCCTAAGTTTTAACGTATTGGCAAATTTACCCCATTTTTTCACGTCTCCCTTAGCGTAAATATCTGCTGAAATATCCGATGGACTTACAGTTGCTGTTTTGAATAAATTTGCTGCTGTATCTAATTGTTTGGCAAGATCTTCATAAACTGCCTGTGCTTTATCGTATTTAGGATTAAGAAAAAGAACCGATTTAGACGCCTGTGTGTAAGGCACATTACCGTAAAAATCTACCAGGTATTGGTAATCCCAGGCTTTCATTGTTTTGGCTACAGCCACAAAGAAATTTTGCCCTGTCGCTTTACCCTGTTTTTCCAGGGAGGCGTAATCGTTAAGATTATCATAAAGATTGCCCCAAAGTGTTGTGGAACCACTCCAGTTGGTAGTAAAATTGTACGAACGCTCTTCATACCATCCAGAAACACCACCCGGTGTCATCCAATAATTCATCCATAAGGCTGCAAAGCTGTAAAAAATAGAACCGCCAGTAGTGTATGCAGCAGTATTGTTTAAAGCACCCGTTAATATTAAAGCAGGCTTAACATTTGTAGCGTTGTTGGGATTATCATTAATATCTAAAAAACCCTTTTTACAGGCACCAAGCATTAATACTGCCGATACCATAAACACATATATTAATTTCTTTTTCATGTTTTTTGTTAATTGTTAAAAGCCAATTGTTGCGGTAAAACCATAAATACGTGTAGGAGGCGTTTGATTCAAATTATTCACGCCCTGTGCATTTCCTGTTCCAACGTTAATCTCCGGGTCAGTATAAATGTTATCACTAGGTCTGAACATAAACAGGTTTCTTCCAATCAAGGCAATACTTGCATTCTTAATAAACTTCGCTTTGCTCTGTAACCATTGTGTTGGCACCTGATAAGCCAAAGATAGTTCCCTGATTTTCCAGAATGCAGCACTCATTACATAATTAGATGCGGTGTTGTTACGGATACCATCAGCCCAAAAAGATCCATTCCCTTGTATAGTAGTAGTATTGGTATTTGGTACAAATACACCTGGTGAAGTTTGAATTACTGAATTTGGATAAATAAAGCGTTCACGTCCAGCCTGTGCAGAAGTATAACTAACGCCAGCAAAATCTAGTGTACTTGCGAAACTATTGTAGAAAACATTACCACTGCGGTATTCTGCAACACCTGATAGCGTAAAGTTTTTGAAGGTAAAGCTGGTGTTAATTCCCAGTACACTGCTTGGATTCGTTTGTCCGAAATCCTTATTAATCGGGTTTGAAATTGGTAAACCTGTATTAGCATCTACAATAACGCGGCCCTGCGGGTCTGTTTGGTAGCTACTCACCTGTAATGAAGGAAAACTCTGACCAACTACGATATAGTTGTTGTCGCCAATACCCAATTGATTCTGACCTTGATATAGCGATAAAACTTTATTGGTGTTGTACGAATAGTTTACACCAACATTCCATCTAAATCCATTTGAGAATCCAATTACCGGTGCCGCGTTTAAGCTAAACTCGATTCCTTTATTTTGGCCTTCGCCAGTATTAATTACTGCACTTGTATAGCCGGTGGTGCCTGACAAATCTATACCATTGATGATTTCCTGATCTTTGGTATTCTGCAAATAAGCAGATGTTTCTAAGGTAATACGGTTATTTAAGAAACCGATATCTACACCAATTTCTTTTGAAATGGTCTGTTCTGGTTTCAGGTTAGGATCATACACAGCGTTATCAATAGAGTATCCTGCCGTACTACCATAAGGGAAGTTTCCCGCCGGACTGGTAGTAGAGAGTAATTTATACGGATCGATCTGTACCGCATATACTTTAGAAATACCTCCACGGATTTTTAAGTTACTGATGATTTTGCTTTCTTTTAACGCAGGGATTGCATCTGTAAGTGTTAAAGCTGCATCAATGGCAGGATAAAAAAACGAGCGGTTGCTTTTTGCTAATCTTGAATCCCAGTCATTTCTACCAGAGATATGAATGGTTAAGTAATCATGATAGGTAGCGGTTAAATCTCCAAATAAACCCAGCTGACGGGAGTTGCGCTCGTTTTCAGAACCAACAATCTCACCTGAGCGGTTATTAAGGTTAAAAAGATTATCAACTACCAAATCATTTCCGGCTTGCGTCATGTACTTATAGTTCTTCTGAATCACCTGCGCTCCGCCAATTAAAGTAAATTTGAATTGGTTAAACGTTTTAGTAGCTGTTGCAAGAAAATCGCCAGTGTACCTGCTTTCAAATTCATTGTAATCGCGCACCGATGATTTTGTGTATTGGTTAGCTGCTATGCCTTTGCCGGAGTTATGTGCAAAATCCGAATAAGTGTAGGCATAGTTTTTATCTTTACCTTGAGTATTTTTTGTACTCAAACCACCTCTTGCCAACAGGCTTAACCAATCAACAGGCTTATAGGTAAATGAAACATTACCCAATAAATCATCTCTTCTTTCATTGTTGCGGTTCTGCTGTAAGCCGAAATAAGGACTATTGTAGTAATCATTATAATAATCGTTAGGATTACCATATTTAGAGTTTAAATCACTGTACTCAGTCAATGGTACGTTTCCTGGCGTATTAATTACGTTGTTATATACCTGATTATTACTCTTATCGTAATTTCTCTGGGTATAGTTAAATGAATAATCAGCTAAAAATTTATTCAGTTTGCGGGTTCCGTTAATACGGATCGCAGTTCTGTTGGATTTATCACCCGGAACATAACCTTTACTGTTCACACGTTGAAGGTTGATATAGGTTGTTCCGTTCTCGTTTCCGCCCGAATAGGTTAGATCGTTCTGCTCGTCAATTCCGGTTTCGAAGAAATTCTCTTTTTCTCCATCTTTATAGGTATAAGGAACCATCTGGTAAGTGCCATCTTCTAAGATGCGGCCCAATGGTCTGATGCTGCCATCGAAACGCTCTCCAAAGGTTTGGTTTTCGAATGGCGTATATAGACCAAATCCAAAATCATCCTGAGTAGTACCACCGCCAAACTCCGTTTGCAGCTTAGGGAAGTAACTTAAACGATTTAGTAAAGTGGAATTAGTATAGGTTATACTACCTCCGTCAGAAGATCCCCTCTTGGTGCTCACAATAATTACACCGTTCGAAGCGTCTGAACCATAAAGTGCCGCAGCATTGGCACCCTTTAAAATGTTCACGTTATCAATATCATTCGGGTTAATCGAATTTAACTGACTTAAAGGCACAATGATACCATCTAATACCAAAAGCGCCTGGTTGTTTCCGGTAAATGACCTGTTACCACGTAATACAACCCGCACCTGATCACCGGCGTCGATCTGATTATTTGCCTGGTTAATCTGTAAACCTGCAACCTTTCCTGATAAACCCGTTGCCAGGTTGGTAGGCCTGCTTGCGGTTAAGGCTTTACCTGTTACCTGCTGCGTGGCATAACCGATTTCTTTCGGTTTACGTTTAATACCCAAAGCGGTAGAAATAGTCACCTCGCTCAAAGTTTTCGAATCGGGCTCTAAACTAACATTCAGGTTTGATTGTGTACCAACCGTAATTTCTTTGGGTAAAGACCCAAGATAAGCGAACTGTAATACATCATTTGGACCCACATTGATGGTAAATTTACCATCCGAACCTGTAGTGGTTGCTTTTTTTGTATCCTTTACACGGATAGTAACTCCTGGAAGGGGCAGTCCATCGTTAGACGCAACCACTTTACCAGTAATATTTTTACTCTGGGCATCTGCTTGTAAAATGCCATAAAATAAAAATATGAATAAACACAGTACGAGTTTTTTCATAGTTTTTTGAAGTTTGTTTAAGTTAATAATCCCCGAATTACAGTTATTTTTATCAATAAATCAAAAAAAATATCATTTATATCAAAAATACTATAAATTGCATTTAAAATATAGCTAAAATGTTTTAGTAATTTACAATCAGGACGAATTTCAAACTAAAAAGCAAGCAGAATTTCAAACAAATACAACACGAAAAAAAACCTGCCGATTAATAAATAGTTATAAGCCAAAAACCAACTAAGTTTTTAATTTTTAGAAATTTTAAATCAAGAAAACACATGAAAAGCCTCTACTTACTTTTTTTTCTGACCATTCAGGCATTTTTTTCTTTTGCTCAAAATGTAACAGTTGGTCCAAGCGCAAAACCACTTCTAAAATCGATGGCAAAAACCCCTGTAGAAGGAAGCGTTTACTTTAACAATAAATATGCTAATGGCAAAATAAAAACCCTAAGTGAGAAGGAATTTAATGTTAAGGATTTACGCTATAATTTAGAAACGCAGCAATTGGAATATACGGAGAATGATAACATTTATGCAATCCAGGATTCGGTACAATCGTTTACTTTAATCGATTCACTGGGCAAATCTCATCAATTTACCAAAATGGGGAAAGCACAATCGAACAATTTCTACGAAATAGTAGCCGATGGAAAAGTCGCATTGCTAAAACAATATACAGTAAAAAAAGAGGTAACAGAAGATTGGTACACCAAAAAGAAGGTTAACAAAATGGTTCAGCAAAACATCTACTTTACCAATCAAGGCGGGCTCATTCAAAAATTTACACCATCAGAAAAAAATACCGCAACAGTTTTAGGCGATAAAAAAAATGAAATAACCGCATTTATTAAAAACGAACAGCTGAACCTCAGAGAAGATGACGACCTGGCTAAAGTATTCATATTTTACAATACGCTCCATTAGAAGCGATAAAGGCAAAGTAATTAATTACATTTTTCCTTTCTCCGCGTATCAATAATGTAAACAATCTGCCAGCCTTTGTCTCCTTTTACCAATTGAAAGGAATTAACCCCGCAATGGCTAAATTTTTCGCCAACGTAAAACTGATAATCCGTCCATACAGCAGCTAAAGGGCCATCTAATAGTATTTTAGTGAACACAATACGTTCATCATATATTTCTTTATGTGGCGCACCGATAAGTTTAACGAAATCGTTAACTGCTTCTGTTCTAACACTCACTTTTCCATCTTTGTTTACAATGGTTTGCATCACTGCCCCAGCCGCAAAAGCAGACCTGGTTAATGTGCTATCACCGGTTTTCATCCCGGTAAAGAGGTTGTTTATAACTTTTTTAACAGCAGCCTCTTCATTGCTTTGAGCTAACAGATTCGCACTCAAACCGATTGAAAACAGCACAAAAATGGCTAATCCTTTCATGACTTCGTAATTACGTATATCCCATAAATTTATAGTATTTTTGTAAAAGAAGGGAAAAGGAACCGCGATGTTGCAAAAAATCTATCGATTATCCACACATCTTAACCACAGTTAATACGCTTTATATTCAGCCATTTACACTGATTTAAGCGATTGATGTTAATAATTATTTTAAAAACGGATAATTAAAATTGGTAAACTTATAATGTGTTTTTCTGCTAATTGGCACGGTTCTTTAATAGTATAATATATGGAAGAAGAATTCTTTTTTGAATCCAACGAAGACGCACAACGCTCAGTAGAACGTTACGAAGAGATGCTCCGGAATCAGGATCAGTATTTTTTCGATGCAGGCGCTTTCGAATACATTGTAGATTTTTACATTGAGAAAAATGATCCGGTCAAAGCTTTGCAGGTAGTTGATTTTGCAATTAGTCAGCACCCTTATGCAACTGTTTTTTTAATCAAACAGGCTCATCTTTACATCTTAACCAACAACAACGAAAATGCTTTCATCGCTTTGCAGAAGGCTGAACTTTTAGAACCGTCAGAACCGGATATTTATCTGCTGCGCGGTAATATTTTTCAGAATACCGAACGTTATGATGAGGCTTTGGAAAACTACGAAAAGGCTTTAGGCCTGGCCGAAAGTACCGACGAGATTTTATTGCAGATGGCTTATGTGTACCAAAGCATGAGCGATTACGAAAATGCCATTACCTATATTAAGCTGAGTTTAGAGCAGAATATGGAAAACCAGGATGGTTTATATGAGCTGGCTTTCTGTTATGATGTTTTGGACAAACAGGAGGAAAGCATCAAGTTTTACCAGCAGTATATCGATACCGATCCATATTCGTATGCGGCATGGTACAACCTGGGCAATAGTTTCCACAAACTGAATCTTTTTGAAAAAGCAATTGATGCTTACGATTATGCGATTTTAATTAAAGAAGATTTTAGTTCTGCTTATTTCAATAAAGGAAACGCATTGGTACAGTTGGATAAATACGATGAGGCCATTGATGTGTACAAACAGACTTTCGAGTACGAACCACCCAATGCTGATACTTATTGTGCCATTGGCGAATGTTACGAAAAGCTGGAAAAAATGGACGAAGCGCGTTCTTATTACAAAAAATCGGTAAAAATGGACCCAAAAATGGCAGATGCCTGGTTTGGGATTGGGGTTACGCTGAATTTTGAGGAACGTTTTTTCGAATCGCTTCATTTTTACAAAAAAGCGATTGATTTAGAGGCCGAGAACCCTGATTTCTGGTTTGCCATGGCCGATGCTTATTATAAATTAGGCCAGATTGATGAATCAATCGAGGCTTACGAAAAAGTATTGGAATTTAACCCAATGGATATTGAAGCCTGGTTAGATTTTAGTACCGTGCTTTACGAGCAGGGAAAACTGCTCGAAGCATCAGAAACAATGGCCGAGGCCATTAAGAACAATCCTGAAGCTGCTGAACTTTATTACCGCATGGTGGCCTATCTTTTTGCCATGGGCAATTATAGCGATGCGCTGGGATACCTGGAAACGGCTTTAACAACTGACCCTGATAAACACTATATTTTGTTCGAATATTTACCGCAATTGCAGGATAATAGTGCCATTTTGAACGTTATAAACCGATATATAAGGTAAAGACCTTGTGAGAAAAATTTAACAAATAAATCTCAATTTTTTTTTCACTTTTGTAGCTATATGAATTATCCATTATTAAACGTTCCCGAACGTCCAGCTAAACCACGCCAAAAAGGCTTAACAATGGTTATGGATAAGGGATTGAGCCTGCGCCAGGTAGAAGATTTTATTGAAGTTGCCGGCGTACATACAGATATCGTAAAATTAGGCTGGGCTACCTCACACGTAACACCAAACCTTAAAGAAAAATTAGCTTTATATAAAAGTGCAGGCATTCCTACCTATTTTGGGGGAACCTTATTTGAAGCCTTTATTATCCGCAACCAGTTTTCAGATTATCAACGTGTTTTAGACCAGTATGGAATGGAATATGCAGAGGTTTCTGACGGTTCTATCGAAATTGAACATGATAAAAAATGTGAGTTTATCCGCGAACTTTCTAAACAGGTAACGGTAATTTCGGAAGTAGGCAGTAAAGATGCAGCTAAAATATTTGCCCCATACAAGTGGATTAAATTAATGCAGGCCGAACTTGAAGCCGGATCATGGAAGGTAATTGCCGAAGCCCGCGAAGGCGGTAACGTAGGTATTTACCGCGGAAGCGGCGAAGTGCGTGAGGGTTTGGTTGACGAAATTTTAACCCAGATCCCCGAAGAAACCATTATTTGGGAAGCACCACAAAAAGAGCAGCAGGTTTGGTTTATCAAATTAATCGGCAGTAATGTAAACCTGGGCAATATTGCCCCTGCTGAAGTAATTCCTTTGGAAACCATTCGACTGGGTTTACGTGGAGATACTTTCGATTATTTCCTGAACCAGGCAAAATAAATACAAAATCCGTCATTGCGGTCAATGTTATTAAGTTAAGATTTTTAACCACAGATACACGCGGATTTTTATATCTGTGCGCATCCTTTTTATCTGTGGTTAAATTATTTTTACCTGTGTTAATGGCTTTACTTAATAACATTGCATTGCGGGGCATATTAAATAAACCTAACAGGTTTTAAAAACCTGTTAGGTTTTGCTTATTTATATCAATATGAAAACATACGGCTTAATCGGATATCCTTTATCTCATTCTTTCTCTAAAAAATATTTTACCGAAAAGTTTTTAAATGAAGGCATCGCCAATCATCAATACGAGCTTTTTCCCATTGAAGATATCAAATCACTGCCTGACCTACTGAGCGAAAACCCATCGCTTTGCGGTTTGAACGTAACCATTCCGCATAAGGTAAACGTACTTTGTTATTTAAATGAAGTAGACGAAGCTGCAGAGAAAATCGGTGCCGTAAACTGCATTTCCATTAAAAGTTTCGAAAACGAAAATTATTTGAAAGGTTATAACACCGATGCCTATGGTTTTGAAACATCCTTAACCCCTTTATTAGGCCCACAGCATACAAAAGCACTGGTTTTTGGTGATGGGGGAGCGGCAAAAGCGGTAAAGTATGTTTTAGAAAAGCTCAATATCGAATACCAGGTAGTGGTGCGTAAACCTGTTGAAGGCGCTATCCTATACGCCGGGCTTACACCAGAAATTTTGGCCTCGCACAAACTGCTGATCAACACTACCCCATTGGGAATGTCACCAAATATTGATACCTTTCCAGAAATTGATTACAGTCAGCTTGGGTCTGAGCACCTGGCTTACGACCTGGTTTATAATCCGCTGGAAACCGCATTCCTGGCAAAAGCTGCAGAACGTGGTGCCAGCATAAAAAATGGGCTGGAAATGTTATACAAACAGGCTGAAAAGGCCTGGGTAATCTGGAATAAATAACCGGGTATATTTATGCTAAGGAAACTATTTTATGCGATGAAATTCAAACAACTGATCTGTTTTCCTTTTGTTGCCCTATGGTTCTTAACTGCCTGTCAAAACCACGATTATAGTCCTAAACCTAAAGCTTATTTTAGGATCGTATTCCCCCAAAAGGACTACACTACATTTACTAAACCGGTTCCCTTTAGCTTTGAATACCCTACTTACGCAACTGTAGAGCAGGATCAGAGCCGCGATGCCCAAAAAAACTGGTACAATTTACATTTCAAACAGTTTAATGGCTTTTTACACTTAACGTATTATGATGTATCAGGCAAAGGCGAATATGATGAGATGGTAGAAGATGCCCGCAAACTTGCTTTTAAACACACCATAAAAGCCAGCGCCATCGATCAAAGGATCATCAACTATCCTAACCGCAAGGTATATGGTATTTATTATGCCATAGAAGGAAATACAGCATCATCTGTGCAGTTTTTTTTAACCGATAGCGCGAAACATTATTTTAGGGGCGCCCTATATTTTAACGAGCGGCCACAATACGATTCGATAGCACCCGTTGTTAAATTTATTAAACAAGATATCGATACCCTGATTGCCACTTTTAAGTGGAAAAATTAACTTATCCTGATGGATTATCAGCTTTTTTTCTAAAAACTTATGATTACAGTAAAAACCTTCACCTTCAACGCTTATAGCGAAAATACTTATCTGCTTTATGATGAAACCAAAGAGTGTGTTATTATCGATCCGGGCATGTATGAGGGTTTTGAGCAGAATGAACTGGCGGCCTTTATTAAACAAGAAAATCTTAAACCCGTTTTATTGTTAAATACGCATTGCCACCTCGACCATGTTTTTGGCAATAAATTTATTTTCGATACTTATGGTTTAAAACCACAGTTTCATGAAGGCGAATTAGCAATTTTAAACGCAGTTCCTGGTTATGCGCCATCAATGGGTTTCACCCGGTATGAAGTTTCTCCGCAGCCTGATACTTTTTTACCTGAAACCGGAACCATATCCTTTGGCAACAGCACATTAAGTCTGATTTTTGCGCCTGGCCACTCGCCTGCACATTTATGTTTTTATAGTGCTGCCGATCATATTTTAATGGGTGGCGATGTGCTTTTTTATGGCAGCATTGGCCGTACCGATCTTCCGGGAGGTAACCACCAGCAATTAATTCAAAACATTTCTGATAAACTTTTTGTATTACCTGATGAAACCAAAGTTTACCCTGGCCACGGACCAGCTACCAGCATTGGTTTCGAAAAGCAACACAACCCTTTTTTTTAATATTAATTATTGTTTTTGAGTTTTTTTAAGCGTAGAGGTTTACAACCCAATACCTTCTACCTTTAAACCCTCAACCTTTTACCTATCTTTACCCCTGTGAATACATCGTTTTATATTGCCAAAAGGTACCTTTTTGCCAAAAAATCGACCAATGCCATTAACCTGATATCGGGCATATCAATGGTGGGCGTAATGGTGGGCAGTGCAGCATTGATTATTATCCTTTCGGTATTTAACGGTTTAGAAACTGTGGTATTGAATATGTTCGATACCATTACCCCTCAAATTGCCATCACACCCGCTAAAGGCAAAACTTTCGATCCGAATACCACTTATTTTAACCAGCTTAGAAAAAACAAATCTGTTGCCGCTTTTACGGAGGTACTACAAGAAAATGCTTTGTTAAAATACAATAACAAACAGGCAGTTGGGATGGTAAAAGGGGTAAGCGCAGATTATTTAAAAAACACCAAATTAGATAGCACCATAAAAGAAGGCCATTTTATTCTGCACAATAGAAGCGGCAATAATGCCGTAATTGGTTCGGCTTTGCAAAGTTATCTGGCCGTAAATACGGTAGATCCTTTTACCGAACTGGAAATTTATTCGCCAAAAAAAGATATCGTGCCAAACAGTTTAAACCCGGCCGACGATTTTGTGGCGAAAAGTATCCGCGTAAGTGGTGTTTTTGAAGTACAACAGGATTTTGACAACGGCATTATTGTTCCCCTTGACTTTGCCCGCGGATTGCTGGGTGAAGAAAAAAATGTGTCGGCCATTGAGATCAATCTGCAATCAGGCGTTGATGTAGATGCCTTTCAAAAAGAAGTCATCGAAAAAGCGGGTAACGATTACGAGGTAAGGAACCAGGCCGAGCAAAATAAATCACTGTACCACATTCTGAACACCGAAAAATGGGCGGTATATATTATTCTTACATTTATCCTGATTATTGCTATATTTAATATCATAGGGTCGTTAACCATGTTAGTAATAGATAAAGTGAAGGATGTTGCCATTCTGAGCAGCTTAGGTGCCGGAAAAAAGTTAATCAAACGCATATTTTTATTCGAGGGCATGATGATTACCATGTCGGGCTGCGTATTGGGTTTAATTATTGGCCTCATTTTTTACTATTTTCAGCACACTTACGGCCTGATTAAAATGGGCGAAGAAAATAAAACTTTGGTAAGTTCTTATCCTATAGGTCTAAAATGGAAAGATTTCATTTTAGTTTTTGTTACAGTAGGTATCTTCTCATTTTTGGCATCTGCTTTGTCATCCAATTTAAGTGTTAAAAAGATAGATCAAATTAATCAATCCATATAAAATGAAGTTATTTAAACAAGCAATTGTATTCGTTATGCTCCTTGGTGTGGCCGCTACAGCTTGTAGAAACGATAAAGCCGAGGGAGAAAAAAGCAATCTTAAAGTTGTTAAAGGTTTATATAGCTTCGGACCAGAAATGAAATCTTTTACCCTGTGCGAAGATACCCGCGATTATTGGGTTACCGACAGCGTAAAAAAACTGGAGCTCGCCTACAGTAACTTAGGTTTCGAAAAACCTTATGAGCCTGTATATGTAGAGTTAGAAGGTTATTTTAAAAAAACTGACACAGCCATTGTTTCTGCCGATTTTGATTCTACACTGGTGGTTACGAAAGTAATTAAAATCAGCAAAGAAATTCCTGACGGGCCTTGCGCGCAGTAAGGTATTGCCTCGTTTCGTGTCTCCACGAAATAAATCACTTGTTCAATTCATTTTTTGCAGCGCAGTTGCAGTGCTAATCGGATACTGAGGTCCTGCTTTTCGTTTCAAGTCCTCGCTGCGCTGTGGGCTTTACACTTCAATCAGGGCTAAATAACTTGGGCCTGTAGCTAAAACTTCCGAAGTTTCTCACAGCCCGGAACCGGTAAACTTCGGAAATCGCGCCATGCAATCATAAATAGTAGCATTATGATTGCCAGCTAAACCTGATCGAAGTGGTTCTGATTTTTCATCAGAAAGAACGGAGAGCAGGGCCAAGCCTATTCTAAACGTTACTGTATCTGCTTTCCCAAAAAAAAGGACACACAATACCCATATTCTATATTAAAACAAAAAAAGCTTTCCGGTATCCCCAGAAAGCTTTAAAATATTTAATAAGGAATTTTACCAGTAAATACCGTAAAGGGCTACTAATAATCCAATAATAATTAATGCACCAACCGCAAAACTGGTTGTGGTTTTAAACATTTTAGAATCGATTTCCAATCCTTTAGGGTTAACACCATTTTTGTTCTCGAACAAACTGATAATCACCATACCGATGATACAGAATACGAATACAAAACCCATCCTGTCTAAGAAAGGGATTTCGTAAATGCCAACTGCATTTTTAACGGAGAAGCCCATTCCTGATAACCATGAAAGATCGGTCCATCCCGGAAGGAATTTTAGCAATAACGATAATCCAAAACCACCTATGGTGGCAAAAAGTGCCGCATTTGAGGTTGCTCTTTTCCAGAAGAAACCAAGGATAAACATGGCAAAGATACCTGGCGAAACGAAGCCTGTATACTCCTGAATATATTGGAATCCACCTTTTTTATCGATACCCAGGTGCGGTGCAATTAGCACACCCAACACCATAGCCACCACAACAGCAATTTTACCTGTAAAAACGAGATTTTTCTCAGAAGCATCGGTTTTTAATACTTTTTTATAGATATCTAAGGTAAAAATCGTTGCAATACTATTTGCTTTACCAGCTAAAGAAGCCACAACTGCAGCAGTTAAAGCCGCAAAAGATAAACCTTTTAAACCTGCAGGCAATAAATTTAACAATACAGGGTAAGCACGATCCGGGTTAACCGATCCGTCCTGCAACATTTCGGTTTGGAAAGCACCATCTTTATATAATACATAAGCTGCAATACCAGGTAATACCACGATAATCGGCATTAATAACTTTAAAAATGCCGCAAATAGAATACCACCACGGGCAGTTTTTAAATCGGCCCCTAATGCACGCTGAGTGATGTACTGGTTACAGCCCCAATAGTTTAGGTTTACAATCCACATACCACCTACAAGCACGCTTAATCCTGGTAAATCAATATAGTTTTCATTTTCAGGTTTCAAAATCATGTGGAAATGCTCTGATGCTTTTGAAGTCATTAAACTATAACCATCAAGAATACCTGAGGTACCGTAATGGGTAGAAACCAAATTTAAAGCTAAATAAGTAGTTGCTAAACCACCCAGGATTAAGAAAAACACCTGGATTACGTCGGTATAACCGATTACTTTCATTCCACCCAGGGTAATTAAGATCGCAAATATTGCGATGGCGTACATACAAAAGGTAAGGTCGAAACCGGAGATACTGCTTACTGCCAGGGCTCCCAAGTAAAGGATCGAAGTTAAGTTTACCACCACATAAAGCAATAACCAGAACACCGCCATAATCATGGCTACGGTTCCATTATAGCGTTGGTGCAAAAACTGAGGCATTGTAGCAATCTTGTTTTTCAGGTACACCGGAATAAAGAAAACGGCAACAATTACCAGGGTAAGGGCAGCCATCCACTCGTAAGTTGCAATTGCCAATCCCATCTTAAAGCCCGATCCGCTCATGCCGATAAACTGCTCAGCCGAAATATTCGATGCAATTAAAGATGCACCAATTGCCCACCAGGTAAGCGAACCTTCTGCCAGAAAATAATCTTTTGAGCCTGTGGATGCGGATTTTTTCTTATTGTAGATGTACAGACCGTAAGCAGCCACAATGACGAAGTAGATTGCAAATACAATGTAATCCTTCGTGTCCAATAAATTTTGTTTCATTAAAGTAATAGTGGTTATTTGGTTTAGAAAGTTAAATGTAATAAAATCAGGAAATAATATCCGCTTTTTTTTAAATTAAAAAATGTTAATATGACGTTTATTATTTTTGGGATCTTAAGAAAGTTCTAAAATACAAGTGGCCTGTGAGCACACAGACCACTATGCGTGAAGGTATTTGACTACGCTCAGACTGACACTTTTTTTAAATATACCTGTTGATCAGGTTTTCTAAATATTCCTGTTTTCCGCTACGTACTTCGGGTTCCCCATTTTCTGCAGCAAAATTTCTAAGATCTTCCAGACTTAATTTACCTTGTTCAAATTCAGCTCCCTTACCGCTATCAAAAGAAGCATAGCGATCAGCCCTTATTTTTTTATAGTCTGATTTTTGAAGAATGGCATCTGCAGTAATCAGGGCCCTTGCAAATATGTCCATTCCACCTACGTGTGCATAAAATAAATCTTTTGGATCGGTAGAGTTACGACGGATTTTGGCATCAAAGTTTACACCTCCGCCTTGCAGTCCGCCACCTTCTAAAATGATCAGCATGGTTTCGGTCAGTTCGTTAATATCGTTCGGGAACTGATCGGTATCCCATCCATTCTGGTAATCACCACGGTTAGCATCGATTGATCCCAACAAACCGTTATCAACAGCAACCTGTAATTCGTGCTGAAAAGTATGACCTGCTAAGGTTGCGTGGTTTACTTCTAAATTTAATTTGAAATCTGCCAGCAGATCATATTGCTGTAAAAAGCCCTTAACTGTTGCCGCATCATAATCGTATTGGTGTTTAGAAGGCTCACATGGTTTAGGTTCGATAAAGAAAGTACCTTTAAAACCTTGTTTGCGGGCGTAATCTTTGGCAGTGTGTAAAAATTTCGCCAAATGTTCCTGCTCGCGTTTCATATTGGTGTTCAAAAGGCTCATGTAACCTTCACGTCCACCCCAGAAAACATAATTTTCGCCACCCAGGGCAATTGTTGCATCTAAAGCGGCTTTAACCTGTGCAGCACCATGGGCCAGTACGTGGAAATCGGGATTAGTAGAGGCTCCATTCATGTAGCGCTTATGGCTAAACAAATTGGCGGTTCCCCAAAGTAATTTCACGCCACTATCCGCCTGTTTTTGTTTGGCATATTCAACCAATGTTTGTAACCTGCGTTCGTTTTCGGCAACATCATCGGTATAATCTACTACATCTACATCGTGGAAACAGTAATAAGGGATCTGCATTTTGGTAATAAACTCAAAGGCGGCATCCATTTTATCTTTTGCCCTTTCTACTGCATCTTTCTTTTCATCCCAGGGGAAAACATGTGTTGGTCCACCAAAAGGATCGGCGCCATTGCCATTAAACGAGTGCCAATAAGCACATGCAAATTTAAAATGCTCGCTCATGGTTTTGCCTGCAACCACCTTATTGGCATCGTACCATCTAAAGGCTAAAGGGTTATCGCTGGTTAATCCTTCAAACTGGATTTGCCCGATACCTTTAAAAAATTCTTTTGCTCCTGTTACTACTTTTGTCATAATGTTTTCTTTATTTTTTGGTTGATCGTTTTTTGGTTGATAGTTCATGGCCAACCTGTCTATGAACTATTAAACCATGATCCATTAACCTTTATCTATTATTCAGTTAATTGTTTCTCTAATATTATTCTCCAATCCTGATAAATTGGCTCATACGCTGCTGAATTTTTCGGACTTAAAGTTTTAATTACTTCATGGTTGGTAAATGCCTCTTCGGCACTATTAAAAATACCCGCACCAATGCCTGCTCCCAAAGCTGCGCCAATGCTTCCGTCGTTTTCGTATAACTCAACCGGGATTCCGGTAACATCTACAAAAGTTTGTGCAAAAACTTCGCTTAAAAACAGGTTTGCCAAACCGGCGCGAATTACCTTAGGCTCCATGCCATTTTCGCGCATAATGTCCAATCCGTAACGGAATGCAAAGGCAATTCCTTCTTGTATAGCCCTAAAAATATCAGATTGATCGTGTGTATTTAAATCAATATTCAATAACTGAGCGCCTGTATATTTGTTGTTCAACATTCTTTCGGCACCATTACCAAAGGGAAGTACTTTTAGTCCGTTGCTCCCAATTGGCGCCCCGGCAGCCAGGGTGTTTAGTTGTGCATAAGTAGATAGGGGTGCGAAAGTATGTTTGGCCCAGCGGTACATACTCCCTGTGCCATTAATGCAAAGCAGCACGCCGGTATGTTTTTTTTCTGGTGAATAAGTTACATGCGCAAAGGTATTTACCCTCGATTTCTTATCGTAAGTAAGATCGCCGCTTACCCCATAAATCACACCCGATGTGCCGGCAGTTGCGGCAACTTCGCCAGGCTTTAACACATTTAGGGAAAGTGCATTATTGGGCTGATCGCCAGATTTATAAGCTACAGGGATTCCAGCGGTTAAACCCAATGAAGCCGCTATATCAGTTTTTAACTGGCCATGCGCTGAGAACAGTGGTTTTACAGTTGGAATAAGCTGCTCGTCAATACCATAATACTTCAGTACATCTCTAGAAATTTCGTGGTTTTCAAAATCCCATAAAATACCTTCCGATAGCGCAGAAATGCTGGTGGTAATTTCGCCGGTTAATTTCATGGCAATGAAATCGCCGGGCAGCATCATTTTATCAATTTTTTTATAGGTCTCCGGTTCGTTCGCTTTTACCCAGGCCAGTTTTGAGGCGGTAAAATTCCCCGGTGAATTTAGCAGGTGTTTCAATGATTGATCATGACCAATGGAATCAAAAGCATTATTGCCCAGTTCAACAGCCCTGCTATCGCACCAGATAATGCTATCGCGCAAAACCTCTTGATTTTGATCTACCACCACCAGGCCATGCATCTGATAAGCAATACCTATGGCTTCAATTTCTTTTGGATCGAACAAACCACCGGCATTTAATTTAAGTATAGCCTGCTGTACATTTTGCCACCACTCATCAGGCGATTGCTCTGCCCAACCCGATTGCAGGGATTTAATCGCAGTTTCCTCTTCGGGATACTGGGCAGCAGCGACTTTTTTTTGTGTAACTACATCAACAA
Organism: Pedobacter roseus; assembly: GCF_014395225.1. NCBI lineage: Bacteria > Pseudomonadati > Bacteroidota > Sphingobacteriia > Sphingobacteriales > Sphingobacteriaceae > Pedobacter > Pedobacter roseus. Next base: position 5,196,797 of record NZ_CP060723.1, read on the forward strand.
CTGCAACTTTTATGGAGGAGGTACCTAAATCAATTCCTAATAAATACATGATTGAAAATTATTTTATACTTGGTTATGCAAACGGTTGCATAAAGATAGATGTAAAAATATAAAACGCAAATTTTTTATCATTTAGATAATTCTCACACCCTATTATTGGCATTTGAACCTTGACTGAATGAATTAATTTATATTTTTGGGCAACACGTTAAATTAAGTTATGGAACAGATTACCTGGGATGATTTCGAAAAAGTAGAATTAAGGGTGGGCACGATATTAGAGGCTTTCGAATTTCCTGAAGCCCGCAGACCCGCCTATAAAGTAAAAGTAGATTTTGGCGAATTTGGCATTAAAATGAGTAGCGCACAGATTACCAAACATTATACACTGGAAGAGTTGCCAGGCAAACAGATTGTTGGGGTGATCAACTTTCCTAAAAAGCAGATTGGCAAGTTTATGTCTGAGTTTTTGGTTACGGGTTTTGCCGACGAAAATGGTGACATCGTATTAACTGCTGTGCAGAGCAAAGTGCCTAATGGAAGTAAGCTGGTTTAGCCGACTTCGGAAGTCTTTAGCCCAGGCCTCGCTAAATAGCCCTGATTGAAGTGATTCCGATTTTTCATCGGAAGTAACGTAAAGCAGGAGTGAAGTAACCGATTAGCAAGCAATTGCGCTCCATAACCTATAACACTTCTGAAATTTCCCTGCGCATTGATTTAGTAAACTTCGGAAGTGTTACCCTATATTTGCCGCATGAGTTTTTATAATTTCGAAGATGCCAATCCCGAGGAAGAAGACATTCATTACATGAAACTGGCTTTGGAGGAAGCGAAAAAAGCTTTAGCTGAAGATGAGATTCCGATCGGGGCCATTGTGGTAAGTAAAAACAGGATTATTGGCCGCGGATACAATCTGACCGAGCGATTTAACGATGTTACCGCACATGCTGAAATGCAGGCTTTTACCTCAGCAGCCCAAACCATTGGCGGGAAATATTTAAAAGATTGTACGCTGTATGTAACGATAGAACCCTGCGTTATGTGTGCCGGCGCCAGTTACTGGACCCAGATTGGCCGGATTGTTTATGGTGCCCGAGAAGAAAAAAGAGGTTTTATTTCGAAAAATGCAAATCTACTCCATCCTAAAACTGTGCTAAAAGGCGGCGTACTGGCTGAAGAGTGCGGAGCGTTGATGAAGGGTTTCTTTGCGGAGAAGAGGTAGAAAGCGTTGGGTCGATAGTTTAATAGCTAATGGTTCATGGCACAATAGTTTATAGAGCATGCGATAATCAGACGATGAGCCAACAAACCATGAACACTTTCCTCCCTAAACCTTCCAACATTTACACCTTCAACATTACAACATTAACCCAGAAAACGATTTGATGATAATAACATGAACAAATCTTAACGTTCTAATGTTATATTTGCTACAAGAAACATTTTTAAATCTTAAAACATAAACATTATGGCTTTTGAATTACCTGCGTTACATTACGCAACCGATGCATTAGAACCGCATATCGATAAAACTACGATGGAGATCCACCACGATAAACATCACCAGGCTTACGTTACCAACTTAAACAAAGCGTTAGAAGGTAAACCAGAAGCAACTTCGAGCATCGAGGAAATTGTAAAAAACATTTCAAAATTCCCTGCTGCTGTTAGAAACAATGGTGGTGGTCACTATAACCACTCTTTATTCTGGAACATTTTAGGCCCGAATAAAGGCGGTGAGCCAACTGGCGATTTAGCTAAAGCAATTAACGAAACTTTCGGTTCGTTTGCTGAGCTTAAAACTAAATTACAAGAAGCTGGTGCTACCCGTTTCGGTTCAGGCTGGGCCTGGTTATCAGTTGGTGCTGATAAAAAACTTCAGGTTTCTTCTACTCCAAACCAGGATAATCCATTAATGGATATTGCTGAAGTAAAAGGAACTCCAATTTTAGGTATCGATGTTTGGGAACATGCATATTACTTAAAATACCAGAACAAACGTCCGGATTACTTAGCAGCAATCTGGAATGTAGTGAACTGGGATGCAGTTGCAGAACTTTACAAAAAGGCTTTGTAAGCTAATTCCAATAAAATTTAAGAAAGTCCCGGTTAAAAATCGGGACTTTCTTGTTTTAAGATAATTAAGTAACTTCGCACATATTAAAATATTCGAAATGAAAAGGCTTGTAATTTTATTTTTAATTGTTGTTGGTGTAAATGGGTTGGTAAGTGCACAGCAGAACAAAATGCCTACACCTACAGAAATTGCACAAAAAAATGTAGATGATCTGGATAAAAGATTAAAACTGAATGCCACGCAAAAAAGCGTAATCTATAGCTTTACTTTTAACCAGGCAAAGGAACAGGCCGATTTAATTAAAAGACAACAAGCCGGAAACTCGCGAGAGGAGGATGTAGATAAATTTTACAAACTGCAGAACGAAACCACAAAAAACATCCGCAATGTTTTAAGACCAGAGCAGCAAACTGAATACGACAAGGTTATTGAAGAACGTTTAAGCGGCAAAGGTTTAAAAGCTAAAAACAAGAAAAAGAAAAAAGGCGAGGAAGAAGAAGTTGAAAGCGACATTAAAGGCCTGCTTTCTGCCCCACCGCTTGAAAAGCAAAAACAATAATATTTAAGGCTTAATCAACAAGAGTAAGCCTTTATCAGATGCCAGAAATAATCCTCGGATCTATCATACTCGGACTGTTGTTATCGCCGCAGCTCCTTGCTGGTTTTTTAGCAAAAAGAACCGGAAGAAATTTTTGGTTCTGGTTTTTAATTTCTTTTTTAATCCCCATTATTTCCCTGTTCATCCTGATCTTTTTAGAAGATAAAAATCCTGAAGCCCAAAGTTATAAACTTGCAGATCATGTGGATAAGGATAGAAAATTAGCTTAAAAGGTCGCGAAATCAATCAACAGAATCAAACCTATAGAAAAGCCGTCATTGCGAGGAGGAACGACGGCCTGTCCCGACTTTTCGGGGAAGCAATCTTTTATGCTTTTGATTCCTACCATAAAGATTGCTTCGTCGGCTGGAAAAAGCCTTCTCGCAATGACGATCGCAGCGTAAGTTGAAACTTAAATCCCAACAATATCCTTTTTCTTTTTTTGCTTCATTGCTTTGGGGATAATTTCTAAAATCTCGTCTTTTAAAGCATTAAGCATCCGTTTCTTGATGAAGTTTTTGTGTGTAACTAAACTGATCTCGCGCACCGGTTCCGGAGATTTAAAATGACGGATTTTACTGGTCTGCTTGGCATTTAATTCTGCAATGGCTAACTCCGGCAGCAATGTTGCTCCACCGTTTAAATCGACCATTCTCACCAAAGTTTCTACACTTCCGGTATTATATTCTAAACCCTGTAAACGGTTATTTTTTGTAGAACGGCAGATATTCAAAACCTGGTTACGCATACAATGGCCTTCGTTTAACAACCAGATATTTTCATCGTTCAGGTCTTCAGCATCAACCGCTTTCTTTTTATACAGTTTGCTGTTTTTGCTGATGTAGCTTACAAAATTCTCATAATATAATGGCGTTTCGCTAATATTCGGATCGGTTAAAGGCGTAGCCAAAATTCCGCAGTCCAATACACCTGTTTTTAAATGATGAATAATATCTTCAGTGGTATATTCCCAGATTAAAAGTTTCAGCTCAGGATATTTCTCCAGCATGGCCGAAATTACCTCTGGTAATAAGTAAGGCGCAACCGTTGGAATTACCCCAATTCTCAATTCGCCTAAAACATCCTGCTGCTGGCTGCTGATCAACTCTTTTATTTTTCCACTTTCTTGTAAGATGATTCTGGCCTGCGCAATAATCTGTGCACCGATTTCCGTAGGACTTACAGGTTGTTTACTCCGATCGAAAATTTTAACACTGATTAATTCTTCCAGTTTCTGCACCTGCATACTTAAGGTAGGCTGGGTTACAAAACACTTATCGGCAGCAGTTACAAAACTTCTATAGGTATCAACAGCAACAATATATTCTAACTGAACTAAAGTCATATAGGCAAAATTGATTTATCTTACCAAAGATATAAATTTTGACTATAATAAAAAATATCCGATCGGGCAAGAAATGAAAGGTTGATTTTCCGGAAAATAAGATGATAAAATTTTTTATTTAAATGGATGTATAAACAAAAAGTTTAACCAAATATTTAGGGAGCCCTTGATTTAATTAGCAATAACCTAACCATCACTTGCTTAACAAATTAATTGGGTATATTAGCTTTATGAACAAAATCGCTTTACGCCTATTTTTTCTTATAGTTTTTCTTCCGCTGGCCTTTGCAACAAATGCCCAGGGTCTATTACCCGAATGGGCACTAGGACCTTTTATACGACCGGAAAATGTTAATCCCATTATTTCGCCAAAAACCGAAAGTCTTTTCTTCGACCCAATGAGCAAACAAAAAATTGCCTGGGAAGCGGGCGATGTATTTAATCCGGCAGCTGTCGAATACAAAAATAAAGTATATATACTTTATCGCGGAGAAGACCGCTCAGGTATTGGTATTGGCAAGCGTACCTCGAGAATAGGCATTGCCGAAAGTAGTGATGGCATTAAAATGAAAAGGAATCCGGAGCCGGTGCTCTATCCTGATGAAGACAATCAGAAAGCATCCGAATGGCCGGGTGGTTGCGAAGACCCGCGAATTGCAGTAACCGCAGAAGGATTGTATGTAATGATGTATACCCAATGGAACCGAAATATATTTCGGTTGGCTGTAGCCACTTCCAAAGACCTGAAACACTGGACTAAACACGGTGCTGCATTTAATAAGGCCTATAATGGCAAATTTCAGGATTTCAAATGCAAATCTGGTTCTATTGTAACCAAGGTAGAAAATGGTAAACAGGTAATTGCCAAAATAAACGGCAAATATATGATGTACTGGGGCGAACATTTCATGAATATTGCCACTTCGGTCGATCTTATTAACTGGGAACCTGCTTTAAATGCGGAAGGTGATTTAGATTTAATTGTGAAACCCCGAAAAAATTACTTTGATAGCGACCTGACCGAATGCGGTCCACCAGCAATTGTTACCGATAAAGGTATTTTAGTTTTATACAATGGTAAAAACAGGAGCGATGCCGAAAGAGACACCAATTATGTGACCAATACCTATTCGGCCGGGCAGGTGTTATTCGATCTGAAAAATCCCTCAAAAGTAATAGCACGGCTCGATCAACCCTTTTTCGTGCCTACTGCACCTTTTGAAAAAAGTGGCCAATACCCGTCAGGAACGGTTTTTATCGAAGGGCTGGTTTATTTCAAAAAGAAATGGTTTTTATATTACGGCTGTGCCGATAGCCAGGTGGCAGTAGCAATTTATGATCCTGCTGCTAAAAAATAAGGTGTAAATAAAAAGTGCGCAGGATGTTGTACTGCGCACCATTGTAAAATTCATCTAGTATCGGCTTTCAAAATCCTGATAAGCCATTGCAATGCCTTCAGGCAATTCAATTTTATGTTTCCAACCTAAATTATGAAGCTTGCTAACATCCATTAATTTACGTGGCGTACCGTCGGGTTTGCTGGCATCGAATACCAATTCGCCTTCAAAACCCAATACCTCTTTAATTAATAAAGCGAGGTCTTTAATCGTTAAATCGTGCCCGGTACCAATGTTGATCAGGTTAGGTTCATTATAATTCTGCATCAGAAAATAACAGGCATCTGCCAGGTCATCTGCAAATAAAAACTCGCGCATTGGCGAACCCGATCCCCAAACCACCACCTCTTTTTCGTTGTTCGCTTTTGCCTCATGCACCTTTCGGATCAAAGCCGGCAAAACATGCGAGTTTTGAGGATGGTAATTATCATTAAAACCATATAAATTGGTCGGCATTACTGAAATAAAATTACAACCATACTGATCGCGGTAGGCATCGCACATTTTAATACCCGCAATTTTTGCAATGGCATAAGGCTCGTTAGTATGCTCTAAAGTTCCGGTTAAAAGGTAATCTTCTTTTAAAGGCTGTGGTGCCATTTTCGGGTAAATGCAGCTTGATCCTAAAAACATCAGTTTCATAACGTTATTTAAGTATGCATGATGGATCACATTATTCTGGATGGCCAAATTTTCGTACAGAAAATCGGCCCTGTAAGTATTGTTCGCTACAATACCGCCAACTTTTGCTGCCGCAAGAAAAACATAATCCGGTTTTTCTTCAGCAAAGAAATCAGTAACCGCCTGCTGGTTGCGCAAATCCAGTTCATCTGAAGTTTTGGTGATGATATTTGCGTAACCTTCTTTTTGCAGTTTACGGTAAATGGCCGACCCCACCATGCCACGGTGACCTGCAATGTATATCTTAGCTTCTTTTTCCACAGTAATTTTTATAGGTTACAAAAATACGATTCCTAAACAAGATTGACATGAATCTTTCTGGCAAAAGAAACATGGGTTATTGATTTAATTGTATTTTTGCAGAAAAAAAACTTTTGGGTAAAGATAAACTTAGGCGTTTTGCAGAAATCGAAACATTTGCAAACGTATATCAATTAGACGCAGGAAAGGCCTTAAAAGGGAATTGGGCTTCAGCACATTTTAAAAACGAAAATCCAATTGTGCTCGAACTGGCATGTGGAAAAGGTGAGTATTCGGTAAATCTGGCCAGGTTGTTTCCTGACAAGAATTTTATAGGTGTTGATTATAAGGGCAACCGCATCTGGCGTGGTGCTAAAACCGCTATAGAAGATGGGATTGATAATGTTGCTTTTTTAAGAATACAGATTGAAAACATCCTTGATTATTTTAATGAAGGAGAAATTGATGAAATCTGGATTACCTTCCCGGATCCGCAACCACAGGATAGCAGAGAGAAAAAACGTTTAACGTTCCCTGCGTTTTTGAACAGGTATAAACTGGTTTTAAAAGCTGGTGGCAACGTTAATTTAAAAACGGATAACGATCAGTTATATGCTTATACCTGCGAAAAAGTTGCAGAATTAGACTTACCAGTGCATAAAAACACCGATCATTTATACACTTCGGATCTGGTTGACGAAGTACTATCGATCAAAACCTATTACGAGAAAAAATACTTATTACACGATAAAAATATTAACTATATTCAATTTTCTTTTGAATAATGGATACCAATTTTTATGAACAGGTTTATGAAATTGCCCGCTTAATTCCGAAAGGAAGGGTAACTTCCTATGGGGCAATTGCCAAAAGTTTAGGTGCTGCTAAATCATCGCGAATGGTTGGCCACGCCATGCTTTATGCCGGCTCAGCTTATCCCAAAGTACCTGCTCACCGCGTAGTAAACAGCAGTGGACTGCTTACCGGAAAATTTCATTTTAAACCACCCGAACTAATGGAAAAGCTGTTAAGAAAGGAAGGGGTAGAGGTTAATAACGATAAGGTGGTCAATTTTAAAAAGGTATTCTGGAACCCGCTGGAAGAAATCAACCTCGATTGATAAATAAATATTAACGTCAATCTCTCATTCAAAAAATCATTCATTCAATAATTAATATACATGGGAAAGTTAGTAGAAGAATTTAATGGCTATCGTGAAAAAATGAACGATAGGATTATGGAAACGGCGAACACAAATATCAAACGTTTTTTTGCTTTAGATACCACTTCCTATGCTGATGGCGCCTTGGATGTTAAAACAAAAGAAATGCTGGGTCTGGTAGCCTCAATGGTGCTGCGTTGCGATGACTGTATTAAATATCATTTGGGCAAATGCTTTGACGCAGGTGTAAACAGCGACGAAATGAACGAGATTTTTATGATTGCCAATCTTGTGGGCGGCAGTATTGTAATTCCTCATTATAGAAGAGCAGTTGAGTATTGGGACGAGTTGAGTTCTAGTCCAGAGTCTTAAGTCCTAAGTCTATAGTCTCTTTCTCTTCCCAAATTATTATATTAGTTAAAAAAACATGGGAAAATTTAGAGAATTAATCGCTTATAAAAAAGGATTTGCTCTTTTCATGGACATCTTTAATTTAACTAAAGACTTCCCTAAATCAGAGCAATACAGCTTGGTGGATCAGATCCGCAGATCTTCAAGATCTGTTTGCAGCAGCATCGCTGAAGCCTATAAAAAAAGGAGGTACCCGAATCATTTTATCAGTAAACTATCTGATGCAGATATGGAAAATGGTGAAACGCAAGTTTGGTTAGATGTAGCGCTCGCCTGTAATTATATCTCTGAAGAAAAATTCAATTATTTGGATGCTCAATGTGAAGAAATAAGTAAATTATTAATTTTCATGATTAGCCATCCTGCAAAATTCGCATAATATGACTCAAGACTCTGGACTAAAGACTAAGGACTCCGTAGTACGCTGTTCCTGGGCTGGCACCGATCCGCTCTACATCAAATATCACGATGAAGAATGGGGGAAGCCGGTTTACGATGATAAAATTTTATTCGAGTTTTTAATACTGGAAGGTGCACAGGCTGGTTTGAGCTGGATAACCATTCTCCGCAGGCGCGAAAATTACCGTAAGGCTTTTGCCGGTTTCGATGTTAAAAAAGTGGCTGCCTTTACCGTAAAAGATGTGGAGAGGTTAATGAACGATGAAGGCATTATCCGCAACCGCTTAAAGGTAAATGGAGCCATTACCAACGCCAAATTGTTTATCGAAGTGCAGAAAGAATTCGGGAGTTTCTCTAAGTACTTATGGAGTTTTGTATCAGATGGCAAACCCATTTTAAATCATATCGAAAAAATGAGCGACGTTCCACCACGCACCGAACTCTCAGACAGAATCAGTAAAGACATGAAAAAGCGTGGCTTTAAGTTTTTTGGCACCACAATATGTTATGCACACATGCAGGCCACCGGAATGGTTAACGATCATTTATTAAATTGCTGTGCAAGATAATTTTTATGCAAAACGATCTTGCAATCCTAAAATCTATTATTAATCCTGGCTTTATTTTTTTGTCGCGTTATATTCCTTAACCCACTCCACTACATCCCTGCTATTAAACTCTGTTCCCGCTTCTAACTTAGCTTTCAAATCAGGTTGATCGCCCATTTTCTGCAACAGAATATTTTTAACCTCTAGTTTTTTGGCATCATCGGTAATGGCTTTCATGGGCACTTCCTGTAGCGGACCGGCTCCGGGTTTTTCGATGAAATAGCGTACCGCAGGCGCACCAGCTGGTCTTTCAGGCGCAGAATTTCGTCCACCGCCAATACTGATTCCTCCGCCCATACCCATGCCTCCATAACCACCTGTTCCGGTACCTATACCTACTGATGGCCTAAACCTTACTTTTTTCTCTTTAGCCTCGGGCACCAGAGTACCACCACCAAACGAATAAAGATTAACGGTTCCCATTTCAATCACCTTCACGAAACGGTATTCGAAATTACGCCCATTTGCAAAACCCTTGCTTACAAAGCTATTGCCGTTCCAGAAGAAATTTTTAACGTCTTTTGCAGGCAAAATTACATCCGCTTCATCATTGGCACTGATAAACACCGAAAAATAATCGGTTCCTTTTATCGTTCCTCGGATGACATCGTCGTTGTTTTTAACAATAAAATCCTGAGCAGAAAGCTGGTTTAAGGTGAAGAAGAAAAGAAAGATAGAAAACAGAAATTTCATATAATCAATTGGCTTTTCACAAATAACGGAACTAAATTTCAATTCGTACTAATTCAGGTTAATTTTGATATTTCCTGTTTCTATACCTGGATGTTCTTTTTGAAAATTGTTGAACGACTCTTTCATTTTACCTAAGGCATAAGCTTTCGTATTGCTGATGTTTTTACCCAATGCATAAAATTTATTGATGATGTAGATCTTAAACAGATATTCTTTTATTTCTGCAGAGGCCTGCGTATCTGTCATCACTTTGGCTAAATTTTCCCGATCAACAAAATTAACAAGACCAGCATGCGAAGCGATATAGTTGGCAACCTTGTTGATGCTATCCTGCTGATTACCAAAGGCATCTTTCGCTGCATTAATATCATCAATAGCTTTTAATTGTGGGGTAATTTCCCTGGCTAAAGCTTCTTTGTTAAGTGCGATCAGCCCTTTAGGCACAAAGAAAGCAGAATCTAATTTATAGGGATCAACAAAAAGAAATATGGTATCTTTTAAATTAGGATTTATCAAAGTATAACGGTCTACAATTCCTGTACTCGAATGTTCGCTTTTCCTTTTAGTAAAATCAATCTTTGATCCGTCCGGCCAGCGATAAGAATTTTCCAGTTTGGCCATGCGTAAGCTTAAGTAACTTCTATCTATTAAATTTTTAAAGGCACCAGTACCTATTGGCCGGTTGATAGATGCACCATACCCATCATCATTCCCTTTCAGGTTTTCAAAAGTAATATAGGTAACCAAAGTATCGGAAGGAAGCTGGGCTTTAACCAAGCCTGCAATCAGGCAAAAAATTAATGTATAAAATATTTTCATAGCGCGTTTTATTTAATGATGATGAAAGTTAAAGAATTCAATAATTTAATTTTAATTTTTTTGTTGATAAAGCATTTTACCGATATGATTAACTTTGGTTACTTTTATCATCCGGTAAATCTATTTGCCGGCAATCATTAAATCAGTGTAATCACATGAATAAAAAACTCTTTCTCCTAGACGGTATGGCGCTAATGTACAGGGCGCATTTTGCATTAAGTAAAAACCCGCGTTTTACGTCAACAGGTATCAATACATCGGCAGTAATGGGCTTTACCAATACTTTATTAGATGTTTTGAAGAAAGAAAAACCAACACATATTGCAGTGGTTTTTGATACTGAAGCACCAACAGAAAGACATACCTCCTTCGAAGCTTATAAAGCACACCGTCAGGCCATGCCTGAGGATCTGGCTGCTGCAATGCCTTATGTGATTAAATTAATTACCGGTTTTAATATTCCTGTGATCACTTCTGATGGTTATGAGGCTGATGATATTATTGGTACACTGGCCAAAAAAGCAGAACTAAAGGGTTATCAGGTCTACTGCATGACACCGGATAAAGATTTTGCACAATTGGTTTCAGAAAATATTTTTATCTACAAACCTGCCCGTATGGGTAACGATATGGAAATATTGGGCGTAAAGGAAATATTGGCCAAATGGGAGATCGAAAATGTATTGCAGGTAATCGATATTTTAGGTTTGTGGGGCGATGCCGTTGATAATATCCCGGGTATCCCTGGTATTGGAGAGAAAACGGCAAAAGCTTTGATCAAACAATATGGTTCAATGGAGAACATTATTGCCAACTCACACGAATTAAAAGGCAAACAACGCGAAAACGTAGAAAACTTTGCAGAACAAGGACTGATCTCCAAAAAACTGGCGACTATCTTATTGGATGTTCCCGTTGAACTTGATGAGGCCAGCCTGGAACTTTGCGATCCGAGCCGCGACTTGCTGGAACCATTATTCACAGAATTAGAATTCAGAACTTTAGGCCGAAGGGTATTTGGAGATGAATTTTCGGTTACCACGGCACGTTTTCAGGAAGGTACCCAAACCGATCTTTTTGGCAATCAATCGGGAGAGGCCATACAATATACCAATACACTTGAGGAGGAACCGGCAGAAAAACTTCCGGCCAAAACCATCGAAAATACGGAACACGATTACCAATTAATTGATACTGCTGAGCAGCGTGCCGATTTAATTAAATTATTACTTGCCGAAAAACGGATCTCGTTTGATACCGAAACCACCGGCACTGATGCAAACATGGCCGATTTAGTGGGTTTATCATTCTCGATAAAACCCGGCACAGGTTATTATATCCCTGTTCCTGCAGAAAGGGAAGAAGCGCAGCTTATTGTTGACGAATTTAGGGTGGTATTGGAAAATGAGGCCATCGAAAAAATCGGTCAGAATACCAAATACGATATACTGGTGTTAAAGTGGTATGGCATTCAGGTACAAGGTAAACTTTTCGATACGATGCTGGCCCACTACTTAATCGATCCTGATACCCGCCATGGTATGGATGTGTTGTCAGAAAATTACCTGGGTTATTCGCCAATTTCGATAACCAAACTAATCGGTGCAAAAGGCAAAAACCAGGGCACCATGCGTGATGTGCCGGTAATTGATGTGGTTGATTATGCCGCTGAAGACGCCGATGTTACCTTACAGTTAGCCCACATTTTTGAGCCAAAATTAAAAGAATTAAATGCCGCCAAACTGGCCGAAGAAATTGAAAATCCTTTGGTTTATGTATTGGCCGATATTGAAAAAGAAGGTGTACGCATTGATATCGAAACCTTACAGGCTTACTCTAAAGAGCTTGAAACTGAAATCGTCAAATTCGAACAGAATGTTTACGATAAAGCCGGGATTAAATTTAACCTGGCCTCGCCAAAACAGTTAGGTGAGGTGCTGTTTGATAAACTTCAGCTTGACCCGAAAGCCAAAAAGACCAAAACAGGTCAGTACCAGACCGGAGAAGACGTTTTAATGGCTTTAGCAAGTAAAAGTGATATTGTACAGGATATTTTAGATTTCCGCCAGTTACAGAAGCTTAAATCAACCTATGTGGATGCTTTACCATTAATGGTTAACCCGAAAACTGGTAGGGTACACACTTCTTACAACCAGGCCGTAGCTGCTACCGGCAGGTTGAGTTCTAACAATCCGAATTTACAGAACATCCCGATCCGTACCGAACGTGGCAGGGAGGTCCGTAAAGCCTTTATTGCAAGAGATGAAAACCATATCCTGTTATCAGCCGATTATTCTCAGATTGAACTTCGCATTATCGCGGAAATCAGTAAAGAGGAAAATATGCTTGATGCATTTAGCAAAGGGATTGATATCCACACGGCTACGGCAGCTAAAGTATATGGCGTAAGCATTGAAGAGGTAGATGGAACCCAGCGTAGAAATGCAAAAGCAGTTAACTTTGGTATTATTTACGGTCAATCGGCTTTTGGTTTATCTCAGAACCTGGGTATTCCACGTAAAGAGGCGGCAGAAATTATCGAACAATATTTTGCGCAATACCCAGGCATTAAACGGTACATGAGCGATACCATGAATTTTGCGCGGGAGAATGGATTTGTAGAAACGATAATGGGCAGAAGACGCTATTTAAGAGACATTAACTCGGCCAACCAAACGGTAAGGGGTTTTGCAGAACGAAATGCGATTAACGCGCCTATACAGGGCTCTGCTGCCGATATGATTAAGATTGCCATGATCAATATCCATAAAGAAATGAAAGTGCAGAATTTGCAATCAACCATGACCATGCAGGTGCATGATGAGTTGGTGTTTGATGTAGTCCGTTCAGAAAAAGAAGTGATGAAAGCCATCATTCAGGATAAAATGGCCAATGCCATTAAATTAACGGTGCCTATTGTAGTAGAAATTGGAGAGGGCGATAACTGGCTGGCTGCACACTAATATGAAAACGCTCTCCATTCTTATTTTAAGTTGCCTGATAACTATTGGCTGTATGGCGCAAAAGAGCGATACACTAATTACTTATAACTTTGGCGACAATTATTATAAAGCTACTGCTAAAGCGGCAGAAAGCTATAAAGTTTACAAAAAGGACAGTCTTTGGATCAGAAAAACTTTTAACGGCAAACAGGCTTTAACTAAAACGGAGATCTTTAGCGATAAAAAACTAAAAACATTAAACGGCGAATATCTTGAATATGAAGATGGAAAAGTTTCATTAAAAGGATTTTACCTGAATAACAAAAAGACAGGCCTTTGGACAAGTTTTGATGCTGATGATAAGCCAAAGGAAACCAAAACATTTAAGGAAGATGAGCTCAACGGGCCTTACACCAGCTATTGGAAAGATGGCAGCCCAAAAACAAGTGGAAACTATACCGATGATAAGAAAACCGGTGAGTGGAAGATCAATTACGAAAACGGTAAGCTTGCACTTAAAGAGTTATATGATGCCAGAAATAAAGTAACGGATAGTACCTACCTGGATATAGATGGGGATCCGGTTGCCAAAGCCGATATTACAACCGAACCATCATTCCCTGGCGGCATGAAAAAGTTTTATATGTATCTCGGTAAAAGTATCCGGTATCCGCTTGAAGCCCGGAACAGTAAGGCCCAGGGAAAAGTTTACTTATCATTTCTGGTAAGTAGCACGGGCAAAATAGAAGGGATTAAAGTAATTTCTGCACCTCACATCAGCTTAGCTGAAGAAGCCATTAAGGTAATGGAACAATCTCCAGACTGGATTCCGGCTACCTTGTTCGGAAAACCGGTCACCGTGCCTTACAACATCAATATTAACTTTACGATAAATTAGATTTTTAAAAAAAATAAAAATATTCGTTATCTTCATTAAAACTTCATATCAATTAATGAATTTTATATCAACAAAAAACGAGTAAAACAAAAATCGAAAATTATGAAAAAGTTATTGAGTTTAATCGCAATCGCAGCATTTGGTTTAACCACAGCATTTGCTCAAACACCAGCAACAACCGCTCCAGCTAAAGCTAAAATGGTTGCTAAAAAAGAAGTAAAAACTACAACTGCACCAGTAAAAGCAGGTGTAAAACAAGAGGCTAAAAAAGTAGAAACTAAAACTACTACTACAGCTGCTAAAGTAAAAGCAGATGGCACTCCGGATATGCGTTTTAAAGAAAACAAAGCAAAAGCAGTAACTAAAGTTGCCGGTCCAACCAAAAAAGACGGTACAGCTGATATGCGCTATAAAGCAAACAAAGCTGCTAAAAAGAATTAGGTTCAGGTTTATAATTTGAAGGGTCTCTAATGAAAATTAGAGGCCCTTTTTTGTTTATTATCCTTCCGACCAGAGCGCGACAAAATTCTTTATTCATATTTAAAGATTTCGCTACTATAGCGGCTGTCATGGCTACCAAATCAATTTGCACAATTTTATCGCGCTTTTAAAACCTTTTCACGTGTTGTTGGTTTTATCTGGCAATACCAGACCAAATATTGTCGTCAATTGACATTACCATTTAAATTAACCGGCTTGGAAACACAAGAAAAATATACAAAGGAGCGGAAGTCTTTTCTTCCTAAATTGCTGCTTATACTAGCCCTTGCATTGCTGCTTGGTGCTGAAGGTTACTTTGGGTTCAGGTTACATGAACTTTCCGATCAACAGGAGCACATTAAGAAAGATTACTCGAATATCAACAACATTACTTACGGGCTGTTTTCGGTACAGCAGTGGAAGGATAATGTATCAAAGATTGTGCACCATCAGGTAGGTAACCTGAAAATGACCAAAAAGCAAAAAAAGGTGTTGCAACATGAAGTTGAACAGGTATTGCTTGCATTGATCAATAAAGCAGAAGGCCTTGTAAATAAACCCAAAAAGACTTTAAGTGGGAAGATACAGAAATTCGCCATTAAAAATTTCGTGAATTCTGATAGTATAAAAGCGCAGGTGCCTGGCTTTGCAAGGAAAATTATTGCTGAGGTAGATAACCCTAAGAACAAAAAGCAGTTAAGTAAAATGGCCATTGGCGAGTTTAATGAAATTGCCAATGAAGAAAAAAAAGATAGTGCGTTTGTTGCAAATGCAGCCGCAATTAAAACGATGTACCAGAAATACCATGTGTCTTCTACTGAGCTTTTGAATAAAAAATTAGTCGCATCGCTGGATGAAATTCGTGGTAAAACTTATGCATATTCTTTTGGGATGCTTGCCTGTGTTGTGGTGGTGCTCGGATTTTGGTGGGGCCTCCGCAAACGGAGAGACCTGCATGTTACCCTTTTTGTAATGTCGCTGTTTTTTGCCTTTATCCTCTTAGCGGTTGGACTTACGGCTTCGATGATCGAGGTTGATGCCAGGATCAGGTCGCTTGATTTTGTATTATTGGGCGAGCACATATTGTTTAAAGATCAGGTGCTGTTTTTTCAGAGCAAGAGCATTATGGACGTAGTTAGGGTATTGATTAGTCAACCTGGAATCGATTCAATACTGGTAGGCGTGCTGATATTGGTTTTTAGTATCCTTTTTCCTGTGGTTAAGCTCAGCTCAACAGGTATCCACCTTTTAGGCAATAAACGGTTGGCTGAAAACGGAGTGATTAAATATTTTGCTTTCCAATCTGGCAAGTGGAGTATGGCCGATGTAATTGTAATTGCCATTCTGATGGCCTATATCGGGCTAAACGGACTGCTTGAAGGGCAGTTACAAGCCTTGAATATTAAAAATGATTCGCTTACCATCTTAACCACCAACAATACATCCCTGCAGCCTGGGTACATTATATTTATCAGTTTCGTGCTTTATGGACTCATTTTATCGACAATATTGAAGTTCATTACACCACATGATGCCCATTAAAACATTTCATTTTTAGCTGTTTGATCAATTATTTATGGCAACGATAACAAATACCCCACAAGATATACCGAAAAAGAAAAGCAGGATTGCCCCTATTGTGCTTATTGCTGCACTGAGCATCCTTTTGTTTGGAGAGGCTTATTTTGGCTACAGGTTCCATCAGCTTTCTGTGGAGCAAAAACATGTTAAGGAAGATTTCAGTCTATCAAACAACATCACTTTTGGGATATTTTCTGTCGACCGATGGGGAGAGAAAATTTCGGCAGTTGTTGACCGCAGGGTGAAAGGTTTTAACCTTACGGCGAAGCAAAAAACAGAAATGCGGAAAGAGGTGGAGAACGAACTGCACGGCCTTGTAAATAAAGCTGTATCTGAAATAACCAAACCACAGAAGAGCCTTGGTGGCAAGCTTAAAAAACTGGCTTTTAAAAGTTTTGTAGATGTAGATGAACTTCATGCGCAAGTACCTTCTTTCGCTAAAACGATTGTAACCAAGATTACCAGTCCCACCAGCTTGAAAAGGTTAAAAGGAATTGCCACCAGTAAAGTAGATGAGCTGGAAGCGCAAACCTACGACAGTACAGATACGACCATTACCACTGTTGAGCAAAATATCTACCATAAATACCATGTAACAAATGCAAAAGCTTTTGATAGCTTGGTGAATACGAGGTTGGCAGAGATAAAAAAAGACAGTTTGCAATATGCACTTGGGATGCTTGGTTGCGTAGCCATTGCTTTAGTATTATGGTTATTCTTGAGAAAAAAAGTGCAATTACATGTACCCTTATTTATCATGTCGCTTTTATTCGCAGCCATTTTGCTTACTGTTGGCGTTACCTCACCCATCATCGAGGTTGATGCCCGCATTCAAACCTTGGAGTTTGCCTTACTAGGTGATAAAATTGCCTTTACCAATCAGGTACTTTTCTTTCAGAGCAAGAGCATTTTAGGGATTATCGGAACATTGATTGAGCAGCCCAAGCCTGATGCCGTATTGGTAGGTGTATTACTGCTTATTTTTGTGGTTGTTCTTCCTCTGTTAAGAATTGTCGCCAGGGGTGTTCATGTATCCTGTGGCCACCTTTTTGGTAGCCGAAAAGTGTTACGGTTTCTGGCATTTGATCTTGGTAAATGGGATATGGCCGATGTAATGGTGGTTGGCGTTGCGATGACTTATATTGGTCTTAACGGGATCTTAAAAAGCCAACTCTCTGGGCTTAACATGCAAAATGATACACTAAAAACCGTAACGGCAAATAATTCGGCCCTGCAGCTTGGTTTTTTTGTGTTTGTAGCTTATGTAATCTACACCATAGTGCTCTCGTCTATACTGAAGCGTATTGATGAACAAAACGGTCCATGTTAATAATTGAATATAGATCATTAAGAAAGTTATAGTAGAAGAACAGATTTGATTTTAAACAAAAAGACCCTGAAACATGTTCAGGGTCTTTTTTATTTTACTTCCTCGTAATCTACAAAATCGCCGAGTTTATCTGTTTTACTTTGATCGGGTTTTGGAGGCATATAATCTATCGAGATAGAACCTTCTGGTTTCGATCGTCTCTGTTGTTGCTGTTGTCCTGTTGCCTGACTCTGCATTTTGCCGGCCAGGTTATTAAACAGCATAGGTAGAATCAGCCTGATCAACATTCTGATCAGCCAAAGCACCAATATTGTGATGAAAATGAATTTTATTAATACCATTCTTTAATTTACTGTTGTTACAAATATAGACGTCATAAAATTTATTTTGTTACTTTTTTAGCCTTTAATTGCAATTTCATTACAATATAATACGCAAATACGCCTATAATGGTTTTAACAAAACCTTCATTAGTCTCCAACTATCTCAGCAACGCGACCAACCTGGCCGTCTTCGAGCCGCACTTTTATCCCTCTCGAATGAAATGCTGAAGAAGTAAGAAGATCTTTAACTACCCCGTAAGTGATATTTCCTGACCTTTGATCTTTCTTCAAAATAATTCCGACTTCTAATCCTGGATAAATGTCTTTTCTGTTTTGCCCGTCCATTTTGCTGTAATAAGTTGATGATAAAAGCTCCAAAAATCCATAATTATTTTGAATGTTAAGGCAATTTGCTGAAATCTATTTCTGGTTTCTTGCCATTGGAGGTTCTGTTGAGGATTTTTCTCGGTGTGGTATAATCGTTAAAGAAACCACCGTTTTTTAAATAGAATGCCCCTTTTTCCGTTCCTCCCTGATAATCCATCCGGTATCCCTTCATTCCCGTATTATCGGTGGTAAAACGTGCTGATTTTAACTCGCTCCAAACGCCTTTATCATCGCAGATCCATTGATTATCGAACAATACTTTTCTCGATAAATCGCCTTGAACAGGCGAAAAGTTTTCTAAAAAGGAATGGAAACGTTTAAGGTAGGTTTTAGTCTGTGGCCTGCTGAAACTGGCAATCAACTGCCATTTATTGTTTTCCGGAGCAAAGAAATAAGCGGTGTATGTGGTAACGCTATCTTTTCCGGGTACGCCATGAAGCAGGAATTTATAGGTATTTCCTGCTTTCCAAAGGTAATTTAAATAACTCTGGCCTCCTGCACCTTCGTTACCAAATTCTCCTGTGTGTACACTTTCGCCTTTCTTTAACATTTTAATTTTGTGCGATTCTGGTATACTTTTAGGATCGTCGGTATTGAAAGGGCTCCATACCGAAAATAGGATATGCCTTTCGGTCGGGCTGTTTACCTGCATGCCAAAATAACCTTCACCAAAACCGCAAGCCATAAAATAAGAGCCAAGGATATCTTCGCCTTTTGGGACGGTTACTTCATTATAGTACCATTCTGCATTTACATTGTCGGGCTGTTGATAATTTAAATGAACAGATGGTCCACGCCTGCCCCAATGGAAGAAATTGCCTTCATTGTTTTTTACATAAGCGGTTTTTCCTTCTGTTGCCGTTCCATTGATGGTTAAGGTTTGGATGGAAGGAAAGTTAGCAACGCTTTTGTTTATCCCCTTTATGGTGATGGCAACATAGCCGGTATCTTTGATTGTCCACTCGCCAATTTTACCATCAAAAGTTTTGGCTTCATCAAAATTTACTTTTTTTGGTTGATTTTTAATAGAAAATTCTAGTGTCGATTGCCCTTCGATAACCAGTTTATCGCTAAGCGAAATAACCAGCTTGCCTGGCTTTGAAACCCTGAGATAAGCCGTAAAATACTCATTCGGGTTGCTCCAGTTTACGATTCCCTTGTTGGATAACGTTCTTTCCGAATCCTGATGTAAGGAACTGTAGGCATTGCCTGCGAGTGGCAGGGAAATAGTAGTAGAATTTTGGGCCTGACTTTTCAGACCGATAGCGCCGAGTACGATCAGCGTTACGAGTTTAAAAGATTTCATTGAATGATTTTTAGATAACTTATTGAACTGCAATTGTAACCCAAATTTATCTAAAAACCATTCTTTAAAACTAAATCGTTACTTACCGAATTTTTCGTTGAACATTTTCTCCAAGGCAAACATTTCATCGCGGAGTTTTGCGGCTTGTAAAAAGTCCATGTCTTTTGCCGCTTTCTGCATATCCTTACGGGTATTATCGATTGCTCTTTGCAATTCATTTTTACCCATATACTGTACAATCGGATCGGCTGCGATGCTGATTTCGGCATTTTCTACATAAGCCCTGGCTTTGTTATCGCTTGCTTTTTGAGAGAAATCGAGTACTGAAGTCTGCTCTAAAATGGCCTCTCTTGATTTTCCAACGGTTTTTGGAGTAATGCCATGCTCAAGGTTATAGGCAATCTGTATATCCCTACGCCTGTTGGTTTCCGAAATGGTTTTTTCCATGCTATCGGTAATGCCATCAGCATACATAATTACCCGGCCTTTATCGTTACGGGCGGCACGGCCAATGGTCTGGATTAGTGATTTCTCAGAACGAAGGAAACCTTCTTTATCAGCATCTAAGATGGCTACTAATGTTACTTCAGGTAAATCTAAACCCTCACGTAAAAGGTTAATTCCTACTAAAACATCGAATTCGCCTAAACGTAAACCACGGAGAATTTCTACACGCTCCAGGGTTTTAATCTCAGAGTGGATATACCTGGTTTTGATATTTAACCGATCCAGGTACTTAGTCAGCTCTTCGGCCATACGTTTGGTTAAAGTGGTTACCAGGATACGTCCACCGTCTTTTATGGTAATATCAATTTCGTCCAAAAGATCATCAACCTGGTTAATGGCTGGCCTGATTTCGATCACAGGATCTAATAATCCGGTCGGCCTGATCACCTGTTCTACCACCACGCCCTCTGATTTTTCGAGTTCGTACTCGGCTGGTGTTGCACTTACATAAATGGTTTGTGGAGCAAGTGCCTCAAACTCGTTAAAGTTTAATGGCCTGTTATCCAGTGCTGCGGGTAAACGGAATCCGTACTCAACCAACGATAATTTTCTCGACCTATCGCCGCCGTACATCGCCCTGATCTGTGGAACGGTCACGTGACTTTCATCGATGACCATTAAATAATCTTCCGGGAAATAATCCAGCAAACAGAAAGGGCGCATGCCCGGCTGTCTTCCGTCAAAGAAACGTGAATAATTTTCGATACCCGAACAATATCCGAGTTCTTTCATCATTTCGATATCAAAATTGGTGCGTTCTTCCAGCCTCTTGGCTTCCAGTAAATGCCTGTCGGCAATCAATTGGTTCTTACGGATTTCCAGTTCCTCCTGAATACCCCAAATAGAGGAATTGAACCTATCTTTAGGGGTAACGAAAAGATTGGCAGGATAAATGGCCATATCTTCGAGTTTTTCCAGGGTTTTGCCTGAAACAGGATCAATTGCCGAAAGTTCTTCAATGTCATCACCAAAAAAGGAAATGCGATAGGCATGATCAAGGTAAGCAGGATAAATATCTACAGTATCCCCCTTAACCCTAAAAGTTCCGCGTTTAAAGTCGGTTGTAGTACGCGAATATAAAATCTCAACCAAACTGTGTAAAAAAGCATTTCTCGAAATACGTAAACCTACGCCAAAGCGGAAAACCATCCTTGAGAAATCTTCAGGATTACCCATACCATAAATGCAGGAGATGGATGAGACCACGATAATATCACGCCGGCCGCTCATCAATGAAGAGGTGGTACGTAAACGTAGTTTTTCGATCTCCTCGTTAATACTTAAATCTTTTTCGATATAGGTATTACTGGAAGCAATAAAAGCCTCTGGCTGATAGTAATCGTAATACGAAACAAAGTAATTTACCGAATTTTCAGGGAAGAAGTTTTTAAACTCGCCATAAAGCTGTGCTGCTAAGGTTTTATTATGACTTAAAATCAAAGTAGGCTTTTGAGTCTGCTCGATTACATTGGCCACGGTGAAGGTTTTTCCAGATCCTGTAACGCCTAATAAAGTTTGATAATGTTCGTTAGCGTTTACACCATCAACCAGTTGTTTAATGGCATTTGGCTGATCTCCGGTAGGCTGATATTCTGAGGTGATTTTAAATTTCATGAGTATATCAAACTTAGTTAAAATTGATCTTTAAATCAATTTTAATGTTCTCTCCTCCGCTTATAAAAACATAAACCGCTTGGAGGAAATATGCGATTTAGGCTGTAAAGAGTAAAACAGGCGAAAGTCAGGAAAGTTGGAAAAATAAAATCCCCGTTGAAGAAAATTCAACGGGGATTTTATCAAATCAAATTATGCAGAAGCTTTAAGATTCCCAATCAAGTTGGGAACGACGATCCGCGATAATGATGATGCTATTATTTTCCGGCAGCTGCCTGCATAGGATTTTTACCAACTGACTGGCCTCTTACAGCACCACCAGCTTTCATTTTGTAAACCTTAAATTTACTTTCTTTTGCTTTGCCACCCCAGGTATTGTTTGAGGTATCGATATCAGCAGTTTCGCGTAACGGATCAACTAAAATTGAAGCAACTTCTTTGTTTTTTACATAGAATTTAGAAGTTTTAAGCTCATTATGCCTCCAGATCTGTGCAGGGATACGGTCGATCTCTTTGGTACCATCTTTATAGGTAAACTCCACAATAATAGGCATCACCAAACCGCCTCTGTTGCTAAAGCTTAGTTCATATAAAAACTGGTTGGCATACTTATTTTGATCAGCTTCTGCAACAACTTCTACAGGTGGTGTCATATCCATTTTGGTAGCTACAGTAGTATCAACAGTTACCAATCCTCTATCGTATTTATAATAAAAGTCCTGTGCTGCAGTATTCTTATCTACATAGAAATTAATCTTTTTATCCTCACGGTTTCTGATTTTTGAAATATCTTCGAAAGCATTCACCGCTGGTTTATCAATTTTAACCATCCTCGATCTGGCAGCAGGAACTTCTTTAGGGAAATCGGCTTTAGCAAATTTCACACTATCCAATGAGATATCGCAGGGGTCTGTTCCGTAAAACCAACCTCTCCAAAACCAATCTAAATCTTCGCCACTGGCATCTTCCATGGTACGGAAAAGATCTGCAGGTTCAGGGTGTTTAAAAGCCCATCTTCTGGCATATTCTTTAAATGCGTAATCGAAAAGTTCTCTGCCCATAATGGTTTCGCGGAGAATATTTAAACCTGTAGCTGGTTTCGAATAAGCATTTGGACCAAAACGTGCAATGTTTTCAGAGTTGGTCATAATTGGCTCCAACTCATCTTTAGGCAATTTCATGTAATCAACAATGGTGTAAGCAGGCCCCTTTTTGCTTGGAAATTTGTTATCCCAAAGTTCTTCTGTTAAATATTCAACAAAAGAGTTTAAACCCTCGTCCATCCAGGTCCACTGGCGCTCATCGCTGTTCACAATCATTGGGAAAAAGTTGTGCCCAACCTCGTGGATAATTACACCAAGCATTCCGTTTTTGGTGCTTTCGCTGTAAGTTCCATCGGCATCTGTACGGCCATAGTTGAAGCAGATCATCGGATATTCCATTCCATTAGCTGCTTCGATACTTTGAGCAACCGGGTAAGGGTAAGGAATGGTAAAATCTGAATAAGTTTTGATGGTATGCGCTACTGCACGTGTAGAAAATTTGCTGTACAGGTTGTAAGCCTCTTTTCCGTAAAAACTCATACACATTACAGTGTTGTTATTGGCCTGAATTTTTTGTGGCATGGCATCCCAGATAAACTTACGGGAAGAAGTCCATGCAAAATCGCGCACATTATTGGCGTTGAAAACCCAGGTTTTTTTAGCGGTCGATTTTTTGGTTTCAGCGGTTTTCGCTTCAGCTAAAGTCTGGATTTCTACCGGAGCTGCTGCAGTTTTTGCAGAATTATATCTGCTCAATTGCGTTGGGTTTAATACCGCGCTATAGTTGATACACTCTCCTGTTGCACCGATCAGGTGATCTGCCGGAACAGTCATCTGTACTTTAAAATCACCAAAGGTTAAGGCAAACTCGCCTCTTCCTGTAAACTGGTGGTTCTGCCAGCCCTGAAAATCGCTGTAAACGCACAAACGTGGGTACCATTGCGTCATGGTAAACAGGTAGTTGCCATCTGCCGGGAAAAACTCGTAACCGCCACGGCCACCAACACTCATTCTGTCGGTAATTTTGTAGTTCCAATCAATATTAAAAATTAATTTCTGTCCTGTTCTTAAAGCTACCGGCAAATCAATCCTCATCATGGTTTTATTAACCGTGTATTTTAGGTTTTTACCTGTTGCATCCGTTAGTTTGGTAATGTTGATTCCATCACCATTGTTAGCAGTTGCGCTTAACTGGTCCAAACTTTTCGTTGTGCCCATAAGAGGCATTTTGGTCGCATCCTGATAGTTTGCGTTCTTATCGGTACTGTGCTCGTTTTCATCAAGCTGCAACCAGATATAAGTTAAGGGATCAGGAGAATTATTGGTGTAGGTAACGGTTTCAGATCCCGTAAGTAACAGGTTTTTTTCATCCAGTTCACATTTAATGTTATAATCGGCACGTTGCTGCCAATATTTAACACCTGGTGCCCCGCTGGCTGTACGTTGTTCGTTTGGTGTAGGTAAGATAGTACCCAGCTGTTCGAATTTGTTCCCGTGGTTACTGCCAGGGTTATTCTGAATGTTTTGGGCCATGGCCAAAGTACCCGAAAAGAGTAAAAGACCAGTTAAAGTAAACAGTTTATTCATAATACATTAGTTAAAGAGGAATTCTTTCTAAAGCCATTTTTAAAGCCAGGCTAAATACGGCTGCCGATACAAATAATACCCAGCTTAGGCGTTTAATGCGGGTATAGTTAAAAATGAAAAAAGTAATCAATAAAATAATGATCACCATAAAAATCTGTCCTGCCTCAAGCCCTGCATTAAAACCAAACAGGCCCCAGCCAATGTTCTGGTCTTTTGCCAGCATGATTCTGATGGAATTGGCGAAACCCATGCCGTGGATCAATCCAAAACCCAATGCCAAAAAGTAGTTGATCTTTACAGATTTCATCGAAAAATTCTTCCTGAACAGATTACTTATCGCAGTAATGACAATGGTGCAGGGGATTAAAAACTCTACCCATTTGCTTTCGAACCTGATGATGTCTAAAACACTCAAAAGTAAAGTAAGCGAATGGCCAATCGTAAAAGCAGTAACCAATATCAGCACTTGTTTCAGGTTGTGGTAACTATAAATGGCAACCAATGCTAAGATAAAAAGTTGATGATCTAACGCATCGGCGCTTATAATATGCTCCCAACCTAATTTGAAATAAAAGATAAAATCTTGCAACGGCATGAAATAATAAGCTAACTATTGGAGTTAAAATAGTTTATAAGGCTTAAAATTATGTTTTTAATTGCAAAAAGCCCAAATATCCTTAAAACAAAACCATAAATACCAAATTTGTTACTAATTTTTATGTTATTTAGGGCGGTTGTTTGGTTTAAACTTTAAATCTTAACTTTGCTGGCCATAACACCTTGATATTGATGCATAGATTAAAATATATCCTTTTGCTATTATGCTGTGCTTGCTGTTCGGTTAATGCAGGTATGAAACATCCTTTGCATGTAAGCACGACCGAAATAAATTTTAACGCCCGGGATAAAACCTTAGAAATAAGCTGCAGGATTTTTTCGGATGATTTTGAAGCCATTTTAGTGAAACTATATAAGCAGAAAACGGATTTAAGCAATGCGAATATGAAAACTGCAATGGATGAACTGGTTAAAAAGTACCTGCTCTCGCACTTGCAGTTAAAAGCCAACGGAAAAGCGGTTGCCATGAACTATATCGGCTTCGAAATTGATCATGAAGCAACCAATATTTACCTCGAAGTGGAAAAAATGCCGGCTGTAAAATCGGTTGAGGTTAACGACACCATTTTATACGATATGTTTGATGATCAGATGAGTATTGTACACGTTGTAAAGGCTAGCACCCGTAAAAGCACTAAAATACTGTATCCCGAAAAGAAGTTTACCGCAAACTTTTAATTGTAATTTTTGTATTAGATAACGGTTCAATGTTAAATTACCGTTAAATTTAAAAGGCTATATTATAGGTTAATATTAGCTGAGGAATATTTCTTGTCATCTTTTTTTAAATCCCGTGTTGTTAAAATAAGTTATGCATCTAATCATCTTCTCCAATATATTAACGCCCAGAATAAAATATATCTTCAATTTTATTTTTAAGGATATCCTTAAAGCAGAAATAGAATTTACAGGTAATAGTCAGTATTTTCTGCAAAGTGAACAGGTTAAGATCAGCTATGGTGATGAACCATTAGGTGATGAGCTTTTTTTTAAAACCACCGCTTTGCTTTTTTCCAATAAACTGGAAGAATTTAAACCAAAAACCATTTCATTTGGCGAGTACCAGGTTCCTTTTCCGGTAGAGCAATCTGCTTTGCCCTTTGATGTTTTTGCGGCGTCCTTTTTTTTGCTGAGCCGTTACGAAGAATACATTCACCAAAAAAATACAGAAGAAGAATTTAAGCCCTCAAAAAGTTACCAGTATAAATGGAAGGTTTTGGATAAACCGGTTATTGATGAATGGGCATTAATGATTAAAAGCATCATCAGAAAAAAACATCCAAATTTTAAATTTCGCGAAAAGAAATTCCAGCATCAGCCTACCATTCACTTCAATATTTTACCAGGTTTACCAGAAGGTTTTTTAAACCGGACTAAATTTGTTTTTAGTGCGCTTTTTAAAAAAGAGAATAATTACCTGAGTTCAAAATTCGATCGGCTCACCGGAGTTGGGATCAATAATGAGCAGGTACTGGAAGAAGTAAATAAAATTGTGGCTGCGAAAAAAAATAAAGCCCTTTATTTTGTCGATTTTCCTGAAGTACCGATGGATTACATTCAGATTAATGGTGTTGCTAAACATTTTGAGGATCAATCTGTAGGGTTATTAAGGCCTTGTGCCAGCGACAAGCAGAAAATGACCGAGATTAAAGAAGGACTGATCAAACTTAAGAAAATCCATCCAACAGCTATTCCTCTAACCAGTCAGCAATTGGAAGTATTAAAATTTCCAATCTGTTATTTGAATATCCTTAATTCGGGCATTACTGCCGATTATTCTATGGGTTATAGCAATGTGCCAGGCTTTAGGGCGGGAACTTGTACTCCTTTTAACTGGTACGATCTTCAGCTCGAAAAAGTAACACCTCTGGTGGTGAATTCTTATTGTTTAACCGATTATATCCTGCAGTGCTTAACAACCGAATCGGCGACGAAAACCTTACATCAATATATTGATGCGGTTAAGGTTGTAAACGGAATATTTTATAGCAGCTGGAGTTTAAAAAGTTTATCAGATCATCCCAAATATAAAAGATTGAGGTTACTGTTTATTGAAACGCTTAACTACGCAGGAAACTAATTTTTTAAACTATCGCCTTAAAATCGCTAATTTTAACCATTAAACCCGATGGGCAAAGTAAAATAATATAACCACGGATGAAAAGGATGTACACAGATAGAAAATCCGTGTTTATCTGTGTGCATCTGTGGTTAAAAAGGCTTAACTTCCAATTAGGGCTTGATTTTATAAAACCCGAAAAACAAAAATGATGATTTTTGACCTAAGCAAAACAAAATCGATTGCCAATACCTTTATAGCCGAACTTCGGGATGAAAACATCCAGAAAGATTCGATGCGTTTCCGCAAAAATCTGGAAAGGCTTGGTGAGTTTTTTGCTTACGAAATCAGTAAATCGTTAAAATATAGTTCTAAAGAAATTACAACTCCTCTAGGCGTATCGCCCTGCGAAGTTTTAGCACAACAACCTGTCCTGGCCACTATACTACGGGCCGGACTGCCATTGCAACAAGGTTTGCTCAATATTTTCGACAGGGCTGAATGCTGTTTTATTTCGGCTTACAGAAAAGTTGAAAAGAGTGGCGATTTCGTGATCCAGATGGATTATATTTCTACTCCTGATTTAGATGGCAAAGTTTTGATTATGGCCGACCCTATGCTGGCAACCGGACAAAGTATGGTAATGTGCTGTAAAGAATTGATTAACCGCTACAAAATTGAAGAACTTCATATTGTTGCCGCAATAGCCAGTACCGAAGGCGTTGCCCATGTACGCGCCAATTTGCCTAAGGCGAAAATTTGGGTTGGTGCCATTGATGAAGAAATGACCAGTAAATCTTACATCGTTCCCGGATTAGGTGATGCCGGCGATTTGGCTTATGGAGAGAAAGTTTAGGGTAGTCCTTAGTCTGAAGTCTTTAGTCCGGAGTCGTTAACCCTCATGAAATAAAATTGAATATCCTCTTTATATGCAGTAGAAATAAATGGCGAAGTGCTACTGCCGAAACTATTTATAAAAACCATCCCGAACATCAGGTACGCTCAGCTGGTACGGAACCTTCGGCAAGGATTAAAATCAGTGCCAGATTGATCGCTTGGGCAGACCTGATCTTTGTAATGGAGAAAAAACATAAACAAAGGATTACCGAGCGTTTTCCTGAAGAAGTTTATGAAAAAGAAATGATTACTTTGGAAATTCCAGATGATTATCAGTACATGGACGGGGAGCTTATTGAGGAGCTTAACGCAAAGGTGGGAGATTATTTATAAATCAAAAATCATTAAGTTACCTTTGTGAAAAACATCACAAATGAAAAAACACATTTTCTTCGACCTTGACCATACCATCTGGGATTTTGACCGTAATGCCGAAGAAACATTAAACGAGCTTTATCATACTTATAAACTGGATGAACTTGGCCTTAAATCCTGCGCCGATTTTATCAGCACCTATACCGAGAATAACCATCAGTTATGGGCCGATTACCATCTGGGCAAAATCACCAAAGACTTTTTAAGATCGGAGCGTTTTAGCAAAACTTTTATTCAGTTGGGTATCCATCCTGATGCTGTTCCACATCAGTTTGAGGATGATTATGTAAGTATTTCGCCTACTAAAACCAATCTGTTCGATGGGGCAGAAAACGTATTAGCATATTTACAGCAAAAATACACCCTGCATATCATTTCAAATGGTTTTAAGGAGACTACCTTAACCAAAATGAACCTTTCTAACCTGAATCCATATTTCGAAAATGTGATTATTTCAGAAGATGTAGGCGTAAATAAACCAAATCCTGTCATTTTTGAATATGCACTGGATAAAGCTAAAGCGATAAAGGCAGAAAGTATTATGATTGGTGACAGTTTGGAAGCCGATATTTATGGTGCATTAAATTTTGGTATGGAGGCCATCTTTTTTAATCCTTCGCGAAAAGAAAAACCTGCAGATGTAAAACAAGAAATTGTTCATTTGGAAGAATTATTGAAACTTTTTTAATCCTACTCCTTTTTTGTTTGGTTTTGGCATTTGTTTGGCATTAATCCAAAACACACACAAATGAAACCTTAATTAAAATGAAAACAACCATCTTTTTAGGACTGGCAATGTTATTTGCTACCCTAAGTTTCGCTCAAAACAACCGCAGATCTGCCGAAGTTTTCTTAGAAATCGTTAATCCAGGCAAGTACAACGTGTATTTAGACGAAGAACTTGTTTCGTCTGCCAACGGTAGGTTCCGTTTTTACGATGTCTACAATTCTACACCAGTACTATCTATTATTCAGGGCAATACGGAAATCTTAAAACAACGGTTAAGGGTGATCCCGGAACAAAGGCTTGTTTTAAGCCTTG
Source organism: Pedobacter roseus (assembly GCF_014395225.1). Lineage (NCBI taxonomy): Bacteria > Pseudomonadati > Bacteroidota > Sphingobacteriia > Sphingobacteriales > Sphingobacteriaceae > Pedobacter > Pedobacter roseus. The sequence goes on from NZ_CP060723.1 coordinate 5,226,216, forward strand.
AAGGTAAAGAATTAATCACGTTGAAACAGATGAATATTTTTCGGAACAGGCAATACGCACTCGACGATTTTGATGGGTATACCGGAGATTATAATACGGGTATTGTTCCGCCAGTGCTGCCAGATCCGAATTACCGTTTATTATCAACAGAGGCTTTTCAGGAATTTTATACGAGTTATAAAAAATCCGATTTTGATAGCGAAAGGGTAAGATTGATCAATGCAGTGAGCAAAAATGCTTCATTTTCCAGCAGTCAGAGCAAACTTATCCTTAAAACATTCACATTTGATGGAGAACGGTTAAAGATTGCCAAAAGCCTCTATCAAACCGTTGTAGATCCGCAAAATTATTTTACAATTGCTGAGACATTCGAATTTCCTTATTATAAAGATGAATTTTTAAAGTATTTGGAGAAACCGTAATTCGGCTTATCTTTATTAAATGACGGCTGCAAAAGTTAAGGCATCGATACATCAGGTGGTCGATGCCTACAAATTGAAATTATCGCGTTACCCTGAAGATATTTTCCAAACTACCCCTCCAATTTCAGGCTGGAGTTATAGCGAAGTATATTCACATATTTTTGATTCGAGCTTACTTTCAATAATTGCCTTTGAACACGCAGCAAATGGTAAAGGCGAAAACAAACCGACACATTTTATTGTAAAACTGATTTTATTGCTGGGTTCACTACCTCCGGCAAAAAAATATAAGGTGCCGAAACGACTGGCAGAGCGTGTAAAAAAAATCAGTAAAACAGAAGCCCTCGATTTTATTTTAGAATTTGAAAAAGCTTTGGATGATAACTATCCTTTACTTGCACATGCAAAAGCCAATAGCAAAACAAAACACCCCAGGTTAGGCTATTTAAATGCTAAACAATGGCTTAGGTTTATCGAAATACATTTAAAACACCACTTAAAACAGTTAGAAAGAATAGAAAAGAGCTTTCAGGCCTAAATTAATTTCGCCATATTTGGTTAATCCTAAACCTTTTGCTCATGAAATACGCTTTTTACATCCTAACACTTATTACACTTTGTGCTTGCAACAGCGAAAAGAAAGAATCCGCTCAGGCTGTTATTCCAACTCCTACCGGACTCCAGGGACTGCAAAAAAACAATGTTGCTCAGCCAGTAGCGCAGAATACTAAAAGTAATCTGATTTTTAATCCGCCGCATGGCGAAGCCGGACATACCTGTGCACTGGCCGTTGGTGCTCCATTAAATTCTACGGCAAGCGTGCAGCCTCAACAAAATACAAATCCACGGCCAGCAGCTGCTGCTGCTGCGACTGCTGTTGTTAATACTTCAGGTAAAAAGCTAAATCCTAAGCATGGCGAGCCTGGTCATAGATGTGATATTGCTGTTGGTGCCCCTTTAGATAGTAAACCAACACAGGTGGTTACTACAACGCAGCCTGCGGTTACCCAGATACCAGCTGTGAGAGTAGGCAAAGGTTTAAATCCGCCACATGGTCAGCCGAACCACAGGTGTGATCTTGCCATTGGTGCACCATTAAACAGCAAACCTGTTCAAACAATAACTCCGGCTCCTGAGATCAAAACTACAGAGACTAAAGTTTTGGAATTGAAGAGTGAGGGAAAATAAGATACTTGTATTGATAAGTACCTTATTTAATTCACAAATTTTTCTAATAAGTTATATTAGGAAAATCTGTCTTTGCTTTAACAAACTGATTTTCCATTTCTGTTGTCCAGCCAAAAGCAGTAGTTGCCTGCTGTTTTAAATTTTTTCCCGCTGCACCACTCCAGAAATGTACAAATTCGCCCCAGTTCATATCCCTTGTATAATCTGTGCCATTTGATGGGAAATTTTGTGCAAGCAGTGTAAAGAATTTGTTCAAGGTTGCTGTACCTCCACTATTGGCGTAAATAGGATAAAACCAATTTTTGAACCACTGTGTATTTGCTTTTGGAAAATTATCTACAGTAGCCATACACTTAGCATACCACCGATCTGCATCGCTTGTCATACCAAGTTTTTTGTACACATCGTACTGATAAATCTCCATCCACTTACTATCCCCCCATATTTTAAAAGCAGGCGAATTATGTTTTCCTTTAGAAGCAAATTCAACAATGTGGCCAACTTCATGTGTCACTATATCTTTCTCATTAGCGGTAAAATCAACCCATGCATTTTTGTCCAATAAACCAACATCAATAACATTTCTATTGTCATGGCTGCTGTCAAAATAATTAGAGGGATGGCCTCCGGCATATTTTCCTGTGTGGAAGACTGCGAATAGTCTGCCATCTTCTCCGAAATTACCGTAAACATTTTTTGTATACCGCCAAACGCTTGTTAAATAATCATTAGGCCAACTGATTGACTTATTTACATCTTTATCATAATAAACTGCTAAGTCGTCATTATAGAATGCGCGATTTAATAACTGAGTATGCTCAAACCAGTGTTCCTGCCACGTTGTAGGCGGTTCACTCATTGCAGGCGAATCGTTATTGTCCTTCTTACAAGAACTGAAGATTAAAAATATAGATAGAAAGCAATAAATAATTTGGTTCTTATTCATATCCTTAGGTTTATACTTAATAATTAACACATTAAGTTTATAAATGTTTATGCCACTTTTGAATATGGCGCTAGTGACAAACATTTTTTACATCTTTGCGTTAATGAAATTACCCGCCATAAAAGGTTTTGACGAAGAAGCATTTAATAAGTATTTGAAGAATACAGGGCTATTAATGCTTGGAAGAGTTGGCAGTTTGGCTATTAAAATGGCTGTTAGCATTATGGTAGCCAACTACCTGCTTGCCTTTAACAATGGTATTTTAACAAGTGCAATTGCTTATACTTATCTTTTTGCATCCATTGCTGGTCTTGGACTTGATCAGTTCATTGTAAAAGAACTTCATCAGTTTCCAGGAAATAGAGATACCATATTAGGGACTGCATTTTTATTAAAGGTTATTGCTGGTCTGATCTGCATACCTGCTATTTTTTTAGCCTGGACCATCCGCCCGCTTTCTGATATTCCATATCATATTATTTTAATATTATCTTTTACGGGCTTATTTCAATCTTTAACCGTAATCGATTCTTATTTCCAGTCCGAAGTACAGTCGAAATACATTATGCAGGTACAGATTGTTGGAAATTTCATATCAGCGCTTACCAAAGTTGCGCTGATTGTATTTTCTGCGAAGTTGATCTATTTCGTGTATTCATTTCTTTTTGATACCGCCCTGCTATCAATAGGTTATTTTTACGTTTACCAACGGAAGGGCAGAAACATTTTTAAATGGAATTTTAATAAAGAATTAGCCCTCAAATTGCTCCATTTTTCGTGGCCATTAATTATTTCGGGGATCATGGTTTCGGTTTACATGAAGATAGATCTGCTAATGTTGAAAGAAATTATGGGGCAAAAGGGAACTGTGGAGGCCGGAGCTTATGCAACCGCGGTTAGCTTAAGCGAAGCCTTAAACTTTGTGCCTGTGGCTATTGTAACCTCGCTTTTTCCTGCAATTTTAAATGCCAGAAGAGATAATCCGGAGCGATACCAAAAAAGGCTTCAAAATTTATACGATTTAATGGCCTGGCTAAGTCTTGCATTTGCCTTATTTGTAACCTTTGCTGCGCCTTATATCTATAGGTTATTCAACCCTGAATTCGCGTTTGCCGCGCCAGCGTTAGCCTTACATGTATGGGGAAGTATTTTTGTTTTCTTAGGTGTAGCGAGTGGTCAGTATCTGATTGCGGAAGGATTTAGCCGCCTTACCTTTATCCGTACGGGTTTTGGAGCAGCCGTTAATATTGTATTAAACTTAATCCTGATCCCAAAAATGGGTATGATCGGTACGGCTATAGCTACGGTAATTGCTTATTTCTGTTCTACTTTTTTTATTCTGTTATTCAAAAAAACGCGGCAACAAGGTTTGATGATGTTAAAATCACTGTTCCTTATTACCGCGTTCCAAAAAATATTTAACAAATAATTATAGGCGATAAACGCAGGTGCGTAAAGTTTTTGCAAAAAAGGTGTAACCCTTATCCTTTAGAAATTTGTATATCGGCGAATTATTCAACTCATCAACATTAACATTCTCTTCTACCAAAATAACACTTGGTTTATACTTATCCCAGTTATTGGAAAGTAAAACCTGGTAATCCAAACCTTCCACATCAATACTCAAAAAATCGATAGTGGTATTGGCTGGCAGATGTTGATCCAAAACATCACCTAAAGGCAGTACATCAATATCAAGTTCTTTTATAATTTTATATTTAGCGGATTCGGCGTCGATCCTTTTAGAAACCTCTTCAGAAAAACTATTCAATGCAGGCTCGTTAAAACAGTAGAACTTAAGTTTGGTTTTTTCCGGACCTATACCAATATTTAAATTAATGTCTCTTTTTCTAAAGGTATTAAAAGCGCCAATAGCCGACGGCGTAGGTTCAATGTTAATCCCCTTCCATCCACGTTTATAAAAGTAATTGGTATTGGAATATCTTACGGGATGATGTGCGCCAACATCAACAAAGAAGCCCTTATAGCCTTTTTTCTGCTCATAAATCGCCTTAAGTATCATGTCCTCACCATCTTGCGAGTATGATTTACTGTAGGCGAAATAATTAACAGGTAAATATTTTAATAGGACCTTCTTTATCGCTTTAATCATAAAAATTTAATTACTTAGTTTTGAATCTATCGATTTCAAAACTAAGTAAAAAGTGTGAATATTAATTCATCGGTTTAAGTGGTATAAAGTTGTTTAAATTACTTGCATCATATCCGACTGACATTTTCTCATCGGTATACCATGCATAGAAGGCCGAAGAACTGGTGGCAATGCCTATGTCAGTTATATCGCTAAAGTTTTTACCCGGAGGTATTGTGTATGGTTTGAAGGATGCATAAGCACTTAAATCTGTTGAATTGCCTTCGGTAAATGTTCCATCCGTATAAAAAGCATAAATGTGGTCATTTCCTTTAAAGATCGATATCCCTACCAGATCTGCCGGGGTTTTTCCGGCGGGTAAAGTATAGTTTTTAGGGGCAATAAAATCTCCTAAATTTGTGGTGTGCCCAACAGACATTATACCATCGTTATACCATACATATACATAACCACTGCTTGAGATGGCGATGTCAATAATCTGGCTATAATCGCGACCATTTGGGAGAACATAGTTGGCAGTTGGGCCGTTTATTGATGTTGAATTACCTTTTGTAACTTTACCATTTTTGCCCCAAAAATATACGCCATCATCTGCTCCTATATCTATCCCAGCCATTGTTGCCAATGTTCCCGATGATCCAATTGGTCCGATAGGAGTGGTTGGATCAGTAGGGTTTGTTGGATTTGTAGGGTTTGTTGGATTTCCAGGCCCGCTGCCACTGTTTATTATAAAATTGTACATCACATTATAATAGGCATATCCGGTCATATCTGCTGTTTTATAAAAAAGAATGATCTTTCTGTTCGGATTGGTTAATACAGTTTTATCTATTGTTGCACTGAAAGTTTTATCTAAAAAAGCATTATTTGGGCTTGCTGGAAAATCGGAACTTTTTACCTCAACAGGAGTGCTAAAGTAATCTACTCCGGTTACCGATCCATAATCGTCGATTTTATAAGAGCCTAAAACTACACTCATTTTAAAAGGTTTCCAGTTTGGATATGTTGATGAAATGCGGTGAAACCATACTTTGAATTGAACGGGGGTAGTATTAGAGGTATTGCTCAATAATACCTTTCCACTGCTAAGGTAAGCAGGCAAAATTTCAAAATTTGTGATATCCCCATAATGCTGTTGTGCATTAACCTTGCCTGCGCCAATAACAAGCATAAAAATAATTGACAGTAACGTTAAGTTTTTCATAGTTTATTTCTTTTTAGCAACTAAATAAAATTCGGTTAAGTTTTCTCTATCTATCTGTTCAGTACCATTTAGTAAGAATATTTCTTTTTTCTCATCGTACCTGATGTCATCAACATTAACGTTAATGAGTTCAGCCATGTAGTTTTTCAAATCGGTGATGTTAACTACTTTAACAGATTTTACTTCTTTTGGGGGTGGGAAATCTTCTTTGCTACAAGAGAGGAGTGTTGTGGATATTGCAAATGCTACAAATGCAATTTCAATCCATTTTTTAGATATTTTTTTCATAAAATTTTAGGATAGCAAGATATAAAATATATTCATTTTAAGAATGTTGATGTATAATTAAATTTCTTAAAATATTGTATAATTACTTTTTTAGTTGTATAACTAATTAGATTATAGGGTGTTTGTAATTAAAAACACAAGCGTAAAAAAAGCTGATGATTTTTTGGAATTACAATCCCATAAAGGTGTGCTCTTTAAGATTTACGTTCAGCTTACTGATAGGGCTTTAAATTCTTGAAAATCAACAAAAAAAATCATTAAGGGATAATTAACCTGCTATTTTAATTAGTTGTAGATTTGTGTTATTTTTATTTTTTTCCATAATCTAAAAACATTGTTTTACCGCTCTTAGAATGCACAATAAAATCAAGCCATTTTACAGGTTATTATATCTTTTGGCATTTTTAATACTTCCTTTTAACAGTTATGCACAACAGCAGCCCATTCCGGATTGGGTTAAGGATATTGGCGGTTTTGGGGAAAGTAAGGTGACTGGTGTTGCTGTTGATAAATTTGATAATGTTTACATAGCCGGAAATTTCAGAAGTACGATCACTGTAGATTTATCGGGTGTTTCTGCACCCGTTAGTCTGACATCAAATGATGATTATGATGTTTTTATTGCTAAATATACACCTGATGGAAAATTAATCTGGGCAAAGAGCATTGGCGGATCAGGGCTTGATCAGGTTAATAATTTAACAGTTGATGAGGAATCAAATGTAATTTTTGGTGGCCAGTTTAGTTCGTCGAGTATGGATTGCGATCCAGGATCGGGTACCTTCAATCTTAACAACGCTGGAGGAAATGATGCTTTCATTGTAAAGTTAGATCTGAATGGCAACTTTAAATGGGCAAAAAATGTAGGTGGCTCATCAACCGAATATGGACATGTTGTTGCCGCTGATCGTTTAGGTAATGTTGTCTTTGTAGGCTCCTATTCATCTAGCATAAACCTGGGTGGCTTTAACCTAACACCCAAACAAAGCTTAGATGGCTTTATGGTAAAATATGATAAAAACGGTAATATTCAATGGGCTTATGGTATCTCCTCATTCGGTACCGATGAGATCAGGCATGTAATAACCAATACCAACAACGAGATTATCATAATGGGCTATTTTTCGTCCAGTATCGATTTAAACCCTAAAGGTCCGGCCAGCAATATTACAGGTACTTTTCAAAATTACTTTATTGCAAAATATACCGAAACCGGTCAGCTAATATGGTCCGACAAAATTGATGGTGCCTCTGTAGTTGTATCCTCTTTAGCCTCGGGGCCAAACAACGATATTTATCTAACCGGTGTTTATAGTGGTACGGTAAACCTGGGTTCTCCTACAAATAATGTTGCCTTAACATCAACGGGAGGGAAAAATCTTTTCGTTGGAAAGTACAGTTCCTCAGGTGCAACATTGTGGGGCAAAAACATCGGCGGAAATAGCCCAACACCTTATAGTTATTATATTACCGCCGATGTAGATGATAACGTATATATCGGAGGTTACTTTGATGGAACCCTGATTTTCGGTGATGCCAGTTTAAATAAAACATTAACCTACCACGGTGGAAGGGATACATTTTTTGGAAAATATACAGGAGCGGGCAATTATGTATGGGCATTTAATTTTGGCAGTAGCTGCCCGGGTAACTTTGGGCATAAAATTGCAGTTGATTCGAAAAAGAATGTTTTACTTGGCGGATCATTTTGTAGCACTGTAGATTTTAACCCTGGAATATGCGACCTAAAGATTACGGCGAAAAACAGTACGTCAGATGGCTACATTTCAAAATATAACCAGATTAAGTTTACTGGTGATGCAAACATCGTTTCATTTGAACTTGCAGAACAAACAGCGCCTGCATTAATAAATACACAGGATAAAACGATAACCATTAAGGTGAGGGCCGGAACCAATGTTACTGCGCTTAAACCAACGTTAACAACCGATATAGGTGTTGTTGCGCCACTATCAGGGGTAGCCAACAATTTTACGCAGCCACAGAAATATATCATCACCTCTAACTGCCAGGATTATACGTGGTTGGTAACTGTGCAGGTAGAAGATACAAACGAAATAACAATCTGCTCAGGGGCTACACAGATTCTGGTGGGTGTTCCGGCAAACACTAAACCATCAACCACTTACCTATGGCAGATTAAAGATCCGGCTGGTAATTGGATCGCTGCACCTAATGCTAGCTCAAGCATAGATTACGAACTAAAAGGGCTTACCAATTTTACTAATCAAGATATAACTTATCAGTTTAGAAGGAAGGTGTTTTCGGCAAATACTGAAATTATCGAACCGGAAATAAATATTATAATTCATCCTGCTACCACTAACAATTTAATCAGTACAGCACAGAATCTGTTATGTAGTGGTACATCCAATATTGTAATCAACGGAACAGTTCCGCAGGGGGCAGAAAATCAAACAGCGGTTTATAAATGGCAGGAAAGCGACGACGAATTAACCTGGCGGGATATAAATAACGAAACAGGGAAAGACCTTTCAATTACCGTTGCCAAAACCAAATATTTTAAACGCCTTACTTTCTCGGCAAGTTGCATTAGTTATAGCAATACGTTAAAAATAGAAGTTCAACCACAGGTTACAGCTTCGTTTGCAGGAAATAACATTGCACTTTGCAATAGCGGTACGGTTACTTTAAATGCAAATGCGACTGCCCTGAACGAAACCGGTACCTGGCAGGTAGTAAGCCCGGCTAGCTACAATCCTTTTAATGCTGCTAATGAGCATAATCCTAACCTGCAGATTAACAATATACCCAGTAATGTTGATGTAGTTTTAAAATGGACAATCAATCAGGATATCTGCTCAACATCCTCATCATCTACCATCACCATCCACAATTATGGTGAAGCTATTTTAACTTTACCCGGTAATTTAACCGTTAGTGAAGGTCAATCGGTACAGATTCCCGCTACCATAACACCTGTTGTTAATAATTATACATTTACATGGAGCCCAGGTAACAGCCTCGATCATCCGGATGTACTGGCGCCTACAGCAAAACCTGATAAAACAACAGTCTATCATCTAAAAATTACCTACGGAAATAATTGTATTATTGAGAAAGATATTAGAATAGGTGTTGATAAAACAACTAAGCTTGCAATTTGCTCAGGCGAAACAGTGCAGCTTACCGGCGAGGCTTTTATTGGAACCAGCCCGGGCATGCAATGGCAGTTTTTTGATTCGGGAGCCTGGGTAAATATCCAGAATGCCAACAATGCAGATTTTTCTTTAAAAACCGTTGAGCATTTTGAAAATACAGCCAAAGTTATACTGTATAGAAGAATGATTACCACAGGCGGCACCACCTATTTCGACTCGAAATACGAAATTACCACCACCCCACATACACAAAACAATGTCATTAGTACCGAAACGTTAAATTATTGCGGTAACACCACCGAACGCCTTAGTATTACGGGTTCTGATCCTGTTGGAGCCACTGGTACGGCCATAAATTATGCCTGGGAATTAAGCAATGATGGTGCAAATTGGAGCACTATCGTAAATGAAACAGCGAAAGATATTGTATTGAATAACCTAACAAGTACCGTTTATTTTAGAAGAACAACATATAGTAATTCTTGCGCGGCGCTAAGTAATGTATTAAAAATCACCATTAATCCATTACCAACCATTGCAAATGCCGGTGAAAATCTTAATCTATGCGGAAAATCATCTGTTATTTTAAGCGGAAACAAACCTGGTGAGAACGAAGTAGGTACCTGGTCTGTTATTTCGCCTGTAAACTTTAATCCATTTACTGCAGCAAATATCAATGACCCAAATGCTGTTATCAATGATCTTCCTTCAGGTCAACAGGTAGTTCTTCAATGGGAAATTGTAAACAACAATTGTAATACGACTTCCAAAGATGAAGTAGAAATCATTTCATACCGCGACGTTACTGTAACTGCACCTACCAGGCTCACCATAGATTACGGTAAAGTGGTTAATTTAAATGTAATTACAGATTTAGGAGATGAACCTTATAGTTTCGAATGGCTTACTAAAACCGGATTGAAGAATCCATATAGCTTAAGCCCTGATGCCAGCCCAAGAGAAAATACTACTTATACCTTAAAAATTAATTACGGGTTTAACTGCAGTAAAGTAATTCCGATCGAGGTTATTGTTTTAAACACAATAGAAATTCCGAAAAGCTTTTCTCCAAATGGTGATGGCATTAACGATAACTGGAACATTGGGAATATTTTAAACTATCCCGGTTCTAAAATATCAGTTTATAATAGGTATGGAACGCCAATGTATCAAAATGTTAATAATTTAGCCGCCTGGGATGGAACATACAAGGGTAATCTGGTGCCTGTTGGTGTATATTATTACGTTATTGAACTTAAAGACAAGTACAATTCCGTTTATAATGGGAGTATTACAGTTTTACGGTAGTATAGTATTGTAAAAAAAACTCGGTATTTACTAATTTTAACTATTTTTATCGCAATTAACAACACAAACTGCATGTTAAGTGAAGAAGTAAAAACGGCTTACGATAATTTTTATACCGATAGCGATGTAGCCTGGCGGATGCTCGGTGCTAAATACAAAGCCCAGAATATTGTTGATGTTTGTAAAGGACTAAAGCCTAAAAAAGTGCTTGAGGTTGGTGCGGGTGATGGCAGCATTTTACATTTTTTAAATGAATGGCATTTCGCACCAGAACTATATGCTTTGGAAATTGCAGAAAGTGGTGTCGATATTATTAAAGACCGTAATCTTTCGGGCTTAAAAGAGGCACAGACTTTTGATGGTTATAAAATTCCTTATGGAGATGATACTTTCGACCTGATTATTCTTGCACACGTTTTAGAACATGTAGAACACGAACGGATCCTGATCAGGGAATTGAAGCGCGTTGCTAAATATATTGTGGTAGAAGTGCCCAAGGATTACCGTTTCGGTGTAGATGAAAGGATGAAACACTTTTTGGATTACGGACACATCAACATGTATACGCCAACATCTTTAAGGTTTTTGCTGCAGAGTGAAGGGCTGGAAATATTAGAAGATAAAGTTTCGATGACTGCTCCAGAAACGGTAAAGTTTAATGAATTTATCAATAGGAAGGCGCCAAAAACATTTTCTAAAAACTTAAAAATTGAACTGGAATACCGCATCAAGAAAACCTTGGGTAATTTATTCGGAAGGAAAAAACAAGAACAGTTTGCCAATGCATACACCGTACTAACCAAAAAATCAGATCATAACCTGCAGATATTTTAGGTAATAAAGGATATACTAGAGTTGCCGTCATTTCGGGCGAAGTGAAACGGAGCTGAGAATTCTACTATTGATAGGTAATTGAAATAAAACAAAAATGCAAAACCTTGCACCCATAGCACTTTTCGTATATAACCGTCCGCAGCATACCGAGCGAACGTTAAAGTTTTTGCAACAGAACGAGCTGGCTGCCGATAGCCATTTGTACATCTTTTCTGATGGTGCAAAAACCATTCGTGATGAAGAAAATGTAGCTTCGGTAAGGAAAATTATCAATAAAACCAAAGGTTTTAAATCCGTTAAAGTAATCGAGAGAGAGGATAACGCAGGCTTAGCCAATTCGGTAATTGCGGGTGTAAGCCAGCTAATAGAAGAATACGATCAGGTAATTGTTTTTGAAGATGACCTGGTTACCTCGCCACACACTTTGCATTATTTCAACGAGGCATTAAACCGCTATAGTGAAGAAGAAAAAGTGATGCACATTGGTGCATATATGTATCCTTTAAAAGCCGAAGAACTGGCTCCGTCGTTTTTTTACCGGGCAGCCACCAGTTGGGGATGGGCTACCTGGGGAAGAGCCTGGAAAAATTTTGAACCCAATATCGATGTCCTTTTAAAACAGTTTGATAAAAAGAAAAAAGCCGCTTTTTCCATTGATAATAAAATGAATTTCTGGAAGCAGATGTTAGAGTTTAAAAAAGGGAAAAACAACAGCTGGGCCATCAGGTGGTATGCATCTATCTTTTTAAAAGGTGGTTTAACACTCAATCCATCACAGTCGCTGGTAAATAATATAGGGCATGATGGTACGGGGGTACACTCCGGAATAAACGATATCTATAACGTCATTATCAATCCCAAACCTATTGTCGAATTCCCGACCATAATTGCAGAAGACCCCGTTGCCTATAAAGCCATCAAATCCTTTTTAACCAAACGAAAAGGGAATATGGTGACCCGTGTAAGGCGTTTTGTAAAAGAAAAACTAACACAGTATTTCTCCAGGAAATAGTTTGATAAACAGCTTGTTCTGTTGGCTTTTGTTAATCAATCGAAAAAATGACAAACCTTTTTTTGATTGAACGTGTTGCTTTTATACATCGAAACTATAAAAAATAACAACATGAAAACGACAACAGCAACAGCAGAGGTATTGAATGACCTGATCCAAATCAATAACGACCGTATTGAAGGTTATGAAAAAGCCCGTCAGGAATTAAAAGATGGTGATGCAGATCTGAAAACGCTATTTTTAAATATGATTGCTGAAAGCCAGAAATATAAAATGGCTTTAGCTACAGAAGTAAGCGCACTAGGCGAAGATATTGAGACAGGAACCACCAACTCAGGTAAAATTTACAGAGCTTGGATGGATGTAAAAGCTATCTTCACCGGCCACGACCGCAAAACAGTATTAAATAACTGCGAATTTGGTGAGGATGCAGCCCAAAATGGTTATAAAATGGCTTTAGAGGAAGAAGAAATCCCTGCAAACATCAGAGAACTGATTTCTGATCAAAAAGCATCACTAAGAACATCACACGACGAAATTAAAAGATTACGTGATGCCCAGGCATAAATGAGCGAAATATAAAAACGGAAAAACCTCCTTGACTTAATCGGAGGAGGTTTTTTTTATTACTGTCGTCATTCCCGCCTGCGCGGAAATCTTAAAGCTTATTGCATTACGATTCCCGACGGAAAAACTCAATCAAGAACTACGATTCCAGTTCCCTGTCCAAATGTTCGGTAACACGCTGAATGGTATTATCAATCGTATTGCTTAAAATGGTTAAATAGGAGCCTTTCTGAGCGGTTTCAATCGCTATTTTTAAGCATTCGGTACTTTTGTTATTAATAATGATCTCTTTATTTGGATCAACTTCTTTAATGCCTTTCACCAGCAAATCAATCAGTTCCTGTTGTTGTCTTCCACGTAAATATTTCTCCTGACAAACATAAATTTTATCAAACATCTGAGCAGAAATGCGGGCCGTTTCAATAATGTCCTCGTCTCTTCTATCACCAGTTGCCGAAATAATTCCCACATGTTCAGTAGTCTCTACACCTTGTAAGAAACCTTTTACGCCGTTAAATCCATCAGGATTGTGTGCAAAATCTACCAGAACTTTAAAGTCTTTAAACCTGAAAATGTTCATCCTTCCAGGTGTATGTGCTGCTGAAGGAATAAAGGTTTCTAATGATAAACGGATATCTTCAGGTTTATAACCCCATAAATAAGCTGCTAAAGTAGCGGCCAGCACATTTTGGATCATGAAGTTTACCGAACCCCCAAACGTTAAAGGAATATGTGTGGCTTTATCAACCCTTAATTTCCAGTCACCTGTTTTAATAGTGATAAATCCGTTTTCATAAATCGCGGCAATACCGCCCTTTCTGCAATGCTCTTTAATTACCGGATTATTTTCATCCATACTAAAATAAGCAACATTACATCTGGCATCTTTACCAATGCGTACGCAATAACCGTTATCGGCATTTAACACCGCCCAGCCTTTACGGCGTACAGCACCAATTACAACCGCTTTAACACGGGTTAAGTCATCAAGATTATGAATGTCAGAAAGGCCGAGGTGATCTTCCTGAATATTAGTTACTACACCGATATCGCAGGCATTAAAGCCCAAGCCAGCCCTTAAAATTCCCCCGCGGGCAGTTTCTAAAACAGCAAACTCAACGGTCGGGTCTTTTAAAATAAATTCTGCACTTACCGGGCCGGTGGTATCACCTTTCATCAACATGGTATTGTGTACATAAACCCCATCGCTGGTAGTAAAACCTACACGTTTACCGTTGCTTCGGATAATATGCGCTATCAAACGGGTAGTAGTAGTTTTCCCATTCGTTCCGGTTACGGCAATAATCGGAATCTGTGATAGTTTCCCCTGTGGATAAAGCATATCGATTACAGGGGCTGCAACGTTGCGTGGCAAACCTTCGCTCGGTGCAAGGTGCATCCTGAAACCAGGAGCAGCATTAACTTCCAATACCACCCCACCGTTTTCGGTTAAAGGTTGCGTAAGATTCTGCGCCATAATATCAATACCGCAGATATCCAAGCCTATAACCCTCGAAATCCTTTCACAAATGAAAATATTCTGTGGGTGTACAATATCGGTAACATCAATCGAGGTACCTCCGGTACTTAAATTAGCCGTCGATTTTAAATAAACGATCTCCCCCTTTTCAGGAACGGTTTCTAAAGTATATTCTTTTTTGGCTAATAAATCCAGCGTATCACGGTCGACAGCAATTTCTGTTAGCACATTCTCATGGCCATAACCACGACGTGGATCTTCATTTTCCTTATCAATTAATTCCTGGATGGTGTGGATACCATTTCCTCTTACATGGGCCGGATCACGTTGTGCCGCTGCAACCACTTTATGATCAATTACCAGTACACGGAAATCGTAGCCCGTAATAAATTTTTCAATAATTACCTTTCTCGAATAGGTTTTGGCATATTCAAAAGCCGCCACCGCATCTTCCAATGTTTTTACATTAATGGTTGCGCCTTTGCCGTGGTTTCCATCCAAAGGTTTAAAAACCAATGGAAATCCAACTTTCTTAACAGATGCTTCAAGGTCATCCGGATTGGAAATGGTTACGCCTGAGGCAACCGGAATAGCGGCTTCAGTAAGTAAACGCTTGGTTTCTTCTTTATTACTGGCAATATCAACCGCAATGCTGCTGGTTTTTTCGGTCATGGTAGCCCTAAAACGCACCTGGTTTTTGCCATAACCCAATTGTACCAGCGAACTTTTGTTCAGCCTGATCCATGGAATGCTTCTTTTTACCGCTTCTTCTACAATCGAACCTGTACTTGGGCCTAAAGCCTCCAGCTCACGTATTTCCTTCATTCTGCGGATATCGTGTTCTAAATCGTACTCTTCATTGTTGATCAAAGCCTCGGCAATTCTCACCGCTGCTTCGGCCGAATAAACACCTACCTTCTCCTCCAGGTAACTGAAAACTACATTGTAAATGCCTTCAGTTTTCGTCATGCGTGTTCTGCCAAAGCCAGTTTCCATACCAGCGAGTGTCTGAATTTCTAAAGCAATGTGCTCAATTACATGACCCATCCAGGTTCCTTCTTTTACTCTGGTAAAAAAGCCTCCTTCAACACCCTTTGAGCAACGGTGGGTAAACATGCTTGGCAACAGTTTCTCTATCCGTTCGCTGAAACCCTCTATCACATTGGTTGGTTTTTGTTCTAAATCTTCTAAATCCAACCGCATCTGGATCAATTTTTTCCGGCTAATCGACCATATATTTGGCCCTCTTAATACTTGTATGTTTAATATCTTCATGTAATGTTTTGTTCGTTTTTTAATTTAACAAGGGTTTGGGACAGCCTTTTTAACTCAATTTTGAGAATGAAATTGATGACTGTAAAATATGCATTTATTTTGAAATTAGACGTCCCATTTACGTAAATCAATTTTAGCACGTATTTGTTTTATTTTCAAGCACTATTACGTTAATTTTAGGTTAGATTATTTTAACGTTTGTTAATAAATTGAATATTATTGACAAAAAAAGTCGTGTTTTTTATCTTAAGCCTATATATTTGGGTTTTTTGATACAATTATATATACAAAGAATGGTTCCGAAAGGTAAACTCATCATCATTGGTGGCGCAATAAACACCGGTAGCTTCGCAGAAACGCAATTTGGACTACCTGAAAACATGAACTTTTTTGAGCGTGGGATTTTAAAAAGGATTACTACAGAATCAATTAACGATACCCAGTCACGTTTCGAGATCATCACTACAGCATCATTAATGCCTGAAAAAGTTGGTGAAGAATATATCAAGGCTTATGCACAATTGGATGTACATAATGTTGGGGTGTTAAATATTACCAACCGTGAGGAAGCAAATTCTGACGAAAATTATGAGCGTATCAAAGCAGCCGAAGTAATTATTTTTACCGGTGGTGATCAACTTCGCCTTTCATCCATTTTTGGCGGTACAAAAATCCACCAGATCCTGTTAGAAAAATATAGAAATGAACCTGTGGTAATTGCAGGTACATCTGCCGGAGCGGCTGCAAGTTCTAAAAATATGATTTACCAAGGCAGTAGTAAAGATGCCTTACTTAAAGGTGAAGTTAAAATTACCGGTGGATTAGGTTTTATCGATGATGTTATTGTAGATACCCACTTTGTACAACGCGGCAGGATTGGCCGTTTGTTATATGCGGCAGCAAGTAATCCAGGGATTTTAGGCATTGGTTTGGGTGAAGATACCGGCCTTTTCATATCAGACGGACATACCATGGAAGCCATTGGCTCGGGCATGGTTATTTTAGTGGATGGCCGCAATATGGCCGATACCAATTTAACAGATGTAGAAATGGGACAGCCTGTTTCGATAAAAAACATGGTGGTACACGTAATGTGCGATGGCGATGTTTATGATTTAAATGATCATAGCCTGGTCATCCATCACCCTAAGGTTATTCCTATAGGGTAAAAGATTTAAGACCTGGGGTTTAAGGTCTAAAATCTCATATCTCAATACTCAAATCTAACAAATGAAACTAATTATACACGGGGGCTTCTTTAGTGAGTCATCTACCAATCAGGAAACAAAAAAAGCCAAACAGGATGCTTTGGCGTCGATTGTTAAGCTTGGACACGAATACCTGAAAACGCATACGGCTTTAGAGACTGTTGTTTATACCGTCGGCCTGTTAGAAGATAACGAATTGTTTAACGCGGGTATCGGTTCGCAGATCCAAAGTGATGGAAAAGTGCGGTTAAGTGCTGCTTTAATGGATGGCAAAACCGAAAAATTTAGTGGCGTAATCAATGTAGAGGATGTGAAAAACCCGATCCAGATAGCGCATAACCTTTTAGCTTATGATGACCGTGTGTTAAGTGGTGATGGTGCACAGCGTTTTGCCCGAGACAATGGCTTTGAATATTTTAATCCCATTACCCCTCAACGCCAAGCTGAATACGAAGCCAAATTAAACCAGAAAAACAATAAAGGAACCGTGGGTTGTGTGGCGCTTGATGCCGATGGAAATTTAGCAGCAGCTACTTCTACAGGGGGAAAGGGATTCGAAATTCCTTGCCGTGTGAGCGATTCTGCAACAGTAGCAGGTAATTACGCCAACCAATATGCAGGCATCTCTTGTACTGGTGTTGGCGAAGATATTGTTAGCGGCGCATTGGCTGCTAAAATTGTAACCCGTGTTACCGATGGTTTTTCTTTAAAAGACGCATCTGATAAATCTTTCGCCGAACTTAAGGCTTTTGATGGCTTTGCGGGTGTTGTAGGCATATCGGCAAGTGGCGAAATATACCATTGTGATTCTCATCCTTACATGGTTTGGGCATCTTTCGATGTTAATTTACAGGTATTTAGCTAATATTAGAATTAAAGTATTATTTTTGTTGCATGACCAAAATTGTACTGGCTTTGATAAGCCTTTTTGCATCGTTACAACTTCAGGCTCAAAACATAGACAAAACAGAAATCCAGGAACCCAATGGAGGTAGCGCTATCAATATAGCGGTATCTAAATTTGATCTGGAAGACGGGAATTCTTTTTTTGAAGAAGCAGAAGATTTAGAGCGAAAAGGCGATTATAACGAGGCCCTAACATTATTTGGAAAAGCAGCTTTCGAATATAATTCGGTAAAAAACTTCAACAGATACGGGCAGGCAGTTATAAAAATGAGCAGCATGCATTATCAGTTGGGCCGTTTTACCGATGCAGAACAGATCCTTCTAAATGTTGCTTTAAAAAACTATTCTAAAACCGGCAATCGCGCGGGGATCATGAATACCTACAGCCTTTTGGGCAAAGTCTACCTCGCTAATACCAAATACACACAATCGATGTGGTTTTACACCCAGCAGGGGATATTGGCAAAACAGCTAAAAAGTAATAATGCCTATATCGAATCTATTTTGGGAATTGCTCAGGTGAAAATCAAAAAGAAAGATTTTATACTTGCCCTAAGAGATTTAAAATCTGCGGAGTGGTTAGCCAATTCAATTAAAACTACCCAGTACAAAGCACAGATTAAGGATGCCAGGGAAGTAATTGCCAGCAAAACCGCTACTAAAAAAGGATAATTCAGCTAAAAGGCATATTCTTCTGATATTTTCTCGTCAACAGCATAAGATGTTGCTTTAAAAGCGCTTATAAGTCTTTATTTGGTCAAATTTTAAATGTTGATTAAAACAAAAAATATCTCTTAACGTTGTGCTATAAGAAATTGTTAAATAAAAAGCTTTTAGTTAGATTTGATAAAGTTTTAACAAGAGACGGTAATAATGCTGTCTCTTTTTTGTTTTTTTGCTAAAATGGTATCATATTGGCTATATAGAATTGGAAATGGATTTTAAATCATTTAAAGAGATGTTAAAGAGAATATTTTTTGTAATTTTTACCGGAGCAGTACTTGCCTGTCATGCTGCGCCCAAAACTCAGCCGATAGTTGAGGGAATTACCAATATAAAGCCGGATCAGCAGCAACAGCTTGTGATTAAGGAGGTTGTGAATCTGATCGAGAGTTATAATTATAAGAAAATCCAGATTAACGATTCTATATCTTCCATTATTTTAGATAAATACATCAAATCATTAGATCAGGGTAAAAATTATTTCCTTGCATCTGATATTAAAGAATTTGAAAAATACAGATATACTTTAGACGACGATTTTAAAAATGGCGATTTAAGTGGTCCATTCTTCATCTATAATGTTTACGCTAAAAGGCTTAACGAATATTTCACATACTCATTAGCGCAGATTAAAACCAAATTCGATTTTAACCAAACCGATACCTATGTATATGATAGGGAAAAACTGCCTTGGCCGGTTTCTACAACTGCCTTAAACGATACCTGGAAAAAACGTGTTAAGTACGAGCTGATCAATTTGAATTTAGCCGGAACCGCTGAAAACAAAAATGTAGAAACATTAACCAAACGTTATCAGAATTTACAGTCGCAAACATCTAAAATGAATAATCAGGATGTTTTCCAGATCTTAATGGATGCATTTACAGAATCTATTGATCCACATACCAATTATTTCAACCCAAGCAATGCCGCTGCTTTTAACGAAGATATGTCGCGCTCTTTTGAAGGTATTGGTGCCCGTTTACAGTTGGAGAATGAGGTGGTTAAAATTTCAGAAATCATTGCCGGCGGACCTGCTTTTAAAGGTAAACAATTAAGTGCCGGTGATCGTATTATTGCTGTAGCACAAGGTGACGGTGAGTTTGTTGATGTGGTGGGATGGAGATTAGATAACACCGTATCGAAAATTAAAGGTCCGAAAGGCACTAAAGTGCGTTTAAAAGTGATTCCGGCTGGAAAAGAAATGTCGTCGAAACCGGTAATCATCGAATTGGTTCGTGATAAAATTGTATTGGAAGAAACTTCTGCCAAGAAAAAAGTAAAAACCATCAACAGCAATGGTAAAGACATTAAAATAGGTATCATCACTTTGCCAGCCTTTTATGCTGATTTTAAAGCAGCCAATGCCGGAGATAAAAATTATAAAAGTACCACCCGTGATGTAAGAAAACTGATCGATTCGTTAAAAACTTACGATAAAGTAAATGCCATTGTGATGGATTTACGTGGAAACGGTGGTGGTTCTTTAGTTGAAGCTATTTCACTAACAGGCTTATTTATTGATAAGGGCCCTGTGGTGCAGGTAAAAGATTTACGTGGCAAAATTGAAGTTGACGAAGACGAAAATAGTGGTGTAGCATGGGATGGTCCTTTTGGTGTAATGGTAGACCGTTTAAGTGCATCAGCCTCTGAAATTTTTGCCGGAGCCATTCAGGATTATGGCCGGGGTATTATTATGGGTAGCCAAACCTATGGCAAAGGAACGGTTCAGTCTTCTATCGATTTAAACAAATTGGTAAACCCAAGCATGTTGCAAAGGGTTGCTGGTTTAATTTCTAAAGATAAAACTGTTGGAACATCACCAAGCAGCGCCAGCGCGGCTGATATTAACTTAGGTCAGATCAATTTAACGATGGCTAAATTTTACCGTGTAGCAGGCAGCAGTACACAACATAAAGGGGTAACACCTGATGTTGTTTTCCCTTCTTTATACCCAATGGATAAAATTGGTGAAGATACTGAGCCATCTGCTTTACCATGGGACGTGATTCCAAGCTCTAACTTTAAGGCTGTTGCCAATTTAACTGCTGTTAAAGCCCAGTTGACAAAAAATAGCGAACAACGTATCGCTAACTCTTTAGATTTCAAATACCTTAAACAGGATATCGCAGATCTTAAAAAACGTGATAATGAAGTTTCTGTAACCTTAAACGAAGCTAAACTTAAAGCAGAGCGCGAGGCTCAGGAAGTTAAAACCCTGGCCAGACAAAATGAATTACGTGCTTTAAGAGGATTGCCTGCCATTAAAAAGGGAGATAAAGTAACCAAGCAAGATGCTTTCGATTTTATTGAAGATGAATCGTTAAGAGTAATGGGCGATTTTATGCAGCAATCAGGCAGTTATGTAATGAACCTGGGTTTGATGCCAAAGAATAATTAATACAGAAATATATTAAAATTAAAAGGCCCCTTTAGCTAAAACTAAAGAGGCCTTTTTTGTTGGTATCAGCGTTGTCAACTTTAAAAAAGAATTCGCTCGATAGTTAAATGCACTAAAATGTAGTTTGTCAGATTTAGTTATTCTTTTAACCTTTTTTCGCTGATGGCTCGGTTTGTTTATTTAACTGCATGGCCATCATCTCTTTCATGGTCTTATTCATCCCATCTGCACTACCATCAAGGAAAATCACATTACCATCTCCATTTTCCGCAAAGTGCTTGATTGATTCGGTCCACATGGTAAATAAGATTACAGAAATATCCAGATTGGCCTGTTCCATTTCCTGAGCGGCTTTGCTCATTCCATGTGCAACCTCTGCACGGAATAAGGCAATACCTTGTCCACGTAATTGAGCAGCTTCACGCTCTGCTGTAGCAGCAATCTTAATCGCATTACCATCCGCTTCTGCAGCTTTGGTTTTCGTAATTAATAAAGCCTGACCTTCGTTCTCTGCCGCTGCCTTTAAATTGTTAGAGGCCACTACACGGCTCATTGAGCGCATAATTTCTTCATCAAAAGTAATATCGTTCAACTGAAGATCCTGAAGGTGGTAACCCCAGCCGTCTAAAACCTGATCAATCTGTTCTTTAACATGAAGTACAATTTCGTTACGCTGAGCCAGTACATTTGCCTGTTTTTGTGTGGCTACATAAGCACGGATCGAACCTTCGATGGTCCTGATTAACGCTTGCATCAGGTTGGTGGCATCTACGAATTTAAAAGCTACATTTTTAATGGTCTCTTCATCCTGATTTACCACAGAATATAAAAGCATGGCTTTAAAATATACATTCGCCTGATCTTGCGTAACTGCCTGGAACGAAAGTTCAACCGAACGGTTCTGGATGGAGATCCGGGAATAAATCTGCTCTATTAATGGGATTTTAAAATTTAAACCTGGTCTTAACTGACGGCGGTACTTACCGAAAACGGTTACCACCGCAATGGTTCCCTGTTTAACGGTAACGAACGAGCTGAGTAGGATAATGAATGCTACAATAGCTACAACGTAAATGGTGTATTGCATAATTAGATTTTTTTATGAAGTTATAAAAAAATAAACACAAACAATTAATACTCCATTTTACAGCGCTCAAACAAAAGCCTGAAAATTTTGTCTTATGTTAAAAAATAGAATTATGAACGTAAAACGTACTTTTGGAACAGTATTAACTATATTAGGTATAATCGGCTTAATTTATGCCGGATATGGCTTTGTAAACCACAGTCAAAATACAAGGGGATTGATGGTTTATGGTATCATCGGACTAATATTCTTTGTTTCGGGTATTGGTTTGGTAAAGAATACGAAGGATGAGAGTTAACTAACTCTTTCTTCTAAACTTTTTTGATAAAAGAAAAAGTACAACCGCTGCGCCAATAGCTAAACCAAGATAAATTCCATCTTTAAAGTTTGCAGCATTTGTAGTTTCTAAAAGAACAGCAATCATTTTTGTTTCTTTTTGTGTTTAATGATCTGGTATTGACTAAAAGCGACCAGGCAACCTGCTAGTATGATAATCCCGGCAGATAAAAGGTTTTTGGGGTTTTGCTGAATGTAGTAAGCTGCTGCCAAAACTAAAATAGCCGCTGCGATACCGATAATATAGTGAAGTATTAATCCCGTTTTCATAAGGCAAATATTCTGAATTAATTTGAGATTGATGTCGCAGAAGATTAATCTTTTAAACTGATTTTGTTTTCTTCAAATTTAAGTTGATGACCTATGAAATCAATATCGGTCAGTTCTTTTATACGTTTAAAAGCACCCTGATTATCATCCAGGGTTAACCGGTTGATTTTATCCTGCTTAATGGATATCACATTTGCATATAAAAAATCGCCTTTGGCATTTATTTTTAGCTGAAGCAGAGGAGCAATACCGTTATTGCCTTTTAAGCTAAACATTCCGTAGGTGCAAAAATTACCCAGACTGTAAGCTATGAATTTATTTTTATATACTTCAACGGCCCTTGTTACATGCGGCCCATGGCCTAATACTACATCCGCCCCGGCATCTATCACTGCGTGAGCAAAGGCATATACATTGCCCCTGTTTTCTTTATAAAAGATTTCGTTCTTACGGGTGACATGTTCAAATCTTGCCCCTTCACCTCCGCCATGGAAAGAAACAATTACAATATCGGCCATTGTTTTTAACCGCGCAACCAAAGCTTTTGCACTGTCGATCTTGTTGATGGATACGGTGTTTTCGTTAGGCGCAAAAGCACAGAAAGCATATTTTATGCTGTCTTTCTCAAAAATTTCATAAGGCTTGTTTACCTGCCCCGCATAGTGGATCTCTAGCGAATCTAAAATCCTTGCTGTGTTTTTTCTTCCTTTTGCATCAAAATCGCCAACATGGTTATTGGCAATACTCAATACGTTAAATCCCGCATTTTTGTATATGCCGGCGTAACGTTCAGGCATTCTAAAAGCATAACAGTTATTCGGGTTAATGCCATTACATTTATTCGAATTGCCCGAATTAAGAAAACAGCCTTCCAGGTTTCCAAATACGATATCACCTTTTAATAAACTATCTACGGCTTGAAAGCTGTTAACGGCATCATCTGGTGGAAGATTGGTTTTTGATGGAAAAGCAGAACCAAGCATAATATCACCAACGGCAGTTATCGATATCGTATCCGTTATTTTCCTGACGATTGTATCTTGTTTTACAATGGGCGTATTAACCTGCGCATTATTACTGGTGCAGCTGATTAAGATAATTATGGTAAAAACGGCTAATATTAGGGTGTTGAAAAACTTCATTTGAGATTTCTGCGGGATAAAAAAAATCCTCCGAAATTTCTTTAGGAGGATTCTATATGTTTTTTATTAACTGTTAACTGAAAATCGTCAACAGCTAACTTAACTATTCTACTTCAAATTCTTTTTTAAACGATTCTAAAACACGCCCACCTTTGTAAAAGTAACGGCTGTAATAAGGTTCGTTCAGGTTGCTGATTACTACACCACGCGAGCTGGATGCGTGTGCGAACCTGTTGTCGCCGAGGTAGATGCCAACGTGTGAGATACTTCTGCTTTTAATTTTAAAGAAAACCAGATCGCCTTCTTTTAAATCCTCTTTAGACAGTGGATCTACCATGCTAAAAATATCGCGTGAATTCCTTCTGATGGTAGTGTTGAAAACTTTGTCGTAAATCGCTTTAGTAAAAGCTGAGCAATCAATGCCTCTTTTGCTGTTTCCACCATAACTATATGGGGTTCCGATCCATTCGTATATAAACTTGTAGAGTTTTAAATTCGAGGTCGCATCTACTGCAACACCCATTACCTGCGAAAAATATTGTGAAGCAAGGTTATCAGGGTCATTTAATTCTTTACCAGATTCTTTTGTTTTTGTTTGCGCAAATGCGCTTGAGAGCGTGCAGATAGCGATTAGGGTAGAAAACAAAATTTTTTTAATCATGTTATACAGTTATGTTTGGGTATTCACTTACACATTAACGTACACCACATGGGCTTATTGTTGGTTGTCAAAAGTATTGATTATACAAATGTTATCCAAATGTAATGTTATAAAAAACGAAAGTTATTAACATTTTTGTTTTTTATCCACTGTTTTCAAGTAAAATTTTGCTTTAAAACCATCTTTTTTAAATGTTTTTTTCATTTTGGATATTCCTGTATGTTTTAAGTTTGTGTTATATTTAAATTATGGAAATATGCGCTTATGCAGAATTAAATTTCAGAATAAATTGAATACTTATTATGATAAAGGGCATTGATTTAATTATGTGAAATCAGTATTAAATCTTTAAAAGTGTTTGTGGTTTGTATTTAATTGTAAAACAACTGTTAAATCTGATTTTAGCCCTAATACCATGATGTTTTTACACTTAAAAGTGCCAAAAATTACAATAAAAAAATTAGATTTGCTGTCGCAAAAAACAAATACCCTAAAATGAGTGCAGTAGAAATAAATAAAGATACCTGGTTAAAGTGGTTTGAGTCGATGTTGCTGATGCGCAAATTCGAAGAAAAAACCGGCCAGTTATACGGACAACAAAAAATACGTGGCTTTTGTCATTTATACATTGGACAAGAAGCTGTAGTTGCAGGTGCAATATCTGCGATGCAAAAAGGCGATTCAATGATTACCACTTACCGTGATCACGCCCATGCCTTAGCTTTAGGAGTAAGTGCCGATAGTATTATGGCAGAAATGTACGGTAAAGCTACAGGTTGCTCTAAAGGTAAAGGTGGTTCAATGCACATGTTCAGTAAAGAGCATAACTTCTACGGTGGTCACGCCATTGTTGGCGGTCAGATTCCTCTGGGTGCTGGCGTTGCTTTTGCAGAAAAATATAAAGGTACCGACAACGTTAATATATGTTATATGGGTGATGGTGCAGTACGTCAGGGTGCACTAAACGAAACTTTTAACATGGCCATGTTGTGGAAATTGCCAGTTATTTTTGTTTGCGAAAACAATGGTTATGCAATGGGTACATCAGTACAACGTACTACCAACATGACCGATATTTATAAAATTGGTTTAGGTTTTGATATGCCATGCGCACCGGTTGATGGTATGGATCCTGTTGCAGTTCACAATGCAATGGATGAAGCTATTCAACGTGCACGTAAAGGTGAAGGGCCAACTTTCTTAGAAATGAGAACTTACCGTTACCGTGGTCACTCAATGTCTGATCCGGCAAAATACCGTACCAAAGAAGAGTTAGAAGATTACAAAGCAAAAGATCCTGTTGAGCATGCAAGAGAAACTATTCTTAAAGAAAAGTATGCAGACGAAGCATGGATTGAAGAAGTAGAAGCTAAAGTAAAAGCAACTGTTGATCAGGCAGTGAAATTTGCTGAAGAATCTCCTTGGCCAGAAGCATCTGAGTTATACAAAGATGTATATATGACCGAGAACTACCCTTACGTAATGGACTAATATTAAATAAGATTTCAATTAATTAGATATAATGGCTGATGTAATTAAAATGCCCAAAATGAGCGACACCATGACCGAAGGGGTTTTGGCGAAGTGGCATAAAAAAGTGGGCGATAAAGTGAAAAGCGGCGATGTTTTGGCAGAAGTAGAAACTGACAAAGCAACAATGGATATGGAATCTTATTGGGATGGTACCATTTTATACATAGGTGTAGAAGAAGGATCGGCTGTTCCCGTTGATGCCATCATGGCCGTTATCGGTAAAGAAGGTGAAGATTATAAAGCAGCATTAGAAGCAGAACAGGCTGGAAGTCAGGAGTCGGCAAGTCCGAAGTCTGAAAGTAAAGACGAAGCTCCTAAAGCTGAAGATAAAAAAGAAGAAGCGGCCCCTGCTCAAGGCGGTGGCTTAAGCGAAGAAGAATTAGCTGCTAAAGGTGTTACGGTTATCCGCATGCCTTTATTAAGCGATACCATGACCGAAGGCGTAATTGCCGAATGGCATAAAAAAGTTGGCGATAAAGTTAAGGATGATGATGTTCTTGCTGATGTAGAAACCGATAAGGCTACTATGGAAGTAATGGGTTATGCAACCGGAACTTTATTACACATTGGTGTAGAAAAAGGCCAGGCTGCTAAAGTAAACGGAATTATCGCTATTGTTGGTCCCGAAGGAACCGATGTGAGCGGAATTTTGGCAGGTGGTTCAGCTCCAGCTCCTAAAGCTGAAAGTGCAGAAGCACCAAAAGAAGAAAAACAAGCTGCAACTGCTGATTCAGGTTCATCATCCGCTCCTGTTGCAGAAAGTTCTTCAGATAGCCGCGTTAAAGCATCTCCTTTAGCTAAGAAAATTGCTAAAGATAAAGGGATCGATTTAGCACAGGTTGCAGGTAGTGCAGAAGGTGGTCGTATCATTAAAAAGGATATCGAAAACTTTAAACCATCGGCTGCGCCAGCTAAAGCAGAATCTGCATCAGCTCCGGCTGCTGATAAAGCTGCTGCACCAGCACCGGTTATTCCTACTTTTGTTGGCGAAGTTAAATATACAGAAGCTCCGGTTTCGCAAATGCGTAAAGTAATTGCTAAACGTTTGGCCGAAAGTTTATTTACTGCTCCACATTTCTACTTAACCATCAGTATTGATATGGACAATGCAATGGCTGCCCGTACGGCAATTAATGCTGTTGCTCCGGTTAAAGTTTCTTTCAACGATATCGTAATCAAAGCGGTTGCTGTTGCATTGAAAAAACACCCGGCAGTTAACTCATCATGGGGTGGCGATAAAATCAGATTTAACGAACATACCAACATTGGTGTAGCCATGGCTGTTGAAGACGGTTTATTGGTGCCAGTAGTACGTTTTGCTGATGGTAAATCATTATCGCACATTTCGGCTGAAGTAAAAGATTTCGGTGGAAAAGCAAAAGCTAAGAAATTACAGCCTGCAGATTGGGAAGGTTCTACTTTCACCGTATCTAACTTAGGTATGTTTGGTATTGATGAGTTTACTTCAATTATCAACTCTCCTGATGGTGCAATTTTATCAGTAGGTGCTATTCAACAAGTTCCTGTTGTTAAAAATGGTGCTGTTGTTCCTGGTAATGTAATGAAATTGACTTTAGGTTGCGATCACCGTGTGGTTGATGGCGCAACTGGGGCACAATTCTTACAAACATTAAAAGGTTTATTAGAAGAGCCAATCAGGTTATTAGCATAATCAGTTAGCAATTCACAGTTTTCAGTTAATACTGACAATATATTAAAGCCATCCTTTTTGGATGGCTTTTTTGCGTTTAAGGCTTTTAGTAATTAGCGACTTAATTTGCTATTTTTGATTAAAGACCATAAACCAAAACAAATGAAAAAAACACTTCTTTTTGCTGCCTGCATTACTGCAATGCTTGGCTGTAAGCAAAAAAACAGTTCTGATAATGGCGCAGAAAACAAAACTTTTGCGGCCCTTTGCGAACAATATTATCAGGATGGATTAAAAATAAACCCTTTAAGCGCCACCTACATCGGAGATGAGCGTTATAACGATCTTTTGGCCAACGATGGGTCGCAAGCCTATTTAAAAGAATTTAAAAGCTACAATCAGCGTTATCTGGATAGCTTGGGTAAATATGACCGCGAAAGCCTTGGCGCAAACGATAAATTATCTTACGACTACCTAAAAGACCAATTGGAAATTAATCTGGAAGGATTAAAGTATCATTCCGAATACCTGCCTTTCAACCAGATGTTTGCTTTACCCCTAACCATTGGTCAATTTGGTTCTGGAACGGGGATCCAGCCTTTTAAAACGGTGAAAAACTACGAAGACTGGCTAAAACGTGTTGATGCATTTGCGGTGTGGGCCGATACAGCCATTGGGAATTTCAAAAAAGGTGCAGCAGCAGGTATCGTATTGCCAAAAGCATTGGTGGTAAAAATGATTCCTCAGATGCAAAGCATGGTGGTAGCCAAACCTGAAGAAAGTTTGTTTTATGGCCCGGTTAAGTTAATGCCTAAAAGTTTTTCTGCCTCGGACAAAGAAAAATTGACAGCTGCCTACCGCAATTCGATCACCAATGTCATCATTCCTACTTATAAAAAATTAGGTGATTATCTGCAAAACGAATACCTGCCCAAAAGCCGTACAACTTCGGGCTATTCTGCTATGCCAGGTGGATTGGCCTGGTATACTTATCTGGTAAAACAACAAACTACTACCAATAAAACCCCTGAAGAAATTTATCAGACCGGTTTAAAAGAGGTTGCCCGCATTAAAGGCCAGATGGACAGCATCAAAAATCTGGTAGGTTTTAAAGGTGATTTAAAGGCCTTTTTCGAATATATGAAAACCGATAAAAAATTCATGCCCTACAAAACACCGCAGGAAGTGCTGGCTGCTTTTGAAAATATCCATCAACGCATGAAACCCAATCTGAAAAAGATGTTTGAGGTGGAACCTAAAATACCTTTCGAAATCCGTCAAACAGAGGCTTTCAGGGCTGCATCGGCCAGTGCAGAGTATAATCAGGGCTCGGCAGATGGTTCTCGTCCAGGCATTTTCTACGTGCCGATTTTGGATGCCAAAACATTCAATACCACATCGGGCATGGAATCGTTATTTCTTCATGAAGCTATCCCTGGTCACCATTACCAGATTTCTTTAACACAGGAGAACAAATCGCTGCCAAATTTCCGTCGTTTTGGCGGGCACAATGCTTATGTAGAAGGCTGGGCGCTTTATTGCGAATCACTAGGGAAAGAATTGGGTCTTTATCAGGATCCTTATCAACACATGGGGGCTCTGGGCGATGAAATGCACCGTGCCATCCGTTTGGTGGTTGATGTGGCCATTCATACCAAAAACATGAGCCGGGAAGAGGCCATTAAATATATGACGGATAACGAAGCCATCAGTACCGAAGGTGCCACGGCAGAAATTGAACGTTACATGGGCATACCTGCACAGGCCTTAGGTTATAAAACAGGCGCTATGAAAATACGTGAATTAAGAACTAAATACGAAAAAGAGCTGGGACCGAAATTTAAACTTGCGGCTTTTCATACCGCAGTGTTAAAAGACGGATCTTTCCCTTTATCGGTTTTTGAAGCCAAAATGGATGCCTGGGCTGCAAGCCAGAAGTAAGATCTATTTTGTCATTCTGAATGCATGAAAAACCCTTTAATTTGTTTTCCCGCAGATACCGCAAAAAACGCAGATAAAATACATAGGTCTGTGTTAATGTTCTTAAATCTGTGGGAAAACATTCATAAAAGACCATTTACTTTTCTCCAGATAGATTCAGATATGTTTGAAGAATTAAAATTAACAAGCAATCCTAGCTTTAAGCCTGAAAGCTTGAGATATGTGAGCACTTGCTTATGATGTACCGGAGCAACTGTTTCTACAGATTTGATTTCAATAATCACCAAATCATTTATCAATAAGTCTATGCGATAGCCTGTATCTAATATTATGTCTTCAAAAAATATTGGTAATTGTACTTGTTGTTTAACTTTTAAGCCCTTTTCAGTTAAAACATAAGATAGCACAGTTTCGTAAGCAGATCCTAATAAACCAGGACCTAGTGCATTGTAAACTGTAAATATTGAACCCCTAATCAGATAGGAGATATCGTTCTCATCCATAATATCAAAATTTAATGGCATTCTTAAATCAGGATGATTAATTAAAAATACATAATTATCAAAATTATAACTTTGGTTTATGCACAAGTGGAACCGCTCTGTGCTGATCTTCTTAAATCTGCGGGATAATTTAAAAAAGCTATTCATTCAAATCCCGAAACCCTTTTCCAATTCCTTTGTTAATTATTAAAACACCCAAATCATGGACAAAGAAAAATTGATACAAGAAGCTTACCTGGTTGCGCACAAGATAGAAGAGAATGGCAACTTCCCTAATAACCCTACTTTGCCGTTAATGATATACAAAGGTACATTCAGGCTGCATCCAGATGATACCGAAGAGGTGATCAGAAAGGTTTTTGCGCAGAATGGTTATACCAATTCGTGGGTTGATGGTATTTTTGATTATCACCATTACCATAGCAATACACATGAAGTAATGGGCGTGTTCTGCGGCAAGGCTGATGTACAGTTTGGAGGAGAACATGGTGTTTGTGTTGAGCTGGATAAAGGTGACGTGATCATCATTCCGGCAGGTGTAGCCCATAAAAAATTAAACTCCAGCGACGACTTTACGGTAGTTGGTGCTTATCCAAATGGTGCAGAATATAATATGAAATATGGCAGGGCAGAAGAGCGTCCGGAAGCGGATGAAGACATTGCCAAGGTAAAAAATCCCGATAGCGATCCTGTTTATGGGAGCAAAGGCCATTTATTTGAGTGCTGGTACAATCAAAAATGCGAAAATGTGTAAAACTCTTTCGTTTTAACCGTCTAAAATTCTTTAATTTTCGGGTTTTAAATACACTATCCCTGATATAAATGAATTTTCGATATATATGTTCAGCACTAGCCCTCTCTGCAACTTTACTAACCGCATGTTCAGGCAAAAAAGCTGAAGAAAAAAAGGCTGCTGAAAAAAAGATCCGCACTAAAGAAGACGATAAAGCCGACAGCCTTTTATTAGTTTATAATCCACAAAAAGGCGACAAATGGATTGCTGATTTTGTTGACAACCTGCATAAAAAATATGGTTTTAACGGAAATATGTTGGTGGCCAAGGATGGTAAAATTCTTTATGAAAAAGCCATTGGCTGGGCCGATTACCTGCACCGCGATAGCTTAACCATCAACTCTGAGTTTGAACTGGCTTCAATTACCAAAACATTTACCGGCACAGCCATTATGCAATTGGTAGAAGCAGGAAAACTCTCATTAAACGACAACGTAAAAAAGTTTTTCCCCAATTTCCCTTATGAAGATATAACGGTTAAGTTATTGCTTTCGCACCGCAGTGGTATGATGAATTACGTGTACTTTATCGACGATATCTGGCGTAAAGAAAAACGTAATATGAAAAAAGGGGTAACCAACCAGGAAGTAATGGATGTGATTGCCGAACGTAAGCCCAATCCTTATACCAAACCTGATAACCGTTTCCATTACAATAACTCAAACTTTATGGTTTTGGGTGCGATTATAGAAAAAGTAACCGGACAGCGTTATTCGCAGTATATGATGGAGCATGTTTTTAAACCGGCAGGATTAAAGCATACCCATGTATATAGCACCACCGAATACGAAAAAATCCCGGTTGATGTGGTTGGTCACGACCGTACCTGGCGTTATTCTGTGGCACAGAACTTTTTGGATGGCCCGGTTGGTGATAAGGGAATTTACAGTACCGTACACGATTTAGTGCTGTTCGATAAATACTTAAAAAATGGCAGGTTATTGACCCAAAAAAGCCTCGATTCTGCCTATACTGGTCACAATAAGCCTGTAAATGGACACTTTAACTACGGTTATGGCTGGAGGATGTTCGATGGCGAAAAAATGGATAAAGTGGTGTACCATACGGGCTGGTGGCATGGTTTCCGCCATATTTATGTAAGAGATCTAAACAAAAACATTGTTATTGTGTTTTTAGGCAACCTGACCAACGGAAGTTTAATGCATCTCGACGATCTTTATAAACACTTCGACATGCCGATTATCCGCAAGGGGGCATACCATGGCAACGGCAGTTTGCCAGGTTCAGACGAAGATTAAATTTATGGCAAAAACAAAATGGATTATCGGACCGGGTACATTAACCATCTATCCTAAAAGAAATTTAAGGATAGTTGGGCTTATATTTTTTATACTGGTTGCAGCATTTATTTTCTATTTATCAAAATCAGTACAAGGTTATTCTGCTGGCCTTACCTTAGGATATTATGGCTTCCTATTATTAATTCCCTTACTACTGATTTTAATAGCCGAAACTAAGGTTATTTTTGATGGCAACAGCAGGGTTTTATATAAAAAGATTGCGTTTTTGCCAACGGGATCAATTCCTTTTGAAGATATTGCTTCCGTTGAACCATACGAAATACTCGGAAGTGGTTTTAATTACAAACTGTTTAAAAAAAGCAACAGGCATGGAAGAGGCTTACTTGTTTCTTCCGGATATGGTAAAGCTAATGATGCCAATCTGATTGCTTATCAGCAAGAGGTATTGCCAAAAATTGATGAGCTGGTATTCGCCAATGCACCTGTAATCCCTAAACAGACCATATACGATTTTAGGTTTTTTAAAGAAGAGGGAGGTATTTACCAGTTGCGGGATAATAAGATAGGAAGTTTTATTGTTGGCTTGATTTTGATCGGTGCTACTGTTGCGATATTGTTTAGTCCGGATTTTTTGGCAAATGAAGGATCTGTTCAAAAAATACTCCTAACCTATTTTCCAGCGGCAATTGGCTTAGCACTTCTTTTTGCAGCAACTTCGAACATCCGTTTTGATAAAAGCCAAAGAAAAATTATCCGTTCTACTTTTGCTGGTCGTTTTAAAAAAGAATATCCATTTGATGACCTGATCCGCTTTCAGGTTATCCGCAAAACAACCAATCTTATTTATTCGGGTACCGAAGTTAGGGCAGAGATTTTTTTACCTGCCAAAAACAAAACAACCATTTTAAACCTTAAAAGCTTTATAGGCACTAAAAAAATTGAACGCTTTCTTGATGAAGCCAATACTATTTTAGGCCGGATTTAGTTTTACTATAAAACAAAACTGTTATGTTCGATAAATTATTTGCGGCTCAGCAAAAAGCCGAAGAAATTAAAAAACGCCTTGATACCATATCTGTATATGGCGAAGTTGAAAATGGTGCAATAAAAATTACAGCTACAGCAAACAAGGCCATTACCGGAGTTGCTATCGATGAAGAATTTTTAAAAGGCGCCGATAAAGAAGAACTGGAAGAATTATTATTAACCGCGATTAACAAAGCCATGGCAAGTGCCGAGCAGGTTAGTGCTGCCGAAATGCAGGCCTCTGCGCAGGATATGCTGGGTGGCTTAGGCGGTATGTTTGGGCAATAATATCGTTAAAATCAATCTTGCTACTTAGATCTACATACTTGATACTATAATCATGAAATACACCTATTATGGCCAATCTTGTTTCTTACTCGAAACTTCTGGCAAAAAATTATTATTCGATCCATTTATATCACACAATCCATTAGCTAAAGATGTAGATATTAAGGCGATTGAAGCTGATTACATTTTAGTGAGCCATGGTCATGGCGACCACGTAGCTGATTTGGTTGAATTGGCTAAACAAACCCAGGCAACCGTTATTGCAATGCCGGAAATTACCGATTGGGCTTCAAAACAAGGCGTAGAAAAAGTACACGGAATGAATTTCGGCAAATTTACCTTCGATTGGGGAACGGTACGTATGGTACCAGCAACACATTCTTCGGGTTTACCTGATGGAAGTTATGGTGGCAATCCAGCTGGTTTTGTTTTAGAAGTTGATGGTAAACAGATTTATTTTGCGGGTGATACCGGTTTAACCATCGAAATGAAGGTTTTGGCTGATATTTATAATCTTGATTATGCTATTTTACCTATCGGTGGAAATTATACCATGGATGTAGATGATGCCTTAATTGCGACAAAATACTTTGATTGCGATAAAGTGATCGGTGTGCATTACAATACCTTCCCGGTAATTGAAATTGATACCAAAGCCGCCGTTGATAAATTTGAACGCGAAAAGAAAACCTTGTTGTTGCCAGCAATCGGCGAAACAATAAACTTATAATTCCAGTCGAATCCGCAGCGTAAGCGGTCGCGGTTGCAAGCAACAATAATAAAGGAGGGCCAATTGGCCCTTCTTTATTGCTAACATACAATTAGGGCTTAACAGTTACCTGCTAAAGTCCTAATAAAAACTGTTTCCTGCCTTGAAGGTGTTAAAACGATGGCAGCATCATTACTGTAGTAAAACAAATGATATTTACCTATAATTTTAACAAAAGGCTTAAATTACTGCTTAATAACGCTAAAATTCATCATTAATCTACTAAAACTATAAATACAGACAGATTAAATTGATAGAAATTGAAGCAGTGTTTAATTATGCATTAAAAGTATTTGCAGGAGATAAACATTTTTTTTTGAGGAAGGTTTTAAAGGAGTCAGGTGTGGGAATAAAACAATAAAGCCTTCAGATTTTATCCAAAGGCTTAACATTTTAGTGGTCCCGACGAGAATCGAACTCATATCTAAAGTTTAGGAAACTTCTATTCTATCCGTTGAACTACGGGACCATTTTATTTTGATGCGCAAATATAACAAAAGTTTCGTCTCAAGAGAATTCATTTTAACATGCATTAATGGTTTACCATTGGAGGATTAAATCTGTTTTATTTAGTGAACGCTACCTTTTAAGGGCATACGAAAAAACTGTACTACTCACCATAATAAATCTTATTAATAGCTTCATCTTTGCCTTATCAATTTATTAAGAACATGAAATTAGCAAATAACAAAATCCTGATCACAGGCGGCGCAAGTGGCATAGGCTTCGGGCTGGCCGAAAGATTTATAAAAGAAAATAATACGGTGATCATCTGTGGCCGACGTGAATCGGCATTACAAGAGGCAAAAGAAAAATTACCTTCTGTGATCACAAAGGTGTGCGACCTGTCAGATGAAAAAAGCAGAATTGAGCTGTACAATTGGATTGCTGAAAATCACAGTGATTTAAACGTACTGGTAAACAATGCAGGTATCCAAAACTGGATGAACATTGGTGATGATGATTTTTACGAAAAAGTAAATGACGAAATTACCACCAATGTTTTAGCGCCACTGCACTTAACAAAACTGTTTAGCAACCTGGATGCACTGGATACGGTTATTAATGTAACCTCAGGACTGGCATTTGTACCTTTATCTACTATACCTGTTTATTGTGGCACTAAAGCATTTATGCGTTCTTTTACGCTTTCTTTACGCCATAGCCTAAAAGATTCGAAAATAGAGGTGATTGAAATGATTCCGCCAGCCTTAAACACTGATTTGGGTGGAAAAGGGATCCATGATGCACATCCTCCTGTGAGTGAGTTTGTAGCCTCGGTATTTGAACAGATGAAGGAAGGTAAAACAGAACTGACCTTCGGGACAAGCGGCGACCGGGCAAAAGCAAATAATGATACGATAAGCGAATATTTTAAGCGGATGAATCCTTAATTCAGCTTCTATGCAAAGAAAAAGCCATTTGATCAGTCGACCAAATGGCTTTTTTTAATTTAGATTGATCCTGTTACCGGATTACGCTACCTTCCTGAAACTTCTCTACAGGAGCCACAAAAGTGAGTTTTCCTTCGGCGTTTTCGGCCATCAGGATCATGCCCTGCGATAAAATTCCTTTGATTTCGCGTGGAGCAAGATTTACGATCATGCTTACCTGTTTACCAACAATATCTTCAGGTTTGTAATATTCGGCGATACCGGAAACCACTGTTCTTTCGTCAACACCAGTATTTACCGTTAATTTTAAAAGCTTTTTTGTTTTCTCTACCTTTTCAGCAGCAACAATGGTCGCTACACGGATGTCCATGGCAGAAAAATCATCAAACTGGATATTCTCTTTTGCCGGAACAGCAACTGCTGTACTTGCCGCATTGCTTGCTTTGCTCTGGTTTAATTTCTCAATCTGGAAATCAATTTCAGCATCTTCTATTTTTTCGAATAAAAGAACAGCCTCACCAATCTCATGACCACGTTTTAACAAGCTAACAGTACCTGCATTTTCCCAGTCGTGCCCACCGTTTTTAAGCATTTTCATTAGTTTTTCAGCAGTAAATGGCAAGAAAGGCTCAATCAGGATCTGAATATTGGCTGCGATTTGAAGCGCAATATGCAAAATCGTCCTCACACGGTCCTCGTCGGTTTTAATCAGTTTCCATGGTTCAGTTTCGGCCAGGTACTTATTACCTAAACGCGCAACATTCATTACTTCTGATAAGGCCTCCCTAAATCGGTAATTTTCGATAGAAGCAGAGATTTTAGCAGGATAATCAGCCAGTTCATCAATAACCGCCTGATCTACGTCAGTAATTCCCATGCAGGTAGGCACGGTGCCACCAAAATATTTATGTGTAAGTACCACTACCCGGTTTACGAAGTTACCCAGAATGGCGACCAATTCATTATTATTTCTGGCCTGAAAATCTTTCCAGGTAAAGTCATTATCTTTGGTTTCGGGAGCGGTTGCTGTTAATACATAACGCAAAACATCCTGTTTACCTTCAAATTCCCTTAAATACTCATTCAGCCAAACAGCCCAGTTTTTAGAAGTTGATATTTTTTGACCTTCCAAATTCAGGAATTCATTGGCAGGTACATTATCGGCTAAAGTATATTCGCCATGTGCCATTAACATCGCAGGAAAAATAATACAGTGGAAAACGATGTTATCTTTACCAATAAAGTGCACTAACTTGGTTTCATCACTTTTCCAATATTCTTCCCAACCACATTTATCGTTTTCGTAGCTGCTGATGTAATATTCTTCAGCCTTTGGATTCCAAACGTCGAGTTTTGCATAGTTACAAAGTTCTTTGGTAGCAGAAATATAGCCAATTGGTGCATCAAACCACACATAAAGCACTTTACCTTCTGCATCGCGAAGGGGAACACGTACGCCCCAATCCAAATCCCTGGTCATTGCCCTGGGTTGTAAACCAGCATTTAACCAGCTTTGGCATTGGCCATAAACATTCGGGCGCCATTCTTTATGGCTTTCGATATAAGTACGTAAACGGTCTTCGTATTTATCAAGCGGTAAAAACCAGTTCTTGGTTTCTTTTAAAATCGGCTTATCGCCCGATAGGGTAGATTTTGGATTGATTAAATCGGTAGCATTAAGTGTAGAACCGCAGTTTTCGCACTGATCGCCATAAGCATTTTCATTACCGCATTTTGGGCAGGTACCCGTGATGTAACGGTCGGCCAAAAATTGCTTTGCTGTGGCATCGTAATATTGCTCAGTAATTTCTTCCGTAAAAACACCTTTTTCATAAAGCGTTTCGAAAAAATCGGCCGCTGTTTGATGGTGGGTTTGCGAAGAGGTACGGTGATAAATATCAAAAGAAACCCCAAATTCCTTAAAAGAATCACCAATAATTTTGTGGTACTTATCTACAACTTCCTGTGGGGTAATTCCCTCCCTTTTGGCCTTTAAAGTAATTGGAACTCCGTTTTCGTCAGATCCGCAGATGAATTTCACATCGCGTTTGTTCGATCTTAGGTAACGGGCATAAATATCTGCAGGAATGTAAACACCGGCAAGGTGCCCAATATGAACCGGTCCATTGGTATATGGAAGCGCTGCAGTTACGGTATATCTTTTTATTTTACTATTATCCAAAACAATTTTTATTAATTTGGCAAAGATAAGTGTTTTGAAGATGATTAAGCAGCCCCCGTATTTAAAAAAAGGAGATAAAATTGCCCTCGTTTGTCCGGCAAAAAAATTACCCAAACCGATAGACCATGCCATTGAAATATTGAAAGGATGGGGTTTAGAGGTTATTTTAGGTAATAGTGTATACGCAAGCCACCACCAGTTTGCCGGAAGCGACAATTTAAGAACAAAAGATATTCAACGTTTTTTGGATGATCCGTCTATCAAAGCCATTATTTCTGGCCGTGGAGGTTATGGTACCATCCGTATCATTGATGAACTTGATTTTACGGAATTCGACAAAAACCCGAAATGGTTTGTGGGTTTCAGCGATATTACGGTATTACTTTCACACCTGATTGCACAAAGCCATACACAGTGTCTCCATGCCCAAATGCCCTACACCTTTGATGAATCCACTCCCGAAGCTCTAAATTCTTTACAGAAGGCTTTATTTGGCGAAAAACAGGAGTATAATTACCAAAGTACATTTACAAATAAAACAGGAGAAACCAGTGGGATTTTAATCGGCGGTAACCTCACTTTATTGGCCATGATGCAAGGCTCAGTTTCGGAAATGGATTTTACAGATAAAATTCTTTTTCTGGAGGATGTTGGTGAACACGAATACAGCATCGACCGGATGTTAAGGATGCTAAAAAGGGCAGATAAACTCTCGAAATTAAAAGGCTTGATTATAGGTGCTTTTAATGAGATAGCAGAAGAAAAGATTTCATTCGGGCAAACAGCTGACGAGGTAATCTGGGACATTGTTAAGGAATATGACTATCCGGTTTGCTTTAATTTCCCTACAGGGCATATCGAAAACAACCTATGCATGATTTTAGGTGCTGAGGTAGCATTACATGTAGAAACCAATAACGTTCAATTTAAATATTTATAAGATGGCGATTTTAGATAATTTAGGAAAATACCGCAATACAGGTTTGTTACTTCTACGCATAGGTATAGGGGTGATGTTTATCATTCACGGCTTCCCTAAGCTGGCTGGCGGACCGAATGGCTGGACAAACTTAGGCGGAAGTATGAAAGTAATCGGAATAGATTTTTTACCGATATTTTGGGGCTTTATGGCCGCAGCTACAGAAACTTTTGGCGGTTTTCTTCTGATTGTAGGTCTGTTTTTCAGACCTGCCCTGATTTTGTTGATCTTCACCATGATTATTGCGGCTTTAGTGCATTTTGGCAAAGGAGATGGATTAGGCGGCGCCAGTCATGCAATAGAATTAGGCATTGTATTTTTCGGTTTGATTTTTATTGGCCCGGGGAAGTATAGCGTGGATAAAAAGTAAACTTAATTGTTCCCAATAAAAAAGAAGGGCCTGGAAAATTTCCAAGCCCTTTTTTTATCAATCTATCCGGTAATGTTAATGGTAAAAAAGCGTTTTACCGTCTGTCCATTGCCGAGGGTAGCCGTAACTGTTAAAACAACCGCTCCACTTGTACCAGAGGTAGGAAGTGGAGCATCAGCCACACCACGTAAATCTTTTACCAGTTTAGTAAAGGTATAAGAACCGCCACTTACTGTCGCTGTGCCCAGATTGTTAATAACCGTACCTGTTGGCGTAGTAAATGAAAGTGTTTTTACATCTCCACTATAAGTAACTACAATATTTACAGTTCCTGTTCCTTTTATGGTAGGAGTAGCTGCGGCATAACTTGAATATGTACCCGATACCGTGTTTAAATTACCATCAAAAGTAATGGTAGCGGCTGTATCAAGTGTTTCAGGTTGCTTTGGATCTTTTTTGCATGAGGCAAGGCCTAAAATTGATGCAAATAATATGATTAAAATTCTTTTCATAGTTATAATTATTTATCCCAGAATACAGATTTTACAAATACTGAAGGTCGGGCTGGTGTGTTAGGATTGTAGCTTCTTTCGTTAAATGAATAGGGCAATATGCGCGGAATAGCTGTTGCAGGAGATACTGGTGATAATGCAGGAAAGCCTGTTCTTCTCCAGTCCGTCCACGGCTCTATGGCAACCCCAAAGTTAGATACAAATTTTTCCTCAATAATTTTTTGTAGCGCATTACCGGTAAGCAAAGTTCCATTTGTTGAAGCCAGATAAGTGGCTAAACCGGCAGTTACTGCTGCACCTTCTGTTGTTGGATCAGAAAACTCTATAGCAGCTGAAAAGGATGCTGTTATACCGGCTTTATAATAGGTATCTGCCGTGGTTAAATCATTTCCTCCGTTTGTTCTGGCAAAATATTCAGCTAAAATCTGATTTTGCTCAGCAAAAGTTAACATTCTTATTGGTGCTTCGCCAGAATATGCACCTGCTGAAAGCTTTCCTCTAAGGTAAGTGCTCATGCGCGAAAAGGAAGTACTTACTACTATATCACCATTTCCATTAGTGGCTCCAACATACGTAGCTCCCAGTAAGGTAAAAAATGAATTTCTCCTGCTATCGCTCTTTGCATTCATGATATCAACCAAAGTTTTACTCGGAAAAAACTGGTTTGGTCTTGATCCCTCAAATTGGTGAATAGG
Source organism: Pedobacter roseus (assembly GCF_014395225.1). Taxonomy (NCBI): domain Bacteria; kingdom Pseudomonadati; phylum Bacteroidota; class Sphingobacteriia; order Sphingobacteriales; family Sphingobacteriaceae; genus Pedobacter; species Pedobacter roseus. Next base: position 5,266,628 of record NZ_CP060723.1, read on the forward strand.
ATTGGTTTGATTGGCAGAAGTTAAAAACCGCATTTGAAAATTGTCGGTATTCGCCCTTAACAGTTTATTGGCAGCCAATATAGCAGTTATACCCGTTTTAGCTCTAGTTGCATCTGCAGCCGTTCCATTGGTAGAAAAGTAGTGGATATACATTCTCAACTTTAAAGCATTTCCAAAACGTTCCCATTTATCCATATCACCGCCATAAAAAAGGTCATCGGTTGTAGGGGCCAATAAAGATGCTTTTTTGATATCTGCAATGCCCTCATCAATTAAACCAAATACATTATCATATATGGCTGAAGATCCATCAAACTTAGGTTTTAAATTTGCCTCATAGCCAATAGCTTCTGTATAAGGCAGATCTCCAAACGCATCAACATGGGTTTGATAAACATACGCTTTTACTAATTCTGCAACACCTGCATATTTTGGACTTGTTGCTTTGGTTTTTTCGATTACCTTTTGCAAATCGGCCAAAGTACCTGCAAAAGTTGCCGCCCAGGTGTTATTGATATCACCTTCACCTATGGCATATTTATCATATTGTGTGGGTTGGGCTGCACCACCGCCCTGTGCAGCAAACTGCTGCGCCCATAACGCAGTAAAACGGTGTATATCAGAACCCATTGTAAAGCCAAGATTACCTTGCGCTGCAGGTAAAACTAAACTTGCGTCTGGATCTTTTAATCGCGTAGGATCATCATTAATGTCTACAAATTTCTTGCACGAGCTCAGTCCTGTCATGGCCAATGCCAATCCAAAAACTATTTTCTTTATATTAATTTTCATATTTAAACTCTCCTAATACTAAAATGATAATTTTAAAAATCCACCATAGGTTCTTGTTTGAGGCTGGCCGTTATACTCAATCCCCTGTCCGTTACCCACACCCAAAAGGTTATTCTCCGGATCTAAGTGAGGGAAATTAGGCGCATACATCAAAAGGTTTCTTCCTGTTAAACCAACATTAATCCCTTTTATAAAGCTTAGTTTGTTTAATAATTTGCTCGGGATGCGATAAGATAATGTCGCTTCACGTAACCTGATCCAGGAACCGTCGAAAACCGCATACTCCTGAGCTGCTGAAGAATACAAATCACTATAATATTGTTCGGCCGTAATTAAAGTATTGTTTGGCGAACCATCGGCATATACTGCATTATGCACATATAAACGATCTCTGTTGCCTGTTTCTGCAGCAACACCATATCTTCTTAAATCGGTAATTGTTCTCGAATAAATATCGCCACCGTAACGTATATCGGCAAATAAACTTAATGATAAACCTTTATAAGAGAAGGTTGTATTTACACCGCCCGTCCATTTTGGGTTTGGATCGCCAATCGGCTGTAATTCTGCAGTATTGATCTGACCAGAGCTCAACCTACCGTTTGCATCCACAACATCCTTACCATTAAGTTTTTTAAATACCTGGCCAAATAACGTTCCGTATTGGTATCCGGTAACGATACGGCCTTGTGGATTGGTAAAACCACCGTTACCAATAAAAGGCACTCCCGGTGCAAGCTCTACCACCTCATTTCTTCCTTTGGTAAAGTTTACAGATAAATCCCAGTTAAAGTCTGTGGTTTTTACCGGTGTTCCACTGATTAACAATTCAATACCATGGGCTTTTAAAGTTCCGGCATTTAGCAGGGTACTGGTAAAGCCTGAAGACGGCGCACTGGGAACAGAAAATATAATGTCGGTGCTTTTTGTGCTATAATAAGCAACATCAATACTTAACCTGTCTTTTAAAAACTTAGCCTCTAAACCAACTTCTCTTGAAGCTGTAAATTCGGGCTTGATATTAATGTTACCTGCTGCATTTGAAAAAGTTTGACCATTTACTCCATTAAATGGAAAGATCAGATTTGGGCCGAAACCATCAGAAGGACCCACAGTACCAAAATAGGTACCCGTACTGTAAACTGGCGCTTCTCTACCCACTTTCGCATAGTTGGCCCTGATTTTCAAATAAGTTAAAATATCATTTTGTTTTAACTGTGGGAAAGCCTCTGTAGCAATGAAACTGGCATCTACTTTAGGGTAAAAATAACTTCTTTTATCAGGAGCAAAAGTTGAAGAAACATCTCTACGACCTGTAAATGACAGGTATGCAAAAGATTTATAATCTAAACTAATATCGGCATATACCCCTACCAAACTTTGTTCTGTTATAGCTTGAGCCGGAACGTAAGTTAAGGTATTAGAAATATTGTAATTATGAGCGGCCTGGATACCATTACCAGTAACCTGTAGCTGATCTAATCTTCTATAATTAATCTCGTTACCCAATAAAAATCTGGCGCCGAAATCTTTTAAAAACCTTTTGTTAGCCACCAAATTGAAATACGAACTTACCTCACGTCTATTGGTGGTGTTATCGATAATGGAGCCGGATCTACTGGCAGACTGATTATTGTTTGCCGATTTTTCGTTGATTGTTTTAGAAACATTGGTGTATTGATCAATCCCGATTTTGTAATTGGCACTTAACCAATCAGCTATTTTATAATCTAAACCAACATTACCAATGGCTCGATCTATTTTTTGTTTAAATAAAACATATTTAATTGACCATAGTGGGTTATCTGTACCCAAAACATTATAATAAGTATAACCTGGATTGTTAACACGGTTGCTTGGTATATTATTTAAGCCTGCTGCCGTTTCAAATGGATAATTTGCAAGATTATAGGTCCTTGGTAAAGTCATCCCATCGAATAATGGATTAGACCTTGCATTACCGGTAGGAGTACCCACAGAATTATTATGAATGTACTGAATGGAAGAACTAATGGTTAAGTTTTTGCTCAATTGTGTACTGGCATTAACGGTAAAGTTATTTTTTGCTAAAGTGTTATTATCAATATATCCACTTTCTTTAAAATTTCCATAATTAAAGTAGTACGCTGTTTTTTCAGTACCGCCAGAAAAAGTAACGTTATTCTGCAGGTTATAACCTCCTTTAAATATATCCTTAACATTATCCGGATAAGCTGTCAGGGTTTCTGGATTACCAAGGTAATTGGTAACCGTTTGCCCTGTTATTTTCGCTCCCCACGACATTTGCGAAAAAGAATCATATAATCCATTGGCACCCTGAGAATATTGATTCTGATAATCAGGTAAACGGTTAACTTCTATATAATTGTAATTACTGCTTAATTCTACTCTTCCGGCCTGCCCTTTACTTCCTTTTTTAGTGGTTACAATTACTGCCCCGGCAACAGCTCTGGAGCCATAGAGTACGGCTGCAGCTGGTCCCTTCAAAATCGTTACCGACTCTATATCATCCTGATTTAAGTCAATACCCCTGTTCGAACTTGTACTTCCTGTATTTACAGATTGGGCTCCACCACCATTATCAATTGGAATACCATCTAATACCCATAACGGTTGGTTCGATCCGGTAAAGGTTGTGGCCTGCCTAATATTGATGTTTGATGATGCACCTGTTGCGCCACCGGTTGAAAGAATTTTTACACCCGCTACTTTACCCGCCAAGGCATTTACCACATTGGTAGAGCGGCCTGCCGTTAAATCGCTATTTTTAACTGTTGTAGCAGCATAACCTAAAGATTTGGCTTCTCTTTTTTGGCCCAATGCTGTTACCACAACTTCTGATAGTGACTTTGAATCAACTTCTAGAGAAACATTGATTACGCTTCCCCGAATGGCGACCTCCTGTGTGGAATACCCAACAGAAGAAAAAATCAAATTTTTTGCATCTGTACTTACTTTAATTGAAAATTTACCTGTTGCATTGGTAGAAACACCAGAACTGGATATTCCTTTGATTTTAACACTTACACCAGGAAGCGGCATTCCGTCTTCCGAGCCCGTAACTGTCCCAGTGATTGTTCTTTCTTGCGCTATTGCTGAGGTGGCAATAAATAGCAATATGAACAAACTTTGTAGAAGTTTTTTCATAAAAAAATAGTTTAGTTTAGTTAATAATAGTACAATATAAGACTTAGTATTTTGTAATACAAATTTTACAAAATAAAAATTTATACTATTTTTAAAAAGGCCTTAAAACTTGAAATAAACTGATAATCAGCGGTTAATTATAGGATCAAGCAAGTGCCGGCAACAGGCCAAAGGGTTAAAATTTAGCTTAAATAAGCTGATTTCAGAAAAAGAGTACATAAAAAAAGAGGCTATCTTTTCAGATAGCCTCAGCAATATTATTTTAGTTAAAAGTTATTAACTTCTGAGTTCGTATTAATTTCTGCAAGCGGTATTGCGAAAGTGTAACGATCATCCGAAACAGGAACAGTTGTACCTATACCAAAAGAAGGAAGAGGAGTGGCTTTTCTGGCCAGATCGTTATACCTAAACCCTTCAGCCAGCAACTCAATCCGTCTTTCTTTCAGAATTGCATTTACCAGATCAGTTGGGGTTGCAAAAGCACCAAATACATAAGCAGCATCAGAACGTGTACGCACTGCCTGTAGGATAGCTCTCGAACGCACTAAATTACCACCCGTAACTAAAGCTTCTGCCTCAGCAACATTAAGCAATACTTCTGCATAGCGAATAATTGGAACAAAATCTATAAACGGTGAAGTGCCTGAGAATTTAGTTACCCTGCGTACCGTACTGGTAGAAGACAGCGCTACGTTACCTGTTAAACTGGATTTCCTCGCATCAGTTGCAGGCCAAGCAGCGTCGGCGTATATACCAGCACCTGTTTGGTTTAGAAAATATTCTACGTTACTGTTATAGTAATACCCAAGCTGATTCTGTGTTCCGGGTGCATTGGTATCTGCCATTGGTAAAGAGAAAATCGATTCAGAAGTAGTATAAGGAGCAGCAAAAACATTAGCAACATTGGCCTGTAAAGCATGGGGCGTTCTTGCTGCGTTAATAAACGGCGCAACTTGCGGAACCAGTTTATTTCCTTCTTCAATTACTTTTGCATAGTTGCCCATAGCCAGATAAACACGCGTTTTTAATGCGATGGCTGTGTTTTTATGCGCCCTGGTTGTGTTAGCCAAAGCAGAACCCTGTCCATCAGGTAAACCAGCTTCTGCATCATCCAGATCTTTGATGATCTGCGCATACACCGCTGCAACGGTACTACTTTTTAATGCATTATTGGCTAGTGAAGTTTCGGGTTGCAAACGCAATGGCAAACCACGTGAGCTGCCGTTATTCTGTACATAAGGTTTAGCAAAAATCTGTATTAAAGAAAAATAGCTTAATGCCCTGATAAATTTAGCCTCACCAATATAGTTGGCGTTTAAAGCAGGGGTTAAAACAGTTGAGTTGGTTTCTATCCCTTTTAAAAAGAGATTTACCCTGTTTATGGTTAAATAACCCTGCGACCAGAAACTGGCAATATAGGTGTTGGTAGAGTTATTGGTACCACCATAAACATCATAACCGGTAACATTATTACTTAACCTGTTCGTAAATTCCTCGGCCCTGATATCGTTGTAAATCTCGTACCTGCCACCCAGTAACGAACCGGATTTAAGTGATACATATAAACCATTTACCTGTCCTAAAATCCTTGTTGGATTAGCAAATGCGTCCTGATCGGGAAGGGTCAATTCTGGTGCTGCCACCAAAAAATCTTTTTTACAAGAAGATACCAAGCCTATTAATGGCAGTGCTGTTACCGCCAATGTAGCAACCTTCAGTTTGTATGAATTGATATGAAAAATTTTCATGTTGATTTGTAGTTAAATTATAATCCTAAACTAATTCCGAATGTAAAAGATCTTCCCTGAGGAATACTATTACGCTCGACACCGCTTGCAAGGTTTGAGTTACCATTGGTAGATATCTCTGGGTCGACACCTGTATAACCTGTAATAATAAAGGCATTGTTTACAGAGGCATAAACCCTTGCACCACTGATACCGGTTTTACCAAACACAGATTTTGGAATTTTATATCCCAGGGTTGCCGCCTGTAAACGCAGGAAGTCTCCTTTTTCAACATTGGCATCAATAGGGAATGATGATCCATTGGAAACGTTATCCCCATAAACCACTCTTGGAATATTGGTTACCTGACCAGGAGTAGTCCAGGCATTTAAGATCTCTGTTGAGTTATTCCAGAAACGTTGATCCAATAATCCTGCGCGTGAACCATTATAGATATAATTACCGCCCGAGTAAGTAAACATGATGTTTAAATCGAAGTTTTTATAAGCAAAGGTATTGTTAAATCCACCGTACCATTTAGGTAAAGTTCCTCCGATTACCTGAGCATCACCTGCTGGCGAAGAAGCCGGCGTACCATCAAGATACGTCCATGCATTTGCGCCCCCAAGGTGTAAGTATTGCACTTCACGGCCTGCCGCATTAATGAAAATCCTACGTCCGTTAGCCGGGTTAACACCATTTGTTTTAACAGCATAAATACTTCCGATCGGTTGTCCAACAGTGGTAATACTTGCCGATTCTAATGTACTGGTTGTACCAATAATCTGTTTTACATTAGGATCTAACGCAGTTACCTCATTTTTAATCGTGGTAAAGTTTAGGTTAGTAGTCCAGGTAAAGTTTGTTGTTTTAACAGGAACACCTGATATAGCAAACTCAAATCCTTTGTTATACATCGAGCCCACGTTGGCAAGAATACTTCCGCCAGGGATACCTTTAGATGGCGCCTGAGGAACATCTAAAATTAAGTTATTGATATCTTTATGAAAGTAGTCAGCCTCAAAAGTAAGTCTGTCTTTCAGGAAGCCAATATTTAAACCGATATCGGTCTGGTTACTGGTTTCCCATTTCAAATCCTTGTTTCCAGCCTGTCCATACAACCAGGCAAAAGGAATAGCACCATATAAAGCTGGGCTGTAAGTAGTATATTCGTTGTACGAACCTACGTTTGCATTCCCAACTCTACCATAACTTGCACGGATACGTAAATTGCTGATTGTATTTGCTAAAGATGAATTTTTGAAGAAATCTTCCTGAGAGATAGACCATCCAATTGATCCGCCACCAAAATTACCCCATTTGTTTTCTTGTGCTAAACCAGAATTACCATCTCTTCTAAAATTACCACTTAAGAAATATTTACCCTTGTAGTTATAACTTACACTTGCCAAATAAGCTTCGAAAGAAATTTGGTTAATGCTGTTTCCCCCAGGAACATTGGTTACATAAGTACCTTGAAACTGATCGAAGAAAGTAGGATCGCCTAAGCCTTGACGGATAGCTCCCCAGTTTACTGTTCTTGTTTTTTGAACATCCGAACCTAAGGTTAAATTTAAATTATGGTCGCCACCAAAAGTTTTGTTATACTGTACAGTGTTGATCCAGTTCCAGTTGTTACGTCGCGCAGTATTATTGTATGCATAACCCGTATAAGTAAAACCATCTCCAGATAAAGGATTCCAGAACTGAATATTTTCGGTATTACTTCTATCCCAGGAGTAGTTTGATCTAAAAGTTAATCCATCTACAATTTTGAAAGTTGCACCCAAATTGGTTAAAAAACGGGTATTTTCTGATGTGTTCAAGTCTTTTTCTACTAATACGGTTGGGTGTGCCCATGTTCCTGCAATAAGGTTGGCATTATTACCTATGTACTGACCGCTTAGATTATAGCTACCATCTGGTTTATATACCGAAACGTTTGGTGCAGCAGCAACAGCAATACGGCCCAAACCAGAAGATGAAAATGCTGAACCAGGAGCAGATCCACTTTGTGGAGATTTATTGAAACTGTTGTTATAATTCAGGTTTAAATTTAATTCTAACCATTCTGTTGCCTTGTGCGTTAAATTGGCACGTGCTGAGTTTCTTTGGAAAGAGTTTGCTTTTAAGAAACCGTCCTGATCAGAAATACCGCCAGAAATGTAATAAGTCGTTTTGGCTGTTCCCCCGCTTATGGTTACGTTATGGTTTTGCGAATAAGCCGTTCTATAAACCTCATCATACCATTTAGTATCTACCAGTGAACCATCTGCATTGTAGCTCGGGAAAAAACTCAAGCCGTTAGCGTCTCTTTGAGCAGCAGTAAGTGCATTCGGATTGATCCCCAATGCGTTTTTAACTGCAGCATTTTTCGAATCGATGTATTGTTGGGCATTTAATACTTCAGGCAAACGAACGGCATTGTTTACGCCCACCCAACCATCATAAGTTACTTTGGCATCGCCCGTTTTTCCTTTTTTAGTGGTGATTACCAATACACCTGCCGCAGCTCTAGAACCATATAATGCAGTTGAAGCCGCATCTTTTAAGATATCGATTGATTCGATATCCGCAGGGTTAATATCACCCAATGGGTTATTTGCTGCAGAGTTGGCTGAAGCGTCACCAGTAGGAAAGGGGATACCATCAACGATGACCAAAGGGAAAGAGCTCAACGAAATTGAACTTACTCCCCTTACACGGATAACCGGAGGATTGTTTAACAAACCATTTGGCTGAATAATACTCACACCGCCAGCCTGACCTGTTAAACCCTGTACAAAACTTTGTACCGGTTTATCTTTTAAATCATCACCCTTAACGCTGGAAGCCGATCCTGTAAAATCTTTTTTCTTGGTTACGCCATAACCAGTTACTACCACATCTGTTAATGTTTTAGAGTCGCTCTCTAAAGCCACATTGATCACCGATCCACCCCCAATTGCTCTTGATTGAGTAGTGAAACCGATGTAAGAAAATTCTAATGTTGTTGCTCTTGATGTTACACGGACAGTGTATTTACCATCTGCACCAGTTGTGGTTCCTCCTGTTGCGCCTTTAATTTTAACACTTACACCAGGAAGCGGCATTCCGTCTTCCTTACCCGTAACTGTACCAGTGATTGTTCTTTCTTGCGCTATTGCCGATGAGGCAATAAACAGCAATATGAACAAACTTTGTAGAAGTTTTTTCATAAAAAAATTTAGTTTAGTTTAGTTAATAATCGTGCATTGGTTGTGTATTCTTCAATACAAATTCAACAATAAAAACTGCACCTATTTTTATTGCGGTTGTTTAATGATTAATGATTGGGATATTTGAGTGAATGAATAGGATGATTTACTTTAATTTTTTTAAATGCGCCGATGGTGGTTCTTAAGTCGCATCTTCAATTTGAACGCTTATTACGGGGGATCTTTGTAGCCTTCTCTGGCCACATCAGTGCTTTTGATTGTTCTTTCCTGTGCTATTGCTCCGGTTGCAATGAACAACAATGAGAACAAACTCTGGGCGAGTTGTTTCATAAATAATTAGTTTAGTTTCCGTTTAACAACCCAATATATGATTTAGAAAAACGTCATGCAAATTTTACAAAATAAAAAATGACTTATTTTTTTTGAGATTATTAAGAAAGAAGCTAAAAATCGTCACCAAAACCTATCAAAAACACCTAAAAACGCTATAAAAGAAGCATAATTAAACTATTAGCAGCCAATAATCTATTTAGAAAGATACAATTACATTAAAATAGCATTAGAAAAATTAGTTATTCAACTACTATACCCTAAATAGAAATTAATTATTCACCACAAAAACCTATTAATCGATTACAAGCAGGCACAAAACACAAAAGGGTACCCAAAATGGGCACCCTTTTTAAAAAATGCTATATGAATTTTATGGATTTTGAGGCCCAATGTTTGGATTTGCATTTAGCTCATCACGTGGTATCAGAAATAAAAACCTTGGATCACCTGCTGGAATTTGCAATACATTTGCTACCGAAGTTGCAACGTAGTTAGGCACATTCGCTATTGTTCTATCCAATGGCAAATTTAAACGTTTCAGATCCAGATATCTAAATCCTTCCCCCCACAATTCAACTCGACGATTAACCATAATTTCATCTGTCAAGGCATTACCAGTATTAGTTGATTTAACAGCACTTAAATCTCTCTTGGATACCAAGGCAAATAGCGCTGATTGAGCCAAAGGATCCTGCCCGCTCCTAGCATAAGCTTCTGCAAGAATTAAGTGCATTTCAGCACTTCTCATCCAGGGCACATCACCTAATGAAGGATCACCTATAGCTTTAACCGAGAATTTTCTGCTCATATAAGGCCTTCTCACAAATGTAGGTAAAGGTAATGGGAAGTTCGTTGCAGTTGGTGCTGGCTCCCACATTTTCTTTCTCACATCGGTAGCAGAAATTAAGTTGTATAAATTTGAGTTGATCATTTTTGGAGTAGAACGCTGGTAGCTTGAATTTGCATTATAAGCAATTTGCGCATAAAAAGAACCAAAAGTATCACCTTGTTCTGTTGTAGGATTAGAGCCCCACATATATTCTGATAAATTAATGTTATTGAAGCCGGTTTGATAGTCAGCCTGGCTCATTAATGGATAAACGTTTGCATCAACAATATCTTTGGCATGTTTAATAGCTGTAGTATAATCACCCATAGTTAGTGCTACTCTTGCTCTAAGTCCTTTTGAAACCCAAACGCTTGCATGGGTTTTATTTGGAACAGTAGTGGCATTTAATGCAATAGCGGCATCTAAATCAGCAACGATTGACGCATACACAGCCTCTACACTCACTCTTGGCATCTTTGTATCCGTAGATTTTAAAGGAAGTGGAACAGCAAGCTGATTATTAGGCTTTGCAGCCGGATTATACCTGGTACCATAAAATTGCACCAAATAAGAATAAGCATAAGCCCTTAATGTTAATGCTTCAGCTTTAATTCTTGCTTTTTCAGCAGCGGTACCTTCAGCTGCATCAATATTATCGATAATATAATTTGCATTACCGATCATTCTAAAGAATGTACGGTAATAATATAAATTGCTTGCTGCATTATCTGTACGGGCAGCTACATAATTACCTTCACCAGTTGAAGTAAACCATGTTGCCGCAGCTTGATGCAAATCTTCACCCATAAAATCTATACCCAAAAGAATCCCTGCAACTCCCGGTTTTCCTTGAGCGTTACTAGAGGTTTCAGTAGTCCTTTCGAACATATAGCGGTAAATACCATTTAACGCTACGCTAGCATTTGCCGTTGTTGAAAATAAAGAAGTATTATCAACCCTATCAGTTGGTTTTGTTTGAAGATAATCCTTTTTACAGCCCGATCCGCCTAAAATTACAGTGGCTAAAATCGCTGAGTAAAATATCTTTTTCATATCTGTTTGATATTAATAATTAAAAATTAAAAAGAAGCATTTAAGCCTACGCTTAATATTCTAGCTTGTGGGTAAACGTTCGCATTTACGCCATCAAATGATTCTGATGGGTTTAAACCCTTTCTCTTAGAAAATAGCTGTAAGTTTTCACCAGTTACAAACAATCTTGCGCTGTTTACATCAATTTTACTTAACCAGGCTTTTGGCAAGCTGTATGACAAATTAACATTACGGATAGCCAGATAAGAAGCATCTATTAACCATCGTGTTGATGTAGCATTGATATTTGTTGAGTTACCGAAATCCGCACGGGGAATGTTACTTGTCGTATTGGTTTGTGTCCAAGCGTTCAATAAATCTTTATGCAATGCAGATCCGTAAGATCCTGTACTCATTAAACCTTGATAAGTACTGTCATAAAATTTGCCGCCAATCTGGTAGTTAACCAATACGGATAACGATAGGTTTTTATATGAAAATGAGTTGGTAAATGATCCCATTAAATCTGGAATTGCTGATCCAGAACGGTCAAATACTGCATTTGATTGATTGATTGTATATTCAACACCGTTAACTGTTCTCTTATTTGCTGCTGTGATGGTTTGTTTAGGATCAGGAATATAAAGTGCAGCACCGTCTGTAGGGTCAACACCAGCATATTGTCTTAACCAGAACTGATAATAATCGTAGCCTACCTCTCTTCTTTTTGTGCCGCTTACAATGGTTGGAGTTTCTGCAGGAAGTTTTGTTACTTTATTTTTAAGAATTGTCCAGTTTGTAGTCAAATTCCAATTGAAGTTTTGAGTTCTCACAATATCTGCACCTAACATCAATTCCACACCCGAATTATACATTGCACCAACGTTCTGATTGATACTTGTAACAGGATCAGATAGTGGTTGAGGTACACTAAACAATAGATCATTTACTGTTTTTTTGAAATACTCAAACTCTCCGTAAACTCTTCTCTTTAAGAATGAAAAACTAAGCCCAGAGTTAAAGGTATTTTGAGACTCCCATTTTAATAGCGGGTTTGCGGCAGAAGTCAAAAGTGCGCCAGGCTCAGCTCCATTGTTCCATCCTAAGTCATAAAATGCCCTGTCAGCATAATATTCATTGCCACCTGAAGAAGTTAATATAGCATTGTTACCCACTTCGCCGTAAGATACTTTCGCTCTCAAATCATCAAGCCAGGAAACATCTTTTAAGAAATCTTTATTGATTGACCAAGATCCCCCTAAAGAGTAGAATGTCCCCCATCTAGACTGTGGTGAAAATCTAGAAGAACCGTCACGCCTTAAAGAGGCATCAAAAAAATACTTGTCTTTATAGCTATAGCTTGCTTTAGAGAAATATGATTCGATATGATCATTATCGGCCTGGCCTCCTGAACTATTTGCTGTTACGAAGTTGGCGAATTCTGTATTGCCCTGTAAAATCAAACCCGTTCTGCTTGCATTGAATGTACGATAATTGTAATCGTAATTTTCGTGTCCAACCAAGGCCGTAATGGCATGATCACCAAATGTTTTCTTATAATTTAAAATTTGATTGAAAGTATACGATCTGATTGTATTGGTATTTTGTGATTTATAACCGTTCTGGGTTACACCATCACCAACAATTGGATTCCAATAGGTACTACCATTGTTATTTCTCAAATCAACACTGAAGGTAGGCGTAAAGGTGAAATCTTTTAAAAATTTAACCTCAACATAAGTTCTCGCACTTACCTGATTCCTTCTAGTAAGGTACTCATTCAATAAAGTCTCATAAACTACGTGTCTGCCAGGAGAAGCTCCTTGAGGACGCGCAACCGCACCCGGGTGATTTCCATAATCATACCACTGTTCACCTGTTAAGCTATTCATAATGGGCTTACCAGTAGCATCAAAGGCATGAACAGGATAAATCGGTCCAATACCTCTAGTGAATGAAAATGCATTGATAAAACTTGAACCACTACCTGTAGCAGAATCATTTGCAGTATTTGCTGTTGTTGAAGATCCTGAAACATTTAAACCGGTTCTTAACCAAGATTTAACTTGCGTATTCACATTAATACGTGCATTAAAACGTTGGTAGTCTGACATAATATTAAAACCTTGATCATTTAAATACCCCATTGAAACAAAGAAATCTGATTTTTCTGTTTTTCCTGAGAAATTTAAATTTGCATCTGTTCTTTTCCCTTGCCTAGCCATAGCGTCATACCAATCAAAGTCATTATATAGTAATGACGCATTTGGATTAAGTTTACCATCGGTACCAACAACCTGGGCTCCCGGAACATTGAATGGATTATAAACCAAGTTGGTAAACACATCTGTCGAAGCCTTTAAAGACGCCGCCGACTCAGATAATGCTGGTGATGCATTATACATAAGGTTATTCTTAATACCTTGCCAAACCAAAGGATAATATTCCTGAGCATTTACACGCTCGTATTCTGGAATCCCCCTCTCTGAGAACCCCTGAACAATACTGGCATTAATAGAAGGTTGTAAAGATTTACCTCTTTTAGTGGTGATAATAATTACACCATTCGCACCTCTAGAACCATACAGGGCTGAAGACGATGCATCCTTTAATACTGAAATGCTTTCGATATCATTTTGGTTAATATCGCCAATACTTCCATCGTAAACAGACCCATCCAATACATAAAGGGGGGTATTCGAAGCAGAAAATGAGCCAAAACCACGAATTCTAATGGTCGCTGAACTTCCTGGCTGACCATTAGAAGCGCCAACGCTAATACCAGGAGCCGATCCTTGCAAGGCAGCCGTAATATTGGTTACTGTTCTGTTTTCTAAATCTTTAGAACTGATGGTAGAAACCGAACCGGTAATAGATTCTTTTTTCTGTGTACCGTAAGCTACAACCACTACATCTGCCAGACTTTTTGAATCGGGAGCTAATGCAACGTTCACCAGCTTAGAAGAAGGAGTGACGTCGATTGTTTTGCTTGTAAAGCCGATATAAGAATATTGGATTGCTGTAACAGAAGAATTAATCCTAATAGAGTATTTTCCATCTCCGCCAGTTGTGGCCACCGCTTGTGACCCGACCGCTTTAACACTTACACCTGGAAGAGGAATGTTATCCTCTGCAGATGTTACTGTTCCAGTAATTGTTCGCTCTTGAGCCATCGCTGTAATTGCAACAAACATCAATACGAACAAACTTTGTAAAAGTTTTTTCATGAAATTTAAGTTAGTTATTGAAATAGTTATTTGAAGCGTTAAATATAATGTAGATGTACAAGAGTTTAACAATAATTAACAAACGATCAATTATAATGACTTTATTTTGACAATAAAGCTGTATAATAAATAAGTCGAAATAAGCATTTTTCTACATTAATCTAGTTATTTGGCAATTTTTTAGGGCATTTTTAAAAAAATGATGAATAAAATGTGCAAAAATCTTTTTTTCTGACAATGCAGGCATTAAATAAAATCATGCCAAAAGATGCCGTTTAAAGAAATTTTTACAAAGCTTGAATTTCTAAAATACACGATTTAAACAAAATTAACTCAAACAAAAAAGAGGGTTGCGAAATCCGCAACCCTCTTTTTAAACTAATGATCTGTATTGAATATTAAGGTTTATCCCACCATAAACGGGTGCTTAAAGCATCAGGACCTTGAGCCGCTACAGCAGCATCATAGTTCGTCTTGTTCAAGTCACTTTCCGTTTTAGGGTATGCTTGTCTTCTTGGAATTTGTTTATCCGCATTTGCAGCATCACGAGCCGGAACTAAAACTGGGTAACCAGTTCTTCTCCATTCTGCCCATGCCTCATAACCATTGTTCATATAGAAATTTAACCATTTTTGGGTTTGAATTTTCTCTAATTTTTGGTTGTGGGTTAAAGCAGCGGTTAACAAAACATTAGGTTGTGCCTCATAAGTTAATTTATTCGCAGCTGTAATAGTAACAGCTGGAGTAGCATTTGTTGAAACCTGAATAGCAGCCCATTGATCCATAGATGCATCAATACCTTTGATATACCAATTAATCATTTCAGCATCACCACCAGGGATCCAACCTTCTAAAGCAGCTTCAGACATTGTAAAGCACATTTGAGAATAGGTTGTTAACTGTAACGGGAAAACGTTGCTGTAAATTGCCCTTCCTAATAATGCTCCATCAACACCAGCAGTATACTGATCTGTAACACCATATGGAATTCCTTTATAAGCAGCTGGAGTTCCAACGGTTCTAGAGAAAATAGGCAAACGTGGGTCAGCATTAACCACCATGTTTTTATCAACTACAGTTTGCGAAACACCATAATCTATACGACCGTTTCTTACATAGTTTGTATACCAAGGGCTCTCATAAGTTGAATTTGCCTGATAAGCAAAAATTGCATTATCAGCATTAGAAGTCATTAAGCCAGCAGCTACTGCTTCTGTAAATGCCACTTTGGCGGTAGCAACATCCTCAGTTTTCATCATTCTTAAAGCAACGATCGCCCTTAAAGAATTTGCCCATTTTTTCCATTTAGTGATATCACCACCAAACAAAGGATCATTAGGCTGCGCTGTTGTTATTTGCAACGGAGCTTCTTTAAGTTCTTTCAAAAGATCATTATAAATGAATTTCTGCGTATCAAATTTAGGCTGAGTATTCAATAAACCTAAACCTGATTCAGTGTAGGGAACATTACCCCATCTATCAGTTATCTGAAGCATTAAAAAGGCTTTCAAGATCCTGGCATGACCAATCTGGTTAGCATTGCTACCATTATCTGTTACTTCCTTAGTTGCCTTTGTAGCAGGATCTGTATTTAACTTAATAATACGCTGTAAATCTTGTACAGGACCTGAATAGATTCCATCATACGAGTATTGGATCTGCGAATACCTCGACTCATTGGTATAAATAAATTCTGCCATGTGCTGCACATACAACAAACCTGCCGCACCATTCGGAACACCTCTTGTTCCAATAACCGCACTGGCGAACAAGAATTTCGTGCTTGGAGATAACGGCGTATTTGGATTCGTATTTAAATCTCCGAAATCCTTTTTACAAGCTGATAAAAAGCTCGCACCCGCCATCATCAATAATATATATTTTTTAAATTGATTTTTCATCTTTCCTGTCCTTAAAATTATAATGAAAATTTAACGTTGAAACCAACTGTTCTGGTTCCTGGAAGTTGAGCTGTATCAATCCATGAAGATTGTAATTCTGTTGGATCAATACCTTTCACTTTACTATAAATCAGCCATAAGTTCTGTCCGATAACCGAAACGTCAATTCTTTGGAATGGCAATTTCTTAAATAAAGTTTTTGGAAGGCTATAGGTTAATGAAACCTCTCTTAGTTTAACATAAGAAGCATCATAGATCCAGTTTTCAAAAACATTCTGCAATCTGGTTTCATAAAGTTCTCTTGCATCTACATAAACGGTATTAGGTAAACCAGTAGTTGCATTAATACCCTCTAACCTGATACCACCACCATTAGCCGGATCGTCTCTTTTAGGCTTACCTTTATCATTTAAGCCTACTGTTTCTTCAGATAAACCTGAACCTGCAGTGATCATTTTCGTTAAAGAAAGTAATTTACCTCCATTTTGAAAATCCAATGATCCACCTAAGGTAAATTGTTTGTAAGTGAAAGATGTTGCAAAACCACCAGTAAATTTAGGCAGGATACTACCTAAATCCATATTGTCTTTCAATACATAGAAACCATCATCATCAATTAATTTATTTCCGTTGGCATCTTTAACAATACCCTGTCCGGTTATAAATCCAGAAGCCTCGCCAACTTTAGCATTTAATGATGCGGATGGAGAGCCTACAAATCCAAATGATCCGGCAGATCCATCGATTCCACCTAAAATGTTATCAACACCTGGTGCTAAAGCAATAACTTTGTTTTTATTAATACCTATGTTAAAATCAGCATTCCAGGTGAAGTCTTTGCTTCTGATTGGAGTACCTCCCAAAGTGATCTCATAACCATAGTTTTTGATGTTACCTGCATTGATGGTACGCTGAGTGTAACCAGAAGAGCCAGGGGTAGTTACATTGATGATCTGATCTTTAGTCTGTCTTGAATAGAAGTTAAAATCACCTCTCAAGCGGTCTTTAAAGAACCTTAATTCAGCACCAACTTCATAAGCTGTAGATAAAGCGGGTTTTAATTCCGGATTTGGGATTAAGTTCGCTACTGATTGTGAAGGGTAGATTACACTAGATTTGCTGTAGTTGGTGGTTGCCAAAGGAAATGTTTCAGCCAGGGCATAAGCGCCAACATCTGTACCAACACGGGCAACTGAAGCACGCAATTTACCAAATGATAATGCTTTGAAATCTTTAGTAAATTCAGAGAAAATGAATGAACCTGATGCACCACCATACCAGTAAGAATTATTAGCTGTTGGTAAAGTTGAAGTTACATCGTTACGTAAGTTCAAATCCAAAAATAAATAGTTTTTATAACCTAATGTAGTATAGGCATACAAACTGTTTACCTTTCTACGGCTAAAAGAGTTTGTAGCAGATTTTTCATTTAATGAGTTCGAAACGTTGTATACATTTGGAACAATAAATCCACCAACAGTTCCTGTTGCCACGTTATTGTTGTCTTGAGTCATCAACTCGCCATATAAAGCTGCCTTCAAAGAGAAAGAACCGAATTCTTTGTCATAAGCAAGGTTTGCTAAATAGTTGGTTTCTGAGAATTTTGTTGATGCACTGCTAAATGCAGGTGTATTTAAAGTAAATGAAGCTGTCCTTCCATCTGAATTTACGTTAGTTACGTTAGTTCTAGCAATTACCGAAGCTTTTAATCCAGAACCTATATCATAAGTTGCACTTGCACTACCATAAATTCTTTGAATAAAACTCTCAGATAAGTTCTTGTAAACCTCTACGTATGGGTTATCCCAGAATTTTGGTGTTAAGTTATCTGGACCAGAAATGTTCCAAGTGGTGAAAGTACCATCTGGACGTTGATATCTTTGTAGTTTTTCCATTTCGATATCCCTGTGGAACCACTGGTTAAATGAACCAGCAGTTTGGGTACCGTAACCTTCTCTTGGAATATTAAATCTTTTCTCGTAAACATAATTGAAGTTACCATTTACAGATAATCTATCGCTTAGATTGGTTGTATTGTTGAAAACAACCCAATTTTTTTGCTGACTTGAGTTTGGAGAAACACCACTTCTGGTTAAGTTAGTGAAAGAGAAACGGGTTGTAGAGTTATCGCTCGCTTTTGATAAAGCAACAGATGTGTTATTTGCGATACCAGTATCATAGAAGTTTTTAACGTTATCTGGTTGAGCAACCCAAGGTTTAGTTTTTCCGTACTCTGGATCGGTTGGATCGAAAGCATACCAAGGAGCATAAGGTTGTCCATCAAATTTTGGACCCCAGCTTTCATCAATTGAAAAATCGTAATATCTCGCACCGTTCAATACCGAATTTGCGCTTCCTGCCGGAGCAGTATAAGTAAGCCATGTTTGACCGTTACCACCACCATATTCATTTTGATATTTAGGTAAAATGTAAACATTCTCAAATGTTGTAGAATGGTTCACATCTACCCCAATACCAGATTTTTTAGATGCCTTTTTAGTCGTGATTACAACTGCACCTTCAGAACCACGCTGACCATAAAGTGCCGTTGCACCTGGGCCTTTCAAAACGTTCAATGTTTCAACATCATCAGGGTTAACTCCATCAGGACTTGTAATTACACCATCAACAACATAGATAGGGTTACCACCACCTAACGAGTTGATACCACGGATACGAATAGTAGAAGTTCCGAATTTAGCGCCAGAACCACCACTGATTTGCGTACCAGCGATCTTTCCAGCAATGGCAGTATTGATATCAGCGATCTTGGTAGGGCTGATTTTCTCTGCTGTTAATTGCTGTTGTGCAGTACCAATTGATCTTTCAGACCTTTTAACACCCAAAGCTGAAGTAACAGTTACTTCGCTTAATGTTGTTGCATCTGGATTTAGCGCAACGTTAATTGAATTTGAAGAAAGAGGCACTGTTTGGGCAATGTAGCCTAGATAGGTAAAGGTTAATCCTGTTGCAGCTCCAGTAACTCTAATAGAGTATCTTCCATCTGCACCTGTTACAGCACCACCTTGTGCCCCCTTTACTTTAACACTTACGCCCGGAAGGGGTTTTTTATCATCCGAAGCAGTAACTGTTCCTGTGATTGTTCGATCTTGTGCCATTGCCGTAATTGCAACGAACATCAATATGAACAAACTTTGTAGAAGTTTTTTCATAATAAGAAAATAGGTTAGTTAATGATTATTTAAAGGCTAAATATAACGGAGATGCAGAACATTTTAACAAAATTTAACAAAATAGAAATGCATAATGACATTAATTTGACAAACTGTTCGTATTACAAAAAAGACGAATGAAACCTTTTTTACACATAATGTGGGTAAAAACACTCATATTACGCTATCGCGTTAATATGTTGTGAATTAATAGTTATTGAGTCAACATTAAATGGACATTCAAAAGCGAATTATTAATTAAAAAAATTGTGCCAAATTTGTATACCTCTCTAATGCCACCTTTTTCAATAGGTGAACTATCTTAAATGTTGATATAAACGTTAGTGATATAATATTATGTTTAGAAATATTTAAAGGGCCAACGTATTAGATTATAACCAAAGCAAGGTCAATGAGTGTAATCTCCAAAACTTACAATTAATTCAGGGGTGAATTACCAGTAAGATACATTATTTTATCACTCTTAGAAATTAATGGCTTTTTTTAATGTATAACCTAATACATAAAACCGAACGGCCTTACAATTATATTGTAAGGCCGTTCGGTTTTATTGAGCTGAAATCTTAATAGCTACAAAACACAATATTCCCGAAAAGCGTTTTGCCTCCTTCCCAAAAATTTCTGAATAACGGATCATTAGCGAGGTAAACCACCTGTCCGCGGCCAAAATCTTGCACACCAATGAGTAATCCGGTTTTAAGCTCTTCGCGGGCTTTTTTACCCACTACACCAGCCATTAAACTTTTATCATTAATTAATCCTACATTCCAGCCTTTAGCAAAAGGTTCGTAAATCTTACGGTCGGTTTTTAAACTGTAATAAAATTTGCCCAGGCCATAAGAGAAAGGGTGGGTAGCATCAAGGTTAATCTTATAAATGGCTCCCGGTATGGTGGTTTCGAAATCATCCCTGTCTTTATCTTTAAAAAGCAGTTTGTTCGCTTCGGGTTTTTCGTCTTTTTTTACCGCAGCTTCTTTCTTTTTAATATCAAATCCTTTTTTTTCCAATACACTTTCAATGGCATCCTCCATTAAAATCAGTTTACCGCCTTTGTTCAACCAGGCAGTTAAGCCATCGCCAATAAAAGGAGTATAGCTTCCATCAGGCAGGATAAGTGTATTGATTTTATTAATGTCTAAATTGTTGATTTCTTTAGCATTGATAATGCTCGGCGAAAGGTTTAAATCATGCTCCAGGTAAAACCAGGCTTCGCCAAAAGCCAGGGATGAAACCTCCATGCCTGATACAATGGCTATTTTTGGCTGCTTTAATAATGGATAAACATTAGAGCCAAAATCCTTACCTTTTTCTACAAAACCACTGCTTACCGCCTGAATGGGTTTATCGAGCATTTTGGCAACAAAAGCAATCTTATCTTTTACGCCTTTAGCCAGGCGTTCGTTTTCTGCCCTTAATACAATCAGAGTTCCCGCGGGGTAATCTTTACCGTTCACCGAAAAGGGCTGATCGGCCTGCCTTACTTTTATCCCTTCTTTTTGCAATGCGATTAAAACATGGGCATCTTCACTGGTTCCCCAGCTAAACAGCCATGCCAGGGGTTTATCTACTTCTGTATTTACCAACTTGGTTTCCTCTAATGAAGAAAACTTGCCCTTGATGCTTTCTTTACTGGCATAACCTTTTAAACCATACACATAGGGCAGGGCCCAGGCCGTAATATCATAAGTATTGGAGTCGGTTACAAAGGTTTGCGGCTCTAATAAAACATTAGCTAAAACAGCCCTTGGCTGTTGAACATTCACAATTAAGTCGTTCCGGCCAATGGAAAAGTTTTCTTCCTTTTGGGTATCATAGTCATAAGCCCTTCCGGTTTTATCTCCGCCATAAGCAAATTCGATCTTATTTTTGGTTAAGAGTTCAGCCAGTTTTTTCAATCGTGACAGGTTGGTTGGCTTAATGATATAACTTTTATAAATACCCGGGGCGCTAGCCATTTCCTGCTGAAAATATTTTTTATACTCCTCTAAAAGCTTGTTGTGGTTTAAAGAAGTTACTTCGAGGGTCGACATCCCTGTAGTAAAGTGGTGCGCAATACGATCCTTTAAGGTTAAGGTATCGCCATCATTGGTTACCACCGATAATCCGGCTCTGATTCCGCCCTGCTCGTAAGTCATACCAATTGATCCGTTATATAGGGGGTAGGTATCGCCGTAAGAAGGATAAAGCAGATCGAAACGTTCTTTGGTAAAATATTGCCAACCTTCTGCATCAAAATATTTAGCATTGTTTTTTCCTACGACCACCTGAAAACTTTTTTGCCATGGCGTAATATCCTGATGTACCGGCTCTGCCGCTGGCGCAAAATAATAAGGCTCGTTGTAGCCCTGCTCATGAAAATCGACATGCACCTGGGGCATCCACTGGTTATACAAAGCCAACCTTTGCTGACTTTCGATCTGCGTTTGCCAGGCCCAGTCGCGGTTTAAATCGAAATAATAATGATTCGGTCTACCACCCGGCCATGGTTCGATATGTTCTCTGGAAGAGGGGTCTGAATTGGGTGTTTTGCCCACTACACTGTTAAAATAATTTACATAACGGTCTCTTCCATCCGGGTTTAAGCAGGGATCGATGATCACAACCGTATTTTTTAACCACTCGGTAGCTGGCTTATTCGTACCCGATACAAGCGTATAAATCATTTTCATTGCCGTTTCGGTTGAATTAGCCTCGTTACCATGTACATTGTAACTCAACCAAAGTAGAGTTGGCTGTTTAGTTAAATCAACACTGTTATTGGTACCTGTAGTTAAAGCAAGGTTATTATTTCTGATCTGTTCCAGTCTATCTATATTTTCTACAGCAGAAACAATTGCTACCATTAACGGCCTGCCCTCATTCGTTTTGCCGTATTCGATGAGCTTGATATTCTTTGGCGCGGCAGCAGCAGTTTGTCTAAAATATTCGGCCACTTTATGGTGTGGTGTAAAATGCGAACCAAGGGGATAACCTAAAAAATCGTCAGGAGATTTTAGCTGGGCCTTTACAAAAGATATAGAAATAAGGGAGATTAAGCAGAACGTTAACAGTCTCTTCATGTTAAAATAATTTTACCTAATGTACTAATTTTGTTTTTTGTTGTTGCTAAAGCTTAATTTTACATCATATTTTTTACGATAAACATGATCACAACCCAAAAATTATACGATTACTACCTGGAAAACCCTGTTATTTCTACCGATACAAGAAACATTAGCCCTGGTTGTATCTTTTTTGCACTAAAAGGAGATCTTTTCAATGCCAATGAATTTGCGGCCCAGGCTATTGAGAAAGGTGCAGCTTATGCCGTAATCGATGAAGAAAAATATGCTCAACACGATAAATGTTTATTGGTAAAAGATGTATTAAGTACTTTACAGGATCTGGCGCGCCATCACCGCAAACAGCTAAACATCCCTGTGATTGGTTTAACCGGTAGCAACGGAAAAACCACCAGCAAAGAGCTGGTAAACGCTGTATTAACCGAACGTTATAAAACCTTTGCCACTTTTGGCAACTTAAATAACCACATTGGTGTTCCTTTATCCATATTATCCATCACGAATGATGTGCAGATTGCGGTAATTGAAATGGGCGCCAACCACCAAAAAGAGATAGAACTGCTCTGTACCATTGCACAGCCTACCCACGGCATCATCACAAATGTAGGCATGGCGCACTTAGATGGATTTGGCGGATTTGAAGGTGTAAAAAAAGGCAAGGCAGAACTTTATGCTTACCTCAAACAAACCAATGGTTATACCTTTATTAATACGGATAATCCCAATTTACTCGAAATGAGCACTGTAGCCGGATTAAATAAACTGATTTATTATGGAACGGAAAACGGCAACACCATTAAAGGGGAACTAAAAAGCAGCGATCCTTTTATCGAAGTAAACTGGACCAATCACGAGGTTTCATCGTCTGTAAAAACCAATTTAACAGGCAGTTATAATTTCGAAAATATACTTGCGGCAATTTGTATTGGTGATTTTTTTGATATGAGTCCTGAAGAAATAAACACTGGTTTGTCAAACTATCAACCGAAAAACAACCGTTCGCAACTCACCAAAACTGAAAAAAATACGGTGATCTGCGATTTCTATAATGCCAACCCCAGCAGCATGACCGCAGCACTGAAAAATATTGCTGCATTATCTGCCGGTAAAAAGACTGCGATTTTAGGCGATATGTTCGAATTGGGACCCGAGTCTCCTGGCCAGCACGAATTAATTGCGAAACAGGCCAATGAAAGCGGTTTGGATCAGCTAATTTTTATCGGGAAAGACTTTTTTCACTATAGAAATGATGTAAAAGGCATTTTCTTTGAAACACCTGCCGAAGCAGCTACTTTTTTACAAGAAAACCCGGTTCAAGATCATTTGGTGCTTCTAAAAGGATCAAGAGGAATGAAACTGGAAAGTTTGTTGCAGTATTTGTAGTTTCAATCTTTAAAAAAGCTGTCTCAAATTGAATATTGTTTTAACGTTACGTCATTCCCGCGCAGGCGGGAACCTTAATGAATATTGCATTAGCATTAAGATTCCCAATCAACCCGATAGCTATCGGGTTGGGAATGACGATAAATCGATATTAAAATTCTTTGAGACAGCTGCTCAACTCAATATCCTTAAAATGTACAGGCAATTTTGCCATATACATACCTGCCACTAAAACCAAATTGGCTAACAGCCCTTGGGTACAAGAACCTCCCATTAGAAGTATTGTCTAACCCACCTGAATAATTACTGGTAGCGATACCGCTGAGGTTGTTTTCATTGTTCCTTGGATCGATGTATAATTTATCAGGATAAACATCAAAGATATTATTCGCTCCCACAGTTACCGACCAGGTTTTGCTTGCAGCGTAACTTACAGAGAAATCAGTTACCCATTTCGGAGCGAAAGTTTGATCCAGCTGGGTTGGTAAACCATTGGCAGGAATATTTGGGTCGATGGCATTTAAATAGGTGACTTCACCAAAACGAACCGTTCTGGCAACAAGTGAAAGTTTATTCACATTATAGGTTGCGGTAATATTTACTTTATTTTTAGGCACAGAGCTTTCGAAACGTGAACGTTCCAAACGATCGAATAATTTAGCTTTTAACGATGCGTCGCTTTCAATTTTATCAGATCCCTGGATACTTCTCACCACAGTTTTGTTCACATTTCCGGCAACACTTAAAATCAAACTACTTTTTGCGCCCAGGTTAAATCTATTGGTTAAAACCACATCGATTCCTGCAGTGTTCGTAGTAATGGCATTAGTGAAAAACTGCACACTGTTAATCTGTGCCAATGGATCTACCGTATTTAAAATCTGGTTCACCACTCCGGTTGGCACTAAAACACCGCCAGAGCGTTCGCGGGCATATTGACTGGAGAAAACAATCCGGTCGCTGATATCAATGTTATAAGCATCAATGGTAAAAGTAAAGGTTTTGGCGATTTTGCCCGCTAAACCTAAACTTCCCGATTTAGAAATTTCTGGTTTTAATGCCCCAACACCAAACTGGGCAACAATAGGGTTTGCATTATTTACCGTTAACACCTGTGTGGCATTGGTGCCTACAAATTGCGTGCTTTCATTATTAAAATATTGCTGGTGTAAAGATGGTGCTCTAAATCCGGTTGAATAAGCCCCACGCAGCGAAATATCACCAAAAAGCTTAGCCTTACCTGTAAATTTATAAGAAAAATTCGAACCAAAATCACTGTAGTTTTCATATCTGCCAGCAGCCCCTAAAGTTACCCGCGGCCCAAATTCAGCTTCAAGATCTGCATAAGCACCAACGTTGTGCCTCGATTTGTCTAATGCGTTGCTCGGCTTAAATCCAGGAAATACCTGCGCACCCGATGCAGTAGGGGATGTTCCGATTAATCTTCCGCCATTTGAATAAGATAAAAGTTCGCCTTCTTTGATCTGATAATTATCTATCCTAAATTCTCCGCCAAAGGCTGTATTCAATGAAGTTAAAAATCCACCGTCAAAGGTGTGTTTTTTGTTTATATCGAGGTTACTGGTATTTTGTCTGAATAACAATTCTCCTGCGTAAAACGAAGTAGGACTTGTTCCGGTAGGCAGAGAGGCATTTACCGTATTATTGATATTAAACGCTATGGTGTTCTCTCCGCTTGTATTACTAATGTCCAAATCCCAATCATGCAAAAGTTTCGCCCTCATACCAACGGAGACTGAATAATCGTTAATTTTAGTATCGATAAATGGTAAAAATCCGTTAGGGTAGATGGATAAATCTATCTGTGTAGTCTGCGTTGGCAAGCGGTAAAAACCCGCTGCACTTCCTGTTTTATGGGTAAAACCTGCTGCATAATATAACTGAGTCGTTTTACCAAAATTGAACTGACCATTTAAAAATCCACCTCCATTTTTTGAGTCGGAATTACCAACGCGCATGTTATTTCTATCCAAACCATTTGCTGCAGCCCTTGCATCATCGGCAGCTTTTAAACTGGCAAAACGAGCCTGAAAAGCGGCTTCTGTTTCTGTTGCCCCTTTGGTTGGACTTGCAGAATACAATAAAGGACGGGTATCTAAACCACCACGGTTGGTAAATCCGCGTTGAAGATACTGGGCTGCAAAATTGATAAAACCTTTATCATTTTTAAATGCCCAGCCTTTGCTAAAATCAACCTGAAAAGTTCTGCCATCGCTAAAATCCCGACCGAGGGCATTCGAAGAAGATTGACCAAAAGAAGTTGAAAAACTATACGGTGTAACCTTTTTTAACACAATGTTGATTACCCCGGCAATGGCATCCGAGCCATATTGTGCTGCAGCACCGTCACGTAAAACCTCGATGCGTTCAATTGCCGAAACCGGAATGGAGTTTAAATCTGTACCAACAGAACCACGGCCAAAAGTACCGTTAATGTTTACCAATGCGGTTGTATGCCTGCGTTTGCCGTTTACCAGCACCAAAACCTGATCGGGACCTAAACCGCGTAATGATGCCGGATCGATGTGATCGGTACCGTCAGAAACCGTTTGCCGGTTAGAGCTAAAAGATGGCGCCACAAAATTTAAAATCTGCGTTAAATCGGTCTGTGCAAATACTTTAACATCTTTTGTGGAAATCAGATCGACGGGAACTACGCTTTCAATGTTCGTTCTCGGTGTTGATCTCGATCCCACCACAACTACATCACTTAATAATTCTTTTGTATCCTGCAACGCAAAATCCATCGTTTTAACGGTATTATCAATCTGAACAGCTACTTCAGAAGTTTGATAACCGGTAAAAGAAATCCGGACTTTATAAGCTCCGGCAGAAGGAAATTTTAAGGCATAAAGTCCGTTTCCATCAGAAGATGTCCCAGTTTTTGAGCCAACTACCTGAACAGTAGCGCCCGGAATGGCTAATCCTGCTGAATCCGTAACCTTACCCTTTAAGCCTTGGGCAAGCAAATGATTGGAAACGAACAGTAAGAGAAGGATTAGGGAGTTTTTGAATAATATTTTTATCATAGTTCATAGGTTTATAAACAATAATAACAATTTTATTACAAAATTTTAAACAGCAACTTGCTGATAAAGAATAAAATACTAAAAAAATACGCCTTTTCTGTAGAGAATCAAAGACAAAAAATTAAAATATTGCGAAAATCAATTCCAATACAAGAAAATAAACATTTATTGTGCTAAACCAACCAAAACACCAGCATCACTCACTTCCAAAAGCGGGTTATCGCGCATATTCTGTTCAATTTCGATCTCAAACTTGCCATTGTGCGGAAAATGATAGTTGGTAAGCATGGGTAATGAATAACTGAATACATTTCCAGAGCCACTGCCCAGCCATTCGCCATCATTTTTGGCCAGTTTGTACTGATAACGTCTGGTGACCACCTTTTTGCCATCTTTAAAATGGGCAAGGATAAAAATATTGGCGTATTTATAATCGGCAGTATGCCTGAGCTTAAAATAAATGTTGTAGGCCTTTGTATTATCCTTAATCTCAAACTGTGTCGAAATTTGGTTACGGTAGGTCCACCTGCGGTCGGCAATTTCTACATTACTATCAATTACGCCGGATGTACAGCCAACAAATAGCGAAGTAATCAATAAAAAAGCAAGCAAAAATACTTGTCTTTTATTCAGCAGCAGGTTTATTTTCTGAGCCATTATTATTGTTTCGGCGGTTATTGTTTTTCCTACGATTATTTCTGTTCTTGTTTTTGCTTTGCTCTGGCTTAGCTCCATCTGCGGCAACACTTCCTTCAACATTTACAACAGGTTTTTGTGCTTGCGGTTGCTGCTTTGGTTTGTTATTTTGAGGTTTTGGCCCGTTAACATGCTGTGGTTTCGGCACCGCCTGTTGAGGCTTTTGACCTGCATTTTGTTGCGGTTTTAGTCCGTTAGGCTGTTGTTTTCCGCCCTGTTGGGCTTTTTGTGCGCCCTGTTGAGGCTGCTGCAGCTTATTATTAGGCCCTGCATTTTTTTCTCCGGCAGGAACTCTTTCTCTTTTATTTTGGCTGTTGTTTCTGTTATTTTTCTGGTTATTGTTCCTGTTCTGGTTGTTTTTACCACGCGAACGTTCATCTAAACGGGTTAAACTATCCTGACCAACCACATTTTCGTAATCGAACGATTTTTCTACAACAACCGGTGCGGCAATCTGAACGGCTTCTTCTTTCAGGTTTGGCGCTTTTTTGCCAGCCTTGTTCATCGCCATGATCTCTTTAACACGGGCAGCTTTAACCGGAATCCAGTTTTCATCACCCTGGTAACTGAACCACATGATTTTTTTGAAAATGTCGGTTTTCTGGTGACGGGCATAACCGGCCTCAGTATCCAGGTTTTCAATTCTATCGGGAATATCTTTTAAAGCATCCAGATAGGTATCCAGCTCATAGTTTAAGCAGCATTTTAATTTACCGCACTGACCAGCAAGCTTTAGGGTATTTAATGATAAATTTTGATAACGCGCCGCAGCCGTAGAAACCGTTTTAAAATTGGTTAACCAGGTAGAGCAACATAATTCGCGACCGCAAGAGCCAATTCCGCCTAAACGGCCAGCTTCCTGGCGCATCCCGATCTGGCGCATTTCAATCCGGATACGGAAACTTTCGGCCATTTTTTTAATCAGCTCACGGAAATCCACACGGCCATCGGCAGTATAAAAGAAAGTGGCTTTGGTTTTATCGGCCTGATAATCTACATCGCTGATTTTCATCTGCAAACGTAAATCCAATGCCAGTTTACGGGCTTTGTGCATGGTTTCCCACTCCATCCCTTTGGCGGCGTTCCATTTTTCTACATCAGCTTCGGTAGCTTTACGATAGATTTTTTTAGTTACCTGATCAAGTGCCGTTTTACGGCGTTTCATCTGGATCCTTACCAGTTCGCCGGTAAGAGAAACGTGCCCTACATCAAAACCACCCGTTGGCCCTTCAACAGCAACAAGTTCTCCAATTTCGAGGTAAATGTTATCATTATTGAGGAAAAACTCTTTACGTGAGCCTTTAAATTTGATTTCGGTAACCTGAAAAGGTTTATAATTAGAAGGCATATCCAAATTAGACAGCCAATCGTGAACTTCCATTGTTTGGCAACCACCGGTGCCACATGAGCCATTACTTTTGCATCCATTAGGGGTGCAACCACCACCTGTTGAACAACTTCCACATCCCATATTAATTGTATATATATTGAGTCCCCGCAGGGAGCGTTTTAAACTTGATAATTTTTACCAGTTGTAAAGATACATCTAAAAACAGAATTTTCGGGTTTGCGTTTCTTTCAATGTGGTAATGTGCCTTTTCCAGTTCGCCAATTATGGCCTCTGCCATGGGCAAGGTAAGTACGTGTGTACTCAGTTTTTTCGCGGTTTCGAAGGTAAGGGGCGGCAATTTTACCAATTCTTCGGCACCACTTAAAATCAAACAGCACTCGCGTAAATAATTTACGCCATATTTTAAAAAATTCTTCTGGTTTTCTCTTCCCCACTTGGCAGCCTCATCAGTAAACTCGATCAGATCGGGCACTTTATTTCCAAAACCCATCCTTAACCAGGCGGTAAATGTGCCCGAACTGTCGCTCTGGGTATCGGCAGCCAAAGCTTTGGCCTCAATTAAATTTCCATCGGCCAAAAATGAATAATCAATGGCCTGGTTTTCATTTAATCCGCTGCTGTTTAATAAAAATCCGGTTACTTCTTCTGATGAAAGTTTCGGGATCTTCACAATTTGTGTTCTGGATAAAATGGTGGTTAAAATCTGATCCTGACTTTGTGCAATTAAAATAAACAAGGTATTTGCAGGTGGTTCTTCGATTAATTTCAGCAAAGCATTTCCGGCTTTATCCAAATATTCGGGCAACCACATAATTAAAACCTTGGTTTCGGCCTCAAAAGCTTTATAACTTAGTTTTTTGATAATATCGTGGCATTCGGCAATGTTAATATTGGCCTGTTTATTGGCTGCATCTAGTTTCGAGCGCCAAATGTCTATATCAAAATAAGGGTCCTGCATTAACATTCCACGCCATTCTTCCAGCACATCTACAGCAGTTTTTACACTGGCAGAAGCAAAAAACGGATAAGAGAAATGCAGGTCGGGGTGGATTAAACGTTCGTATTTTCTGCAACTCGAACACTCGCCGCAGCTATCATTTTCGCCTTTATTAAGGCAATTAATGTATTGCGCATAGGCAATGGCCAAAGGCACAGCGCCCGAACCAGCGGGCGACAAAAACAGTTGCGCATGGCTAATGCGGTTTTCTTTAACCGTTTGCACCAATTGCTGCTTCACTCTTTCCTGTCCTATGATTTCTTTAAACTGCATTTGGTGCAAAATAAGAAATAGATATGAATATTCACACATTCGTAATTACGATCTTAATTTGAAACACACTATTAGGCTTAAAAAAAGTTCAAAATCTATATAGTCAAATGGTGCACGCTGCAACTTTTCCCAAACCGCACCGGCCTACATTAACTAAACCTGATGGAAGCGGCAGCCCCGAAGCATGAGGGCTAAAGCATACAGCAGGACCAAACATAGCCAGGCATTACAGTTCTTGCTTTCCAAAAAACAGAGCGAATCAATTTTTAAGCCGATAACACATACATTACCAAAGCATTACCTCTCAGGTTTACCGATTATTTCAAAAAGCTTACCTTTGGCTTTTATTTTTTTAAACGGTGATAAACGCTTTACGCCAAACACCCAACGCTTAACATTTATGGCGCGGATCCTCGCATTTGATTATGGAACAAAACGCATCGGCATTGCAGTAACCGATCCTTTGCAGATTATTGCAACAGGCCTGGATACTGTGCATCCGAAAGATGTGATCGAATACGTTAAAAAATATATGCTTACCGAGCAGGTGGAGGCTTTTGTATTGGGAGATCCCAAGCAGATGGATGGTTCGCCTTCCGATTCGGCGCAACATGTAAAAGGCTTTGCAACACTATTAAAAAAATCGTTTCCCGATATCCCCAGGCACTGGGTTGATGAGCGTTTTACTTCTAAGCTGGCACATCAGGCCATTATGCAAAGCGGGCTAAAAAAAATGGATAGAAGAGACAAAGACAGGGTTGATACCATTGCTGCAACCATTATTTTACAATATTTTATGGAAAGTAACCGTTTATAACCAACAAATGAGCCTGATAAACGACGATTTACAAGATCTATTAATTGCCTATTGCGAACCTGAAAGCGAACTGCTACAGCAGATAGACCGCGAAACCAACCTTAAGGTTTTAATGCCCCGTATGCTCTCTGGCCACTATCAGGGCAGGGTTTTGAGCATGCTCAGTAAGATGGTTTCTCCAAAAAGGATTTTAGAAATCGGCACTTTTACGGGTTATGCTACTTTATGCCTGGCAGAAGGGCTAACCAAAGACGGCCTGCTTTATACCCTTGATATTAATGAGGAGCTGGAAGACATGGTGCGCAGCAACTTTGCAAAATCAATATATAAAGATCAGATTAATTATATCCTGGGCGATGCTACCGCAACAATAGCTGATTTAGACGAAGTTTTCGATATCGTTTTTATTGATGCCGACAAGAAAAATAACGGCACTTATTACGATCTGATTTTCGATCGCGTACGCCCTGGTGGAATTATTATTGTGGATAATGTACTATGGAGTGGAAAAGTACTTCAGGAGAAACAAGACAAAGACACCAGAAATATTACTAGTTTTAATGACAAAATCGCTGATGATGAACGGGTTGAGAAATTGATATTGCCCGTTCGCGATGGTTTGTTTGTGATCAGGAAATTGGGTTAATTGTAGAAACTGTTTAAATCGGTTAATTGATTTATCAACGCCGGTTAAGCAATTAACCAAAAATGAAATGAAGAAAGTTTAGTATAAAATATTGATCGGTTAAATTATTTCATCGATTAATCATACAATTAAACAATTTTGTACAGTTAACCATGACTAAGAAAATTTTTACTTTTTGTTTACTGCTCATCTCGGTAATTATCGCCAAGGCGCAAGATACCGACGATTACATTGCAGAGCATGTAGAATACGCACAGGAATTAATGCGCGATCATAAAATTCCGGCCAGTGTTATTTTAGCCGTTGCCATACATGAATCGGGTGCAGGAAACAGTAAAATTGCACAACACCTTAACAACCATTTTGGAGTAAAAGGGCCCAATAATAACGCAGATATTCGCTCTTCGTACCGCGATTATTTAAATGCAGATGAATCTTACAGCCATTTTGTTGAAATAATGGAAACACGCGAACCTTTTAACAACCTATTTGCAAAGTACGATCAGTATGATTACAAAGGCTGGACTTATGGCATCCGTCGTTGTGGTTATGCAAGCAGTAGAAGCTGGGCCAGTCAGGTTATTGGACTCATTAAAAAATATGAG
Organism: Pedobacter roseus; assembly: GCF_014395225.1. Taxonomy (NCBI): domain Bacteria; kingdom Pseudomonadati; phylum Bacteroidota; class Sphingobacteriia; order Sphingobacteriales; family Sphingobacteriaceae; genus Pedobacter; species Pedobacter roseus. Next base: position 5,298,887 of record NZ_CP060723.1, read on the forward strand.
CTTTACCAATACGACGAAAGGCCTGAAGGATATGAAGAACCAGTTTATGCCACTCCGGTGCGCCACCATACCAGAAGCAGGAGAACAACAAAAACTTATACCGTTAGATCTGGCGATAACCTGGGTGCAATTGCTAAAAAGAAGGGCACTACAGTTAAAGCGTTGATGCAGAAAAACGGCATGAAAAAGGTAAACCTTAAACCAGGACAAAAGATTAAGTTTTAAGTCTTGAGTCCATACTCCAGAGTCTTAAGTCTAGTTTGCAATTTGCAGCTCACAATTAACCAGTTAACCGATTTAAACAATTAACCCTATATGCGTTCAACCAAGCATCTTATCCTATTAGCGGCAATCCTCATTTTTTTAAGCTCATGCGGTTCAAGGAAATTTTCCAAAAACAACAAACAAATCGAAAAAGCAGCCAATAAAGCCAATAACAATTCGTACAAAAGCTATAATACCTTGAGTTATATAGACGAGTTTAAAGGTGTAGCGGTAGAAGAAATGAATGCCAATGGCATTCCGGCAAGCATTACTTTAGCACAGGGCATTTTAGAATCGGGCAGCGGAAACAGCGATTTAGCCAAATATGCCAACAACCACTTTGGTATTAAATGCACATCAGATTGGAGAGGAAAAAACTATTTCCGTGATGACGACCAGAAAAATGACTGTTTCAGGGTGTATAAAGATGCCCGCGAATCGTTTAGAGACCACTCTGAGTTTTTAAAACGCAAACGCTACAGTTTTCTGTTCCAACTGGACAAGAACGACTATAAAAGCTGGGCACAGGGCTTAAAAACCGCCGGGTATGCCACCAATCCAAAATATCCGGATTTATTGATCAATACCATAGAAAAATATCAGCTTTATCAATACGATCAATCTGAAAGCGAAAAGCAGAAAATTGCCCGCGAGGACAGGGTTTTTACAGAAATTAACCAGAATATCCCACAGGAAAAAGCTAAATTTACTCCTGTAGATACGCCGCCACCGGGCGCAAAACCAATTCTTGCTGATGGGACCTATACTGTTGTTAAAGGCGATACGCTGTACAATATTGCAAAACGCTTTAACTTAACGGTTGATCAGTTAAAAATGCTGAACGAGATGACTACAGATGCCATTAAATTAGGTCAGGTACTTAAGGTTAAATAATGTTAAGTACAAACATTGCCTGCCAGATATTTGTAGTTTTGTAACCTAATGAAATTTTTTTTCTCCTTTATTCTCGTTTTAAGCCTTTCTAAGCTTATTTATGCGCAAACTAAACCTGTGCAGGGAATTGTTATTGATAAAGAAACCAAACAGCGCCTGGCCAAGGTTTACATTTACAATATCCGTACCGGTGATGGTTTATACAACAATACAAAAGGAGAGTTTAGCACATTCGCTATCCCTGGCGATACTTTAGTGGCCGCTTTATCAGGTTACGGAGTAGATACTATGCTTTTTAAGGGGCAAACTGCCATGTATTTTCAGCTTAAAACGTTGGGGATCAGGTTGCGCGATGTAGTGATTCAGCGGAAGCGCTTAACACCACAGCAACTGTACGAAAAAAATGTACAGGAATACCGCTACCAAACTATGAAGGGCAGCAGTAAAGATTTATTAAACCTGGGCAATGGCGGGGTAGGTTTGGGGATTGATGCTATTTACAACCTGTTGAGCCGTCAGGGAAGAAATGCCCGTCACCTGCAGAAAATCCTCGAAAAAGATTACCGTGAAGATTTAATTGATTATCGTTTTAATGCCAACCTGGTGCGCCAGGTGTTGGGCATAAAGGATGATGAACTGACCGATTTTATGCAGCAATACCGCCCAACTTACCAGTTTGTGCTCGATGCTACTGATTATTCATTTAACCAGTTTATCAGAAATGCCTATAAAAGTTACAGATTAAACCCTAAAGCGTTACAATTGCCTGCATTGCCTAAAATAACCATCGATAAGCTGTGAGGGCGCCAATTATCATCGTTAAAAAACTTCCGGCTGCCGGTATGGCCATATTCCCCTTTATACTGCTAAAATCGGAAAGGCTTAAAAGCGATCCGGAAATGATTAACCACGAAACCATCCACCTGCGCCAGCAGCTTGAATTGCTTATTTTGCCTTTTTATCTGCTGTATCTTTTTAATTACCTTATCAACCTTTTTAAATACCGAAATCACCACCAGGCTTACCGGAACATCATTTTTGAAAAGGAAGCTTACCATCATGACACCAACCTTAATTACCTGAAAAATGGCAATTGGTATGGCTGGATCAGATCGATATAATGGGGCAATTTTCTGTCCAAATTGAATTGTCGATCTGACAATCATTTCGTTAAATGCTTTTTATCTCTAAAATTTTTCTTTTTCTTTGTAATAATGAAGAACTGTTTAGCTGCCATCATCCTGATTCTAAGTTTCTGCTCTACCCAATTACATGCACAGGAAATTGATACGATTCCCATCAATACCAAAGACCTGAACATTAAACTAAAACGCAGTCCACTGCCAAGCAGACAGGGCCCGTTAAACTTTGAGCCGGTAAAAATTAAACCTTTGGTGGTTAATGCAAAAATCAATTACTGGAAAACCAAAACCAGTATTGGCATTAACGTTAACCAGGCACAGTTTAGCAATAACTGGAAGGGTGGAGGTACCAACTCGGTAGCCGTAGGCGGTTTGGTTAACTGGAAAGCAGAATACAACAAAAGCAGCTATAGTTATGTGAGCGAGCTTGTTTTGCAATACGGTAAGATAAAAAATAAAGATCAGCTGCAAAAGAAAACCAACGACCGTATTTTTTGGGATAATAAAGCATCTTTTCAACTCTCTAAAAGCTGGTTCTTCTTCGGATCCTTAAGTTTTGAATCCCAATTCGATAACGGTTATTCTTACAGTGTGGTAAACGGCCAGGAAACCGCAACACTGATTTCAAAATTTATGGGTCCGGGTTATTTAACAGAATCTATCGGTTTCGAGTATAAACCTGTTAAATATTTTTCTACCCGTATAGGTACTGGTACTGCACGTCAAACTTTTGTATTGGACGAAAAGCTTTTTCCTAAACCAGTTGATAATAATACCAAACCGACTGTTTTTGGTGTAGAATATGGGAAAAAAGTACGTAATGAACTGGCTTTCCAAATTGTAAGTGCATTTGATAAGGATATATTTACCAATACAAATCTTAAGGCACGTTATCAGATGTTCATTCCGTATCAGGATTTTGAGATGAGTAATATTGATCACCGCTTAGATATTGCATTAACGGCAAAAATCAATCGTTTTATGAACACGAGTTTAACTGGCGTACTCCTGTTCGATAAAGATACTGGCACAAATAAAATACAGGCCAACCAAACGCTGGCCCTCGGTTTTGGCTTTACCTTCCCGAGGTAGCCTAGCCGCCACCAACCTTACCCATTTCCCAGTACGGCATGGTAATAATCTGCCTAAAGCTTACGCCCCTTTGTTTTAGGTAACGTTTAAACTGCTGTACTGATTTTGCCCTGCCTGTTAAGTAAAACGTAGCATTTTGCCACATCTCCCAACATAGCGGATGCATATTGTCCATCCAGGTAATGGCATTTTTAGCAGGGGCATTCAGGTCAGATGGTACCGCATCAATCAATAATTTAAGGTGTTCAACTGAATTCAGGTTTTCTTCCTGAAGTTCAAGCACCCCAAAATATTCCAGATCTTCATCAATTACCTTTTTACCTAACGATTCGTACAAGCCCAGGCTGGTTTCATCGCCAAAAAAGAAATGCTGATTGGATGCTTGGTTGTATTTTACTTTCGCACGGTCTACAATCAGTTTTAACTGGTCTCCTTTTTGAATATTTACGGCCAGATGATGACCAGGACCTTGTCTGTTCAGGTAAAAAATCACCTCACAGGTTTCGTCTGCCTCGTCAAAGGCCGATAAAGTATAATGCCTGTATTCGTTGGCATTAACCCTCAGCAATACCTCATTCCCGGGTATAAATTTAGCATCAAAAAAATCTCCTTTAAAGGTAACGCACTTTAAGTTGCTGCTTAACATTTTGGTTTCTACAACTTCTACTTGATATATTTTATTGCTGATCACTTTTTCCATTGTGTTGGCCAGCCATGAAGGTAATTTAGGCATCGTATTCTTTTGTTTAGTAACTTTGAACAAAAGTAGTTGTCTAACAAACGGATCTTTTTATACCAAAAGGATTAAAGTTTATATCAAAAGGATTTTATGGCCTTAAACATTTACGATAGCGATGATAAATATTATGTTGTAGGAAGTAAGTTCGACATCGTTCAATTTAATCAGCCACTGGTAACCGAAAGGCGGGATAAATACAGTTTTCCTTTTGGCGATGCAGAGATCGTACAGATTGCTTTTTCAGGTATTTATATTGTTTACGGCGATATGGTGGTGAAACAGAGTCGCCTGCGAATTAAAGCTTTTGATGAGCCTGATGTGGTTGAACTCCACTTTGCGCTCACTGGCGGGGGCATTATGGAAAATTACCTCACCAACAAACGCCTGGATATTAAAGCGAACCAGCATAATATTATTTATAGTCCTGATTTTGACGGGATGGCAGAATTTGATACGGGAGGTCCACATAAATTTTTCGAGGTAAATTTCGAAAGATCACGTTTTATTGATTTAACCAGCGAAAGCAGCATCCTGTTAAAGAATTTTGCCGAAAACATCATGAACAGCCGCTCGGTAGAAATTTCATCAGAAAACCTGCCCATCACCCTGGCCATGCATAGCTGCATTAATGATATTATGAACTGCCATTTTACCGGTGGATTAAAATTATTGTTTCTTCAGTCTAAATGTTTGGAATTGCTGGCACTACAGGCCCAGGCTTTTGAAGAAGCAGCTAAAAAAACAGAAAAACCAGCACTCAAATCGGCTTATGATAAAGAAAGGATCTATTATGCACGGGAATACCTGCTGGCCAATGCCAATCATCCGCCATCTTTAACCGAACTGGCCAAAACCGCAGGCATAAACGAATTTAAGCTGAAACATGGCTTTAAAGAGGTCTTTAAAAATACTGTTTTTGGCTATTTGAGCGATTATAAACTGATGAAAGCCAAAGAACTATTAGCAGATAGTAGTAAAGACATCAAACACATTTCAGATGAACTTGGTTATTCTTCTGTACAACATTTCAGCAATGCCTTTAGCAAGAAATTTGGGATAAGCCCGGGGAAAGCGCGTTAGTTTAGTTGGGAGTTTTTAGCTGGGAGTTTGGAGTCCAAAGTCCCCAGTCTTTAGTCCTTAGTCTTGGATGTATATTTTTCCTTGCCTTGGGTTTAAATCCAAGGCAAGGAAATGACCACTTAAATCAAGGTTTTAAACCTTCTTCCTCTTTTTCTTTAGATCCAGATAATCTACATAATATAAAACCTTAACCGAAAGGCTGTTATTTTGCGGTGCATTTAAAATTCCGCTCAGGTTTTTATTGTAACGCTGTGTGTAATAAGTATCGTAAGTTTCTGCCGCATCTTTATAAGAAACGGATAACGTGCTTCCTGGAGCAAACTGCCAGGTATAAATTAAATCGATATTAAACACATTGTAATTTCTGTCCAATCCATTTAGCGGCGCTCCGGTATAATCGGTTAAATTGCCATCGGGTTTAAGCAGGTAAAATTCTTTATTTCTTCTGTCGCTCCAATAATGTCTCAACACCACTGTAAATCCCATTAAATTGGTAAAGGTATATTTGGCATCGAAAGAGTTTTCTACCGTTCTGCGGTCGTATCTGGAGAAAATGGCTTTATCACCCTGTGCCGTTACCCAGTTTACATAATTGTAATTCGGGTTAAAATTAAGATCTAAACCAAAAGCAATTTTATCGTTTATCCGCAGGTTTTGAAAAAAGTAAAAATTATATTCCCTGCCTTTAAAAAGTTCCTGTTCTCTGTAGCGGATGTTTCCACCAAAATTATAAGCTTTTGCGCGGTTAGGGTTGATGTATAAAACGAAGCTATAACTTTCGGGTGCTTTATATACCTGCCCGTTTCTCGATTCGTAGAAATCGTTTTTTGCAGCGGTGTAGATACCGTTTACTTCCGCCGACCAAAGATTTTTAAATTGAACATAAGGTCCGCCCTCTACAGAAAAAGTTTGGAAGCTACCTGGTGTAGCCCTCCTCGAGTATAAAACATTAAAATAGCTTAAAAACTGATTGTACCAACTGCTTGGCTTATAAACGTTATAATGAAAATCCAGCACCTGATCTAAAAAGTTGTTATTGGTAAAAAAGCCTAAATCAGATGGGTCAAATTTATCATCTGCGTATTGCTGCGAATAACTCCAGAGGAAATTACCGCTCTGTTTACCAAATTTAAGCCCGTAACTATATCCTGTACTGGTTTCTTTACCCCGTAAATAGCTCATTTTACCTGCGCCATTAACAAAGTATTTGTTCCCTTTATTGTTCAGGTTAAACAGCAATGCCGTTACATTGGCATCGTAGGCCGAACCCTGCCTCAACACATTGGTATTGATAAATGTTGCCGAGCTATTATTTTTTAGTGATTGATCGAAAACCAAAATATTATAATTGGTAAGTGGTTGGGTTTCTACCATGCGGAGGTTACCTTGCGCATCTTCCACTTCTGTTTCCATGCTGTTGGTTATTGCATTAAAAATCCCGATCCCTAATCCTTTTGCCGTCCGCCCAGAAATTTTTGTAGCATTTAATACTTTGGCTTCGGTTTGATCTTTCACAATTTTATCACTGCCCACGCCACTATAATCGTAATAGGAAGGGATAGAACCAATACGTTTAGAATAAAAAAGATCACCCTTGTTAAAAAGCTCGGTCCCTTCGGTAAAAAACTGACGGTTTTCGTTAAATTTCACCTCAAAAGGAGTGAGGTTCAGGATCCTGTTATCTGATTGTACCTGACCGAAATCGGGCACCAAAGTCATATCGAGGGTAAAACTGTTGTTGATCCCATACTTTACATCCATCCCGCCATTAAACCGTGATGTGGTGTTTTTCACGCCAGGTAAATTAACGGGATAATGATTTACATAAGCGGAGATATATGGAGAAAAAGATAACCTTAATGGTGGTTTAATGTCTTTTATCCCCATCCACAATCCTTCCTGATTGATAAAACCATTCACTTTAGGGTCAACGAAATTCCAAAAGGTTTGAAGGTTTTCCCGCTGAATCCTGCGGCTAAAGTTCAATCCCCAGTTCTGGATATCTTTACTGGAGAAACGCAATGCCGAATAAGGAATTTTCATTTCGCAGGTCCAGCCTTTATCGTCTAATTTAACTGCACTTTCCCATACCGCATTCCAGTTGGCATCTTCATCACCTACCTGTGAGTATTTAGCATCAAACTGAACCCCTGCAGCAGTAACGAAAAAACCATTTCCGTTCATTTTATCGTAAAAAGGATCAACAATAATTGAAATGAAATCGGCGTTACCAATATTATCCCTCGAAACCAATTCGTGAGAAACACTGTCAGGATTATCGTACATGCGGGCGTAAACATATATTGCAACGTCATCATAAATCACCTTCATTTCGGTACGTCTATCCTGAGTTTCAATTTTTCCAGGATTTGGCCTTATCTGGATAAAATCGGTGGCAACAGGCACATCATTCCAGCATTCGTCATCTAAAACGCCGTCAATTTTAGGAATCTGGATTGTTCTTTTAGCATCTAAATGCTTTTGTTTAGAAATATCCTGCGCCTTACAGAAAGTACATATAAATATTAAAATGGGGAGGATACAGCGTTTCATTCGTTTAGGTTAGTTGGATATAAGACTGTTTTCGAAATAAAATGTTGCATCAAAACTTAAATAACATCTGGGTTTATTATATTCTGACGCGGGATATGTTACAAACAGATTTAAAAAGGCAATAAAAGGTGTTACCACTTAACATTAAGCAGCAATTTTTTTTCAGGAAAAATCGGGATTATTTATTTTTAAAAAGGGCAAAACCGATACAACTATTCCTGGCTCTTAAGCACCAGAAATAGTTGGTTTGGTTTATTGGTCTGTTGCTTAACTAATCTAACGCAAGCACTTTCATCTTGATGTAATCCTCTATAGAATTATAGTTGTGGCCCTTTTTCTTCATCGAAGCTACAAATACAGGAGAGGTTCCGGTGGCTTTTGCCGAGATGATATCATCTACACTTAAATTCTTAAAACCTAGTTTTTTAAACTCGCTAAAATCAGAAGCAGCTACGCTTAAAGATTTCAATGATATAACCTGATCGGCGGTTAAACCTGTTAGGCCAGCTGTTTTAAAACTTGCAAAATACTCGGGGGTAACCCCTAACGATTTCATGGCAATCAGGTTATCGTCAGAAACCTTTAGCCCCTGGGCCGAAAAACCTGCGTAATAATCGGCAGTAACACCTAACGATTTCAGGGCGATCAGGTTATCTTCAGAAACTTTTAAGCCCTGAGCCGAAAAGCTTTTGGCATAATCAGGAGAAATATTCATCACTTTCCTGGTAATCAACCTGCTCAGTTTTTCATCCTCATCAGTATCCTCTGTTGTATTCTTCTGAGGAGTTTTGCCCAGCTTAGCTTTTACTGAGGTTGTTTGTACATTCGTTGCACGGCTTTCCTCATCGGCAGATTTTGCATTTTTCAGGTACTCGCCTGTAATGCCCTGCGATTTAAAGGTGATCATTTTATCAGCTGTTATTTTGGTAAAGCCTGATTCTTTAATGCCTTTTACAAAATCAGCATCTACATTTAAAGCTTTTAATGGGATTAGCTCGGCCAAAGTTAAATTTGCCAAACCTGCTGTTTTTAACGATTTAATGTATTCAGGAGTTACGTTCAAAGCAACCAAAGGGATTAAGTTATCTTTAGAAATACCATCGTAACCCAAAGCTTTTATACCGGCAACATAGCTTCTCTTTACATTGATCATAAAAAATACCAGGTTATCTCTTGTTTTGATATTGGTTACACCTTGTTTGGTAAGGAAACTGGTAAAATCTGCATTAGAACTAAATTTGTAAGTACCCATGCCGGTATTGTTTTCAAATTTTCCGGTAAAGTTCATGGTGCCGGCATCGCGGGTAACCGAAAATGTTCCTTCGTTTCCCCTTGGCAGGTTTTTAAGTTCTGCCAGCGAAAAAGACTGGCTGCTGTTGTTGTTTTTACCGTCTTCGTCTGATTCAAAACGGATATTTACTTTATCTCCATTGATGGTGGCAAACCAGGTGCCATCCTCTTCCATCGAATTAAATTTTTCACTCTTTTTTACCTGAGGACTATTTTTCCCATAAGCCACCGGCTCGTTAAGGAAAGCGATAAATACCAAAAACAAGGGTACAATAAAGAGGTATTTCCAGGTAGAATTTACGTTTGATTTTTTTGCGTTCATCATAACTAATCTTTTTTTAAGGATGGATTGATTGTAATTAGTGGTTAAACTAACCGGAAAATGTGGTGCCGACACTTTTACCAGACTCATTTTATAGCTCATTGGTTCTATATCAGAGTTGGCCAGCAGTTCATTATCTGTCAAAAATTCGAGGTTATCTTCCATTGCCTTCCTGTACATCCAGGCAAAGGGATTAAACCACTGAAAAACCAGGGCCAGTTCGGCGATTAAAATATCATAGCTATGCCCTTGCTGGATATGGATTTTTTCGTGCAGGATAATTTGGTTGTAGGTATCCCAATCATATTTTTCGGGATTGATAAAAATGTTGTTGGCAAACGAGCAGGGTGCCTGATTGCCGGCCAGTTCAACAATTCTGAAACGGCCATCAATAATTACAGGTCTGGAATAAGCACGATAGAGCAAAACACAAAGCTGAAAAACAAAATTGATCGCAAATACAGCTACCCCAAGCCAATAAGCCCACAACACCAGCTTTAGGATAGAAATATCTTTAAAGAAAGAACCCTTGATATTGTTTTCTGTGCTGCTTTTAGCCTTTACCGCCGGCTTTTGCTGAGGTACGTCTACCACAGGTGCCATTGGTTCATTTATGGTAAGAGGAATTTCTATACTCGCCTTTCTGAATGAAAATTGTGCCGGCACCGGCATTAAAGGCAGGCTAAAAGAAAGTACCAAACATACCAGCAGTACGTACCTGTTTAAAGGAAAAAAGGTTTCATTTTGCAACAAAAGCTTATAAAATAACAGGCAACCTGTTAAAATCAGGGCCACACTCAACACGTAGAACATCATGGTTTCTTTGTTTTAATGAGGTTAACAATTTCAGTTAATTCGTCTTCTGATAAGTTTTGTTCTTTGGCAAAAAAGGCCAGCATACGCGGATAAGAATTGTCGAAGTATTGACTTACCACATCCTTTAATGCGTGCTTCTGGTATTCTTCCCGTCCAATAACCGGGAAATAACAAAACATATTGCCAACTACATCATGACCCAAAAATCCTTTTTCCTCTAAAATTTTCACCATCGTAGCTACGCTGTTGTAATGAGGCTTAGGTTCGGGCAGCAAAGGGATAATATCCCTGATAAAGGCCTTCTCTACGTCCCAAAACACCTGCATAATTTGTTCTTCTCTTTTTGCTAGTTTGATCATGTTGTAAAAATTGATAAACAAACATACTACTAATTTATTAATAGCAATACTAATCGATTAGTATTAATGTAACTTTAGCGTTACGATTAATTTTGAAATGCCTATATTTTTAATAATCAGGTCTTAAAATTGCCGTTTAATTACGATTGAACTCTCTTTTAGGCAAAAAAACAATATCTTTGCATTTACAAAAATTTGTACCCAATTATGTTTGATAATTTACAGGACAAGCTAGACAGAGCGTTTAAAGTATTAAAAGGACAAGGCAGCATTACGGAAATCAACGTGGCAGAAACCATGAAAGAAATCCGCAAAGCGTTATTGGATGCCGACGTAAATTATAAAACAGCAAAAGCATTTACTGATGATGTAAGACAAAAAGCATTAGGACAAAATGTACTAACGGCGGTTTCTCCGGGTCAGTTGCTTACCAAAATCATGAACGACGAACTTGCGGCCTTAATGGGTGGCGAAGTTACCGAGTTAGATACCAAAGCAAATCCTACCATTATATTAATAGCAGGTTTAAACGGTGCAGGTAAAACAACCTTCGCAGGTAAACTGGCATTACACTTAAAAGGTAAAGGCAAAAAACCTTTATTAGTGGCCGGCGATATGTATCGCCCGGCGGCTGTAGATCAATTGGAGGTTTTAGGAACTTCTGTTGGCGTTTCGGTTTATGCCAACCGCGATTCGAAAGATCCTGTTGGTATTGCCCTGGAAGGTATAGCGCATGGTAAACAAAACGGAAATAATGTAATCATCATCGATACAGCTGGTCGTTTGGCCATTGATGAATCGTTGATGAACGAAATTTCGGAGGTAAAAGCTAAAACTCAGCCTCACGAGATTTTATTCGTAGTAGATTCGATGACCGGGCAGGATGCGGTAAATACAGCCAAAGTATTTAACGACCGTTTAGATTTTACTGGTGTTGTTTTAACCAAATTAGATGGTGATACCCGCGGTGGTGCAGCCCTTTCGATTAAATCGGTGGTAAACAAACCGATTAAATTTATTGGTACTGGTGAGAAAATGGAAGCACTTGATGTTTTCTATCCAGATCGTATGGCATCGCGTATTTTGGGTATGGGTGATGTGGTTTCACTTGTTGAGCGTGCACAGATGCAGTTCGATGAGAAAGAGGCAGCAGAACTTCAGAAAAAAATCCGCAAGAACAAATTCGATTTCAACGATTTCTATAACCAGATCCAGCAGATCAAGAAAATGGGTAATATGAAAGATTTGATGGGCATGATACCTGGTGTAGGTAAAATGATGAAGAATGTGGATATCCAGGATGATGCTTTTAAATCGATCGAAGCGATTATCAATTCGATGACGCCATTTGAGAAAGAAAATCCGGATGCCATCCAACAAAGCCGCCGTTTACGCATTGCAAAAGGCTCCGGCAGCAAGGTTGAGGAAGTAACCAAGCTGATTAAACAGTTCGAAGATATGCGTAAAATGATGAAGCAGTTTTCTAACCCGGCAGCCGCAGCAGCCATGATGAAAGGTATGCCTAAAATGCCTTTTGGAAGATAGGTTTTAGCTTAAAGCGAAAATACATATTGCAAATATTTAAATCCTGATCAGAAATGGTTGGGATTTTTGGTTTTATAGGTTTTGGAAATGAGTGTTCAGCATTCCATGGCGGGCTTAAGCCCTGCTTTCCCTGCTGCCGATAGAAGAAATCGGCATTCGTACAATCAGGTTTATTTAACAAAGCTTGTTGCTTAATTTAGCTAGAACTTCAAAATCAAATAGCGCAATCAGCTTCCTTCCTTAATTCAAGGCCCGCTAGGGAGTGGTTGCAAGATGTTATAATTTTAGTCAGTAATTAAAAAATTACTATCTTAGCATAAATCACTATTCGTCCCGAATAATTTACATCCTGCTTTTATTTAATAAAAAATTAATGCTTGTAAAAACATACGGGAGTGCTGTTTATGGCGTAAATGCACTAACCATAACCATCGAAGTGAACATCAGTGCAGGTGCCAAATATTACATGGTGGGCCTGCCTGATAATGCAGTAAAAGAAAGCCTGCGGCGTGTAGCCAGTGCCATCAATATTTCAGGCCTGCGTATGCCGAAACAAAAAATTGTGGTCAATCTGGCGCCTGCCGACATTAAAAAAGAAGGCTCTTCTTATGATCTGCCCATTGCCATCGGTATTTTAGCCGCATCAGGGCAAATTCCTAATGAAGATCTCGAGAACTATTTCATTATGGGCGAACTCTCTTTAGATGGAAGTATACAACCGATAAAAGGCGCTTTACCCATCGCCATACAGGCCCAGCAAGATGGTTTTAAAGGTTTCATCTTACCCAAACAAAATGTGCGTGAGGCTGCCGTTGTTGATGGCTTGGAAGCTTATGGCGTAGATAACCTTGCACAGGTTGCCGCTTTTTTTAATAAAACCGAAACGCTGGAACAAGTTAAAATTGATACGAAAGAAGAATTCTTAAAAAACATCAATAATTACGAACACGATTTCTCTGATGTTAAAGGACAGGAGAATATTAAGCGGGCGCTCGAAATTGCTGCCGCAGGTGGCCATAACGTGATACTGATCGGTCCGCCCGGAGCGGGTAAAACTATGCTTGCCAAACGCCTGCCCACCATTTTGCCGCCCTTAAATTTAGGCGAAGCCTTAGAAACTACAAAAATCCACTCTGTAGCCGGAAAACTTTCTGCAACCGACTCGCTAATGACCTCAAGGCCATACCGTTCGCCGCACCATACCATTAGCGATGTAGCTTTGGTAGGAGGTGGGATAAATCCACAGCCTGGCGAAATATCACTCGCACATAACGGTGTGTTATTTCTGGATGAACTGCCTGAATTTAAACGCACTGTTTTAGAAGTGATGCGCCAACCATTGGAAGACCGGAAAGTGGCCATTTCGAGGGCGAGGTTTTCGGTAGAATATCCAGCCAGTTTTATGCTGGTAGCTTCTATGAACCCCTGCCCATGTGGATTTTACAATCACCCTGAAAAAGACTGCGTTTGTGCACCCGGTGTCGTTCAAAAATACCTGAGTAAAATATCCGGACCACTTTTAGACCGTATAGACCTGCACGTAGAAGTTACCCCTGTTAATTTTACGTCTTTAGCATCTTCAGAGGATGCCGAAAAAAGCGACATCATCAGGAACCGTGTAATTAAAGCCAGGGAAATTCAGGATAAACGTTTTGTGGATAAACCCGAGCTACATTATAATGCACAAATGAGTCCAAAGATGGTACGCAAAGTCTGTCAGATTAATGAGGAGGGGATTATGCTTTTAAAAACAGCTATGGAACGCCTGGGTTTATCTGCCCGGGCTTACGATAGGATTTTAAAAGTGGCGCGTACCATTGCGGATCTCGCTGGAAGCGAGAATGTAGAAATCGAACACCTTGCCGAATCCATTAATTATAGGAGTTTAGATCGGGACGGCTGGGCGGGATAAATGGTCCATTCTTTCACAAAAATTGACTTTTAAATTTATTTGTATCATAATAAGCATTATGTTTATTGATCTACAAACATCCGCTATGAAAAAAATATCCCTTGCATTTTTCAGCTTATTAATATTCCTTAACTGTAGCGGGCAAACACTACCCGATTTTAATCCACCCAAAAATTATAAAATGGTTCTCGAAACCAAAGGCGATTTAAATAAAGATGGCATTGACGAAGTGGTATATGCTTTTGATACAGACAAAACCGATGGAAAAGACGGTTTAAAAAGAATCCTCTATATCTGTAAACGGGTTGACGGTAAAATTAAACTGTGGAAAAGCAACAATACCATTTTGCGGAGCAATAAAGATTGTGGCTTTTGTGTAGATGCCGGCGTAAACCTCTCGATAAAAATTAAAAACAATACCCTGATTACTGAACAAACGGTTAACCACAACAGCAGGCATTACAGTACCTGGAAAAACATTTACCGTTATCAAAACAACGATTGGTTTGTGATCGGTTCTACAATGAACGACTACGATACCTGCGATTTTGATTACAAATACGATATTAATTTCTCGACCAAGCAAGTGAGCGTGGCTTACACTTACGGAACCTGTGATGAAGACAAAAAAATACCAAAAGATAGTTTTTACAATTTTAAATATCCGTTTAAAGCCATTCCCAAAATGGATGATTTTGCTCCCGGCAGGGCTGAATTAAAAATCCCGAAATCAGATCGCAATTTCTATTATTAAGCTTTCATCAACATTATCCATGAAACACATTATAATCATCCTATTCTCACTAATTTCTGTCCATCTATATGCACAAACAGATCATCCTCAAATCCCAAAAACAGGCGCCAATATAAACGCGTTTATACCAAAAGGATGGAAAGTAATTTATCAGGCAAAAGGCGATTTAAATAAAGATAATTTACCCGATCAAGCGATCATTATCCAGAATACCAATCCAAAAAACGTTATCAAAAACGACCGTATGGGTGGAGAGAAACTCAACGTTAATCCACGCATGCTTTTAGTGCTCTTTAAAATACCTGGTCAGTACCAATTACAGGTTCAAAACACCAAATTTATACCAACTGAAAATGATACGGTTAGTACCTGTTTGGCCGATCCTTTACAAGAAACAGGCGCCATAGCAATAAGGAATGGTGCACTCATTTTAAGTTATCAATATTGGTTAAGCTGCGGTTCTTACGAAGTAAGTAACTTCGATTATACTTTCAGGTTCCAGAACCAGAAAATGGAACTGATCGGCTTTGATATCGGGAGCTATAGCCGATCTTCCGGAGAAGAAACCATTACGAGCATTAATTTTTCTACGCGTAAAAAAAGCGAAACCTCTGGCGGCAACATGTTTAGCGACAAAACCAATAAACCAAAAACAGTCTGGAAAAAATTTAATTGGAGCAGGTTACTTACACTTGACGAAATGACGGAAGAGTTTGCCCAAAAACTATCAGAGATGTAAAATTTATACAATCTTATAACAAAATGTAAAATGCCAAACATGAACAGGATATTTTTTCTATGTTTTTTATTTATCTCCGGCCATTCGTTTGCTCAAAAAATATTTAAACAGGCTGGCGCAAAAGGCACCTGGCAATACATTTATCCATTTCAGGATAAAAGCTATGTGCTGGCCATACAACATGCAGTAGATGAAAAAGAAACAGCGGAAGAGGATGTAAATGCTCTTGTTTATTTTGGTAAAATTGGTTTAAAAATGGATCAGGTATTTTGGAAAGAAAAGATTTATTTAACGTTGATTAAAGACAATATTTCTTATGAGGACTATAATAATGATCGCATTAAAGACATTGTGATTTTTTCGGAAACAGGTGCAAGGGGTGGCAATGCATTTTATTATTTATTTCTGATTGATCCTAAAAACAAAAAAATCAACAGGGTTAAAAATTTCGAAAACATTGTCAATCCCGAATACAACCGCAAATATCACGTTGTGGTATCATACGGTTTATCTGGCACAAATAATTATAGCATCTATAAAATTTCAAAGGATTATAAAGCCTATCAGATCGGAAAGAGTTTTGCAGATAATTTTGAAAGCGATCCCACTGAACTGGATAAAAGAATTAAGAAAATTTTAAAAAAATCTGTCCATTAATTACGATTATTCTAAAAAGAATACAGTGTTCTGCTCCTATTATTTCCTATCCTAAAAAAAATTAGCCAAAAAAACATCAAACAGGTATAAATATCTAAATTTCAGTTAATTAAAATTTAAATCAATTTCCTAAATCACCTTGATTTAAGCGGTCAAAAATCTTCTTTGGCATAGTCATTGTCATAGGGCTGTTACATTATTCAACCCTATTTAAAACAAAAAAGTGAAAGAGATGAAAAAGACAGTCCAAATTTTCAGTATGCTTTTAATAGCATTAACAGTAATGGCATCGTGTAAAAAAGATACTGATCCAGCAGATAAAGATTTCTTCGTGGGTACTTACAAAGGAACGGTTTCTTACCGCAATGGCCAAACAACCATCAACAGTTCTGATGGTAAAGTAACCGTGAGCAAAGTTGGCGAAACGTATAACTTTTACTTTGGCAACAACATTCCTGATATTACAGGTGTAAAGTTTGAAAAAACTGGCGATAACAGTTATGTGAGCGTAGGCTCAGGCTTAACAGGCATTAGTATTGATGCCAGCAACCTTAAAGTTCTGGTTGTAAAAGATGGCCAAACCTGGACGGCAAATTGCACAAGGTAAAAACCATAATAAAGCAAAAGGCCCGATCTTAAAAAATCGGGCCTTTTTTATGGCTATAACTCTTCTTCGTCCTCATCCTCTTCTTCAGGCTCGTATTTTTCAATGGCCTGACCGATGGCATTCACTTCTTCGTCTTCCTCAAAAATTGGCAATTCGGTTTTATAATCCATTTTTAACCAGATCGATGAGGTATCTTTTTGAATCTGAATGTATTCTCTACCATCTTTAAAAATGGTATAAGAAACATTTCCTTCAGGGAAAACTGAATAATTAACTGGGCCGATTTCGATGTCGAAAGGTTCTTGCATAACTGATATTTTCTTACAAAGATAAAAATCTTTTGAGCTTAAATTTAGAGAAGCCGATCAACTATAATTAAAAAATTACGCCTGATTGTTTAAAAATCCCATCAATTATACTACTTTACGGCTAAAGAATTTACTGTACAGATAAGAAGATGAAGTTAACGTTTTGGGGCGCAGCGCAACAGGTAACAGGGAGTATGCACTTACTCGAAATTGGGCATTATAAAATACTGATAGATTGCGGATTAGATTATGAAAAGGAAACCTATCAGGAAGAAAACCAGCAATTCCCATTCGATCCGGCAAGCATTAACCTCGTAATTCTAACTCATGCCCATATCGATCACTCTGGCAATTTACCTACGCTGGTACGCCTGGGTTTTGATGGCCAGGTACTTTGTACACCACCAACTGCCGATTTAACTTCAATATTGTTATTCGATTCTGTTGAACTTTTTTTAAGAAAAGCAGGCAGAAAACCACGTACCAAACGCGGCAATTTTAGCGGACCGAAACCTTTGTACCTGCACAAACATGTGATGGATACGATAGATCGTTTTGTAACCATTGCTTTCAATAAACCTTTCAAAATTAATGGCGATATCAGCATAACATTTGTGCCTGTAGGCCATTTGTTGGGTGCTGCAGCGGCTGTTTTAACCATAAATGATAACGGCACAGAGAAAAAAATAGTTTTTACCGGCGATATTGGCAGAGAAAACTACCCTGTTTTGGTAAATCCCGAACCATTGCCAGAAGTAGATTATGTAGTAAGCGAAGCAACTTATGGTGGCAGAATGCATACTAAAAACCAAACGCTTGAAGAACGATTGGTTCAGGAAATTACAGAAGCCTGCATAAAAAGTCCCGGAAGATTAATTATTCCAGCATTTAGCATTGGCAGAACGCAATCGCTCGTATTTGCGCTTAATCAGATTTTTACTAAAAAACTGCTTCCGCCAATCCAGATTTTTGTCGATAGTCCCATGGCAATTCAAGCCACAGAGGTTTACCGCAAACACCATAACCTGGTGAATCAGGAGGCAAAAGATTTTTACCAGACTATGGGTGATGAGTTTGAATTTGAGCACCTGGCTTATGCGCAAACCATGAAAGAAAGTAAAGATGTTTCTAATTATTTTGATCCCTGCATTATCATTTCATCTGCGGGTATGTTAGAAGGCGGAAGGATCCAGGATCACCTATATTACAACATTCAGAATTATTACTGCACCATTCTTTTTATCGGTTACTGTGCAAAAGGAACCCTGGGATATAAATTATTAAGTGGTGCACCAATTGTGCGGATTAAAGACCGTGAAATGATGGTTTACGCTACTATCCGCCAAACCGATCTGTTAAGTGGCCACGGCGATCATAACGATTTAGTAAAAACAATTAAACAAACCGGTCAGCCTAAAAAAGTTTTCCTGGTACATGGCGAAGATAAAAGTCTGCAAAGTTTATCGCTGGCACTACAGGAAGACGGTTTTGATGTTGAAGTGCCCGAGAGGGGAGCGGTGTTTGAGTTGTAGTTCAGTTGTTCGTTGGGTTAATAGTTCATGGTCTTTTGGTTCATAGTTGATGACCATTGCGGCTATTAAACCAAAAGCTTAGAGATCCTTCGCTGCACTCAGAATGACAATAAATCTATAAATCCAACTATCTTCCATTTTCCCTTTCAAATCTTCCATCCAACATCACTTCCTCACTTGTCCATCACCTCTCACCACCCATTTATAACTCGTTAATTCCTCTAAACCCATTGGGCCACGGGCATGTAGTTTTTGTGTACTAATGCCAATTTCCGCACCAAGACCAAACTGTGCGCCATCAGTAAAACCCGTAGAGGCATTGGCATACACCGCAGCCGCGTCTACTTCATTTAAAAATTGGGTAATATTATCGGCATCTTCAGAAATAATGGCTTCACTATGTTTCGAGCTATAATCAGCAATGTGGTTTAGTGCAGCATTTAAACCATCAACAACCTTAACAGCTAATTTTAACGACAAAAACTCTGTACCAAAATGTTCAGGCGTGGCTTGATTTAGTAAGTGAGCTGGATAAGATGATTTTAATACTTCATAGCTTTTTTCATCTGCAAACAGCTCTACATTTCCATCAGCCAAAGGAGATAAAAGTGCAGGCAGATCATTCAATCTATTTTCGTTAATTAACACGCAGTCTAAAGAATTACATACACTTACCCTTCTGGTTTTGGCATTGAAAATAATTGCTTTTCCTTTCTCTAAATCACCTGATTCATCAAAATAAGTATGAACAATGCCTGCTCCGGTTTCGATAACAGGGATTTTACTGTTTTCACGCACATAATTAATCAACGATTGGCTTCCCCTGGGGATCAGCACATCAACAAATCCCCTGGCATTTAGCAAAGCTTCGGTTGCGGCCCTTTCCGCTGGCAACAAGGTTAAAACATCGCGGTTTATTTTATGATTATCCAATACTTGATGTATTACCTTTGCAATCGCGAGATTAGAAAATTCAGCATCACTTCCACCCTTTAATACGGCAACATTCCCGGTTTTAAAACAAAGCGAAAATACATCAGCCGTAACATTGGGACGGGCTTCGTAAATTACACCCACAACCCCCAAAGGCACACTTACCTTTTGAATATGAAGTTGATTATCCAATATTTTATCGGATAGAATTTTACCCAATGGACTGTTTAAGCCCGCAACATTTTTCAGGTCATTTGCAATATCCGCAATACGTGCTGCACTTAACTTTAACCTGTCGTATTTAGGATCTTCGATAGGCATTTTAGCTAAATCCTTATCGTTTTCAGTAAGAATTTCCGCTATATTGGCCACTAAAGCTTCAGCCAGATCCTCTAAAACAGCATCTGTTGTTTCTTTGCCTAAGCTAATCAAAGTGCGACTAGCCTGTTTTGCTTTTTCGAAGTATTGTTTGTAATTCATTGTTTTTTCTTTTTGACCACAGAGGTCACCGAGCATTACACAGAGGAAAAGAGAGAATTTGATTAACTCTGTGTCCTTCTGTGATTTTTTCTCTATGGGCTCCGTGATTAACCCAACTAAATAGCCGAATAAAAATAATCGTAATGTACTAGCGCTTTTTGCTTTTTCTGTCCGATGCGTTCTCTGGCTTTATCCGATCCGTATTCTGCTATTCCCAGCCCAATCAGGTTATTTTTTTCATCGATAATTTTAATAATATCACCCTTTAAAAAGTCCGTTTGGATTTCGATAATACCTACAGGTAGTAAACTCGTTGCTTTACCGGAGGTTAGCACGGTTTTAGCGCCATCATTGAGTTTAACTACCCCTGTAGCAGCGGTTTCTGAATGGGCAATCCATTTTTTCTTACCCGATTTACTTTTTTCGGGCACAAAACGGGTATGTACCAGATCATTATTTAACAGAGAAATTAGCACATCGTCTTTCGTTCCATTGGCTATATGCACAGAAATGCCCAATTTAGCCACCTTTTGTGCCATAGTCGATTTGGTAATCATTCCGCCACGGCCAAATTGCGATTTACCAGTTTGGATAAATGAAGCCAGGTTAGCAACTGAACCATTAATTTCCTCAATAACAGCTGAACCTTCAATTTTCGGATCACCGTTATAAATGCCATTTACATTCGACAAGATAATCAGGGCATCGGCATTCAACATCGAAGCAATTAAACCGGCCAGTTCATCATTATCGGTAAACATCAGTTCAGTTACCGAAACCACATCATTTTCATTTACCACCGGAATTACCTCGTTTTGAAGCAAAATCTGCAGGCAGTTTTTCATGTTCAAATAATGCGCCCGGTCACGGAAATCCTCTTTCGTAACCAAAACCTGCGCACATTGTATATTGTGTGCAGCAAAAAAATTGGAGTAGGTATTGATCAGTTTCACCTGACCAATAGCCGCCAAAAGCTGCCGGGTAGTTACCGCATCCTGTTTTTCGGATACTTTTATCAAACTTCTGCCCGATGCCACGGCACCCGAAGACACTAAAATCACCTCAATGCCCTGCTTTTTAATGTCAGCCAGTTGATTTACAAGGTGTTTAATTCTTGCTTCATCAGGCAAACCATTGGCTTGCGTAATTACATTTGAACCAACTTTAACAACTATTTTTTTGTACCCTAATTTCATTATGATCTTCAAACCGTTTGGATGTGGCAATTTAACATCAATTTTTCTAATTCGGATGATTATCTATAGGCTTGATGGATTTTTGCGAAAATGGAAATGAGTTTGGCGTTTAGCGCTAAGCGTATGGCGGTGTTTAACCTATGAATCCGAAGTCTGATGACCGAGGCCAGGAGTCTTGGCGCATAACACAGTTAACCGATTTAAACAATTAACCGATTAACCACCACGCCACGAATAAACAAATGAACTATTTATTAAGTCCGAGGACCGAGGCCAGAAGTGTTAGTTGCCTAAAACAGTTAACCGATTTAAACAATTAACCAGTTAACCACTAATAAACTAATGGCTAATGAACTATTGAACTAAATTATTAAATTGCAATTGAACCTAAATCAAACCACTATGAAACGTATCTTACCCGGCCTTATATTGCTTAGCGCAATTACGGCTTGTAATCACCCCAAAAGAAAGAAATGAAAGCAATAAAGTGGCCTGATGCAAAGGCACCCATAGCGGAAATTATTCCGCACCAAAGAGTAATACATGGCGACACCGTAATAGATAATTACTATTGGATGATCGATTATTTTAAAAAGGGGCCAGACAGTACAAAAGTTGTGAATTATCTGAAAGCTGAAAATGCTTACCTGGATACGATGATGAAAAGTACAGATCAGTTTCAGGCTGATCTTTTTAAAGAGATGAAAGCCCGAATCAAAGAAAAAGACGAATCAGTTCCGGTTTTTAAAAACGGTTATTATTACTACTCACGCACCGAAGACGGACAACAATATTTTAAATACTGCCGTAAGAAAGGAAGTTTATCTGCTGCTGAAGAAATTTTGCTGGATGTAGATCAGCTGGCAAAAGGCCATGCTTATTACAGCGCAACCGGATTTAGCATCAGTCCCGATAATAAATTGCTGGCCTTTGGTGTCGATCAGGTTTCACGTCGCCAGTACACCATTAACATTAAAAATTTAGAAACCGGCGAGATCTTAAAAGATGCCATTACCAATACAGAAGGTGGAGTGGCCTGGGCCAACGATAATAAAACCTTCTTTTACACTTCAAAAAACCCGGTTACGCTACTAAGCGAAAAAATCAAAAAACATGTGCTTGGTGCAGATGCCAAAACCGATGCAGTGGTTTACGATGAGAAAGATAACACCAACTATATCGGTGTAGGTAAATCGAAAAACGGACGGTATATCTTTATTGCCTCGCAGGGAACGCTCACTTCAGAATATAAAATAGTAGATGCCGACCATCCGGAAAGCCCTTTTAAAGTTTTTGCAGCCCGATCAAAAGATGTATTGTATGATGTAATGCCTGTTGATGGCAAATTTTTGATCTTAACCAACTGGAACGCCAAGAATTTCCGCTTAATGGAATGTCCGCTGGATAAAACCGAAAAAGAAAACTGGAAAGAGGTAATTCCGCACCGTGCCGATGTTTTACTGGAAAGTGCTGAAGAATTTAAAGATTTTACCGTTTTATCAGAGCGTAAAAACGGATTAACCGAGCTGCGCGTACTCAAAAAAGACAAAAGCGATTATTATATCAAATTTGACGAACCTGTCTACGATGCCGGCGTAGGCGCTAACCCTGAATATAACAGCACAACCTTACGTTATTCATACACCTCATTAACTACTCCAAACTCTATCTACGATTATGATCTTGTAAAAAAAGACCAGAAACTAATGAAACAACAGGAGGTTTTGGGCGGCTATAATCCAAAAGATTATGTTACTGAGCGCATTTTTGCAACGGCGAAAGATGGCACCAAAGTGCCGATTGCCCTGGTTTATAAAAAGGGCCTCGAAAAGAATGGAGAATCGCCATTGTTGCTTTATGGTTATGGATCCTATGGGGCAAATTCTGATGTTTATTTCTCTTCACCACGTTTAAGCTTGTTGGATCGGGGTTTTGTATTTGCCATTGCCAATATCCGCGGCGGACAGGAAATGGGACGCCAATGGTATGAAGACGGAAAACTGATGAAAAAGAAGAACACCTTCACCGATTTTATTGCGGCAGGCGAGTATTTAATCGACCAGAAATATACCTCGAAAGGCCATTTATATGCACATGGTGGAAGTGCGGGTGGTTTATTAATGGGTGCCGTGGTTAATATCGCTCCCGATTTATGGAATGGTGTGATTGCTGATGTTCCCTTTGTAGATGTGGTTAATACCATGCTTGATGAAAGTATTCCGCTTACTACAAACGAATTTGATGAATGGGGAAACCCAAAACAAAAAGCCGCTTATGATTACATGAAAAGTTATTCTCCTTACGAAAACGTAGAGAAAAAAGCTTATCCGAACATGCTGGTTACAACTGGTTTGCACGACAGCCAGGTGCAGTATTTTGAACCTGCCAAGTGGGTAGCCAAATTAAGGGCAACCAAAACCGATAAAAATGTACTGCTGCTTAAAACCAATATGGAATTTGGTCATGGTGGTGCATCTGGCCGCTTCGACTATTTAAAGGATGTGGCATTACGCTGGTCCTTTTTATTCTCGCTGGAGGGAATAACGAAATAATTTTTTACCCGGCTCGTCATTCCCAACCCGATAGCTATCGGGTTGATTGGGAATCTTAACGCACAAACGCTTTAGGATTCTCGCCTGCGCGGGAATGACGACCGTCTTTTTTAAAATTTAAATCAAAACCTATATCACCCCACAATGAACACCAAACTAAAAACACTCCAAATCATCCACCTCGCACTATGCTCTGGCGTTTTCCTATTTGCATTGGTAACTATTTTCCTTAACCGCGAAATCATGTTTTTTGATGCCAATCCACAAACTACTGCGCCTTTTAACCCTATATTCCCGATTATGGGACTGATTACCATATCAGGAAGCATTTTCTTTTACAGAAATTTAATTGCTAAAATCGATAAATCTGCTACTGCCGATACGAAGATCAACATGTACCAAAGTGCCTTTATCATCAGCTCTGCACTTTTAGAAGGTGGCGCACTTTTTAATATTGTTGGATTTTTTATGACGCACAACTCCTTCTTTTTGATTTTTGGCCTCGCTAATTTTGTTTTTTTAGTCCTAAAAAGACCAACCAAAGATAAATTGATTTCCACTTTACAATTGCAATACCCCGATACGGAGGCTTTGTAAGCAATTAGCCTTATCTTTGCCCCTCAATGGAATACAATGTTCACACCTTGCCAAACGGCATACGCTTACTGCATGTGCCCTCGGCTTCTGCCATATCTCACGCTTGCATCATCATCAATACAGGGTCTCGCGATGAACCTGAAAACAAAGCTGGTTTAGCACATTTTATCGAGCATTTAATTTTTAAGCGTACCGAAAAACGCAGCACCAACCAGATTTTAAATCGCTTGGAAAGTGTTGGGGCAGATTTAAACGCCTATACCACAAAAGAATATACTTGCGTACATGCTTCTTTTTTAAATCCATATCTCGATCGGACATTAGATCTTTTTAACGATATCATGTTCCATTCTACTTTCCCCGAGGAGGAAATGGATAAGGAAAAAAGCGTGATTTTGGATGAAATTTCCTCTTATTTAGATCAGCCTGAAGAAGCCATTAATGACGATTTCGAAGACATGCTTTTCGCCGGTCATGCATTGGGCAACAATATTTTGGGCACAACAGAATCCGTGCAAAACTTTACACGTGAAGATGTCATCAATTTCAGAAAGGCCAATTACCGCACCAACGAAATTGTAGTCGCCGTTTTAGGAAATTATACTTTAAACAGCGTTGTAAATAAAGGAAGTAAATATTTTGCAGATGTTGAAGAGAACAATCCTGTTAAAAAAAGGATTAAACCAGGTAAACTTCCGCAAAACAATACCACTATTTACAAACCGATTATGCAGGCGCACTGTATTTTGGGCACCCAAGCTTATTCTACCTACCAATCGCAAAAAGTTCCTTTAATGTTGTTAAACAATTACTTTGGCGGTAATGGAATGAGCTCGGTTCTAAACTTACAGATCAGGGAAAAATACGGAATTGCCTATACCATCGAATCTAATTTCTCGCCATTACATGATACCGGCATTTTTTCCATTTACTTTGGCACCGATAAAGAAAAACAGACCAAGGCACTCTCTTTAATCTTTAAAGAGATCAGGAAACTTAAAGAGAAACCTTTAAACGAGTTGCAGTTGCAAAAAGCCAAAAACAAATTTATCGGACAAATTGCTTTAGGAGAAGAAAACAGGATCGGTTTAATCATTTCAATGGCCAAAAGCCTGATTGATCATGATAAAATAGATTCGTTGGAAACCGTTTTTGAGAAAATTAATGCCGTTACCACCACACAAATGGCAGATGTTACCCATGAAATTTTAGATATTGAGCAACTGAATATCTTTACTTTCTGTCCAATAGAGGAATAATTGTTATTTTTGTAAAAAAATGCGATTTGCATTGCTTGACTTTTTTCGTCATTGCGAGGCACGAAGCAATTCTACAACAATCGCTAGTTCACCCAGCGCTTTAAGATTGCTTCGTGCCTCGCAATGACGGACGACATAAAATACAATACAATGAAATTACCAATAGTAGCTTACGGCGACCCTGTTTTAAAAAAGGTAGGAACCGATATCGATAAAGACTATCCTGAATTAAAACAATTGATCAGCGATATGTTCGACACCATGTATTACGCAAACGGGGTGGGGCTTGCTGCACCTCAGATTGGTTTGCCGATCCGTTTATTTATTGTAGATACTGGTGAAGATGAAGATGGCAAACCTGGTTACAAAAAAGTATTTATCAATGCAGAGATTTTGGAAGAAACCGGCGAAGCCTGGAGCTTTAACGAAGGTTGCTTAAGTATTCCTGATATCCGCGAAAACATCATGCGTAAACCGAACATCAAAATTACTTATTTCGACGAAAACTGGGTAGAACATACAGATGATGTTGATGGAATGCCTGCACGTGTAATTCAGCATGAATATGACCACATCGAAGGAAAATTATTTACCGATAAAGTAAGTGTGCTCCGTAAAACGATGCTTAAAAGTAAACTCGATGCCATTTCGAAAGGAAATATCAAAACAGATTACAAAATGAAGTTTCCGAACAAGAGCAAGAAAAGATAGGCCTTAAATGGAAAATGTAAGAGGGAAAATGGAAATGTTTTCCCTTTTTTATTGCTACAATCTGGATCAATTTCTCATGGGATTCGTCATCCTGATCCGATAGCTATCGGATTTATTTCAGGATCTTTTTTTGCTTTAATTATTAAACCCAACGCGCCTTGGTTCGTGTCTCCACGAACCACTGTTTAGTACACAAACTATTTATCATCCCTCCAGTCTTTCCCTTTAAAGATGGGTTGCGGCTCAACCTTAAAAACAGCATTTAGCGCTTTCCTGCATTCTTCACAATCAGATTTGAAACCAACAGATACAATTAAATAACAAAACCCAAGCATACCCATTGCGATTAATGAACCAAATGCGAGATTTGGCTCTTGCTCTTTTATTGCCCCAAAAAGAAACATGAGGCAAAAAATTGCTGCGAATGAACACCAAATCATTAAAAAACCCTTTACAAGCGGCATTAAACTTAGCCTAATATCTATTTTACAACCACTGCCTTCTGCAAATATTTCTCCTGAAATATCTGCCTGAAAAGAGTTTCTATACAATAAATTTCTCTTGATATTAAATGTCGAACCGTAAATATATCCTTTGAATGGTATATTGTCCGGATTTCTGGGAATGAAACGCAGAGAAAGTTTTTGATCTTTTGGTAAAGCGCCCGATAAATTATCCAAGGCCTCGTTGGCTGAAATATCCGAATGTAATACGAATGATTGAAAGGGAAAAATTTTCATTCCGGATACGTTAAAATCTGAATGATGATAAAATATAATTGCTAATTAAAACTGTCCGCTACACCCAGGACTAAGGACTCCAGACTTAAGACTCCAGACTAATTCGTCCTGCTTTTATCACCATCAAAGATCTGCTGCATCAGCTTGCCCCAGGCGAAAGGATTAAGTAGTGGATTGGTTTGAACCATGTTCTTATTCACCATTCTGTCAAAATTATATCGGTAATTCTGACTGCCGATTTCCTGTCCGTCACGTGGTAGCGTTTGGATCAGGCCATCAATTGACGAACGCGAAAGGTTCTTTTTGGCAATGGCCATATCATCATCCGCCAGTTTCATCGATAAAAACTCGCGGGTAAATTCTTCTGTGGTTGCCCATGGAAAAACACGTACCGAAGGTAAATCGATCACATTAGCTTTCAATTTAACCATGATAGTGTATTTGCTATCCGGCGTACCTTGTGGTATTACTGTTGAGAATTTTTTATATCCAATGGCGGTAAATAAGATGGTATCGCCTGGATTAACAATAAAAGTAAAATATCCCCTGTAATCGGCACCAACCCTTTTACTCTTCGAGGAAAGATTGGTGATGGTTACGTAAGGTATTACGTTTGAGCTATCAATATCGGTAATAATCCCTGAAAATTGGATGAGTTTATCCTGTGCCGGCTTTTGTTGTGCAAAAGCGGTTATGGAAAAAATTAGGCAAATCAGGGTAATACAATATCTCATTAAGACAAAAGTAATTTTTATAATAAAACTTTCTAGTTAAATAGTGTTAAAGCTTACTCTTGCTCTGCCATATTTACGGCAACTACCGAAGTGATCTGCGGAACAGCTTTCATAATTGCCTGTTCAATACCCGATTTCATCGTCATGAAACTCATCGGGCAAGAACCGCAGTTACCCAAAAGCTTAAGTTTTACTGTTCCTTCAGATGTAATTTCTTCAACAGAAACATCACCTCCATCAGCCTTTAAATATGGCCTGATGGTTTCCAATGCCTGTTCTACTTGTTCTGTTAAATTCATTATATATTTTTTAAGGTTATAAAAATAGTAATTTTTTAGCAATTCACCATTTGCGCATTGTTGATGGAAATTTGCTGTGCAATCTTACTTGCAATATCGCCAAATATGCCATCTAACAAAGGATTTTGGTTCAATGCAACCGGTTTTCCTTGATCTCCCGCTTCAGAAATACTCTGGATAATTGGAATTTCACCCAAAAACGGCACATCAAAACGTGCTGCAAGTTCCGTTCCACCACCTTTTCCGAAAATGTAATATTTATTATCGGGTAATTCTGCAGGTGTAAAATACGACATGTTTTCAATAACGCCTAAAATCGGGATATTGATTCCCGGCATCCTGAACATCGCTAAACCTTTATGTGTATCGGCCAAAGCAACCTGTTGCGGTGTGGTAACCACAACTGCTCCCGAAATCGGGAAACTCTGCGTAATGGTAATGTGGATATCGCCTGTTCCCGGTGGAAGATCAACAATCAGGTAATCGAGTTCACCCCAGTTGGTATCGTTAAAAAGTTGTTTTACTGCATTTGAGGCCATCGGGCCGCGCCAAGGCACCGGTTGTCCGGGATCAGCAAAAAAGCCTAACGACAATAATTTGATTCCGTATTTTTCGATCGGCAAAATTTTGGTTTTCCCATCTGCGGTTTCTTCAGCACCGGGTTTTGCATCAACCAGGTCGAACATGGTAGGTACCGATGGACCATAAATATCAGCATCGATCAGGCCAACTTTGGCACCATCTTTTGCCAATACAACAGCCAGATTGCTCGATACCGTAGATTTACCCACGCCACCTTTTCCTGATGAAACCAAAATGATGTTTTTGATGTTATCTAGTGAAGATGAGTTGCTTGGCTGCGTAACCCTCGAAGTTACATTGATCACGACTTCTGCCGTTGGCGATACAAAATGTTTAATGGCATTTGTACAGGCGTTTTTCAGCATTTCCTTCATCGGGCATGCCGGCGTAGTAAGCTCTAATGTAAAATTGACCTGGTTATCTGCTATCTGTAAATCCTTAATCATGTTTAGGGTAACCAGATCTTTTTTAAGATCGGGATCTTCAACATTTTTAAGCGCATCTAAAACTTGTTGCGGGCTAATCTGCATTGTATTAATTTAAATTCAAAATTAACAAAACATAGCCATAAATACTTTTATTTAGGCTTTTTAACTGTAATTTTAACACGAAATAAACATTTAATTGTTACGTTTAAGCAATTAACCATTTTAACGACTATATGCGAATACCAAAAATTAAGATCCCAAAAAAATATTTAAAAATCGGAGCCTGGGTTTTAGGTGTTTTTTTAGTCGTTTGTATTGCTTTGGGCGCCGTAGCTTATAGCAAAAGGGAAGCCCTTCTTAAAAAAATGGTAGCCAAAGCAATTGCCAAGGCCGACAAAGATTATGGTCTTGAAGTTAAAATCGGCAGCGCCGGATTTACCGGCCTGAGTACGGTTAAAATGACCAACATTTCTGTTGTTCCTAAAGAGCGCGATACCCTTTCCAACATTGGAGAGCTGAGTGTAGGTGTAAAACTCCTTCCGCTCATTTTTGGCAATGTAAAATTGTCGGAAGTAAAACTGAAAGAAGGTTTTGTAAGCGTAGTGCTTAAAGATTCGACCACCAACATCGATTTTATCTTAAAAAGAAAGAAAAAAGACAGCACTGAAACAAAAGGAAAAGTTAACTTATCAGAAATAGCGAGCAACATCCTAAATCAGGTTTTGTACAAAATCCCTGATGATATGGATGTACAGAACATGATTTTTAAACTAAATGATCATGATACGGCTAAACTGAGCTTTGCCACCGTGGCAACAATTGATGGCGGGGACTTAAAATCGGCCATAAATGTAAATAATGGTGAAGCTACCTGGCACGTAGATGGCCATGTAAATCCAGGAAGCAAAGAATTACGCTTTACGGTTTATGCTGACGGTAAAAAACTCGAGTTACCCTACCTGAATAATAAACTCCACGCAAAAATCAGTTTCGACACCTTACAAACGGAGCTTAAAAATGCAAAATACAGTGGCGATGATTATAAAATATCAGGCTCATGGTCGGTAAAAAATATGTTGATCAACCAGCCGCGTATTGCTTCCAACGATATTATTGTCCAAAGTGCAAAACTGGATGCCGATATTCTGGTTGGCCAAAACTATATTGCTCTAGATAGCTCATCAACAGCTTACCTAAAAAATGCACAGATCCATCCTTTTGTTAAATACACTTTAGGAAAAAATAAGATATACGAGTTAAAGTTAAACGCTGAGGAGCAGGATGCCCAAAGCATTTTAGATGCTTTTCCACAGGGTTTGTTCGAATCGCTGGAAGGGTTAAAAGTACAGGGTAAGGTTAAATATAACCTCAATTTTTACCTGGATACCAAAATACCTGACAGTGTACGATTTAATTCCACACTAACGCCAGTTAATTTTAAAATTGTACAATGGGGCAAAACGAATCTTCAAAAAATTAATAATACGTTTGTTTACACGCCTTATGAATATGGGAAACCGATGCGCGATATTACCATTGGCCCATCCAATCCGAATTTTACACCTCTATCGGCTATTTCTAAAAATTTCATTAACGCTGTTTTAACGGCAGAAGATCCTTCCTTTTTTACACACAACGGCTTTGTTGAAGAATCGATCCGGAAATCGATTGCCGTAAATTTTAAGGAAAAGAAATTTAAACGTGGTGGCAGTACCATCAGCATGCAATTGGTTAAAAACGTTTATTTAAGTCGTCAGAAAACTTTGGCCCGTAAAGCCGAAGAGATTTTAATTGTCTGGCTTATCGAACACAATCACCTGGTAAGCAAACAGCGCATGCTTGAAGTGTATTTCAACATTATGGAGCTTGGCCAGAACATTTACGGAATAGGAGAAGCCTCTAGATATTATTTTGGAAAACAACCTGCTGATTTAAACATTGGTGACGGACTATTTTTGGCCAGTATTGTGCCTAAGCCAAAAGCATCGATGTATAAATTTATGGCCGATGGCAGTTTGAAACCTTATATGTTCAACTATTTTAGGTTTATGGGGAATATTATGGCCAGAAAAGGTTTAACACCTGGCGATACCTCGGGTTATGGTTTTTATAATGTTCGCTTGAGAGAGGGTCTCCGTCGTTATTTGGCACCTGATACCGCTGTGGTTGATACTTCTGCTTTTGATGATGATGGCGATGGCTTACCGGTTGTAATTGTACATGATAAGAATAAAAGTTTCTTTGAACGTTTATTTGGCGGCGGATCTAAAAAGGATACCACCACAAATAAACAGGCGATCACACCTGCCGATACCACCAAAACAAAAAAACAGTTAAGGCAGGAGCGCAGGGAAGAACGGAGACGCCAAAAGGAACTGGAGAAGAGCCAACAATAGTTTTTGAGTTGGGTGTTTGGAGTTTGGAGATGATGAAACGAGAATAGTTTACAGCTGGCGGTTTTCAGTTCTTAGCCAAACCCAACAATTAAACACTTTATACAATTAACCATTACCAGTTTGCAACATTTAACTATTTAACATCAAATGCACAAAATAAAAGTAGAGGATAAAGAGTTCGAGATATTTTTAGAAAACGACACCTTAAATAAACGGATCCGTTTGATGGGTATTCAGATGAACGTTGATTATGAAGGCAAATGCCCCTTATTTATCGGCGTGCTAAATGGCAGTTTTTTGTTTATGGCTGATTTAATTAAAGAAATTAACGTACCCTGCGAAGTTGCTTTTATGCGCGTGGCCTCTTATGAAGGTGCATCAAGCTCTGGTAATGTGAAAGAACTGATTGGACTGCCTGAAAACATTGAGGGAAGGGATATCATCATCGTAGAAGACATTGTTGATACCGGCCTTACTTTAACCCACATTTTAAAAACGATCAAAGAAAAAAATCCGGCATCGGTTAAGGTAAGTTCACTTTTGCTAAAACCAAGCGCATTAAAGTACGAAATTGAAGAGCTGGAATATGTTGGTTTTGAAATACCTAACGAATTTGTAGTAGGTTATGGCTTAGATTATAACGGCCTTGGCCGAAACCTGACCGATATTTACAGAGCAACGGGCGCATAATTTTTAGATTGGATTAATTTATTTTTCGCACCTTTGCCCAATAATTTTTAACACAATGACCATACATAAAGAAGGTTACACTACCATTGCCTTAAGCATACTGTTTATTTTCGTTATCAACGCGATTGTTGATTATAAATATCACGACATTACCTGGTTGCGCTGGTTCATTTATATTTTTTCGGCTGCATTATTTATCATTGTATTGCAGTTTTTCCGTAATCCGAGCCGCAGCTTCTCTTCAGGCGAAAACCTCGTAATCTGCCCTGCAGATGGTAAAGTCGTAGTAATCGAAGAAACAGAAGAAGGCGAATACTTTAAAGATAAACGTTTACAGGTTTCTATTTTTATGTCGCCCGTAAACGTGCACATTAACCGTAACCCCATTTCAGGAGTGGTTAAATTTTTTAAATACCACCCGGGAAAATACCTTGCGGCATGGAACCCTAAATCATCTACCGAAAATGAACGTACAACCACAGTTGTAGAGCATAAAAACGGCACTCCGGTATTATTCCGTCAAATTGCAGGGGCTTTAGCCCGCAGGATTGTATGGTATGTAAAAGAAGGTGATCAGGTGGTACAAACAGAACAGTTCGGTTTTATCAAATTCGGATCGAGGGTGGATGTTTTTCTTCCGGTAGGCACCAAAGTTAACGTAGAACTTAATCAGGTTGTAAAAGGCGGGATCACCACATTGGCAACTCTAAGCTAAGGATATAATATTTTATAAAAAGCCGGTTTAGTTAATGCTAAACCGGCTTTTTGTTTTTACTACCATTTGATTAACGCAGCGGTTTGTGAGGACACAGACCCCGGGAATTGAAAGGATTTTGTAACACTGAAGAATCCACCTAAACCTGATAGCAACGGAAAGCCCGGATCCCGATTTTTCATCGGGAGAGGACTTGTAGTGAATAGCAGGAACAAACTTTAATCATTACCACAGGCTTTGCTTTCCAAAAAAGCAACTTTTTTCCTTAACCATTACACCTTCTGTATGGCAATTTCTTTAATTTACGCAGTGGTTTGTGGAGACACAAACCACGGGAATCAGTGGATAGCAGGAACAAACTTTAATCATTACCACAGGCTTTGCTTTCCAAAAAAAGGAACTTTTTCCCTTATCCATTACACCTTCTGTATGGCAATTTCTTTAATTTATGCAGTAGGAATCTATTTAATCAGTAGCATCATTACCCACTTCTTTTTCTGTGGCATTGCCAAGCGGCCTGTCGCTGATTAAACGTTGTGTTGGGTAAGCAAAATCCGATTTATTACGGATCACGATATCCATAATCTCCAGGTTGATTTCCTGTCTGATTTTAAGAAATTCGGTATAATTAAGTACCGTTACAAAATAATTAACCTCAACATTCAAACCCGAATCGCCAAAGCTTTTGAAAGAGGCGTTTCCATCATCGCTCGTACCTTCGTGATTATTGATGTAACTTTCAATTTCGGTAATAATTTTTCTTAACGAATCTGAACTGGTTTCATAAGTAAGTCCGATCACAAAAGATACTTTACGCGAATTTCTCAAGGAAAGATTTTCTAAAACTCCGTCTATCATGCCCCTGTTGGGTAGGGTAGCCATGGTTTTTTCAGATGTTCTGATCCTGGTGCTTCTAAAACCAACCTTTTCTACTGTTCCCTCTACACCATCAACCTTTACCAGATCGCCAACCGTAAAAGGCTTATCTAAAAAGATGGTGAATGATCCGATCAGGTTTTCTAAACTCTCCTTAGCTGCCAAAGCAATGGCAATACCACCAATACCCAAACCGGTGATGAGTGTTAGCACATTCACCTCGAAAACGAAGCCTAAAAGCGTAAAAAAGCCTATAAAAATGACAATGGTTTTAAACAGTTCCTTTAAAAAAGGCACCAATTGATCATCGGCCTTATTTTCGGTAAGGGAAGCTTTATACAATAACACATGACTAATGAAATCGATTATCCTTAATATAATCCAGAAAAAGGATAGGATAATCATAAACAGGAATATCCTGTCTACACAATCGCCAATGGTTACGGGGATTAATTCCTTTGTTTTACCGATTAATTTACTGTAATGGAATACAGCAACCTCTAAAGGGTGTTTTAATTGGTTAATGGAAAGATAAAGGGTAGAAAGGAGGATAAAAATCTCAATCGGTTTTACCAGCAAAGCTACAAAGGCATCGTTATGCGATTGGTTGGAGAAACTTCTGAAAAGCCTAAACAATAACCTGCTTAATAACTTAGAAAAAATATTTTTAAATACCAGGCCTAACAATAGTATCCCCCGAAAAGGAAATAGGCTTTTACAGTGTTGCCCCAAAAAACTTGGTCGAAAAAAGCAGAATCTAACATTTAACAAAGGTATAAACAAAAAAACCTCCACGAAATTAATCGTGAAGGCTATATCGTATAATAAAGAATATTATTTTCTCAATGATTTGATACGAGCAGCTTTACCAGTTAAAGCACGTAAATAGAACAATTTCGCTCTACGAACTTTACCATAGCTATTCACTTCTACTTTCTCAATGTTTGGAGAATTGATAGGGAAAATACGTTCAACACCAATACTGTTGCTCATTTTACGTACGGTGAAGGTTTCGTTAGCACCAGCACTGTTACGTTGTATTACAACACCTTGGTAAATTTGGATACGTTCCTTATTACCTTCGCGAATTTTATAGTGCACGCTCACTGTATCGCCAG
Source organism: Pedobacter roseus (assembly GCF_014395225.1). Lineage (NCBI taxonomy): Bacteria > Pseudomonadati > Bacteroidota > Sphingobacteriia > Sphingobacteriales > Sphingobacteriaceae > Pedobacter > Pedobacter roseus. The sequence continues at coordinate 5,333,798 of NZ_CP060723.1, forward strand.
ACTTGAACGCAGGAAAATCTTTTTTCGCGATGGCCTGCTCTTCAACAAATTTTACTAAATCCATGATTTTAAGCTATTAAATCGATATTTCATCCCGTGAAAATCGGATTGCAATATTAGGGATTATTTTTGAGAAAAAAAAACCTATTTTAATTTTTTCCACATTCTTTATGAATTCCACATTTGATTGCGTTAAATGCTTCTATTCCAAAAGGTCAGGACGACGGGTTTTAGTCCGCTCTAAGGCCTGTTCGTGCCTCCATTCGTTCACTTTTGCCTCGTGGCCACTTAATAATACATCAGGCACTTTATGTCCTCGCCAATCTGCCGGCCGGGTATAAACCGGTGCATCAAGCAGCTCTCCCTGAAAACTATCGGATAGGGCAGAAGTCTCATCATTTAAAACACCGGGGATTAAACGCACTACAGCATCTACCACAATCGCAGCAGGAAGCTCTCCGCCGCTTAAAACATAATCACCTACCGATATCTCCCTGGTTACAAAGATATCGCGTATGCGTTGATCTATGCCCTTATAATGGCCACACAAAATAATAATGTTCTTTTTAATGGAAAGTTCGTTGGCTGTACTTTGGTTTAGCGTAACACCATCGGGACTCATGAAAATAATTTCATCGTATTCGCGCTCAGCCTGAAGTTTTTCGATACATGCCGCAAAGGGTTCAATACTCATTACCATGCCGCTGCCGCCGCCATATTGATAATCGTCTACACTTTTTTGTTTATTGGTGGCATAATCGCGCAGGTTATGTACCACGATTTCGGCAATCCCCTTTTTTTGGGCCCGCTGCAAAATAGAATGAGCAAATGGACTTTCTAATAAACCGGGCAAAACTGTTATGATATCGAAACGCATGCTGCAAAGGTAAGTCAACTTTATCTTATTAATAAATTATTTGCGTTTGCTTCAAGAATTTATGTAGTCCATTGATCGTGGATTACCGCAACAAGGTAATAGGCGTCACCATTTTTTTTAAAAACAAACCTCAAACTGGTCCAGTCCAGTCCTTTATATTTTTCGTCGAAACCTTTAAAATAATATTCGGTATAATGGAGCTGAGGATAACTTTCTTGTAAGTTATTAATGGTATTGCCCTGACCGATAAAAGCATCATAGCTCTTTTTTGGCGCATTTAGGTAATCGGCATTATAGATAAACCGCTCGATATATGGCCTCACTTTCATTTTAATCGCTTCTCCGCTTCCATCAAAATGCCCCCAGGTTAAAGTCCAGTTTTTATCTATGGCCTCTAAAAAATCTTTCGCTAAAACATGTTTATGTGTTGGATCAATAAATCCGTAAGGAGAAAACCTGACGCCATCAACAGGGTGAAAAAAGGATGCAAAGATTTTGTAATCCTTTTCTTTCAAAGCCCTTAAAGCTTTTACTGCCACCGCTTCGATGGAGTCCTTTTGCGTTCTTTTTGGCAGGATATTTTTATTCCCGCTATCATTTTCAGATTGCTTATTTTGATTACAACTTACAAATAGTGATACCGCAGCAAAAGCAATAAATAAACTCCTCATAGAAGCTTAACGATAAACCATGAAAAAAGGTTTATAAAGAAGCTTATTTTTCCAGATAGACGTCCAATAAGCCCTCAGGTAAATCAAGCGTCAGGATTTTTTCTTCATCATCAATTTCCACAATAAAATCTTCGTTTAACGGAAAAAGGATTTCGGTTTCCTGATAGATCACCGTGGCTACAAACTGTTGAGGGTATTCGTTTACTTCTAATATTACGCCCAATTCGCCAAGGGTTTCATCAACGGCCATAAAACCTTTCAGATCGGTATAGAAAAATTCAGATTCATCACGTTCAGGCATCTGCGCAATGGGCAGGTAAAGTTTCTTTTTTAATAAGGGCTGCACCTTATCGATATGGTCAACATCATCAAAGTTAAAATAACCCGTTTTATTGGCCTGCAATTTAGCCGAAGCCACGAAATAAGGCACCAATTTACCGTTCATATCAGCAAAAACCACATCAAATTCGAGCTGCTCGTATTCGTCGAATTCAAAAAAGACCTGAACTTCTCCTTTTAAACCCCGTGTTTTGGTAACGTAACCTATGTAAAATGCTTCTTCGTGTTTCATATAATTACATTGTCATCCTGAGGCACGAAGGATCTGATAGCTATGAAACAGATCCTTCGTACCTCAGGATGACATTTTTAGTTAAAAAAATAGCGTTCCGAATATCCGGAACGCTATTAATTAAAACAAAATAATTAAAATTATTCTGCTCCTTCTTCTTTAGTAGCTTCTGCTGCAGGAGCTTCTTCAGTTGCCTCAGCTTCAACAGCTGGTGCTTCTTCAGTAACTTCTTCTTCAACAACCTCTTCTGCAACTGGTGCATTTTTAGCTGCGATAGCTGCTGCTCTATCTTCTTTTTTCTTAGCTTCTGCGGCTAAAGCTGCTTTACGTACATCAGCTTTAGAAGCAGCTAAACCTTCTGATTTACCAGAAATTTTACCTGATTTAGCATCTAACCAAGCTGCAAATTTTTCATCTGCCTGTTCTTGAGTTAAAGCTCCTTTTTTAACACCACCTTCTAAGTGTTTTTTGTATAAAACACCTTTGTAAGAAAGGATAGCACGAGCAGTATCAGTTGGTTCTGCACCACTGTTAACCCAGGCTAAAGTTTTTTCGAAGTTAATTTCGATGGTTGCAGGATTGGTATTTGGGTTATAAGAACCTAAACGCTCAATAAATTTACCATCACGTGGAGAGCGAGAATCTGCTACCACAACGTGGAAAAAAGGTTTCCCTTTTTTACCGAATCTTTGCAATCTGATTTTAGTTGCCATTTTCTTTTGTATTTATGTATTCAACATAGTTCCCGGAGCTGCATGCTGCGGGGCTGCAAAGATAACTAAAATACTGGAAATTAAAAACATAGTTTAATTTCTTTGTTTTCAGGATATTTGCGCCAAAATATTTGCAGCTACAAAATGGAAAGAATTGCGATTGACATGGACGAGGTGATTGCCGATGCCGTTGGAAAATTTATCAAATTATATAACCGTGATTATAATGTTCCGCTTGATTTAAAGATTGATGCCGGAAACGAAATTTATCACCATGTGCCACAGGAGGTGAATCAAAAATGGTTCGAATACATTAATGAACCTGGTTTTTTCCGAGATCTTGAGGTTATCGACGACAGTCAGCGGGTAATTAAAGCCCTGCAGCAAAAATATGATGTTTATATTGTTTCGGCGGCAATGGAATTCCGTAATTCGCTGGTAGATAAATACGATTGGATGGCCGAACATTTCCCTTTTATCGATTGGCAGCACATTATGTTCTGCGGAAATAAAATTGTGAACGTTGATATTATTATTGACGACCGAATCAAAAACTTTGTAAATTTTGACGGCAGGCCATTATTGTTTACCTCGCCACATAATTTACTTATAACTGAATATGAGCGTGTAAATACCTGGGAAGAGGTAGCGGGTTTGCTGCTTTAATATTAATTCATTGGGGTCGACTTAAGTCGACGCCCATGAATACAATTAATCATCTAATCCCTAAAAATTAAATTCCCCTACAAAGTTTCCGCCACCACTTCCTGCTGCAAGTGGCAATACAATTACTTTTCTTTGCTGTTTACCAGTTGCATATCGGGTGTAAATCTCAGCAGTAACCGTTGTTGGTCCGCTGATGTTGATCTGCCTATCACCGTAATAATTCACTTCTATCTTATATTTTCCTTTAATGGCTTTTTTGATCATAAACTGCTCCGGGCCGTAACCCGATGTGAAATCGTTACTGATTCTTCCTCCGATTTTAGTTCTCGAGTTACCATAAAAGCCTTTTTCACCAGTAGGATCGGTTAGCCATAAATCGATATCGGTATCATTTTTATTCCAGTTAAGCACCACACGCACGTCTACCGGTAAAGGCTGGATCAATCGTTTATCAATTTCTTTTGTATTGACTTTGCTGCCATGTTTTGCAAGGAGGTTATTCATCTCAGAGATCACAATTTCTTCAATGCCCTGGTCTCTATCGGCAATCTGCGCGTTATAACTTTGGGTAAGCACTTTGTATAAATTATCGAGCGCAGCCTGATACTGCCCGTTATCGGCCAATGCCAAAGCGTAATCTCGGTAACTCTGTGCATCCATCGGGCGCCATTGCAAAACTTTTTGAGTGATAAAAAGTTCATCTTTATAATTTCCGGTCTGTTTTAATTTATAGGCCAGGGTTTTATATAGATCAGCATTCTCCAAATCTAAATCAGCAATATTGCTCAAAATGGTTAAGGCCCTCACACTGTCTCTTTGTTGATAAAACCAATTGGCCACATCAAAATAAAACATTGGTGTAGAAATGTATTTTGAGCGCATTTTTAAATAAGACTGGTAAGCGCTATCCGGTTTACCAACCAAATTTTTCATATAGTCCTTATCACTTTTAAATTCAGGGATAACGATACCTGGTTGTTGTTGCAATGCTGGCGGCATTCTCATTGCATCTGCTCTTGCCTTTGCTACCTGCACTCCTGCAACCCTGCCTTCAAGTGCATTTGAAACATTCCCCCTAATGGTTGTTACCGATCCAGTTACAGAAGTTTTTCGCTGTGCGGCATAACCTACAACCACTACTCCATTTAATTGATTGGTTTCTTTATCTCTTCTGGCAGCCCCGGTAGGCGGAGCAAGCGTTACCGCTTGTGGCGTAGGTGGAACAACCATCTCAGCAGCTTTCGCAACTTCTCGTCTTGGTGCGTCACCAACTGGTTCTCGCATTACCATATCCGCCGTAGGATCTCCTTTTACATCTCTTTGTCCTGGATCAGGATAACTTTCTTTTTTCTTTTCAGGTTCTTTATAGTAAAAATCCGTATTCCACCAGGTTTTTAACTCTTTGGTCATGGCTACTGCAGCATTAATCAGGTCTTGTTTATGCTCTAAGAGATTAACCCTGCGCTGCTTTAAAACAGCATTATAAGCTTGTTGCAATTCAACAGGAGGCACAATATCATAACGCAGATAATCATCTAAATTCTCTAATACGATTAAACTGGTATTACGGGTAACGATACCGAACTGTTTGCTTAAAACACTGATATCATCTTTGTTTTCTTCATACTGGATATCCATTTCAGCAATTTTCTTTTGCGCCCAAACCCGGCTAACATCAATACTGCTTAAGGTGTGTTCAGTTACATTTAAGCGTACTACCTGCTCGGCAACTACTGTATTCCCAAAGCCAAACTGTAAGGTAAATTCGGTATTAAAATCGCTCACAATACCTGCTAAAGAAAAATGTCCATTTACATTTACCTTCATTGAAGGGTAAGTTTGCCGGATGCTATTTCCATTTTTGATTCCTAAAAACTGTAGGTTCTGTTGATTTAATTGTTTAAAAGCATCGTTAACAGTTATGGAATTGAGATTTACAAACTGTCCGCCTGTTTTTAAGGTGATGTATTTCAAGGTACTGTAATCTGCCTTTAGCGCTGTATTGATACAATGAACAGGTTTGTTTAAAGCAACGGTATTTCTTCCGAAGGTAGATAAGCCATCAGTAAATAAAAGATACTCATCAGCCTGAATCGATTTTGCATTTATTGCACTAAAATTTGTACCGCCATCGTAAACCAGGTTTTTCAGTTTATCTTTTAATGCCGACCAATTGCCGTTAGTAATTACAAAAGTATCTGCGTTTTTAAAACCATTGTTTACTAAACCCAATTGGATGGTTAAATTTTGTTTTTGCCTGATGATTAAATCCAGCAATTCCATTTCTTTATCAGTATTGCGTTGAAGGCCGCTTAACGATACATCCCAGATCAGGCCAATATTGTTCGCCCATTTACGCTCCATGCTCTGGGTTTTAGGAAAAACATTCACCAAAAAATAATAGCCTGATGATGCTTTTTGCATTTGTACCTCGGGCAGGTTATTTCGCTTTGGCAGATTAATAGTCAGGCCGTTTTTCGGCTGGTAATTGGTTTTATTAATTTCGCCAACATAAGTATTCCCGTTGACCTTTAAATCGAAACTGCCATCAGGCTGTTCGCCAAGTTCTGGTTTAATGATGCTTTCGAAGACAGTGGTTTTTAAACTAAAATTTTCAATCGCCTGATTATAATCTAAGGGAAGGTGATACTTTAAAACATTTGCGTTATTAAAACTTAATTCTTCTTCGTACCCCACAATAATGGTTCTGCTGCCATTTGCAGGCAAAGGATATATCCTGGTACGGAAATTATTCCCTTCAACTTTCTCCAGCAGCCCCGGATCGACCCGACGGCGCTCAATACTTTCGAAAACCTCGGTTGCTTTTGATTTTTCTACGGGTACGGCTTCGCGCATTTTTCCATTGATATCTAAAGCATAACGGCTAATGCTCACTCCCTCCGGCATCGGGAAAGTAAGTTCGCCTTCTAAAATGCGGTTGCTGCTATTATGAAAGGTCATTGTCATCACCGTTGTGGCAATGTTCCCCGTTATCTGTACATCGATATTCAGTTTTTTTAGTTTAACGGCGTCTTTCTGTTCTGCAGTTTCGGCCTGTTGTACCTTTAACACTGGCATTTGTGCGTCAGCAAAAAAAGCAATTAACAATAAGGGGAGGAGGAGTAAAGTTTTAGATGTGCTCATAGCAATGATTTTTAATAGTGATGCAAAAGCATTGGCGATTTCATAAATTTATTTTTTAGAAGCGCTTAGCGCCCTTAGATTTAGCCCCACAAAACCGCTTTATAATTGCTTAAAAAAGCTTTCTGAAAAATGTAACATTTTTTAAAAATTTTGTTCTAATGATAAAAAACTGAAACTATGTTAGTAACCACAACGCCTACAGTTGAGGGCAGAAAAATTTTAAAATATATCGGTCTGGTTACCGGAGAAACGATAATTGGCGCAAATATTTTTAAAGATTTATTTGCAGGCATAACAGATATAGTAGGGGGTAGATCGAGTTCTTACGAGCGCGTTTTACGTGAAGGAAAAGATACTGCCGTAAATGAGATGCAACAATATGCCGCTGCTTTGGGCGCCAATGCAATTGTTGGTGTAGATCTAGATTACGAAACCGTAGGTAGTGGCGGCAGCATGCTCATGGTAAGTGCCAATGGTACTGCTGTAATTTTAGAAGATTAAGAAATTGCTTATTGCGAAAACTAAGCAAAAACAAGAAAGTCTTTCCGGTGCGGGAAAGACTTTTCTTTTTACATCATGTTTCGTTTTAAAACGAAAGTATATCGATGAGTTTTAGCCATTTGGCACTCACTTTTTCGGCATTAATGTGTTTAATGGCATGATCGAAGGGAGTAAAAATAATTTCGCGGTTTACTTGTCCCGCCATTACACCACTTTCGCCACTAATTAAACCCTCTACAGCAGCAACACCTAAGCGGCTCGCCAATACACGATCCATACAGGTTGGCTTACCTCCACGTTGAATGTGGCCTAAAACCGAAACCTTTGTATCATAGTGTGGGTATTTTTCCTGCAAAATTTCGCCAACTTTAAATGCACCTCCTGTATCATCACCTTCGGCAACAATAATAATTTTTGAAGCCTTATCTTTACGGCTATGTTCTAATTTATGTAAAATATCATCGGCGTTCATGTTTGCCTCTGGAATCATGATCGCCTCTGCACCCACGCCAATTCCACTTCTTAAAGCAATTAATCCGGAGTCACGACCCATCACTTCCACAATAAAAAGCCTGTCGTGTGATTCGGCCGTATCCCTGATCCTGTCTACCGCATCAATAACTGTATTGATCGCAGAATCGTAACCGATGGTAAAATCGGTACCTGCCAAATCGTTATCAATTGTTCCTGGTAAACCTACAATCGGGAAATCGAACTCTTTAGAAAAAATATTAGCACCCGTAAATGTTCCGTCTCCACCAATTACCACTAAAGCATCAATGCCCTTTGCTTTCAGGTTTTCATAAGCTTGTTTTCTACCTTCAACGGTTCTAAAAGCTTCACTGCGTGCTGTTTTTAAAATGGTACCGCCGCGTTGGATGATATTGGCAACAGATTTTCGATCCATAGGGATAAAATCATTGTTGATCAGCCCTTCGTAGCCACGGATGTACCCGGTTACTTCAATGTCATAATAAATAGAGCCTCTAACTACGGCCCTAATTGCAGCGTTCATGCCTGGCGAATCGCCGCCAGAGGTTAAAACGCCAATATTCTTAATCTTATTCATTTGTTTGTTTCTTGGCAAATTCTGATAATCCTTTGTCCAGATATTGCAAATATTTATCTATATTAAATTCTACTCCGATAGGAGGGGAAACTAATTCTTTTTCATCGGTACCCAAAAGTACATAATATGGCTGCGAAATGGTGTTAAATCTTTCAGCCTGCAAATGTTTAAACTTTTTACCAACTGTGTTTACTTTTGTACCTAAAATTTTCGAGTCAAACTGTTCCGCTTCCGGAAGATCTGTTTTGTCATCGGTATAAAGCGATACCACAATGTAATCTTCTTTTAACTTTTTAAGCACCCTCGGGTCAGACCAAACACGGGCTTCCATTTCGCGGCAATTTACACAACCATGTCCGGTAAAATCGAGAAATAACGGTTTTTTTACTTCTTTGGCATAAGCCAATGCTTCCTGATAATCAAAAAAACCATCAATATTATGCGGAATGTGCAAGAATTCAGCATATTTACGTTTAGCGTGGTTAGGTGATGCAGTTTGGCTTGATCCACCACCACTATCCTGTCCGATTACAAAATCCTGGGTAGAGAGCGGGGGTACCAATGCACTTACGGCTTTTAAAGGAGCACCCCATAAACCTGGGATTAGATAAATGGCAAATACAAAAGTTGCCGTTGCAATAAACAACCTCGGCACCGAAACGTAAGGAAGGTCGCTATCGTGAGAGAATTTGATTTTTCCCAATAAATAAACGCCCAAAATTAAGGCTAGTACAATCCAGATGGCCAGGAATATCTCACGGTCTAATATTCCCCAGTGATAAGCCAGATCTGCTGTTGATAGGAATTTTAATGATAAACCAAGCTCTAAGAAACCCAGAAAAACTTTAATGGAGTTTAACCAACCACCTGATTTTGGTAAACCCGTCATTAAACTTGGGAAAATGGCAAACATGGTAAAAATTAACGCCAATGACAGCGAAAAGCCGAACATGACGATAACAGGTGTTAACAGATCGGTATTAATGGCCACCAAAGATGTTCCAATTAGCGGCCCGGTACAAGAAAAAGAAACAACCGCTAAGGTTGCAGCCATAAAAAAGATTCCGCTTAAACCTTTAGCGTCCGATTTTGCATCGAGTTTATTTACAAATGAACTTGGCAGGGTAATTTCGAACGCACCTAAAAAAGATACTCCGAAAACAATCAGTATAAGGAAGATGAAAATATTAAAAAATCCATCGGTCGATATTTCATTTAATGCACTCGCGCCCCAGATTAAGGTAATAATTACGCCTAAACCAACATAAATTACAATGATGGATAAACCATAAATAATGGCACTTCTGATTCCTTTTGCCCTGCTTTCGGCCCTTTTGGTAAAAAAACCAACAGTAAGCGGAACCATCGGAAAAATACATGGAAGAAAAAAAGCGGCAATACCAGCCAACAGGCCTAAGCCAAAAGTTACCCAAAGTGATTGTTTTGGAGCATCTTTACCAGCTACAGTAGCCTTTTCTACTTTGGCTGTATCTTTTTTAATGGTGTCTTTTTCCGTTTTTACCTGGCTATTGGCTGCACTATCCTGTGCAGAACCCACTTCGGTAAAAACAATATCATCGGGAGGAGCGGTTGCTGTAGTATCTTGCGTTACGATAGCGTAACTTTTAACAGCCGGCAATGCGATAAACATGCTGGCCATTAGTAACAATAATAAAACCTTTTTCATTTGTGTGTTATGTGTGTGTTTGAACCCGTGAAATTAAGCATAATTTTATAAACAGCTCTTTATAAACCTATATACGGGATAGATTTTACTTTAAAAAGAAACAGTCCCGAAAATTCGGGACTGTTTGTAAATATTTTGAAGTTAACTATTTAACAGGTACGCTAAATTCTACTTCTTCCGGCGGAAGACATTGTTTATCGTTACAAACCATAAATTCTACCTTACCTTTAACAACCGTAGTGCCTTTGTTTAATTTTATTTTTTGTTGAAAGATAACCGCTTTTTCAAAATAGCTTACGTTCATTTTAAAAGTGCTTTCATATTTAACGATAGCCTTAGGCTCGATGGTTTTACCAACAAGGCTAAAATCTTTAGAAGGGGCAAAAGTAAATGTGGTTTTTACTGGTCCGCCATCTTTAACATTTTGCGAATAGATATGCCACCTATCATCTATCGTTGCTTTTAAATAGATTATAGCTTCTGTTTTACTTGTTTTTTTTGCTGAGTAAGCCCATGTTACCGGCTTTTCGATCTGAGCAAATGCACCGGCAATGGTAAAAAATACCATCGAAAGCACTAAGCTGATTTTTTTCATTGTGTGTTTATTTTGTGTGTGTGAATTCTATTTCTTTAAAGTTAAAGCTTTTCAAGCCATCTTTTGTATCAACAGCTAACCTACCGCCATCTTCAACTCCTTTAATTATCCCTTCAAAAATCTCTCCGTTATGTTTATATAACGCAGAAACCTGGTAGTTATATAGCTTTGCAAGGTAATCATTTTGTAAAATACTGTATTTCCCTGCTCTCAAAATTAAGTAGTATTTTTCCATAAATATGAATATTTTCTCCATAATATCCATCAAAGGAACATTTCTTTGTAAAATTTGGATGACCGAAGTGGCACGGTCACTGATACTTTCAGAAAATTCTGATTGATTTACATTTAAGCCAATGCCAATTACCGATGATTTGATAGCAGCACCTGTCAGTGTGTTTTCAATCAGAATGCCCCCCAGTTTCTTGTTCAGGTAGTACATATCGTTTGGCCATTTTACCTTTATCCCCTCTGGTATAAAAAAGGTTAAAGCATCACTAACAGCTAAACTAACGGCCATATTAAGGTAAAACTGTTTATTTAAAGGCAGAAATGATGGCTTTAAATAAATACTGGTACTGATATTTTTACCTGCCTGTGTTTGCCAAACACTCTCTTGCTGCCCTCTGCCCGCAAACTGATTATCTGCCATAATTACAGTCCCTTCGGCTAATGGCTCGGATTTTGACACCAAATCTTTCAAAAAGTTATTAGTAGAATCAACTTCTTTTAATTTGATTAAATTTTGACCAACAAATAGTGTCGAAAAAGTGTTATTTTGCAAGTGTTGAATTTATATTATTGTAATTCCAAAATTAAAGCATTTTAATGGTAAAAAAGAAAATAGTAGCCCTTTCTACATACCTTTCTGAGTTAGCTGTACTAGGCATCCAGGAAAAAAAAGGAGAAGATATAGTGCGGTTAGATCTAAGAAATATTCATACTTCAGTAGCGGATTACTTTATTATTGCGAGCGCAAACTCTGCTACGCAGGTAAAAGCTATTGCCGATAGTGTAGAAAAAGAAATATATAAAGCCACACAGGCCGATCCACGCCATAAAGAAGGTTTCGAATCTGCGGATTGGATTATTCTTGATTATTTTGATGTGGTTGTGCACATTTTTAAAACCGAAAAGCGCCACTTTTATGGCATAGAAGAACTTTGGGGGGATGCTGAAAGCACAAATTATCAAAGCGCATAACCCTTAGAACCATTTTGACAAAGACAAATGAACGACAATCCAAATACCGAAAAACAAGGGAAAAGAATACCCAACATCCCGAAAAAACCACAAAAAGGATCAAAATTTAATATTTTCTGGGTTTATGCTGCCATCATCATTGCTATTATAGCTGCGCAGTTTTTATTTACAGGCGATAGTGGTAAAGAAGTAAAATACGATACTTTCGAAAGCAAAATGTTGTTAACAGGAGATGTTGACAGGATTGTAGCTTACCAAACCGAAGATTTAGTAAAAGCCGAGGTATACATTAAAAAAGATAGTTTAAACAAACCTCAGTATAAAGCATTCAAAAGCACCAGTTCTTTTAATGTATCAAACGGACCGACTGTTTTTTTCACTTACGGTGGAAAATTTGCTGATTTAAGGGCTGCTTTGGCCGAATCGCAAAAAGCATTACCTGCTGGCAGAAAACCAATTTCATTTCAATCAGAAAACAGAAGCAATCCATTAGCAAGCTGGTTTTTAAGTATCATCTTACCGGTATTGCTTTTAATCGGTTTCTGGATCTTTATGATGCGCAGAATGGGCGGTGGTGCCGGCGGTGGCGGTCAGATTTTCAGCATTGGAAAATCAAAAGCTACTTTATTTGACAAAGAAAGCCAGGTGAACATTACTTTTAATGATGTTGCCGGTTTAGAAGAAGCCAAAACAGAGGTAATGGAAATTGTAGATTTCCTTAAAAACCCTAAGAAATATACCGATTTGGGTGGAAAAATCCCGAAAGGCGCTTTATTGGTAGGTTCGCCGGGTACGGGTAAAACTTTATTGGCCAAAGCCGTTGCCGGTGAGGCCCAGGTTCCTTTCTTCTCTTTATCAGGTTCTGATTTTGTAGAGATGTTTGTTGGGGTAGGAGCATCACGTGTGCGCGACCTGTTTAAACAAGCAAAAGATAAATCACCATGTATCATCTTTATTGATGAGATTGATGCCATTGGCCGTGCCCGTGGTAAAAACGGTGTAATGGGCGGAAATGATGAGCGTGAAAATACTTTAAACCAACTTTTGGTTGAAATGGATGGTTTCGGAACCAATACACATGTTATCATTTTGGCTGCAACCAACCGTGCTGATGTTTTAGATAAAGCCTTATTAAGAGCTGGCAGGTTCGACAGACAGATTTATGTTGATTTACCGGATGTTATCGAACGTAAACAGATTTTTGAAGTACATATTACCCCACTTAAAAAATCAGAAGAGTTAGACACTGAATTTTTAGCAAAACAAACTCCGGGTTTCTCTGGAGCAGATATTGCCAACGTATGTAACGAGGCCGCTCTAATTGCAGCCCGAAAAAATAAATCAGCAGTTGATAAACAAGATTTCTTAGATGCTGTAGATCGTATTGTTGGTGGTTTAGAAAAGAAAAACAAAATCATCACACCAAGCGAAAAACGAGCTATTGCTATTCACGAGGCTGGTCACGCTACGGTAAGCTGGTTATTAGAACACGCAGCCCCACTGGTTAAAGTTACCATCGTGCCACGCGGACAAAGTTTAGGTGCAGCCTGGTATTTACCAGAAGAACGGTTAATTGTTCGTCCTCATCAGATGCTTGATGAAATGTGTGCAACAATGGGTGGTAGGGCAGCTGAAAAAGTAATGTTCGATACCATTTCTACAGGCGCCTTGAGCGATTTAGAAAAAGTAAATAAACAGGCCAGGGCAATGGTTACTATTTACGGCTTGAACGAGAAATTAGGAAACATTACTTATTATGATTCTTCAGGTCAGAACGAGTATAATTTCTCTAAACCTTATTCAGAAGATACCGCTTTAACCATCGATAAAGAGATTTCAGCATTAATTGAAGGCCAATACCAAAGAGCCATCCAGTTATTGGAAGAAAACAAAGATAAATTGATCCAGTTGGCTGATATTCTAATCGAAAAAGAAGTTTTATTTAAAGACGATTTAGAAGTGATTTTCGGTAAACGTTTATTCGAAAATCAAGGCGAAAGCGGAACACCTGGACATATTACTCCGGTTGAGGCTTAAATAAATAATTTCTATTATTACATTTGCTACCCTGGTTTAATCATTAGGGTAGCTTTTTTTTTATATGAAGGATAATACGACAGCGAAAGAACAAATACTAAAAAAGATAAGGAAAGCACTACTTGAGAAGCGCGAAAACCCTTATCCCAACTTAGAAGAAAGTGCATTGTATAAAAAAAATACAGATGAGCTAGAGGTATTATTTGCCGAACAGCTTACTGCCATATCAGGCAATTTCATTTTCTGTGAGGATGGTATCGATTTTTTTGAAAACATGCTGCAGCTTGCCGATAAATATAAATGGCGTAAAATATATTGCTGGGAGCCCGAGCTCCAACAGTTTTTAAGCAAATACGAATTTCCTTTTTACCAAACAGATAAAGATTTTGAGCAGGCAGAGGTAGGCATTACCCTTTGCGAAGCATTGGTTGCCCGTAACGGAAGTGTAATGGTAAGTAATAGTGGTGCTGCAGGCAGAAGGTTAAGCATTTTCCCACACCACCACATTGTGATTGCAAAAACAAGCCAATTGGTTTTGGATCTTAAGGATGCTTTTCAATTATTAAAAAATAAATACGGCAATCAGATTCCATCCATGATCAGCAACATTACCGGCCCGAGCAGGACCGCCGATATCGAAAAAACATTGGTTTTAGGAGCTCACGGACCTAAAGAGCTGTTTGTATTTTTGATTGACGATTTTAGTTAGAGCATTGCTGTTTTTACCTAAAAATTAAAGCCTCTCACCGCTTTTCTCATTAAATTGTCCAAAAATTATTTATAGCTTTAACACTGTTGATTTGCCCCGGAAAAGTAGGAAACGGTTGCTTAATGTAAATGGAAAAACAGGATCATTAAAATTTGAAATTGAAAATATACTTCGTTAAAAATAAGTTTATTTTCGATTATCGAATATAATTGATATTTTTATACTACATACCGTTTTAGTATGCGGTATTATAATTATGAGCAAAGTGATAAATACGGTAATTGCCGGTACAGGAAGTTACATTCCAAAGAATATTATTTCCGGTAACGAATTTTTGAATTCTACATTTTTTGAGAATGGAACCCAATTGGAAAAAGAGAACTCAGAGATTATTCATAAATTCTCTGAAATTACCGAAATTGTAGAAAGGCGTTATGCTTGCCCTGAGCAATTAAGTAACCATATTGGTGCTAAGGCTGCTGAAAAAGCCATAGAAAATGCAGGTATTGATAAAGAAACTTTAGATTACATTATCTTCTGCCATAACTTCGGCGATATTCCCTTAAACAGTAACCGAAGTGATATTTTACCATCACTGGCCTCAAAAGTTAAGCAACAACTGGGTATCGATAATCCTGATTGTGTAGCTTACGACCTTATTTTCGGTTGTCCGGGATGGGTTCAGGGTGCCATACAAGCCGATTATTATATTAAAAGTGGCGATGCCAAACGGGTAATGGTAATTGGTGCTGAAACCCTGAGCCGTATTATTGATCCTCACGACAGAGATAGTATGATTTTCTCTGATGGAGCAGGAGCAGTGATTTTCGAAGCAGAGGAATCAGCAGAGAAAAAAGGAATATTGGCCCATAAAACAGAAACGCATGCTGTAAACTATGGCAATCTTTTAACCATGGGCAGGAGTTCTCATCCAGATGAAAACAATGGAAACCTCTACTTAAAAATGAACGGACGTAAACTTTATGAGTTTGCAGTAGTTCAGGTACCTCAGGTAATTAAAAAAGCCATTGATAAAGCTGGGCTGAGTGTAGAAGACATCAATATTGTATTTGTACACCAGGCCAATGGTAAAATGGATACAGCCATCATGAAACGCTTATTTAAGCTTTATGGTAAAGATACTGTACCAGAGAATTTAGTACCCATGACCATTTCATGGTTAGGGAACAGTTCGGTTGCCACCGTACCAACCTTATTAGACCTTGTTTTAAAAGAGCAGGTTGAAGGTTATAAAGTTAAGGCCGGCGATGTAGCTGTTTTTGCTTCAGTAGGAGCAGGAATGCACATTAACGCTTTTATACACCGCTTCTAATTGGCTAGCCGTTTTAAACCGGCCTTAGCCTGGCTTTCAATACTACTTTCAAATTCATGATTTTTCATGGCAATGGCAGTATTGAAAGCCTCTTTTGCTTTCACAATATTTTTCCTTCTTTCATAAACCTTACCCATTTGCACCGCAGCATTTGCAGCAAAATAATATTTTAGGTTTTTACCTTCATTTACGGTCTGCTGATAAGCTGCTAATGCCTGATCATCTTTTCCTAAATCATCATAAATTCTACCCAAGCGGTAATTTAGCTCTGTTTTGTCTTTACTGTTAGTGTAATCTGTTTCTTTCTTATCATCAAGTATCTGCAAGGCCCTGCTTAAATAGCCACCATCAAACAGTAACCGGGATTTTAACAGGTCAATTGTTGGCGTTCCTGAAGCAGCTTCGGATTTCGCCTGCTTATCTTTTTCCATATAGGTATACCCGTTATTAACTGCTTTAGCTGCAAATGCCGTATAACCAGCTTTATCTCCTTTCAACAGTGAGATCCAGCCCAAATGGAGATAAGCGTCCTTTACAAAATTTACACCTTTTGTAGCCTGTAAAAACCGGTTAAAATAAGTGCCGGCATTAAGGTCGAGTTTATTTAGGTGTGCAATTCCTTCCAGGTAATCCAGGTAAGGAAAAGGCTGATAAACGCCTCCTTCCGGGCGCTTGGCTAAAATGGCTATGGCTTCATCGCTATGCGAATTTTTAATGCACACATAACTTTGCAGGTAACTTTTAAGCAAACTCGTATCTGCAATCCTTTCGGTATATTTCATTGTTTTGGCATACGCCAAAGGACTATGTGCAACATCGGTTAATACATAAGCATAATAAAACACCACTTCCTCGTAAAAAGGCTCATAAGATGACTTTGGCAGGTTATCGGCCAGTTTTTCGAACATGTTTAATCCGCTTTGCAGATTCCCTTTAATGCCAAAGGTTGAGAGCGCAGTTTTTAAGGCGCCATCGGGTAAATTGCCCAAAACAGCATTAATCAGTCCTAAACCTTTTAAATTAAGGTGAAAATTCGGGAACTTTTTATTATTTTCCTGTAAAAGACTATTCGCTCTTTTAACCTCCATAGCCGCGTTAAAATACTCTCCAAAACGGCCACGGATGAGCGCCCATTGTAAATTGATCTCCGCCTGGGCATACAGGTAATAAGGCGAATTTTTATCGTCATCACTGACCTGATCCAACCGGGATGATTTATTTCCTTTTAAACGGTCAAAATCAGCCTTGCTTTCTGAGGTAAGTATGGTAAAATAATCGACGTAATTTTCGAGAAGCGGAATAATAGAATTATGGGGATGCTGTTTCTTTTCGGTCGAAATATATGCCCTTGCATTACCGAGTTTTAGTTCGAAAATGCTTTTATAAGCATTTAGGCAATTGTTGTTAAAATCGAAGTTTGCAAGTGAAAACAAAGGGGAGAGGAGCAGGGCAGAGGTTACAAAAAAACGGAAGCTTTTATTCATTAGGGATTCTATTTCGGTTTGGTTCTGTGCTGCCGCAACAGCTTCACATGTTAACAAATATCTACATTAAACGCTAAAAAGTTATTCTTGTTTTGTGTGAGCAAAAAACAAGCCTAAACAAAAAGCGTCCCGATTTGATCGGGACGCTTCATTATTTTTTCGTGATGGATTAACCTTCGGCTACTTCGTGGGTTAAAGCCTCATCAACCAAAATACGACCACAGTGTTCGCAAACGATAATTTTTTTACGTTGACGGATATCTAACTGACGTTGAGGTGGAATCTGGTTAAAACAACCTGAGCATGAATCGCGATCGATGGTTACTACCGCTAAACCATTTACCGCATTTTTGCGTAAACGTTTGTAAGCAACCAATAAACGCTCTTCGATCTGAGGCTCAGCTTTATCAGCTTTCTTTTGTAAATCCTGCTCTTCTTTTTCAGTTTCTGCAGTAATTACATCCAATTCGCCTTTTTTAATTTCTAAATCTTTCTTTCTGCCATCTAATTCAGCTTTTGCAGCTTCATAAATTTCAGTTTTAGAAGTGATTTCGAAACCGTGTTCTTTAATTTTCTTTTCAGAAACCTGAATATCTAAACCTTGAATCTCAATTTCTTTAGTTAAAGCATCGTATTCACGGTTGTTTTTAACTTCTTTTAATTGAGTATCGTATCTTTTGATGGCAGCTTGCGCATCTTTAATTGTATTTTTACGGGTTACGATTGAATCCTCAAGATCATCAAGTTCACCTTTGATTTTTGCAATTCTAGTTTCTAATCCTAAAACGTCATCCTCAAGATCGGCAACTTCCATTGGTAATTCACCACGTACCTGGCGGATCTTATCAATTTTTGTGTGGATATTTTGTAATTCGTATAAAGCCTTTAGCTTTTGTTCTACGGTTTGTTCCATTAAAACAAGTAATTTATGGGGTTTGTATTTTGCTCCGTTAAACGGATTGCAAAGTTAGTAAATTTTTTCTGAATAATTTCAAGCAATAAATTTGAGGTAAATTGTTCAGTTTCAAAGTGTCCGATGTCGGCAATGATCAATTTTTCCTCTGCATCAAAAAACTCGTGATATTTGAAATCTGCAGTAATAAAAGCATCCGCACCAGCAGCAATGGCCTCTTTTAAAAGGAAACTTCCCGAACCCCCACAAACCGCAACTTTTTTAATCCTTTTGCCAATTACGTCGGTATGCCGAACCACTTTAGCCTGCATCCTGTCTTTTACCAGATGTAAGAAGTCGTAACCATCCATATCATATTCCAGCCAGCCCACCATGCCCGAACCAACCAGCTGGTGTTTGTTTTCGAGTTTATAAATATCGTAAGCTACTTCTTCATAAGGGTGGTTTTCGAACAGAGCAACCAAAATTTTGCGCTCGGCCTGGGTAGGGTACACCATTTCGATCCGTACTTCGCTTTCACGATGACGGATACCTTTTTCACCCACAAAAGGGTCTGAATCTTCATTACCCTTAAATGTGCCAAAACCGTCGGCATTGAAACTGCATTCGCTATAATTGCCAATATTCCCCGCTCCGGCGTAAAACAATGCCGACCGCAATTGCTCGGCCTGTGCCTGCGGACAATAAGTAACCAGTTTTTTTAACAGTCCGGCTTTTGGCGAAAGCACTTTGGTACCTGTTAAACCCAAACGTTCACAGATCCTCGCATTTACTCCCGTATGGATGCTGTCTAAATTGGTATGAATGGCATAAAGTGCGATGTTGTTTTTAATGGCTTTTAACACTACACGCTCCACATAATTCTTGCCGTTCAGCTTTTTTAGTCCTTTAAAAACAATAGGATGATGGGTAATAATAAGGTTACAGCCCGTAGAAATGGCTTCATCTACAATTTTCTCCACGCAATCTAAAGCCACCAGAGCAGCACGGATTTCCATATTCGGATCGCCCACAATTAAACCCGAGTTATCATAATCTTCCTGGTAATTAAGTGGTGCAATGCTTTCTAAATAATTGGTAATTTCAGCTAATTTCATTTATAAAGATAATTATTGAAATGAAGTTTTAATGTGGGCAATATTATTTATGTTTATTTAAATTTATAACCCTCTCTTTATGCTTTTAAATTTTAGCAAAAACTTTTATAGAAAAGTGTTCCTTATTGTACCGTTTATTTTACTCTTATCATATCATTTAAAAGGGCAAATAAAGTATAGTGCAAAATTAGAAGCCTGTCATTTGTATTATGGCTCTCAATTAATAAGATACGAAAGAACAGAAAATTATCCTGGAGATTTTT
Source organism: Pedobacter roseus (assembly GCF_014395225.1). Classification (NCBI taxonomy): domain Bacteria; kingdom Pseudomonadati; phylum Bacteroidota; class Sphingobacteriia; order Sphingobacteriales; family Sphingobacteriaceae; genus Pedobacter; species Pedobacter roseus. Next base: position 5,353,331 of record NZ_CP060723.1, read on the forward strand.
TGGTGAAACAACGAGATGGAAATGAAATTAATCTGGTTAATGGTATTGCCTTTAATAAATTTTTATTTGCCGGTATAGGTATCAGTTACCTCAATTTAAGCGGTACTAAAGGTTTTACAACAAGTTTAGATGCTGAACTTTTGGTAAGTCGAAAAAAATTAAGTCCGCTCTTTAATTTTAAGATTGGTCAAAGTTTTTTAAAAAATCAGATAGGAAGAAACAAGAGTTCAACATTTGGAGAATTCGACTTCGGTGTGAAATATCGTTTTATTCCAGATCTCAGTACTTATATTAAATTAGGGATTCAAATTACACAAAACACGAGTTTTCTTGCTGTTAGAGGCGGCATAAGGTTTTAGCACGAAAAGAAGTTGCCTAAACCCGACAGAAACAGAAAGCCCGCAAGCCTGATTGTTCATCAGGTGCGGACTTGTCGTGTATGGCGGGACGAACATTAAAAGCTGTTCTGTCTTTGCTTTCCAAAAAACATTAATCTTATTAAAATGAACGGTTTATTGAAAACCACCCATTCTTACCATCTGTAAGCTTTCGAAAACCATTTTCTGGTTGTGCTCAAAAGCAAGTGTTTTGTGGTTTACTACATCGATAATCGATCCGATAAAACATAAACCAGCAGTTAAAAGGTATAAAATACCCATGCCAATCTGGCCAATGATAAACCTTTGCAAGCCTGGAACAGCAAACAGTCCGATTAAGCAGAAAATCAACATATCTGACGGGTTTTTCCTTTTACTGCTGTAAACCATCAAGAAATTACGCAACTGCTCTTCAGTTAAACCGGTTGTTGCTTGTTGTAAATATGAGTATTCCTCTGGTGTTATACCTGGTAACGACATTAGAGGTGATTGAAATATATCCATGGTTTCTATGTATTAGTGGTTGAAATTTTAAATCTTTTTTTATTTTTTATCAATATATAAATTCTATAAACGATGATTAAAAGTGCCGGAAACCCAAACCAATGTTCGGAAAAGCTTTCGGTAAACTCGCCATGTAAAATATGACTGATCGACCTGCCTATACCACATCCCGGACACCAATCCTTAAAACCCAAATTGGCTAAAGGACAAAGTGTAAAATGATGCTCGTGGCCATTCGCTGTTGCCAGTAATATTAAAGCTGTTAACCAGAAAAAAAGTTCTAGTGGAAAGCTTTTAATGTACTTCATTGTTTCACTTTTTATACAATTTAGAGGCTATAGAACTACCTTTGTTACACCGATTTGCCCTTAATCGACGAAAGGGGAATATATTTCGACCAAATGAACGATACCATCTAAGAATAAGTTTTCGTTTTTTCCCAAATCTGATTTCCATATCACAACCCAGCCAAAAATAGTTAAAAAAACCTTTACACAAATTGCGGGTTAATATTAAAAGATAAGCTTATTTTTGTGCCTTGAACATTCGAGATTTAATAAACAGATACAAAACCGACGATAGGGTAACCCAATTTACCAAAGCGTTGAATGCAACCAGAAACCCAAAGATACAATTAAAGGGATTGGTGGGCTCAGCCGATGCTATTGTTGCCCTTTCTTCTTATTTTCTATTACACAAACCCATCATGTTCGTTTTGCCGGACAGGGAAGAGGCTGCCTATTTCCAGTCGGACCTGGAAAGTGTGCTCGATAAACAGGTTTTACTGTTCCCTTCTTCTTACCGCAAATCTTTCGATTTTACCCAGGTAGATACAGCCAATGTATTGGCCCGCGCGGAGGTATTGAACGAACTGAACCACGATTCGGAATACGGAAAAATTGTAGTTTCTTACCCTGAAGCCATTGCCGAAAAGGTGATTGACCGCTCAGCGCTGGAAAAAAACACGTTGGAAATCAGTCTTGGAGCTAAGTTGGGTATCGATTTTATCAATGAGTTTTTAATTGATTATGATTTCGACCGTAGGGATTTTGTTTACGAGCCCGGCCAGTTTTCCATCCGCGGTGGTATTGTAGATATATTTTCATTCTCCTCTGACCTGCCTTTCCGTATAGAATTTTTTGGCGATGAGGTAGAAAGCATCAGAAGTTTTGAGATCGAAAGTCAGCTTTCGGTGACCGATGTTAAATCTTTAACCATTGTACCTAATGTGCAGGCCAAGTTTTTAACGGAAAGCAATATCAGTATTCTTGATTACATTGATCAGGATACCCAGCTTTGGTTTAAAGACGTAGAGTTTACTTTAGACATTGTTAAAGCAGGATATAAAAAAGCTGTCGAACTTTGGAAAGCTTTGCCAGCGGCAGATAAAACCCAAAACCCAGAGTGGATCGACCCTAAGTTTGCTTTTAGCGACGAGAAATTATTGGGCGATCACCTTCAGGATTTCCCATTAGTAGAATTCGGCAAACAGTTTTTTTATAAAACTGATAATCGTTTCGAGTTTGAAACCAAACCCCAGCCATCCTTCAATAAAGATTTCAACCTGCTCATTCATAACCTAAAGGAGAATGAAAAAGCGGGGATTATCAATTTTATTTTTACCGATTCGCCAAAGCAGATCGAACGTTTATATGCCATTTTAGAGGATATTGATAAAACGGCCAAGTTTACACCAATCAATAGCATGCTGCGCGAGGGATTTGTTGATCCGCAGATCCAGACGGCATTTTACACCGATCACCAGATTTTCGACCGATATTATAAATACAAGCTAAAAAAAGGCTACCAGAAAAGTCAGGCCATTACTTTAAAAGATTTAAGGGAGCTTAAATCCGGCGATTATGTTACCCATATTGATCACGGAATCGGCAAATACGCAGGGCTCGAAAAGGTTGAGGTAAATGGCAAAACTCAGGAAATGATCCGCTTAATTTATGCCGATAACGACCTGCTTTATGTAAACATCAACTCCTTAAACCGCATTGCCAAATACAGCGGCAAGGAAAGCGGTGTACCCAAAATGAATAAACTGGGTACGGATGCCTGGGACAAGCTAAAAAAAACTACTAAAAAAAAAGTTAAAGATATCGCCCGGGATTTGATTAAGCTTTACGCTTTGCGCAAAACCCAGGCCGGAACGGCATTTTCTCCGGATAGCTATTTACAAACTGAACTGGAAGCTTCTTTTATTTACGAAGATACCCCCGATCAGTTAAAGGCAACTCAGGATGTGAAAAAAGACATGGAATCGCCACATCCAATGGACCGTTTGGTTTGCGGTGATGTAGGCTTCGGAAAAACGGAGATCGCCGTACGCGCAGCATTTAAAGCGGTAGCAGAGGGCAAACAGGCAGCGATATTGGTGCCGACTACCATTTTAGCCCTACAGCATTTTAAAACCTTTTCTTCACGTTTAAAAGATTTTCCGGTTACGGTTGATTACATTAACCGCTTCAAAACCAGTAAACAGATTAAAGATACTTTGGCTGAAGCAGCAGCAGGTAAAGTTGATATTTTAATCGGAACACATCGTTTACTGAGCAAGGATGTAAAGTTTAAAGATCTCGGCATCATGATTATTGATGAAGAGCAAAAATTTGGCGTTACAGCAAAAGAGCGTTTAAAAGCAGTACGTGTAAATGTTGATACCTTAACACTAACCGCAACACCGATTCCGAGGACATTGCATTTCTCTTTGATGGGGGCAAGGGATTTATCGATCATCAGCACACCGCCACCAAATAGGCAACCAGTAAGTACCGAATTGCATGTTTTTAATGATAAATTGATCCAGGAGGCTGTTCAGTTCGAATTAGACCGTGGCGGACAGGTATTTTTTATCCATAACCGGGTAAACGACCTGATGCAGTTGGGTGGAATGATTCAAAAACTGGTTCCAAAAGCAAGGATCGGTATCGCGCACGGGCAGTTAGACGGCGATCAACTGGAAGATGTAATGCTCGATTTCATCAATGGAGAAAAAGATGTTTTAGTAGCCACAACTATTATAGAAGCAGGTTTAGATATTCCGAACGCCAATACCATCATCATTAACCATGCGCACATGTTTGGTTTAAGCGATCTGCACCAGATGCGTGGCAGGGTTGGCCGAAGCAATAAAAAAGCTTTCTGTTATTTACTCTCACCACCTTTATCTACTTTAACCTCCGAAGCCCGTAAGCGTTTAAGCGCTATCGAAGAGTTTTCTGATCTTGGCAGTGGTTTTAATGTGGCCATGCGCGATTTAGATATCCGTGGAAGTGGTAATTTACTGGGTGCAGAGCAAAGTGGTTTCATTGCCGAAATCGGTTTTGAAATGTATCATAAAATATTAGACGAAGCCATTCAGGAGTTAAAAGAGGCTGAGTTTAAAGGGCTCTTCGAAAACGAACCAGCCCGTCCGTTTGTGGGCTTTACGCAGGTAGATACCGATCTGGAATTATATATTCCGGATGCTTACATTACCAATATTACTGAGCGTTACAATTTATATACCGAGCTCTCTAAACTCGATAACGAAGGCGAATTGGCCATTTTTGAAAAACACCTTGCCGATCGTTTCGGACCGGTTCCTCCACAGGTAAAAACCATGCTCAGCGTGGTGCGTTTACAATGGCTGGGCAAAAAATTAGGTTTTGAGAAAATTAGCTTTAAGAAAAACAGTTTACGAGGATATTTCTTAAGCGATAAACAATCGGCATATTTCGATTCGAATACCTTTACCAAGATTTTAACTTTTGCGCAGAACCACCCACGTATGTGTAATTTAAAAGAGATAAAAAATACCTTAAGGATTGCTTTTGACAATGTAAAAACCGTTGAGGAAGCAATAGAAACTTTAGAATTAATTGATTAAAAACGTTAATTCAGTCAACGGACTGACTCAATTAACGTTAATTCGGTCAATGAACTGACTGAATTAATGTTTTTCAAATTATCAGCACTACCTTAAAATAAAAATGTTAGACCCAACCTTATTACTCGATTTAGTGAAAATGCAAATGCCTTATGGAAAGTATAAAGGTTACCTGATCTGCAATATCCCTGAAAGTTATTTGCTGTGGTATAAGGATAAGGGTTTCCCAAAGGGTAAATTGGGCGATTTAATGGCTACTATGTTCGAAATTCGGGTGAATGGTTTGGAGTATTTATTAACTCCGTTGAAGAATCAAAATCGGTAGTTAAGCCGATAGGTTAATGCGGGCATTTATTCCAGGCCATTGTAATCCTGAGTAAAAAGTGATGGTGCAGGTATAGGCGAATCGTCATTCCCAACTTGATTGGGAATCGTAATGCATTATTAGGACAGCTGGTTGATTAAGATTCCCGCCTGCGCGGGAATGACGACCGTATTTAGAATCTTTCATCCTGAGCGTAGTCGAAGGACCTAATGTGCATTGATTTCTTTCAATAGATGCTGAAATAAATGTAGCAAGACGAATCCTTATCTCCCGCAGATCAAAAAGATTTTCGCAGAAAAATCTGCGAAAATCAGCATAATCTGCGGGAAACAAACCTATATCTCACAACCATTCTCATCACAAACCGCATCATTATTTTTATTTAATGAGGTAAGTGTGGTTTAGGCTGAGTTTCTTTCCACTCGGCAAAACTTTGGGTAAGCGCATCTGTGAAAGCCTGAACTGGCTGAGCGCCCGAAACGCCATATTTGCGGTCCATTACAAAATAAGGTACGCCACGGATGCCTAAATTCTGGCTTTCATAAATATCGTAGCGCACGGCTTCAGCAAATTGATCACTATTTAAAACTGCTACAGCTTCATCCTTATCCAAGCCAATTTCAACTGCAAGATCAACTAAGACATCCGTTTCGCCAATATTTTTACTATTAACAAAATGGGCTTCAAATAATTTTTCTTCGGCTAAATCCTGAAGATTATGTTTGGCAGCTAAATGGATTAAACGGTGTGCGTTAAAAGTATTAGCAGGGATATTGGTATCGAAATCGATGCTTAAGCCTGCATTCGCCGCCATATCAACCACCTGCTTTGTCATCTGTTTGGCTTGCTCAACCGGCATTCCTTTACTTCTCGAAAGGTAATCGTATACTGTTTCATTATTGGTATTGTGATACTCCGGATTGAGCTGAAAACTCTTCCAATCTATTTCAATTTCATTTTTGAAGGGCAATTTTTCAATTGCCTGCTCAAAATGTCTTTTCCCGATATAGCAAAACGGACACATTACGTCCGACCAGATTTCTACTTTCATAATACAAAATTAAGCGGATTATAATTGGCTATAGTAAGGCAAAAGTAAAAAGCCACTATCGTTTAGGATAGTGGTTATCATGTCTCAATAGAATTTATATCTAGATATCGTCATTTCGACCGCAGTGGAGAAATCTTTGAACTATGTTAAAAGATTTCTCCATTTCGCTACGCTTCAGTCGAAATGACGACCTTTGTATTAAATTTGTCAATGGTAGTTTGCTGAAGAAACAGCATAAATGCAATTTATGCATTTCGATAAGCTCAATATGACCAAAAACTCAATTATAATTATTTATACAACTGGTTAAATATCAGCTTAAAAGTACCATGCGTTTGTGCCCTGAAAGCAATTTCCGGACCGAATGCTAGCAGTTTTCCTTTGCCAACTTTTGCTTCAAAAGCCGTTACACCATCTTGAAGATAGGCTTGCCCCCAGGCCCAGCCACTGCGCAGTGGCGTAGCTGTTTCGAACCACATTAAAGGTTTAATCTTTCCGGAAGCAATGGCATCGCCAGTGAGTTTAAAAACCGGACTATTATCAAAATATACATCGGCTTCCTTTTCCATTCCCCAATTGGTGGGTAAAGAGGTATCTACGCCAACATTTAACACACTTCCAGGAACATAGTATTTTTCAGCTGGTAACCTTTTTTCTTCTCCGTTTACAATTTCTACCATCGCATTGCGTACCGGAAGATTTAAGTGATAAGCCAGGTTGGTACTGCTGCCAATGGTTACAATATTGCCACCAGCCTCTAAGAATTTCTTTAACTCAGGGATTGATTTATCAGCGTTAATCCTGCCTAAACGGTTTCTAAATTCCTGTGGAATTTCATCTGCCTTTGGTCCGAAAGATCTGTTTCCATTGGCGCCGCCCTGAACCGATGGAACTGCACCACCTACAAAAATGATCACATCGTATTTAGATTTTAAGTTTCCGGCATCAATATCCTGAGGATAGATTACTGTGGCGTTGTAATGATACTGTTCCATTAAAAACCGCACCCAACCCGAGGCCATTGAACCACCGTAGGTATCCCAAAGTGCAATTCTGGCTGTCGAAACTTTAATTTTATTTTTAGGGGCAGCAGCCGTTTTTAGTTTAATGTTTGCTTTTTCCAATACCGGTTTTCCTGCCGATGAAACATAAAAATCTCCATTTTCAGAAGAGCGGTAAACCTCAACTTTGTTTTTCAATAAATCATTAACTGCGGAATAAGAATCATTTTGTGCTGCACTTAATACATATTCTGATCCATTTGGCAGTTTATTCTCTGGTTTTAAAAGTTCCCCATAAGGATTTTTTTCAAAGGGACCTGAAAAGTCGTCCAGAATACGGTCGAATTTAACATCCATTAAATAAGCCAAAGTCCATCCGGCAGCATCATAAGGTGGAATTGGCGCACCTCCTTCGTATTTAAAATCGTTTGGATGATCCTGAGGCTCAAACATATCCAACACATGTGGACGGAAAGCCTGATCAGTTTTTACCACGTAGCTTCCCGCAGGATAATTTTTACCTGCAACTGCAAATGAAGCGGTTGCTTTTTGTACCACAATTCCCGTTCTGATCAATGCATTTAAAAACTTAATGGCAGAGTTAAAATCGGGCTGATCTGCAGATAAAATATAACCCCGTGGATCACGGTTTGCAGGAGCTTTCATTACCGTATCAAAAGCTTTCATACTGATCTGTCTCCTTGGTCCAAAATCAGCATCTCCACCAGCAATGGGGGCACCTTTTTCGCCCTTTGCAGCATTATTAATGGCCTCAATTTTCTTTGGAGAGAAAGACCATGTATCTTTTTTGCCTCTTTCGATCGAATTTCTGCCCATTTGATAAATGTTGTACAATAATTCGTCGCGGTAACGCTGTGCATAACCTAAAACCGCATAGTTTAAAGAAACTGAATAATCGATTGAGTTTTTAAAATACCATTTTCTAGGCGTAATTGGATTTGGCGAATCACCGCTTGGCAGTAAACGCGACGGAACCAATGGAATTTCAGAAGGGGTAGGGTTCCCGATAATTTCTGTTAAAAGCCCAACCATATTGTGGAAATAGGTTGTAGTTCTTAATCCACCATTGTACCAGGTAGAATAAACCGAGCCGCCACGCTGCGTATAACCAGGCTTGTTTTCTACATTCATCCTGTTGTGCATCGCCGCTCCCACAGCATCTAAACTGGTTAATATCGTAGGGTCGAAAACATAATTAAAAGGATCACGATAAGGCGGACCAGCAACAACTGTTCCCGCAGGACCAGCCTGATGGTGGTTATACATAATCTGAGGGATCCACTCTACAAAAAGCTGACGGCCGATATTTTGTGTTTCTTTAAGGTTTAACATAAAGAAGTCGCGGTTATTATCATGTCCCGCATATTTCTCATACAAAACAGGCAGTCCGGAGGTTGTTCGTTTTTTTGGATCCTTATCCCTCATGTACCAATTGCTCACCAATTCCTGCCCATCGGGGTTGGCATGTGTAAACAAGATGATTACATTATCTAAAATACGTAAGGTCTCAGCATCAGTTCTGGAAGCAAATTCATATACTGTTTCGATCAATTGATGGGCACCAACTACCTCGTTTGCATGAAGGCCTCCATCTATCCAAACTACTGCTTTTCCTTCCTGTGCCAATGCTTTGGCCTGCTCAGGCGTAATTTCGGCATGGGCCAGTTGTTGTGAAATTTCTTTATAACGATCTAATTTCTTTAGGTTTTCAGGTGAAGAAACAATCAGCATATATTGACTTCTTCCTTCTTCGGTTTTCCCGATATCAACCAGTTTAACACGGTTAGAAGTTGCTGCAAGCTTTTTAAAGTACGCTTCTGTTTGGGTATAATTGGCCAATTGATAATCGTCGCCGATATCAAAACCGAAATGAGATTTTGGCGTTGGTACCTCCTGCGCCAGCACTGCATAGCTGTTTACCATTAAAAAAGCAATGCAAAGCCCTTTAAAGTAGTTTTTTATCATAATAAGGGTGTTTAGTTAGGTAACCAAATATAATAGAGAATCAGCACCAAAAACGGCTTGCTGTAAATTTGTTACAAGTGATTCCATGAGCACACTATTAACCACAGATAAAAAGGATGCACACAGATATAAGTGTTTATGCCCGTTCACCTAATTTATTATGTAACGCGTCGTTGAAATTTTTTAAGGCACTATGTTGGCTTGCTTTGAAAAAACGAACAGGTTATACCGAAGAACGTCGTCAATCCCAAGAGCGGGAAATCAAAAAAACAGATGCAGGACAGAACCCCTTAGCACAATCAAACCTTAACGCAGTGGTTTTGTGTTCAGATTTGCAAAAACATTCAATTAGCATCAACGAACAAAACAAAGTGCCGTTGTTTTTGATGAGGGAGAGGTCGTGTGGAGGCTCCTTGTTGGATTGACAAAGCGCTTTGGGTACTTTGGCGCTCCAAAGTACCATGCCTCCGCGGCATAGAGCGAAAAAATATTTACTATATATGTCCACATAGTCTCTAACTGATGAGAGGTGGTAAAATCAACGCTTACAAAAATACCTTAATCTTTAAATCCTAATCCATACATTTGTACTGATGTAAGTTCTTAACTTTATTTTTCATCAACCGATACAGGTTCCCGGAATTATACCCGGGATTAATAGGGAATCGTGTGCAAATCACGAGCTGTCGCGCAACTGTAAATTCTGTCTTTTAGTAAAAAGACAACGGTCTTATCATTCATGCCACTGTGCCGTTTTACCGGGATGGGAAGGCGATAAGATCGGGAATAAGTCAGGAGACCTGCCTATATTGAATTGACGGTACTTTCGCGTTATAAAGTAATTGGTCAGGTCTGATTGCACACAATAAAATTAAAATTTTATATGCTTGCTTTAAGCTTTTTTGCTGATAAGTGGGCAGGCTGTGCCATAACCTTTCCTTTTTATTTTGAACAGAAATTATTAAAAAATACGGTTTTGAGCTTTTAAACGATTTATTTACTTAATCTTTAAAAGAGATGCTAACGCAAAATCTGGGCTACCCGCGAATAGGTAGTCAAAGGGAATTAAAGAAAATCTGCGAAAATTACTGGGCAGATAAAACTGGGTACAAAAATGTACTTCAGGTGGGCAAAAACATTCGCCACGAAAATTGGAAACTTCAAAAAGAAGCAGGCATTGATGTGATTCCATCAAACGATTTTTCTTTTTACGATCATGTACTCGATCATTCCTTAACTTTTGGGGCAATCCCGAAAAGGTATAACGAGGTAATCCTGAAAAAAGGGAATGAAGAACTTGATCTTTATTTCGCCATGGCAAGAGGTTACCAAAAAGAAGGATTGGATGTAGTAGCGATGGAAATGACCAAATGGTTCGATACCAATTACCACTACATTGTGCCAGAGTTTTACAAAGACCAGCCTTTTAAACTTTTCTCAACTAAAATCATCGATGAGTTTTACGAGGCCAAACAATTGGGTATTACCACCAAACCGGTTCTAATCGGCCCGGTTTCCTATCTTTTATTGGGCAAGGAAAAAGAAGCCGGATTTGAAAAAATAGACCTGATCAAAAACCTGCTTCCGGTTTATATCGAGATTTTATCTCGTTTAGATGCTTTGAATGTAGAACATGTACAGTTTGATGAACCATTTTTGACTTTAGATTTAACCGAAAAAGACAAAAAAGCTTACGAATATGTTTATAAGGAAATTAGAAAAGCTTTCCCAAGGTTAAAGATCGTTTTAGCAACTTATTTCGAGGGTTTAGGTAACAATCTTGCCTTAACTACTTCATTGCCGGTAAATGTTTTACATATCGATCTGGTACGTGCTGAAGATCAGTTAAACAACGTTTTAGCTTTGTTAAAAGAGGATACCACCCTTTCTTTAGGTTTGGTAGACGGAAGGAACATCTGGAAGAATGATTTTGAAAAATCTGTTTCTATCATTAATCAGGCGGTTGAAAAAAGAGGCTTAGATAAAGTATGGATTGCACCATCCTGTTCATTAATCCACTCACCGGTTGATCTGGACAATGAAACCAACGAAAAAAATTTATCGGCAGAAATTAAACAATGGCTGGCCTATGCAAAGCAAAAAATTGCTGAGCTGGCTACCTTAAAAAAACTCATTACGAACGAAAGCCCTGCATCTACCCTGCAAAAGCTGGAGGAAAACAAAATTGCAATCGCTAACCGTAAAGTTTCAAAGATCATCCATAATCCGGCAGTAAAAGAACGTGTTTCGGCCTTAAAAGAGCAGGATGTCGAACGTCTGAGTCCATTTTCGGCAAGAAAAATCAAACAACAGGAGCTTAATCTACCCATTTATGCTACCACCACCATCGGATCTTTCCCTCAAACAGCAGAAGTAAGAAGCTGGCGGGCCAAGCTTAAAAACGCAACTTTTACTGTTGAAGAATATGATAATCTAATTGAGCTGGAAACCGAAAAAGCAGTAAGATGGCAGGAAGAAATCGACCTGGATGTACTCGTACATGGGGAATTTGAACGTAACGACATGGTTGAATACTTCGGTGAGCAATTAGATGGTTTCGCTTTCTCTAAAAACGGATGGGTACAAAGCTATGGCTCGCGCTGTGTAAAACCACCAATCATTTTTGGTGATGTTTCGCGACCAGAACCTATGACAGTGAAGTGGACCGCTTATGCGCAATCGCTTACTTCGAAATACATGAAAGGTATGTTAACTGGTCCGGTTACCATTTTACAATGGTCGTTTGTACGTAATGATCAGCCACGATCAGAAACCTGTACACAAATTGCTTTAGCCATCCGAGATGAAGTTTGCGACCTGGAGAATGCAGGTATTAAAATCATTCAGATTGATGAACCCGCCATTAGAGAGGGTTTACCTTTGCGCAAGGCAGATTGGCAAAATTACCTGAACTGGGCGGTTAAAGCCTTTAAAATTTCGGCTAGTGGCGTAAAAGACGATACACAGATTCATACGCACATGTGTTATTCTGAATTTAACGATATCATCCAGAACATTGCCGATATGGACGCTGACGTGATCACGATTGAAACTTCACGTTCGCAGATGGAACTATTAGACGCTTTTGCCGATTTTAAATATCCAAACGAAATTGGTCCGGGTGTATACGATATCCACTCCCCAAGGGTTCCGAGGCGGGAAGAAATGGTTCAATTATTGAAAAAAGCAAAATCCGTTATTCCTTCAGCGCAACTGTGGGTAAACCCTGATTGTGGCTTAAAAACCCGCGGATGGGACGAAACCAAAAAAGCATTGATCGAAATGGTTGAAGCGGCAAAAGAGATGCGTAAAACGGAAGAAGTACTATCAGCAGATCTTCAGGCAAATTAATTGCCTCAATTGTTACCCCAGAGAGACGACAGTTTTCTCTGAAGCAAGCCCTTACTTTGACAACTTTCTAATCAGAAAGTTGTCAAAGCTTTTTACTCATCATATATTTACCCTCATGACCTTAGAAGAAAGAATAGAAAACTCAAAAACCAGTATTTTTAAAGCCGTTTTCCCAAATACAACCAACCATTACGATACGCTTTTTGGCGGCACCGCCATGCATTTAATGGACGAAGTTGCTTTTATTACCGCCACACGTTTTAGCCGCCAGATTATGGTAACGGTAAGCAGCGATCGGATAGATTTTAAAAAACCAATCCCAGCGGGTACCATCATAGAGCTTATTGGTAAAGTAAGCCATGTTGGGAATACCAGTTTAAAGGTTAATGTAGAAATTTACATTGAGCAGATGTATGCCGAAGGAAGGGAACTGGCCGTACATGGCGATTTTACTTTTGTAGCCATCGATGAAAACAAAAAACCGGTACAGGTAATCAAATAATGTTATAAGTTTTAGCTAAGATGGTATAAAAATCATCAGGTTTAAATCTTTAAATTTGATTATGGAGCATCAACATTCTGAAGAAGATTTAAAAAATATTGCGAAGCAATTGGGCTGTCCTGAAGGCGAACATGGCATTAAAACAGGCGAGATGATGCACGCCAGTAATCTTGGAATGACCAGCTCGGCCATTGTTGCATTAAACCTACAAAACAATAATACCATTTTAGAAATCGGCCATGGAAATGGTGGGCATATTGCTCAATTATTATCAAAAGCGGAAAATTTAAAGTATTATGGAGCTGATATTTCAGAAACAATTATTGCCGAAGCAGAAAAAATCAATCAGGATTTTGTTGATAAAGGTATTGTCCATTTTGAGCTAACGGATGGAGCTACGCTACCCTTTGAAAATAATCAGTTCGATAAAATTTTTACCGTCAATACCATTTATTTCTGGAGCAATCCAAGTAAATACCTTAATGAAATTAAGCGCACTTTAAAACCAAACGGCATCCTTGCCTTATGCTTTGCAGATAAAAATTTTATGCAAAATCTTCCTTTTACTGCTTATGGTTTTACGCTTTATGAGGTAGAAAAAGTACAGGAGTTATTGGCAAGTGCTGGCTTCCAAATTAAAAATACCCTTAAAAAATTAGAACAGGTACAGAGTAAAACAGGTGAGCAGGTAGAAAGAGAATATTATGTTGTGGTTGCTTCCACTAAATAAATCTATAGAAAAATCATAGTCCTCGTTTGTAACGAGGATTAGCGAGAATAGCGATTGCATCGCTAATAACAAACTACATTAATATGAACCTCATTTATTTGTGCTTTCGTGTCTTTGTGGTTAATCTAATACAAAATCAAATACAAATAGGCATAAACCACCGGTGCAGCCAACAACAACCCATCAAAACGATCTAGCAAACCGCCATGTCCTGGTAATAATCCGCCACTGTCTTTTGTATCCAAGCTGCGTTTAAGCATCGATTCTACCAGATCACCCAGTGTACCAAAATTTGCAATTAATAAGGCCATACCAGCCCATACCCATGCCGGACTTTCTGTAAACCAGAACGACAGGCCAAAAGCAACCAGCACGCTGGTAAACATCCCTCCAAAAAAACCTTCCCAGCTTTTCTTTGGCGAATGGCGTTCGAACAGTTTTCGTTTACCGTATTTTACACCAAAAAGATAGGCCCCGGTATCATTTGCCCAAAGCATTAATAAAAAGGCCAGTGGAAGATGAAAGTTATATTCGTTCCAGTTTTTTAAGAAGCCGAGTGCGTGAAAAAAACAAAAAGGAATCGTTACGTAAACAAAACCAACAAAAGTGTAAGAAATATTGGCGAACGGAATTTTGTTTTTCTTATACAACTCGGTAATAAAAACCGAGAAAATTAAAGGAATACAAAGCAACAGGTATTTCACATCATATTTTAAGTAATGTAAACCTGCTGCCATTAAAAATATCAAAGATCCGGCAACCAAACCAATATTCCGGTGTGGCCTGATGCCTGAATTTTTAATCAACTTATAAAATTCGAATAAAGATAAAACGCTTAAAATTAGGTAAAATGCAGTAAATGCATAACTCCCCAAAAGGATCGAGCCAAGCATTACAATGGTAAAAAAGAAAGCGGTTATTGCCCTGGTTTTCATGCTAAAAAGGTAAGATGGGGAATGTAAAATGGACGGTGTTTAACATGTTATTCTATTTCGTTTTCAACAATGTATTCTATGGCCTTATCGAAATCGACCTTATTCACCAAAACATTTATTTCGCCAATATTATATGCCGAGAGCTGTTTATTTATCGTTACCGCTGGTATGCCGGCTTCTGTTAATCCCTGTTTTAATACCTCGGCCGCAAAGGCATTGCTGGTGGTATATACTTTAACCCAATTTTCGCTCACGTGTTGCGCTATCTTTAAAAAATTTAAACAAAGCTATGGTAATTATTGCACTAATTAAATAGCCATACCACGGAAAACCGATCGGTTCATCAGCTTTATCAAGTGGCATATTATGCTTTTGCATATAAAAAGCAGCACAAACCGCATAAGCATTGTTTAAAAAATGCGCCAGCATGGCATACCAGATACTTTCGCTGTAATAATACAGGTAGCCAAAGCCTGCGCCCAGCAACATGCGTGGCAAAAATCCATAAAACTGGAAATGGATCGCACTAAAAATAATAGCTGCGCTCCAAATGGCAATGTGATGATTACCCAACATTTTTTGTAACGAGCCTTGCAGCCCAGCTCTGAAAAAGAGCTCTTCGCCAATAGCAGGCAATACCGCAATCATCACCAGGTTAACCACAAAATCCCAGTTATTCCTCACCGTAATCAGTTGAATGGTCATTTTCATGGCTTCCTGTTCCTTCATTTTCATCCAGTTTTCCAGTCCCTTTAAAAACTCAGGTAGTACCATTTTTTGATTGACAACCGCTACCCATTCCATAACAGGCATACTCACCACCATTATGGCAAAAACCAAAACAAAAGGAAGAAAATTAGGCTTGTTAAATCTGTAAAAAGTATTCGGTTTTTGTCCTTCTGTATACGCTAAAACGATAGGAGGTAAAATAAACATTCCTATAGAACTAGAAATCTGGATTATTTTTAAGGCTGTGATAAATTTAGGGTCGCCACTCATAATGGCACCAAATTCGCCAAATATAGAGGTGCCATAAACAATTGCAACTGCTATAAAGCCTAATAATGTGCATATTACCGCACCAACGGCCCAGTAAACGCAAAGTAAAAATATCTGTAAAAGTGGGTGGCTGCCTTTGCGGATGGGTGTTACAAAATTCATTATTTGTACCTTTGTATGTTTTATTAATCGTTGAAGATAGAAAATGTCTGTTAAGATAGGAAATATTGATTTAGGTGAGTTCCCTTTATTGCTCGCTCCAATGGAGGATGTAAGCGATCCGCCTTTCCGTTACGTATGCAAAAAAAACGGGGCTGATATGATGTATACCGAGTTTATTTCTTCGGAAGGCTTGATTCGGGATGCAGCGAAGAGCATACAAAAACTTGATATTTTCGAATATGAAAGACCCATCGGTATCCAGATTTTTGGTGGCGATATTGAACACATGCGCGAAGCTTCCGAAATTGCTTCGGCCGCCGGACCAGATTTAGTCGACATTAATTACGGCTGCCCCGTAAAAAATGTAGTTTGTAAAGGTGCGGGCTCTAGTCTGCTTCAGGATATTGATAAAATGGTAAAAATGACAGATGCTGTAGTTAAAGCTTCGCATTTACCCGTTACCGTTAAAACCCGCTTAGGCTGGGACGATAACACTAAAAATGTTTACGAAGTTGCCGAGCGACTACAGGATGTGGGCATCCAGGCACTTACCATCCATGGCCGTACAAGGGCACAATTATATAAAGGCGAAGCAGATTGGGCGCTTATCCGCGAAATTAAGCGCAATCCACGCATCAAAATCCCGATTTTTGGCAATGGTGATGTAGATAGTCCTGAAAAAGCGGCCAACTGGCGCATGGAATATGAGGTAGATGGCATTATGATCGGCCGGGCAGCTATTGGTTACCCATGGATTTTCCGCGAGGTAAAACACTTCTTCAAAACCGGCGAACACCTTGCCGGACCAACCATTGAAGAACGCATTGAAGTTTGCCGTACCCATTTGGATAAATCACTGGAATGGAAAGGTCCTAAAACCGGAATTTTCGAAATGCGCCGCCATTATGCCAATTATTTTAAAGGTCTGCCCGATTTTAAACCATACCGCATGCGTTTAGTGGCCGAGCCCGATATCAATAACATTTACAGCATTTTAGAAGAAGTGGCAGAAAAATTTGCCAACTACGATGCTACTAAGGTACTGGCTTGATTTTTGAAAGCTTTTTTCATACATTCGTTATTATCATGGTTACAGCTATTACAGATGGGGTTAAAGTTTCAGTTGAAACAGTTTACCAGCCAGAATATTCAAATCCGGCCAACGAACATTTTATGTTCGCTTATCGCGTAGAAATTTCTAATCTTTCTGATTATGCTGTACAGTTAATGCGCCGCCAGTGGTTAATTTTCGATTCTAACTCCAGTCGTAGGGAAGTAGAAGGTGAAGGTGTTGTTGGTTTACAACCTATTATCCAACCCGGCGAAACCCATGTGTACGTTTCGGGTTGTAACCTAAAAACCGATATGGGCAGCATGAAGGGCACTTACCTGATGAAACGCGATATTGATGGTTCAGAATTCGATGTCGATATACCCGAATTTCAATTAGTAGCCCCTTATAAATTAAATTAATCCTTCGAAGAACCGTCATTTCGACTGAAGCGCAGCGAAAGGGAGAAATCTATACAGTTAATATGATTACTTAGGTTAGAAAAGCAATTTCAGCATTCCAATTTAATGTTAGTCCTACTTTTCATTTCAAGTCCTCGCTTCGCTCCGGGCTTTTCACGTCAATCAGGTTTAAATTGCAGTGTTTCTGCTAATATTAAAGGTTTAACAGCATGGCGTAAAATCTTCTTCCCCCAACCCTGCAACCCAAATAGTATAACCTACCGTGCCACCTAAACCTGATCGAAGTGGTTCCGGTTTAAGCACTTGTTCTTACTTTTTTATTTTGTGCTTGCTTGTTTCACAGGTTTTGTCGGAAAGAACGTAGAGCTGGACAGAAGCTTTCCTATTTCCACCGAAAACTGCTTTCCAAAAAAACTTCATTAAAATATCATCAAACCAAAAACGGCCAGGATTATGATCCCGGCCGAGTTGTATTTTTCATAATTGGATATCCTTTAATCCCTGCTTCTTCCAAAAAGCATTGATGCATAGTAGAGTAAGTTAGCAAGCGCACCCACAGCAGCTACCACATAAGTCATGGCGGCCCACCAAAGTGCATCCTTAGCCTGTGCATTTTCTTCCTGTGTTTGCATTACGCCGCTGTTATTTTTTAACCAGGCCAAAGCCCGGTTACTGGCATCAAATTCAACCGGTAAAGTAATAATGCTAAATACCGTTACCAATGCCAATCCTACCACTCCAATAGCCAAAACAACTGGTGTTACTGAGAAAGCCAGTAACATTACACCAAGCAATAATACCCATTGTAAAAGATTGGATGATATGCTTACCACCGGAACCATTGTGCTCCTTAAGTTAAGCCAGCTGTACGATTTTGCATGTTGTACAGCATGCCCACATTCGTGAGCCGCCACTGCAGCTGCAGCCACGCTTCGGCTGTAATAAACATCTGTACTTAAATTAACGGTTTTATCTGTTGGATTGTAATGATCTGTTAATTGCCCTTCGGTACTCATCACTTTCACGTCGTATATCCCATTATCATGCAGCATTCTTTCTGCTACCTCCTTGCCCGATAAACCTGAGCTTAATTGCATTTCGGCGTACATAGAAAACTTGTTTCTAAAACGCCATTGTACAAACATGCTCAACAATAATACCGGGATGATTAATATTAAATAAACTCCCATTTTCTTATGTATGTTTTTCATCCGGCATATATCAAAAAGCGTTCCCATATTATTTTGGTGTTAAAAAACAGTACATTTATGCTATGCCAACCGAGCTTTCATACTGGGAAAAAGAATCATTTTTTTGTAATTATGATGCCATTGTTATTGGTAGCGGTATTGTTGGATTAAACGCAGCCATCCACCTCAAAAAAACAGCTCCTTCCTTAAAAATAGCAATCCTCGAAAGGGGATTTTTACCTACAGGCGCAAGTACAAAAAATGCCGGTTTTGCCTGTTTTGGGAGCATTTCTGAACTGATTGAACAGGAAGAAATGATTGGTGTCGATCAACTTTCAGCGCTCATTGAAAAACGTTGGAAAGGCCTGCTCAAACTACGCAATTTACTGGGCGATAATGCCATAGATTACCAATGTTTAGGTGGATACGAATTATTTAAAAACGGAGATAATTTTTTGGTTGAAACAGGTGTATCCAAAATTGAACATTTTAACCGTCTTGTTAACGATGTTGTTGGATCCAATGCTTTTGGTTTAAGCAATAAAAAGATCAGTTCCTTTGGTTTCGAAGGTGTAAGTACTTTAATCGAAAACCGTTATGAAGCTCAGATTGATAGTGGTAAAATGATGTTTGCTTTAATCCGATATGCACAGCAGCTGGGCATTAGCATTTTTAATAATTGTAGGGTAGATCAAATTGAGGAAGAATCAAAAGGTTCCTGCCTGATCACCAAAAACGGAAACTTTTGCTGTAAACGGTTGATTGTTACAACCAATGCCTTTATAAAAGATCTTTTTCCTGGTATTGAGATTAACCCGGGCCGCGGTCAGGTTTTAATTACCAAACCCATTAAAGATTTAAAAGTAGCAGGCACGTTCCATTATGATAAAGGTTTTTATTATTTCAGAAATATAAATGGTCGGATTTTATTGGGCGGTGGAAGAAACATTGATTTCGAGGCTGAAGAAACCACCACATTCGGACAAACCGAACGGATTCAGCTGGCACTGGAAGATTTACTCAAAAATGTAATTTTGCCAAAAACAGATTTTGAAATTGACTATCGCTGGAGTGGCATTATGGCCTTTGGTAAAATACTGGAACCTTTTATAGCAGAAATCCGTCCGAATGTATTTTGCGCAACGAGGTGTAACGGTATGGGCATTGCCATAGGCTCACAAACAGGAGAAGATGTGGCAAATTTGCTCTTAGCTAATTTATAACGTTTTTTAACCGCAAAGGAAGCAGAGTGAGGCGCAAAGTTAATTTTTTCACCTTTAGAATGAATAAATGTTATCCTTCTACTCCGCTCAGGATAACCAATCGAGATTAATATTCCGTGTTTCTGAGTTTCCGTGGCATAAAAACGTGAAATCAATTCCATCATCCATTTTACATTTTACATCATTTAAACACCACCGTTTTATTCCCACTCACAAAAATGCGGTCTTCAAAAATAAGTTCCAATGCTTCTAATAATACTTTTTTCTCAATTTCTTTCCCGGCCCTTACCATTTCTTTCACGCCAAAATTATGGTCAACGTGATTGGTGTGCTGGGTAATAATCGGGCCTTCATCCAGGTTATCGGTAACAAAATGGGCTGTTGCACCAATAATTTTTACACCACGCTCAAAAGCCTGTTTATAGGGGTTGGCACCAATAAAAGCAGGTAAAAAAGAATGATGTATATTGATGATTTTACCCGCATAATCTTTTACAAAATCAGCCGATAAAATCCGCATAAACTTGGCCAGTACCAGGTAATCTACCTCAAATTGATTAATGATTTCTTTTATTTCAGCTTCGAATACACTTTTAGCCTTGTTTGCATGATCTACATAAAAATAAGGAATACCCAGTTTTTCCGTAAAATCCCTTAAACTTTCATAATTGCCTATTACACATTGAACATTCGCCCCTAAAGTTTTAAATTGGTTTTTGATCAGTATTTCTGCCAAACAGTGATACTCTTTGGTTACCAAAACAGCAATCTGCTTCTCCTGTTCCGTAATTAAATTTACCTCGGCAGCATTAGGGAGATTTTCTAAAAGTTTTTCCTTCAATTTCTCTGCATCCTCCAGATTTCCGGTACAGGCAATCCTTGTAAAAAAGGTTTTATTGGCTTCATCAACAAACTCGCGCATGGCGATAATATTGAGTTGATGCGCAGCCAGTACACGGGTAATGTTTGTAACCAAACCCACCTGATCAGGGCAGGAAATAAGGACTGTTAATGCATTCATTTATAAAATAGTAATGCCCAATTATAATTAATTTTTACGGTTTTATCCTGTTCAAACTGACTAATTTTTTTTGGTATATCTATTTTAAATCTCCATTTTTGCTAAAATTTTTATCATTATGGATATTGTCGGCATTGCTTTACTAATTGTTATTTTAATTGTCCTGGTCATTTTATTGCTAAAGAAACCTCAGGCTGCGTTATCTATTGTATCTGTAGAAGAATTTGAGCGGATAAAAAGCGAAAATGAAATTTTAAAAATCAGTTTAGCCAAAGCCGACGAACGCGTTTCTAACTTATCAGTAGAAAAAGAACATATCACCATACTCCTTAAACAAGAGCAGCAACGTTTGATTGATGAATTACAAGCCGAACGCGACCGCCTGGCAGATGCCAACCGCGAGCTTGAAAGTACAAGATCGTTCTACCTGGCCGAAAAAGAAAAACTGGCCGAACAAAAGGTAAGTTACGAGCAATCACAACAAAACCTAAATAAAGATTTCGAATTGATTGCCAATAAAATACTGGAAGAAAAATCTACGAAATTTATTGAGCAAAACCGCACCAACCTGGATATTATCCTTAATCCTCTGAAAGAAAATATCAAAGCATTTGAAGATAAGGTAGAAAAGGTTTACAAAGCCGAATCAGACGAAAGGAATATTTTAAAGGGCGTAATTTCCGAATTACAGATTCAAAGCAAACTCATCCAGGAAGATGCCAATAATTTAACCAAAGCTTTAAAAGGCGACAGTAAAAAGCAGGGAAACTGGGGAGAGATTATTCTGGAAAAGGTGCTGGAACGCTCTGGTTTAGTTAGGGATCAAGAATACCGCATTCAAGCCTCACATACTTCCGCAGAAGGTAGCCGCTACCAGCCCGATGTAGTAATCGACCTCCCGGATGACAAACATCTTGTGGTTGATGCTAAGGTAAGTTTGGTTGCTTATGAACGTTCCGTATCAGCAGACACCGAAGAAGAGCGTGAAGGCTATGTAAAACAGCATTTAGCCTCTATTAAGAATCACATCCAGGAGCTATCATCAAAAAGTTATCAGGATTTATATAAAATCAACTCTCCGGATTTTGTTTTATTGTTTGTTCCCATCGAATCATCTTTCAGCATTGCAGTGCAAAAAGATGCAGAACTTTTCAATTTTGCATGGGACAGGAGAGTGGTGATTGTAAGTCCGTCAACTTTGCTTGCAACTTTGCGCACCATTGCCAGCATGTGGAAACAGGAACGCCAAAACCGTAACGTAATGGAAATTGCCCGTTTAAGCGGCAGCATGTACGATAAGTTTGTGGGTTTTGTAGCCGATATGGAAAATATTGGCAAATACATTAAAAACGGACAGGATGCTTACGATAAAGCCATTAATAAATTATCAGTTGGTGCCGGGAATTTAACCAATACCTCAGAAAAGATTAAGAAACTTGGTGCTAAGGCTACAAAACAGATTGATACGAAGTACCTGGATTTAAATGAAACACAAGATTTATAGCTACCTTAAATTATAAGCCAAAACTTGCAAATCTAGCTATTTTTTCTGACATCCCCAGGACGATTTTTTATATATTTTATTACTTGAATAAAGTACTGATTTTTAAATACTTAGCACTTTGTGATAAATGTGTATCTAACTGAAATAGCGGGGTTATCAGTATATCTCCCTTTTGGAGATAACGAAACTTTAACCACAAAAGCTGCTGTTAAATTCTCAACTATCCTATATTGTAAACCAGGCCTAAACAAAAAATGTATTTCCGATATATCAATGCCTACAGGCTGATTTTCTACCTGAATATCATTGGTATTAACGTAGCGCTCAAATTGATTTAATGTTGATTTAAAATACTGTAATCCGGCACCTAAATTAATTCGTAATCTTTTTTCCTCTTTCCTAAAAAGATAATTAACAGAAATAGGTACCTGAAAACCTTTTAGCTTATAGGTTCTTTCGTAACTATTAATTTTATAAATTAAATCAGCGCCTTTGAAATTAGAAAATCCCAATTCGACAAATAAGCTGGAATTAATGGATTTTGATAAACCCAGTTCAATTCCCTCTCCAACAAAAGTATTTCCGCTTGAAAAACTGTAACCAAATAGATTTAAAGTTGGAGAATTAGCCTCTTTAACAACCACATTTGTGGAGCCATATCCAAATTTTACAGATACGATTTCCTTATTACTTTGAGCATTAGAAGCAAGTGTAAAGAAAATAAATAAGAGCGTTATTATTTTTTTCATGAAGCGTTAAAAATGAGAGGGAAAAGGGTTGTCAACTTTTTTGCCAGCGGCGTTAAAAATAAACAACCCTTTATTTTATTTATTAAAAGCGTTCCAGCCCTGGGCTTTTAGCTCATGTACTTTTTCTGATTTAGAAACCATTTTACAGCCCGAATTTTTATCGGTAACATGACCAATCACAGTGATATCTACATCATGTTTCAGCTTTTTATAATCTTCCTGACTGATGGTAAACAACAATTCATAATCTTCGCCACCACTTAAGGCACAAACCGTTGGATCTAAACCTAGCTCACGGGCTGTTTCATAAGTCATTGGATCTAAAGGAATTTTCTCTTCATAAATAGTCATTCCTTTATCAGACTGTTCTGCCAGATGCAGAATCTCTGAAGCTAAACCATCTGAAACATCTATCATTGAAGTTGGTTTGATGTTCAGGTCATCCAAAAGTGCAACAATATCCATCCGGGCCTCAGGTTTCAACTGCCTTTCTATGATGTAATCTTTTCCTTCCAGATCTGGTTGGATCTGAGGATTTTCCAGGTAGATTAATTTCTCCCTTTCCAGAATCTGCAGGCCTAAATAAGCGCCGCCCAAATCACCTGAAACACAAAGTAAATCATGTTCCTGTGCACCATTTCTGTATACTACTTTATCAGCGTCTGCATAACCAATACTGGTAATACTGATCACTAAACCTTGTTTACTTGAAGAAGTATCGCCACCAATTAAATCAATATTGTATTTGTTACAAGCCAGCTCAATACCTTTATAAATTTCTTCAACAGCCTCTAATGGAAATTTACTTGATAAACCCAGCGAAACCGTAATCTGACTGGCTTTTCCATTCATCGCATAAATATCACTCAGGTTTACCTGTACTGCTTTGTAACCCAGGTGCATTAAGGGCACATAAGCTAAATCGAAGTGGATTCCCTCCAATAACAAATCAGTCGAAATTAAGGTCTGTTTTCCTTTGGCATCCAAAACGGCTGCATCATCGCCCACACCTTTTACCGAATAATCGTTTTTAATTTTAAAATTAGTAGTTAGGTGTTTAATTAACCCAAACTCACCTAATTCATTAATATCTGTACGCTCTTTATTTTCAAACATATTCACCCCAAACCCCTTAAGGGGCTTTTATTAATAATTATACATTTCTAAAGGGCAAAGCCCTTATTTTTTATTTTTAAAATTATTTGTCATGCTGAGTATAGCGAAGAATCATTGCCCGACTTCAAGCCATTGCTTCTTAGCAAACAGATCCTTTCTTCGTCAGGATGACAAATCCTTACTTTCCATCCAATTTTTACCCTCGGTAAATCTGGCAATCAACATGGCCGCAACATTATCACCGGTGGCATTTAACAAAGTAGCCATTGGATCGACCAATGTTCCTATAATCATGGCAGGTGGTAAAGCTTCTGGTGGCAGTTGGTAAGCCGAAATCATTAATAGTTCGCCAATATATCCTCCGTTTGGTATTCCACCCTCTACTATACTCACCAAAACCGTAATGCCCAAGGCTAAAATAATGGTATCAACATGTACCAAATCTTTACCAAAAATGGCAAAAACAACGGCTATTTTTATAATGGAACTAATGCTCGAACCATCTTTATGCAATGTCGATCCTAAAGGAATCGTTACATTGGTGATGTAAGCCGGTACTCCCATTTTTGTAGTCCCTTCCAAATTTGCAGGAATAGTGGCAATGCTACTACAGGTTCCGATAGAAGTTAAAGAAGGTACAATATTATTTTTCCAGAATACTTTTATGGCTTTAAATCCACCAGCTACAAAAGCATATAAAGTGAAAAAAACAATAAAATAAAATGCCCCAACACCATAATACAAACCTAAAGCTTTTGCATAAGTACCAAAAAGCTGTGGACCAAATACCCCAACCTGATAGGCAAAATAGGCACCTAAACCTATCGGACCCAGTTTCATGATCAAAATGATGAGTTTTTTCATCACTTCGTTACCAGAAACGAGAAATTTTTTAAATCCATCACCCTCTTTTTCTGCATATAGTGTAGAAAATCCCACTAAAACTGAAAAAATAATCAGTGCCAGCATATTTTTCCTGCTACCGATCTCAAAAAATTCTCCAACGGTTAAAAGTTGGGTCATTTGTTCTCCAAATGATTGAATTTTTTCTGGTTCTAACGGTATTGTTGCATTTCCCAATTGTTGATGTATCGGAAAAATCCAAGTGGCTACCAATGTCAAAACTGCAGAAATTAATATGGTGGCCAGGAAAACTAAAACCATCACGGTTAATAATCTCCCGAGTTTTTTACTTCGATCGATATTTGCAATGGCAGATGAAACTGCAAAAAACACCAAGGGAACAACGGCAGTAAACAACAGGTTCAAAAATATATCACCCAGGGGTTTTATACTTTCAACACTTTTCCCAAAAATTAACCCCACTATGCTCCCTACAGTAATACCTGCCAAAAGCCATAATAAGCCTGAATAATTTTTAAGGATGTTGTTTTTTTCCATTAATAATTTAAATAAACCTTTAAGGTTTGATAGATTTTACAACCCCAGTTCAGCAGAAATATCAAGCATTCTTTGAATCGGTTTACGCGCCTGTTCAATAATATGCTCAGGAACAGTTACCTCAGGCAAACCATTTTTAATACATAAATATAGTTTTTCTAAAGTATTTCTTTTCATATACGGACAATCGTTACAAGCACAGCTGTTATTAGGTGGTGCTGGTATAAACGTTTTTGTCGGATTTGCTTTTTCCATCTGGTGAATAATCCCACTTTCGGTAGCCACAATAAATTCTGTAGCCGGATTGGTGATGGTATATTTTAACAAACCGGTGGTAGAACCAATGTAATCAGCCATTTTCAAAACCACTTCTTCACATTCCGGGTGCGCAATAAATTTGGCATTTGGGTGGCGTTCTTTCAGTTTTGTAATTTTTTCCTGCGAAAAAATTTCATGAACCATGCAGGCACCATTCCACAATACCAAATCCCTACCTGTTTTTTTCGCTACGTAAGCACCTAAGTTACGATCCGGACCAAAAATGATTTTTTGATCTTTAGGTAAACTCTCTACAATCTGCACCGCATTGGTACTTGTACAAACAATATCACTTAAAGCTTTTAATTCGGCTGTGCAGTTTACGTAGGTGATTACCAGGTGATCCGGATATTTTTCCTTAAATTTTCTAAATAAATGCGGTGGGCAACTATCTGCTAATGAGCATCCTGCTTTTACATCAGGCAATAAAACCGTTTTATTGGGCGATAAAATCTTTGCCGTTTCGGCCATAAAATGCACGCCAGCAAACACAATTACATCAGCATCCGTTTTTGCAGCTTCCTGCGATAACCCCAAACTATCACCTATATAATCCGCAATATCCTGTATATCAGGTTCTTGGTAATAATGAGCCAGGATAATGGCATTCTTTTCCTTTTTTAATTTCTCAATCTCTGCAAAAAGATCGAGTGTAGGATCAATTTCTTCTTCTGCGAAACCTTTTTTGTTGATTTCTTCTAAGACATCTATGTTCATTTTAAAATTTTCCTTTTTTGAATTTTGACGTTGGTCAAAGATAAAGCTTTCCACGTCTCAATAATTAATAAGTTATTTTAAATAAATAAATCTTGTTTGTTTATTAGTGTGTTAATAATGTTGGCAAGTTCAGAAAATTCTTTCTTTTATATAAGTTGTTAATCGTTTACTAACATTTAGATTACATTTTTGTAATATCATAAGTTTGATTTTCAGGGTTATCGAAAATCGGTTCAATTTTTATCAATACTGGAATGTTAATTGTTTATAAGTGGGTAAAAAGTTAATTACTTGTATAAAGCTGCTTAAAAATTGCGCAAAAGATTGTGGCAAATTGTGTTTTTAGAGTAGCTTTAAACATTCAAATTTATTTGTTAGGATAATTTAGACATGGAGTTAACATTTATTAACTAGTTGTTAACATCGTGGATAAAGTAAATGATTTTATTAATGAGGAAAGTAGATTTTCTGGTAATCGGCTCAGGTATAGCGGGTTTGAGTTTTGCACTTAAAGCTGCAAAGTTTGGTAAGGTTTTAATTGTTACGAAGTCTAACGAAGACGAATCGAATACAAAATACGCCCAGGGTGGTGTTGCAGTTGTGGTGGATAAAGGTGATTCTTTTGAAAAACATATCGAAGATACACTGATTGCCGGTGATGGATTATGCGACGAAAAAATTGTGGAAATAGTTGTAAAAGAGGGACCTCAGCGTATCCAGGAGATCATTGACTATGGTATAAATTTCGATAAGGATAACTCTGGTTTTTATGATCTGGCTAAGGAGGGTGGTCACTCTGAACACCGTGTTTTACACTATAAAGATATCACCGGATATGAGATAGAGCGGGTGTTGCTAAATGAAATACATGAGAATAGCAACATAGAGATATTAACACATTACTTTGCGTTGGAGTTAATTACCCAGCATCATCTGGGTGAATTTGTTGATAAACGTACCGAAGATATTAACTGTTATGGGATATATGCCTTTAACACAGAGCTTAACGATGTGGAAAAGATTGTGGCAAATGTTACTGTGATGGCATCGGGTGGTGCCGGACATGTGTATTCGGCCACAACAAATCCGGTTATTGCAACAGGTGACGGTATGGCAATGGTTTACCGTGCTAAAGGAAAAGTGAGGAATATGGAGTTTATACAGTTCCATCCAACGGCTTTATATCATCCCGGAGAGTATCCATCGTTTTTAATTTCCGAAGCGGTTAGGGGTTTTGGTGGCGTTTTAAGGCGTAAAAATGGTGAAGAATTTATGCAAGAGTACGATGAGCGTAAATCCTTGGCGCCGCGTGATATTGTGGCTCGTGCAGTAGATAATGAAATGAAAAAATCTGGTGATGAATTTGTGTATCTGGACATTACCATGCGTAGTAAAGCAGATATATTAAAGCATTTCCCCAATATATACGCGAAATGTTTGTCAATTGGGATCGATATGACAAAAGATTATATCCCGGTTACACCAGCATCGCATTATATGTGTGGTGGTATCCTGGTTGATGAATATGGTCGTTCTTCCATAAAAAATTTATATGCCTGTGGAGAATGTTCTTCAACTGGTTTACATGGTGCTAACCGTTTGGCTTCCAATTCGTTACTGGAAGCTACCGTTTTTGCTCACCGCATTTATCAGGATGCTATCGAGAACTTTAAAAATAATGTAATTCCCGATCATATTCCGGAGTGGGACTCCAAAGGCGTTACCCAAAGTAATGAAGATGTATTGGTAACACATAACCTGCGAGAGCTGCAAAAGGTTATGGGAGATTATGTAGGCATTGTACGCTCTGATTTTCGTTTAGAAAGGGCACATCGCCGTTTATTTTTAATTTACCAGGAAACAGAAGAATTTTATAAAAAAAATAAGGTTTCGGTTAAACTTTGCGAACTACGGAACGTCATTCAAACGGCTTATCTGGTGATTAAGTCGGCGATGCAAAGGAAAGAGAGTAGGGGATTACATTATACTACCGATTATCCGGAACATGCTAAAGAACTGGTAGATACTGTTTTTTAACCCAACGTTAAATCCCCTTAAGGGGACTTTTACACATCGTCCATTCCATCAAACCCTCTTACATTATATTATGCCTTTAATACTGCCCGTAAAAAATAAATATCCTGAAATAGGAAAAGATAATTTCATTGCCGAAAATGCCACCATTGTTGGTGATGTGGTGATTGGTGATAAATGTTCAGTGTGGTTTAATGCCGTGATTAGAGGCGATGTAAACGCCATTACGATCGGAAATGAATCGAACATCCAGGATGGTGCGGTAATTCATGCTACGTACTTAAAAGCCTCAACACACATCGGTAATCGCGTATCTTTAGGGCACAATGCTATTGTACATGGTTGTACCGTACAGGATAACGTTTTAATAGGGATGGGGGCTATAGTAATGGATCATGCCATTATTGAAGAATATTGTATTATAGCTGCTGGATCTGTGGTTTTGGAGAATACGATATGCGAAACTGGTTATTTATATGCGGGTACACCTGCAAAAAAAATAAAGCCCATTACTGAAGAGCAAAGGGCTTTATTAAATAAATTACCTGACAATTATATTATGTATTCGGGTTGGTTTACTACTTAGGTGGTCATTTCGACTGAAGTAAAACGGAATGGAGAAATCTGTTTTGAGATAGATCTCTCCATTTTACTGCGTTCCAGTCGGGATGATGGATTTTTCTAAGGAGTTGGCGGTGGTATCACCAATGGATCTTCCCGCTCCCAGTTCGGTTTTAAATCCATTAAAGCTTTTAAATACCAAACTTTTTCGGGCTGGTAACCACCTTTAACACTTCCAGTATCCCATATTCCGTTTTTATTATCGTCGTAAACTACCCTGAGCATGTATTTTCCGGCAGGGTATTTAGAAAATAGAATCTTTGAATTTTTGCTTATTGGATACGATTTAATAACATCTTTTTTCTCGTTAAGAAATTGTACAATATAGTTTTTTGCGGTATCTGGTACAGTAACATTTAAGGCCAGTGTAGTATAGGCATCTGAATTCTCAAGTGTAAATTTCTTGGGTACATCTTTATTTTTCGCGTTAAATATAGCTGTAAATGCACCTGCACCTAATTTTAGGTCGTAAGTTCTTTTGGTTTTCCAGGGATATTTGATGTAGTATTTCTGTTGATCTACACTGTCTTTTATCAGTTCGAAATTGGTACGTTTTACGGAATCTTCTAATAGCGTGATCTTGGAAGGATCTGCACCAGTCATTGGAAATGGGAAAGTCAGGGTTAATTGCTGAAACGGATTTAACTTACCTCCAGAGAGGTTATCTGCTATAGTTACATCACGGGTATAGGTATCTTTTTTACCACGGGTAAAATTTAAAGTCTGCAATACTTTACCCTGATCCTGAACCGCCACTTTAACCGAATCAAAACTCAGGTCTTTCAACCATATTTTGGCAGTATCATTATTCTTGGTGTAGTGTACATACTTTCCAACGTCAACTGCCGGTGGATCCATAACCGTAATTTTAGGGCTTTTAAGCTGCTGATTGAAAATAATTGATATACTTCCATCATTGTTCAGTTTTCGATCAACCACGCGAAATTCTGGGGCTAATTCCTTAAAAATTTGAAGGTTAATGTTATCCAGGTTTTTATCGATCACCACAGGCTCTTTAATGAAACCTACTTCATCCGAAATCTGCTGATAAATTTTATCACCACCGCCGCTACTTTCCTTAATGGCGTAAACTTTATAGGTACCTTTTCTTAAGTTGTTTAATTTATAGGTTCCCGCGCTATCTGTAGTAGTGTATATTGATGGACGTCTCTTTCCAAAAATAGTATCTCTTTCTAATGGAAGAATAAATACGGTTGCATCTTTTTCTGGTTCGTCGCTCAGCGAATTAATGACCTTGCCACTGATGGATAAAGAATCTATATCCGGACCAGTTGAGAAAACATAAGATAAATTTTTAACCACATTACCTTCGTTTACATCGGCTATTGATTTTCCAAAGTTTAAAGTATAGGTAGTATTTTTTTCCAAAGAATCCTGAAGTACAATTTCCAGTTTTTTTTGACGCTTCTTTAAAACCGGAAGTTTTTCCTGATCAGGAGAAATCGAAAATTCTTTAAACTCATCTTTGATATTAAAATATTCATCAAACTCGATCGTGATTTTTTTGGCGTTAAAATTCCTCGTTTGATTTTTTGGCGTCATACTTAAAACTTTTGGTGGCTTCGTATCTTTTGGTCCACCTTGTGGGGTTTGGATACTCGCACAACCATAAAATAGGAGCGTGGTTACTAGAACCGCTAAATTTTTTAAGTTAAAATACTGATCTTTCAAATTTGGCATATTTTAAACGTTCTGACGAATTTGTACACTTTTTGGAACTCTAACATTAAAAAATCTTTTTATTGCTTTATATCGATTTATTTAAAGTCTAATTTTATTTTGTTAAAATACTGATAATCAGTTACTTATTGATGTAAACCATCAAAACTGATATATCTGAAGGTGAGACACCTGAAATCCTTGATGCTTGCCCTAAAGTACGTGGTTTGATCTTAAATAATTTTTCACGTGCCTCTTTTGAAATGGAAACAATTTTATTGTAATCAAAATCTGGTTTGATTTCTTTGTCTTCCATTTTCAGCATTTTTGCTACAATCTCATTTTCTTTCTCAAAATAACTTTCGTATTTAATTTTGATTTCAGCCTGCTCGATGGTTTCATTATCTAAATCTTTGGTCGCTTCAGCAAGAGGTTTACTCACTTTAATCAGATCTTGCAAACCAACGTGAGGTCTTCCTACTAAGCTATGGATTTTTACGTTTTGATTTAAAGCGCTTGATCTTAAACTTTCAAGCATTGGATTTGCATCTGCCATTTCTATACCCTGATTCCTGGTGAATTTCACCAATGCTTCAGCATTTGCAATTTTTTGATTTACCTTTTCTAAACGTTCATCAGATATTAATCCTAATTCATGACCAATAGGGGAGAGACGGATATCAGCATTATCTTGTCTTAATAATAAACGATGTTCTGCTCGTGAGGTAAACATGCGGTATGGTTCTTCGGTTCCTTTGGTAACCAGGTCGTCTATCAAAACACCAATATAACTATCAGATCTTTTCATGATCAACTCATGTTTATCATGAATTTTTTGGTGCGCATTTATACCAGCCATGAAACCTTGACAAGCTGCTTCTTCATAACCAGTAGTTCCATTAATCTGTCCTGCTAAAAATAAATTACTGATCAATTTAGTTTCTAGCGTTAAAGATAATTGGGTAGGTGGAAAGAAATCGTATTCAATGGCATAACCTGGTCTGAACATTTTCGCTTGCTCAAAACCTGGTATTAATCTAAGCGCTTTAAATTGTACATCCTCAGGAAGCGAAGTAGAAAATCCATTTACATAAATTTCGCAGGTGTTCCATCCTTCTGGTTCAACAAAAATCTGGTGCCTGTCACGTTCTGCAAAACGGTTAATTTTATCTTCAATAGAAGGACAATATCTCGGACCTAAACCTTTAATACGACCAGTAAACATTGGCGATTTTTCGAATCCTTCTTTCAAAGTTTCATGTACTTCGCTATTTGTATACGTAATCCAGCAACAACGTTGATCGGTTGTAACAGGAGTGTCGGTGAACGAAAATTTGCTTCTATCTTCATCACCCCATTGCTCTTCCATTTTAGAATAATCCAAACTTCTTCCATCAACACGTGGGGGAGTACCTGTTTTCATTCTACCGGCTTCCATACCTAGTTCTACCAATTGCTCGGTAATTCCCGTTGAAGAGCGCTCTGCAGTTCTACCTCCACCGAATTTCTTTTCTCCGATATGGATAATTCCATTAAGGAAAGTTCCATTAGTTAGTACTACTGCTGTGCTTTCGATCTCTATTCCTAAAGATGTTTTTACGCCATATACGGTATTATCTTTAACTAATAAACTCACTACACTGTCTTGCCAAATATCTACATTAGGCGTGTTTTCTAATGCTAATCTCCATTCTTCAGCAAAGCGCATCCGATCTATCTGAGCCCTTGGACTCCACATAGCAGGACCTTTTGATTTATTAAGCATCCTGAACTGGATGGTGGATTTATCTGATATAATACCCGAATATCCACCCAGGGCATCAACCTCCCGAACAATTTGTCCTTTAGCTACACCGCCCATAGCAGGGTTACAACTCATTTGGGCAATAGTGCCCATATTCATTGTGATAAGTAAAACAGATGATCCTAAGTTAGCAGCAGCAGCAGCAGCTTCACAGCCTGCATGACCTGCGCCAACAACAATCAAATCGTATTTTGAAAACATTTTATTATATTTCTTTAATGTTCCACGTGGAACAATTTTATTAATTAGCGCATTATGGTCAACAGGATCATAATAAGACGCTCTACTTTAATATTATCTATTAGCTCTTCGACTACGTTCAGGATGATAATCAATTTATAATTAACTTATGTTCCACGTGAAACATAACGTGAAAAACAGGATAGAATTGCTTTGTATTCTATTCTGAAAGCTCTAGCCAACGCATGGTATATTCATCCAACTTAGCTTGTAATTTTTCAATATCACTTGAAATTTCCTGAATTTTAACATAGTCAGTCGCATCAACTTTAATCAAACTTTCATTCAATAAAGCTATTTTAGCTTCTGTCTCTTCCATTGCTTTTTCACTATGATCAAGTTCTTTTTGTTCCTTGAAACTTAACTTTTTTGCAATTTTAACTGGCGCTTGTTCTACAACTGGAGTAGGGGTTTTCCTGGTTTCTGGTTTAGTTTTTGGCTGATCTAAACTTAAACGGTATTCTGAATAATTCCCGTTGTAAATTTTAACTACACCTTCGCCTTCCATGATAAATAACTGATCGCTCATTTTGTCGAGCAGGTACCTGTCGTGAGAAACCAGCATTAATATGCCCGGGAAGTTTTCTAAAAATTCTTCCAATACATTTAGTGTATCAATATCCAAATCGTTTGTTGGCTCATCCAGTATTAAGAAGTTTGGATTTTGCATCAACACCTTCATCAGGTTTAAACGTTTCTTTTCGCCACCGCTTAATTTCTCAACCATGCCATGTTGTTTCTTTGGTGGGAAGAGAAATAAGGTTAATAGGGCAGAGGCAGTGATCACTGAACCATCTGCCATTTTAATATATTCGGCATCTGATTTTACAATATCAATTACCCTTTCTTTTGGATCGAAAGTTAAACCGCCTTGTTTATAATAACCAAAAACTGTTGTTTCACCAGTATCAACTGTTCCTGCATCTGGTTTAAGTTGACTGGTGATGATATTTAAAAGAGTGGATTTTCCTGTTCCATTTTTTCCTGCCAAACCAATACGGTCCCCTTTTTTAAAAGTATAACTAAAATCGTTAATGATAGGGCGGCCATCAAATGCTTTTGCAATATGTTCTACTTCAATAATTTTCCCGCCCTGACGAGACATCTTCATTTGAAGGCTAATGCTCTGATTGTCAGACTTTTTCTTTGTTTTTTCTTCTAAATCATAGAAAGCATTGATTCTAGCGTTAGATTTAGTTCCACGAGCCTGTGGCATTCGCCTCATCCACTCCAATTCTTTCTTCAGTAGCTGCTGGTTCTTATGCTGAACTGTGGCGTCTAACGCTTCTCTTTCTGATTTCTTTTCTAAGTAATAAGCATAGTTTCCATTATAATTGAAAATTTTGCCTCTGTCCAGTTCCACAATGGTATTACACACGTTATCTAAAAAGTACCTGTCGTGAGTAACCAATAGAATAGTTTTTTGCCCGGTGGTTAATAATTTTTCGAGCCATTCAATGGTATCAATATCTAAATGGTTGGTAGGCTCATCAAGTACTAAAATCTCTGGATCTTCAATTAAAAGTTTGGCCAGGGCTAAACGTTTTTTTTGTCCGCCAGATAGAGTAGCAAT
This sequence comes from Pedobacter roseus, assembly GCF_014395225.1. Lineage (NCBI taxonomy): Bacteria > Pseudomonadati > Bacteroidota > Sphingobacteriia > Sphingobacteriales > Sphingobacteriaceae > Pedobacter > Pedobacter roseus. The sequence goes on from NZ_CP060723.1 coordinate 5,387,795, forward strand.
TTTCTGCTGAAGATGAGTGATGCCCATTCTATTTAAAATGGTCTTGATCTCATGCTCATATTCCCATGCATTATGTTCGCTTAACTCTTCATACAAACGGTTAAGCGTTTTCTCATCCGGATTTGGATCTTCAATTAACTCCTCATATTCCTTAATCAACTGTTGTTGTTTATTTTCCAGAGAAAAAATATGATCACTAATGGAATAACCTTCGGTAAACTGGGGTTCCTGATCTAAAAAGCCAATTTTAACAGCTTTATTTTTTACAATTTTACCTTCAAGCGGAGGGAACCTTTCTGCTAGTAATTTCAAAAGTGTACTCTTACCCGCACCATTAATACCAACCAACGCTACGCGCTGACCAGAGTTAATGCCTAAGGTTAAATTCTTAAATAGCCATTCGTCATGATAACCATGTCCCAAGCCTTCTGCCGCAATTAGTGTGCTCAATTTTTTTGTATTTCGGATTTATAAAGGAAAATTAGTGCAAAGGTAAGGATAAAATACTTGCAACGGCATATTCAAATTGCAAAGGACTTCTGTATCAGGTAAAAATGGCAGAAACTTGATCGATAATGGCCACGGAGGCGCAGATTAGCACGGAATAGTCTTCTATTTGTTTTTTATCCTGGAGCGGAGTCGAATGTAAAAACAAAACAGCGGTTGGACTCGCTCCACCGCTGCTTCAATCATTAACTAAAACTAAACTTTTATCTTGTATAATGGCTAGAATACGAATTCAAGCTCATTATGTAATTGTTGTTTTTTGAATATAAGACTGCAGAAGGCAAGAAAAGTTGCAATAAGATTTGGTGTATTATACCAGTAGAGCTTAATTGTCGACGAACACCAGTAACCACTAGACGAACACCAAAAAATAAATAGAAGATAAGAAGTTATTTTGCTTTTGTTGAGGGAGTTATGGTAATCGGGATGTCATGAAGGCGTGTAGCGGAATGGAGAGATCTGTTTAATAGATTTTTCGACTGTGATGCACTTCGCTTGAAATGGTAATCTGAAATGGGATAATAAAAGAGTATTAAGCTAATCCAAATTCATTTCTATATCCTAAATGTTCATCTTCTTTTTGGGTCATAAGGGTTTTAGCGGCTTTTCCTTTGTCTTTATAGCCCAATAGGTGTAGGGTTCCGTGGATCATGATGCGGCAAACCTCATCAAATTCTGAAGTTTTAAAGGTTTTGGCGTTTTCTTTTACGCGTTCAATGCTGATGAATATATCGCTCACAATATGTTTTTCTTCTTCAGAATTATCGAAAGTGATGATGTCAGTGTAAGTATCGTGATTTAAGTACTGCTGGTTAATACCGAGTAGATATTCGTCACTACAGAAAATGAAATTTAGTTCCTGCAATTTAAAGCCTTCTTTCTCGATGGTTGCTTTAATCCACTTTTTGACTTTAAGTTTTTGAGGAAGATTATAGCTAATTGATTCGGTGAAAAAGGAAATTGCAGGCATATTGTGGAGTTTGTGGCTGCAAATTTAAGAAAATATTACTCTACAGATTAAGAGATTATTTCTTGAATTTAAGTTTAGGGTTTCTTGCGGTGTGAAAAACAGCAAAAATTACTATTTCATCCTCTAGGATTTCGAATATTAAAACGTATGGAAACTTATTTAAAACTAAATGACGATAGTTCTTTTTTAGTTTTTGATAGTGGAGGGGATTCTTTTCTATTTTATTGAAACATCTTCCTAGTTCTGCTAAAAATAGATCGCCCAAGCCTGTTTTTTGTTCTTCATACCAATCATAAGCATCTTTTGCCATCAAAAGGGCTGCAGGCTTTATTTGTAGGGTATACATTTATAATTTTTTAAGCCCCTTGATAATATCGAGAGAATCTTCCTTATTATAAGAATTTGTTTCTCCACTTAAATGAAGTTGCCTTTCTCTATCAAGAATTTCCAAATGTTCTACAGACAGACTAAAAGATTGTTCGTCCTCAATTTCCCTCTCTAGGAGTGTATAAATAGCTTTTATCTTATTCTCTTCTGCATCAGATAAATAGGTAATTAATCGCTGTCTTATTGCTGTGCTTGTCATAATATCAAATATAATAAAAAAAGTACATGGCTTATCGCACCATATTCAACGATTTTAGATACTCAGCAATTTTATTTTTATAGTAATAATTTAAGCTAGGAGGCAGTTTTTGTAGCATATCGTTGCCATTTTGTTGCTGTTTTTTAAACTGATCGACCATTTTCTGGTAGGATGGAGGGAACTCCTTAGCGGCTTTACTTTCACGTTTTGAATCTTCCTCCTGATCGCGTTCTGCTTTTTCTGCTTCTAACAATTTGGTTAACAGGTCTTTCTGTCTGTTTAAGGTTTCCTGTTGTAAACGCTTGTTAACCAGGTCGGTCTCCGTCTGTTTCATTTCTTTAATGGCTTCGTTCAGGTTACCCATTTTACCGGTTCCATCTTTATTTTCTTCACGGTTGATTTTTTCCAGTGCCTGACGAATCATTTGTTGTTGCTGGGCCATTTTACCAAACTCCTGGCTCATTTGCCCTTTACCAACGGTACCTTGATTGCCTCCTGATTTTTGCATCTGTTCTCTGGCCTTTTGCATGCTTTTATTCAGTTGATCCTGCATTTGCGAAAGCTGTTTCATACCTTGCTTTTGTTTCTTTCCGCTACCACCTTTACCGTTTTTCTGCATGTTTTGCAGCTGGCTTAAGGCTTCACTTAGCATCAGCGTGAGGTTATTGATAGAAGTCATGGTAAACTGCTGAAAACGGTTGGCTTCTGGAGTTCTTCTATCACCTAAACTTTCCAAACTTTTATCGAGGTTGAAATTAATTTTATTCATTTCCTCATTAACTGTCGATTCTATCTGTGGAACACGTTTACTTAAACTGTACAAACTATCAGCAATGGTTTTAAGGTTATCTTTAATGCTGCGTTGCTTTTGGACATTGCTGATATATGATGGATCGGTAGCATTCATTCTTTTTAAAGCCAACATTACTTTTTCCTGGTCGAATGAGGTAGTTAACAGGTTTTCTAATAAACGACGTAACTCTTTGGCATTCAGGTTGTTTTCCATTTCTTCACCCTGTTGTTGCATTTCGCTCATTTTTTTTGATAACTTTTCCATCTGATCGGCGGCCTTTTGCTGTTTCTGACTCGCATTTTTAGAATCTTTTTTATCTAAAGCATCTTTACTGTCTTGTTGTTCTTTTTGTATATCCTGAACATCTTTTTCAGGGTTTTCGAAAGGGTTTGGTCTTTCTAATGACTTGTTTTTTTCCTCCAGTTTTTTAAGATCATCTTTTAGGTCTTTCATCTCTTTGTTAAGCGCATCCTGTTTTTGCTTTAGAGATTCGTTGTCCTGTTTTTTATCTTTTGTTTGTTCTGCAAGCTCTTTTTGTTCTTTGGCAAGTTCATTTAATCGATCGATATCCGTTTGAAGATTTTGTTCAAATTCTAACTGTTTATAGAGTTCTAAAATCCTGTCGAGTTCATTTTTAAGGGTTTTATTGTCTAATTGCATTTTGGAAAGCTCATTCTGTGTTTGATCCTTATTTTTCTCATTCATCAGGTTCTGCAACTTTTGCAATAGCTCTTTTGTTTTTTCATCAAGAACGTTATCAAAAAGGTCTTTAATCTGCTTTTGTTTTTCTAAAAGCTCCTCGGTTTGTTTTTGATCTTCCTGTTGCTGAATGTTTTTATCATTTTGCTCTTTAATTTCTTTTACGGCTTCATCAAGCTGTTTTTGTTTATCCAAAAGGGCTTCAATCTGCTTTTTATCTTCGAAAGAGATCTGTTTTTTATCAATCAGGCTTTCAGCTACCTTTTTACTTTCTTTTTCGATGGTATTGGCCAAACGGATAGCCGACTGTACTTTCTGTTTTAAAGCCTGGTTACTGACATTTACCTGTTCTGCAGTTTCTTTTTTAGTAGGTTGTTTAAAGGTTTTAATCTCCGATCGCGTAACTTTTGCACCATTAACCCCATCATTATCGGCTACTTCGAAGTAATATTCAATTTCCTGTCCAGGTTTGGCTAAAGCCGTTTTTAAATCCCAGTAATAGAAGAAAGTATTCTCTGTGACATTACTTTTGATGGCGATATTTTTGGTAAATGAACCGATAGTCCTGTTATTTTCTTTGATGTTATATTTAAAACTTAAGCGGCTAAACCCATAATCATCAGTAACCTGACCACTAAAATACATTGCTTTGTTACTTATTGAATCTGGCTTTTCATCTACAGTAATGCCTGGAGCCTGATCTTTAACCACCGTGATTTGGTGTGATAGAGAATCCCGAAGCGTAACGTATTCATTTTTAGGAGTGATGCTGTATTTAGAGTTATTTTTGATGGTGGCATTGAAAGCAGATTCATTGTCTTCCACTTTTAAATCGTTTTCGGTACCATTCAGAACAAATAAAATTGAATTGCTTTTTCCGGTTTTAAAGTTCCAGGTAACCCTGGTGCCTTCCGGTAGGAGCATATCACCTGCGTTTGCGATCTGTTCGGTTTTTTTGCCGAGGTAAGCGGGAAAATTTAAGGTTGCTGTTGCATTCAACAGTTCCGGGCGGGGTTTAACAGTAATAGTAAAAACGGAAGAACTGAAGCCACCTCCTTTAAAAACCAGTTTTTTATCGTTTTGAATGTTTTTTATGTTGTAGTTAAACTTGCTGATGTTCTCTTTTTGCAGTTTATAAGTGTTTTTTCCGTCTTCTACATAAATTTCGGCAGGAAGTTCATCACCTGATAGTTTTAGGTTTATGGTTACATCATCACCCTGTGTAACCGTTAAACTTTTATTTAAAACCGTAAAACTGAAGGGAGCCTTTGGTGCAATATATTCATCGTATTTGAAAAAACTATTGGTACCCTCGCGTAAAATAGCAGGTGCGATAATGGCAATCAATAAAATGATAGAAAGGGGTATAAAAAGGTATTTTAAATACTTTCTGTTATCGTTAATGCTTACAGCGGTATAAAAAGGAACAGGTTTAAGTTCGAGGATTTTTTGATCGATACTGGCAATAATGAGCTGATTGTTATTGGGCTGGTTTTCTGATAAGCGGTGAAGCTGCAGGGTGTTGAGCAGTTTATCCTTAATATCGGAAAAGTGATTTCCGATGATAACCGATGCTTCGTCGAAAGTAAGGTGTTTGCTCAATTTCAACATGGATAGCATCGGTTTTACAATCAGAAAGCCAACTAACAATGCTCCGATGAGCAGGTAAGCAAAAAATACAAAGGTTTTAAAACCTGCAGTTGGATTGAGGTAATAAAGGCTTAAAAAAACGAGGAGATAGAGCGCTAAAAGTACTGCGGCGGCATAAATACTGCCCCGCAAAATTTTATTGAGGTAAAATTTGCGGATAAACTCATCGATCTTCCGTAATAATTCGTTGTAGTTATTGCTCACCATATCACTGTAAATGTAAAAATTGTTCCAGTCAATTGAAAGGAAAGTATATTTAGGTAACGCGTTTATTTCAAATAGTTTATCGTTTGGTAGGTAATTGTGATGGGTTCGAGAAATTGTTTTGTTGATTTGGAAAACGACGATAGTGTTTCTTGGCAGGTTCCAGTCCCGCTTTTTGCTGCAACAAAAGCAGAAAAAACTTTTGGTTTCCGCTTCAATCGGGTTTATTTGATAAAGTATAAATAAATCCAATGGCCAGATGCACACTGATAAACACGGTTTTATCTGTGTGCATTTATGGTTAAAAATATTAATTTAAAAATCTTTATCTTGTTTTTATTAATACAAAGGTTACATAGATTTTAAATGAGTGTTCTCATAATAATCTACTTTTGAATTTTTGTATAATCATACCAAAACATGAAACGAGTACTTATATCTGCACTGATGTTGTTCATTTTTACTGCTTCTTTTGCCCAAAAATTTAACTGGAACAAAAACCAGGTGATCGCGCACCGTGGCGCCTGGAAGAAAAATAATTTTCCTCAAAATTCCATCGCTTCTCTAAATGAAGCTGTAAAGCTAGGTTGTTATGGCTCAGAGTTCGACGTATGGATGACAGCAGACGGTGTTTTGGTGATTAACCACGATCCGGAATTTCAGGGTTTAACCATCGAGAAAGTCAGTTATAAAGAATTATTGACTAAAACCATGAGCAATGGGGAGAAAATCCCAACTTTAGAGGCTTATTTGCTTGAAGGGAAAAAACAGAAAAGTACAAAACTGATCTTAGAGATCAAACCATCACTCATCAGTAAAGAGCGCGGTATCGATGTTACCAATAAATCTGTAGAAATGGTACAGAAGTTAAAAGTAACCGATTGGGTAGAATACATCAGTTTTGATTACGATTACTGCAAGCGTGTTTTAGCTTTATTGCCAAAAGCAAAAGTGGCTTATTTAAGGGGCGAAATCAGCGCTGAGCAAATGAAAGCCGATAAATTAACGGGTGTTGACTATCATTATAGTGTTTACCAGAAAGACAACTGGATCGAAAACGCGCAAAAACTGGGTTTAACTGTAAATGCATGGACGGTAAATACAGCACCTGAGATGCAGTGGCTTTTAGCCCACAAGGTAGATTACATTACCACTAACGAGCCTGAATTGCTTTTCGAAGAAATTAAAGAAACGCCGGTTGCGCAAGGGTGGAAATTAAAATGGGCAGATGAATTTGATGATGCCGGATTGCCTTTAGCCAAAAATTGGAGCTATGACGTGGGCGGAAAAGGCTGGGGAAATAACGAGCTTCAATATTACACTGATGCCGATAGTGCAAACGCTGTGGTAAAAAAAGGAAACCTGAATATTACTGCTATAAAGGCTGATAAAGATGCCAGCCATTATACCTCGGCCAGGCTGGTAACCAAAAACAAATTCGATTTTAAGTATGGCAGGGTAGAAGTGCGCGCCATGTTACCAAAGGGCAGGGGTTTGTGGCCTGCAATATGGGCTTTGCCAACCGATTGGAAATATGGCAACTGGCCAAAAAGCGGCGAAATTGATATTATGGAACATGTAGGCTACGATCCTGACAGTGTGCATGGAACCGTGCATACCGAAAAATTTAATCACGTCATCAAAACGCAGGTAGGTAAAGCGTTAAAAGTAAATAACCCTTATACCGAATACCATGTTTATGCCATAGAGTGGTTTGCCGATCGTATCGATTTCTTTATCGACGATCAAAAATTCCTCACTTTTAACAATACCAAAAAAGGATCGGGTGATTGGCCTTTCGATCAGAATTTCCACTTGATTTTAAATGTAGCTGTAGGTGGCGGCTGGGGCGGAAAAAAAGGGGTTGATGATGCTATTTTTCCGGCAACCATGAAAGTTGATTATGTAAGGGTGTTTCAGAAGTGATGGAAGATGTGAGATGGATGAGGGAAAATGGTTTACAGATCGATAGTTCATTGTAAAGGTTAACTGGTTAATTGTTGAAACTGGTTAACTGAAAATTGTAAACTTCCAATTGAAAAGGTTTCATTGCTGGGTTGTTAAATTGTTGGAATAGCTCGTTTGGACTAAAGACCGCAGACTAAAATTTAACTGTCTACTGAAAAATGCTAACTGAAAACTATAACTTGCGGTATCTAAGCTATATTGTATAATTTATGGACTCACGTAGAGAATTTTTAAAAAAGGCAGCCTTGTTTGCCGGGGCCACGGGCATGGCCAACACTTTGCCCAGTTCGGTGCTAAAAGCCATGTCGATTAACCCAGAGCCAGGCAGCACCTTTTATGATGCAGAACACATTGTTTTTTTGATGCAGGAAAACAGGTCCTTCGACCACATGTTCGGAAAAATGAAGGGCGTTCGTGGCTTTAATGATCCGCATCCGCACATACAGCCGGATGGTAACAAAGTTTGGCTCCAAAAAGATGGTCAGGGTTATACTTATGCCCCCTTCCATGTCGACATTAACAAAACCAAAATTACCTGGCAGGGTGGTTTGCCACACTCGTGGAACGATCAGGTTGCTGCACGTAATGGCGGTCGTTATGATAAGTGGCTACCCGTAAAAACACCAATGACAATGGCTTATTACGATCGGAATGATATTCCTTTTTATTACGCCATGGCCGATGCTTTTACGATCTGCGATCAGCATTTTTGTTCTTCGTTAACTGGAACAACACCAAACCGCCTCTTCTTTTTTACCGGAACCATACGGGGAGAGAAAAGTGCAAACCGTGTGGCAGTAGTGAACAATGATCAGGCCGAATCGCAGAACAATGTATTTGTAGACTGGCCAACTTTTCAGGAAACGTTGGAAGATAATGGCATCGACTGGCGCATTTACCAGAACGAACTTTGGACATCAAAACTTCCTGAGGGTGAAGTAGACGATTGGTTGGGAAATTACGGCGATAATCCTGTTGAATACATCAGCAGGCACAACGTTAAATTATCAGCTTATTTCAGAAAAAATGGCGATAATACGGTCAAACCTCCATTATCAGCCAAAGAAGTTCAGACGAAATATGATAAATTATCTCAAAAGGAAAAAAACCTGATTGATAAGGCCTTTACCACCAATATTTCACAAAAAGATTACCTGGAACTTGAGCCTTTTACCTTTAAAAACGATCAGGGTGAATCAGAAACCATCAATGTTCCAAAAGGGGATATTTTCCACCAGTTTAGAAAAGATGTAGACAGCGGAAAACTGCCAACCGTTTCGTGGTTAGTGGCGCCACAGCGTTTTTCGGACCATACCAGTTCGCCATTATATGGAACATGGTATGTAAGTGAAGCTTTGGATATCTTAACTAAAAACCCTGAGGTTTGGAAAAAAACGATTTTCGTATTAACCTACGATGAAAATGATGGTTATTTCGATCACCAGCCGCCTTTTGTAGTTCCGAATCCTGATGATCCAGGCAGTGGAAAAGTATCAAGCGGAATCAACTATGCAACAGATTTCGAAGCCCGCAAGGGAAGTCCGATTGGTTTGGGTTACCGTGTACCTTTGGTTATTGCTTCGCCATGGAGCAAAGGCGGTTTTGTAAATTCGCAGGTTTTTGATCATACCTCTTCATTGATGTTTATGGAAAAATGGCTGGCCAAAAAAACGGGGAAAGCTGTTAAAAGTAACAACATTAGCGATTGGCGCAGAAATATTTCCGGCGATTTAACTTCCGTATTCAGGCCTTATAACGGTGAAGAAATTAAATCTCCTGAGCCCTTAAAACGCGATGTGGTGGTAACCAATATCGGAAATGCTAAAAACAAACCCGCACAGGTTGGTCCAACGGCCCTGAATAAAACCGAGATAGCTAAAATCAATAAATTCGAGTCCTTTTCACGTGAAACATCGATCCATGCGCCTAAACAGGAGAATGGAACCAAACATGCCTGCGCGCTACCTTACCACTTAATGGTAGATGCATATTTGGTGAACAACGAAATCGAGCTTACTTTCCAATCGGCCAAAACCTTATTCGGCAGTGAAACTGAAAGTATTGGCGCACCATTCAATATGAATACCATTGCCAAATTTAAAGGGGTGGCGGGTAAAACCTGGGCTTATGCGGTAAAGGCTGGCGATACCCTGAAAGACAATATCAAAATAGATGATTTCGATAACGAAGCTTACGACCTTGCCATCAGCGGGCCTAATGGCTTCTACAGGAATTTTGCCGGAAGTAAAAAGAATCCTCAGGTTGTCATAAAAGCTTACCCGGAGCAAAGCGGTTTGGTAAGTAAAAAACTTAACGGAAACCTTGTTTTTGCCATAGAGAACAAAAGTACTGTTTTAATTACCCTGCAGGTTATCGATAATAAATACAAAACCGGAACAAAAACGGTCAGTATAAAACCGAAATCGGGCATTAATGTGGTATTTAATTTGGCTAAAAATGCCAATTGGTACGATTTCAGCATTGTACAAACTGGTAATCAGATTTTTAAGCAACGTTATGCAGGCAAAATAGAAACCGGAGAAATTACCCAAACCGATCCATATATGGGTAACGCATAAAATATCCCCCAAAAAGGGGGATGGCTTTTGAAAGAAATTATGCTTATTTTGTATGGTATGTGCAGTAAACTGTCTATAGTCAAGATAAATCTCATAATTTCTTTCATTTTGGTTTGTAGCCTTCAGCTATCGGCCCAAAGCTATAACTTTACCAATTACAGTTTAAAAGATGGCCTGCCGCAATCGCAGGTAATGGTTATTTACCAGGCAAAAGACAGAACGCTCTGGCTGGGTACTTTTGGAGGCGTAAGCAATTTCGACGGAAAAGTATTTACTTCTTACAGCAAAGCCGATGGCCTGAGCTCAAATTCGGTAAACTGCATTCTTGAAGATAACCAGAGGCAGGTTTATTTTGGAACCGAGGTGGGGATCAATGTGCTAAAAAAGGGAAAAATAAACACCATATTTTCAGGAAAAAACGTAAGCCATCTCTTAAAAGATAAGCAGGGCACCATCTGGGGAGTAACCGAACATAAACTTTTTAAAATTGAAAAAGGCAAGCTTGCTTTTTATCCTCTAGGAGGATTATACGTAAATGCCATTAATGCTGACCAATTTGGCAATCTTTATGCGGTTGTTGCAGAAAAAGGGATTTATCAGCTCAAAAATAACAATTGGGTTATTTATCAGGAATTGCCGGCCGAAATTAGTGCGCTATCCATCAGAAAAATCCTTTTTGACCAGAAAAACAGGAACAAAGTTTACCTGTTAACCTACCGTAGCGGTATTTATGTGGTTGAAAATGGAATGACCAAACCTTTTTTTAAAAATCCAGCCATTGATACCTATTACGCTTTAGCGCAGGATAACAAAGGCAACATGTGGGTGGGTTCTGAAAAAGGTGCATACCTTATCCATAAAAACGGTTCTTTTATTTATTTCAATGCGGAAAACGGGCTGAGCGATAATCAGGTAAATGAGATTTTTAGCGATGCAGAAAACAACATCTGGATTTCCTGTTTCAGTGATGGCATTTACAAGTATGAGGGCGATGCCTTTATCCGTTATAATAAATTTAAAGGTCAGAATATTGCTTACCCTATAAGCGGGATTGCTGCGGATAAAAAAGACAACCTATGGTTTGGCACCTATAATAAAGGGGTGTTTAAGTACGACGGCAAAAAAGTAGTACAGATCGATAATCCGGTTTTCAAGGATAAAAAAATCTATTTCGTTTATGCCGATAGAGCAAAAAATATCTGGATATCAACTTATGGTAACGGCGTTTGGAAATACGATGGTCAAAAATTTTCGCAGGTACTAAAGCCCGAACGTTTTGATAACAGTTGTATTGGAGAGGATAGTGAAGGCGGCATCTGGATAAACGGATTAAAATCATCCACTTATTTAAAAGATGGGAAAATTGAAAAAATTACTGGCTTTGAAGGCTATTCCTCCTGTATTTTTCCCTATCCCTTAAGCAAAGATAGTGTACTGCTGGGAACCTCTAATGGCGTTACGCTCATCAGAAATAAAAAAATAGATCGTACTTTCCAGATTAAAGCACTTAGCCACATACATATATTAAGCATCCTTAAACATGGTGATAACCTGGTTTTTGCTACGCTTGGAGATGGGCTCATCACCTGGAACCTCAAAACAAAAGAAATTAAACGTTATGTAATTGCCAACGGACTTAACTCTAATGATATTTATAGCCTGGCCACCGATAATGGTGGAAATTTATGGGCGGGAACAGGGCGTGGAATCAATAAGTTAACCTTCAATAAACAGGAGCAACGCTACGATGTTTTTAGAGATCATGCGCTAATTGTAGAGTGTAACCAAAATGCGATTATCAATTACAAAAACAATATTTTGGTGGGCACCATTAGCGGGCTGATCCAATGCAAAATTGTACCTCCGGGCCAGAACAAAAAAAGCCCTTTTATCCATATCCAGCAGGTCAGTGTTTTTCATAAAAATGACCGGTCGAAAGATCTTTCTATTGATTTAAACCGCAGAAACGATAGCTTTTACAAGTTAAACTACAGTCAGAACCACATTTCAATCAGTTTTAAGGGCGTGTACCTCACAAACCCCGAAAGTGTGCTTTACCGTTATAAGCTGGTTGGGATAGATAACGATTTTAGTAAACCCGTACCCAATACGGAAATTGAATACTCTGCCATCAGGCCCGGAAGTTATACTTTTCAGGTATATGCCATTGCAAACGGTCAACAATCCAATATCGAACAGTTTAGCTTTACAATCGTACCGCCTTATTACGATACGGTTTTGTTCAAGATTATTGCTTTTTTGGTGATGATCTTTTTGATCTGGCTTATTTTCTACCTGATTTTTAAAACCCGGGAACGGAAAAAATACCAGTTTGAAAAATTAAAATTAAAGGAGCAGGAAAAAATCAGGAAACAGACGGCAGAAGATTTTCATGATGATATTGGCAATAAATTAACAAGGATTAATGTTTTATCGGAACTTTTAGATAAAAAAGTAGATGGCGCAGAAAAAGACCAGAAAGAACTGATCCGCCTGATCAGGGAAAATGCAGGCTTGCTATATACCGGCACAAAAGATATCCTTTGGGCCCTTGATCCGCATAGTGATAATCTTTTCGAGATTTTGGTGCACATTAAAAACTTTGGCATCGATTTATTCCAGAATACAGGCGTTGATTTTAAAATGGAAGGAGTATTGCCCAAGTACCAAAAGCTGCACCTATCAATGGAGTTTAACCGCAACCTGACGCTTATTTTTAAGGAAATGCTCAATAATGTATTAAAACATGCAAAAGCCACACAGGTGCTCATTATGGTTATCGAAACGGATCACCATACCATCAATATTTTAACCACAGATGATGGTCAGGGTTTCGATCTTGACTCTGTTGAAAGGGGAAGAGGTTTAAACAATATTCAAACCCGCTGTAAACGGATAAAATCTACTTTCCAGATTTCTTCCACAGAAGGAAAAGGAACAACAACCACAATTTCTACCCGGATTCCTGTCACAAAATAGCATAAAAGTCGTCTAACATTAAACACACCCAAAAATGAACCATACTATACGAATTGTTTTAATAGAAGACGATGATATTTTAAGAATGGGCTATGAGTCGTTATTAACTGATATAGAAGATTTTGCAGTTGTAAATTCTTACGCATCATACGATTTAGCCAGGAAACATCTAGATGCCGATCAGCCCGATGTAATTCTGCTTGATATCCAGATGCCAGGTACAAACGGTTTACAGGCATTGCCCTTTATCAAAAAAACTTTGCCCAATGCCCATATCATCATTTTAACCGTATTCGATTCGCCCGAGTTGGTTTTCGAAGCTTTAACGATGGGGGCGGGCGGTTACCTCACCAAAAATTCGAGTGCAGCAAAAATTATCGATGCCGTTAGGGAAGTAAGTACAGGCGGCGGTGCCATGAGCACCAATGTAGCCCGGATTGTGATGCATTCTTTTCAGAAGAACCTGAACTCTCCATTAACCAAAAGAGAAACAGAGATATTGGACAGGATAGCCAACGGACAAACCAAACCTCAAATTGCCAACGATCTTTTTATTGATCAGGAAACGGTGCGGAGCCATGTAAAAAATATCTATATCAAACTCGATGTAAACTCAAAGGCCGAGGCCATTAAAACCGCAAAAGAAAAACGTTTTATTTAAGCTATAAGAATCTGCCTTTAAAAAATAATGCTAAAATCACCCTTTTTGGGTGATCCTTCCTTTTCAATTCCGCTTTAATTTTACACCATACAATTAAACGGAATAATGAGTCCCTCTGCTAAATTCTTTTATGTGCAAGTGAAGCAACTAAATGATGCGGGGGCTTTTTATGCCAATTGTTTAGGGATGCCTACGGAAACAACCACGCTTCGCGGACAGGAAAAAGGAATATTGGTTAAGGCAGATGGCGAAACCAATATTTTTCTTTCGGAACTTCAGCATCAAAACCAGACCAATATAATTGTATTACAAAGTGATGATTGCCTGGAAGATTATTGCAGGTTAAAATCGAGAGGTGTAGTTTTTAAAAAAACACCATCTTATTTAAGTGAGGGTTTAAGTGCTGCATTTTCTGATCCCTATGGTAACGAATTTATCATTTTAGAACAGCGTAACTATAATGAAGATTAATGGCATGAGGTACGTTAAAGAATTGAGCAACAGAAACAGAATCGTTAGCGAGAGCACTTGCGAAGCCGTTTATGAGCAACAGAACGATGCTTATACCATTAAATTTGTTTTTAACGGCGCCGAAGATTGCGAAATCAATAAACGGAAATTCAGTATTTACCCTGATACGTTTGCAGTGGTAAATGCAGGAACGAACTTTTGCAGTAAAATAGATTCCATAAACCCTGTAAATACATTTTCGGTTTCATTCGGAGAGCATTTTTTTACTGATTTTCACCATAGCCTATGCAGTAGCAACGAAAGTTTACTGGATGGGAAAGGGGCTAAAAGCCGACCGGCATTTATGGAATCTTTATATCCCTTTACCGGCGATATGCGCTTTAACGTACAGCACCTTAAAAATCAGCTCGATAAGGGTTTGAAAGACGAAATGCTGATCAATGAATACATGCACCACTGCCTTTTAAACTATTATAAAATTTATGATCGCGAAGTGGTGCAAAAAATGGATAAACTCAGCTTTATCAAAACCAAAACCCGCGAGGAGGTTTTAAAAAGATTAACACTGGCCAAAGAATATATCAGCAGCAACTACAACCAGAACATTACTTTGGAGGCTATTGCAGAACAGGCCTGTTTATCGGTTAACCATTTGCTCAGAACATTTAAAGAGGCTTATGAGATCAGTCCTTACCAGTTTTTGATGCAACTGAGGTTAAACCGGGCCAAAAGATTATTACAGACCACCACTTATTCGTTAAACGAAATTGTGGGGTTAGTGGGTTTTGAATGCCCAAGCTCATTCATCAGATTATTTAAAAATACATTCAACATTACCCCTTTAAAGTATAGGAGGAGTAAGTTGAATTAATATAAATAGTGATTTCTGCATATTTTGTATATCAGGATGAAACTATTTTTGAAGCTCTTGCAGGACAATTTGTAGAAGTTTTTTCCTGTTTAGGTTAATAATGATTAAAAAAGCAAACTGCCAGGATTGGAGTTTGCTTTTTTGCGTTTATAGCCCTTCTTACTAAAAACGGTGATTTTCGCACATTTTGGGATTTTGATAGCCCCTAAATTGCTTATTGATTTGGTTTTATGCACCCCGGCTAAAAACTAGACTATAAACTAATTACTAACTATTTATTTCTCAACATGAAACAAAAATTACTATTGATTTTAATGGTGACGGTTTTGTCTTATTTCAACGCCCTGGCGCAGAATAAAACAATCACCGGAAAAGTGGTTGATGCAGACGATGGCTTACCGTTGCCTGGTGTATCAATAAAAATAAAAGGAACATCACAATTAACCCAAACTACAGGGCAGGGAACATTTTCGATCTCGGTACCTGCAGATGCACAGACTTTGGTGCTCAGTTACGTAGGCTATACTGAGCAGGAAGTAAAAATAACGGGCGAAACATTAAATGTACGACTGGTTGCATCTTCTAAAAACCTGCAGGATGTAATGATTATTGGCTACGGAACGATAAAGAAAGAAAACTTTACCGGATCGGCTGCAGTCATTGATAACGATGTTTTAAAGGACCGCCCGGTTACTTCTTTCGAAAAGGCTTTGCAAGGGGCAGCAGCAGGTGTGCAGGTAACCAGTGTGTCTGGTCAGCCGGGAGCAACCTCTACCGTGCGTATTCGCGGTGTAGGCTCTTTTTCTGCCTCTAGCACGCCGCTTTACGTAGTAGATGGTATTCCGATTACCAATGGCGATTTAAGTAATGTAGCGCAAACTTCTGATGTATTATCTACACTTAATCCGAATGATATTGCTTCGTTAACAGTACTAAAAGATGCTACAGCAGCAGCCATTTATGGTTCAAGGGCAGCCAATGGCGTGGTGTTGATTACCACTAAACAAGGTAAAGCAGGCCAAACCAAATTAAACCTGAGCGCATATACCGGTTACTCTTACCAGGCGGTAGATAAACCAGAGGTAATGGATGCCACCCAATATTACAAAACCTATTGGGATGTGTATTATGCACAACGCCTGGCAGCAGGTTTAACACCAGCTGCTGCAGCTACAGCCGCGAACGGATTAACCAATGGTAAATTGGTTGTAAACCCATATAATACGGCTAATCCTTATGGCGCAAATGGTGTATTGGCCAATGGTGCAGCAGTGCTTTACGATACCGATTGGCGCGATGAAGTATTACGCAGGGGTGTTACCAAAAATATCGACTTATCGGCAAGTGGAGGTAATGAGAAAACTAAATTCTTTGTTTCTGGCGGATATTTTGAGCAGAATGGCATCGTAATCCGTTCAGATTTTAAACGTTATTCGGGTAAGTTTAACTTGAATTCTGATGTGACCGATTTCTTAAAAATAGGGATCAACAATAGTTTGGCCCGTACCGAGCAAAATACCCCGGCAGGAAGTACAGGTTCTGACAACCCGGTAAACTTTGCCGATCAAACCGCAAATATTTATCCTCTATATGTAAGGGATGCAAACGGAAATGTGGTATATGATGCTACTGGCAGTCCCGTTTATAACTACATCAACCCGGTTACACCTGATTTTAACCCGGTTGGCTTATCAAAATT
The DNA here is from genome assembly GCF_014395225.1 of Pedobacter roseus. Taxonomy (NCBI): domain Bacteria; kingdom Pseudomonadati; phylum Bacteroidota; class Sphingobacteriia; order Sphingobacteriales; family Sphingobacteriaceae; genus Pedobacter; species Pedobacter roseus. The sequence continues at coordinate 5,404,432 of NZ_CP060723.1, forward strand.
AAACGAATACAATACCATCACCAATAGGGTAATCACCAGCCCTTACGCCGAAATTAAATTTTTAAAAGATTTTACGGCTAAAACCATGGTGGCTGTTGATTACATCAATAACCGCGAACGTCAGTTTTATAATATGGAACATGGCGATGGGGTAAGTGTTAAAGGCAGGGCATACCGTTATACTAAAGAAGATGTTACGGTTACTTTCCAAAACACCTTAACCTACGATAAAACGTTTAATCTCCACAGTTTTAACGTATTATTGGGTCAGGAGGCTTACCGTACCAAGCAAGATTACATTTATGCCCAGGCTACAGGTTTTCCTTTTCCGGGTACCAATGAGCTAATTTCTGCTTCAACCCCAAATACTACCCAATCTTATTATACCCAGAAAAGATTTGCATCGTATTTCTCCAGGTTAACCTATAATTACGATACCAAATATTATTTATCTGGAAGTGTAAGAAGAGATGGTTCTTCTGTTTTTGGAGCTGACCATAAATATGGAACATTTTATTCTGTAGGTGGTGCATGGCGTATTGGAAGAGAAGATTTTCTTAAAAACTTAAGCTGGCTTGACGAGTTGAAATTAAGAGCAAGTTATGGCACTACGGGTAACGACAGGATTGAACGTTATGCTGCACAGGGCTTATACGCATTGGGTAAAAACTACGAAGGCCAATCCGGTATTAACTATTTCCAGTTACCAAACCCTGATTTACGCTGGGAGCAAAACTCAACATTCGATTTAGGTTTGGAATTTGCCATTTTTAAAGGAAAATTGAGTGGTGAAGTTTCTTACTATAAACGTGGCTCGAAAGGATTATTATTTGGCCAGCCCGTTTCGCAGCTAACTGGTTTCCGTACGTTAACCACCAATTTAGCCTCAATGGATAATTATGGCGTAGAGGTATTATTAAATGCAAATCCGGTTAAAACCAAAGATTTCGACTGGAATATCTCATTCAACATTACTTCGAACAAAAACAAGATCAACCAAATGACCCAGGCTGAGGTTATTGATACCGATGATCCAACCAAAAGATGGACTGTAGGAGGCAGCAGATACGACTGGTATTTACGCGAATATGCAGGAGTAGACGCAGCTGATGGAAAACCGATGTGGTATATGGATGAAGTGGTGAACGGTCAATCAACAGGGAACAGAATCACTACTAAAAACTGGTCAACAGCTACCAGATACAACAATTTCGGTTCATCATTACCTAAATTTACCGGTGGTTTTAACAATACCTTTAGGTACCAGCAGTTCGATTTAAGTGTATTCACTTATTTCTCAACAGGTGGAAAAATTTACGATACCCTTTATGGAAATTTAATGCATGGAGGTGCCAATGTGGGTAAACAATTATCGGTAGATAATTTCAACAGCTGGCAAAAACCGGGTGATGTAACAGATGTACCTCGTTTTGTAATCAACAATACCGATTTGGGGAACAGCACATCTACCCGTTTCCTATACGATGGATCTTTCTTAAGAGTAAAAAACATTGCCTTAGGATATACATTAAAGAAAAACTGGTTAGAGGCCATTCATTTATCAACGCTTAGGATTTATGCAACTGCAGAAAACCCTTTTACGCTTGCTAAGCATAAAGGTATGGATCCTGAATCGGCACTTACCGGCTTAACCAATAATGATATTCCAAATGTTAAAACGTTTACGTTGGGCCTTAATGTTGGATTTTAATTTAGAGAAAAATGAAAAATATAAAAATATATAAAACCACCATTTACATCGGTACATTACTGTTATTGGTAAACTTAACCGCTTGTAAAAAGGAATTTCTTGAGGTAAGCCCTACCCAACAAATCAATTCGAAAGAAGCATTTTCATCGCTGGCTAAAATTCAGGCGGCTATGACGGGTATTTACGATTTAACAACATTCTCCGGCTACACCAACAATATGATTTTAAGTGCCGATGTAAAAGGTAATGATGTAATGATTGTAAGTGGTGCCGCCAATTATAACCGTTTTGTAGCGCAATATCAGTTTATCGAAACCTCTAGCAATGGTGATGTTGGTGCCTGGTGGGAATACAGTGGAAAGGTGATTTCTAACGCGAATCAGTTTGTTGCTAATATCCCTACTGCACCTATAACTGATGCACAGAAAACCGAATTCCTAGCCGAAGCCAGGGCTTTAAGGGCATATACTTATTTTTGGCTGATCCGTTGGTTTGCACAACCATATACCGTTAATCCCGAAGCATTAGGTGTACCTATTGTGAGGGATCCGCTTGGCCCTAACGATCCTACACCAGGCAGGGATAAAGTAAAAGATGTTTATGCTTTTATTATAGATGATTTAAAATACGCAGAAACAAACCTGCCTGCTGGTAGAACAAGTGTTTACAGGATGACTAAAGCCGCCATTCAAGGCACATTGGCCAGGGTATATTTAAACATGGGTAACTGGGCAGAGGCAAGCCGTTACGCAAAACTGGCACGTACAGGAAAACCATTGAGTACTGCTGCGGCACTGTTAACTGGTTTTAATACGGCTACCACCGAATGGATTTATGGCATCAATGTTCGTACAGATGATAACCAGGGTTTCCTGGCGGTATCGTCTTTTTATGATCCTTATGATTCAGGATATTCTAGTTTTAGGGTTACCGACGACTTTTTTAACTCTTTTGCTGCAAACGATGAGCGTAAAAAGCAATTTTTGGTAAAAAGCAGCACAACAGCCGATCCTAGCACCGGTGCTTACAGAAGAAGAGGTGAGGGCTATTTAATTAATAAGTTCGATTTTACCACTACCACAGCTAACAACCAGGTGCTAATGCGTTCTGCAGAGATGTATCTGATCGAAGCGGAGGCAGAAGCAAGGCTTAGCAATGAGCCTGCAGCTAAACAAGCGCTTTTAGCTGTACAGCAAAGGGCAGGAGTGGCAACCGCTGTTTCATCAAACACCGGCGATGCACTGATAGAAGAAATCCTATTAGAGCGTAACAAAGAATTATATGGCGAAGGGCATAAATTTTTTGATTTGTTGCGTACCAAAAAAGGCGTTAACAGAACAGGTTCTACCATACACTGGAAAATTGTAAACTTCCCATCTGGTGATAACAGATTGGTTTCGCCAATTCCTCAATCGGAATTAGATGCAAATCCGGTGTTAAAACCACAACAAAACCCAGGCTATTAATACCATGAAAAATTAATAAATCCAGCCCCCCTCAATTTATTTTGAGCGGGGCTTTTTTGTTTTGCATCACATTTTAGTTACCTCATCATTAAGGTGTTATCGGCATATTATTTTGCTATAATCTAACCGAACTTTAATAAAAAAACACCAATAGTTATGAAACTAAAAGCTTTAGTGATTTTATTACTAGGTACTACAATCACCAATTATGTTTTGGCTACCGAAAAGCCAACCGCAAGCCATAAATCAGTAATCAATTATTATATGGACAGCTATATGAATTCTGATTACAAAAAGCTGAAAGCTGTTTTAAGCGAGGATGCTGTTTTTACCTCAAATAGAGATGTAAGGGTAATTAAACATAAAGCAAGTGAGGTATTGAGTGAGATGAAAAAAAATGAGGGTGTAGTGCAGCGCGATTGCAATATCAGTTCTACCATCGTTTCAGAAAGCGACGCCCTGGTAATTGCCCGGATAGATATTAATTACGAACTATTTGATGGTGCACAGCAAAACTTTGTCATCATCGAAAAAAATAAAGATGGCGAGTGGAAAATCAGCCAGGTGTATAAAGTATTTATTTCCAGCGAAAGTGAAGCCAGAAAGCTGGTTTCAAATTCACGTTAAACAAAAGAATCCCGGTTTATGGCCGGGATTCTTTGTTTTTTCTTTATTTCTATTCTTAAAAACTGATCGGTAATTCTACCTGCGTTCTGTCCCAGCCTATAATCAGGTTCGCACCTTCCGTAGCCGGTGTAAAGGTTAACGAGAAATATTCTATCGGTTTAGCCAATGTTTTAACCGGAACATTTACGCGCACAATATCTTTTGATTGATTATACATAAAAGCACCCCATTTATCGGTTTCGCTATTTACAATAATGGTCCAGGTATCTTTGTTCGGGATGGCAAATAAGCTGTAAGTACCTGCTTTAATTTTTTTGCCGCCAATGTTCACCTTTTTAAAGAAATGAATTTCTGTACTTTCGTTGGCCCCAAACCGCCAAACCGCTCCATATTGTTCTAAAACCCCAAAAATATCGCGACCTTTTTTCTGTGGACGTGAATAAACGATCTTGATAACCGGTTTGGTCGGATCGCCGGCTTTAACCTTTGGGGCATTAAGCGGGAAATAAACAATATCTGCAGGACTTGGGTCTGCAGCAGGGAATTTTACCTCAGCGGTACTGGCCTGTTGAGCCTTTGCGCTAAAGCATATAAGAGCGAAAACAACAATGAAGATATTTTTCATTTAGGTATAGTTTGTTTTCTGTAGCGATGATGCAATTATGATTTTACAATATTGGTAAAAGCACAATGTTCTCAATTGCCTTGAAATTAAATTTTATAGTCCTTTTAAGGACGCAAATGCAAAAAGGCTAAAAGAAACTAGTATTTTCTTCCTTTTACAATGGCGTTTAAAAATAAGCCTGCAGTTAACAAACCTAAAACACCACCTAATAAAGCGAAAATATAGTTTTGCGTAATAATTGCTCCAGTTAAAACTCCGAAGAATAAACCTAAAGCATAATATAACCAGTTGAAATTATTGTTGCTGTTTTCTTGTACACTCATGTTTTTTGTTATTTGGAGGCAAAGTTAATATTTATTTTAAATTTTAATTTGTCAATCTCCCCAATTATCCAATTAATTATCAATTCTGTCCAATTTGTAACCCCCGTTTTTTAAATAGCTAATCAATTCTGCCAAGCGGTTGTAAAATTTATCGGTTCTCCTCGCATCTGTTCCGATGTGCAACAACAGGATAAAACCATTTAAACCATTTTTACGGCTTTCGTTAAAGAAGGTTATCGATTTAAAAATTTCATCGCTAGATCTATAGCTTTTGCCCATTTCCGGGTAGGTATAATCTGCGTTTGATCTTGTGCCCGGCGTAAAATTGACCAGTTCCAAACCTTGTTCTTTGGTCCAATTGGCAATGGTTTCATTATACCACTCGTAGGGAGGAAGGAAATATTTCGCGTCTGCCTTATTGATTCCAAAACCTGCCATTGCACCGTAGTTATTGTTAAGGTCTTTTTCGAACTGCGCTTTGGTGAGCAATAAACTATCGCGTTTAGTCCAGTCGCAGTATAATAAATGCTGATCTGAGTGAGGGCCGAGGTAATGTCCCTCACTTTTAAGTTTTTTGATCAATCCATTAAAGCTCGGGTTCCTGTAAAATCTTCCGGTAAGAAAAAAAGATGCTTTAACCCCTTCATCGTCTAACACCTGGCTTATTTTTTCGCCGCCATCTCCAAATTCATCACCCGTAAAAACCAGGTAGATTTTCTTTTGGGTAGAATCTCTGCGGATATTGGCGCCCAGGTAAAAAGTGCTATGGTTGGTTGGGGTTTTAGCTTGCGCCTCTTTCGCCGCCAGTAAATAAATGAGCGATGCCGTTCCATCCATGGTTGGTTCATTGGTACTGTAATCGCCATAATCATCATGATAAACAGCCAGCTCGCTCTGAAAATCAGCATATTCATCTGCTTCGTTTAGCTTAATGCCGATCAAACCTTTGTAAATATTGGTGTAAACCGGGCCATCAACCAAACCTCCATTAATGGGGTAATTTTTTAAGTGGGTAAAAGCCGAATGTGGATCTGTTGGTGTATCGCCCCATTCGGGTAATCCATAAACCATGCTGGTACCCCATGGATTACAGCCGAAAAGCCAATCGAAATTTGCCTGCTCCAGTTCTGTATAGGTTTTATCGCCGCTTAAGGTACCGTACCAGTTGCACTGCATGGCAAAAGCAACGGTTAAATTATTGCTGCACCAAATAAAAGGAATTCCGCGGTAAAAGGCATTATTCTTTGCCCTGTTCCACACCTCCTCAATTCCTTTTTTATAATAGTTAATGGCAGTTGTTCCCTTTTCTTGCCTGGCCACTTCATAATGGCCCAGGTTAATAAATGGATAATATTGATAATGTGCTGCCGTATCTCTTTGTAGCCAGGGGGTAATGCTTTCCTGTTTGGCATATTGTAAAGCCCGGTCTATTTTCTTCTGTTCAACTTTTTTACGTCCGAAATTGAATGAAGCTTCGGCCAGTTCCATATCATCTACCCAATTGTCTTCTGCATAAATGTATGGCGATTTTACAGAAGCGGTTTGCGTTACCCCTGGTTTTTGTAGAGCAAACTGGTAAGCCGTTTTAGCCTTTTTAACAAGCAATTGAGCGTAATTAGGATCAACGGGTTTAAACAAAACCGACCCCAGGTTAAAAGCACTCGTAAATTTAGCTGCGGTAGAACTGGTTCCGGTGGTATTGTTCATAAATTTGCCACGTTGCTGTGGTTCACCCGTAATAAAATAAAGCGGTCGTTCAAATCCTTTGCCATACTGGCTGTCTTCTTTTGGTATCCGCATGCTAATGTGGTCACGGTCATCGGCCAATTGGTTAAACATGATTTTTTTCTTTGGATGCATTTTAAGCAGCCAATCTAAACCCCATTTTGCTTCATCCAGAATATCGGCCCTGCCATTTTTTCCGGCCAAACCATTTGCCTGTTGTTTATCGCCAAAAACCTGCGGAAAATCACGGTAGGCCATCAGTAAATGATAGGTGGCATTGGCGGTAGTGGTCGAATATTGCAGGTAATCGCTCGCATCATGCCATCCACCTGAAGCATCAAAATGTGTACTGTCTTTAATACCTGCTTTTGCACCATACAATACAAAGCCATCATGCGTGTGGCAGCTATCTTTTAAGTACGGATTAAAACCACTTCTTTGCTGCCGCATATATTGCAGGCAAAAATCGGCCGCACCTTTATATACTTCGTCATTAATTAACAGCAGGGGGATGTAATGCCATTTGCCCTGATGTAAAAATTCCCCTGCTTGTTAAAATCGCTGAAGTTCAACCGGGCGGTTTGCTTAAAAGGACCGTAACTGCCAAATGGCTTAATGCGGCTTGAGGTATAAACGACTTTACCCGTTTCTTTTTCTACAATCTCAAAGCGCGCAGGTGTTTCATCTGTTTTACTTGCCCATACTGCTACTTTGATACCTTTGGTAGGGTAGCCCAGCAGATTGATCCTGATCCAGGTCTGTTCATGCTTTCTTTTATCACTGGTAAATGAAATCAGAAAACACGAAATACTGAGCAAAGCGATTGTTAAAAAGTACTTATTTTTCATTTCAAAGGATGATTAGCTAATTAAAATTAGGGTTTTATCAAGATAATGTAAAAGAAGTAGTAAAACATTTGGAAATTAATCAATCGTTTGATTAATTTTGTGCTGTCAAAAAGAAATGAAAACAGAAAAAGTAGATAAAAAACAGGCCATTCTCGACGCAGCTGAAAAGCTGTTTTGCGAAACGGGGTATGAGGGAACTTCTACCCGCCAGATTGCCAAAGAATCTGGAGCGAACATGGCGATGATAAATTATTATTTCGGTTCGAAGGAAGGCGTTTTTGTAGAGATCATGAACGAGCGTATCGCAGGGTTCGCATCTCAGTTAAAAATCATCAATGAAGATAAGATTTCGGCATTGGAAAAATTGCACAAGGTTATAGAAGGCTATGTAAATAGGATTATGAATAACACTGCATTTCATAAAATGATGCACCGCGAACTGTCTTTAACCCAGAGACCCGAAATGTACGATAAGATTAAAGATGCCATGAGTCATAACATGCAACTTATTGATCGCATTATTACCGACGGGATAGAAGACGGCACCTTTAATAAAGTAGATGTGCGGATGGTAATTGCAACCATTATGGGCACCATTACCAATATAGTTATTGCGCCCCACAAAGTAATATCGTGCTCTAATTTCGACCTGAACAACCCGAAAGACAAAAAAATTATTAAAGAGCGGGCGATAGCTCACTTACAAGATCTAACAACAGTTTATTTAACAACAAAAAGATGATACCCAAATCGATTAGATTAATGCTTGCGGCGTCATTAATTCCGGCAGCTTTGTTTGCACAAAGCAGCAAGGAATTAAATATTAACCAGGCAATAGAACTTGGCATAGCCAATAGTAAAAACTTAAAACTTTCTCAAAACAAAATTGACCAGGCTGTTGCAAAGCTTGAGGTTGTAAAAGACAATGCCTTACCAACCGGAAATGCGAGTTTTATGTACAACCACGCTGAAATTCCAACCAGCACTTTTTCACTGCCTGGGGGAGGATCAACTTTACAGTTACCAAAAAGAGCAGATGCATTTGTAGGTACAGCAGCAGTACAAGAACTGGTATACGGTGGCGGTAAATTAAAGTATGCTAAAGAATCGACCAAATTATTGGCCGAGGTTGCACGTTTAGATGCAGATAAAAGCAAAGAAGAAATTACTTATGCGGTAATCAACACTTATTATTCTTTATACAAGGTTTTACAGAGCAGAAAAGTGGTTGATCAGAATTTAGAATCAATCGCCGCTCAGATTAAACAGGCACAACGTTTCTTCGAACAGGGTATTGTAACCAAAAACGATGTACTGCGTTTCCAATTGCAACAGGCAAATGTTACGTTAACGCAGATGGATATTGAAAGCAACCGCAAAGTAATCAACTATAACTTAGACATCCTTTTGGGTTTACCTGAAGATACAGAAGTTAAAATTGTTGATCCAACGCTTGGCTTAAAAACACCAGGTTCGTTAAACGAATATATCGGTCAGGCTTTCGCTAACCGCCAGGAGCTGAAACAGCTTGATATTCAGAACAAAGTGGCCGATTTTAATGTCAAAACTGTTAAGGCAAATACTTTACCTACCGTTGGCGTTGGTGCTAACCTTTATTACATTAACCCAAGCGGTAACTTTATTCCGCCAACAAACCAGTATTTAATGCCGGTTACAATAGGCGCAACGGTTTCATGGAATTTCGGAAACCTTTGGACCAATAAAAACAAAGTAAGCCAGGCTAAAATTGAACAGAGCGAAATTACCATTCAGAAAGATATTTTATCCGATCAGGTAAAAACCGACATCAACAAAAATTTTCAAAGTTACCAGGTTGCGATGAGCAAAATCCAGGTTTTGGAAACTTCAATTGCACAGGCAACAGAGAACGATAAGTTATTGGCATCAAAATACAAAAACAATGTGGCTTCGGTTACCGACCGCATCGATGCAGAAACTTTATTATATCAGGCAAAAATAAACTTAGAGATAGCGAAGGCAGATGCAGGTTTGGCTTACTATACACTATTAAAATCAACAGGAAAAATAACGCAATAAATACAGCAATGACAACTGAAAAGAAAAAAAAGAACATAGTAGTACCCATCATTTTAGGTGTTTTACTAGTAATCGGTATAATCTTCGGGATTACCGAATGGAGTTATTATAGCAAACACGTAGATACGGATGATGCTCAGATTGATGGCGATATCAGTCCTGTTGTTGCCCGTGTTGGTGGTTATGTTAAGGATATTAATTTTGAAGAAAATACACATGTAACCGAAGGTCAGATCCTGGTGAAGCTTGATGATAACGATTACAAAGTGAAATTAGAACAAGCGCAATCTGGCCAGAAAGGTGCAAGCGCAGGTGTTGGTGTGGCAGAATCGCAAATTGCGGCTACCCAAGCCAATACTGGTACTGCAAAAGCAAACGTTGATGCAGCAAAATCAAATGTTGCAGCTGCAAACGTTAAAGTAAATTTAGCACAGAAAGATTATAACCGTTACGAAAACCTGGTAAAAGATGGATCGATAACACAACAAGCTTTCGATCAGGCAAAGGCTAATAAAGAATCTGCAGAAGCAGCAAGACAATCTGCTCTGGCAGCATACCAGGCAGCACAAGATCAATACAATGCTGCGGTTAAACAGGTTGGTACCACGCAATCGCAACTGGCAGTAAGCAGTAATGTAATCAGCCAACGCCAAAGTGATATCGATTTTGCTAAACTTCAGTTATCTTATACTGATATCAAAGCACCAGCTACTGGTATTGTTTCTAAAAAGAATGTTCAAAAAGGACAATTGGTTCAGGCAGGTCAGTCTTTATTCTCTATCGTAAACGACGAAAGTATTTATGTAACGGCGAACTTTAAAGAAACCCAGTTAGAGAAAATCAGAGAGGGCTCTAAAGTAGAAATCGAAGTTGATGCTTATCCAGACGAAAAAATTGAAGGTGAAGTGTATAATTTCTCTCCAATTACCGGAGCAAAAGGATCTTTATTGCCTCCTGATAATGCTACCGGTAACTTCGTTAAAGTTGTTCAACGTATTCCGGTAAAAATCAAAATCCATCCATCAAAAGAACTGTTGGCTAAATTACGTCCAGGAATGAGCGTTAAAGCTTCAGTATCTACTAAATAATATTAAAAATGGCCGAAGTAGGTTTAAAAAAGTGGATTATTACATTTACGGTAATCACAGCTTCTTTGTTGGAGCTGATTGATACGACTATCGTAAACGTGGCAATTCCACAGATACAGGGAAACCTGGGCGCCACCCTGGAGGATGTGGCCTGGCTTTCCACCGGCTATGCGGTAGCAAACGTTATCGTATTGCCAATGTCCGGCTGGCTGGGTAACCGGTTTGGCAGGAAAAATTATTTTCTTACCTCCATCATCGTTTTTACACTCGTTTCCTTTTTGTGCGGGAACGCCACTTCATTAAATGAGCTTATTTTATTCAGGATTATTCAGGGATTGGCCGGTGGTGGTTTAATTTCAACAGCGCAAGCTATCCTTATCGAAACCTGGCCACGTGAAGATGTGGGTATTGCAACAGCCTTATTTGGTTTGGGTGCGGTAGTTGGACCAACAGTAGGACCAACCATTGGTGGATATATCCTTGAAATCAGTTCCTGGCCGTGGATCTTTTATGTGAATATTCCCGTCGGAATACTCGCGGCCTACTGTACGTACACCTTTGTTCGGGCAACCCCTAAAGAAGGGCAGGGTCAACCTGTTGATTGGTGGGGTATCGCGTTATTGGCTATTGCAGTAGGTAGTTTGCAAACATTGTTAGAAAAAGGAGAAAGCGAAGATTGGTTCTCTACACCATATATCACTGCATTGGCTGTTGCTTCGGTATTCGGCTTACTGTTGTTTATCTGGCGGGAGATGACCACCGATCATCCGATTGTGAATTTTAAAATTATGAGGCACAGGAGTTTCTCTGTGGGTATGTTTACCTCATTTATTTTAGGTTTCGGTTTATATGGTTCTGTATTCGTGTTTCCGGTATTCTGTCAGAATCTGTTAGGGTTTTCGCCACTGCAAACCGGAGAAATTTTATTCCCGGGTGGTTTATGTACCATTGTAATGATGCCTTTTATTGGTATTATGCTCAAAAAAGGAGTTCCGGCGCAGATTATGGCCACTTTCGGAATGTTTGCCTTCTTTGTTTTCTGTTGGATGTTGAGCAATTCGACACTTCAGTCAGGAACCGGCGATTTCTTCTGGCCTTTGGTTATCAGGGGTGTGGGTATGGCCTTATTGTTTGTGCCTTTAACTACACTGGCTATCCAGGACCTTAAAGGACCGGAAATTGGTCAGGGTTCTGGCTTGAACAATATGATGCGTCAGTTGGGCGGTTCATTCGGTATTGCCGCTTTAACCACTTTGATCCACATCCGTTCAGGTTTCCACAGAAGTGTTTTGTTGTCGAATGTGAATGATTATAACCAGCCATTTGTAGAGCGCTTTAATATTTTAATCAAAGGTTTTATGGCAAAAGGACAAACTTTGTTCGATGCAAAAATTATGGCTGCAAAAGCGATGGAAGGAATTGTAACCAGGCAGACTATGTTGCTTACTTACGACGATGCATATTGGGTAGCCGGGTTGATCATGTTATTCTCGATCCCATTATTATATCTTCAAAAGTTTAAGAAAAATGCAAACATTCCTGCCGATGTGCATTAAAATTTGCAAAGAAATGCCATAAATAATGGCAAAAAACAAAAACAGCCGGTGTATTTTATTACATCGGCTGTTTTAACCCAAAAAATTAACAATCAATGCAATGCCCTTAAACATTGCAAATGTTCTTACTTAACCACATAGTGGCCAAATAAGATTCTAAAATTAAAATTTATTCTACAATTTTCCAAATTGTAAGCCTTAGAATTTTAATACCTTATGCATTTTTTGTAGTATTACGGTATACAAAACTATTGCCTAAGCTATGCCCAAACTTCGTTTAACAACGCAACGTGAATCTATTTTTAACAATGAGGTCATCTCAAAATTTGAACTGTTTAACAGTTTATTTCTCACCTTGCCTTTTTACAAAATTAAGGATACCGGAACACTGCTTCCCCTTTTCTTTAAAAGCTGTGAAGAAGGTATTGCGAACGGAGAAAAACCTGCACAAATTATAGAAGAATTTTTTGCCAAGTACACCAGTTATACCGAGCGTAAAGATATTGTTGACCTTCTATTCAGGTTTATCCAATATATCGAGCGTCAGGTGGTGCTTTTTGATGCGGTTGAAGATGCTTCTTTTACCAAGCTAAATACCACTGATGAGCAAAGTACACTGGCCTTTATTTTAAAAAAGAATGCCGATAACAAACCTGTACTGGCCAAAATTGAAAAACTGATTGATGAGCTTTCGCTCCGCTTGGTTTTAACCGCACACCCTACCCAGTTTTACCCGGGCAGTGTTTTGGCCATTATTACCGATTTAACCAAAGCGATCAGGGATAACGACATCACCTCGATGAATTCGCTTTTACAGCAGTTAGGTAAAACACCATTTTTTAATAAAAAATCGCCAACACCTGTTGATGAAGCTTTAAACCTGGCCTGGTTCCTCGAAAATACTTTTTACTTCGCTGCGGCAAACATTCAGGAAGAAATAGACCAGAATCTGGATGAGTACAACCTCGAAACCAAGAAAATTTTAGAACTCGGTTTCTGGCCTGGAGGCGATAGGGATGGAAATCCGAACATCCATGCCGATACCACTTTAGAAGTTTCTAAAATGCTGCGACAGATTCTTTTCCGCTGTTACTACCGTGATTTCAGGGTAATCAAACGTCGCATTACCTTCAGGGGAGTTGAAGAAAATATTGCAAAACTGCATGATGTGCTTTATCAAAATGCTTTCGATCAAACCTGCGAGCTTCATGATATTTCTGATGAATTAAGGGACAACCTGAATAAAATTAAAGAAACCCTGTTGGCAGAACACGAAGGTTTATTTGTTGACCTGGTTAACGACCTGATTCGTAAGATAGATCTATACGGTAACTATTTTGCTTCTTTGGATATCCGTCAGGATAGCCGCGTGCTGAGAAGTGTGCATGCTTACTGCCGCGAAAATAAACCGATTTCTTCATTATATCCTGCTGATTATGATAAATTATCAGAAGCTGAAAAACTAAACCTGATTTCTTTTAAAGAAGCAACCGTTGTTTATGCAAGCGAGCCTGATGCTTTAATTGCGGATACCATTGAGGTAATTAAAGAAATAAAGGGCATTCAAAAACGCAATGGCGAAAAAGCCTGTCACCGTTTTATTATCAGCAATTGCCAGCAGGCCAGCGATATTTTACAACTGATCGAACTTTTCCTATGGAACGGTTGGAGCAAAGAATCATTGACGATTGATTTTGTACCGCTTTTTGAAACCGTTAACGACTTAAAAGGCGCTGCGGCTATAATGGACACCTTGTATAGCAATCCCTTTTATAAGGCGCACTTGGCGAGCCGTGGCAATAAACAGGACATTATGCTTGGTTATTCTGACAGTACCAAAGATGGTGGTTATTTAATGGCCAACTGGTCTATTTTTAACGGAAAAACCTCATTGTCGGCTATTTCTGCTAAACACAATATTCAGCTGGCATTTTTCGATGGCCGTGGCGGCCCCCCTGCACGTGGTGGTGGTAAAACACACCGTTTCTATGCGTCAATGGGTAAAGAAATTGCCAATAAAAACATGCAATTAACTGTTCAGGGTCAAACCATCAGCTCGCAATACGGTTCGGTAGAAAGTGCTGAATTTAACATTGAACAATTGATCAATGCGGGATTAACCTCAGGATTAAAGGAAAAACATAACATTCTTTTAGATCCTGAAAATAAAGCCCTGCTTGATGAAATGGCGGAAGAAAGTTATAAAGCTTTTGTGGATTTGCGTGAGCACCCATTATTTGTAAGTTATTTAGAGAAATTATCTCCTTTAAAACTTTTATCTCAGGCCAATATTAGCAGCCGTCCGGTAAAAAGAAACGGCGGTGGCGAAATGAAGCTCGAAGACTTAAGGGCCATTAGTTTTGTAACGGCCTGGAGTATGCTAAAACAAAATGTTCCCGGTTTTTATGGAATGGGAACTGCCTTGAGCACTCAGGAAAAGGCAGGTAATTGGGATAAAGTAGTTAAGGTTTATCAGGATTCTGATTACCTGAAAACCATTGTTGATAATTGTATGATGAGCATGAGCAAATCGGACTTTGTAATTACGGCCCATTTAGCCAACGACAAAGAGTTTGGCGCCTTTTGGACTCAATTACATGATGAGTTTAAATTAACCAAAGAGATGCTCTTAAAACTCTCAGGACAGCCAACTTTAATGGCTAATTATCCTGTAGATAAAAAATCGATCGCCACACGCGAGAAAATTATTTTGCCTCTGGTATTGATCCAGCATTTCGCTTTAGAGAAGCTGCAGCATGATCAAAACGAAAAAGACCAGCATGCTTTAGAAAAGCTTGCGGTAAGAACGGTGTTTGGTATTGTAAATGCGGGTAGAAATTTAGCTTAATACTTTGTGCCAAATCTCGCAGGTTTCGGAAACCTGCGAGGGTTAAAAAAACCATATCCAAGGTCTGTGTCCTCACAGACCTTTTTTATTTGTAGTTCTAAACACAGCGAAGAATCTCCGGCATCATTGCATAAGGCATTCGGTTTTTATATTGTGCTGATTATTAGTTATATTTAAAATTGATATGAACTGATAAAAATGAAATTGAAAACAAAATTTATTATAGCCACACTACTACTGGCCATTTTTATAGTAGATATGATTTGGTGGTTTCGTGTTTCAGATAACAATAGCTCCTTTGAAATCGCGAAAAATAATTATTTAGCGGCGTTTCCTGCTTTCTTGCAGAATACGTTGTTATTAACGGGTATTGCCATTGCCATCCTGGTTATTTCAGGAATATTCTTTGTTCAAACAAGAAAAGGAAATAAACTTCAAACTGTGTCTACAGTTGGATTTTGTTTGAGCTTTACTCTAGCTTTTTGGCAATTATTTTCTTTAATGTAAGGTTAAGTACCATGGCCTGTGTCATCACAGACCTTTTTTAATTCCCCTGTTCTCACAAACGGTCGTTATTTCGACCTTAGTGGAGAAATCTTTTAACCATAGTTCAAAGATTTCTCCATTTCGCTGTGTTTCAGTCGAAATGACGACCTTACTATTGGGCCTGCTATTATATAGACTGAAACAATCTGCATATATTAGCACATGTTGAAGTTAAACTCTTAAGAAATTTCTAAGCTTTCGGGATCAAAATATTTTTAATAATCACACTTATGCTCATTTCATTGGGTTTTAGTGCGTTCAGAATTACAAAACCCTGCCACCTAAACCTGATTGGACGGATGCCGATTTAAGCATCTGTTTTTATTTACTTATGGTATGCTTGCTTGTTTCACAGGTTTTCTATCGGCAGCAGGGAAAGCAGGGCTGTAGCAGCCGATGGAAAACGGAACCTTGATTTCCAAAAAAGCAAGAATTGATAATAGCATAAAAGATTGCTTCGTCGTTCCTCCTCGCAATGACGAAAAAAAATCCCCCGCTGATTTTGTCATCAACGAGGGATTTTATATTTCGAAAAAGCCAGATTAAAGCTTAAGACGATTATCGATCAATCGAACCCATCACTTTTTGGCCGAAAGCATTTAGCGCATCTTTTTCGGCAGCACCTTCACTTACCATCTGGTGTACTTCTAACGCACCACAGATATTGGTAATCATTTCGCCTGCAACATCAACCTCGTGCTCACTAACGCCTCTAAACTCGCAGAAAGCCTCTAAAACCTCCAAAGTGGTCTCCAGTTGTGCCGGAGTGGTGTTTTGAAATAACTGTCTTATAACCGGAATCTTCATTACTTTATCTTGTTAAATAGTTCAATTAAACCTTCTGCTTTGTTGGTTTGTACCTGATCTACCAAGCTACCGCCTTCAAAAGCTGCGAAAGTTGGTAAATTATCAACATTTGCAAATTTGCGTGAGTTTGGAAGTTTTTCGGCATCAACAATCAGGAAAGCTACATCTTCATTTTCTGAAGCCAGTTTTTTAAACTTAGGTTTCATAATTCTGCAGTTTCCGCACCATGATGCAGCATACTGAACCATCACCTTTGAGTTATCGGCTAAATATTGTTGAAGATTATCTTCTGTTAATTCTAAAAACATAACGTTTTGTTTAATTAGTTAGCGGCTAAATATTCAGCTACGCCAGTTCTGTTTGCGTTCATTGCTTCTTTTCCTTCTTCCCAGTTTGCAGGACAAACTTCGCCGTGTTTTTGAACGTGAGCATAAGCATCAATTAAACGTAAATATTCTTTAACGTTTCTACCTAATGGCATATCGTTAACGCTTTCGTGGAAAACTTTACCAGTTTCGTCGATTAGGTATGTAGCTCTGAAAGAAACATTTGAACCTGAAAAAGATTCGTTTCCTTCTTCATCGTAGTTAACTTCCTGATCTAAAATATCTAATATACCAGATAATTGTCTGTGGGTATCTGCTAAAATTGGATAAGTAACACCTTCAATACCACCGTTATCTTTTGGCGTATTTAACCAGGCGAAGTGAACTTCATTGGTATCGCAAGATGCACCGATTACAATTGTATTTCTTTTTTCAAACTCAGGTAAAGCCGCTTGGAAAGCGTGTAATTCTGTAGGGCAAACGAAAGTAAAATCTTTTGGATACCAGAATAATAACACTTTGCTATTTTTATTTACAGCTTCTTCAAATACGTTGATTTTCAAGTCATCACCCATGTCTGACATTGCATCAATACTAACACTCGGGAATTTTTTACCTACTATTGCCATAATTTTTTGTCTTTAATTTTGTTGGCACAAAGGTAAGGCTAAAAGAGGAGTCAATCAACCCCGATCCACTAATAGTTAATTGTATTTATTGATAACGATATAGATGAAAACTATATAGTTTGTATGAAGTATAGCGGGGTTCTATTTTTGTTTTTGCTGTCATGCTGAGGCACGAAGCATCTGTTTCGTAGGCTGCAGATGCTTCGTGTCTCAGCATGACAGTACATTCAAGGCTGCTACAAATTAACCCTGTTTTTGTTAAAACCAGAAGGGCTTAGGTTACTTCTTCAACGTATTCTCATACAGTTTAAATATCCTTTTATACTCATCGGTCCAGCTGCTTGGCTCAATAAAACCATGGTCTTCTACCGGGTAAACCGCAAGTTCCCAATTATTTTTACCCAGCTCTATAAAACGCTGCGTAATGCGCACAATATCCTGAAAATGCACATTTACATCCACCATGCCATGTGCCATTAAAAGGTTACCTTTTAATTTGTCGGCGAAATAAATAGGCGAACTTCTTTTATAGGCAATCGGGTCGTTATAAGGTTCGTTTAAAATATTTGAGGTATAGCCATGGTTATAATGTGCCCAATCGGTAACCGAACGCAAAGCAGCGCCGCTGGCAAAAACATCCGACTCGTTGAACATGGCCATCAGCGTAATAAAACCACCATAAGAGCCGCCATATAAACCAACGTGCTGCGGATTAACGCCATATTTCTCTACCAAAAACTTAACACCATCGGCCTGGTCGGTTAAATCTTTTCCACCCATGTGGCGATAAATACCTGTACGGTGATCGCGGCCATAACCAGAACTCCCGGTATAATCGATATCGATTACGGTGTAACCATTGTCGGCCAGTAAATTATTGAACATAAATTCGCGGAAGTAAGTGCTCCAGCCAAAGTGTACATTCTGTAAATAACCCGCACCATGCACAAAAACTACCGCAGGGTGATTAGGATGTGGATTTTCTGATTTATACACCCTTGCATAAACATCAGCTCCATAGCGGTTTTTAAAAGTAACCATATCTGGTTGACGCCATTTGTAAGAATTAAATTCGGCAGAAGTAGATTGCGTAATCTGTACGGCTTTAGCTCCCGCTTTATTTGGCTGGAGATATAGTTCTCCGGGTTTGTCCATGTAAGAATAATTAATGGCAAGGTATTTCTCATCAGGGGAAAGGGTAATGTCATTCAAACCTTTCATGGTGGTAATCTGAGTAAGTTCACCGCCATTTACCCCGATTTTAAAGAAATTGGTAATCCCGGGATGTTCCTTATTCGCTTTGATATAAAACGTATTTCTATCTTTTGAGAGTTGTACGGATTGTACTTCCCATTTGCCGGCAGTGATTTGTTTTTTTTCACCTGTGGAAACGTTTACCACATAAAGGTGCGAATACCCGGTCGCTTCGCTTTGATAATAAAAGCGGTTATTATCGATCCACCCTGTGCTGCCCTGGTAAAAACCGCTAATGCCGGGACCGCCGATCCATGCTTCATCACGCTGGCGGTCGATCAAAGTAAATTTTCCTGTTAAAGCATCTAGTTTTAAAATCCAGCGGTCTTTATTATCGGTAGAAGTAGCCACAACAATTGCAGAACTTCCATTATCATTCCAAAGCGGACCAAAGAAGTTTACTGGGCGATCCGCATTTTTCTTTTTCAAAGTATCCAGTTCGTTTGGATAATCTTTCAGGTAATCAGGCAGGTCTTTTATGCCGGTAATGGTCGAAGTCTGGATCGCATAAACGGTATCCCGTTGCGTATCATAAATAAAACCCTGCGAGGTATTTTCGTTTTCTCCAACCTTGGTCCTTCCCGGAATATCTTCAGTGTAACCTGAGGAAGTAACATAGTTTGGAACTATGGTGTTATGGTTGTTCTGCGCAGGCGTAGTGAGCTTGTAGGTAATAAAATGTCCATCAGGACTAATGATTACCCCGTTTAAAAACTTATCTTCTGTATATAATTCTTTTAACGGTTTTGTATCTGCAGCGGTATTCCCAAAGCGGCCTCTTCCTCCGCGTGAACCGTTTTTGGCCTCGGCGTTTCGTTTTTTAATAATATCGAAGAGTTCGGTTTGTTGCGCTTTTAACCATTTATCCTGTTCGGTAGCCGGTTTGCTTTCTGCTCTTCCGGCTTTTTTACCTTTAACAAAATTGGTAAGCTGTTTGGTTTCTGCTGATTTTAAATCAACCCCGAAAAGATTATCGCCCAATTGGTAAACAACATTACCATTGGTTAAAAAAACCGGACTGCTTTCCCGTTCCTGCGTGCTGGTTAAGCGCGTTTCCTTATTCGTTTTGAAGTTCTGTAAATAAATATCACCGCTTTTTTCTACTAACCCAAGGGAGCGATCGGCATTGTAGGTGTAATTTAAACTTAAAAGTTTTTCATCTTCCTTTTCTGCTGCTTTAACAGGTTTAGAAGAAGTTGCCGAAACTTTGAATAATTCTTCTTTGACTTTATTTTCAGGGTTCCAGTTAAAATATAGGGTTTTGCTATCAGCCGTCCAGCGGAAATTAGTTGGCGAAATACCCATCCATTTTGGGTCGCGCATAATTTTTTCGACAGTTAAAGGGGCCAATTGTTGCGCAAAAGCATATTCGCCTGTGCAAAGCAAAAGGAAAAGTAAATATTTCTTCATGAATTTTAGGTTTGGATGCAATTTAGGTAAAGTGCTACCTAATTTTAAAAGGAAATGGAAATGTTACAACGCCCCAGCTGTATAAGTTAACTACAGATAAAAAGGATGAACACAGATAAAATTTGAAATTATATACTTAATCTGTGGTTAATCACTAACGGATCACCCTGCCGGTTTTATCTACGTTCACCACATCGAAAGGCTTTAAATACTCGTTTATGATGACTGCAAACTCACGCCTGGTCAATACTTTTTTAAGATCATAATTACTGTTAAACCTATAACTTTTGTTCCATTTTTTCTGCAGCTCGTCATTTGTGGCTTCAATTGATTTATTACCTACATAACAAACCATAGAAATCGTATTTTCCAGGTTAATAGGAATATTCTGATGATCATCGAACCAGATCTGCGCTTTGTAATAATACGCTTTGATCGGTTCTTTAATTTCTTTATAAGTAACTTCTTTTTCAGGCGCAAAATAGGCTTTTCCCTGTGTAATTTCTGCTTTGATAATCCCTGTTATACCCACTTTTTGAATCGCTAACCAGTTGGAGTCCGTTATTTTAACATCCTCAAAGGGCATTAATGCGTGTTTGTAAGCCAATAACTCACCCTGGATCCTTTTTAAATTTGATAAACTGGTTTTAGTGTCAAAAAATGCGGCATAAGCTGCGGTTGCCCCAGCTGCTTGTCCAATTTCAAATTGATCTTTAGAGATATAAAGCAGGTTTTCCTGATCTGGGATCAATAAGCTGTACAGGGATAAAAAGCTGGCTCCTGAAGAAATCCTGGATACCGTTGTCCGGTAAGTATTTTCATTATAGTTTAACGGACTTGAAGATGCTGGATTTAAAGCAGAGATTTTTAATTCAGCAAGCAATTTTTCAGGGTTATCGGCCAGCACAAGAACTTTGGCTTTAATACTTTTATCTTTGGTCAATTTCGCTTCCCATCCACTGCCAGAGCGTTTAATTTCTGTGTAAGCAGTATTGTTGATGACGTTTAAAAGTAAGGTGCTATCTACAACAATTACTTTCGCCCGGTTTTTTTTATCCGGTTTTGGTTTTGGGGTTTCCAAACTTTTCGCATTTTCCGTTTCCCGCTTTAAAAAACTTTGGTAAAAAGACATTAGTGCCCTTTTAGTTTCAGCAATTTTATTTAAATCCAACTGTTCTTTTTGGGTAAGCAGGATGGTTTTTACGCCCGATTTAAAAGACTGAAAAGATGCGGCGTAAGCAGCATCGCCATTGCCGATTACCAGTACATCTGTTTTTATGGTTTGGGCATGGATAACCAGGGGAATTATGAATGCGAAAACAAAAAACAATCTTTTCATCTTTTAATGTTAAAATTTGCTGCAATATGCTTTAAATGAATGAATTTTTAATGAAAACAATGCATTTTAACTAAATTTAACTCGTAATTTCAGGAAAATCGATTAGGGTAGAAGCAAATAATATCAGGTAATTATGCAACAACAGATAAAGTCGGTTTTCGATTTACAGCAAAAATATAAATTCGATTTACGCAGAACAGATGCTAAAACCCGTATCGGTAAGCTAAAATTACTTAAGCAGGCTTTAGAAAAGGCCGAAGATGAAATATTTGCCGCTTTAGAAAAGGATCTGCGTAAAAACCGTTTTGAAAGTGCGGTAACTGAACTGTATTTTACCTACGCTGAAATCGATTTTGCCATCAAAAAGTTGAAAGGGTGGATGAGGCCCAAATCGGCAGGCAGAACCATGAGTAATTTTTTTGCGGGCAATAAAATTTATTATGAACCCAAAGGCGTTTGTTTGATTATTGCCCCATGGAATTACCCATTACAATTGATGATGAGCCCTTTGGTTTCGGCAATAGCGGCAGGAAATTGTGTGATCTTTAAACCATCCGAATTAAGCGAAGCAACTGCTGGCCTAATCAGTAAGTTAATTGCAGCCACTTTTGAACCTAAAGAAATTGCCTGTTTTGAAGGAGATGCGGATATTTCTACAGAGTTGTTGAAACTCCCTTTTGACCATATCTTTTTCACGGGAAGCACCGCAATTGGCAAAGTGGTGATGGGGGCAGCCGCAAAAAACCTGACCTCGGTTACTTTAGAGCTTGGTGGAAAATCGCCAGTTATTGTAGAAGGAACCTGTGATATTAAAAAGGCTGCTGAAAAAATCGCATGGGGCAAATTGGTTAACGCAGGGCAGACCTGTATTGCACCGGATTATGTGCTGATCGAAGAGAATAAGCGGAATGATTTTATCGAACATTACAAACTTGCAGTCCGAAAAATGTTCGGTGAAGGTGCTGGAATTAATAAAAACGATTATGCGAAAATAATTAACGATAAACAGTTTAAGCGTCTAAATAAATTAAAGGAAGATGCAATTGCCGATGGAGCAGTACTAACTTTTGGAGGCGAAACAGATGAGAAAAGTTTAACCCTGATGCCCACGCTTTTAACTTCGGTAAACAAAAAAAGCGCCATCATGCAAGAAGAAATATTTGGTCCCATTTTGCCTGTTATTACCTTTAAAAGTTTGCAGGAGGCGATTGATTTAGTGAACAGCAAAAATAAACCTTTGGCACTTTATATCTTTTCAGATAACAAACAGCATCAGCATAAAATCATTAACGAAACCAGTGCTGGCGGAACCTGCATAAACGATGTACTGATTCATATCAGTAATCCTAATTTGCCTTTTGGTGGTGTTAACAGTAGTGGGATTGGAAGCTGCCACGGTGTTTTTGGCTTTAAAACCTTTTCGCACGAAAGGGCAGTGGTTTTTCAATCAAAATTGGGTTTAACCAAGATGATTTATCCTCCTTATGCACCAAAAATGGGTTTATTGAAATGGTTGAAAAAATTGATGTAATTGCAGTTATTGTTTTAATGTTGGAACGTTATAATGTTCGAAGGTTAGGTTCAATTTTTCAACATTTAACATTACAACAGATCCAATAATTCTCCTTATTTTGGTTCCATGGATTTAGAACAGCTTAAGTACCCTATAGGTCAATTTGCTATGCCTGATATTTTCGATCAAAAACAGATTGATATCTGGATATCTGAAATAGAGGCTTTGCCGGGCCAAATTAAAAAGGCTACAAAAAATCTGACAAATGAAGAACTAAACCAAACCTATCGGCCCGGAGGCTGGACATTGAGACAGGTTGTTCATCATGTCCCTGATAGTCATATTAATGCCTATATCCGGTTTAAGCAAGCCGTTACTGAGGACATTCCGGTAATCAGGCCATATTATGAGGAACGCTGGGCAGAAACCGAAGAAGCAAAAAATGGTGATATCAAATTGTCGATAGAGCTGTTAACAGGCTTACATCAGCGTTGGGTTGCTTTTTTAAAAACATTAAAAGTAGAAGATTACCAAAGAAAATATATTCATCCGGCACACAATAAAGAACTCACTTTGGCAAATATGCTGGGTATGTACGCCTGGCATGGAAAACATCACCTGGCACACCTTACCAATACCATAACAAAATGAAAAGAATCTATTTATACTCCTTGATTTTATTTCTTGTTGGTTCTTACAGCAATGTTAAAGCGCAAAAGGATCCATCAAAAACCTTTTCTTTTGTGTTAGGCTCATGGGAAATGCAAACGCCCAAAGGTAAAATTGTGGAGCAATGGGGCCAGGGTGCCGATAAAATACTGAAAGGCAAAAGTTATCGCGTTAATGCAAAAGGAGATAGTATACTTACTGAAACATTACAGATCAGAAAAATAGGAAAAGATGTTTTCTATTGTTCAACGGTTGCCAATCAGAACGAAGGGAAAGAAGTATGTTTTAAGCTTATCTCCACAAAGGATCAGATTTATATTTTCGAAAATGCGGCACACGATTTTCCGCAAAGAATAGTTTACCAAAACCAGGGCAGAAGTGAAATGCTCGCCTGGATTGAAGGCGAGCTTGATGGCAAAAGCCGAAAATCGGAGTTTAGGTATAAGCGGCAATAATCTAATTTTTATATAAATAGGATCTATAACAAAGTTGCTTCTTGTTGGTTTACACTGTTATACGTATATTTGAATAAATCACACGCGTTATGACAACTAAGTTAACATTGACTGTACAGAAATCGACTATTGAAAAAGCAAAATCTTATGCAAAGCAAACTGGGCGTAGCTTATCTGAATTGGTTGAAAAGTATTTAGAAACCATTACGCTTAATGAGGTAACTACTGTTTCGTCAAAGTTAAGAAGTATTGTTGGAGCGGTAAAACTCCCAGATGATTTTGATGATGCTGCTGAACTTCATGATTATTTTGAAAATAAGCATCTATGAAAAGGATTTTTGTTGATACGAATATTATTGTTGATTTAATCGCAGATAGAAGACCTTTCAGCAAATTTGCTATAGAACTTTTCGAAAAAGCGGAACGTAAAGAAGTTCAGTTGTTTACCTCTTCGCATTCAATAGCGACAACGCATTATTTATTAAAAAAATATCTTGAGGAACGGACTTTAAGGGAGGTTATTTATAATGTACTTGAATATATTCAAGTTATTGCAATAGATCAGGATATTATTAAAAAAGGATTAAAATCTAAACATAAAGACTTCGAAGATGCCTTGCAGATACTTTGTGCTTATAAGATAGAAAAGCTGGATTACATTGTTACCAGAAATATTAAAGATTTCAAAGATTCAGAAATCCCAGCTTTTCCACCTGATGAGCTTTTGACTAAAATTTAACTACATCAAAATCAACATGGCTGCGCTCATGGCAATCATAATCGCATCTTCAACAATTGTTACGGTACTCATGGGTAAGTTAAACACCGCACCCAGGCAAGCACATTGAATTTTCTTTTTGTTTAAAACGCTTTCCAAAACACCAAGGATACTGATAGTCATTACGATGAGGGTGACCCAATTCACAATAACAGGCGATAGGTTTAATGCAAAGGATAAGCCTAAACCTAATTCGATAAAAGCATAGATATAACCCCATGCGCTGAATTTTTTAGCCACGATATCGTACATGGCATAACTCTCCGCAAAGGCTTTTAAGTTGAGCATTTTAAAGAAAGAAAAGGTCAGGAAGAAACCCGCCATAAAAATGCGCATAAAGACCATAAAGTTGATGGCATTATCTTGCCACGAAACCACTAACGATATTGCGGTTACATATCCGAATATCAACAGAATGGGTTTGTATGTTTCGGCCCACGATTTTGCTTCTTCAAGCGTTTCATTGTGATGCACAGCCGAAATTTGATATTTACTGTCGTTACCGCCCAGAGCTTGTTGCAAGCTATCTAAACCGATGTGCTTATCCATACTAATGGTAGCGCTATTCGTGTCCTTTGAGACCTCAACTGAGGTTACATCTGGTAAAACAAGCAGGTTACTTTTAACTTTATTTTCGCAACCGCCACAGGTCATGCCCGTGAGTTGATAAGTATGTGTCATGATTAAATTATTTCTACAAATTTACCGCTTCAATGAGCGATAAGCGTTACAGAATAATCATAAAGTTTTATAGAATTTTGTGTTACTGTCATTCTGCGGGACATAGGTCTTTTCTAGCGAAAAATTTTACGAAGCTTTTGTTATTTTCTTAATGACCTTAATTTCTTAATGGTAAATTTCCAAAATATACTTTTGACCATTAAGGAGTTAAGAAAATTAAGATTCAAGCTCCGTTTAAAACAGCTAAAACAAGTTCTTTGGTGATTCGTTTCTCCCTAGACCATTACCCCACCAAAACCGAAGTCATCGTTAACGAACCGCCCACGGCTTTATCATTAAAGAACGAAACCTCTTCCTTATCGTTTTTCATTCCAAGGGTGTAAATAAGGGGCAAATAATGTTCTGGAGTAGGAATGGCCAGCATGGCATCGCTGCCAAGGTTGCGGTAATTGATTAAAGGTTGATAATCGCCGTTAGCAATTAAATTTTTGAATTTATCGTTCATTTCAATTGCCCAATCGTAACCGCCACCGTTAATCATTTCCCAGCTTAGCATACGCAGGTTATGCACCATATTGCCACTGCCGATAACCAGCACGCCTTTTTTACGGAGCGCATAAATTTCTTTGGCAATTTCATAATGTTGCGCCGGTGATTTGGTATAATCGATACTCAATTGCAAAACAGGAATATCCGCATTTGGATACATGTGCCTTACCACTGTCCATGTGCCATGATCCAGGCCCCAATCGTGGTCTAAACCAACAGGGGTTGAGTGGATTAAGCCAGGTATTTCTGCCGCCAGCTTCGGATCGCCCGGAGCAGGATATTGAACATCGAAAAGTGCCTGTGGAAAACCACCAAAATCGTGGATGGTACTTGGAAAATCCATTGCAGTTACAAAAGTACCGTGGGTATACCAATGTGCCGATACCACCAAAACAGCTTTTGGAACAGGGATCTGTTTTGCCAAATCTATCCAACTATCACTAAACTCATTATTTTCAATCCCGTTCATAGGTGAGCCATGGCCAATAAAAAGCGTTGGCATTAGATCCGTTTGAGGCAAGCGTTGAGTAAAGTTTCTGAATTGGGATAGTGCAGACATGGGTATTCTATTTAAATAATCGTCATTTCGACCGAAGTGGAGAAATCCTTGAAGTTTCTAACCATTACGGGCTAAAAGATCTCTCTCCCGAACGTTCGGGACTGCGCTCCAGTCGAGATGACGATTTATGAATTATTTTCCCTGAACAAATTCCAGGTTTAATTTGATCGCAACATCTTTTGCAACACCTGCACCAGTTGGATCATATTTGATATTATAATCTAAACGATTAATGGTTGTAGTAGCGCCGAAACCTGCTTTAGTATTGCCTTGTTGATCTTTAGCTGTACCGCCATAAACAACTGCAAATTTTACATCTTTGGTTACATCGCGGATGGTTAATTTACCGCTTAACTCATAATTGTTACCGCTTAATTTTTTGAAAGAAGTGCTTTCGAATTTCATCGTTGGAAATTTCTCAGCGTTAAAGAAATCATCTGTTTTTAAGTGACCATCTCTCATGTCAACACCAGTAGTAATGCTGTTTACATCAACGGTAAAGGCAATTTTAGCATCAGTTAAGTCTGGCTTAGAAGCGGTAACGTTCCCATCGAATTTTTTGAATGAACCATCAACAAAAGAAATGCCCATGTGTTTAACCGAAAAGTTAACAAACGAGTGCATTGGATCTATCTTCCAGCTGGTTTGCGCAAATGATGCCACACTGATTGAGGTAGCGATCAGAAATAAAAATAATTTTTTCATATCTAGTGATTTTATTTAGGTGCAAAAATAGCTGATTATCAGTCGATCAGTCTTGACGTATGATAAGAAAGTGTTTAGAGAGGTTAATCGGTTAACTGTTGGAATGGCTAAATTGTTGAATTGATAAGTGGTTAATGGTTTTTTGGCTCATAGTTCATAGACGATAGGCCGATTAGCCATCAACCATGATCTATCTAACCATTCACAATAAACTTTAAGCCCATCCTCCATCTTACCTCTTCCATTTTACATTCTCACACCTCATCCAGCGTTTTCCTGCTATCTGCCGAAGCTGCTTTATAAACCGAAGGCGTAATGCCAGTCACTTTTTTAAATTGTGCCGATAGGTGAGCTACACTGCTGTAATTCAATTGATAGGCAATTTCGCTTAGTGTGAGTTCGCCATAAGTGAGCATTTCTTTTGCTTTTTCTATTTTCTGTGCAATGAAATATTTCTCAATTGTCTGATTCTCGACCTCAGAAAAAATGCCGCTTAAACTCGTATACTCCTGTTTTAACTGCTCGCTGAGGTAGGCAGAAAGATTGATTTTTAAAGGTTCTTTTGTATAATGTACCAGGTTAATGATGGCAGCTTTAGTCTGTTCTGCAATCTTGTTTTTTTTATCCTCTAACAGTTCGAAACCAAAATGGGTCAGTTGCTCCCTAATTTTAATTTTATCCTCTGTTGTAATATTTTCAGCTAGGGTAACTTCGCCAAGCTCAACCAATAGCGGTTTAAAGCCAAGCTTTTCCAGCTCGGCCTTAACCACCATTTTACAACGGTTGCATACCATATTTTTGATATGCAGGTTCATTAGTTAGATTTTATGGTTTCAGAAACGTCGCCACAATCAAACATCATGCTTCCATAATATGGATTTTCGATGTTTTCTTTTTCGTTTAACCAGCTCGCTTTCGCCATTGGGCAATGTTGAATATAAACGGTTTGACTGTTAAATTTTAAGCCTTTCAACGTTTTGATCATGGCATAAGAAATTCCCTCAAAAGCCTTTCTTTGTGTTTTGATGTCGTTCGAACCCGCAAGCTGAGCAGCTTTGCTTTTGATAATAGCAGCCTGTTCCATAAATATTTTATGCTGATCGGCCGGTAAATCTTTGTGGTTAACGGCATTTACTTTTGCCGATAAAACTTTCACTTTTTCGATGGCTAAATCTTTTTTATCGGTTGCCAATGCATTTTTTACATCGTAATAAGCCGTTAATGCCTGATTTAAGGCTACATCTGTTTTGCTTTGTGCATAAGTGAAAGCTGTTGTTGCAATTGTCATGATGGCAACTAATCCAAATATTTTTTTCATCTGTTATGTGTTTTTTATTTTAAAACGTTAAAGAAGTTAAATTCTGCCCGAAGCAGGTACATGTTTTTGGTGTAGCGGTTATCCATATTTCCGGTTGCCTGAAAACGATAGCCGAAATCGATACGGGTTGTACTGTTTAAAACCATTTGTAGGGCGGGGCTATATCCAAATAAGACTGACCGCTGCCTGGATCAGTTTTGCCCAACAACTCTAAATATACATTAAAGTTAGGCTGTTTGTAATCCTTATAAACCACCGGTAAAACCAAATACCCCGACGATAAACTATAAGATAACATGTTCTTTGGCTGCGGCATTCCCACAATCTGCCTGTCGCTGTTTTCGAAGGCATGCGCATAACCCAATGTTGATGATAGCGCCAGTTTATGCAGCAGTTGCGTAAAAATTAAGCCGCCCTGTACGCCACTATTATCTCCTTCGAGGTTGATATCACGGGTATATGTTGGCCTTTTGCTGGTGCTTACCCTTCCAAATGCCGATGCCCTGAAATGGCTATGTGCCTCATCTAATGATAAAAACCGGTATTTGGCATATAAACTTCCGCCTTCTAAACGGTATTTCCCATCCATATCCGAAAAAAAAGCCTGTGCATGCATCATCAGGTTTTTGTTGAATCCAATCATCACTTCCGGAATGGTACGGCTTACGTAACCGGGGTAGTTGAACATGCCTTCATTGGTAATTCTTACGCCGATTGATTTGGTGGGCATATTACTCGCAGGCTCCGTAAATACATATAGTTCTTGTGCCGAAACACTGGCATAAGCGCCGATCATCATCAGCACCAATACGAATATCCGCCTCATCTTACGAAAGAACTAAATGATAAATACGGGTTTTTTTGCCGTTTACAATCCCTGTGCCACTTGCATAAGCATCAGAATTAGCAGTTGTGGCCTGTTTTTTAAATGCAGAACCAGATATGAAATCTTTATCCACTACGCTGGCCTTTACAGTTCCACTAAGGGTTTTACCTTTTACATTTACAAAACGGTACACATTGCCGTTAACAACAGCCTGACCTTTATCGTCTACCTTAACATCGTTAAAATTAAAGTTAGCCGTTAAACCGCCAACTGAAAAACCTGCATCCTGAACTTTTTTACGAACCAGATCAAGATTAACGTTCGCGTCTTTTTTAAAGGTTAAAACAAATATGTTTTTATTTAAATCGGGTTTAACGTTACTGATAAAGCCGAGGGTTTCTAAAGATTTTTGTGTTGCGTTTGAGCACATAGAACAAGTTAAGCCTGTTACTTGTAAATCGGCTGTAGAGATTTGTTGTGCCGATACATTAACGGCGAAAAATAGCATAATGATGCTGAGAATTTTTATTGCTTTCATGATTTTTTGAATTAGAATATAAGAAAATGTCACATTGAGCTTCCCGATAAAACCGGGAAAATTGTCGACATGCGAAACGACGCATTAACGAGTCAATGTTTAAATTCTAATTCCTAAAAATGCAATTGAAAATATGCAAAGCAATCCGCGAGGATAATGGCGGTGCTTTGTTCGAAATTTTACTAAAAAACTTCGGGCTGATGTTGCTTAGAAATTCTAAAACCGGAGGATGAAGAAAAAGCTGAATAGAAAACAGTTTCGGCATCTGTAACTGAGCCTCTGCATGGTGACTATCTTTTACTTTAACCGTTACCTGAGTATTTTTGCAACAACCATCATCTTTCTTTTCGGCAGGAATATCTTTGCAGAATTTGCATGAAACCTCGTTGCTAAAAAGTTTAACGTTTTCTAGTTTGCCTCCACAAAAATGGAGACTTAAAGCCAAACCCATAACACTAACTGCATAGAATACAGCCAAAGAAAGTGCTATTTTTTGTTTTAACTTCATTTATACAAAGGTAAAGCAAAAATTATCGAATAATGCGCGGATTTATTTATTGAATTTCATTTTTTAGCTTATTTTAGCCTCAAACACCAATTAAATGAAGAAAATATTATTGTTCCTTTGCGCTTTTTCAGTCCTTTCTGCCTTTGCTGCAAAGCCTAAAAATCAATATGTACGTATTAAAACAGAATATGGGGAATGTATCGTTAAGCTGTACAATCAAACCCCATTACATCGTGATAACTTTTTGAAATTGGTTAAAAAAGGGTATTATAATGATATTTTATTCCACAGGGTGATTAAAGATTTTATGATCCAGGGCGGCGATCCGGATTCGAGAAATGCCAAACCAGATTCATTGTTGGGTAATGGCGGACCAAAATATACGATCCCGGCAGAATTTAATGATAGTTTGTTTCATAAAAAAGGCGTTTTAGCGGCTGCACGCGAAGGTGATGATGTTAATCCGGCAAAAGCATCAAGCGGTAGTCAGTTTTACCTGGTTCAGGGCAAGGTTTTTACCGATCAGCAGTTAAACAGTGTAGAAGAGAAACGCTTAAAATTTAAAATCCCTGAATGGCAGCGTGAGGTTTATAAAACAATAGGGGGCGCCCCACATTTAGACCGTAATTATACGGTTTATGGCGAAATTGTGGTTGGCTTGGATATGGTAGATAAAATTGCCGCTCTGGAAACCGATAAAAACAACCGACCAAAACAGGATGTGAAAATGGAAGTTACCGTTCTAAAAAGAAGAGCCGCGAAAAAACTGGAGAAACAGCTATTGCAGACTACACTAAAAGATAAGAGGGTTATGTAATCAGAGGTTCTTGCCTGTTGTCGAAAAAGAATAGCAGTCGGATCTGATCATCTTCAATTTCATAATATACAGAAGTATGATTGGTTATTTTTCCTTTTCTAAATTGATCTGAAATCGATGCTTCAAAAATTTCTGGCTGTAATTTAATTATTGCGAGAATTCTGTTTGTTTGCTTTAAAAATTTTTTAGCTGATCGTTCATTGAATCTATCCAAAATAAAAGAGAAAATTGCGGCAAATGTTTCTTTTGCTTCGTCTGTCCAAAATATTGACAACTCATAAGTATTTGGCATATAATTTCATAACTTCGTCATGAGGGGTTAATTTTCCCTCTTTAGCTTGTTGTAGCCCTCTTTTAATTCCCTCTTGAACGTGTTTCGGTAATTCGTCCAACACAACTTTTTCATTGTAGTTTAAAAGCATGTCCAGCTCTGATAAAAGATTTTCATCATCCGTTTCGAACACTTTTTTTGCAATCTCTATTTTTAACTCCTCGATGCTCATAAACAAATTTAACGAAAGCAAATCTCAATTACTAAGCATTTATTCAATTAATTTCTAAATTTACCGCCCACAACAACTGAAATTTACTGAATGAAGATTATTTCCTATAACGTAAACGGGATTAGGGCGGCAAGTACCAAAAACTTTTTTGGCTGGTTACAAGCTACAGATGCTGATATGGTCTGTTTGCAGGAAGTAAAGGCGCTGCCTTCGCAAATCCCTGAAATTATTGCACTGATTGAGCAGTTGGGTTACCACCATTATTGGTTCCCGGCAGAGAAAAAAGGATATAGCGGGGTAGCCATCTTATCAAAAATTAAACCCAATCATGTAGAATTTGGCTGTGGTGAAGGATGGATCGATAAAGAGGGAAGGATTTTAAGGGCCGATTTTGATAATTTTTCCTTAATGAGCTTATATATGCCA
Source organism: Pedobacter roseus (assembly GCF_014395225.1). NCBI lineage: Bacteria > Pseudomonadati > Bacteroidota > Sphingobacteriia > Sphingobacteriales > Sphingobacteriaceae > Pedobacter > Pedobacter roseus. The sequence continues at coordinate 5,436,463 of NZ_CP060723.1, forward strand.
TCCGGATCGAGTGGAGATGAAAGGCAGGTGAAAAAATACGAATTTATGCGGTTTTTTGATGTGTATATCGGCGAATTGCGTAAAGAGATCCCAAATTTGATAGTAAGCGGTGATTATAACATCTGCCACACCGCTATTGACATTCATAATCCAAAATCAAATGCCAATTCATCAGGGTTTTTACCTGAGGAAAGGGAGTGGATGCAGTTATTTTTGGACAATGGTTTCATTGATACTTTCCGTCATTTTAATAAAGACCCACATCATTATACCTGGTGGAGCTACCGTGCAGGATCGAGGGGAAAGAACCTGGGCTGGCGTATCGATTACCACCTGGTTACAAGACCAATGGAAAGCCGCTTAAAAAATGTAAGGATTTTACCCGATGCCATACATTCAGATCATTGCCCGGTTCTATTGGAAATCGAATAGGTTTTAGGTTAACTGGTTAATTGTTTAAATCGGTTAACTGAGCCCAATTTTCGATTAACTAATTTATACAGCTTCAACAATTAAACAGCCAATAAATGCTAATCACAAACATAAAAGGCCTTGTAGGCCTGCACCCTAAAGATAAGTTAGTGTTACGCGGCACCGAACTCGATCATTTGCCTGTTCTTGAAAATGCCTGGCTTTTAATAGAAGGCGGCCTGATCAAAGATTTCGGTGAGATGGATTCTATCCCTTCCCACATCTCAAATCTCCCATCTCAAATCTCGGCTAAAGGCCGCTACGTTTTGCCTTCCTGGTGCGACAGCCATACCCATATTGTTTTTGCGGCCTCACGGGAAGAAGAGTTTGCGATGAAAATACAGGGAAAAACCTACGAAGAAATTGCCGCGGCAGGCGGAGGCATTTTAAATTCAGCAAATAAACTTCAAAAAGCAACAGAAGACGAACTGTTTGAAAGTGCTGCAGTTAGGTTAAAACAGATGATTCTTCAAGGAACAGGAGCGGTTGAAATAAAAAGCGGTTATGGCTTAACCACTCAAAGTGAAATCAAAATGCTCCGGGTAATCCGCAGGTTAAAAGATCAGTTTCCAATCCCTATCAAGGTAACTTTTCTGGCTGCACATGCCTTTCCGGCCGAATTTAAAAATGATCACCAAGGCTATATCGATTTGATTATCAATGAGATGTTGCCAGTCATTGCTGCGGAAAACCTGGCCGATTATATTGATGTTTTCTGCGAAAAAGGATTTTTCTCTGTAGAAGAAACCGATCAGATACTCAATGCGGGCGCAAAATACGGATTGAAACCAAAAATACATGCCAACCAGCTTTCTGTTTCGGGCGCTATTGAAGTGGCGGTTAAAAATAACGCCATTTCAGTTGATCATTTGGAAGAAAGTAACGAAGAAACCATCGAAACGTTAAGAAATGCCGGTACCATTGTAACATTGTTACCCTCTTGTTCGTTTTACTTAGGTATTCCATTTGCAGATGCTAAAAGCTTTATTAAAGCCAATTTGCCTGTGGCTTTGGCTACCGATTTTAATCCGGGATCAACACCTTCAGGGAATATGAATTTTGTGGTTTCGCTGGGCTGTATTAAAATGAAAATGTTTCCGGAGCAGGCCATCAACGCAGCTACTTTAAACGGTGCGGCAGCAATGGAGATCAGCGAAAGTTATGGAAGCATTGCCGTTGGAAAAAAAGCAAATTTATTTATCACAAAACCAATGCCCTCAATAGCCTATTTGCCGTACAGTTTTGGTGAAAGCCAGGTTGATACGGTGATTTTAAATGGTGAGATTTATCATGGATAACCTTAAAATATATTCGCGAAGCGACATTGAGCATTTAATTATTCATCGTGATGGCGAAATCAAGCTTGGCGAAAGGGTTAATACCTATCAACATGAAGCAATCTCGATAGAAGGGTTAACATCGAACAAATCAAAATTTGTATTGCTGGGTATTCCTGAAGATATTGGGGTAAGGGCAAATGCTGGTATTGCAGGTGCCGCATCGGCATGGCGCACAAGTTTAACCGCTTTTCTGAATATCCAAAGTAACCACTTTTTAAATGGTGAAGAATTCCTGGTTTTAGGTCATTTCGAAATTACTGAACCTGAAGATTCTTCTATTAAAGGTTTAAGAACTAAAGTAGCCGAAATTGATGACCTGGTTCATCCGATAATCGAAAAAATTGTTGCAGCGGGCAAAACTCCAATTGTAGTTGGTGGTGGTCATAACAATGCTTATGGCATGATTAAGGGTACTTCTTTAGCCCATAAAGGTCCAATTGATGTATTAAATGTAGATGCACATGCCGATTTAAGGGAATTAGAAGGTAGACATAGTGGAAATGGATTTTCTTACGCTTTAAAGGAAAATTACCTCAACCATTATCTGATGTATGGTCTGCATCAAAATTATAATAACGAGGCTATTTTAAGCCAGATCGAAAACAGTCCAAAATTAAAGGCTGTATTTTTTGATGATATTTTAATGGGGAGCGATATTAACAGCATTATTAGTGAAATAGGACCAGTTGCGGGTTTAGAGATCGATTTGGATTGTATCCAAAATGTGCTTTCGAGTGCCGAAACGCCCTCTGGATTTGAAGTTAACGATATTAGGAAACTGATTTTAACCCACGCTAAGAAATTTTCTTACCTGCATATATGTGAAGGTGCTACCAGGATGCTTGATGGAAGGGTGAGCAAGCTAACTTCTAAATTAATTGCTTATTTGGTAAGCGATTTCGTCAAAGCGCATATTTCTTAGGTTTAGCCACTGATGCACAGAAAACGGAGTGTTCCCAGGTTGATTTATCCGCCAAATCCGCCATTTTAAGTGTAATTTGACTTAGATTTCTCTATTACACTACGTTTCCAGACGAGATGACGAAAAATCGGGGAAGGGTAAGACTTTTTATGAAGCACCCAGACCAACAAACCAATGGCCACTGAACTAGTGAACCCTTACAGGTGCTCCGCTTCGTATTTTTCACCGGCCTTTAACATCAATTCAATCTGTATCAGGTCTTCGGCGGTTAATTCTTCTTTTTCCTGTAATTCGAATACCGCAATCATGTTGTCTTCGTATTGTTTTTCGGTTTTGATAACGATTTCGTGTGGCATGCCGGTAAGCTTAAAATTTTATAATTTCTGTTGGTGTTATGCAAAAATCTAATTTGATGTCGTGTTCATTTACATCATCGATTTTTTCAATTGCAGGATGCAAAGATAAACCTATTTTCTGAGCATTTATATCCCGGAGAAAACGATCATAAAAACCTTTGCCATAACCAACGCGGTAACCCTGTTTATCAAAGGCTAATAGCGGAATAATGACCATGTCTATTTTGCCTTGGTGCAGGTTTCCTTTTTGTGGCTCCAAAATGTTGTAGAGGTTTTTTTGCAGGTCTTCCTTGCCCAGGTATTCGTGGTGGGTCATCAACGCCGTTTCGAAATCGGCCTTAGGCACAATGATTTTAATTTCGGGATGAGTTTTGCTCAGCCAGCCGATCAATAAAAAAGTATCCGGCTCTTTTTTTTCTGTAATGGGTAAAAAGACATGCAGCGTTTTAATTTGGCTAAAATCGAATGTTTTAAACTGTTTTAAGAGCGATTCGTTTAACGCATGATACATGGAGTCGTTTAGTTGCAACCTGTCTTTTAACGCTTGTTTTCTGATTTCGGCTTTTAGCATAAAACAAAGATAATATTTTAGAGACCTCGCAGGTTTTTAAAACCTGCGAGGTCTTAAACAAAAAAGCCTCTGAAAAATTAAATTCAGAGGCTTTTAAATATGAGTTTAAAATTATTTTACACGCTCAACGTAATCGCCGGTACGCGTATCAATTTTAATTTTATCGCCCTGGTTTACGAACATCGGTACTTTAACCTCAACACCGTTTTCTAATGTTGCTGCTTTTAAAGCGTTGGTAGAAGTATCGCCTTTAACAGCTGGCTCCGAATATGTGATTTCGAATTCTGCAAAGTTTGGCAACTGGGCCATAATGGCTTCATCACTTTCCATTGAAACGATGATGTTCATGCCTTCTTTTAAGAATTTAATAGCAGAGCCAAATAAAGCTTTCTCCACATTAAATTGCTCGTAGCTATTATTGTCCATTACTACCAAATAATCACCTTCTTCGTATAAATATTGGTAATCGCTGGTTTCTACGCGACAAATTTCAACAGCCTCGTCGGTATTCATACGTGCCTCAACAATTCTGCCCGATTTAATGTTACGGAATTTACCCGTATAAAATGCGCCACCTTTTCCTGGCGTACGGTGATTCCATTCGTCAACAGTAACCAGTTCGTTGTTTATGCGAAGAATGTTACCTGTTTTAATTTCTGATGCTTTTGCCATATTGTGTTATCCCAAATTGGGGGTTATTTTAGTTTTTCGTGACGGCAAAGGTAAAATTATTTTAACAAAAACCTATAAAGGTTTAAGGCATAAGGCTTAGGGTTTAATAAAATTTAAACCTTTAGTTATTTATTTTACCCGCTCCATGTATTCGCCCGTTTTAGTGTCAATTTTAACCCTCTCGCCCTGGTTAATAAACAACGGCACCCTGATCTCTGCACCGGTTTCTAAAGTAGCATACTTTAGTGCACTGGTAGAAGTATCGCCTTTTACTGCGGGTTCTGAGTAAGTAATTTCGAGCTCCACACTATTTGGAAGGCTGGCAACAATCGGTTCATCACTCTCGAAAGCAATAGTTACATTCATACCTTCTTTTAAAAACTTAATAGAAGAGCCAAAAAGTAGTTTTGGGATGTTGTATTGCTCAAAAGTTTCGTTGTCCATTACCACCAAATAATCGCCGTCTTCGTAAAGGTATTGATAGTCGCTGGTTTCCACGCGACAAATGGTCACCTCTTCATCGGTACGGAAACGGTACTCTACAATTTTTCCTGTTTTTACATTGCGCATACGGGCCTGATAGAATGCCCTTAGATTTCCAGGGGTACGGTGGATATACTCTTCTACACTTACCAACTCTCCGTTAAAACGAAGAACATTTCCGCTTTTTACTTCTGATGCTTTTGCCATTTATAATGAAATATTGTTTTGTCAATTGTTTTGAATATCAAAGTTAAAAAAAGGAATGATGATTTGAAAAGCAAAACCGGCATTAATCGGTTAGGACAGTCCCGCTTTTACTGCAATCTTTTTGCTATTGTAGGTGCAAACTTATTGAAGTGGCTGCACCAAAAAGTATTTTCGTGCAATCGGGTTTAGCAATGAGAGGCTTGTGCATAAAATAATTACCGCCGAAACGACAAAAAAAAACGCTGTATAAAAGAAATGCCTTTGGGAACCACTCCAAAGGCATAATCAACCTAAACCTCAAACTAAACTATGAAAAACTCTTTGCCTTTTAAAGGCTATATTTTTAATTCCGCAAGACGGAAAATATGAACGTTTCCTGGAAGAGATAAATTAAATAATTGTTTCTCTTTTTGGTGGTGCAAAGGTACAAACTATTTCTTAACTGCAAAATATTTTTTGAAAAATTTATTTTTAGTACAAATGTATGACAAAACAGATGGTGTATTGGGGAGGAGCTATGGTGTTAACCTACTTATAATCTGATATTTGTATATGCTCTGTGCAGAAGTCGTATTCTTGTATTTGGTTAGAGCCAATTATGGTTAACCTGTCTTTTCCAAAATTTTCGATCAGTTCGCGGTACCAATTTATTCCCTGGACGTCTAAATTGCTGGTTGGTTCGTCTAAAAATAAAATTGGTGTATCGGTGCAACAGGCCAAAGCTAGTTTGGTTCTTTGCTTCATTCCTGATGAAAAGTATTTAATTTCTTTATTCTTCGCTTTTTCCAAACCTAATACCTCGATCAGCTTTTTGGCATCAAGGCCGGCAGCAAAATTTTTAAACTTAAAATGAAAATCAATGATCTCTTTTAGCGTAAAAGTTTCAACCAGTTCGAGGTAAGGAGCAGCTAGACTAATGTATCTATAGATATTTTCGACGGGGATCTCTGCTGTATCAGAAAAGATAATTTTACCCTCAGAAGGGGACAGGCTGCCATTTAAAACACTGAGTAAGGTTGATTTGCCTGATCCATTCGGTCCTAATATGGCGTAGCTGTTGCCTGATGAAAATTCGGTGCTTAAATCCCTGAAAATCCATTCCTTATTAAACCTTCTGCCAACTTTCTGTAAAGTGATCTTCATTTGGCTTAAGCGTTTGGCGTTTGGTGGTGGGCGTTAAGTGGTTTAATCATGCAAACGCTATTGTCAACGCCAACATATTGACCATAATTTGGCGTAATCTGATAACCGATTTTCTGATAAAGCGCTATGGCTTCGGGTTGTTTTTTGCCTGTTTCGAGCACTGTGGCAGAAAAACCTGTTTCGGTAGCCCAGTTTTCCAGTGCGGTTACAATTTTAGCGGCTATGCCCTGTTTCCTGTAATCTGGATGCACAAACATCCTTTTTACTTCTGCTTCGGTTGCCGAGAAAGGTTTAATGGCGCCACAACCAACGGGTACATCATTTTGGTAGGCAACAATCACTTCTTTAATCGCGTCAACTTTGTTAAACTGCGCATAAAAAGCATGATCGTCGCCATCTCTAACGGCTAAATCCTGATCCAGCAAAGCAACCAATTGTCTAAAATCGGTATGGTCTGAATCTGTTCTGATTAGCGTTAACTCACTCATGAATATTTTTTTTTCGATTTTTATTTAAGGCTGGGTTTTTACTTTCCATCTTAAACCTTTCAACCCTCTACCTTACTAACTTCCCATGCCAAAACCCTTCATTACCCCGCGGTTAGAATTACGGATAAAATCAACAATTTCATCACGGATTTCCGTTGGTTTAAATTCGGCCTCGATCATGTCTAAAGCTTTGGTTACATTATTGTGTTTAACGAAAAGTACACGGTAAATTTCCTGTATCTCATCGATCTGCTCATTGGTAAAACCTCTTCTGCGCAAGCCAACAGAGTTGATACCAGCGTAAGAAAGCGGCTCACGGGCAGCTTTAACATAAGGGGGAACATCTTTACGTACCAATGAGCCACCGGTTACAAAAGCATACGAACCTACTTTAACAAATTGATGTATCGCAACCAAACCAGCAAGCACTACGTTATTGCCAATGGTGATGTGGCCAGCTAAAGTGGTGCTGTTAGAGAAAATGCAGTTATTACCCACCTCGCAATCGTGTGCGATGTGCGAATAAGCCTGAATTAAACAATTGCTACCGATTGTGGTTTTCCACTTATCTTTAGTACCGCGGTTAATGGTTACACACTCGCGGATGGTGGTATTATCACCAATTTCTGCAGTGGTAATTTCTCCTGCAAATTTTAAATCCTGTGGCTCGCCAGAAATCACTGCGCCTGGAAAAATGCGGCAGTTTTTACCGATACGTGCACCATCCATAATGGTTACGTTCGATCCGATCCAGGTGCCCTCACCAATTACAACGTCTTTATGTATCACTACAAAGGGCTCGATTACCACATTTTCGGCAATTTTTGCCTGAGGGTGTATGTATGCTAAAGGTTGTATCATTATTGGGCGGGTTCTGCTTGTTTAATTTTTGAAATTTGGGCCATCATTTCGGCCTCGACAACGATTTTTTCGCCAACCATACCTACACCTTTCATTTGGGCAATACCCCTTCTGATCGGTTCAAGTAAGTCGCAGCGGAAAACGATAGTATCGCCAGGTAAAACCTGCGCTCTAAAACGTACGTTATCTATTTTTAAGAAATAGGTGAGGTAATTTCTGGGATCAGGTACGGTACTTAATACTAAAATACCACCAACCTGGGCCATGGCCTCAATCTGGATTACACCAGGAAAAACCGGTGCGCCCGGAAAGTGACCTTTAAAAAACTCTTCGTTCATGGTTACGTTTTTAACGCCTACCACATGGTTTTTAGAAAGTTCTAATATTTTATCTACGAATAAAAATGGCTGACGGTGAGGCAAAATATCCATAATCTGAACAACGTCATATAATGGTTTTGCACTTGGATCGTAAACCTTTTGTATTTTTTTATTTTTCTCTTTTTTAATGGCTGCTTTGATTTTTTTAGCAAAAGCAACGTTTGCCGCGTGGCCAGGGCGTGCAGCCATAATGTGGCCTTTTAAGTGCATGCCAACCAAAGCTAAATCGCCAATCATATCCAAAAGTTTATGGCGGGCAGGCTCATTCTGGTAACGCAGTTCCATGTTGTTCAAAATTCCCTGTGGGGCAACATCAATGTCCTTGCGGTTAAATAATTTGGCCAAATGGCTTAATTCGTCTTTGGTAACCTCTTTATCTACAATTACAATGGCGTTATTTAAATCGCCTCCTTTAATTAAATTATGCGATAACTGGTACTCTAATTCGTGTAAGAAACAGAAAGTACGGCAGGATGCAATTTCTTTTTTAAATTCTGCAATGGTGTTAATGCCAGCATGCTGACTGCCCAAAACAGGAGAGTTGTAATCGATCATGCACGTAAAACGATAATCGTCTAACGGCATGGCCACAATTTCTACTTTTCTGTCTTCTTCAGTATAAGTAATGTTGTGGGGAATGGTAAAATATTCGCGATCGGCATTTTGTTCAACTGTACCTACTTCTTCCAATAAATCAACAAACTGGATCGAACTACCATCCATAATCGGGGTTTCCGGTCCGTCTAATTTGATCAGCACGTTGTCAAGGTCCATACCCACTAAAGAAGCCATTACGTGCTCTACGGTGCTTACGCTGGCGCCGTTTTGGGTAAGTGTTGTTCCGCGTGAAGTATCAGTTACGTTATCTGCATCGGCTTCGATAATCGGATGCCCGTCTAAATCAATACGCTGAAATTTAAAGCCGTGATTTTCGGGGCTGGGCAAAATGTTAAAGTCACATTAGCGCCTGTGTGTAAACCTACACCAGATGCTGATATTTCTTGTTTAATCGTTTTTTGTCTAACGTTCATTGTTTATTGTATTCTTTTCCAATTCAGCTGTAAGCCTTTTCAATTCCTCTTCGAGCGCGTTTATTCTTTTTTCTACATCAGGGAGATGTTTGAAAATTACCGAGGCACGCATCCAGTTACGCAGTGGTTGCGCAGGACTTCCATGCCATTGTTTATTTTCTTCTGTAATGTTAAAGTTGATACCGGCCTGTGCACCAATCTGAGTGCCTTTAGCCAGGGTTAAATGCCCGGCAATACCCACCTGACCGCCAACAACACTGTTAGGGCCAATTTTTGTACTGCCTGAAATACCTGATTGTGCGGCTAAAACGGTATTTTCGCCAATTTCTACGTTGTGTGCAATCTGGATCAGGTTATCGATTTTGGCGCCTTTTTTTACAATTGTCGATCCCATTGTAGCACGATCAACCGTTGTATTAGCACCAATTTCTACGTCGTCTTCAATAATGACGTTTCCAATTTGTGGTATTTTATTGTAAGTGCCGTCTTTTTGAGGCGCGAAACCAAAGCCATCGCTACCAATAACAGTATTGGAGTGTATAGTAACCCTTTTGCCAATTGCTGAATTGTGATAGATTTTTACACCTGGGAAAAATGTACTGTTTTCGCCGATTTTAGAGTTTGCACCTATAAAAGTTTGGGCATTTATTTTACATCCATCACCAATTTCTACATTTTCGGAAACGTAAGCAAAAGCATCAATAAATACATTTTTACCAATTTTTGCAGTTGGATGAACAAAAGCAAGCTTGTCGATGCCTGATTGCGCCGCTTGGGCATTTACGGCTTCATTATATTTATCCAGTAAAATAGTAAAGGCACTATATGGATTTTCTACACGGATTAAGGTGCTGGTATAAGGCTGTGTTGGAGCGAAATCTTTTGATACGATAACAACAGATGCCTGAGTAGAATACAAAAAGTTTTCGTACTTCGGGTTAGAAAGAAAAGACAAAGAGCCTTCCTTCCCGTCTTCTATTTTAGAAAGTTCGGTAACGGCTACATCTGGGTTTCCGTCAATGGAACCGTTCAAAAACTGACTTATCTGCGTGGCAGTAAATTGCATCGTACAAAGGTATATGTTAAATTGATATGAACAAAAAAACCTGCTAGGGTTAAGTGGTGTATATTTTACACAATTATAAGACTTAAAACGGCAGTAAAAGTTAAATATTTTGTTAAATAAGCTTAAATGCCCCTTGGATAACAGAGGATATATTTTTCTACAGTTTTCTGCAGCGACTCCAGGTTGGATAAATCTGATGCCTTTGCAATATCTACAATATCGTTATTTTTCATCAAAATCTTGATATTTCCAACCCCGGCGTTATATGCCCGGTTCTGGATCGAATCGGTAAAAACGAAATACCTTGCCTCTTCAGGTTTGATCTCCAATAGATTAACGGCTGCATCCTGTAAAAAGTTCACCCGGTCATCGCTCGCCTTTTCATTGCCCATTTCTACTTTGTAAAGATTCCTTGAAGTAAGCATTTTACAAAGCGTAGACAAAATTTTATCGGGATGTTTAACCCAAACCTTTACTGCTGCATAAATATCCTGGTCATCGAGATTGGTAAAATGTTCCAGGTTTTCGTGTTGCGCAAAAAAATTGGCTTCGTTGATATCGTTTTTTAAGAAATAATTTAATGATGGTGAAGCAAATAAGTTTTCGCCTGCTGCGGATAATTCTTTTGCACGTTCTAATAATTTCACCAGGATCATCTCACCAGATATTACCGTTTTGTGCAGGTAAACCTGCCAATACATCAACCTGCGGGCAATTAAAAATTTCTCGATAGAGTAAATCCCTTTTTCTTCGATAACGAGGTCATCATCATAAACATTAAACATCTTGATGATCCGGTCGAAACTGATTACACCTTCGCTAACACCTGTAAAAAAGCTATCGCGGTTGAGGTAGTCCATTCTATCTAAATCGAGCTGACCTGAAATGAGTTGATGAAGGAATTTTTTAGGGTAAGTGCCGTTAAAAATTTCAATGGCGTGACTCAATTTTCCTTCGAAATAGATATTCAGGTCGTTCATCAGCTTTGCTGAAATATCTTCATGCCTGATCCCGGTAACCAGAGAATGCTCTAGAGCATGCGAAAAAGGTCCGTGGCCGATGTCGTGCAGTAAAATGGCCAAAATGGCGGCTTCTTCTTCGCCTTCGGTTATGGTGTGACCTTTACTTTTTAACAGATTGATGGCCAAACTCATTAAATGCATGGCGCCCAAAGCATGGTGAAAACGGGTATGTAAAGCTCCCGGATATACCAAATGCGTCATCCCCAACTGTTTAATGTAGCGCAAGCGCTGGAAATATGGGTGCGAAATTACATCATACACCAATTCGGATGGAATACTGATAAATCCGTAAACCGGATCATTTATTATTTTCTTCTTGTTCAATCGTTAAAAATAGTTAAATAGCTAGATACGGTACAAAAATTGCTATTTTTATTCACAGTTTGATTTACCTGCCAAAATTAAAGGGCAATACATACCTATTTTTACAAAAACATGCAAGAAACTAAGATATTATGGGCCGATGACGAAATCGACCTATTAAAACCACATATATTATTGTTGAATGATAAAGGTTATAATGTAACCACATTTACCAATGGAAATGATGCTCTGGAAGCATTTGGAAAAGAACACTTCGACCTGGTTTTTTTAGATGAGAATATGCCGGGCATGAGTGGTATCGAAACGCTTTCTGCCATTAAAAATTTAAATCCTGATGTGCCGGTAGTTTTGATTACCAAAAGCGAGGAAGAAAATTTAATGGAAGATGCGATAGGCAGTAAAATTGATGATTATCTGATCAAACCTGTAAATCCCAAACAGGTATTGCTTACCATCAAAAAACTGATTGATAATAAACGTTTGGTAAGCGAAAAAACATCAATGGCTTATCAACAGGATTTCCGCCGTTTGGGCATGACCCTGGGCGACAGGCTTAACTATGAAGAGTGGGTTGATGTATATAAAAAAATCGTTTTCTGGGAACTTGAATTAGAGAAGCTGGATGATCCTCAGATGCATGAAATTTTAACCATGCAGAAACAGGAGGCCAATACGCAGTTCACTAAATTTATTGAAGAAAATTACCTCGACTGGATCAAGAACAAGGATAAAGCACCTTTACTTTCGAATGAATTGTTGAAGAAAAAGGCTTTTCCGCATATTAACGATACCACACCTGTATTCTTTATCCTGATTGATAACCTGCGTTACGATCAGTGGAAAATTATTAATCCGTTAATTTCTGAATATTTCAGGATTGATGAAGAGGATATGTATACCAGTATTTTGCCAACGGCAACACAATATGCCCGTAACGCAATTTTTTCAGGTTTAATGCCTCTTGACATGGAGAAACGTTTTCCTCAGCTTTGGCAGAACGATGATGATGAGGGTGGAAAAAATATGCACGAGGAAGCTTTTCTGGCCGATAACATTAAACGCAGCTTAAGAAAAGACTGTAAATTCAGTTACAATAAAATTTTAACCTTCGAGCAGGGAAAAGATCTGGTTGACCAAACCAATAACCTGTTACAGAACGATTTCAATGCCATTGTATTCAATTTTGTTGATATGCTGAGCCATGCCCGTACTGATATGCAGATGATCAGAGAATTGGCTAATGACGATGCAGCTTACCGTTCGTTAACCTTATCATGGTTTGAGCACTCTCCACTTTGGGATTTATTGAAAAAAATCTCTCAAAAACAGGTTAAAGTAATCATCACCACCGACCATGGAACTATTCGTGTTAAAAAACCGGTTAAGGTAATTGGCGATAGGAGCACAAACACCAATTTACGTTACAAACAGGGCAGAAACCTTAATTTTAATGCAAAAGAGGTGTTTTTAATCAAAAATCCACACGATGCTTTGTTGCCTAAGATCAACATCAGCAGCAGTTATATTTTTGCGAGAGAAGATAGTTATTTCGTTTATCCGAATAATTACAATCAATTTGTAAATTACTATAACGAAACCTTCCAGCACGGCGGGATCTCTTTAGAGGAAATGATTATTCCGGTAGTGACGTATTCGCCGAGGTAGTTTGAGAGATTTGAGATGTTAGATTTGAGACACGAGACCGGTCATTTTTCAATGGGAATTTCCTCTTGAACTTGTTTCAGGATTTGTTTCGTTAGAATAGTAGGCAAAAGCAATCATTGCAAGAAGAAATATGCCTATATTTTGTTAAACTGAAGCGTTATTCTTAATTTTAATTAGATTTTAGACAATATGAATATTTCGATAACTCAACTATATGCACTTTTAAGCGAAAAGCTTGATAAGGATACTGCAGAGCAGTTAACCAGTTATATTGAGGCGAAAGTTGATAAAACCGTAATTGATAAAACCTCCCATTTGGCTTCTAAAGAAGATTTGGCAAATGCTAAAACTGATATGATTAAATGGTTTGTTGGCTTGTTTATAGCGTTGGCTTTAATGATTATCGGCCTTTACTTTAAAGGTTAATTGTATAATTGCTCTGATGATGACTTATTCGTCGAGGTAAAGTTATGACTTACATGTTTAGTCGGTTGTCATCTTGAGCCTATCGAAAGACTTTCAATAATTTACAGGTTATAGGCTTTCAACAAACTCAGCTTGACTAATTGCAAAACAAATAAAGGCAAAAGCAATGCAATTATGTATTACTTTTGCCTTTATTCTTTAAAAATGGATATCGAAGTAAATAGTTTAGCCGATTTACCTGTTGTGGCACAACAGCTTTCAGATTTTGCGGGCAGTGAAAAAGTCTTCATTTTTGAAGGCGATATGGGCGCAGGGAAAACCACTTTTATTAAAAATTTCTGTAAACATTTAGGAATTGCCGATGTGGTTTCGAGCCCAACCTATTCTATTGTAAATGAATATGAAAGTCCGAATGGACTTGTGTTTCATTTCGATTTTTACCGTATAAAAGATATCCGCGAGGCTTACGACCTGGGCTATGAGGAATATTTTTATGGCGGCGGTACCTGTTTAATCGAATGGCCTGAAAGGGTAGCTGAATTACTGCCAGAAAACTACATTAAAGTGGAGATAAAAGTGCTGGATGAAGACCGCAGATTATTCAAACTTTCGAAGGTATAACAATTAGTTATCAATAAATTAACAGAATTTCCGTACCTTGAACAACCTAAAACTACCAAAATATTAATTCAGCATGGCTACAGGATTACGCGAAGGAATGGCCGATATAGCTCGTCAAGGTTTGTTGCAAACGCAAGAGGCGAAGTTAGAAACCAGCAAAAAGAAAAACAGCCTTTACATAGGAATACCTAAAGAAATTTCTTTCCAGGAAAATAGAATTGCCTTAACTCCTTTATCAGTAGCTTTACTGGTAAATAATGGTCATCGGGTTGTTTTGGAAACGGGAGCCGGAATCGCAGCCAATTTTTCTGATACCGAGTATGCCGAGCAGGGTGCCAAAATTGCCTACGATAAAAAAGAGGTTTTCGACGCGGATATCCTGGTTAAAATTGCACCTCCCATGTTAGAGGAAATTGAGCTGATGCACAAAGGGCAAACCCTTATTTCTTCATTGCAAACCGGCACTTTAAAGCAGGATTACCTTAAAGCTTTGATGCATAAAAAAATCAATGCGTTATGTTTTGAAAATCTCCGCGACGAAGGTAATATTTTGAGCGTAGTAAGAGCCATGAGCGAAATTGTTGGCTCTACCTCTATATTAATCGCTGCCGAGTACCTGAGTAATGTAACAGGAGGTAAAGGACTAATGTTAGGAGGTTTTACTGGTGTGCCGCCGACTGAGATTGTTATTTTAGGTGCAGGCACCGTTGGCGAATATGCAGCAAGGACAGCTTTGGCCTTAGGTGCCGAGGTGAAGGTTTTTGATAGTTCAATTTACCGTTTACGCCGCTTACAGAATAATTTAGGCAGCAGGGTATTTACCTCAGTAATGCAGCCTATCGTATTGAATAAAGCCATTATAACCTGTGATGTAGTGATTGGCGCTATCCGTGCCAGTCATGGCCGTAGCCCTTGTGTGGTAATGGAAGAAACTGTTGCGCGGATGAAACCACACTCTGTGGTAATTGATGTAAGTATTGATCAGGGTGGCTGTTTCGAAACTTCTGAAGTAACCAACCATACCAATCCGGTTTTCAGGAAATATGACGTGATCCATTACTGTGTACCCAATATTGCCTCGCGTGTGCCAAGAACGGCTTCTTATGCCTTAACTAATATTTTTGCGCCTATTTTATTGGATATTGGCGAATATGGAGGTTTAATGAACATGGTTTGGAACAACCCGGGTATCCGCGAAGCACTGTATATTTACCAGGGAAACTGTACCAATAAAGACCTGGCCGATATGTTTAATCTGCCGTTCAAGGATCTTGAACTGTTGGTGGTTTCGAATCAATAAAAGATGTAAGATGGACAATGTAAGACGGATGATGTGAGATGGAAATATCTTGATACTTGTATCTAACATCTTGATACTTATTTCTTATGCTACTAAAATATGAAATTCAATCTGCTAGCTTTATTCTTTTTACTCTCGGTTGCTGTAAATGCCCAAAATAAACCAGTTGCGAAAAAAAAGCTGTTTATAGTAAATTCTTACAATCAATACCTGGCTTCTGTAAAATCGAATCCGAATAACGAGTTGGTTGAAATCAAAAAAGCCATTCCAAATATTAGGCTTGATATCCGCTACGCTACCAGGAATAATTTTATGCAACAGGTGATGTACAAACAGGCGAGGGCTTTTGCCCGGAAACCTGTGGTAGATGCCTTAAAGAAAATCCAAAAGGAATTAAATAAAAAAGGCTACGGTTTAAAAATATTCGATGGTTATCGTCCTTATGCCATTACGGTTGAGTTTTATAAAAAAGCAAGCGATAAAAATTTTGTGGCCAATCCGGCAAAAGGATCTAAACATAATAGGGGCTGCGCGGTAGATTTAACACTAATCAATCTGAAAACAGGTAAAGAATTGGTGATGCCAACGCCTTACGATAGTTTTTCGGCTGCTGCAGCGGCAAAATATGAAAAGGTATCACCCGAAGCCAGGAAAAACCGCGATTTCCTCATCGCCATCATGGGCAAGTATAACATGAATGTACTGGAAAACGAATGGTGGCATTACGATTTCTCGGGGTGGAGAGGATATGATTTAATGGATATTCCTTTCGAGAAATTGTAGTTCATTAGTTCAATTGTCATTGGTTCATTAATGGGAATAACCTTAATTTTCTTAACTGCTTAATGGTCACCAGACTGAGAGCGTATAGCATACTTTTGTCATTTCTATCCGATCGCGTCAGGTGGTAACAACTGACATCACTTGAATTACAAATGGTGTGGCCTGCCATATTGATCCATTTTAACCTTTGCTTTATCTTCTTTTACCGATAATTCGAAAATGTAATCATAATCATCGTCGGTTAATTCTTCTTTTGGTCTTTTACCACCAAGGGCTTCAATAATTTCGAGTACAGTATTGGAATGGGCTGCAACCATCACGGTTTTACCCACATAATTGGTTTTGATGCTATCCACAAGCGATTTAATGTCTTTATAGTTAATCACTTTTGGGATCACCAATGAATCTAAGGTTTGATGGGTTCTTTTCGTTGGCGTGGCGAAGGCAACATCAAATTTTACCTTTTTTAAATATTTTGCTAAATCGGCGACACGGATTTTTCCTTCATCCGATAGGCTAGGGTCAGTATCCTGTGGGTTTGATTTATCCTTTTCAGCATGTCTAACAATCCAGACGGTGGTGGTTTGTGCAGAAATTACATTAATAAAAAGTAGGCTTAACGACAGGAATACGAACAGTTTTTTCATGTCATAAATATTGAAAAATTAATTGGATAAGAAAAGGTTAAAAATTTATGGCAGCGATTAGCTTTTCTATATCTTCTTTTTCATGCCAGCTGCTCAAAACAATTCGATTTATCGGTTCAGATTCGGGCTTTGGGTAAGGAAAAGATGAAATCAGGATATTTTTTTTTAATAAGTCATCCACTAAAGTAGCATCCTGAGATAAGAATGCAGGAAATCCTGATTCAAATGCCCAGGTTGTATTTAAATTGGCTGTAAGTAAAGCTACATTTTCATGCAACTTTTTCAAGGCTTCACGATATATATATTCACCATGGATAAAAGCAAAAAGACTGGCTGCAGATGGAGGGGATGCCCCAACAAAAATGTTGCTGTTTTTTAGCTTTTCAATAATTGCATTCGAGCCCAAAACCAACCCGGCATCTACTCCAAGCGCTTTTGCCATAGAGGCCACAACTACCCGTTCGATATTAGCTTTAAGCGGAAGGTTGATAAATGCACCGATTCCATTATTGTTAATACCGATGCCATGTGAGTCATCAACAATTAAAATGATCTCTTTTTCCGCCTGTATTTCGGTTAAAAAGTTAAAATCATAAATTTCAGGAAAAAGATTGTTCATGGAGTTGCTGATCAGCACCCATTTTTTCTCTCCGGACGTATTGATAAGGTTTATCGTTTCCTTCTTCCAGTTATTAAAGGTTTGCTGATTTGCCGGCTGATCAGTTAACCAGAGCGCAGGGTGAGTAGCCGGAGCATAAATTACTTTACCTAATGCAGATAAAGCTTTAACGGTAAGCTGCGCGGCTAAATATCCGCTAGATGTAATGAGCGCAGCTTCTGTTCCATATCGTGCTGCAGCTACTTTTTCTGCCTCATCGTAAATACCCAGTTGAATATTGTTGGTACGGCTGGTGCCGTTATTTAATCCAAATTTTTTTACTCCTTCAATATATAAATCAATGAAATCCTGATTTTGTGGAATGCCCAAATAAGCCGTTCCGCCAAAATACAAATAGGAGGTACCATCAATGTTTATTTTGTTCGAAAAGGGTTTGTCAATTGATTTAAAATCTGGCATTAAAAATTATCATGTATGTAAGTTACTATCCTCACCATTTCTGCCCTTACCTCGGCAGTAGGTTTTACAAAATTATTGTTCATGAAAGAATAAATATAGGTTTTTCCTTTTTTGGTTAATACGTACCCACTTTGATTATGAACACCACCGAGTGACCCTGTTTTGCCGTAAACAAAGGGTTTATCAGTTTTTGGGTAAGCACTTTTTAAAGTACCGCTTTTTCCTCCGGCAGGCAGCATATCAAAAAGCTTCTCCGGATTGTTTACCAGCTTATAAATGGAATCGAGTAAGTATACATTATCGCGGGGTGTAAATAAATCTTGGCGCGATAACCCCGAGCCATCTACCCATTTAACTTTATCGGGCAAAAAGGAAAGGTAATTTTTGGTAATGTGCTGGATAGCTTTTACGGTACTCAAGGTATCGCCAATCTGGTTGGAACATACAAGCAACAAGTGTTCGGCTATAAAATTATCGCTGGGTAACATCATGTGTTTTAAAACCGAATCGCGTTTTGCACCCTGCAAAGTTTTGGCATCTGAGGGGATTTTAAGATCGATAAGGCCAACAGGTTTGTGCAGGGTATCAGATAATACTTCAACGGTAACCTGTGCACTTGTTTTATAAGGATTTTGCTGATTATAACCTGGTTTAACAGCAACGGCAGGATAATGAAAGTTATTGGTTAAAAAATCGCGTGTTACCTGGAAATTGCCTGTGGTTTTTGTCGAATCTACTTTAAAGCACGGAGCAAAAACCCTGGGCTCAATGTTGATTTTATTAGAACCCGCATAAGTAGAAGTTACCATATTATCCATAATAGGCATCTCGGTAATTTCGGGCTGGTAATAATAATCGTAATCATCCCAGGCCCAGCCATCGCCAAAAAAAGTACCCGAATAACGGCCCGGGGCAAAAAACAGCTTTTTATTAGAGGCAAGCAGGAAATTATAAGCGGATTTATCTTTCACGGCAAACTGCAGAAATGAAGGATCGCCTGTTCCCCAAAAAATTAACGAGTCGTTCCTTTCGATATATCTTAATGCCGGCATTAAATCGGGCAGCATTTTTAAACTGGCAAAAAAGGTGTAAAGTTTCGTGTTAGAGGCTGGTGTAAAATATTTATCGGCATCTTTCTCAAAAATCATCTTTTTATCGGTAGGGTTGTAAAGCGCAAAACCAACCTGGTACTGCTTGATTAACTGCGAGTTTTTAAATTCTTTAGCTACTTTTTTCGAAATAATTTTATTGGTAGAACAAGCCGTCAGCAAACAAATGGATAACGCAAATACCAGAAAAGTGAGATTTTGATTTTTTAACCGGAACATCTTCTAAATTTAGGGACATAATTATCAACTAATTTATTAAATTTAGTTTAATGTTAACCAAATATAGTCCCGGTGTAATAATCTGTTTACGTAAACTAATCATTTGCCTGGGCCTGGTATTTCTTTTTTTTTCTGCCATGGGGCAGGAATTCCTGTTTAAAAGGAACCGGCAAAAGCAATCTATTACTTTTAAATGCATTAAAAACCTGATTGTTATTCCTGTTTATGTAGATGGTAAAGGCCCTTTTGATTTTGTGCTCGATACCGGGGTTGGCCCGATGATTATTACCGACCCATCTATTATCGATTCGTTAAACTTTAACATGCTCCGTAAAATTAAAGTTTCGGGACTGGGCATAGAAACGGTTGAAGCTTATGTTTCGCAAAGTTTGGATGTAAAAGTAGGGAGCGCTACTATAGAACACATCCCAACGGCCATTTTAAAAGAAGATCTTTTTAATTTATCGGGCCATTTAGGACTTAAGATTTATGGATTACTGGGCTATAGCTTTTTTAGCAGCTTTATTGTGGATATACGGTACAGCGAAAACAGGTTGATTATTTACGATCGTGATGCAAAAGTTAAATACCGCGGAAAGAAAATCCCGATTGAAATCGAAAACCAGAAACCTTACATTGTTGGAAGTGTTGAACTGCCGGATGGAAAATCGATCAGCGCCAGGTTTTTAATGGATACCGGTGCAAGTCATGCGCTTTCCCTCGAAATGTTGCAGGGCAGTGAATATCCTTTGCCCGAAAAAAAAATAAAGGCCAATTTGGGGATGAGCCTCAGCGGACAGATTAAAGGTTACATCGGCCGGGTGGGTAAATTTAGTTTAGGAAGTTATGTTTTTAATGATGTTGTTGTCGGATTCCCGGATTTTAAAACCATTGCAGAAAAAATAGACCTATCCAAAAGGAATGGAAATTTAGGAGCCGATCTGCTGCGGAAATTCAATATCCAGTTTAATTACGAAGAAGGCTTTATTTATGTTAAACCGAACGCCTTTAGCAAGGCACCTTTTGAGCACGATATGGTGGGAATGGTCATTTATCTTGATCAAAAGGAATATAAAAGGGTAATTATTGGAGAAATTGATGAAAACAGTCCTGCTGAAAAGGCAGGCCTTTGTCCCGATGACGAAATAATTGCGGTTAATTTTAAAGGTATTGAAACTTATAGCCTGAACGATCTTACCGAATTATTCAAGTCAAAGGCCGATAGAAGTTTGATTTTTGAGATTTATAGGGGTAAAGAAGTTTTTTTTAAGGTAGTACATCTCGAAAAGAGGATTTAAATAGCGTAATTTTCCAGTTACAAAACAATTGCTGTGTAACAAGGCTCTAACTTTAACCTCTTATTATCAAGCAAACTAACTTTTATATACACATGAAGAAAAACTTTAGGGTACTTGCTTTGGCAGGTATCGTAGTACTTGGTGTAGCCGGATCAGGTTCGGTATATGCTCAGAAGAAATCTAAAACCACAAAAGGCGCAACTCCTGCAACGCCTGCAGCTGCTGCAGCAGCGCCCAAAAAAGAAGGCATTAAACCATTTTCGGAAGTAATTACAGCAAAAGCAAAAACTACAAACGGTTTATTCAAAACCCACAAAGTTGATGATAAATGGTACTTTGAAATACCGGATTCGATGATTAACCGCGAAATGCTTGTGGTTACCCGTTTGGCAAAAGTACCTGCAGGCGTAAAAGTGGGTAACCAGCAATATGGTGGTGAAGAATTAAACGAACAGGTTTGGAAATGGGAGCGTAGAGGCAAACAGGTTTACATCCGTGTACCAAGTTATGCAACCAAAGCCGATCCAAACAGCGATATGTACGAATCGGTACAAAACTCTAACCTGGCACAGATTTTAGCCAGTTTCGAAATCAAGGCTTATAATAAAGATACCACCGGTGTGGTGATCGATGTTACCGATTTTTATAACGGCGATGTAATGGCCATCGGTGCTACCGATCAGATCCGTAAGGCCTATAAAGTAACCATGTATGATGCTACACGTTCTTACATTGACACCGTAAAAACTTTTCCGATCAATATTGAGGTAAAAACGGCTAAAACTTACCGTGCAGCAGAATCGCCAACGGATAACAGTAATGCTGCAGTAACTTTCGAGTTTAACACTTCGATGTTATTATTGCCAAAAATCCCTGTAAAAGCAAGGATAATGGACAGCAGAGTAGGTTTCTTCGGTCAATCGCAGATTGATTATGGGAGCAATGCACAAAAAGCAGAACGTACCGCATATATCCACCGTTGGAATCTGGTTCCAAAAGATACCAATGCCTACAAACGTGGCGAACTGGTAGAACCGGTAAAACCGATTGTAATTTACATCGATCCCGCTACACCTAAAAAATGGGTGCCGTTTTTGATTCAGGGAATTAACGATTGGCAGGTAGCTTTTGAGGCTGCAGGTTTCAAAAATGCTATTATGGGTAAAGAAGCGCCAACCGCGCAGCAAGATCCTCAATTCAGCGTAGAAGATTCAAGATATTCTGTTGTTCGTTATTTCGCATCCGATATTGCCAATGCCTATGGACCGCACATCAGCGATCCGCGTACCGGTCAGATTTTAGAAACACACATCGGTTGGTACCATAATGTAATGAACCTATTGCGTAACTGGTATTTTGTGCAAACAGCAGCCATTAATCCAGAAGTGCGCAAAGCGCAGTTTAGTGATGCACAAATGGGCGAACTGATCCGTTTCGTATCATCACACGAAATTGGTCATACTTTAGGTTTACCGCACAACTTCGGTTCTAGCTACGCTTATCCTGTTGATTCGTTACGTTCTAAAACATTTACTGATAAACATGGTACTGCGCCATCGATTATGGATTACGCCCGTTTTAACTATATCGCTCAACCTGGCGATGGTGTAACCAAACTTCACCCTCAAATTGGAGAATACGATAAATGGGTGGTAAAATGGGGCTATTCCTGGATTCCTGGCAACAAAACTGCTGAACAGGAAAAAGAGGTTTTAGATCAATGGACCTTGAAAAATGCAGGTAATCCTTTATACTTCTATGGCCGTCAGGGAACTAGTTTAGATCCGCGTTTGCAGAGCGAAGATTTAGGTGATAATGCCATGAAAGCGAGTACCTATGGTATTGCCAACTTAAAACGCATTTTACCAAACGTAGAAAAATGGACTTACCAAAAAGGAAAAGACTATAGCGATTTAAAAGAAATCTATACCGAAATTGTAGGGCAGTTTAACCGTTACATGGGGCATGTAGCTACAAACGTTGGTGGATTAAGCGAAAACTTTAAAACTTATGAACAAAGCGGTCCGGTTTACGCTTACTTACCTAAAGCAAAACAAAAAGAAGCTATCGCTTTCTTTAATCAGCAATTGTTTACTACACCGCTTTGGTTAATCAGTAACGAGCAGTTGAGCAAATTTGATAACGGAGTATTATTAAACCGTATTAAAGGTGTTCAAACCAATACCTTAGGCAACCTTTTATCTGCACCACGTATCGCACGTTTATTAGATAACGAAACTAAAAATGGTACGGCAAAAGCCTACACTCTACCAGAATTATTTACTGATTTAAGATCATCGGTATTTGTGGCCGGAAGAGCTGACGCCTTTAAACGGAACTTACAACGTGCGTATGTAGACCGTTTACAGGATTTAATGACCAAAGATTCAGAGCTTCCGGTTGGTTTCCCTGTAGAATATGCTGCAAGTTATGGCTTAACACCAATTAATGTTGGCTTATCAGATATCAGACCATTGGTTAGGGCAGAGCTTAAAACTTTATTGGCTACCACCAAAGCAAGAGCTGCTGCCGGCGATGCCATTACAAAAGCACATTATGAAGATTTAAGTATCCGTATTAAAGATATTTTAGATCCGAAAAAATAATTAATGATTGAATTTTGAAGGATGGAATTAAAGAATGATTGAATAGCGATAGCCCATTCAATCATTCAAAATCCTCTCTTTCAGCATTAAAAAGCGGAGCAGATCATTAAATTGATTGCTCCGCTTTTTATTTACACCAAACCTCGCAGGTTTTCAAAACCTGCGAGGTTTAGATCGCCTGTACTCCTTTGTATAATTCTTGATGCTTTAACTTAAACAACACAACTGTTTTCTAATTTTATACCAAAACGAGGTTATGCTTAAAAAACTATTCTTTGCACTTGCATTATTTACTTCCGGTTTCTCCGCCTTTGGCCAAAATGCCGATTCTATTACCCTTGTGAAAGCTAAATGGCAGAGAAACAAGATTGCTAAACAGGTAATTTTATTCAGGCACCATTTTGATCAGAAAAACCTTTTCGCTGCCAATGAAAATATTTCGTATTTAGAAATAAAAAATACCGGACGTAAAGCTGTATTTGCCATTGGTGCAGAAGAAAAGGAACTAATCACTACTAGTAATTTTGGTTTAAGAGATACGGCAATTGCTGCGGTAAATGGCAATTTCTTCGATGTAAAAAACGGAGGATCTGTAGATTTTGTCCGTGTGAACGGAAAAACAATCAATGCCAACCGCTTAGATAAAAACGGAAACCGGGCCAGGCATCAGGAAGCAGCTATCGTAATGGATAAGGGGAAAATCTCAATAAAAAAATGGGATGGATCCGCTGATTGGGAAACAAAGTTGAGTGAACAAAATGTTTTGCTAAATGGTCCTTTATTAACCTTAAACAATATTGATGAAACTTTAGATACCGCTGGTTTTAATCGGTTGCGCCATCCCCGTACCTGTTTGGGCTTGAAGCCGAATGGAAGGGTAATTTTATTGACCGTTGATGGTAGAAATGAAAATTCGGCAGGGATGAGTTTGTTTGAACTGACCAAATTAATGCGCTGGTTGGGCTGTACTTCTGCTATCAATTTCGATGGCGGCGGCTCTACCACTTTATGGGTAAGTGGAATGCCTGATGGTGGCGTAATCAATTATCCAACGGACAATAAAAAATGGGATCATGAAGGGCAGCGGAAAGTGGCCAATGTTATTCTGGTAAAGAAACAAGCCAGAAGATAAAATTCCTGCAACACAACAAGCTTAAAAAAACTTATTTTAGCCGAAGATTTTTGTTGAAATGATTAAAAATACGATATACTTTTCCTTTTTTGTGCTCCTGCTCAGTGCCTGTAAAATGGGCACTAAAACCAGTGATCCAACACTTCGGGATTTTACTTTTGAACCTGTTAAAGGCATCCGTTATGTTGAAGTAAAACGCCGGTTTAAAGATGGCTACTCTTTTAATCAGGAAGGTTTTATGCAAAAGCCATCGTGGATCATCGAGGTGGTTAAAGAAGACACCATGTCGGCCTGGAGCCCGCAGAAACATAGGATGCAGAATTTTTACCTGCAGTACGATCATGGAAATGTATATAATTTCGCAGCCGAATTTTTCAAGGTAAAACACATCAGCAAAGACAGTTTGGTTTTTCAACGCATCCAGGTTGACGGAAAGGTAATTGCATCAGATGTGCGCTCGGATGTAAATATGACCTTTTATGCACAGGATTACATTAAAAACAAATTAAAAGCCAAAGCCGAAGACCTGCAAAAACCGACCAAGGCCGACACCGCATTTATTGAAAAACGTTCGGCCAAAGTTAACCTGAACAGCGATAGTGCTTTTGCGGCCACAGATCCGGTTCAGTTTATACCTAAAAGCAAAATTGCAAGGGTAGAAAAAATAAGTACAGTTGACCGTGCAAACAACCGCACAGAAGCTTACGATTACATGTTTCCGCAATATATCATCAGGATTGACAGGGCTTATAAAGATTTTGCTTACCAGGTTGCGGCCGTTGTGGATTTTCAGGGAGGTATTCACGTAAAAACCATTTACAACGTATTGCCAGAAAATGCCGCCGCGAAAAAAAAGGTGGCTCAGGGCATTGCCGATATCTATGTTAGGAACCTTTTTAATATAGCACCCGGAACTACATTAGGCGTGCCGCATAATAGCGAAATTACCCTGACTATGATTGGGAAGGCGATTAAAAAGCCTTAATAATCTGATATTTACAAAATTTTAACGTTAAAAAAATGTTAAAATTTTATTTTGATTTTAAAAATTAAAACTTACCTTGCGTACTTAATTTTAATATTTAATACAATGCAAGAAGGCACAGTAAAATTCTTCAATGTAACTAAAGGTTTTGGCTTTATCGTTCCTGCGAATGGCGATAGCGAAATTTTTGTTCATTCAACAGGTCTTATCGACGAAATCCGTGAAAACGACAAAGTACAGTACGAAGTTGCTAACGGTAAAAAAGGCTTAAATGCCGTTAATGTGAAAGTAATTTAATTTATTTATCATATTTACAAATGGCCTCGATCACAGTCGGGGCTTTTTTGTTTTTAGTCGTTAACATCTATTCATTTCATACCTTTTATGACTCATTATTTTATTGTTCCGGGTTTGGGCAATTCAGGCCCGGATCATTGGCAAACTCATTTCGAAAAATCAGCAGATAATTTTATCCGCATCAGTCAAAAGGAATGGGATGCACCAGCAAATCAGGATTGGATTGAAACCATAGAATCAGCACTCGTGGGATATAATCCGGATGATGTGGTTTTAATCGGCCATAGTTTAGGTTGTACAGCCATTGCCAATTGGGCAAAAACTTATCAAAAGAACATTAAAGGGGCTTTATTGGTTGCGCCAAGCGATATAGAAGCACCAAATTACAATTTTGATACTCCTGGTTTTGATAGCGTACCTTTGGACAAAATCAACTTTAAAACAATTGTGGTATCTAGCACCAACGATGAGTGGGTAACGCTGGAAAGAGCTGAATTTTTTGCTAAACATTGGGGCAGCGAATCCATTAATATCGGTGAAGCCGGGCATATTAATACCGACGCAGGTTTTGGCGAATGGCCTGAAGGATTGGAGATTATGAAAAAATTGGGTTAAAAGTTTCCCGCAGATTGCGTAGAAAATGCAGATCAAAATAAATCTGCGTAAATCATCTTAATCTGCGGGGCATATAAATAATAGCGTTATTATTTATGCATCTTTTTCCTCAAAAACTGATCAAGAAATATCAGTCCAATCACCAGGTCGAAAAATAAGAAGCTATACAACACAGTAGACGTGATGTACTGATCTAAATTAAAGTTTAAATTAACATTAAAACCGAATTTAGGCATACTGAGGTTCGAATTGTAGAGCACATAGCCAAATAAGGCTAGCAGTGAGATCACAAAAAAGCCACCAATGCTATAAATAATCTTTTTATCAACCTGTGTTTTCATGGCTACTGGTGCCGGCACTGTGGCTACACTTTCCATTACATTCCGCGTGAAAGACATAGAGGGTTCATCCAAATCGAGTTCACCAAAAGCCGAATTAAGTTTTACCAAATCCTCATACAGCGATTTAATAACGGCATCCGATTCAATTTTTTCTTCAATGGCTTTTTTGGCCGATCCGTCTAAATTGCCATCTATATAATCCCAAAGCTGTTGTTCTATTGCATTCATAGTAACTCCTTTACTTCATCTTTTAACAAATATTGTAATTTTTCTTTAAGCCTTTGCCTTGCCCGGTGCAATTTAACCTTTATGGTATTGGGCTCCATGTGCAAAGCTTCACCAATTTCTTCCAAACTCTGCTCACCTTTATAAAATAGAGTGATAATGGCTGCATCATCTGGCAAAAGTTGTGTGATGGCTATATTTAAAAAAGCATGACTATCCTGTTTATCGTAACCATTCGCATTAAAACCAGAAGTATGGTTCTCGAGTTGTAAAACAGTCCCCTCATCGTGTATAGAGGAGGTATCTAAACGGTTTTTCCTCAAAAAAGTCATGGCCGTGGTATAGGTAATCGTGTACAGCCAGGTGCTAAATTTAGCGGTTTGTTTAAATGTACCTAAAGCCTTATATGCCTTTACAAAGCAATCTTGTGCAATTTCTTCAGCATCTTCCCTGTTTTTAGCAAACCTTAAAGCAAGCGTAAATACAAACCGCTGGTGGCGCTTAACCAAAAGCGCATACTGATCGGTCTGGCCGTTCAATATGTTTTGTATCAGTGCTAAATCGGTAAGTTTTTGCTCCATGTTTAGCTGTAAGACTACATTAAAGATACGGAGGTTACACGTGGAACATAATTATGGAGGATTATTATTTATCAACCAGATTAATAGTGTAAATAGTTTAGTTTTTTGAAAACGAAAGGGCAGTTTTTCATGGCGGAGGGTAGTCCTGCTTTTGGCTTAATCTTTTTGTTGCCCTTCGACTACGCTCAGGGTGACAACAAAAAGGATTTCGCCGCAATCAGGTTTATAAACATAGTGTGTGCTCCTTGCAAACCTAAAAAATGAAATACTGTTTTGGCCATCTAGCCCCGGGTGAAGCATTACCCTGCAGGCTGAGGAACGAAGCCGAAAGCGTAAAAGCAAAACACGGGAACCAACTTTGTTGCTTGCACAGGTATTGCGCTCCAAAAAGAAACTTTAGCCCGCACGAAACTTGCGAAGTTTTCCTTATGCTCTGGCCTTTAAACTTCGCAAGTTGGGCAGTCTGCTAATGCGAAGCGAAAAACTTTAACCCTGCAATTGATCCGATAAGCGTACAGATAAAAAAGATCCGCCAAAAAGTTGCTGGTTCGTTAAAATAGGCGATTCCGATAATTACTGTCCCAACAGCACCAATACCCGTCCAAACTGCATAAGCTGTACCCATGGGTAAAGTTTGTGTGGCCTTGTTCAGCAATAGAAAACTTAAAGCAATGCATACAAAAAATGCAGCGCTCCATTTTATATTCGAGAAATTGTTCGATAATTTAAGACAGGTAGTAAAGCCAACTTCAAAAAGCCCGGCAATAATTAAGATAATCCAGTTCATGATAAATGTGTTTCTGCAAAATTACGGCACATTTACCGGGCAACATTTTACAAATGTTAAAAAATGAGCTTATTTATAGGTAGCCCTGATCCGGCTCAAGGTAACCTGAGTAACGCCAAGGTAGGAGGCAATGTGTTTTAGGGCCACCCTTTTAATCAGTTCCGGCGATTGTGCTATAAACTCCTGATAACGCTCTGCCGCACCTTTAAAAGCCCTGTCGATTAATCTCCTTTCGGTAGCAATTAATTCCTGTTCGGCTATTTTTCTGCCCCAGTTGGCAATTTCAAGATTACGTTCATAAAGCGAAAAAAGGTCTCCAAGCTTTATTTTTATTAAGCTGCTGTTTTCTAACAGCTCAATATTTTCGTAACCCGGACGGTTGTTAATATAGCTGTTAAAAGAAAAAAGTACGGTGCCGCTTTGCCCAAACCAAAAGGTTATCTGCTGGTTTTCGCCATCGCAATACGCGCGGGCAATACCCTTTTCAAGAATATAGAAATAAGGTTCTATTTTATTGGCGCGGATAATGATCGTTCCTTTTTTGTGCTTGATATACTCAATATGCATAGCCAGCTCAAGCAATGAATCATCACGTAATGTGCTAAAAACAGCTATATTTTTAAGTTTTTCAATCAAAATTTGAGGCTCTGAAACAAAAATAGCAATGTTTTATCTGCTATTGATAATTATTTAATACCGCAGGTTTTGATAATTGAATATTAGTGCCTGAATATTTTAACATTATTACTGGGACATATTGTTTTTCGTCTTGCTATTTGATCATTTAAACTGATGATTGAACATTTTTTTGCCCTAGGTGTAACCTGATTAAAAAGTATGTAGTCATAATACACAGAACACGGTTCAACAGACAAATAAATATTTACAAATTAAAAATTATAATCATGGAAGCTATATTAGTCCCAATCTCACTTTTTTTAGGCGCATTCGCAATGGTATTTGGAATCCGCTACCTATCAAATAAAGAAAAAATGGCAATGATCGAACGGGGAATCGATCCTGGAATACACAAAGCAACACCAAAACCGTTTTTAAGTTTAAAGTTCGGTTTGCTGTTGGTTGGTTTAGGAATAGGTTTGCTGGTGGCGCTATTTACTGTTAGAGGTATATTTGGTAGCAACATGACAAACGCCGAAGAAGGACAATCGGTTGCCATTTATTTCGGTTGCATCGGAATTTTCGGTGGCCTGGGCCTTATCGTTTCTTATCTGGTAGAAAAGAAATGGTTAGATAACAATAAACTGCTTTAATCAGCAGAGAAGTCAAGTTTTTATTGTGCGGAAGCAATTAAACTTGACTTCTCTTTTTTACTGCGGCTTATTAATAATGGCAACCGTTAAGCGGCTAATGCAATTCATTTTTCCGCGTTCATCGTAAATCTTAATTTCCCAAACCTGCGTTTTGGCACCAACATGTAAAGGTTTACATATTCCTTTTACCAGGCCACTTTTTACGGGGCGCAAATGGTTAGCATTTACTTCTAAACCTACAGCAACATATTTTTCAGGGTCGATGCACATGTAAGAGGCAATACTGCCCAGGGTTTCGGCCAAAACCACCGAAGCGCCTCCATGTAGTATGCCAGCTGGCTGGTGCGTACGTTCATCAACCGGCATGGTACCTGTAATAAAATCTTCGCCGATTTCGGTAAAACGGATATCTAGCAAAGCACCTAAATGGTTTTTAGGGCGGTTATTTAAATCCTCAACAGTAAAATTTTTAAACCACATGGTAACGTTCTTTTAAAATGGAAACATGGTGTATAATATGCCCTCCAGCAATAAACAGAATAGATTTTACATTAATTTCCCTGCCCGAAGCAATTCCTTTTCTATCCAGTTCATCCTCATTTAAAGATTTAAAAAGGTAGAGATTGGCTTTGCGCAGTGCGATAAATTCTTCAATCAAATCTTCCAGATCGCGTTCTGCGAAGCGGGCATTCAGTACATAATCATCTTCTTCAAAGCCTGGCAAAGGCTGTTTTTCATTTCTTGCAAAACAAGTAATTCGATAGGCAAATACACGTTCAGTATCGATAATATGTCCTAGCATTTCCTTTAAAGTCCATTTGCCTTCAGCGTAGGCATAATCTGCTTTATCAGCATTTCTCCTATATAAGGCGGGGAGACTTTCTACCTGATCATTTAAAATCTCAAAAATTTCCCTGTCTACTTTGCTGATGTAGGTTTCGCCCCAAATCAGATATTCGTTAGGCTGTGGTCGGTTCATATCTTAAACTGCTTTTTAATATTATTCTAAAAGTGGTGCCTTTACCCAGTTCCGATTCTTTTACAAAAATTTCGCCGCTATGGTAGTTCTCCACAATACGTTTGGTAAGCGATAAACCAAGCCCCCAGCCGCGTTTACGGGTAGTATAACCGGGTTGAAAAACCGCATCAAATTTTGATCTTGGTATCCCTTTTCCGGTATCGCTTACATCAATAAATACCTGCTCTTTGGCCAGGTTCTCGATGATGTTAACAGAAATAGATCCTTCGTTTTCGATGGCGTTAGCTGCATTTTTTAACAGGTTTTCGATCACCCAATCAAACAGTGGGACATTGAGTAAAGCCCTTACCTGTTCGTCGCCTGTAATGCTAAATTTAACCTTATCAGAGGTGCGGACTTTAAAATAGCGGATAAAATCGCTGATGACAATGTAAACCGTATGGTCCTCGAGTATTGGTTTAGAGCCGATTTTTGAGAAACGGTCGGTAATAATCTCCAAGCGTTTAATATCATTTTCCATTTCCGCAATCAAAGGATCATCTTCCGCATCGAATTTTGATTTCATCAGCTCCGTCCAGGCCATCAAAGATGATATGGGGGTGCCCAGTTGGTGCGCCGTCTCTTTGGCCAAACCTACCCAAACATGGTCCTGTTCATCCCGCCGTGCCGAACTAAATGCGGCATAAGCCGTTAACAGAAAGAGGAAAATCACGGCCATCTGGATGTATGGGAAATACCTTAGCTGTGTTAAAATAAAGGAGTCGCGATAGTAAGCTTTAAATTTTTTGCCGAAAAAATTCATCTCATCCGGTTGATGCTGTGCTTTCATCTGCCTTAGTTGACGAACGAAATATAAACTGTCGTAAC
The DNA here is from genome assembly GCF_014395225.1 of Pedobacter roseus. Taxonomy (NCBI): domain Bacteria; kingdom Pseudomonadati; phylum Bacteroidota; class Sphingobacteriia; order Sphingobacteriales; family Sphingobacteriaceae; genus Pedobacter; species Pedobacter roseus. The sequence goes on from NZ_CP060723.1 coordinate 5,467,632, forward strand.
TAAGTTTAGTATCAGCCGTTGGGTAATTGGTTTTGGTGCTGTCTAAACCGAAAAATGAACTGATCATGCCTGCAGAATCAATCATAATTACAGGCGTTTTGGTGTTTGCCCGTACCGTTTCTACAATTACACGATAATCATCATTATCATAAAGAAACATGGCCCGTTCCTGGATTTTAACCCAAAGGTGAAATTGGTCGGCTTCTTCACGTTCCATTTTTTTTACAAAAGAATCGGTGTAAAATACTGATGCAATGCCAATTAATATGGCAAAGATGAGGAGGAAAAACTTCCAGCGGCGTTTCTTTTGATAAGGGTTCATGCTTTAGCTAGGCAAATTACAATAACAAAACGAAAAAAACATAAAACCATTATGCTTTTTCCAAAAGCTTAAGTAAACCTCTCAAAAGCATAATAGCTTCATTACAGATGAAAACAGTATAAAATAAATGAAAAACATATCTTTGCAGCGTCTTGCGTTTTGCGTAGTGCGGTAAGCGTTTAATCGCCCAACGCCTAACGCCAATCGCTCAACAACCCAACTATGGATAAAAAAGTTAGAGTAAGATTTGCCCCAAGCCCAACCGGAGGTTTGCATTTAGGCGGTGTGCGCACTGCTTTGTTCAATTATTTGTTTGCCAAAAAAAATAACGGAACTTTTGTACTTCGTGTAGAAGATACCGATCAGAACCGCTTTGTAGAAGGTGCTGAAGAATATATTGTAAACTGTTTAAATTGGTGTGGCATTACGCCTGATGAAAGCCCGGACAATCCGGGTGCTTATGGTCCTTACCGTCAAAGCGAACGCAAACCAAGCTATGGTAAATTTGCCGAACAGTTAATTAGCGATGGTTATGCCTATTATGCTTTCGATACCACAGAAGAGTTGGATGCAAAACGTAAAGAAATTCCAAATTTCCAGTACGGGCAGGCTACACGCATGCAGATGCGGAATTCTTTAACACTAACATTAAGTGAGGTAGAAGAATTATTGGCTGCTAAAACCCCGCACGTAGTCCGCATTAAAGTACCTACAGATGAAATTGTACATTTTAACGATTTAATCCGCGGAGATGTAAGTTTCGAAACTTCGTTGGTTGATGATAAGGTATTGTTAAAAGCCGACGGGATGCCAACCTACCATTTGGCCGTTGTGGTTGATGATAAAGCAATGGAAATCAGTCACGCTTTTAGAGGAGAAGAATGGCTGCCATCAGCCCCTGTTCATATTTTATTATGGAAATATTTAGGCTGGGAGGCTGATATGCCTGTTTGGGCACATTTACCATTGATTTTAAAACCCGATGGACACGGAAAGTTAAGCAAACGCGATGGCGATCGTTTAGGTTTCCCGGTTTATGCCATGAACTGGACAGATCCTAAAACCGGAGATGTTACCAAAGGATTCAAAGAAATGGGCTTTATGCCTGAGGCCTTTATTAATATGCTTGCCCTTTTAGGCTGGAATGATGGAACTGACCAGGAATTATTCTCTTTAAAAGAACTGGAAGAGAAATTCTCTATAGAAAGAATCAGTAAAGCCGGAGCTAAATTCGATTTCGAAAAAGCAAAATGGTATAATCACGAGTGGATTAAATCGCAGAGCGCTGAGCGTTTGGCGCCAGGCGTTAAAAGCGAGCTTGAAAAAGCAGGAATTGAAGTTGACGATAAGGCATTTTTAAATACAATTATCGATTTAATTAAAGACCGTTGTACTTTATTGCCCGATTTTGTGGCACAAAGCAGTTACTTTTTTGCTTCGCCGGCAGAGTACGATGTAAATTCGGTAAAACCAAAATGGACACCTGAAAAAGCAGTATTTTTTGGTGAATTTGCTGAAAGTTTGACTTTAACTGATGCCATTGCCGCAGAAGCTGCTTTTAAAGCTTTAGCCGACCAAAAAGGCTTTAAACCTGGTGAGTTGATGTTACCTTTCCGCATTATGTTGGTGGGGGGCAAATTTGGTCCTGGTGTTTTTGATATTGCCATATTATTGGGTGTGGAGGAAACCAAAGCAAGAATTGAAAAAGCGATAGCTGTTTTTAATAGTTAGTATTTAATTAAAAAAGAAAAAGGGTCCTTAATTTTGGCCCGCTTTTTTTTCGGCTTGTGTAAGTTGGCCTTGAGCTAATATGTTCTTATATGGCTTATATGGTAATCGCTCGTGTTTTTTATACCACATAAGCAATATAAATTCAGGCAAAAATGTGAGCGTTAATTTTTATTTATGATGCCTCATGAATGCCTTTTTTATATGATCGAAGACAAAGCCATTTTTTACCACAACCCAAAAGAGTAAATAACAAAAATATTTTTACATTTATTCTAACAATTGGCTTATTATTAAGGTTATTTAATAAAAATTAAAAATATAAACTATGCAGTGGTTTGGTAAAGGCAGTAATAATGTAGAAGACGGCAGAAGTGGGGTGGAGGCAAAACCGTTCTGGGTGGTGGCATTGGTATTATCATTGTTGTACTCGGCTTAATTTTCGGAAAGGATTTAACCGGTGTGGTAAGCCAGATTCCGGCCAGCACGGGTACTGAAGAAGTAAAACAAGGCGTGCCGGCCAACGATCCGCAGGCACAGTTTGTATCCGGGGTTTTAGAATCTACTGAGCAGGTGTGGGATAAAGAATTCCAGGCCATGGGCAAGCAGTACGAGTACCCTAAATTAAGGTTATTCCGCGATGCTGTACAAACGGCATGTGGAAATGCCAGCGCCAATGTGGGTCCTTTTTATTGCCCTGGCGACCGTAAAGTATATATCGACTTGTCATTTTACGACGAATTGAAAAACCGTTTTGGCGCTGCCGGCGATTTTGCACAAGCTTATGTAATTGCGCACGAAGTTGGCCATCACGTACAGAATTTATTGGGTATATCAGAAAAGCTAGATCAGGCCCGAGGGCAAGTGAGCGAAAAAGAATATAACCGCCTATCGGTTAAATTGGAACTACAGGCCGATTTCTTTGCCGGACTTTGGGCACACAATGCACAAAATCTTAAAGATTTTAAATTAGACGCGGGAGATATAGAAGAAGCCCTTACAGCAGCCAATGCCATTGGCGATGATAAATTGCAAAAACAGGCTACAGGCGATGTACAGCCAGATTCTTTTACCCATGGTACCTCAGCGCAACGCATGTACTGGTTTAAAAAAGGTTTCGAAACCGGGGATATTAAACAAGGCGATACCTTCAATTCAAATAATTAATAAAAAAAAATTAAAACTTTTTTCAATCAATATTGTTTGTTTACAGTTAATGAGATTTTTGTCTCAAAACCAAACATAATTATCCCGGCTTCTTATTTGTTTTAATAAAGATGATCCTTATAGTTGATGACAGGCCTGAAAACCTGATCTCGTTACAAAAAGTACTCCAAGCACATAATTTTGAGGTTGATACCGCATCATCTGGCGAAGAAGCGCTAAAAAAAGTTCTTAAAAATAATTACGTCCTGATTATTCTCGACGTGCAGATGCCCGATATGGACGGTTTCGAGGTGGCAGAAGCCATTTCAGGTTTCAGTAAAGCAAAAGATACCGCCATTATTTTTCTTTCAGCCGTAAATACAGAGCTAAAATTTATTACCAAAGGATACCTCAGCGGTGGATTGGACTATATTACCAAACCTGTTGATATTAATGTTTTATTGCTTAAAATAAAAACATTTTACCGCATTTACGAGCAGAACAGAAAACTAAACGAAGTACAGGAAAAACTGCTGGAAGAAATTGAATTCCGAAAGCAGGCCGAACATAAAAAAGACGAATTTATCAGTATTGCCAGTCACGAGTTAAAAACTCCTTTAACCAGTGTAAAAGGTTACATCCAGTTATTACAGCGCAGCTTAAACAGGGATGATAAAACCATGGCACAAAATCACCTCGAAAAAGCCAGCATCCAGCTCGAAAAACTGAACGACCTTATTGTTGACCTGCTTGATATTTCTAAAATAGAAAGCGGCAAGATGAAGTTTAACATGAAAAGCTTTTGTGCCGATAACATGGTAAACAACGCCATCGAGATGTTGCAGCAGTCTAACCCTGATTTCAAGATCACCAAACTCGGCAAAACAGAAGAGATGATTTTTGGTGATGAAATGCGCCTCGAACAGGTAGTGATTAATTTTATTACCAACGCCATCAAATATGCGCCGGGTACCAATCAGGTTAATGTAACCATCAATATTAAAGATGGAAAACTTTATCTGGCTGTGAAAGATTTTGGAATAGGTATTTCTAAGGAACAGCAGCATAAAATATTTGATAAATTTTACCGGGTAGAAGAAAACAGCAACCGCTTTAACGGCCTGGGCATCGGTTTGTACATCTGCTCCGAAATCATTAACCGCCATGGCGGTACCATTGGCGTAAATAGTGTTCCCGATGAAGGATCGGAGTTTTACTTTATCGTTCCCACTACCGAAGAAGAAATCCTTAAAAATCAGATCTAATTATCCTTAATCCATATAATGAAAACAACTCTTAAAAATAATTTACGTTTGGGCCTTGGCCTGTCGCTAATTATTCTATTTATCAGTTCTTTGGCTTCCTATATCAGCATCACCAACCTGATTAAAAGTACCGAACTGGTGAAACATAGCGATGAAGTGATTTTAACTACTGAAGGTGTAATTTCTACCTTAAAAGATGCTGAAACCGGACAACGCGGTTACCTTTTAACGGGAAACAAAATATTTCTGCAGCCTTATTACGGCTCTACCGACACGGCAATGGCTGCTTTAAACAGGATAGAGGCACAAACGAAAGACAATGCCAATCAGCAGAAAAATGTTGCTGAATTAAGAAATATCCTGTCCCGCAGACTGAATATCATTTCTTCAACAATAGAGATTAAATCATTGGGCGGACAGATCGATCCAACGGTACTTTTAGAAGGTAAAACCTATATGGATCAGGCCCGCAACGTTGTTAACCGTATGGTTAAAGAAGAGCGTACGCTACTCGAAAGACGAACCGTAGAACTGAACAAACTGACCTCTTATACCCCGATTCTGATTTTAATAGCTGCGGTTCTTGCCATACTCATTACCCTGTTCTTTTACAGAAAAGTATCTATCGATTTTGATGAACGTGTTAAGCTTCAAAAAGAAATTGAGGATAAGAAGTATGAGATGGAGAAACGTATTGCGGCCATTAAAGAAATTGCGCAACAGATTTCTAATGGTAATTATGGTGTAAAACTCGATAGCCAAAGCCAGGATGATATTGGTGAACTGTCAGAATCGCTGAATACTATGTCATATTCATTGAAAAAATCTTTCGATACTTTGGAAGAGAACGAATGGATACAAACTGGTGTGGCCAACCTGAATGTGAAAATGGTTGGTGAAAAAGATGTTTTCCATTTAGCAGAAGATATTATCGAATTTTTGGCCAATTATACCAGGAGCCAGATTGGGGCCTTATATTTATTTAAAGATGATGGTTACCTGCATTTAAAAGGTCAATATGCTTTAAAAGGTCAGAACTTAACCGAAACCTTAGAAATTGGTCAGGGTTTAATTGGTCAGGTAGTTAAAACGGGCAAATCTATCTTGTTAGAGGATGTGCCACAAAATGAATTATCCATTACACACGCTACCGGGAACATTAGGCCAGCCCAGTTAATCGTATTGCCGATTGTTAGAAACGAAATTTCCATCGGTGGTTTGGAGTTGGGTTCTATAACCAAATATACAGATCTGCAGTTGCACTTTTTAAACCTGGTTTTATCTGATGTGGGTACCGCATTATTAGGTGCACAGAACCGTCAGAAATTACAGCAGCTATTAGAAGAAACCCAGGCACAATCAGAAGAATTACAGGTTCAGCACAGCGAACTTGAAGGGTTAAACGCAGAACTTGAAGCACAGGCACAGAAACTTCAGGCCAGTGAAGAAGAGCTTCGCGTACAACAGGAAGAACTGTTACAGAGCAACCAGGAGCTTGAAGAAAGAAGCAGTTTGCTGGAAGAGAAAAATGAACTGATTGAAGAAAGAAATATCGAAATTCAGCAGAAAGCAGAAGCTTTAGAGTTGAGTACAAGGTATAAATCGGAGTTTTTGGCCAACATGTCGCACGAGCTAAGAACACCGCTAAATTCGATCTTATTGTTATCGCGTTTAATGGCCGAAAACGAAGCCATGGACCGCGAACATCAGGAATATGCAGAGGTGATTCAAAGTTCGGGCCAGGGCTTATTGAGCTTAATCGACGAGATTCTGGATCTTTCTAAAATTGAAGCCGGTAAAATGGAGCTGGATAGGATGAACATTAAAGTTGACGACATCGTCTTCAACATGCGTTCGTTATTTAATCCATTGGCAAAAGAGCGGAACCTCAACTTTGTGATTGATAAAACAGCAGATGTTCCGGAGTTTTTCCATACCGATAAAATGCGTTTAGAGCAGATCATCAAGAACCTGTTATCAAATGCCATTAAATTTACAACGGTTGGTTCGGTAACCTTAAACATCAGTAAAAATGATAAACTGGGCGCCCTGGTATTCAAAGTTACCGATACCGGTGTGGGTATTGCGCCAGAGAAACAGGCCATGGTATTTGAAGCCTTTCAGCAGGCAGATGGCTCTACCCGACGTAAATTTGGAGGTACAGGCCTGGGGCTTTCCATCAGTAGGGAGCTGGCCAAATTACTAGGTGGTTACATCGATCTAAAAAGTACAGAGGGCGAAGGAAGTATTTTTACCTTAACCCTGCCTATTGATAAAAATAAAGGTTTTGATGGCGCAATTGCCAATTTGGAACAACCAGAAATAGTGGCTCCTGCAGAACCTGTTGTTAAAAAAGTAAACCACTTAACGGTTGATAATATTCCACAGGAGATTGACGACGACCGCAATAACATCCAGCCGGATGATAAGGTGATTTTAATTGTGGAAGATGATACCCCATTTGCCAAAACACTTTTAGATTTTACCCGTAAAAGACATTATAAAGGCCTGGTTGCCGTTCGTGGCGATGTGGGGATCGAAATGGCGAAAACCTTTAAACCACTTGCCATTTTACTCGATATCCAGTTGCCTATTAAAGATGGCTGGCAGGTAATGGAAGAGTTGAAGTCAGATCCATCAACGCGCCCCATTCCGGTGCACATTATGTCGTCGTTGCAGGTTAAAAAAGAAAGTTTATTAAAAGGAGCAGTCGATTTTATCAATAAACCTTTTGCTTTTGAGCACATGCAGGAGATTTTTTCTAAACTCGAACATGCCTTAAGCCGTCATCCTAAAAAAGTACTCATTGTTGAAGAAAATGAGCAACATGCCAAAGCTTTAAGTTACTTTTTAAGCAATTTTAATATCCAGACAGAAATTGTAACGCAGGTGCAGGAAGGTGTTTCGGCTTTACACAAACCAGAGGTTAACTGCGTAATTCTGGACATGGGTATCCCGGATAAACATGCTTACGAAACACTGGAAGTGGTAAAGAAAACCCCTGGACTGGAAAATCTTCCGATTATTATTTTTACAGGTAAAAACCTTTCAAAAGGTGAAGAAAACCGCATTAAACAATATGCTGATTCGATTGTGGTAAAAACGGCGCATTCTTACCAGCGCATTTTAGACGAAGCAGGTTTATTCCTTCACCTGGTGGAAGAAAAAAGTAAGGAAAAAGACAAAGCGCCTAAAAAATTCTCAGAATTACAGGATGTACTGGTCGGAAAAACGGTTCTTGTTGCCGATGATGATGTACGCAATATCTTCTCGCTCACCAAAATGTTAGAACAGCACCAGATGAAGGTAATCGCTGCCACTGATGGAAAAGAGGCGCTTAAGTTGTTGAACGAAAGTCCTGAAGTTGATGTGGTTTTAATGGACATGATGATGCCTGAACTGGACGGTTACGAAACAACAACTGCCATCAGACAGGATATTAAATACCGTAACCTCCCTGTTTTGGCTGTAACAGCCAAAGCCATGATGGGCGACAGGGAGAAATGTATTGCCGCAGGTGCTTCTGATTATATCAGTAAACCGGTGGATATGGACCAGTTGATCTCGCTTTTACGCGTTTGGCTTTACGAAAATCATCATAAATCATAACCCATTTTTATTAAAATATGCCTCAAAAATTAATTCTCATTATTGATGATGATAACCGAAACATTTTTGCCTTAAAAGCTGTTTTAAAGGCCAAAGGTTTTGATTGTTTATCTGCCATAAGTGCTCAGGAAGGTTTTTCCATTATGGAAAAGCACGATAACGTTGCCATTGTTTTAATGGATATGATGATGCCCGATATGGATGGTTACCAGGCCATTGCGGCCATGAAAAAATCGGCCAAAATGCAGAATATACCCGTATTGGCGGTAACTGCACAAGCTATGGTGGGCGATAAAGAGCGTTGCTTATCTGCCGGTGCCTCGGGTTACGTATCGAAACCGATAAATGTTGATGAATTATTGTTACAGATAGAAAATTTTACAAAATAACAGGTGATAGGTGATGCGATAGATAACTACCAGGTTGAACTCCTGTTAAATGATGTGCTTGAAACTCATGGTTATGATTTTCTTGAATATTCGCATGCATCAATAAAAAGGAGGATTACACGTCTTTACGCACTGGATAATTTTGTAAGCTTTGCGGAGTTCCGCTATACCATTAAATCAGATAAGCAGTATTTTAAACGGTTTTTAGAAGAAATTACCGTTAACGTTACCGAAATGTTCCGCGATCCTTCTTTTTATAAGGCCCTGCGGAATGATGTACTTCCTGTTTTGGGTACTTATCCATTTATCAGGATCTGGGTAGCAGGCTGCTCTACCGGTGAAGAAGCGTATTCGCTTGCTATTGTATTAAAGGAACTAAACCTGCTTAACAAATCGCTTATTTATGCAACAGATATTAATCCATCTGTTTTGGAAAAGGCAAAAAAAGGCATGTTCCCCTTAAATTACCTGAAACAATATTCCGAAAATTACCTGCAATCGGGTGGTTTGAAAGATTTTTCTACCTATTACACGGCAAACTATTCGCTGGCCAAATTTGATGAAACGTTAAACAGTAAAATGATATTTTCTACCCATAACCTGGTTTCTGATCACTCATTTAACGAATTTCAGCTTATTTTATGTAGAAATGTGTTAATTTATTTCGATAAAGAGCTGCAACACAAAGTATTTAACCTATTTGACGGAAGCATCGAAAAATTAGGTTACCTTGCTTTGGGTAGTAAGGAAAGTTTGGAGTTTTGGCCAAAAGCCAAAGAGTACAAACGCGTAAAAATGGAGAAAATATGGCGCAAACTGTAAATTCTATTCCATGCGCAGCATTAATTATCGGCGGATCTGCCGGTAGTTTGGATGTGCTGCTCGAAATTTTCCCTAATTTAAAGAAAGATCTTGGTTTTCCGATCGTGTTGGTGATACACCGTAAGGCCAGTAACGAATCGCTTTTAACCGACCTGTTGCAAAGCCGTACAACATTAAAAGTTGGAGAGGCAGAAGAAAAAGAGCTTTTAACCGCAGGGAAAGTTTTTATAGCCCCTGCAGATTATCACACATTAATAGAAGATGATTGCAGTATTTCTTTAGATTATTCGGAAAAAGTAAATTATTCCCGGCCATCTATTGATGTTACCTTTCAATCAGCCGCTGAGGTATTTAAAGAAAAACTGGTCTGCATTTTGCTTTCAGGTTCAAACGCTGATGGGGTAGAAGGATTAAAAAGTGTAAACAATTATGGGGGGAAAGTGGTTATACAAAATCCAAATACCGCCATCATGCCGTATATGCCACAGCAAGCGGTATTAGGGGTAAAACCAAATGTGGTGTTGGACAGCTATGATATGGCTGATTTTATAAATAATTTAAATAATTAATTTGCTTTCGGAGGTTAATATGACAGTTGCAAAAAAAGTATTTGTTTTTGATGATAACAGGGATATCCTTGATCTATGTACATTTATTTTGGAAGATGCCGGATATGAGATAAAAACATCTGAAAATGCCAATAATATAGAAAAACAGGTGGCAGAGTATATGCCCGACCTGATATTTATGGATAACTGGCTGCCCGATTTAGGCGGCATACAAGCTACCAGGGCATTAAAAAGCCATCCTGACCTAAAACATATTCCTGTAATCTATTTTTCGGCAAATAACGATATTTCTTCGCTTGCAGATGAGGCAGGGGCTGATAGTTATTTATCGAAACCTTTTGATATTGCTGCGTTGGAAGAAATTGTTAAAAAACATTTAAGCTAGCGCATGCCTTTGTTAAATATGTGAAGTTTTTAGTGGCTGTGAAAGTTCGTCATTTCCAGCGGACCCGATAATTATCGGGTGCAACGAAGTTGAGAACCACGGAGTGCTCAGCAAAGCTAAATCTATCCATTCCACTAAATTCGAGTTGAGATGACTACTTTTTTATTTCAAATCTATTAGTTCTTCCCCCAAATCCTCGTATTCAGGTCAAGCTCCTTCACAATATCGTACATAAATTTAATTGCGGTGATATCTTCATCCATAATAGCTGGATCCAATAAGGATTTAAAAACAGGAGCTTCGAAATAATTTCTTGCCAGCGGAAAACCGATATACATTCTTGATTCGATAAACGATAAACTGATGGAATATTTCGATTGATGATTAAGGTTTAAAATTCTTTCCATCATTGCCGGAGTAAGGATGTACCTTGCTTCAATCTGATCTGATCCGTAGGTTACAAAAGTTTTATCAAAATCGGCATTTTCCAGTTTAACTACATCATTGCTGCCGATGGAAAACAGGTTTTTTGAAAACCACGCACCAAAAGCGGATCCAAAATCTTTTGGCCTTATTATGGTAATGCCGTTAAAGTTTTTATTAAAATCAGCTACAAAAATAATCCCTTTAAAAATTTCATGCCATTCGGTTCTGGTTCCTTCTTTCGTACGTTCAACCGTTTTATATTCAGCATGTACTTCTGCGAAGTAAAAACCTGTTCTGCCAGCCCTGCCCATCACTAAATCTTCAGTTTTATAACGGTCGGGATCGGTGTTAAAAAGCTGGCAGTGCCTAAACTCGTTTTCCCCAATACCATTATTCGGCTCAATGGTAAGGCTTGGATCTATAAATTTAAGCGCAGTGCCTATCACGTTACGCTTGTACTTATCGCTATAAATACGCTGTGCTGAATAAGCACCTGAGAGTTTTATACCTCCAAATATGCCTAAAGCTAAAATGCCAATAAAACCTGGAATTGGAAAACCCAAAACAAAGGCCAGAATTAGTATGGCTATTCCGCCTGCAATGATGAAGTAGCCTTTTTTCTGACCGGCAGCAATGTTTTTTCGTTGCTCTTCCAATGCAGCCAAAACTTGCTGTAAGGCTACATTGCTTTCAGTATTAAACATTAATTATTGAAAAGTTCTTTGGCGCTGATGTTTTTACGTTCTTCTGCAGCAGTTTCCAGTACAGCAATAGGCTGGAAGTTTAATATGCCGGCAAATAAGCTGCCGGGAAACATCATAATCGAATTATTATAATCTGTTACCGACGAATTGTAAGTTCTTCTTGCTGCTGCAATCTGTTCTTCGCTTTCTGTCCAGGTAGTTTGCAGGTTGATAAAGTTGGTATTGGCTTTTAAATCGGGATAGTTTTCTACGTTTACCATTAAGCCTTTTATACTGCTACTCAATTGGGCATCCAGTTCGGCTTTTTCTGCATTGTTTACATTCCCGGAAATTGCTTTTGCCCTTAGCTCAACAATCTTGGTTAAGGTACCCTGCTCATAAGTAGTATATTGTTTTACCACTTCAACAAGGTTTGGGATAAGATCAAAACGTTTTTTAAGCATTACATCTATAGCTGAGAATGCATTGGTGACCTGATTTTTCTTTGCAATTAGCGAATTGTAGAAAAAAATGCCGATTAGAAGTATAACTACAATAATAATAACGATGATCATAATTTAGATTTAGGAATTAGAGAATAAATATAAGAAAAGGTTACAAAATCTACCTTTTTTCATTTTGTTCTCGTTCCCTTTGCAGCCTGCGCTCTAATCTTTTTTGTACCCGTAAGTTATGACTGGCCCGCATGGCTTTAAAACGTGCGATATGCTCCTGCACTTCTTTTTGTTTTTCTTCGGTAATGCCAATGCTGTATTTTATGCCGGTAAAAAGGCTTCTCCAGATCAGGTTAAAAAATGAGGTGTTTGATGGCCGGCTGTAATTAACAGCTACAGCAACCAGTTTTCCATTTGCACCAGGATTTTCGGATTTGATGATGAGCGCATTGGCCAAAAACGAAAGAAATCCACGGGTAACCAGATGATCTTTTTCAGGGTCGTTTTTCATCAGTGCCACAGAAAGATCGTAATAAGAAAAGGCCACCGTGCCTTTTGCACCTGAATCGTTCGCTTTAAAGTTGAATTTCAATTGATCAACGTTGCCCCGGTTAATGCGTACCAGACCAAGTGGTTTGGTAATCTGGTTTAATACCCTGGCGTTAAAATTATGTAAAACCCCATTGTAAGAAAATTCACCATCTTTTGCGGTGAGGTTAAATTTGAAATTTACATCGAGTTTTCCCTGGCCAAACAGGTAAGTATTCAGGTTAACCTCCATAATTGGATTTATGGCCTTAATATTATCCAGGTTGGTGGCGTTTTTTATAATTCCAGAGGTGTTTTCAAAACTGATCCGCCCCTCTGGTTGCTCTCGCTATTAAAAACTGAATAATTTACATTTACATCTTTCAGCTGGATTTTCTGTACCAGTATCGGCGCTTTAAGCAACTGTAAAAGCTGGTGCGGAAATTTACCGATCTTATTTTCCTGTGGTTTATTTGGGAGGCCGTTTTGGTTAAAAACGGATATAAAACCATTAGAAATAGCCATTTCTTTTGCCCAGAGCTCCTGTTTGCTGATGTAAAGCGGTAAATCGATGCCATTGAGTATAATATCGCGCATGCCAATATCAAAGCGTTCTCTCGCGTATCCCGCAACCTTGCCGAATTTCATTTCATCATACAATGGAACCAACGCAAAGCTATTAACCCTTAGTTTACCTGTAGTAGCCCTAAAATCAAGCTGATCAAGCTTAATGTCGTACATTTTATCAGGTGTATGGTACACATAGTTATTGAGGTTGATAACAATATCTTTTAACAGGTAAAATCGGCTTGGGTCATCAGCAGAGGTAGAGTCGACTAAAAGATCGGTTAAGGTAATATTAAGGTCGTCAATATCGAAGGGTACCGAATTGGGCACATTTTTATTCACATATTTAAAGCTTACATCTTTAAAACGGATGCTTTTAATGCTAAACTCCTTCAGGTTTTTGGAAATGATATCGTAAGGCGATTTAATTGGCCTTGGTGCACGCCCTTCGTTAAATGCGAACTGCCGGTTAACCATGGTTACCTCTGGCTTATCAAAAATGATCTCTTCCAGCTGTAGCTTTTTTTCGCGGTATAAGGTTAAAGGGTGAAAATGTTTCACCACCAGTTTTTTTAATGAAACGGTATAAAGGTTGTTAGGTGCTCTTTTTAAGGCAATAAGCTGTTTAAAACGGTTAGTATCGGGCGTTATTTTTACATTTTGTAAAGTAGCATTGCCCGTAATTACATTGGTTGATACCTTGGTAAAACTTATCGTATATAAACTGTCAGTCGATTTGTAAAGGAGTGTTTTTATTCTATCGGTTAATATTGGCCGCGATTTTATATTTAAAAACCAGGTTAAACCGGCGAGTACGATAAAAATACCGAGTAATGTACCCGCAATCCATTTCAAAGCTTTATAACGGTATCTTTTTGTATCAGGCATTAAAAAAGGGTAGGCTGTGTTTTTATCAGCAATATACGCTTATAACATAAATTACAGAAATGTGCGCTTAGTTTTTTTCCCTTCTCGCTTTTCTTGCCGCTTTCCTGTCAGAGCGTTTTTGTTCCCTTATTTTCTTGGCAATTACTTTTTGCTGTTTTACCGGATTTTTTTCGGGTACAATGCCAACACCTACAATATCTTTTATGCCCACAAAAACGGTCTTCCACATCAGGTTAAAAAACGAGGCCGAATTAATCCTGTTATTGGTCATCGTTGCTGTTCTTGGTGCCTCACCTTTTAGTGGATTTTCATCTTTAACCAGGATCGCGTTCGCTAAAAAAGATAAAAATCCTTTTTCCTTGGTGCCTTCCCCATCAATATTATCCGATAACAGTTTAACTTTTAAATTGGTGTACAGCATATTCATCGATCCTGTTGCCGATCTTAAATTACCATTCGCCTTAAAATCAATGTGCTGGATGTCGCCGCTTTCAATTTCGACCAATCCCAATGATTTTGATAGCGGATTTAAGTTTTTAAGGTAGAATTTGCCCAAATTTCCGCTATAACTGAAAGCACCATTCTTATCGGTAAGGTTAAAATCAATTTTTACGTTCAGTTTCCCCGATCCCATTAAAAGTGTGTTTAAATCAGCCACTGCATGGTTCTTTTTGCTGAGTTGCAGGCTATCATTGGTTACATTAAAGATATTTCCGGTAACTGCTTTAAAATCAACTGAACCGGTTTTTTTGCTCGCTGGATTAAATTCCGAATATTTTACGCTTACATTTCTCAGCTTCACGGTATCTATTAACACTGGCATGTTTAACCTTTTCAGCGCCAGGTGTGGGTAATTTTGACCTTTATCAAAACCCGGTGGCGGTGGCGATTCGCGGCTCATAAATACTTCAACATTGGCCGGTCCGATCCTTAGCGATTTTGCGTATAGTTTCTGATTAGTATTTAAGCCAATAAAATCGACTCCATTAAATTCTATCTTTTCAAAACCTAAATTATAGCGGTCTTTCTGTACCTTATATTTGCGCGCAAAAGTCAGTTTGTCATATAGGGGGGTAAGTTTAAAGCCTTTAACCGTAATTTTTTTTGATGAAGTAGAACCTTTAATTGTATCAACCTTCATCGAGTACATTTTATCTTTAGTGACCGATTTACAACCAGCCAGCTGAAAAGAGACATCTTTGGTATAATAAAACCTCGTGGTATCATTGCCGGATAGAGAATCCAACAAAAAGTCTTTCACGGTAATATCCAGGTGTTTAATAGAGTTTTTGGTCTTTTTAGCCGAGGATTTATTGATGTAATCGAAATCAGCATCTACAATTTTAATGCTTTTAACATGTACCGATTTAAAGGTTTTCGAAATCTGCTCATAAAGCGATTTTTCATCTTTTATGGTATCGGGTTTCCTGGTAACCTTATTAAAAATCATGTTGATGGAGGGTTGCTGTAAAAGAATTTCATTTACATCTATCCGCTTTTTAAAGTAGGCCGTTAATATTCCAACCCTCGTAATCTGCAGTTTTTTTAATTTAAGTTCGAAAGTATGGGCGGGTGCCAGTTGTTTTTTCTTCAGGCTGTCGAAAACCGAAGTATCCGGCATTAGCGTAACGTCCCTTAAGGCCAAACTGCCTGTAATTACATTCAAGTTAATGCTTTTAAAATCGATCCGGTACAAATGGTGAGAGCCATTGTAAACGCCCTCTTTTATTTTTTCGCTAAGTATAGGTTTCCATCTGGCGCTTAAAAGCATGGCGCCAAACGCTACAATTAATACCAGTATGCCGAATATACTTCCTATCCAGGTCCAAATTTTATTTCTATTCTGCGTGTTCATAAGGGGATGGCTTATCGATAGGTAACAGATGGAAACGCGAAAGGTTTTTTGATAGAAAGCGAAAAGACTAAAGGGCAGCGTATTGTTAAATTATTTTATTGTTAAAATTGCTTTTGGAGCGCAGAGGCGGTATAAGTAACATTGTTTGCTCCTTTGCTTCGCTTGTAAGCTTTGGCCGTCGTGCCTAATGGCCTGCAGGGTACCGCTTCGCCAAGGGCTAATTTGGTTAGGCTTGTGGCATGGAAACCCCTCATAGCCGCAAGAACAGTTGTAACGTAACCCGACCGTAGCGGGATGCCACAATTTTTTCAATTGGGGCAGAAGCGGTGGCGGGACTGAAGTCCGCCATTAACAACGAACCTTACATTTCCAAAAACTTTTTATCTCAGTCCGTAAGAATGGGAAACCATAATGTCGCTAACCGCAGATCATAATCCCACTGTAAACATTTAAACAAAATATGTCAAATTGTCACTTTTAATTAAATTTATGTATTTTTGCAATCCCCAAAAGTTTTTAAATAATGATTGATTTACAAGTTCCAGATAAGACGCATGATGAAGCCAGACAAGGTGAAGCTTTAATTTTAGATGCGCCAGTAAAAGCCGATGCCCGTAAATTATATATCGAAAGTTATGGCTGCGCCATGAATTTTGCTGATAGCGAGATTGTTGCTTCTATTCTTTCGGAAACTGGATTTGAAACCACCGGGGATTACCATCAGGCAGATGTGATCTTCATTAATACCTGCTCTATCCGCGAAAACGCCGAAACCAGGGTAAGAAATCGTTTATCGCAATTTGGGGTAGAAAAACGCCGTAACCCGAAATTAATTGTTGGGGTATTGGGCTGTATGGCCGAGCGCTTAAAATCTAAATTTTTAGAAGAAGAACGTTTGGTTGATGTAGTGGTTGGGCCAGATGCTTACCGCGACTTGCCTAATTTAATTGAACAGGTAGAAAGCGGGCATAAAGCTGTTAACGTGTTGTTATCACGCGAAGAAACTTATGCAGATATCAGTCCGGTTCGTTTAAACAGCAACGGAATCACTGCATTTATTTCCATCACCAGAGGTTGCAATAATATGTGCTCTTTCTGTGTGGTGCCTTTTACCCGTGGCCGCGAACGTAGCCGCGATGCCCATTCGATTGTGGAAGAAGCAAAAGGATTGTTTGAAGCAGGCTACCGTGAAGTGACGCTTTTAGGTCAGAATGTGGATTCGTATACCTGGACCTCTGAAGATGGAACAGAAACCGTAAACTTTGCCCAATTGTTGGAGCAAACTGCTTTGGTTAGCCCTGATTTAAGGGTGCGTTTCTCTACTTCACATCCAAAAGATATTACTGACGAGGTTTTATATACCATCGCCAAATACGATAACATCTGTAATTACATTCACTTGCCCGTTCAATCTGGTAATACCCGTGTGTTGGAATTAATGAACAGGACTTATACCCGTGAGTGGTACATTAACCGCATTGATGCCATCCGAAATATTATTCCTGGTTGTGCAATTTCTACCGATATTATCGCAGGTTTCTGCACCGAAACGGAAGAAGAGCACCAGGAAACCCTGAGCATGATGGATTATGTGCAATATGATTTTGCCTATAATTTCACCTATTCGGAAAGACCGGGAACTTTAGCGGCCCGTAAACTGGAAGATGATATTCCTGAAGAGGTGAAAAAACGCCGTTTAGCCGAAATTTTGGCCAAACAACAGGCACATTCGTTAATGCGTTTACAGGAATGGGTAGGTAAAACCGTGCGCGTACTGATTGAAGGCACTTCTAAAAAATCAGATCTTGATTATTGCGGAAGGGGCGACAGTGGCGCAATGGCTATTTTTCCTGCCATCGAAGGTGTTAAACCTGGTGAATACGCCAATGTATTGATCGAAAAATGTACTTCAGCTACGCTGATCGGGAAAATAGTTTAAGAAAGGTTGAGGGTAGAGGTAGTGGACATAAGGTCTGATATCTCAAATCTCAATACTCAAATCTAAAGAATGGATACACAAAATATTAAACAGCGGTTCGGTATAATTGGCAATTCGCCTTTACTTAACCGTGCCATAGATATTGCAAGCCAGGTAGCACCAACCGATATGTCGGTATTAATTACCGGTGAAAGTGGTAGTGGTAAGGAGGTTTTCTCGCAGATTATCCATCAAATGAGTGCCCGTAAACACGGTGCCTTTATTGCGGTAAACTGCGGTGCTATTCCCGAAGGAACAATAGATTCTGAGCTTTTTGGTCACGAAAAAGGATCCTTTACCGGTGCGCACGAAGCCCGTAAAGGATATTTTGAGGTGGCAAATGGCGGTACCATCTTTTTAGATGAAGTAGCCGAACTGCCTCTAGGTACTCAGGCCCGTTTATTGCGTATTTTGGAAAGCGGCGAATATTTACGCGTAGGTTCATCTAAGGTGCAGAAAACTGATGTCCGCATTATTGCCGCCACCAATGTTGATGTATACAACCGTGTTAAAAACGGAAAATTCCGCGAGGATTTATATTACAGGTTAAATACCGTTCCATTGCGCATACCGGCTTTGCAAGAGCGTAAAGAAGATATTTACCTGTTGTTCAGAAAATTCGCTGCCGATTTTAGCGATAAATACCGTAGTCCGGCTTTACACCTGGAGCCTGATGCCATTCAGATTTTAACCAATTACAGCTGGCCAGGTAATGTTCGTCAGTTAAAAAACATTGCCGAGCAGATCTGTGTGTTAGAAAAAGAGCGCAATGTTACCGGCCAGGCCATATTAAACTATATCCCTAATGAGGCTGGCAGTAACCTGCCTATGGCCATCAACTCGCAGTCGAAAGAAGATTTTACAGAACGTGATATTTTGTATAAAGTGCTTTTCGATATGAAAAAGGACATGGTTGAGCTTAAAAAACTCGTTGCCGAAATTATCCAGCATGGTGGTAATACCGCTACTGTTTTAGCTGATAATCCGCAGTATATTAATCAATTGTACCGTGATGTAGAATTGCCGGTGGGGCAGGAGCATGCTTTTACCATCCAGCATCCAAACCCTGTAAATAACAACGCTAACAATAATAACAATAACGATTATTTTGCGCACGAGGCAGAAGAGGTTGAAGAATCGCTCTCGCTGGTTGATAAAGAATCGGATCTGATAAAAAAAGCACTTAAAAAGCATAAAGGCAAACGCAAATTTGCAGCTCAGGAGCTGGGTATATCAGAACGTACCTTGTACAGGAAGATTAAAGAATTAAATCTGTAATTTCCCCAACAGCTGATATCAATCTCCACCAAAAGCACGTTTTCCATAATTTAGATAACATTTTTTCAATCATGATGAAAATTAAAATATTTGCCTTAATCCTGCTTGCTTCGGTTTTTAGCGCCTGTTCTTATAAATTTAGCGGAGCCTCTACAACAGGATTAAAAACGGTGGTGGTGCGTGTATTCGAAAACAATGCGCCGCTTGTGGTACCTACCCTGAGCAACCAGATTACCGAATCGTTAAAAACCCGTATCCGTAATCAAACCAAATTGATTATTTCGCCAACTGGTGAAGGCGATGCATCATTTGAGGGTAAAATAACAGGTTATGATATCAAACCCGTAGCCCTTCAAAACAGTGCTACACCTACTTCAGGAGCAAACAGGTTAACCATTACGGTTTCTGTAAAGTATAAAAACAACCTAAAAGAACACGAAAAAGAAAGTTTTGAAGAAAGCTTTACCAAATTTTTCGATTTCCCGATAAATGGCGCACCGATCCAAACCCTGTTGCCGGGTGCTATCGAAAACATTAACAAGCAATTATCGGAAGATATTTTTAACCGTGCCTTTGCGCAGTGGTAAATAAAGCAGGATTGTAAGAGACAAAATTTTAAAAACCCGGCTACATTTTTTTAACTTAGCGGCAAACCTCGATAATGGATAACAAAAAGCTACTGGCAGATTTACTTGCGCAACCTGGAAAGGTTAGGCCAGAGCATGCATCCATGTTGCAGGAAATGGTTCAGCAATTTCCGTATTCACAGCCCATCCATTTACTTTTAGCCAAGGCCAATGCATCGTTTGTGCCTAAGGCCGCATTATATGGTCAGGGACATGTATTGTTCCATGTGTTAAATATGGTTCCTGTTTATGATGAAGAGGAATTGCCGGTTAGCAATAACGGGGCAACTGTAGCTCATGATGCTGATGAGCAAGAGGTTATTGAGGAAGTTATTGAGCCTGCAATTGAAAATCCGGTTCAATTAGCTGAAACTGATCCTACTGTTGCCGAAGATAATCATGATGAACAGGAAGTTTTTGAAGAGATTGGTGAAATTAGTCCTGGTGAAACCTCTCCTTTAAAATCAATAGCTGAGGTAGAAATGCCAGATTACCTTCCGGTCACCGATCAATTAATGGATTGGCCTGCTGTAGATGATTCGTTTATAGAAAGTGTTGCCGCTGTAGATTTTTTTGCGTTTGAGCAGAAAATGAGTACCGATGTGGTAACAGAGGCACCACAAATAGAAACGGTCATACCTGACGATCCGGAACACAGTTTTGTTTCGCAGTATAACGACGATAAACTTCCATATACCTTTTTATGGTGGCTGGCTAAAACACGTAAAGAGCATGAGCAGATTTTTCAGCCTTATGCGCCAGCTAAACAAGGGCCATTAAAACCACAGCCACAAAATAATCAGCAACAGGATCGTGCCGAGTTTCAGCAGCAATACGTGGAGCATATTTTCCATATCCAAACCCCTTTTGAGGTGGCAGATCATTTGGCCGAATATCCTGCTGCCGAAGTTAAAGATGCTAAGGGTGCAGAAATTATTGAGCGCTTTTTAAAAGAAGACCCAACCATTAGGCCGCCAAAACCAGAGCAGATTGATAGTGAAAACAAAGCAAAGAAGAGTGCAGAAGACAATTACGACCTCGTTTCGGAGACTTTAGCCAAAATTTATATCGAACAGATGCTTTACCACAAAGCCATAGATACTTATAAAAAATTAAGTTTGAAATATCCGGAAAAAAGCCGTTACTTTGCCGACCTTATCCAATCTATAGAAAAGAAATTTTAAAAAATATAATATTACCATGGTAACCTTTTTAATCATTTTATTAATTATTGCGTGTGTAGCCTTAGGCTTGTTTGTTTTAATACAAAACCCTAAAGGTGGAGGTTTAGCTACAGGCGGTGGCACCAGCAACATGTTTGGTGTACAACGTACTGGCGATGTTTTGGAAAAAGGATCGTGGGTATTGTTAACCGTAATCGTTGTATTAACCCTTGCTGTTACTACAATTGCTAAAACCAGTGGTGGTTCTGCGGCAGTTGGAAACTCAGCTATTCAGGAACGTTTAGATAAAACGCCATCACCATCTCCAATTGGCGGAAGTTTGAACAGCACTAAACCGGCAGCTCCTGCTCCAGCTAAAAGCGATTCTACAAAGAAATAATTTATAATCAACTTATTTTAAAAGCTTTCCTCAAAAGGGAAAGCTTTTTTGTTTTCGGCATTTATTGCAATAGAAATGGTTGTTAACACACATTTAACATAAAAATCTTAAATTGCAACATGAAATTAAGTGTGCTGGTTTTATTTACTGCTCTTGCCGTGGGCCTATCCATCGGGATGGTTAATTTTTATTTTCAGCATAGCTGGTATTACCTGGCTATTTCTTTTGGTGTATCGTTTCTGTGTAGTTTTCTGGTTTTTTATTACCTGCTCGAAAAATACATTTACACTAAAATCAAACTGATTTACAAGCTGATCCATAACCTTAAATTAGGTAAAGATTTAAAGGATGCACTGGGCGAATATGTAAGCGCTGATCCGATTAACGATGTAGAACATGAGGTGAAAGAATGGGCCGGAGCCAAGAAAAAAGAAATAGATCTTTTAAAAAAACAGGAACAATTTAGGAGGGAATTTCTTTCCAATGTTTCACACGAGTTCAAAACACCTTTATTTGCGATCCAGGGATATATCGAAACCCTGCAGGATTGTTTAGTGGATGATCCTGATCAGGCCGTGCTGTTTTTAAAAAAGGCAGAAAACAATGTAGAGCGATTAAGTTACCTGATCAACGATCTGGATGTGATTTCGAAACTCGAAACCGGCGAATCGCCCATTAACTATCAAAAATTCGACTTTGTGCAACTGGCTAAAGAGGTGATGGAAAACCTCGAAGACCGTGCACAGGCAAAACACATTAAGCTTTTCTTTAAAGATAAATATACTGCACTAACCCCTGTGTTAGCCGATAGGGAAAAAGTACGTCAGGTGTTGATTAACCTGATCGTAAACAGCATTAAATATGGTGTGGATGGTGGCGAAACAGCCATCAAAATTTTCGAACTTCATGATCAGGTTTTAATTGAGGTTACCGATAATGGTATTGGGATTGAAGAAAAACACCTGCTGCGCTTGTTTGAGCGTTTTTACCGCATCGATACCCATAGAGCAAGAGAAGTGGGTGGGACGGGTTTAGGATTGGCGATTGTGAAGCACATTTTAGAAGCCCATCAGCAAACCATTTCAGTAAGAAGTACGCCTGGCATTGGTACAACCTTTGCATTTACGTTGCAAAAGGGGGGATAGCTCGGAATTTTACCACAGAGTGAAAGAGAAAAGGCACGAAGAACACTGAGTGAAGGTCTTCATTTCTTTGCGGTGGTTCGTGTCTCCACGAAACACTTTTTGCCTTCGCGAGTGATATAAATAAATAACCACAAATAAAAAAGGATGCAAAAAGGTATATCCGTGTTTATCTGTGTGCATCTGTGGTTAATAATTAAAATGCCGTGGTTCGTATACTTCACGAACCTTTTTTTTCGCCACGGAAACACAGAAGCACGGAAAGAGATGTACCAGGATGTCTTCCATAGCCGTGGTTCGTGTCTCCACGAACAACTTTTTGTTTTTGCGAGTGAATATAATTTAATCGCAGGTATAAAATCCGTGTTTATCTGTGGCTAAAAATTCTTCAGTAGCAACGTTCTCCATAGTCCAGCGGAAGTTGCTGCGTGTTTCTATTTCACGGATCACCTCAAAACCATTCCGAATTACCTTTATTATTTTCCTAAACCTTTATCGGTTTCATTATCAAATACCTAAAAGAAAGTTGAAAGCAATAAAATGTAACGAAAACAGGTAATAATTTCTTAATATAATTAATGAATTAACATTAACTTAACATTGGGCTTGTAGCTTTGCAACATATTAAAAATTAACATGAACAATATTTTTAAGTTCTTTACGCCTCAGGACAAAAAGTTTCATCCACTTTTCGAACAAGCTGGTAGCAATGCATTAAAGATTGCCGAAACCCTTTTAGAAATGGTTAGTACAGGTGATGCTGAAAGCAGAAAAACAATTTTTAAAGAGATTGAACGCTTAGAGCACGTTGGTGACGATATTACCCATTCGATTTTTCTTGAGCTTAGCAGGAACTTTATCACTCCATTTGATAGAGAAGACATTCACCAACTGGCTACTGCTGTTGATGATGTTGCCGATTATATTTACGGAACTGCAAACCGTATGCAAATGTATAATATGAATACCATTAACGAGCCGATTGTTAAAATCGCCGAACTTTTGGTAGAGATGTGTACTGATATTGATAAAGCCATTAAAGAATTACGCAGTTTCAAAAACATCCGTGTAATTGCTGATGCCTGTATCCGCATTAACAGTGGCGAAAACCAGGCCGATTATGTATTTACATTAGCGGTTGCCCGTTTATTTGAATACGAAACCAATGCGATTGAATTAATTAAACAAAAAGAGGTTTTACAAACGATAGAAAAAGCGACAGATAAGTGTGAGGATGTGGCGAATGTGCTTGAAACTATCTTGGTTAAAAACGCTTAATAAAAAATAAACATGGTCTTATTGGTTATTGTTGTAATTCTGGCTATTGCTTTCGATTACATTAACGGCTTTCACGATGCCGCTAACTCGATCGCAACAGTTGTTTCTACGAAAGTTCTTACGCCTTTTCAGGCGGTTTTGTGGGCTGCGCTTTTTAATTTCGCGGCTTACTTTTACTTTACCGACCACAAAGTGGCCAATACGGTTGCAAAAACAGTAATTGAAAGTTATATCACATTAGAAGTTATCCTGGCAGGTTTAATCGCCGCAATTATCTGGAACCTTTTAACATGGTGGTATGGTATCCCGTCAAGTTCATCTCACACGCTTATTGGTGGTTTTGCCGGTGCGGGTATGACACATGCCTTGTTAATCGGAGCGAGTCCGCTTGCTGCTGTAGAAATGGGTTATGTAATTAAAATCGTTTCATTTATTGTACTTGCGCCAGTAATCGGATTGGTCATTTCAGTTGTTTTAACACTTATTATTATTAATATCTGTCGTAATGCTAAACCTGCAACAGCAGAGAAATGGTTTAAACGTTTGCAGCTGATCTCATCTGCAGCATTAAGTTTCTTCCATGGTGGTAACGACGCCCAAAAAGTTATGGGTATTATTGCAACAGCATTAATCGCCGCTAAGGTTATTCCAAATTTCGAGGCCATGCCTTGGTGGGTTCCGGTATCTTGTTATTCGGCAATATCGTTAGGTACCATGAGTGGCGGTTGGAAAATCGTTAAAACAATGGGATCGAAAATCACCAAGGTAACCGCATTGGAAGGTGTAGCTGCCGAGGGTGCAGGTGCCATTACATTGGGAATCACAGAGCATTTCGGTATTCCGGTTTCTACTACACACACCATTACAGGTTCGATTGTTGGGGTAGGCGTGGTAAAAAGTGTTTCGGCAGTTCGTTGGGGGGTAACCATCAACTTAATCTGGGCATGGATATTAACCATCCCGGTTTCAGCTACATTAGCAGCCATTATTTATGCTGCAATCCACTTCTTTAAATAAAAACAAAATCCTTTATATATTCGAAGACCGAGGCATTAGCTTTGGTCTTTTTTCGTTTTCACATTTTTTAACGCAAAGAACGCTAAGTTTTTCGCAAAGCGACTTTGTATTACCACAGAGGCCACGGAATTTTACACCGAGTAACACAGAGAAGGTCATCCCAACTGCAGCGCATTCCCGAACTTTGGGAGAGAGCTCAATAAGCGAAAACTACTCCGTGTTAATCTGTGTCTCCGTGGCTAGTCTTCGACTCCGCTCAGACACTGACATAGATCGCTTCTCAGCGCCCTCTGTGCCTTTTCTTGGTGTGACTCGGTGGTAAAATAATAGACTTACTTACAAATTTTTATTCATCTCTTTCGCTACTTCCTTTGCAAATATATCATCACTTTTCTCCAGATTTGCCACAATACTTTCCTGGTTTTTAGCTGAATGGTTCTGGCTCATTTTGAAAACATGATCAATATGCTTCACTAAAACTTCAAAGCCAGTAATCGCTTTTAAATGTTTCTGGATATAGTCCTCATCCATTTTATTAAATGCAGCCGGACTTGTCTCCGGATCTTCATATTTATTGGTCAGCTCTTTTATGGCCTGGTAGGTTTCTTCCGGGCTCATCAGCCTGATAATGCCTTTAGCCTGAACAGTTTTGTAATTCCAGGTGGATACCGAAGCCGGCTTTTCATAAACGGAGGCGCTGATGTAAGCATGGGCACCAGTAAAAATGGCCATTACATTTGGGTTTTGTTCAAAGGCCTTACAATGGTCGGTTTTGGTCATAACGTGGCCAATCAGTTTTATCGATTCACCATCAATTACCGTTTTAACCGGTACTTGTGTAGCAACAGGATATTCGCCATCGAAACCAATTAAGGTTACAAAAGTATTCTGGTGCATAAATTCAAGAATTTCATCTTGATTATTAGCTGTAAAATGTGGGAGCTTGTACATTGGTTGTAATTTTTACCACAGAGAAAAGAAGGTTTCACCGGGAACACTAAGCTGATATTATCCTCTGTGTTCTTTGTGTAACTCTTCGTGTACTCAGTGGTTGAATAAAGGGAAGTTAAAACTTAACGCTGATTTCTACTAAATCAGTTCCTTTTTTGGGTAGCACCCAATCCGGACCGACCCGGATAAGCCGGACCGCTTCTGCATCGGCTTTTTTATTAAGCGATTTTATAACGACGATGTTACTGGGCCGGCCGTTCTTTTTTACCTTGAAACTTAAAATAACAAATTGCTCAGGGCCTTTTGGGTTGTAGAGCTTATTATTGTTCTCCAGGTACTGGGTATAGTTTATCGTCGAAACCGGAACGGGTTTGGTAATTTCACCTGTTGCTTTTCCGTCGAGGTTTTGTTCTGCGCGGAGCGTGATTTTTGGCGCTGGAATATTTTCTTTCTTTTGTCCGTTTGATCCTGTAATCAACGCAATTTCATTTAATGACTTATTCCCGCTTAATGCACTTTTAATAGCATTTGGGTCTTGTATGCCAACAACAGGCGCTTCTTTAAAACCGATTGCATTAATCAGCAGATCTTTATCTTTTGCATTACTATCGGCAGGTAAGTAAAAATAACCTTTGGCATCTGTTGCGGTTACATTTTTAGAACCAGCCAATTTTACCACAGCTCCTTGAATGGGTTGACCATTGCTTTGATCGACCACATTTCCAGTAAATGCAATTTTATTTGAGGCAATGGCAGGAGCCGCTGCAACTTTAACTTCATTTAATACACTTTGATCCGCTTTTGCTTTTTCAGCATAAGTGTTCATCTTTTCAGCTTTCGCCAATTTTGCGCGGTTATAGCCAATTGTTGGTTTTGCAGCAACAATCTCTTGTGGAGCTGGTTGTATAATGGTATTAGTCTTCGTATTTTTAGCCAGATCAGTATTTTTCGCATCGGCTATGGCTTTATCTACCAAAGCAGTTTGAGTTGCGCTTTGTACTGCAGTATCCGTTTTTGGCTGAGTTGAAGCAACAGCTGTACTGCTATCCAGCCTAACAATCACTCCGTCCTTTTTACGTGCTGCAACTTCTGCATTTCTGCGGTTGGTTTCGCGCATAAAGAACAGAATACTTACAGCAATAAAAGCAACGGTAGCGGTTGCTGCAATACTTAACCTTTGTGTGGTAATACCCCAAAGTTTACGTTTTATCGGTTTTTCCGAAACGCGGTCGTAAAGTTGTTTTTGTAAAATAGAAAGCGTTTGTTTGCGTTTTGGCGATTGTTTAAGTCCTTCCAATGCTTCGGCCACAAAAGGATCTTCCAAAGCCTGCCTTTCTACAAAGTGCATGGCTTTGGCATCAAGCTTACCGTCAAGGTAATCTTCCAGCACATCAATATCTAACCAGTCGTTATTCACCACTATTTTTTTCTATACAAATCTTTAAATTCCGCTTTCCGTTTTGGATGTAACTCTTTACCTTAAGCATATCGTAGCCGGTAATATCGGCTACCTCTTTGTAGCATTTTTCTTGTAAATAAAATAAATCTACGCTTTTTCGCTGTTCTTCGGGCAAAGTTTCCATACACTTTTCCATAATGGTAAGCTGCGTTTCTTTTGTGTTGTCTATATCCAGATGCACAAACTCGCTGTTTTCCACAAAAGTATCATCTATCGAAACGTTATTTTGCTTTGCTGATTTTCTCAGCGCCATTAAACAATGGTTCCGCGTTAAAACATGAAGCCAGCTTTTAAAATTCTGTACCTCATGCACTTTTAATTTGGTTACCAGTTCTTCGAAAATCTGCATTACAGCATCTTTGCTCTGCTCTTCATCTTTAAAGTAGTTGAGGCAAACCCCGAAAACCAGGTGCATGTATTTATTATAAAGCGTACCCAATGCATCTAAGTCGCCGGTATTTTTATACTCAGCAATCAATTTGGCATCATCCTGCTGGTTGTTTCCAGCTGTGTTTTTTATAAATCTCAAAAAAAATGGTAGCTATTTCGAATTATCTTTCAAGTATAAAAAATATTTCTGAGTGATGGCACATAAACTAATTATTTAGGGATTATTGGGCATTATTAATTCCCGATTAGCAGCACACAAACACTTATATTTGAAACATCAATAAATTATGGCAGTTGTTTTGCTAACCATCACTAAACACACAAAATGAAAAGGATCAATATTTTAGCTACATCGATAGTGCTGCTATCCATCAGCATTAACGCAAATGCGCAGATTAAACTGAGCGATATTTTTAAAAAAGTAACTGAAAAGCAAGGTGCCACCTCAACAAGTGCCACCGGAACCCCATCTACTTTCGAAATTGGTCAGGGAATTAAAGAAGCATTACAGATTGGAGTTTCGGCCGGTGCCGACAGGCTTTCGGTTAAAGATGGATTTTTAGGCAACCTTGCTGTTAAAATATTAATGCCACCTGAAGCACAAAAAGTGGAAAAAACACTGCGAGGCATAGGTTTGAACAAACTTTGTGATAATGTAATTGTAAGCTTAAACCGTGCTGCAGAAGATGCCGCTACGGAAGCGAAACCTATTTTTATTTCTGCCATTAAACAAATGACTTTAACTGATGCCACTAATATTCTGCTGGGCAATAACAATGCAGCTACTGAATATTTTAAAAGGGTAACTACATCGCAACTGATGGAAAAATTCAGCCCGATTGTAACCACCAGTTTAAGCAAAGTAAATGCTACCAAATATTACAGCGATTTAACCTCTCAATATAACCGTTTACCTTTGGTAAAACCTGTAAATACCAACTTAACAGAATATGTTACCCAAAAAGCAATAGATGGCTTATTTGTTGAAGTAGCCAAAGAAGAATTGAAAATAAGGGGTAACCTAAACTCAAGAAGCACAACCCTATTGCAGAAAGTTTTCGGTTATGCGGATAAGAAAAAGATTTAGTTTAGATGTGGTTCGTGGCGACACGAACCATGGCCACTGATTAAGTTTATTTTAAGTAAAATATCGTCCGATCGCAGGTTTCTAATGAACAGAAACAAAAACTATTTGTAAAATTGTGCATGACGAAAATCAGTATCAGATTAGTTTCTGTTTTAATTCCCTGTGTGGCGTTAATCACCGCTTGTAATAACAATAAATCAGGTAAGGAAAGTACCAAAGCCGTTTTAGATACCGTTTCTTTAAGCAATAAAAATTTCGCACTGGCTTATCAGGATGGCGATAAAATTGTAGCGACTAGCATTGATACCATGAAACAGATTTCGTTCGGTGGTGCTAGCGATCCGGCAATTTCACCTGATGGAAATAAACTGGCTTATACGCTTAATGATTCTGTAGGGAACAGATCGATCTGGATTGCAGATATGGAAAATAAAAGCCAGGGCAAATTGCAGGTAAATAGCAACAACTATTACGGTGCGGTGTGGTCGGCAGATGGAAGCAATATTGCTTTTAGTATTTTTAACAAAAATAGTATCTGGAAAATAGGTTTAATTAAAGCTGATAATTCGGGTTATATAATGTTAGATAGTGCATCGAAAATAAATGTTTATGGGCCTGCCTGGAAAAATGAAAAAGAAATCATTGCACATGACCTGGATAACCTTTACACATTTAATCTTGCTGGAAAACTGATAGATACAAAATCTATTAAAGCGCTAATCGGAAATGCATATTACATATCAAGTAGCAACAATTTCTTCTACAGCAGAGATGGCAAAAAATTAATCTTTAATGCCAGTAATGGTGAGGTGCTGGATGGCTTACATGATAGGGCCGAGGCTGCTTATATTCTTGATGTTGCCAGTAAAAAAGTATTACCAATCTCACCCAAAGGCGTTCATGTGCCTTTCCTATTTGTTACTGCCGACGACCGTATTTTTTATAGCGGTGAAGAAAAGCCGTATACACAGAGCAAAATTTATGTGTCAGATTTAAGCGGAAACATTAAAACGGTGGTTGATAAAGGGACTAACCCAACTGGTGCGCTAAAGTAGGAGAGTCTTCGTAAGCCTGAAAAGGATTAATTCTGTTTTTTGGAGCGCAATGCCTGTACAAAAAAATAAGCTGGTTCCCGTGTTCCGCTTATACGCTGCCCCGCTACCCGGGATGCAGGGTAGCGCTTCACCCGGGGCTAGGTGGCCAAAATAGCATTTCATTTTAGAGTTTGCAGGGTGCACACACTTTGTTAATAAACCTGATGGCAGCGGCAGCTCCCGACTTTACGTCGGGACTATAGCAAAAAGCAGGGCTGCAGTCTGCCAGGACCATCCTCCTTTCATTTTCAAAAAAAGAGAATGAAAACCTTATCCTTTCTGCACACAAGGCCTTTAAATACTTTCGAAGTTTGCCCTGCTCTTTCCCAACATCACACTTCGAAAGTTTGCCGAAAAAAATAACAAAAATTTAAAGTAATATTGAGTTTCATCCGTCTACTGAATTATTAAACAAAATTTAGTGCCAACAAACGAACCTCAAAATATCATTTCAACCGTTGCCAATTATGGTAAGCGCCTGTTCAGTTTCATCCGCGGGAGGGTGAATACCGATGAGGACGCGGAAGATATTTTGCAGGATGTTTGGTTCCAGTTGAGCAATCAGCCCGAAGTAGGAACGATTGAGCAGATTAGTGGTTGGCTTTACCGCGTAGCCAGAAATAAGATTACCGATAAATACCGGAAACAAAAGGAAGAATCGCTGGAAGATTTCAGTTTCGAAGGGGAAGATGGCGAAATTAACTTCAAAGAAATTTTATTGGCCGAAACCTACTCGCCGGAAGAAGAAAGTTTAAAAAAATTATTCTGGGACCAGCTGTTTTTAGCGCTCGAAGAACTGCCTGAAAATCAACGCTATGTATTTGTGCAGAATGAACTTGAAGAACGTACTTTTCAGGAACTGGCAGATGAAAGCGGCGAAAATATAAAAACATTAATATCAAGAAAAGGTTATGCGGTGAAACACCTGCGTAACCGCTTACAAAATTTATATCAGGAATTTATTAACTATTAAATTTGCAGACATGATGAATAGAAATTTTAATCGGCGCAAGAAATTTATTTTCTTTTTACCCGTAGCGGTGCTTATTGCAGCGGTACTGGGTTATGTGGTTATGTTTTTATGGAACTGGATTTTACCTGAGGTGGCGCATGCAGGCAAACTAAATTATTGGCAGGCGCTGGGCTTACTGGTACTTTGCCGGTTGCTCTTCGGCAATTTTAAAAAAGGCGGTCATGAGGGCCATAATGGTTTCCGTGAGCGGGCGAGGAGCATGCGTGCCAAATGGGAAACCATGGATGATGAGGAACGGGTAAAATTTAAAGAAGAGTATAAGCGAAGGTGTGGCGGATGGGGCCACCACCGCAATAAAGAATAGTTAAAAGCTCCGGAGAAATTCGGAGCTTTTTTGTTTTATTACCCGATCATTCTGAGAGGTATCGTCATTGCTAGGAGGAACGACGAAGCAATCTTACAACGATCGCTGCTATAACTAAAGCATTAAGATTGCTTCGTGCCTCGCAATGACGACCTATTTATTGTCTCACTAATCAACAAGTTAATCTACTAAAAAGATCCTCACTACACTACAATAGACAGAATTCATTAGCAAGGCCGTCATTCCCGCGCAGGCGGGAATCTTAAAGCGCTTGCATTACGATTATTCATAAGTTTTTCTTTTTTCAGAGGCATTCATGAGCACTCCGTGGTTCCCAATCGACCCGATAGCTATCGGGTTGGGAATGACGATCTCACGCAGCCTATCATTTTGCCAAAAAGCACGGTCTTTTATATTGATTTTATGAAATAATTATTCCTCAGGATGACATAACTACGGGATATTCCTCAATAAATAAAAAAAAAATCAAAATAATTTAAAGTAAAAATAAAGCTGCTCCGTCTTCCTATATAAATAACAAAAACAACAGTGTTGGTGCTTCAACTCATTTAAAGTGAATTGCTTACCAATCTTTAAAAAGATAAGAAAATGAAAAAAATATTAAAAGCTATAGGATTTGGGATCGTACTAGGTGCAGCCGCTTTCTTTATCCCGTTTGTATTCAAATTTATATTAGCCTTCGTGCTAATCGGTTTTATGTTCAGGGTATTTGCCGGCAGAAGACGCCATTATTTTCACAACCGCTATAATGGTTTCGAAAACCATTTCAACCCGATTGTGCCGATCGATAATCAGTGGTACAAGCCAAATGTACAAAGCAATGGAACCGTTAACAACATCAACGTAAATTATTAGCGATGAGAACATTTAGAATATTACTGGCATTGGCTGTTGCCGCAGGAACTTTTTACAGCTTAAATGTATTGGCTGTTCAAAACGGATACTGCGATCGCCTGGATTTTAAAAACAGGAACTATACCGAAGATTGCCAGCACGAATACAGCAGACATCATGGTTTCAGCCATCACAATAGAAAGGCTACTGAGGCCGTGATCACCCCAATTGATAGTGTAAACACCCTAAACAGATAAGGTTATGTCGCAAGTACTTTTTTTGAGTGATCCATCCCAGGCAGATGTAAGTCCGATTTTGGGTATGGCCAATGAGCTGATTACCCGTGGGGAAAAGGTTACCTTTTTTAGTTCTGATGTGTTTAAGGGGCCTATAGAAGAAATCGGGGCTGAATTTAAAGCCTACAATCGGGAGGTGGATGTTTTTCAGCAGAGAAATGAAAGCGATGAAGAAAAACCGAAATCGGGATTAATCAGCGCCTTACTCGAACCCATGAAATTTATCGATGATATTTTGGTGCAGATAAGGGGTTTAAAATTTGATTATGCCGTTTTTTCGCCAGCTTATCCTTATGCAAACATCATTACCCAGCTTTTGGGTATACCAAAAACCGAACAGGCGGTTATCAATTAACGATTGGTTAAAACCTGTGAATTAACAAAATAAATAACAATAAGATTAAATAACATGTACAAAGAACATAGATGCCACTCGGGCAGGATGCACGGCCGTTACGGCGCAGGAGAAGGAAGATTTGGAGGTCACTTTGGTGGACATTTTGGGCACCACAAATTTGGGATGTTTAACCAGGGATTTAGAAAAGTACCGGTTAATATCGAAGAAACAGAAAACAGTTTCATCATCGAACTTTATGCGCCAGCACTGGTTAAAGAACACTTAAAAGTAGTGACCAAAGATGATGTATTAACCATCTCTTACCAGCCTAAAGAAGAAGCTGAATCGGCTAAAAAATACAGCAGGAGAGAATACAGTAATGGAACTTTTGAAAGGGCTTTTGCCTTAAACGGAAAGGTTTTATCAGATAATATTTCGGCGCACTACGCTGATGGAATTTTAAAGGTTACCCTACCTAAAAACCCCGAAACGAATACACCCGAAAAAGATATTCAGGTTCACTAAGTTTCGTCTATTATAATTTCCAAGCCTCAATTGTTCAGTACAATTGGGGCTATTTTATTTTGGCATTGGCTTACATAATGGGTTTGTTGAAGCGATATTGAAATGCCGTTTGCTATTGGCGGTATTTTAAGGTACTTTTGCTAAAAGACATAAATACAATAGATTGAATTTTAACGACTTTAATTTTAACCCAGATTTATACGAAGGCTTAATGGCCATGGGGTATAAAAGCGCTACTCCAATACAAGAACAAGCCATACCGGTAATTTTAGATAACCATGATCTGATTGCCTGCGCCCAAACCGGTACAGGGAAAACGGCCAGCTATCTTTTGCCCGTAATGGATAAGATCAGCAAAGCTACCGACAGGCATAACAATACCTTGATCCTGGCTCCAACCCGCGAACTGGCTCAACAGATTGATTTACAGGTTGAAGCATTGGCTTATTTTACCAACATCAGCTCTTTAGCGGTATATGGTGGGGGAGATGGAATTGCTTATGAACAGCAAAAACGCTCTATGCGCGAAGGTGTAGATGTCATTATCGCTACGCCGGGCAGGTTAATGGCCCATTTATCCTCGGGTGTGTTAAAACTGGAGCATTTACGGCATTTAATCCTGGATGAAGCCGACAGGATGTTGGATATGGGTTTTTATGACGATATTATCCGGATCATCAGCTACCTGCCAAAGAAAAGGCAAACGCTTTTATTTTCGGCCACCATGGCACCAAAAATAAGGACGATGGCCGGCAAAATCCTGCACGAACCCAAGCAAATTACCATTTCGATAGCTAAACCTGCCGAAGGTATTGATCAGCAGGCTTACAATATCCATGATCAGCAGAAACAGGCTTTGTTGAGTGAGATTTTCAAAAGCGGACAATATAAAAGCAGTATCATTTTTGTTTCTACCAAAGAAAAAGTAAAAGCTTTATACAAGACTTTTAAAGGCTTAGGCATTAAAGCAGAAGCTTTCCATTCAGATCTGGGACAAAAAGAACGTGAAGATATTTTATTGGCCTTTAAAAACAGAAGATTGCCTATTTTAATCGGTACCGATGTTTTATCACGAGGAATTGATGTGGAAGGTATTGATTTAGTAATCAATTATGATGTTCCCGGCGATCCTGCTGATTATGTACACCGCATTGGTCGTACCGCAAGGGCGGCCACTAAAGGCACAGCCATTACACTGGTTAACGGAAGGGATAAGCGTAAGTTCGATAACATAGAGAAACTAATTGAAAAGCCTGTTCCCCGCATGCCGTTGCCAGAAAGCATTGCTGCAATGGAAATTACACATGTGGAAGAAAAAAGGCCTCAGCATAATGGCAAGAAAAAGGTTTGGCATAAAAAGAAAAAACCGAAACCTTCAGCTTAAAATGTAAAAAGGAAGATGTAAAATGGATGATTTAGCTAGCGATAGGAAATTCATCCATTTTCTTTTATCGCTTAACTTTGTTATTCAATGGCAAATTTCATCCTTATCGGTTTATGCATTTTGGCAGGTATTCTTTTCAGAAAGAGCAAATCGTTGCCTAAAGATGCACACAAAGGTATTAACGCCTGGATTATTTACATTGCCTTACCAGCAGTTTCGTTTAAGTACCTGCCACATATTACCTGGACAAATGATTTGCTTTTCCCGGCGTTGGCACCAGTTTGTGTATGGCTGTTCGGTTGGTTATTCATCACGGTTTATAGTCGTATCAGGAACATCAGCAAAGCAAGCTCAGGTGGTTTAAAATTAACAAGCTCCTTAAGTAATACTTCTTTTGTAGGTTTTCCTTTAATTGTGGCCTATTTTAGTGAAAAGGAATTGGGAATCGCCATTATCTGCGATCAGGTTACTTTTACGCTGCTATCGACTATTGGGGTGATTGTGGCCATCCGATCCTCACAGAACCAGGAATTAAGCGCCAAACTGGTGCTTAAAAAAGTATTAACCTTTCCGCCGCTGATCGGTTGTGTATTGGCTTTAACCATTCCACGTTTTATCGATGTTTCTGTTCTTGATCCATTGTTTGATAAGCTTGCCGGAACGGTTGGTCCGTTGGCCTTGTTTTCAATTGGTTTGCAGCTCAAGTTTGGGGGCTGGTTTAGTGAATTGAAGCATATCAGTTTTGCTTTGTTATATAAGTTGATTTTAGCTCCTTTGGTGGTGATGCTGATTGCTGTAGTTTTAGGGATGAGCGGAACAATTACCAAAATAACCATTTTCGAAATGGCCATGCCAACTTTATTAACGGCAGGGGTAGTGGCTGATCAGTATAACCTTAACCCAAAACTTTCCAATTTAGTAGTGGGGATCGGGATATTGCTTTCATTTATCACCACGGGTTTATGGTGGTTGGTACTGACTTATTCAGGGTTGGTTTAATTTACCTCGTTTTTTTACCACAGAGGCCACGGAGAAAATCACAGAGAACACAGAGGCTTTTTTGCCAAGATGCACTGATTAACACGGGGAAGTTGATTTATCGCGACAAGTAGCGTAAAATCGTCATCTCGACCGAATCACCGCGGATTGGAGAGATCTGTCTCGAGATAGATTTAGCTTTGCTGAGCACTCCGTGGTTCTCGACTTCGTTGCACCCGATAGCTGTCGGGTCCGCTCGAATTGACGTATTGGAGGAATTTCGCCTACCGCCAATCGCTTAGCGCCCTATGCGGTTACAACCAACAAAAAGAGCCGCAAAATTTCTTCTACGGCTCTTTTAAACTAATTTAACTTCCTTTACAAGGCTAATTTCTTAGAAATTGCTGCCGGAATACCTGCTTTGTTTAATAAAATGGCTGTCGTTTTATATTTAACGTAGTTTTTGGTTACGTATAAATAACCTTTATAATCGTTTGTAGCACCCCAGGAGTTTTTTACGATATAATATTCTTTACCATTCTGATCTTTTGCTAAACCAACGATATGCATCCCATGGTCATCAGTGGTTTGGTAATTATCAAATGCCAATTGACGGTTTTCCTGAGTAATTTCCATCTCTGGCTGTGGGCCGTTAAACATCTCCGCTTTTTGTTTCATCGTCATATCAGCAAAAGGTGTCTGCGGAACAAAAGCAACACCATTTTTCCAGCTAAAGGTTTTTTCGCTCACATCTGTAGCCCATGCAACAGTATAACCACCTTTTAAGGCATTATCAATAATGTCTGTCAATTCGTTTACCTTAACATTGTAAACCTGATCAAATGACCAGTTATCGGGTACCAGCAAAGTAAATTTGCTGTAGAAAGGATGATCATTAAAAGAAGATAATTCTACATAGTTGTCTGGATTTAAACCTACAACTTCCTTGGCAAAAGTTTGTGGGGTATATTTTTTACCGTTATAGGTGAAATTTTCTGGCACAGCACCTAAATAAGCATCAATTACGCCCGTATAAGCTTTTAACCAGTTTGGTGTTAACTCGCCGTTCGAATTTTTTACTACTGCGTCTAAAACACCTTTTTCGATATCGCCAAGCTCGGCAGTTTTGTTGATTTTAGTACCATAGTTTAAACCAGTGTACACCTCTTGCGGAACCGCACCGTATTTTCTGTACATGTTGATTACATCATGCAAAGCACCACCATCGCCTAATGAAACTGCACCATGCATGCGTACATAATTTTTTCCTTTTTCTACGTAAGCATTGCGGGCAGAAAAAAGTTGGGATAAGGTTACAGGTTGTTTACCTGCTTTGATCATTTCTGATTCTAAAAATGAATTGGTTGAATAGCTCCAGCAAGTGCCCGAAGAGCCTTGGTTTTGAACCGGTGTATTGGCCAGGTTAATTACTTCTGTGAATTTGAAAGAAGCTGCACTGTTTTCACTTTGGTTGTTTTTTAAAGAATTAACAAGATTGTCTTGACCATAAACTGCCGATATAGATAACGACAAAGCCAAACCAATCACACTGATTTTTGTGTAGTTGATCATTTTTTTATGAATAATTATTAAAAAGTCAGCGAATGTAGAAATACTTGATGATTTGGGGTCAAAAAGTTTGTAATAAATCGATAACATTAGTCATTTAAATGCAACAAAGTTGATTTAACATTCTGGCAAACTGATCGGAATATTGGTTGCCAGGCCTCCATCAGAGGTTTCTTTGTATTTGGCATTCATATCTAGAGCCGTTTCCCACATGGTATTTACCACGGCATCGAGACTCACTTTTGCTTTATCGGGATTGCTTTGTAAAGCCAACTGACTGGCCGTAATGGCTTTAATTGCGCCCATGGTATTCCGTTCGATACAAGGAATTTGTACCAAACCACCAATCGGATCGCAGGTTAAACCTAAATGATGTTCCATGGCAATTTCTGCAGCCATTAAAACCTGCCTTTGCGAGCCGCCCAGGCATTCTGTAAGCGCTGCTGCAGCCATGGCTGAGGAAACGCCAATTTCGGCCTGACAGCCACCCATTGCTGCGGATATGGTAGCACCTTTTTTGAAAATACTGCCTATTTCGGAAGCGCAGGCAATAAACTGGATGATTTTTTCTTCACTATAACCATCGCAAAAGGTTATAAAATATTGGAGTACGGCCGGAATTACCCCGGCAGCACCATTTGTAGGGGCAGTTACTACCCTGCCAAATGAGGCATTTTCTTCATTTACGGCCAGCGCAAAACAGCTTACCCAATCTAAAGTATAATTAAATCCGTTACCACCTTTCCTGATGGCTTCTACCCAAGTATTATAATTGGAATATTCACTTTTACTAATTAAGCGTTTATTTAAGGGGAAAGCCCTTCTGGCTACATTTAAACCACCCGGTAAAAAGCCAGTGGTATGGCAGCCACGATAAATACAATCGCGCATGACGGCGAAATGTTGTAAAATACCTTTTTTGGTCTCAGCTTCGGTACGCCAGGCCAGTTCGTTCTCCATTACGATTTCGCTCACTTTTAAACCGGTAGACAGACACCAGTGCAACAGTTCTTTTGCTTTTTCTACCGGAAATGGCAGATCAACCTGGGCTTTTTTACTGTTATCTTCTCCTTCTTTCACCACAAAACCACCACCAATAGAGTAATAGGTTTCGGAAAAAGCCTTTCCGTTATTTAAAAATGCCTGAAAAGTAACTGCATTAGGGTGAAAAGGTAAACTTTCGGCAAAAAGAAAGAGTAAATCTTGATTATAATCGAAATTGATGGTTAAATGACCAGCAAGGTTCAGTTTTTTATCCCGTTGGATGCCTTCGAAAGTGGGTGTAACTGCATCTACATCAAAAGTTACGGGATCGGCTCCGGTTAAACCCAATAAAATGGCTACATCAGTTCCGTGGCCCTTGCCTGTTTTGGCAAGAGAGCCATACAGCAATATTTTAATGCCTTCAACATCGTTAAGCAGGTTTTGCTGTGCAAGTGAAGCGGTAAATTGTTGGGCAGCACGCCAGGGACCTAAAGTATGTGAACTTGACGGGCCAATGCCTATTTTAAAAATATCGAAAACTGAAATTTGTTCCTTGATCATTTATGAATATAGTTACACAAAGCTATGATTGTTTTATGATTTTGGCTAAATTAATTTTGACTGAACATCAAAATATTTTACCTTAGGAAAATCTAATCCAAACGCTCCAAAAATGGACTTTAACAACAATTATCAAGAAATTGATTTAAACTACTGCCGTGCCAGCTCGGGCAAAAGATTCGCTAATTACATCATCGACGTTATTGTTTTTTA
The DNA here is from genome assembly GCF_014395225.1 of Pedobacter roseus. Classification (NCBI taxonomy): domain Bacteria; kingdom Pseudomonadati; phylum Bacteroidota; class Sphingobacteriia; order Sphingobacteriales; family Sphingobacteriaceae; genus Pedobacter; species Pedobacter roseus. Next base: position 5,506,171 of record NZ_CP060723.1, read on the forward strand.
CATCATTCTTTTTGGCATTTACATCTTTATCGGAATTTTAATTCCTGGTATTTTAGACGGAATCAATGATCTTTTAGATAGGTTGATCGCGATGGTTTGTTATGGCTTTATTATGTGTTTAATAGAAGCCGTTTCACGTGGAAAATCGATCGGGAAACTCATTACAGGAACAAAGGCCGTAAACTTAGATGGTAGCGAGATTGATTTTGGAAAAGCGTTTACGCGAAATATGATCCGTGTAATTCCTTTTAATGCAATTAGTGCGCTCAGTAATCCTTGTGATCCCTGGCATGATCGCTGGTCGGATACCATGGTGATTGACGAGAAAAAAATGGCCTTGCAAACCCAAAGGGTAGATCTGTTTGATTCGGTTAAAAATCAAATTCAATAATATCATCGTCTTTTAACATGCGCTCCACAAACTTCTGATGGTTTTGTGGCGTTCCTGTCGCTACCCAGTTTCCGGTAATGATATTATCAACCAATTGATGTTTGCCGCGTTGAGGTTTGAGTTTACTTTCTCTAAAAACTTCTTCGTAGCTTTCTAAATTGCCATGGGTATGTTGTCTTTTAACAATGCGGTAAACCCGTTTGGTAAAGCGGCGGTCGCCGATTTCTTCTAAAAATGGAAAAATAATCAGGGCCAATAATACCACAATGGTAACGCCAATGGCCTGTTCGTAATAACCAGAGCCTATGGCCATGCCAATGGCGGCCACAATCCAAATGATACAGGCTGTAGTTAGCCCTTTAACGCGGTTTTCTTCTTTAAAAATTACGCCTGCACCAAGAAAACCAATACCGGTAACAATGTTCGAGGCAATACGATCCTGACTGGTAGGCCCGATTTTTATGGATAAAATGGTGAATAGGGTAGCGCCCAAACCGATCATCATCATGGTTTTTAAACCAGCAGATTTACTTCTATATTCGCGTTCGGCACCGATGATGCCACAAAGCAGGGTAGCCAATAGAAATTTATTGATCTCACTTTGTGTAATGAAATGGTTTTGATCTAAGATGTCGTTCATTGCCCGGGGTTATCAGAGGCAAATTAATAAAAATCGTAACATCTTAGGCCATTTGCACGGCCACCATTGGAACTATTTGGAAAATATTTTTCGTAACCTACGCCAATTTCGGATGTTCCGCCTGTATTGCTGTAGTTGATTTTAGAGGTTGTGGCATCGTGACTGATGCCTAATCTGAATTTTTCGCCGTTGGTGCGCCTGTTGAAAATGTCAAAAATCACCGAAAAAACAACAGCATCATTTCCGTTAGAATTACCATCGTTGCGGTACCAGATACCTGCGTTGATGCCCGCATATTTATATTGCATGCCCACGCTGAACGATTTTACGTTGCCCTGTTTGTAGGCAACAATAGACGGGATGAGGTAATTGCCATCGCGATCGTACTCATCAGGCACCAGGGTTAACTTGTAACTTAAATTACCTGAGATGCGCATCGGCAATTTGGCCTGAAAACCCGATAAGGATTCATCCGGACGGTTAAGGTGATGCACGGCCAGTCCCATCATAAATTTCCCCACCACGAGATTGGCACCAGCATTGGAGTCGAAATAATACCGGCTATCTACGCTTGGCCTTTCGGCGCCAGAAACACTACCCGGAATATAACCAGTACTGATATCGATCTGATCACCAAAAACAAGTTTATCCCAGTTTAACTTTTGGTTGGTAATGCCTCCCTGTAAGCCAAATGATAAAGCAAAATCGTCTCCACCGATAATATAAGAATAACTTAGGGCAACATTGTTCTTCACCAGGTAAGCAGTACCCTCACTGCTGCGGTTAAAAATAATCCCAATACCACTGTTTAATCTCCTTAGGTTGAGGTCGCCGGAAGCCGTCATGTATGAAAAATCACTCGCCAACCCCGTCCACTGGTTGCGGTATAAGGCATTAAACCTGATGTCGCCTTCAAACTGCCCGGTTAAAGCGGGATTTAAGTAAATCGGCGCATTGTAAAACTGCGAATAAATATGGTCCTGCGCCAACGAAACCATTGGCAGCAACCAAAACAAAAATAATATTACCCTTCTCCTCATCATCTTATTAAATATATTACGCCCGTTTTCTTTGGAGGAGATGAATCGTAAGTCATTCCTTTCCAATCGCTGCCATTAATAAATTTTATCTCTATTTTCCAATAATACACGCCCTGTGGCTGCTCTTGTCCGTTATAGGTACCATCCCAGCCCTCTAAAGGCGCCCCGTCATCCAATTTGGTCGTTGTCCATAACTGTTGTCCCCATTTATTGAAAACAGACATCTGCCACTCTTTTATGCCACGGCCTTTCGCCTTAAAAATCTTGATTTCGTTTTTAGCACTGGCGGGCATAAATGAATTTGGAATATTCAGAAACCCTGGTACTCCAATAATCCTTACGGATTGGAAAGTGGTAGAAGAACAACCTTCTTTATTTAATACTTTAAGGGTTACGTTGTAATTGCCCTCATTGGCATAAGTGTGGGTTGGATTTTGCAGGGTAGAAACGGCGCCATCGCCAAAGGTCCACTGCCAGCTCACTGCATCGGTACTAATATCCTTAAAGCCAAATGAATAATTTGGGATCGAAATTTCGTTACCCGGAGTAACTGTAAAGCTAGCTACCGGTGGGGCCACAACACGAATATAATCGGCTATGGTAGTACTGTTTGTACAGCCCAATGCATTGGTTGCTGTTAGGGTAACTGCATAATTTTTACCCGGACCATTAAAGGTGTGCGTGGGTTCTATGGTATTTGATGTTGGCGAACCATCTCCAAAATCCCAAACATAACCTATTGCACCGGTACTGGTGTTTTTAAATTTTACGGTAACTCCGTCACAACCACTTGTTTTGTCTGCGGTGAAACTTACGCTGGGTTGTGGCAAAACTTCAACGGTTTCGGTTGTTGAAGCGTTGGAGCAATTGTTTGATGCGTATAAAGTAATGGTATATTTCCCAGGCTGGGTAAAGGTATGCGATATGGTTTCGGGAGCGGTATGGGTAACCGTAGTGCTGCCATCACCAAAATCATAAACAAAAGTGCTGGCGCCTTTGGTATTGTTAAAGAAATCGACTTTTAAAGGTGCACAACCTTTAAGCTGATTGCTGTTGACCACCAATTCCGGAGTAATGTCGTTAGGTGCCACACGAATTGAATATTGTGATTCATTGCTTCCGCACTCATTGGTCGCGGTCATTTTTACCACATAATCCCTAACCGCCAACGTGGTGTAAGTGTGGCTTACGCTGTTTTTATCGGTTACAGTTAAAGGTGCTGAGCCATCCCCAAAATCGTAAGTATAACTGGTATAATTTCCTGGTGAGGTATTGCTAAATGCCACCGCCAGAGGTGAGCAGCCTGTTGTTTTATCTGGAGAAAAAACGGAAACCGGTTTTGCTTTTACCAATACCGTTGAAGTTTGTGTAGTGGTGCCGCAGGCGGTAGTTGCCTTTAATGTGACCGTATAAGTCAGGTCTTTTCCTGTTGGATCTGCCTGGTAGGTAACCGCTGGTGGTTGCGCTAAATTTGAAGTGGTACCGTTTCCGAAATCCCAGTTGAAGGTTGCCGCCGTTAATGAATTGGAAGTATTGGTGAAAACAACATTTAACGGTCCGCAGCCCGATATTGCACTCTGTGTATAAGCAGCGGTTACACTTTGTATGGTACTAAAAGTATGACTGGTTTCATCACTACTACATCCCAGGCTGCTCGTTACCACCAGTTTGATCACAACACTTTCGTTATCATTTGCAATGGTATAACCTGGAAAAGTAATCCCTGTGCCAATCTGTATGCCGTTAGCAAACCAGGTATATGTACTGTTGCGGTCGGTATAAGGTGTTGCAGATATGTTGGATGCCGTTAAAATGAAAGGTGGACAACCTTTGTCGGTATTAAAAACCAACCCGGCTTTAGCAGGAGGGTTAACCGTTATTTTAACCTGGTTACTTAAATTGTTACTGCAAGCGCCGCTGGTTACCGATCGCCTGTAATAAATGGTTGCGGTAGGGGCTGGAGGCGTAAAACTAACACCGGTTGCTCCCAATACATCACTCCACACCGTTCCGTTAGTGCTTGATTGCCATTGATAGGTATAACTACCGCTACCTCCGCCTGGTACTGAGCCTGTAAGCGGTGCTGCAGCTGTACCAATACAGATGGTTTGATCGGCTGAAATGGTGTTGTTGGTTAATCCCGGTAACACGGTAACCTGAACTGAGTTGCTGATCGACGTACAGATGGTGCTGTTCACCAGCCGCCTGAAATAAGTTGATGAACTTACAATTAAGGTTAAATCTTTATTGGTTGCCGATGGAACATTGGTCCAGGTATTTCCATCTGCGCTGCTTTGCCATTGATAGGCAAATGTTCCCGTACCACCAGTGGGAGTGTCGCCCGTAATGGTAATGCTCTGGCTTGCGCAAACCGGGGCAGTTGATGCTGAAATGTTATTGGTAACAGGTGAATAATAAGTAACCGTTATTTCATCTACAGAGGGCGGGCAACCATTAAAACCTGCAATGGTCCACCTGAAGATATAAGTTTGTCCTGGCACCAAACCCGTAACAGTGGTATTATATAACGTGGGATCGGTGATGGTAACGCCCGTTTGTGCGGAGGTTAAAGTCCAGTTACCACTGTTTGGTGCAGGATTATTCCCGTTTAAGGTAATTCCATTTCCGCTACATAAATTTTGATCTGAGCCAGCGTTCGCAGCTACCGTTCCGGGATTTACCGTGATGGTGGTTGCCGTTGAAATGGCTTCTGCGCAGCTACCACTTTGTACTACTGCCCGGAATTTAGTGCTAATACCAAGGTTAGAAAATACGTAAGGATTGGCTGTTGAAGTAATGGTGGCCCAGGTTACGCCGTTATCAATAGAACGTTCCCAGCGGATGAGATTTCCAACCTGTCCGCTTAGCGTAATATTACCGCCATTGGCGCCTGCACAAACATCTACATCTCCGGCAGTGGTTCCGCCTATACTCAATGGATTAACGGTAATTTGAACATCATCACTTGAGGTAGAGCAGTTGGCGTCTGCAATCGTCCACCTTAAAATATAGGCGTTACCGGGCACTAAGCCGCTGATGTCGGTTGTAGCCTGTGTATCATCCGTAAAAGTTATAGCGGTGGGGGCCGAAACAATGGCCCATTTACCCGTACCTACTAAAGGAGCATTTCCTTTTAGGGTATAAGTAGTTGCGTTACATATTGCATCATCAGGACCAGCATTTGCCAATGTTGCGCTTGGCAATACCGTAATGGTAACGCTTGTGGCTACACCCGGACAACCATTTGAAGATACTGGTGTAATGGTATAAGTTACTGTGCCTGATGTAGTGCCCGAATTGGTTAAAATATCATTAATCTGTGTGCCTGCCGATGCAACAGCCCTGGTGGTATTTCCGGTTATGTTACCAGTTACTGTGCTGGTATAGGTATAATTTACTGCTGTTAAATTGGCCGATAGGGTAATGGCTGATGATGTTTTATTACAAATGGTTGGGTTAGCAGCCGTTGCCGTTACCATTGGGGTTGGTTTAACCGTAACCACCAAATTAAATGGCGTGCCATCGCAACCATCTAAATGTGGGATAATGGTATAGGTTACCGTGGCATCAGCACTGAGATCTGTATTGGTTAATACATCATTAATATTTCCGGTTCCGTTTGTGGTGTAGCCGCTAGCTGAGGCTGTTCCTGTAGCTGTCCAGGTGTAAGTTACATCAGTAGCTGCAGATGCTGGCGTATAGGCGACGTTATTGCCTGTACAGATGGTTTTGGTAGACGCGCTGGTTAAGCTGATGTCAGGTTTTATTTTTAAGATGATATCGTCATCGATCTGGTTACATGGTGGCGCAAGTGAGGTGGTTACCCTTAAGGTTAAAGTAACCGTACCTGCAGCTTTTTCAGCTGCAGTTGGTGTGTAAACAGCATTTAAAACGTTTCTGCCTGGAGTAAACGCTCCTGCGCCGCCTATCCAGGTTTGTGTAGCGGTTGTGCCTGTTATGCTTGCGCTTAAAGCGAAACTGGGGTCATTAAAGCAGATGCTCTGATCAGCACCGGCATTAACTACGGGTGCTGTACTGAAAGTGAGCACCTGGGTATCAGTTGCTGTTCCGCAGTTGTTTTTGTGTGTAACGGTTATGGCATAAGTATCGTAGCTATCAAATTTAATGGATGGGTATTTCGAATTCGCCGTTGTACCCCCTGCAAAACTATAAGTCCCGGCACCCGATGGAACAACCGTCCACGTATAAGTATCTGGTAAATCTTTTGATGTTCCGCTGATAGTCGTTTTGGTTGGCCCGGTGGTGGTATTGTTAAAATCGTAGGTAGAGAGGTTGCAAAGTGTAATGTCAGGAGAAAGGGTAGCCTTTGGACTTTCGTTTACCACAACAGTTTGTGGCAGGCTTAACACCGGACCGCAAGATGGGGTAGAGATGCTTAGCGTAATGGTATAAGTGCCGGGGTTAGTAAAGCTGAACTGCGGTTCTTTACTGGTTGCACTTGTACCGCCGGCATAACCTACTGAAGGTGTGACTGACCAAAAATAGTTATTAGCAGCATTGCAAATATTATCCAAAACGGAAAGATCTGTAGGCTTTAAGGTTGTTCCGGAGCAGATGGTGGTAGACGGTAAACTAAAAGCAGGTTTCGGGGGATCCTGGATACAGATTTTCATTTCAACCGGATCAGCATTACACGAACCCGAACTATTGGATTCCAGCCGGATCGTATGCTCACCATTTGTTGGGAATTTATAAACGAGGTTATAAGATCTTGGCTGGTTTGCCTTAACGGGTACACCATCAACGTACCAGTTATAAGTTACCTCATTCGGTGTGCAGCCCAGTGTGTTGGTATTTGGGTTTTCTCCCAAAGTAGAGGTATTTACAAAAGTAATGTCAGTATTGGTACATCCTGGATTGTTATAAACAAAAGAGTTTACCGGTTTTACCACAACTTTGGCTGATGAAGATACCGGGGTACCGATTATCCCGCAAAAAGTATTCGATACATTGATGGAAACATCAAAAGCATTAAAAATTGTTCCGGCGCTTGAGGTAGAAACACTTCCGCATGAAGATTTGATGTAAGAGTGCGCTACAATCCCACCATTGTTAATGATTTCGCAAAGGGTGTAAGTGGTTGTGGTCTGGTCGCCCCAGGTAATGGTATAAATATCGCCTGGAAAGTTGTTTTGAATACCAGAGGCTGAAGTCACATCCACATTAAAAGTTAATGCCCCTAATGGCAAACAAACTACTGTGTTTCCTGTATTGGCGAAAGCAGTTACCGTTTTATTATTAATGAGCAGATAAGCCTTTGTGGCAACCGTACCATCAGGCATCACGGCTTTGGTGTAAATGGTATAGTGTGATTGTTGAGCAGTAAAACTTTGTATTGCTGTAGCGAAACTAATGGCAGTAGTACCTCCTCCGCTTCCTTCATTGGTTACAGTGGCCGTAACGGTACTGTTTGCGGTAGATTCATTAGTGAGCAAAAAGGCATTATTGGGCTTGCTGGTGCAGGTACCAAAAGTCTCTTTATTATTGTTGTTTAGATAAGCTGAGGTAAGTTTTGCCTCAACGGATGGACCAGCCTTAACTTCAAAAGCGCTGGATGCAGCACTTACGGAGCTAGGAGTAGTTGTTTTTACCCGAACCCGGTAACCTGTGCCGGGGGCTAATGTGGCAGGAAGTAATCCGTTAATGTATGTGCTGTAAAAACCTGCATAGGTACCGATGAGTGTTTCGGTGCCGAAATTTCCATTTTGATCGGAGAGGTATAGTTGAAATTGATTTCCCTGCGTTGAACAACTTGATGGTACGGTGAAGGGAACGGCAATGGTACTGCGTGGGGTAAATGGGCCGGGATCTACCGTGCCAATACTAACCTGGGCGAAACCTGCTGACGTACACAAAAATGCCCCAAAAAATAGGACAAGAAAAAGCCATTTCCTTTTACAACGAATCTTCATAAATCTCTAACACTAGGGAATGATTTTATTGCGTTCTGGAAGCGTTGTTTTGAACCTGCTTTAACCACTACTCAGGAGTGAGTACCCGGCCTAAGACGCGCCAATAAATATTCAGGAACAAAGGACGTAATTTTTGGATTACATTTCCTAAATTTTTACACCAATAATAACTAAATGAGCAGGTTATAAGCAGATGGAATTTCGTTTGTAAGCGTAAAAAGGCATAAAAAACCCCCAGAGCACAAATGCCCTGAGGGAATATTTTTACACGAAATAGTTTCGCTATGGTGGTGATATTACATCATACCACCCATACCGCCGCCGCCCATTGGAGGCATTGGAGAACCACCTTCTTCAGGTTCGTCTGCTAAAACAACTTCTGTAGTTAATAACATCGCTGCGATTGAAGCTGCGTTTTCTAATGCTACACGACTTACTTTAGTTGGATCGATAACACCTGCACCAATTAAGTTTTCGTAAACATCAGTACGTGCATTATAACCGAAATCGGCAGTACCTTCTTTAACTTTTTGAACTACGATAGAACCTTCAATACCTGCGTTTTCGCAAATTTGACGTAATGGCTCTTCAATAGCACGACGGATGATCTGGATACCTGTGTTTTCATCTTCGTTAGCACCTTTTAGGTTAGCTAAAGCCTCAACTGCACGGATAAAAGCAACACCACCACCAGCAACGATACCTTCTTCTACAGCCGCACGGGTTGCATGTAAAGCATCATCAACACGGTCTTTTTTCTCTTTCATTTCAACCTCACTTGCTGCACCTACGTAAAGAACTGCAACACCGCCAGCTAATTTAGCCAAACGCTCTTGTAATTTTTCTTTATCGTAATCAGATGTAGTCGTTTCGATCTGAGATTTAATCTGACTTACGCGAGATTTAATATCATCTGAGTTACCAGCACCGTTAATTACAGTTGTATTGTCTTTATCAACAACAACTTTCTCAGCAGAACCTAAATAAGTTAAATCAGCATTTTCTAATTTATATCCTCTTTCTTCTGAAACAACGATACCGCCAGTTAAGATTGCGATGTCTTCTAACATTGCTTTTCTTCTGTCGCCAAAACCTGGTGCCTTAACAGCAACAACTTTTAACGAACCACGGATTTTATTTACTACCAAAGTAGCTAAAGCTTCGCCATCTAAATCTTCAGAAATGATTACCAATGGTTTACCAGTTTGAACCGTTTTTTCTAAAACAGGCAACAATTCTTTCATGTTGCTGATTTTTTTGTCGTAGATTAAAATGTAAGGATTTTCTAATTCAGCTTCCATTTTATCTGCGTTAGTTACAAAATATGGAGATAAATAACCTCTGTCAAATTGCATACCTTCAACTGTTTTTACTTCAGTTTCAGTACCTTTTGCTTCTTCAACAGTAATTACTCCATCTTTACCAACTTTGCTCATTGCTTCCGCAATTAATGAACCAATAACCTCGTCGTTATTTGCTGAGATAGATGCAACTTGTTTAATTTTATTGTTATCATCACCAACCGCTTGTGATTGAGATTTTAAGTTTTCTACAACAGCAGCAACTGCTTTATCAATACCACGTTTTAAATCCATTGGGTTTGCACCTGCAGCAACGTTTTTAATACCGGTTGTAATAATCGCCTGAGCCAATACAGTAGCAGTAGTCGTACCATCACCAGCAATATCAGCTGTTTTTGAAGCTACTTCTTTAACCATTTGAGCACCCATGTTCTCAACTGCATCTTTCAATTCGATTTCTTTAGCCACAGTAACACCATCTTTGGTGATTGCTGGTGAACCGAATTTTTTATCGATAATTACGTTACGACCTTTTGGACCTAAAGTTACTTTTACTGCATTTGCAAGAATATCAACACCTCTTTTCAGGGCGTCGCGTGCTTCTACGTTATATTTTACTTGTTTTGACATTTCTTTTTTGAATTTTGAATGATTGTATGAGAGAATGATTCAATTTATTTCTTCTCATTCTAACATTATGATTTTATTTGTTGATTGATGCTGAATTCTCTCATTTGAAATTCAGTCATTCAATCATTAATTATTTACCCAACAACAGCGTAGATATCAGTTTCACGCATAATAAGGTAATCTTTGCCTTCGTAAGGGAATTCGGTACCACCGTATTTACCATAAATTACAACATCGCCAACTTTTACGCTGGCTTTTTTACCTTCAGAATCTTCTTCAGAAACAGAAACTACAGTTCCTTTAGATGGTTTTTCTTTAGCAGTATCAGGGATATACAAACCCGATGCAGTTTTTTCTTCTGCCGCAGCCGGTTCAACTATTACTCTGTTCGAACTGCCAGCAATTGGTTTAAGGTTTAACGCCATAACTTTTATTATTTTTTATTTTGATTTTAAGTTTTTTAACTATCCATACATTTAACACTTTTTGTGCCAAGTGGTTTGGAGGGACAAATTTTCACCAAATTGTCAATTTTTTTACCCGAATGGAGAATGTGGGTGTCAGCATGGCAGTAAGTTTTCATTTTTTTAGCCAGATTATTGTTGTTTTTATTAGTGCTTCAGCGATGACAACTTTACCGGCCTTATGCCCATTATGTTTTCAATGCTGAAAAAAACTTTTATATGGCCTTTTCTGTTAAATATTTCCAGTACCTTTTAGGTACATGCTGCAAGTGCAGTTTTGTGTTTTTGCGGGCCACAATGTTGGCACTTTTAAAATAATCTTTCCAAAGCGTGGCATACAACGCTTCGCCTTCGCCCATTAAAACCGGAGCAGGATTTTGCTTATTTACGCCATTGCTAAAACTGATGGTGATTTCTTCAACCGTATTTAAATTATAATGCAAACCATATTTACGTTTCAAATCATAAATTACCCATTGTTGATCGGCGTAACGGTTTTTAAAGTGATTGGATATTAAGGGCAGTACATTGAAATCAGGATCAATACCTGCATAAAAAATCCCATCGCCTGTTTTTTGAAAACGAATAAAGGCTTCCATGCGGTGTTTTTCGCGCTCTACACTTTTGGCATATTTGGCAAGTGCAATTACATGTTCATTGCCATAATTGTTTTCGGCACCGGCCGGATGCTGAAAAATATAGATGCTAAATTGAAAGAGGTGATGATATGCTTCCGGAATTTCTGACAAATAACTGCAATAATATTTGCGCAGCCAATCCTTTCTCAGTTTCTTTTCCAATCCCGCCCAAACCCGTTCTGCTTTTTCTGCATCAGTGTTCACGGTAAAGCTTTCTACAAAAGCTTCAGGCTGGAAAATTTCAGTCGATTTTAACACAACTTTTCCCGGTTTGCGCTCAAACCACTCGAAAACAGCTGTTAAAAGGCCCTGAAGGGAGCCATCGAAAATGTAAGTCATTAGTTGTTTGTTAAATCGTCATCTCGACTGAAGCGCAGCGAAATGGAGAGATCTATGATAGATTTCTCGACTGCGTTGCACTCCGCTCGAAATGACGAGCGCTTTTAAAACAAAATCATCTGGTTACTATCCGTTTTTAAATATTTACTCTGGCTTTCGGCCAAAATAAAAGCTTTAATCTGTGTGCCCTGATAATCTTTCAATTGGTATGGACTATCTAAACAGGTGATAAAGTGTTTTGCCCGGTTATAAGCCACACCGATTTTCTTTAACTGATCAATCCTTAGTTTGCCGAATTTCCGGGCCTGCACAATTTTTTTGGCAGACATTACGCCAATACCCGGAATACGGAGAATCATGTTATAATCGGCAGTATTAATATCTATCGGGAAATGCTGCATGTTGCGGATCGCCCAGCTTAGTTTTGGATCAATATCCACATCCAGGTTTGGGTTGGCATCATTTAAAATTTCCTGCACCTTAAAACCGTAAAAGCGCATTAACCAATCGGTTTGGTATAATCGGTTTTCTCTTAATAATGGTGGCTGGGTTCCCAAAATTGGCATCCGTGTATCGTTACTAATGGGTACATAACCCGAATAATAAACCCTTTTGAGCGCAAAATTTTTATAAAAGGCATTGGCCGTGTACATAATGTCTTTATCACTTTCGGGTGTTGCGCCAATTACCATTTGTGTGCTTTGACCAGCAGGTACAAATTTGGGCACATGTTTAATCAGTTTTTTATCTGCGGTAAACTGCGTAATCTGTTGCTGTACAAAGCCCAGTGGTTTAATCACATCTGCGTGGTTTTTTTCAGGTGCCAAAAGTTTTAAACCCGCTTCGGTAGGCATTTCTAAATTAATACTCATCCTGTCAGCGTAAAGGCCAGCCTCTTTAATCAGCTCATCGCTGGCTCCCGGAATGGTTTTCAGGTGGATGTAACCATTGTAATTCTGCTCCAGCCTTAATTTTTTTACCACTAAAAGCAAACGCTCCATGGTAAAATCGGCATTTTTGAAAATCCCCGAACTTAAAAACAGCCCTTCAATATAATTGCGGCGGTAAAAGTTCATGGTAAGGTCTACCACTTCATCTACCGTAAAGGCCGCACGTTTAATGTCGTTGCTTTTCCGCGATACACAGAACAAACAATCGTATATACAATGGTTGGTTAAGAGGATTTTTAAAAGCGAAACACAACGTCCATCTTCGGTATAAGTATGGCAAATGCCGGAAGAGTGACTGTCGCCCAGCCCTTTAGTAGTGTTTTTTCTTGTGCCGCCGCTTGATGAACAAGAAACATCGTATTTAGCGGCGTCAGCAAGAATATTAAGTTTTTCACGAATTCGATCAGACATAGGGGGAATATTTACTAACAAATATAGCTTAATAACTAAAAATATTAGTAAATAGATTTGTTAAATCTATTCGTTTAAGGAATAATCGTAATCTTAACTAAAACTGTTTGAAGGATTAAAGGGCAACTGATGAACCATTTGATAGTTTGCCTGATAGTATTGTAATGCTGAAAAAAATCGGTCTGCTTCAGTTTCATGATTTTTAAGCGGACTGAAATTGGCCACAAAATCAGGATTGTTAAATGCAATTTGATAAAAATAACCACCATTAAAGTTGTCAAACATTTCGGTTACGCTCGTTACATTTTCCCAACTGCAAAAAAAATCTGTTCTTCGGTACAAGAAAGAAGTACTTTTTAGTTTAATGCTGATTCCGTTTTCGTTGATCAGCACTGTACTGTGCACAAATATTTGCGTTCTGGTTATCCATAATAAAAACAGCGCCATCGAAATCATTGCTGTAGCAACTAAAAATAAGGTGCTAAGTTCTGAAAGTGAAGTGGGTAAATTAAAAAGGCAATACAACATTAAGGATATAAAAATCGCGGGTATGCCAACCATTGCGATTAATAACACACTATTTTTGTGGTATTTTAATTTATAGGAATGCATAAGGATTAATTTTTTATAAAATTAAGGCCTTATAAATTGTTCTGAAATACTGATTAATAGGTAATTCTTGACAGACCGGCTGTAGGTTTAATTACCCTCCCATTCTTTGTAAAACTGATCAAGGTACAATAACATAAAATTATGCCTTTCTATCGCTATTTTTTTACCTGCCACGGTATTCATCATATCTTTAAGCAATAGCAGTTTTTCGTAAAAGTGGTTAATGGTTGGGGCAGTGGTATTTTTGTAACTTTCTTTGTTCAGGTGCTCTTCCGGTAGGATGGCTGGATCATAAAGCACCCTGTTCTTAAATCCGCCATAAGTAAATGCCCTGGCAATACCAATGGCACCAATGGCATCCAGGCGATCGGCATCCTGAACGATTTGCATTTCTTTTGAAGTAAAACCTGCTCCATCAAAACTATTTTTGAACGACATGTGCTGAATAATCAGCTTAACATGTTCAATAGTCTCTGCATCAACTTCGATAGATTTTAAGAAGGAAGCTGCCATATTGGGGCCTAATTCTTCATCACCATTGTTAAATTTAGGATCGGCAATATCGTGCAGCAATGCAGCAAATGCAACCACAAATTCATTGCCATTTTCTTGCTGATTGATGGTTAAAGCGGTTTTAAACACACGCTCAATGTGAAACCAATCATGTCCTGCCTCAGCATGCGCTAAGGTTTCTTTTACAAAATCAATGGTTTTCTGGATGGTAACCTGCATAAGATCTAATTTTCTCCAAAGGTATTGGAATTATCTGCAGGGATAAAAAAATGATATCAACAGCGACGGTTTAGCTTGCCGTCGCTGCCCTGTTTTCGTCATCAGCAATGATTTTGATCAAATCACTGTGATTTAAAGTTAATAAATGTGGTACTTCAACTTCTAAAATTGCTGCAATCTGAAATAAACGGTCGATAGTTAATTTACTATATCCGAGCTCAATTTTGCTGTAAGCATTTTGTGATATTTTCAGTTTCGCTGCCAGATAATCTTGAGTATAATCTCTGTATTCTCTAATTTTTCTAATATTCCCGGCAACATTTTTTGTCTTTAACGCCAATACATCTTCCATAAAAGGGATAGTTTTTTAATGTTCTTCTCTTATCTACGAAAATCTTGATATAACAGATTTCGGAACTGCACATTTTTAGCACTAATAGGAATAACGCGAAACGGTAGAAAGAATTATTTATTACAACAAAGGAACAACCTAAATGTTTAATGTATTCTAATTGTGAGTTGCTAATCAGCGCATTACGAAAACTTTAAGCCGCCTAGCTTCGTTTCTTAAATAACCCTGGCGTTAAAAGCCGGTTTATAAAAGGAGTAGCCGAAAACCTCAAACAGAGTAGGCATTATTAAAATTAGAAAACGTTATGAAACTTCAAGAGTTAAATTTAAACGAAATGAAAGAAATCAACGGTGGTGGTTTATTTGGTGGTAATGATTCATCGAGTTCAGGTGGGCTGTTAGGGTCTATCGGAATTGGTAACCTGTTATCATTCTCAAATGAAACCCAAGACGGAGATGAATCGAGTAAAACCTCGTTCTCTTTAGGGAATAACATTGGTGGAAGCTTAGAAGGATTATTCAAAAGCTTAACCAGCTAATTTGACGTAACGACTCAATTTATAAAAAAGGGACTTCTTCGGAGGTCCTTTTTTTATGTCCTGCGGTTAACGTTTTGAATAATAAAATTGTTTTAATTAACTGACAACCAGTTGTTTTATTGTATTCGCTGCTGTTGTTCGATACCTGGTTTTACCGAAATCTGATGTCCTTATTAATGCGTTTGTTAATTAAAGGCTGTTCAAACAGCGATAAGGGAATGCTGAAAACCTTTAACAGAGTAGGCTTATTAAATCTATTTATTATGAAAATGCAAGATTTGAATTTAACAGAAATGAAAGAGATTAATGGTGGCGGTTTATTTGGTAACAACAATTCATCAAGTAATGGTGGTTTATTGGGATCAATCGGAATCGGTAATTTATTGTCGTTCCAAACCGCCAGTAAAGATGGTGATGAAGCAAGTGCAAGTTCGTTATCGATCGGTAATAACATTGGCGGAAGCTTAGCTGGCTTATTTGATAGCTTAAGCAAATAATAACAGTTAAAAATGAATAAAGGAGTGGTAATTCAAAATTACGCTCCTTTTTCTATTCAATTTAATTTAGAGCAATGGAAAATTTATCAGAAAAAGAACTTGTAACTATTGGTGGCGGTGGCTTGTTTGATGGCAATAAGGCCACTATGGGCATATTGCTTACGGCAACAGCAGATAGTTTACTAAACCTCACTTTTACCAGGAGTTATGGCGATTACAAAAATTCTACTACACTTTCGGTAGGTAATGGCATTAACTTAAATCTCGGCTTTTTAGGCCAGAAACAATAATTGAACAATAATTTTAATAAGGACCATTGATTTGGTCTTTATTTTTTTGAAGAAAACCAAAACGACTTAAATGCGTATATCATTTAGATATGGATAGCGACAAATATATATTTCCGAAAGAAGTTATTGAAAATACGGCCGAATACCATTTTCATACCCATAATTCCTACACTAAAATTATATATCAGGTAATACTGGCGGTACTGATTCTTGCTTTTTTAGCCATGTTCCTCATCAAGGTTGATGTAAACGTGAAAAGTACGGGGCTTTTTAGGCCAACTGCAGAGCGGAATGAGATTAAACCACTGATTGCCGGCCGTATCGATTCGCTTTTTATTAAGGAAAACCTGCATGTTAAGGCAGGACAGGTTTTACTCACTATTAAAAAAGAGAATATCGAAAGTCAGGATGCGCTAAACCAGTTTCAGCAAACTGATGTTGAAGACCAGCTGCATGACCTTGGCCTGTTGATCAATGCTTATAAAAGAAACGACTGGTCTAAAAAACTACCCTTAAAATCTGGTGTTTATGGTCAGCAATACAGTTTGTTTATGCAACGGGTTACGGAGGCCAAAGCCCGTTACCAACTCGCTTATAAAAATTACGACCGTTATGCATACCTCTATAAAAGAAAAGCTGTTTCGGCCCTTGAATATGATGAGGTAAAACTTAAAAAAGATAATGTATTTAACGAGCTTTCTTTAATTGGGGAAGAGCAAGGGAGTAAATGGCAAACGGAACTTAACCAGTTGAATATCCAGAACCAGCAATTGGATTCGCGTGATCGGCAATATCAGGAGGAAAAAGAATTTTATACCATTAAAGCGCCTTTAACGGGTACCGTGCAGCAGCTAAAAGGTATCCAGCCGGGAAGTTCCATTTCGGCCAACGAAATTTTAGGCGAAATTTCGCCAGATTCAGGCCTTATTGCCGAAACTTATGTACAGCCAAAAGATATCGGCTTGTTACATGTAGGCACCAAAGCCAGGTTTCAGATTGATGCCTATAATTATAATGAATGGGGGATGGCCACCGGGAAAGTAATATCCATTTCGAGCGATGTTTTTATGCAGAATGGAGCACAACCTTTTTTTAAGGTAAGGTGCCTGCTCGATAAAAACAGCTTGAAACTCCGTAATGGTTATGTTGGGAAAATTAAAAAAGGGATGACCTTACAGGCCCGCTTTTTTGTTACCCGTAGAACATTGTTCCAATTGCTTTACGATAAAGCAGATGATTGGTTAAATCCGAACGTAATCCCTCAAAGTAAAGAAACCCAAGTAACCCGCCTATGAAAAGCATAAAACAATTTTTCGGGGCTTTAACATCAGGAAAAAAAGCGAAGAAAACCATTATTAAACAACATGATGTTACCGACTGCGGTGCAGCGTGTTTGGCCTCAATTGCCATCCATTATGGTTTGGATATGCCCATTGCACGGATCAGGCAGTATGCCTCTACCGATAAAAAAGGCACCAATGTACTTGGACTGATAGAAGCATCGGCAAGACTGGGCTTTTCGGCAAAGGGTGTAAAAGCCGCCTATGATAATCTTTTTACCATTCCCTTACCTGTTATTGCACATGTAAACCATAATAACATTGCGCACTACATTGTGCTTTACAGCATCAACGAATCGTATGTAGAAGTGATGGACCCTGCTTATGGCGAAATGCAAAAGTTAACACCGGATGAATTCAGGCAAAAGTGGACGGGTGTACTGATTATGCTTTTACCGGGAGATGATTTTACCGCAGGTACCGAAAGGATTTCACTCGAAAAAAGATTTCTTTACCTGTTGATGCCACATAAATCGGTTTTACTACAGGTATTGATTGGTGCAATTTTTTATACCATACTGGGTTTATCAACCTCTATATTTCTCCAGAAAATAGTAGATAATGTTTTGCCCGAAGGAAATACCAACCTGTTAAACTTAATGGGCACAGTGATGATCATCATCATTTTGGTGCAGATCTTTATCAATTATGCCAAAACCCTGCTCACCATTAAAACAGGTCAACAGATTGATGCAAGGCTCATACTCGGTTATTACAAACACCTTTTAAAACTTCCACAGGCATTTTTTGATACCATGAGGGTAGGTGAGATTATTTCGCGGATGAACGATGCGGTAAAAATCAGGGCCTTTATAAACGATGTGCTCGTGGGTTTTGCGGTTAATGTTTTCATCTTGATTTTTTCTTTTGCCTTAATGTTTACCTACTATTGGAAACTGGCCCTCATTATGCTTACGGTGGTCCCTTTATACGCCCTAGTGTATTATGTATCCAACCGGCTCAATAAAACCACACAGCGCCAGTTGATGGAAAAAAGCGCCGAACTCGAAAACCAATTGGTAGAATCGGTAAACTCCGTAAGTACCATTAAACGTTTTGGCCTTGAAAATTTTTCAAACCTTAAAACAGAAATCAGGTTTATCAATCTCCTAAAAACGGTTTACACGTCTGGTACCAATTCGCTTTTAGTAGGTAATGCCAGTGGTTTTATTTCGAGTATTTTCTCGGTAATCCTGCTTTGGGCAGGCGCAAGTTTTGTACTGCAGAATATGATTACCCCGGGCGAGCTTTTATCTTTTTACGCTATAATCGGGTATTTTACAGGGCCTGTGATTAGTTTGATCGGGATGAACAAAGTATTTCAGGATGCCCGTATTGCTGCCGACAGGCTTTTCGAAATTATGGATCTTGAAAGGGAGAAAACTGAAAACCGTACCGATTTAACGCCTGATATGATAGGAGATATCAAATTCAGGAATGTAAATTTCAGGTATGGGACCAGGGTAACGGTTTTTGAAGGTTTTGATCTGCATGTGCCCAAAGGAAAAATTACCGCTGTGGTAGGGGAAAGTGGATCGGGTAAAACCACGTTATTGTCCTTATTACAGAATATTTATCCGCTCCAGTCGGGGAACATTATGGTAGGCGAATTCGATATCAACTACATTACCAACGAAAGTTTACGCAAAATTGTGGCCGTGGTACCTCAGGATGTGCATCTTTTTGCAGGCAATGTGATCGAGAATATTGCGGTGGGCGAAATGGAGCCTGATATGAAAAAAATTATTCGCATCTGCGCCCAATTGCACATTATGGACTTTATTGAACGGCTACCCAATGGATTTGATACTTATCTGGGCGAAAATGCAACCAATTTATCTGGCGGACAGCGGCAGCGTTTGGCCATTGCCAGAGCATTATACCGTGAACCGGAAATCCTGATTCTGGACGAGGCTACATCTTCGCTCGATTCTTCTTCCGAAGAGCATATTCACCATGCCATTTCCCTTCTCCGTGAAAGAGGAAAAACGATTATTTTAATTGCCCATCGTTTAAGTACGGTGGTAAATGCAGATAAGATTGTGGTGTTAAAAGAGGGAAAACTGATAGAAGAAGGCACGCATGAGCAGCTTATTAAGTTGGATGGCATGTACACCGGCATGTGGCATAAGCAATTTCCATCAATTGCTGCGGCTGTTAAAAAAGGAAAGAAAAAAACTGTTGAAAATTTAGATGCTAAGGATTAATATAATCCCCAGTCATCTTCAAATTCGTCTTTTTCGAAGTATTTAACCCATTCGATAAATAACAAACGGAATTTCTCCATTTCGTCTAAAACAATGTCTTTATATTCTGGCGTGCAGATTTCGAACATATCTGCTGCCCTTACCTGGGTTTCGAGTTCTCGGCAATTGGTGCGGATAATGGAAGCATTCTCCATCCTTAAAATATACATATCGGCACCTTCAGCACCAACAATTTTAGGACAGAGCATCAGTGCATTCTGCATAATTAAGTTTGCAGTCATTTCGGCCATTTCACCTTCAAGCGTTTCGCAGAACAGGGCCGCATATTTATACACAGCCCTAGCCTGGTTATAAAGGCTTTTAGCCCTGGTTACCTTTAATCTAACTTTTTCCGCGTCATCACTCGATAGATTTTCTTCATCCTCATCATCGCGGCCAAAACGGCTAAAATGCTCCCATTCGGGCATGTGGTCCATGTCATCAAATTCCATATTCTTCAAAATTTTCTACGTTATGGTACGTAAGAGAGCGTAATATATTAATTTTCAATCAAAAAGACTATGCCTCAATTAGTGGTGCCCTGCGCGAGCCATCATATAATTCGTATTCCAATAAACGACAATCTAATTTACCATTATAAAATTCAATTTTTTTAGATGCTTTTAAACCAATTTTCTTTGCAAGATCAGGGTTTCCGGTGAAAATATAACCAGAATAACCTTTGCATTTGGTTTTCATATAATCGCCCATTCGTTTGTAGGTTAACTCCAGTTTACTGTGCACACCCAAACGTTCCCCGTACTCAGGATTAAAGACCACAACACCTCTGCCATCTTCCGGAACGGGTGTTAATTCAAAATCACAAACTTCAAATTCGATCAAAGTATCAACCCCTGCGGTTTTCGCATTTCTTAGGGTTACTTCAACCGCATCCTCCGAGAGATCGGAAGCTATAATTTTAAGGTCAACATTTTTAATTACCTGATCTTTTAAAATCCTGCGCTCCGTAAAAAAATCTTCTTCATTATATCCTAATATGTGCATAAAACCATAATTCATGCGGTATAAGCCAGGTGCACGGTTAGTGGCAATCAGGGCTGCTTCAATGGCTAATGTTCCCGAACCGCACATGGGGTTGATGAATGGCGATTTTCTATCCCAATTGGATGCCAAGATAACACTGGCAGCTAAAGCTTCTAACATGGGTGCTTTTCCGGGGATTTTACGGTAACCGTGTTTGGCAAGCGTTTCGCCCGAGGTATCCATAAAAACATCGGCATCGGCATCTTTCCAGTATAAATGTACCACTGCTTTATTGGCGTCTGATCCTGAATTTGGGCGGATGCCTTTTTTCTCTTTCATGCGGTCAACAATGGCATCCTTAACTTTTAAATTCGCAAAAAGGGGAGTCGTAATATTTGGGTTATCAACATTTGAGGTAACCGAGAAATAGCCCGAAAAATCGATCAGTTCTTCCCACTCAATGGCCGAAATTTCTTTGTATAGGTCATCAGGCGTAATGGCCTTAAAACTTTTAATGGAGTACAGGATCTGACTGGCACAACGCAGGTTTAAATTGAGCTTAATACACTCTGTAAGGGTAATATTGAGCTCAACACCCGTGGCGAAAGCGCGTACTATTGTATAGCCTAAAGCCGTAACTTCATCTTGAAGATATGCAGAAAGGCGCTTGTTGCAGGTAATAATTACCTTGCTTTTATTGTGGAAAACTTGCATCATAATATATGCGAAGTTATCAATAAAATTATAGAGATTTGATGTTTATAGTACATTAAGTAGTATTAGATATGGAAATTAAAGGAAAGGTGCACGAAGTAGGTGCCACACAACAAGTAAGTGAAACGTTTAAAAAGCGTGATTTAATAATAGAATACGCAGAAAATCCAACATACCCAGAATATATCCGTTTTGAGGCTTTACAAGATAAAACTGCATTATTAGATACTTTTAAAGCAGGTGATGAAGTTGAGGTGTTCTTTAATTTACGTGGTCGCCCTTGGACAGATAAACAAGGTAAAACATCATATTTTAACAGTTTGGTAATCTGGCGTATCAACGCCGTTGCAGCAGGCGCTCCGGCAGCAGCTCCAGCTTATGCAGCTCCGGTTGATGTAAGCAGTACGCCAGGTGAAGATGATGATTTGCCTTTTTAAATAAAGAATCTTTTTTAAGCAAACAATTTTGAACCATGCCGGGGCTTTTGCTCCGGCATTTTTTTTGCCCCTTCGCCAGATTTCCGAAGTTTACCTGGGGCAAGGTGCCTTAGCTAACTTCGGAAGTTTCCCCAATGCTCAGCGCTGTTAAAATATGTTAAAAACAAACAGTTAGCTTTGCGATTCAGTATTTTTGATATCTGTTTAGATTTAAAAAGATTGCGATTTGGTTTTTTATCCTTAAAACCATTCTGGTTCAATGAAGAAAAAGAGTTTTTGGTTAATTACTGTTTTGATGACGGTTGCTTTGCTGGGTGTTTTTGTAATGCAGTTGTATTACATCAGGGAATCCTATAAGCTAAAATCTCAGCTTTTTGATGAACAGGTAAACCAAACCTTAACTACCGTTGTAAATAAAATCCAACGCAGAAATGTTGCCGATCACCTTAACCGTAAAGACGCAGAAAACAAGCTGAAACAGCTCCAGGACTCAAGGCAGCGCACACTTGATATTAAGGATTTAAGACAGCAATATGTGCAGCAAAGCGAATTAAAACAAGTTGAACGAGAGAATGAGATCGAAAATTACCTGAACCAGCAGGATAGTATTATCCGTAATACTTACCGTGCGCCTGCGGTAATTTCTGAAAAGGAATTTAGTTCGTTAAGCTCAAAAAACGGCGATAAGCTTGATTTGCAGGTGGATGTTTTCGTGGATATGAAAAGCCTGATTATAAAAGGTTACAGTATGCGTACAAAGCCTTTTGCTACACCGCCAAAAGCATTTGAGTTTAAAAGTTTACAAAGTTTGCCCGATACTTTGAGATATCTGGTTTTCGACCCGAGGGATGGTAGCCCGGGTTTTGCCAATGTTCCAAAGATACCAAGCGACTTACAGAAAAAGTTTAAACGCGAAGATGAGATTGCTAAAAAGCAGTTGGAATTAAAAATTGCAGCCTTGGGCAAAGATACTTTTTCGTATACTAGGTTAAGTGTGGTTGAGGATGTATCAAAAGAACTGCAGGAAACCAGAATACCAATCTATAAACGCATTAATTTCGATGTCCTTGGCAACTTATTAAAAGATGAGCTTTTAGCGCATAATATTACCCTGGAACCTGCTTACCGCATTTCTCTTGCCCAAAAAGATTCGACTATTTTTATGGCGGCTTCCAATGTAAAGGGAGAATTTTTACCAGAGAATACTTATAAAACCCCTTTATTCGGGAACGATCTGTTCCGCGATCCGGGGATGCTTTTTGTAAGCTTTCCGAATAAAAATTCGGCCATTATTTCCAACCTGAGCGTGACATTGGCATCGTCTGTAGGATTATTACTGGTACTTGTTTTCATTTTTTCTTACACCCTTTATGCCATTTTAAAGCAAAAGAAATTAACCGAAATGAAAACGGATTTCATCAATAACATGACGCATGAGTTTAAAACGCCCGTGGCCACGATCATGATTGCCAGCGAAGCTTTAAGGGATCCCGAAGTGACAGAAGATAAGGCCCGCTTAAAACGTTTAGCAGGCATTATTTATGATGAAAACGTGCGTTTGGGTAGTCACATTGAACGTGTTTTAAGTATTGCCCGTTTAGAAAAAGGGGAACTTAAACTGGAGAATACCGAGGTGGATATGAACGACTTGATCGTAATTGTGCTTGATAGTATGGAGTTGCAGCTGCAAAAAAGAAATGCAATCATCCATGTTAATACCGATGCCGAAAATGCAGTGGTTTTTGGCGATGAACTGCATTTATCAAATGTGATTTATAACCTTATTGATAACGCAAATAAATATAGTACCGATACTCCTGAAATTACCATTACTACGCGTAATACCCATAAAAGTGTAATTGTAGAAATAGCGGATAAAGGCATTGGGATGACCAAAGATCAGTCAAAACGCATTTTCGATCAGTTTTACAGGGTGCCAACAGGTAACCTGCATGATGTTAAGGGTTTTGGACTGGGCTTAAACTACGTTCAGGATATTATTAAAAAACTGAACGGAACGGTTAAGGTAAGTAGCGAAAAAGATAGGGGAACTACGTTCGAAATATCTTTACCTTTATATAACGGATAACCGTCGGTACAAAAGCTTGCTTTGTCGACACATTAAAAAACAAAGGGTTTAATTTGCCTAATATAGTAGTGTATTAATTTAATCTACAACATAAATTAAACCGTTATGCATACTCAGAATCAAACTTTCAGTGTAGGTAATGCTACATACGTGAATAAAATTAAGAAAATGAAAAAAATACTTCTGGTAGAAGACGACCCAAATTTAGGATTATTATTACAAGACTATTTGCAGCTTAAAGGCAAGTTTGATGTAGTGTTATGCACTGATGGTGAGGATGGATTAAAAGCATTTAATAAGCAGAACTTCGATCTATGTATTTTGGACGTGATGATGCCGAAAAAAGATGGCTTTACGCTCGGTAAAGACATTAGGAAGGTAAATACACAGGTTCCGATCATTTTTGCAACAGCTAAAACCATGCTGGAAGATAAATCTGCTGCTTATGATTTGGGCGGTGATGATTACATTACCAAACCTTTCCGTATAGAAGAACTCTTATTGCGCATTAACGCAATGTTTAAGCGCGTAGCCAATAAAACAGATAACAGTGATGAAGCGGCAGAAACACAGTTTTCTATTGGCAAATATCATTTTGATTATACTACCCAGATCATTACCAACGATGATCAGCAGCAGAAGCTTTCTACCAAAGAAGCTGAATTATTGCGTTTATTGTGTTTAAAAAAGAATACCGTTTTAACCCGAGAAGAAGCTTTATTAAGCATCTGGCATGATGATAATTACTTTAACGGAAGAAGTATGGATGTGTTTTTAAGCAAATTGCGTAAATACCTTCGTGCTGATCCGGCCGTAGAGATTATCAATGTGCATGGGAAGGGTTATAAGTTGTTGGTGAGCTAAGGTATTTAAGGTTAGAATGTTCCGGAGCATGATTCTTAAACATATAATTTTCCCGAGTTGTTAAAGGTTGGAATGTTTTAAGGTTGAAATGTTTTGCGCGCCAAAACCAACCTTCCAACTTTTAACTTTTCAACATTACAACTATCTATATATACAGGTTCTCTTTAATAGCAGGAATAATATTCCTTTCCTGTGCAAGTTTGAATAAAGTATCAACCGCTTTGCGGCCTTCTTCGCCAAGGTTGATGCTGTATTTGTTTACGTAAAGTTCGATGTGTTTGTACATCACGGCTTCGTCCATGGCCTGTGCATGCTGGCGGATAAAATCGATGCCTGATTTTGGATGTGCAAAAGCAAATTCTACCGATTGCCGGATCAAACGGTTTACTTTTAACTGCACTTCACGGTCTAAATTACGGTTGATTACGATCCCGCCCAAAGGAATGGCACAGCCGGTTAATTTCTCCCAGTAATCGCCCAGGTCAACAATTTTTGTTAAACCTTTATCCTGGTAGGTAAACCTGTTCTCATGGATAATCAGTCCCAGATCAATCTGCTCATCAAGCAGGGCCGATTCGATTTCGGAGAAAACAAGTTCCTGTTTGTTCTGCAAATGAGGATAGGCAATACCCAACAAGAAATTTGCGGTGGTATATTTTCCCGGGATACCGACTTTGAGTTCTGAGTTGGGAGTTTGAAGTTGGGTCTCTTCGAAATGGTTTTTACTGATCAGTAAGGGGCCAACGCCAAAGCCAAGCGCACTACCGGCATCCAATAATGCATATTGATTGGCTACATAAGCAAAAGCATGAAAACTTAATTTGGTAATGTCCAGCTCACCCTTCATTGCTTTCTGATTTAAAGTTTCTACATCATCGTAAAAAACCTCAAATTCTAATCCTTCAGTATCAATTTTATGGTGAATCAGGGCGTCAAAAATAAAAGTATCGTTAGGGCAGGGTGAAAATCCAAGTGTAAGTTTCATCTATTTATTTTTTGTTTTCAGGTGTTAGATGGAGCCTTTGACAATTAAAATAATTATTTTAATTGTGTCGGGTTCATAAATCAAAATTAACTACTGCGCCATAGTAATTGGTCATAATCAGTTCATTTCTCCAATAAAAGCAATCGCCCAGTCATTCAGGTTTTTTATTGCGAGGCCTATTTTCCAGTTCTCTTTATTCCTGGGCTCTACATAGTTGGATACACTTCTGATCTGTAAACAATCTATATTCAATTGTTTTGCCGCATAAAAAACAGCGGCACCCTCCATGCTTTCGGTGGTTGGGTTCAGCCTTTCTATCAGGTTTCGAATACTTTTTTCACTTCCGGTTACGCAGTTCATCGTAATGCCTTTAGCCAGTGGCAAACCGACTTTTCGTTGGGTCTTAGCGGTGTAATGGTTCTCCCCAAAACCTAAATCGGTTATGGTTAAAAACTCATCACCATTTTCTGCCCCAAGCTCGGCAAAAGTATCTTCAGTAATGTTCAATACAGTACCCAGGGCAATACTCTTGTCGAAAGAACCTGCAATGCCGAAATTGACCACCAGGTTATATTGATGCGAAAGGTGTTTGCCCAGCGCAAATGCTGTTGCCACCATCCCCACACCTGTAATTAATAGGTCGAAATTTTTACTTTCTACAAAATTCCCCTCTGGCAGGTTAAAGTGCTGGTAAAAAAAGGTGAGTTCGGCTTTGGTAGCAGCAACAACTAAAGTTTTCATACGGTAAAGTTAGCGAAGATATGTAAGATGTAAAATGGAATAAGGATGATGGAAGAGAATAAATCTAAGATGAATATAGGCGAGGCATGTTTTACATCATCCATTATCCCTCTTCCATCATCCATTTTATCCGTATATTTGCATTTTATTTTATAGTAATGATTTACATAACGAGAAAAGCATCATTTAATGCGGCGCACAAATTGGCGCGTACCGATTGGGATGATGATAAAAATAGTGAAGTTTATGGTAAATGTGCCAACCCCAACTGGCATGGCCATAACTATTGGCTGTATGTTACAGTAAAAGGCGAAGTTAACCCGGAAACAGGCTTTCTTGTCGACCTGAAATGGCTTAAAGAGGTAATGAACAATTACGTAGTAGATAAAGTTGACCATAAAAACTTAAACCTCGACGTTGATTTTATGAAAGGTAAACTGGCTTCTACCGAAAACCTGGCCATCGAAATCTGGAAGCAGTTAGAGGCGCCAATCGCAGAAAGCGGTGCCGTTCTGCATTGCGTAAAAATCTACGAAACTGAAAATAATTTTGTTGAATACTTTGGTTAAAAACCTAAATTAATGAGCGATAAAGACATATTAAATGGCGAATCGGAACGCGGGTATGTAAAAGTAGACCGTTACAACGAAGAAAAAATTGAAGCTGTAGCCACACATTATAAAGATATATTAGGGCAACTGGGCGAAAACCCTGAACGCGAAGGTTTGCTGAAAACGCCGGAACGTGTAGCTAAGGCTTTGCAGTATTTAACGCACGGTTATGATATAAAACCGGATGAAATCCTCAAATCTGCCATGTTCCAGGAAGATTACAGCCAAATGGTAGTGGTAAAAGACATTGAAGTGTATTCGATGTGCGAACACCACATGCTGCCGTTTTTTGGTAAGGCGCATATTGCATATATCCCTAACGGGCACATTGTTGGGTTAAGTAAAATTCCACGTGTGGTTGATGCTTTTGCCCGCCGTTTACAGGTACAGGAGCGCTTAACAAACGAAATCAGAGATTGTATCCAAAACACACTCAGCCCAATGGGAGTAGCCGTGGTAATGGAGTGCAGGCATTTATGTATGTCGATGCGCGGTGTACAAAAACAAAACTCAGTGACCACAACATCTGCCTTTACCGGAACTTTTTTAAGCAACGATAAAACAAGAGCGGAGTTTTTAAGGTTAATTACAGCGAGTTTAGATTAATAGTATTTAGTAGAAAGTAATAAGTATCAAGATAAGGCAATAGATAAAAAACGCCAGCCGCCAAACGCGATACGCCAAACTAATTATAATGAAAGCATATATTTTTCCCGGACAGGGAGCACAGTTTGTAGGCATGGGTAAGGATCTTTACGAAAACCCAAAAGCTGCAGCTTTATTTGAACAAGCCAATGAAATTATCGGTTTCCGCATTAGCGATATTATGTTCGGCGGAACGGATGAAGAACTTAAACAAACCAATGTAACCCAGCCTGCTATCTTTTTACATTCGGTTATTTTAGCAAAGGTTTTAGGAGATGATTTTAAACCTGATATGGTTGCTGGTCACTCTTTAGGCGAATTTTCTGCTCTCGTAGCGGCAAATGCCTTAAGTTTTGAAGATGGGTTAAGATTGGTAATTGCACGTGCAAATGCCATGCAGAAAGCTTGCGAAGCGCAACCTTCAACTATGGCTGCCATTTTAGGTTTGGCTGATGATGTGGTGGAGAAAATCTGTGCCGAAGTTGATGCGGTAGTGGTACCAGCTAATTACAACTGTCCCGGACAATTGGTAATTTCCGGAAGCATTGAAGGTATTGATCTGGCATGTGCAAAATTAACTGAAGCAGGAGCAAAAAGAGCCTTAAAATTAAATGTAGGTGGTGCATTTCACTCTCCTTTAATGGAGCCTGCAAAAATCGAACTTCAGGCAGCTATTGAAGCTACAAATATTTCGGCCCCAATTTGCCCGGTGTATCAGAATGTTGATGCAAAGCCTTATACAAATCCAGCCGAAATTAAAGCAAATTTAATTAAACAATTAACGGGTGCTGTACGTTGGACACAAACAGTGGGCAATATGCTTGCTGATGGTGCAACTGAATTTGTTGAAGTAGGCCCAGGCAATGTATTACAGGGCCTGGTTAAAAAAGTAAGCCGCGAAGTGCAAACCAGCAGCGCTACTGTTGCTTAATTTAATGCAATAAAATATAACAATGCCAACGCCATAAGCCCAAAGTTTATGGCGTTGCTTTTTATCAATATTTAATATCTTTATCACTAAGATGAAAATGAGCTTTGGTGTAAAAATTAGGTTTCTATTGCTCGTTTTGGGCTGTTGCCTCATGGTAACATCTATTTCGCTGAGCCGTTTTACCACCAAAAGCGAATTGCTCGAGCACGATGCTGAACAGATACAGCAGAATCTTTCGGCTAAAGAAAGATTGGTACAGGCCTTTCTGGCCAATAAAAAAGAAGTAGCTAAAGCCAGGCATTTTCACATCAATCCTAAAAGCGGGATCGACTTTATCAATCGTTATCGCGACATAAACGGCGTAAATCTTTTAACCTTCGAAAACAGTGAGCTTAAGTACTGGAGTACCATTAAGGTTTCGGATATAGACCCCAATACCATTAAAGAGGGTAGTTCGGTATTGTTTTTTGCCAATGGCTGGTACGAGGTGATTAAAAGCACGCAGGGCAATTTTAGCCTTATTTTTCTGATATCCATCCAGTCGCAGTATCCTTTTAAAGAAACTCAATACTTTAAAAATGATATTGATCCGATTTTATCCACTACAAAATTATTAACGTTTGCTTCCTTTACCGATAAGGATGTATATGTAATCAAAAGCCTAGATAATAAATTTTTGTTCGGGCTTAAAGTAAAGCAGGGTTATGCCGAAACCTACTATTCGGGAACACAGTTATGGCTGTTCATCGCCGGGATATTGTGTATCTGTATGTTTTTTAATTCCCTTAGCTCGCTCATTGCCCGCCGTGGGCATATAGCCTGGGGTACCTTCCTGCTGCTCTTTTTCTTTCTTGCCTTCCGCTTATCCGATTTATATTTTGGTTGGTTTAACCACCGCTTTATTTTAGATCTTTTTGACCCAAAGATATACGCAGATAGTTTTCTGATGCCTTCATTGGGCGATTTCCTGTTGAATGTTATCGTCCTCACCTGGTTGCTGCTTTTTATGTATAACCACAAAGAGCAATATAAATTTCCGGAGTGGATAAAACGCAATAAGGCTGTAGGACTGATTATTCAGGCAGCCCTAATGGTGCTAATCGGTAAAATTGTATGGGATACCGACGATATTTTTTTCGGGCTGATTTTTAACTCAAAGATTAATTTTGATATTGTAAACATCCTAAAACTGAGCGGTACCAGTTGGGTGGGGATTGTGATTTTGTGCCTGGCCTGGTTTCAGATTTACCTCATCACCGTAATTTCGGCCACGGTGAGCCGTCAGCTCAATGTAAGCAATAAAGAAAGAATCATTATTTTCCTGATCGGATTTACGGGTGTTTTTGTTTATAAGCTTTTTGTTGATTTTAATGCATTCTTTATTGTTTTTGCCCTGATATTGTTTATTGTGGCAAGGGCAGTGTACCTCAAAGAAAAGCACTTTTCAATCGGTTTATTTGCCATTGTTTTTTTCTGCCTCGCTTTTAATACCTCCATTAAATATACAAGGTATAAAGATATTAAAGAGCGGAGCCTGCGCGAACCACTGGCCCGGAAGATACAATCATCAGAAGATTTAAATGCCATTATTGCCTTAGGTAGCCTGGGTAATGAAATTGTTAAAGATGATTTTCTGTCGAGATATTTTAAACAAAATAAAACTGCAAATTACGCGGTGCTCAAAAACCACCTGAAAGATTACCTGGACGGTTATTTAAGCCGGTACGACTACCAGATTTATCCTTATGATCGGTTGGGGATGATAATGGGTAATGCCGATAGCCCGCCTATCGATAAATATAAAAAACTGGTAGAAGCAGGTTCGGTTAAAATAGACGGGTCTAACTTTTTCTATCAGGTTAACAATACTTTTGGTTATCAGGATTATTTTGGGATTATATCGATGGTAAACCAGGGCAATTTGTTGGGTACACTTGTAATCGAGCTGCGCTCTAAGCCATACAATTATAATAACCGTTTGCCCGATCTTCTAGGTGATCAGAAACTGGCTAAAGATGAGGATTTTAAAGGTTATTCTATTGCCTTTTACAGTAATAACAAGCTGCTTAACCAGTCAGGAAATTATACCTATCCGCTTGATGGCAGTGTATATAAAGGCAAAAAAGATGATTTTGTAATTGATAATGACGACAAACTGCATTATAGCCACATGATTTACAAGCCTTCTGACAGTAAAATGGTAATTATCAGTAAGGCCAAGGTTGATTACGTAGAACGTTTAGCCGCATTGTCGTTCTTTTTTCTGGTATTCATCATCTTCTCTTTAGTGCTTTATGGTTTAATCTGGCTGATCAAAAACCTCGACGATGATAAAGTAGGCTGGTTTAGTATCAATCGTTCATTGATGATCAATGCCAATAAAATCCTGTATAAAACCAGGATTCAGGTTTCTATAGTGTTATCTGTAGTGGCTACACTGGTAATTGTGGGTTGGGTAACCTATTATTATATGAACCTCGAATACCGCGGTCAGCAGGATGCGATACTGAAAGATAAGATCAGAAAAGTTCAGCAGAATTTTGAAAAACAGGTGTTCAATAACGGGATCATTTCGAATGACGAAAGTGCTGTGGCTGATTTTAACAATTTTGCTGATATTAATAATGCCGATCTGAATTTATACGATCTGAGCGGCAACCTGATTATGACTACTTACCCTAAGCTTTACAATTACAAAATTATAGGCAGAAAAATGGGTCCTTTGGCTTATGTATCCTTAAATAGCCTCCACCGGTCGGAATACATCAACCCCAAAGAAAAAATCGGCAATTTAACCTATGCGGCCGCTTACGCTCCGATCAGAAACGCACAGAATAAAACCATCGCTTATATTGGCCTGCCCAATTATTCGAACGAAGAAGAATATACCGATAAGATTGCGCTTTTTGTGAGTAACCTGATCAATATTTACGCGCTTGTTTTTGTGGCCATTGGGGTACTGGCAGTGTTTTTGGCCAATCAGATCACCAGTCCGCTAACCTTTATCCAGGAGAGCATCAGTAAGACCAAAATAGGGCAGAAAAACGAGCCTATTGTGTGGCGGCGGCACGATGAAATCGGCTCTTTGGTTAAAGAGTACAATAACATGATTTCGGCTTTAGAGGCCAGTGCGCTTAAACTGGCAAGATCGGAACGTGAAAGTGCCTGGCGCGAAATGGCCAAACAGGTAGCCCATGAGATTAAAAACCCTTTAACCCCTTTAAAACTTGGGGTACAGTTGCTGGAGAAATCATGGAGAGAGAAAGATCCTAATTTTGAACTGAAGTTTAATAAATTTAGTAAATCATTTATCGAGCAGATTGATAGCCTGTCGAAAATTGCTTCTGAGTTTTCAAATTTTGCTAAAATGCCCGATACCAATTTGGAACGGCTTGCTTTGCTTCCGGTTATTGAACGGGCCAGGGAGGTGTTTAAAAGCACTGAAAATGTAACCATCGATATCACCAATAAAAGCACTGGCGATATTGAAATTATGGCCGATCATGATCAGTTGTTAAGGACTTTTAATAACCTGCTCAAAAATGCGATAGAAGCTATTGATGAGGAAACTTTGTGCTGCATCACCATTGTTGTTTATGTAGATCTTCAGAATGCGTTTAT
Source organism: Pedobacter roseus (assembly GCF_014395225.1). Taxonomy (NCBI): domain Bacteria; kingdom Pseudomonadati; phylum Bacteroidota; class Sphingobacteriia; order Sphingobacteriales; family Sphingobacteriaceae; genus Pedobacter; species Pedobacter roseus. Next base: position 5,538,137 of record NZ_CP060723.1, read on the forward strand.
CGAAATTAAAGATAACGGAAAGGGGATTCCACCATCGCTGCACGATAAGATTTTTGTACCCAATTTTACCACTAAAACATCGGGTACGGGCTTGGGGCTTGCTTTTGTAAAACAAGCAGTAGAAAATGCAGGCGGAACGGTTAAATTTACCTCCATAGCAGGTTTAGGAACAACTTTTTATTTAAGTTTTCCACTGGCTTAATAAAGAAATAAATGAGGTTGGCGTTTAATCAGGATTCGTTTAATTTTATCTCAGTTCAACCTGAGCCTTGCCCATGGTATTACCATCAGCATATAAAATTACGGTATAGATGCCTTTAATAAAAGGCTTTGGGTTTGCCCAATCGATAACATAGGTGCTGTCATCGTTATTGTAGTTGATAAAAATAGAGTGGCTGAACTGCATTTCCTGCCCGTCGGCTTCAAAGCGGTTGCCCTCGTCGGCCAATAAATTGCCCGCAGGATCAAATACCCTTAAATAAATATTATGATGACCCTTTTCTGCCAGTTGGTTAGGGATGATGGTAAAACGGACGCTTAGTTTTTCGGCGGTAGACGATTTTGTTACCTCTACCTTTTTACCGCTCGATTTTATTCTGAAGGCAATAATTTCTGCGGTTTGAAGCCTTAATGCCGCTGCGGTTTTAACTTTTGCATTAAGATTGGAGTTTTCGTTCTCCAGGTTCGAAGCCTTGTTGCTAATGTTGCGGAGGGTATTCTGTAAACTGTCGCGACTATTTTTTAAAAAAATATTGTCTTTTTGCAGCTGGATAATTTGCTCGTTGTACTTTTTTACAAATGTTTTCAGCTCATTAATCTGTGCATTGGCTTTGTCTAGTTCAACTTGTGTAAGCTGGCCTTTTTCTAAAGCGGCCTTAAGCTCTTCAATTTTAACACGGGCCAGTTTCTGTTCATCAACAAGTTTATCGTTCAGGTCGAGGTTTAAAGCGTTTACCTTATCTAGCTCAACCTCAATCTTTTCTACCTCAAGCCGCAGCTTATCCTTTTCTGCACTAATGCTTACAGATCTTTCGCTCTGCTTTCGGTCTTTAAAAAACAGGTAAGTATTTGTGCCGATTAAAGCCGCTATAACGATGACGAGGAAGTAAATTTTGTTTCTGTCACCCTTATTAATCTTTTGTGGTTCCATTTTTAATAACGCTGTATCTTCTTTAAATTAATATACTTTTGTTCTTCCATAGGTAAATGGGGGTACACAATTAATTTAGCAGGGCGCAAATTAAAATTTTTAAAAACTTATAAGAGTTTTTAAAAAAAATCGTTTAATTGCTAATGTTCATTTGTATTCAAATTAACACAAACACACAACCTGAATAAAAAATAAGACAGAAATAATGCTTAAAAACTTCCTATACGCACTTTTATCTTTAACTGTAGTACCTTATATATTAAATGCACAACCTTTATCAAAAATTGCACCAAAAAGGGAGTTTAGAGGCGTATGGGTAGCTACGGTTACCAATATCGACTGGCCATCCAGGCCAGGTTTAAGCGTCGATCAACAGAAACAAGAACTTATCGGGATTTTAGAACGACATAAAAGCCAGGGCATGAATGCCATTATTTTGCAGGTAAGGCCTGCTGCCGATGCTTTTTATGCAAAATCGCGCGAGCCCTGGAGTCAGTGGCTGATGGGGAAGCAGGGTCTAGCTCCGGCACCAGGTTACGATCCATTGGCTTTTGCCATTAAGGAAGCCCATTTTAGGGGCATGGAGCTGCATGCCTGGTTTAACCCTTACCGTGCAAGCATGAGCAGCTCTGCTGTATTAAGTGAAGATCATGCTTACCGCAAACATCCTGATTGGTTTTTTACTTATGGCGGCAAAAAGCAGTTCGATCCTGGTATTCCTGAAGTGAGGGAATATATTATCCAGGTAATTTTGGATGTTGTAAAAGGATATGATATAGATGGTATCCATTTCGACGATTATTTTTATCCTTATAAAGTAGAAGGACAGACCATTAATGATGGGAATACTTTTTATAAATACCCTAATAATTTCTCCGATATTAAAGATTGGCGCCGTAATAACGTCGATATGCTGATTAAGCAGTTGGATGACAGTATCCACCACTATAAAAAATGGGTAAAATTTGGGATCAGCCCGTTTGGGATCTGGAAAAATAAGTACGAAGATCCCGAAGGTTCTGCTACCAGTGGTTTATCTAACTATGCTGAACTTTTCGCCGATAGCCGTAAATGGGTGAAAGAAGGGTGGGTAGATTATATTAATCCTCAAATTTATTTTACGTTTACCCGAAGGGTAGCTCCTTATGGTATTTTGGTTGATTGGTGGAGCAATAATACTTATGGAAGGCATGTGTACATTGGTCAGGGTGCTTACCTGGTTAACTCAAGAGCTGAAGCCGCATGGAAGAACCTGAGTGAAATTCCTAAGCAAATCAGGTACCTCAGAGATAATAACCGGATTCAGGGAAGTGTATTTTTTAGTTCTAAATCCTTAAGTACCGTTGCAAAAGCAGTGGGCGATTCGTTAAAGAACGATTTATATAAATATCCCGCCTTGCCACCACAAATGCCCTGGTTGGATGAAGTGCCACCAAATGAACCGATGGCCTTAACTGCTGATGCTCTAAAAGATGGCGTGCATTTAAAATGGCAACTCCCGTTAAAAGCAAAAGATGGCGAAACGGCTTCGGGTTTTGTGATTTACCGTTTTAGCGAAGGAGAGAAAATTTCGGTGCTCGACCCTAAAAACATCCTAAAAATAAGCTTCGAAGATTATCTTTCGTTTATTGATACCAGTGTAGAAAGTGGAAAGCGGTACAGCTACCTGGTAACTGCGCTTGATCGTTTAAAAAATGAAAGTGAGCCTAGTGGGCCTGTTGGTGTAGAAGTGCCTTTGGCAAAAGAATAGAAGAACCTCGGGTTTACTACTCTTAGAGGCCGTTATTTCGGGCGGAGCGCAGCGTAGTCGAGAAATCTGCCTTGATAGATCTCTCCATTCCACTGCGTTTCAGTCGAGATGACGTCGCCTTATTCAACCTTTTTTATCGGTCGATTCTCTTTCTATAATATTTGGATTAAGTACAACATGCTCAATTTTAGCATAAGGATTTTCCTGACTGATCATATTAAGAAACATCTTAGCGCATTCTTTACCCATTTGTGAGGCATGCTGATCGATGGTTGATAAGCTGGGCGTAATGTACGCCGAGAAAGCTTCGTTGGCAAAACCGATTACGCCGATTGCTGGTGGTGTTTCACCAATCTCTTTAAGTTTTTGGATTACACCCAGGGCCGTAAAATCATCTCCCGCTATAATGGCATCGGGTTTATTGTTGCGCATCAGTTTGCCAGCGCCAAAACGGCCATCTTTAATGGATAGGCCTCCTAAAATTAAATGATCCGCTATACTTGGCAGGTTATGATCTGCGAGTGCTGCTTTGTAGCCTTCAAGGCGATCGTTAAAGATTTTAACCTGATGGGCTGTGGTTACAAAGGCAATTTTTTTATAACCCTTATCGATGAGGTGTTTAGTGGCCAAATAACCAGCCTTAACATCATCAAGGGTAATGGTGGGCACTTTTAAATCAGTATTTACACGGTCGAAAAAAATCAGGGGTTTATTCTGTTCAATAATTTCGGCAAAGTGCGAAACATCTTTGGTTTCTAAAGATAATGAGGCCATAATGCCATCAACCTGGGCCTCTAACAATGTTTTTACACCATTAATTTCATTTTCTACCGATTCGTTTGATTGATAGATAATTATTCTGTAGCCGCTATCTTTCAGGCCATCTTCTATGCGATGGATAATGGATGCGAAAAAATGGGCCTGTACGCTTGGCACAATTACACCTATAATATAAGTCTTGCCTGATTTTAAGGCAGAAGCAAGTTTATTTGGGCTGTAGTTGAGCTTTTTGGCCATTTCTATTACGGCCTTCCTAGTGGTATCGCTGATGGCAGGGAAACCACTTAATGCCCTCGAAACGGTTGATACCGTAATGTTAAGCGCATTTGCGATATCGTATATAGTGGTTTTCTTTTTCAATTAGTAAGTTAAATCATCAATAATGAGCGAAATTACTAAACCTTAATAATAATATTCTTTTTATACATGAAATATAGCAAAACATAAAATCCGAGGACATAAGTAATGGCCCAAACCAAAGAAGCATTTATCGGGCTGAAAAAAGGCATATAACAGGTTTCGTAAAACCTGACCAACAAACCGGTTTTGGTGCCATCAGGTTTGGTTAGCTGGATCAGGTTGAGAACCCTGGGAGCCAAACCCGCAAGAAAAAATACCGTGATGGCATTTACCCCATATACCACAAAAGGAGTGGTAAATTTCTTAAAGCCCTGAACATCGATGATCCAGTAACAAAGTGCCAAGCCGATTGAGGCTAATCCGCCTGCATACAGCACGTAAGAGCTTGTCCATAGTGCTTTGTTTATCGGGAACTGTAAATTCCACAGCAAGCCTAAAACAACTGCGATAATGCCGGTAGTAAAAAGCCAGGCAACTTTTGTTGGGTTATCTACATCTTTTCTGCGCATCCAAACCCCAACCAGTATACCAAAAAGGCAGGTGCCTATTGCAGGTAAGGTACTTAAAATACCTTCCGGGTCCCATGTTTTTGAAGATGCCCAGGTATGTGCTTCGGTTAAAATGCCACGATCAATCCAGGCGGCCAAATTGGTTTCTTTTTCCAGGTTGGGATAACCCACGCCCGGAACAGGAATGAACGTCATTAATGCCCAATAAACGGCAAGTATTATAATTAATGCTCTAAAGATGTTTTTGGTAGAAACTTTAATGAAAATAATGCTGCTGATGATAAATACAATACCTATTCTTTGTAAAACACCCAATAACCGTACGGTTTGAAAAGCTTCCCAAATGGATTTATCATCTATAATGGCGCTGATGATTTTACCGAAAATAGCCAGGAAAAACCCAAGCAGATATAAAATAATGCCCCGTTTAACCGCTTTGATAATTGTTTTTTGATGTGTAGCCGGATCTGCTTTGCTACTGCTCATGGCAAAAGCGATTGATACACCCACAATCCATAAAAAGAAAGGGAAGATTAAATCGGTAGGGGTGCAGCCGTTCCATTCAGCATGCTCTAAAGGTGCATAAATGTGGCCCCAACTGCCCGGATTGTTCACTAAAATCATTGCGGCTACTGTTAATCCCCTAAAAAAATCAAGAGATAGCAATCTTTGCTTAGGTTCGCTCATGGTTGGTTGGTTTGAGCTAACTAATTTAGAGTATTGTTTTTAGAAAGAGAAATAAATAAGAAGTTGGGGGCAAACGGTCTGTCATCCTGAACACCGTGAAGGATCTTTTTTAAGTGTGGTTAGTGATTCTTCGTTAACAGGGGCTGTGCTACCATAGACAGAATTCAAAAAAAGGTCGTCATTGCGAGAAGGAACGACGAAGCAATCTATCATGCTAGTGATCCTTGCTGTAAAGATTGCTTCGTCGGCTGAAAAGCCTGCTCAGCAATGACGATCCCCTGGGAGATTTATTTCCATTAAATTCTACTGTCATTTATATTGATTTTTATAAATAAATTATCCCTCAGTATGACGGCATGGGGATAGATCTTTATTTTTTGCCACGGATGCTCAGAAACACGGAGAGATTTGATTAAGCTGGGTTGTTTCCCTGAAGAAAGGCCTGGATCACAACGGCAAAAGGCTTATGTTCGATAAACCTGACCGACAGCGTTATCCCGATTTAAGATTAATTTGTTTTACCGGTTTTTTTATCGGGATTAAGCAAAGGGCAGGACTAAATGTACCGAAGCACTACGAACATTGCTTTCCAAAAAAAGAGATTTCGGATAATTAGACTTTAATTATGCCGGTTGGTGTGAAACCAATCAATGGGAAATTCGTGTAAAAACCTGTGAAGTCTTGCTGCGTTCCAGGCCTTTGAGACTTCGCAGGTTGGGCAAAAAAAAAATCCTGCTTTGCGTTAACAAAGCAGGATTGATATTTATTTAAATTAGTCTTCAAACTTCCAGCGTACAAATGCCTCCATGGCTTCGTATTCTGCAAGGCCAAGTTCATCGTAAGCCTTTGCCGTATCGCGGTTGCGGTCTTCAGCGCGTTGCCAGAATTCTCTTGCATCATCACCCGGGAAAACTGCCCTGTCTTTTTGACTCTGGTGTTTAAAGATCGCATTTCTCTTACGTTCCAGTTCTTGAGGAGAAATTGGAACAGCCATTTCGATCTCATAAGTTTCGAACTCGTGCCATGCACCACGGTACATCCATAACCAGCAATCCTGTGCCCAGGCTTCGGTTTTACGCAGGCGTTTTAAGGCCGCCAAAATAATATTGAAACAAACGATGTGTGTTCCATGCGGATCTTCAAAATCGCCTGCGGCATACACCTGCTGCGGTTTAACCTTTTGTAATAATTCGATAGTGAGTTCGATATCGGCATCGGTTACCGGGTTTTTCTGCACTTTGCCACTTTCGTAAAACGGAAGTGCCTGGAAATGGATATGGTCATCTTCTAAGCCGCAATAACGCGCTCCTGCGATGGCTTCACCTTTTCTGATCAGTCCTTTAACCGTTTGGATCTCCGGCGTATCAACCTGGTTTGGTTTTTTCTGCTCAATAAAGGTTCTCATTTTGTTATACAGATCCTTTAAATGAGTATTATCCATGCCCATTTTCTCGGTAAAATCTACGTTGAACTCAACAAAGCGCAATGCATCATCATCCCAAACTGCCGTATTGCCCGAAGTTTGGTAAGCCACGTGTACATCATGTTTCTGGTCAACCAGGCGCAAGAATGTACCTCCCATTGAAATTACATCATCATCAGGGTGTGGAGAGAAGATAATTACGCGTTTTTTTGCTGGTTCAGCTCTTTCCGGACGTTGAGAATCGTCGGCATTTGGTTTACCACCCGGCCAACCCGTAATGGTGTGCTGTAATTTATTAAAAATATGGATGTTAATGTTGTAAACCGGCCCTTTTTCGGTAGCCAGTTGCGCCATACCATTGTTGTTGTAATCGTCTTCCGTTAATTTTAAGATCGGTTTTTTAAGGGTGTTGGCCAACCAGATTACCGCTTTGCGGATCAATGCATCTGTCCACACACAATCTTTAACCAACCATGGTGTATCAAAACGGGTCAGTTCTGAAGCTGCAGGTGCATCAAGGATAAACTCCACATTTTCAGAAAGCTGTAGGTAAGTTGCCGGTACTTCGCCCGAAATTTCGCCTTCAACTGCTTTTTTAATGATCGAAGCTTTTTTACGGCTCCAGGCCATTAATATAATTTCCCTTGCTTTGAAAATGGTACCAATACCCATGGTAATGGCTTTGGTTGGTACAAAGCTTTTTCCACCGAAATCGCGTGCAGCATCACGGCGGGTAAGATCATCTAAAGTAACCAAACGGGTACCCGAGTTTGGTGCGGAACCCGGCTCGTTAAATCCGATGTGACCGGTACGTCCTATACCCAAAATCTGGATATCAAGTCCGCCAAGATCACCGATTTTCTTTTCATAAGCTAAACAGAATGCCGGAATATCCTCCAGTGCAAGTGTTCCATCAGGGATATGGACGTTTTTCTTGTCAATATCGATATGATCGAAAAGATTTTCGTTCATAAAGGTAACGTAACTCTGTACCGCTGTTGGCGCCATTGGATAGTATTCATCCAAATTGAAAGTAATTACGTTTTTAAAACTTAAACCCTCTTCTTTGTGCAGTCTCACCAATTCGGCGTAAACTGCAATTGGGGTAACACCTGTTGCTAAGCCCAGTACTGCAGGTGTGTTGTTTGCTTGTTTTGATTTAATGAGCCCGGCAATACGGTGTGCTACATTAATGGAAGCAATTTTTGGATTTTCGAACACGCTTACGGGTAATTTCTCGAAACGTGTCTCCTCCAGTAGATTTAATCTAGCCATTTTTTTTATATGGATTTTAATGTACGGAGCAGTAAATATAGGCAGTTATGACCGATTTGTAACAAAGGATATTTACTTTTATTGGAAGTATTTACATAAAATTGGATTAAAGGGGCAGACAAACGTTTGATCTTTTTAACATAAAATCAATATGAACGCAGAGATTCAAAAGTTGTACAGCAAAGCAGCAAAAACAGAACGTTTTATAATCGGTTTAATGAGCGGGACTTCGATGGATGGATTGGATATTGCACTCTGCTCGGTTAAAGGGAGTGGACCAGATACGGATATCCGGTTACTGAAATTTAAAACCGGCGATTATACTGATGATTTCAGGGCAAAAATAAAAGCTGTTTTTTCTAAAAAGGAAGTTGATTTACAACTGGTTTGTCTGATGAATGAACATATTGCCAATACGCACGCTGCACTCATTAACGAAGCCCTTATAGAGTGGGGGATTGGAAATGAGGCTGTTGATTTTATTGCCAGCCATGGACAGACCATTTTCCATGCGCCAAAATCTTTGCATCAACTGGCCGATTATCCCAATGGTACATTACAGATTGGTGATGGTGACCATATTGCGATAAAAACAGGGATTATCACACTTTCTGATTTTAGGCAAAAACATTTAGCGGCAGGGGGTGAAGGCGCACCTTTAGCGGTGTATGGCGATTACCTGATGTTTTCGAAAGCTGGAGAAGATCGCATAATGCTGAACATTGGCGGGATTGCAAATTTTACTTATTTGCCAGGTAGTATGGATGCCAGTGCGGTTTTTTCGACAGATGTTGGTCCGGGGAATACACTCATGGATCAGTATGTGCAACGGCATTTTAATCTGTTTTATGATAAAAATGCCGGCATAGCTTTAAGTGGAGCACTAAATCCTCAGCTTTTGTCTGCTTTGCTTAATTGTGATTTCTTTGACCTGGGTTTCCCTAAAACTACAGGACCGGAGCTGTTTAACCTGGAGTATTTAACAAAAGCCCAGGAAATATCCTCAACAGCGGATATAAGTAAGGAAGATGTAATGGCCACGCTGTGCCACTTTTCTGCCGAAACCATTGCCAATGCCATAAAACGCTGCTTTGGAGCGGATGCCCGTGCACAGGTGTTTATGAGCGGCGGCGGAATGCATAACCCATTGCTGGTAAAACTACTTCAAGCTAAATTGCCTTCTTGTAATTTCTTAACTACTGATGATCTAAATATTAATCCCGATGCTAAAGAAGCAGTTTTATTTGCAGTACTTGCCAATGAAACGCTTTGCGGCAAACCGATCAACTTTGGCGATCGGCAAGGTGTACCTTCTGTTTGTATGGGGAAAATTAGTCTACCGGAATAAAGCCTGAGTACTCTGTCAAAAGTCAGGAGCAGACAATTAATTAAGCAGTATGTAACTTTCAAACATTTCAAATTTACAACCTTCCAACTTTGTTTACAATTTTCAAATAAAAACCAGCTTAAAATTTGCTTTGTGCGGTATTTTGTTAAATTTGTTTTAACACTAATCTTCTAACACAAAACCAAATTTTATGGAAAAAAGTTACCTAAAATGGTCAACAGGATTTTTTGCGATTTTGTTGATCCCATTTCTGCTGCTCTTATTTGCAGAGGCGGCTCAGGCACAGAATAAACGCTATACCATCAGTGGTAAAGTAACTGATGCCTCAAATAACAGCCCGGTTCCGGGCGCTGTTGTAAAAATACTCGGCACTAACCTTGCAACCAGTACGAGTTCGGGTGGAACCTACACATTTTCGGTCGATTTGGCTCCGGGTAAATACCAGCTGCAGATTTCTTTTATTGGCTATAAATCAACTGTGGAACCGGTAACGCTTGGCGATAATATTACTGTTCAGGTAAATGGTGCTCTTAGCGGCGATGCAGTGGGCCTCGATGAAGTAATTGTTACGGGTACCTCGCAAGGTACTACCCGCAAACAGTTAGGTAGTTACGTGAGCACTGTAAAAGGCGATGATTTAAACAAAGCGCCAAGTGGCAACGTACTTTCCTCTTTACAGGGAAAAACCCCAGGTGCACAGATCAGTCAGAATTCCGGAGATCCTGCGGGAGGAATGTCTGTTCGGTTAAGAGGGGTTAGCTCTGTTAACTCATCTTCAGAGCCACTATACATCATTGACGGAGTAATCGTAAACAATTCTACAACCAGAGTAACCAACACATCTGCCAATTATGATGGCGGAAATTTTGTTGGAAGTATCGGCCAAAACCGGATGGTCGATATAAGCCCTTCCGATATTGATCATATTGAAGTATTGAATGGCGCTGCTGCGGCTGCCATTTATGGCTCAAGGGCAAATGCGGGTGTAATTCAGATTTTTACCAAAAGAGGTAAAACCGGCGAACCGCAAGTGAGCTTTAGTACAAGCCTAACCATAAGTGAGTTGCGGAAGCAAATTGATGTCAATCAATCGCCAACAAAATTTGGAGGACCAACCGATGGGCCGACTGCGCAGACTCAAGATGTACTGTCTCCTGCACTAATTACAACAACTCCAGTAACCAGGTATAATTATCAGGATTATATTTTCAGAACAGGAATTGGGACAGATAATTCAGTTTCAGTTTCGGGCGGTAACGACAACACTAAATTCTATACCTCTGCTGGCTATTTCTCAAACCAGGGAATTATAAAAAATACCGATTTCACCAGAATGAACTTCAGGGCGAATATTGATCAAACCATTAACAAGTGGGCGAAATTAACAGCAGGATTCAATTACGTTCATAGTGATGCTAATGAGAAGCCCGACGGTAATTCCTTCTTTTCGCCAATGAATTCGGTTACCATTATTGGTAATTTTCACGATCTGTTTACCAGGGATGCATTAGGCAATTTAAAAGCCATCGGAGAACGCGGTCGTGTTAATCCGGTTTCTGTTATTGAAGATATCAAGCAGCGCCAGTTTACCAATCGCATTATTGCAAATACGGGATTAAAACTTACACCTGTTAAAAATTTAACTATTGATTACACTATGGGGGTTGATAATTCAATCCAAAACGGAACTACATTTATTCCGCCTTTTGCATATAATGTAAGTACAGGTTTTTATGGTGGCGGACCAACGCTGGATCCATCACTAAATGGTTACGCAAGTGCTGCAAACGCTACAACAACATTATTCAATAATGAACTGAATTTTACTTATGATACCAAAATTACAGGCTTGTTGAGTTCTACTACTCAGCTTGGCGGATCTTATCAATACCAAAAAGACCTGTACAGCTTACTAAATGGACGTGGATTAGCGCCTTTTGTTCAGGTAGTAAACGGAGCGAGTACTGTTTTACCTAATGCAGACAGTCGTTCAGAATTCTCAATTAGTGGTGCTTATTTACAACAAAATTTTAAATATAAAGACCATTTGTTTGTTACTGGTGCCATAAGGGTAGATCAATCAACTGTATTTGGGGAAGACAATAGAACGCAGTTTTATCCTAAAGCAAACGTAAGTTATGTGCTTTCATCTGCCGATTATTGGAAGGATTTGGGTGTATCATCATGGTGGAATGCACTAAAATTAAGAGCGGCTTATGGCCAGTCAGGAAATTTAACAGGGATTGGAGCATACGATCGTTTCAACGTTTATTCGCCAAGTGCGTTGAACAGCAAAACATCTTTAACATCGTTAACAACATTGGCTAATACGAGCGTAAAACCAGAGCGCCAAAAGGAGCTTGAAATTGGTACAGATATGTCCTTTTTTAACAATCGCTTAGGTTTAACTTTTAGTTACTATAATAAAAACGTAACTGATTTATTATTGCCGGTTGTGATTGCACCAACAACTGGTTTTTCTAGTCTCTTAGACAATATTAGCGGGACTTTAAAAAATAAAGGTATAGAGTTAATGCTTACAGGAGTGCCAGTTAAAACCGAAGACTTCACCTGGACATCGACGCTAATTTACAACAGAAATAGAAATAAAATAGTGGGTTCAGGTGCACAGAGACTAATAGCAACCAATGCTGGAGCACCCGTTTCTATTACTGACGGTTATCCGGTAGGTGTTTTTTATGGGACATATTTTGAACGGACATCAACTGGGGATATTGCAACAAATGCTGCTGGTATTCCTTTAACAGCAGGTCAGGCCGCTGGTAATGTTTTACGTAAAGTAATCGGCGACCCGAACCCCGATTATACAGGGTCTTTTGTTAATGATTTTACCTACAAAAAATTGAGCTTGCACATTCAACTGGATGCTGTTCAGGGAGGCGATGTTTGGAACGCAGACTGGAGAACACGTCAGGGTGTAGGAAACGGGAAAGTAGCTGAAGCTGAGCAGATGGGGCAATTGCCTAGAGGTTATGTGGCTGGGGCATACAATGTAGAAGAATGGCGTATTGATGATGGATCTTTTGTGAAATTAAGGGAAATTTCTTTAAGCTATACTATTGGTCAGGTTAAATTTGTTAAAAGCTTAACCGTTAATCTTAGCGGAAGAAATCTGATTTCGTGGGATAATTATAAAGGTTACGATCCGGAGTTGAACTCTGGTGGTCAATCTACCATTTTGAGAAATATCGATTTCGGCTCAGTGCCAATTCCACGTACTTTCTCTTTGGGTTTACAAGCAAGATTCTAATTTAAAAAATTATTATGAAAAATTTAAAATCAACATATATAGGTTATGCATTTCTGCTTACAATAGTGGCTTTTTCAAGCGCTTGTAAAAAGGAGTATTTAAATCCTAATGCGGCTACTGCCAATGATGTATTAAACTCGGCAAAAGGTTTAACAGGCGTTACGGTAGGCTTACAGAAAAACTATTCTACTACGCGTGCTGGAATTCTGTATGCTTCTATTACTTTAAATGGTTTAACTACAAATGAACTGATATCCATTAATACAGGTAATACCAATGAAGAAAGGTTAGTTGCGGGGGTGTACAGGTAGATGGTACAAATTCGGTATTGCTAAATGTTTGGGCTGGAGCTAATAAAATCATTTATGATGCCGATAACGTGATCAATAACGCAGCCAATCTTCCCGATAAAAGTTATGCATCAGGTCTAATTGCGCAAGCAAGCATTTTTAAAGCACTCGCCTTGGGTAATTTAGCAGAATACTGGGAAAAAGTGCCTTCTGGAAACGGGCAGAATGTATCATTTATTACGAGAGCCGAAGGCTATAATAAAGCAATTGCAACCATCGATAATGCTTTGGCCGTAATAGCAGTAAACCCGGTAAATACTTCATTTTTAAGCAATGTACCTTCTGGAATTGATATTCCGAATACGTTAAATGCCTTAAAGGCCCGTTATGCATTATTTGCAGGAAATTATGCCCTTGCATTAACAAGTGCAAATGCGGTCGATTTAACTAAAAAATCATCATTTACATACGATGCACAGAACCTTAATCCGATTTTTGAGATCGCAACCTCTACCAACAATGTTATACAACCAAAAAATATAAATTTAGGGCAAACCGGAGCTAATGTTCCTGATGCTGGCGATGGAAGGATTCCATTTTATACTATAATTAATACCACCGTGCGTATCAATGGTTTTGGATCGGGTACTTTTACTCAGATTCCTGTTTATTTGCCTGGAGAGATGACGTTGATTAAAGCAGAAGCTTATGCCCGTCAGGCAAGCCCTAACTTAACTTCTTCGCTTTCTGAGCTGAACAAAATCGTAACTAAAACAGCTTCAACAGATCCTTTTGGTGTGGGGGCAGCATTGCCAGCCTTAACCGGAACATATACACAACAGCAGCTTTTAGATCTGATTTACAAGCACCGTTGTATTGAACTTTTCATGTCGGGTTTAAAGCTTGAAGATATGAGAAGGTTTAACCAGCCCTTAACCGATCGCAAGCGTAATTTCTTTCCTTATCCTTTTGCAGAAAGGGATAACAATACGAATACCCCTGCCGATCCAGGTTTCTAACAGAAAAGAGTCCCGATGACAATCGGGACTCTTTTTATAAAATATTCAATTCCTTTTCCTTGTAGCGGGAAAGCGATTCGTGTTCAATATCCAACTCTGTGATCAGGTAGCTGATGCTTTCTATCGGGCAAACCCTTAACCTCAGTGCAATATCCAGTTTTTCGGAAATGCAGAGTACCGCTGTTCTTCGTGCACAGGCTAACATGGCTTTTTTAAGCTGATTAATTTCCCAGTAGGTATCAGTTAAACCTTCATCAGGGTGAATGGCGCTGGTGCCCATTAAACATAAATCGGCTTTTATTTCCGATAATTGAGTAATAACCTGTCCGCCATAGGTAACCTGCGAATTTTTGGAGAACAGACCGCCAATCAAAATCACTTCAATATTATTGTATTTAGCCAATTCTACTGCAACTAGTGGGCTGATGGTAAAAAACGTAGCCATTAAGCCTTGTGGAAGTAATTTTACAAACTCCAGAATCGTGGTTCCGCCACCCGTTAAAATCACCATACCATCTTTTATCAGCTGGACTGCTTTTTTGCCGATGGCGATTTTACTATCGCGGGCATAAACCGTACTGTCATCAAAAGAACTGTGGTAAGATTTGGATAAAGCACCTCCATGTACCTTATAAAGCAGGTTTTCATCAACAAGTTCCTGCAAATCCCTTCTGATAGTATCTTCCGAAACATTGAGTAATTGCACCAGATCAGAGGTTAATACACGGTTGTGTAAGTTAATCTGTCGCATGATGAAGTCGTGGCGTTCTTTTTTCAGCATAAGTAGGTGTTTGGTTTTAAACGAAAGTATAAAAGATTTTTAGATTTTGTACATATTGCGCGTTTTTGCGGTTTTTTGCAATAAAATATTGTTTAGTTTGTATGATAAATCTTGCCTGTTTGTTTTTTATGTCAAAAACATTCATCATATTTACTTAACTAAGATCAAAACTGCGTGAATTTGCGTTTTTGATAAACCGGAAACAAACAACAACCTCAGTAACCAAACTTTCTTACTAACAAATTATGATGAAAAAACTACTTTTTAGTTTTATCGGTATCATTATGCTGTCTGCTCAAATTTTTGCACAGCAGATCATTACCGGTAAGGTCAGCTCTGCTGACGGACCCATTCCCGGCGTCTCCATACGGGTAAAAGGGAGCAGCACCGTTTCGCAAACCAACAATACCGGAAATTATTCCATTAAAGCATCAAAAACAGATGTCTTGGTGTTCTCCTATGTTGGGTACAAAACTATAGAGCGTGCTATAGGCGCCAACACGGCCATTAATGTTACGCTTATCTCCGATGCCAGCAACCTGAACGAGGTGGTTGTAACGGCCTATGGTATTGACCGTGATGTTAAATCGTTGGGTTATTCTACGCCAAAAGTTTCGGGAGCAGAAGTGGCAGAAACCCAAAGGAACGATTTTTTTGGCGGTCTGCAGGGGCGGGTACCGGGTTTATCGATCAACAGTACCAATGGCAACCCCGGTGCTTCTGCGCAGATTGTTTTGCGGGGTTTTGTGTCTATTAGTGGCGATAACAATGCGCTGATTGTAGTAGATGGGGTTCCGATCAATAACAGCACATTAAACCAAACCAGAGAACTTGTATCGGGCGCGGCAAACAGAGATCAGGATTATTCAAACAGGGGTATGGATATCAATCCCAACGATATCGAAAGTTATGTGATTATGAAAGGCCCCGAAGCTACCGCGTTATATGGGAGTGCAGGGGCCAGTGGCGCCATTTTAATCACTACAAAAAAAGGCAAAGCAGGTCGTGGAAGCATCAATTATAGCAACTCGTTTAGGGTAGAGCAATTGAATAAATTTCCGGAAATACAGACCAAATACAATACCGGGGTATCTAATGGAGTTTACGATGGCGGTTCGTCTAACTTTTTTGGCCCAGCATTTCTACCAAATACACCGCTTTACGATAACATCCATAATTTTTTCGAAACAGGTTTTACGCAAAAACACAATTTATCATTTGAGGGCGGAACCGATAAATTCTCCTACCGCTGGTCTAATGAATATACTGATTCGAAGGGAACCATTCCTACAACGAGTTATACCCGCATTTCTTCAAGGGTAACCGCAGTAGGTACCATTTCGCCTGTTTTAAAACTAACCACTACCTTCAATTACATCAATTCTAACAACGATAAAGCCAATAAAGGTGCTAATGGTTCGCTATTGCAGTTGATGCGTTTTAGCTCTGCATATAACGTTCAGGATTATCAGGATGCCAACGGAAACCGGCTTTTACACCTGGCAAGCATTTATTCAGAGTTTGATAATCCCCTTTGGGATGTGGTTAAAAACGTAAATAATGATAAAGTTAACCGTTTGATTGCCAATACCAACATAGAGCTGACGCCTTTAAAATGGCTGCGTATTAACGGAATCATTGGGGCAGATATTGCCAATACCAAAGGTTTATCAGTATATCATGCCCAATCTTACCGTGGTTCGGGTTCGGCTGCTGCCCCAACAGGTGGTGCGGTAATGACTTACGACCAATTGGCCAAAGTATTTAACGGATCGTTAACCGCTTCAGCCAAACATAAATTTGGCGATTTTAACAATACTTATGTGATTGGTGCAACTTTTAACGATTACAATTCTACCACCGACTCCCAGCGTGGAACGAACATGTACGATCCTAATTTTTACAGCATTAACAACACCCTGCCTACTACACAGCGTACATTAACTTATGTAAACCGTTACCGCACGGTGGGTGCTTTTGCACAGGCCATTTTGGGTTATAAAACCTTACTGTATTTAACCTTATCAGGCAGGGTTGATGGTGCTTCTCGCCTGATGCCTAACAATCCATATTTTGCTTATCCATCTGCAAGTTTGGCCTTTAATTTTACCGATCTGGCCAGTGTTAAAACTGCTATGCCCTGGCTGGATAATGGTAAGTTAAGAGCTTCTTATGCTTTAACAGGTAAGGAGCCATGGAGGGAATATTCAACCGGTACGAATTACGAGGCTAAAAGGTTTACTGGCGGTGGTTATGCTTATTCGTACTATGGCGGTAATCCGAATTTAAAACCTGAGGTATCAGAAAATTTCGAAATCGGTACTGAAATGCAGTTCCTGAAAAACCGTATCGGACTGGATTTTAACTATTACAACCTGTTGAGTAAAGATCAGATCATTAATCCGCGTTTAAGTTATGGTACAGGTTTCGTTTTAGAGATGATGAACGGCGGTACCGTACGTAACCGTGGTATCGAAGTGCAGTTAACCGGTAACCCGATAAAGGGGAAAGATTTTAGCTGGAATACTACTTTAAACTTTACCCGTAACCGTGGTGTGGTATTATCGCTTGCAAATGAACTTCCAGAACTTTACGAATCTGATACCTGGGTGGTTGGCGACATTAGAAGTGCAGTGCATCCGGGTTACAGCACAGGTGCCATCAGCGGTACCAGGTTTGCCCGTAATGATAGAGGTGATATTCTGATCAACCCATCATCAGGTTTGCCATCGGTTACCGATACTCAGTTTTATCCAATCGGCGACAGAAATCCAAAATTTACTTTGGGTTTTGTAAACAGGTTTAGCTATAAAGGCTTTAATCTCTCTTTCTTATGGGATTTCAGGTATGGAGGCGATGTGGTTAACGGTACCGAATATGCTTCTTACATTAAAGGAATCAGTGTTAAGACATTGGACAGGGAAGTGCCGAGGATTATTACCGGTGTGTTGAATGATGGTTTGCAGAACACCGCAAACCCAACAGTTAATACCATTTCTGTAACACCATATTATGCTTCTAACTATTATTCTTTAAATGTTGCGCCAGAGATGTTCGTAGAAAAGAATATCAACACGCTCCGTTTAAGGGATGTTACTTTGGCTTACGATTTTCCTCCGTCATTGGTTAAGCGTATCGGATTTATTCAAAGCTTTGGTGCCTTTTTTACGGTTACCGATTCTATTTTGATTACCAATTATTCTGGTGGAGATCCGGAGAGTAACTCAAATTCACCGGGTGTGGGCGGTATTGGTGGTTACGGTATTGATTATGGTAATGTGGGTAAGCCGATTGGTTTCAACGTAGGATTTAGGGTTAAATTATAGCGAATAACATGAAAAGATTATATAAATTATATATTGCTGCGGCAATATTGTTAATGGCCGGAGGATGTAAAAAATACCTTGATATCAATACCAATCCTGCTGTGCCACAAACCAGTAAAGCGGAATTACTACTTCCGCCGATTTTATTCCAGATGACGAACGGAACCTCGCAGGATTACCGTTTTATTTGGAAAATTACACAAAATCTTATCGGAGCATCAACTGATGATGGATCTATTGCTTTTGAAAAACACACTTTTATCCGTTCAAGTGATAATGGAGGGGTAATCTGGAGGATGACTTATGTCGATTTGGGTTTGAATCTCGAGAATTTGATTAATGATGCCGTTGCCAACCAAAAGTATGAATACGCGGCAATTGGTTACGCCATTAAAGCCTGGGCTTACCAGCAAACAACCGATCTGCATGGGCCGATTATTTTAGATGAAGCTTTTACTCCTGGGATGTTAAAATTTCCTTACCATGATCAACCGGAAGTTTATGCAAAAGTGCGTTTCTATTGCGAGCAGTCGCTAAAATATTCCATGATGAAAAGTCCGTTAAACTATGCTACGCAATTGGCCAGTGTTACCGGAGATGGGATTTATAAGGGAGATATGGCGAAATGGAGAAAATTTGTATATGCCATTTATGCATTGCAGTATAGCCATTTGATCAGCAAGCCTGAGTTTAAAACCATGTATGCGGATAGTGTGGTTAAATACACCAATTTATCTTTTGCTAATGAAGCAGAATCTGCAACGGTTTATTTTTCGGCTGCCAGTCAGGATGATACCAATCCTTTTGGTCCAACATTAGGTTATATCAACACTTCCGGTACAACTTCTGCTTATTATGGAAGGATTTCTACCACCATCTTAAATTATCTTGCAGGTGGAGTGAAGGGGACGCCTGCGGTAAACCCAACAAGCTCGCTTGATCCGCGTTTAAGCAGAATGTTGCCTGCAAGTACAGCGACCACTACTTTAGGCAGGTACATTGCCGGTGTTCCAACCCAGGGTAGCAGTACATCTGCGCTGCCAATTGTTTTCGGATCAATACCTGCAGGTGCTACTACCTATAACGGAAAATATATTTTTGCCGATGCTGCCAGGTATCCGATCATGACCTATTCGCAATTGCGCTTTGCTAAAGCAGAGGCGTTATTTTTACAGGGTAAAACCACAGATGCCTATACCGCATACAAAGAGGGTATTTCGGGGCACATGGTTTTTTGCAATACCTATGGCCGTTCTTCCAAAACGCCCGATCCGCTAATTACCGATGCTGAGATTAATGCCTATTTAACTTCTACCGAAGTAGCGCAAAGCGCAGCAACTTTAACGCTGGCTGATATTATGGGGCAGAAATACATTGCACAATGGGGATGGGCCGGTTTGGAGCAATGGAATGACCTCAGGAAATACCATTACGACGCCAATGTTTTCAGGCAGTTTTATCAGATTCCGGCAGCAGATCTTTTGTTGGGTGGTAAATATGCTTACCGTTTCAGGCCGCGTTATAATTCAGAGTATGTATGGAATACCGAGGAATTACGCAAGTGGGGTGGATTGGATATTGATTATATGACTAAAGAAACCTGGTTTAGTCAGCCGTAAAGTTTTATTTTAAAGCATATTAACATGAAGATATTTTCTAATTTATTTGCCTGCCTGTTTATTGCCATGGCTTTAACAGGTTGTACTAAAAATGTACTCGATTATGGCGAAACCGAAAAGTTGACCAGCGATCAGGCATTGTTGAAGGTAAATTACGCCTCCTATTATTATAACAATAGGGCGATAGCCATTAAAATTAACGATAAAAGGGTAAGTAGTGTAATTACTGCCCGTACACCATTTCCGGGTGGTGGGTACAATACCGGCGGGAGTTCTACTGCTGATTTTCTTGCGGTAAACCCGGGCAATTTGAAACTCTCCATTATCCTTCCTAAGAAGAAAGATGACGGAACAGATTCGCTGGTACTGTACAGCACTACGTTTCAGATCCAGGCGGGCAAAAACTATGTTGCCCACATTACAGATACTGCTGCTTTTACCAAAAATGTATTAACGGAAGAAAGTTTCGTTAGGCCTGATACGGCATATTGTAAATACAGGTTTATCAACCTGATGCCTAATGTTCCATCGGTAGATCTGTATTATGGAACCAGTGCAACTGATAACACAAAAGACTCGCTGATTGCTGGTAATGTAAACTATCTGAACATTACCAATGAAATTAAACTAAGGTCGGCGCAATCAAAAACCTGGAAAATAAGGCCAGCTGGAGCGGCCATCACCACAACAACGGTTTTGGCGAATTATACCAGTGCGAGTACCTTTTTAAACCAAAGGGTTTATACCATTTTTGCCAGTGGTTATAATGGCATTACTACTGCGCCGCGCAGGCCTTATGTATCCTTCTTTCTAATCAGGTAATTCCTTTTTTTTGTTTGGTTCAGGCCGTCGCTAAATTTTAGCGGCGGCTTTTTTTGTTAAAAATAAATTTTATTAAGTAGACCAGAACCTATTTAATTGCGCTTTTGTGCGGCTTTTTGCAATAATATCAAACTAATTACAATATATACCCCCTAAATATTTGTAAATAAGTGGAAAACAATTATGATATTTACTTAAAATTCAGGAATATGCGGTATTCTGCGTGTTTGTGAATCCAAACTAACAACAAACATCATTAACTAGTGTTTATGAAAAAAAAATTACTATCAATCTTTCTTGGTGTGTTTTTGCTGCTGGCCCAAGCTGTTGCGCAACAAACCACCATTACAGGTAAGGTTACATCAGATGATGGGCCTGTACCAGGGGTTTCTGTAAGGGTTAAAGGCAGCAATACTGTTGCACAAACTAATGCCGACGGAAGTTACTCCATTAGTGCCGCAAACGGCAGCATACTGGTATTTTCTTATATCGGTTATGTAACCGCCGAAAAAACAGTTGGCACTGCCAAAACCATCAATGTAAGTCTAAAAACCGATGCACAAGGATTGGATGATGTAGTTGTGGTGGGTTATGGAACCCAGCGCAAAGGTAATCTAACCGGTGCTGTTTCTACCATTGATGTAAAAAAGACTTTGGAAGGCAGGCCGATTGCTGACGTAGGCAGGGCGCTTCAGGGGGCGGCATCAGGTTTAAGTGTAACCGTTCCAAGTGGCGAAATTGGCTCAGACCCGGTAATTAAAATCAGGGGGCAGCTTGCTTCCTTCGCCGGAGGAAGTTCTCCTTTAATTTTATTGGATAACGTAGAAATCCCGAGTATCCAATTGGTTAACCCTAACGATATTGCATCAATTACAATTTTGAAAGATGCTGCTGCTGCTTCAATTTATGGTGCTAAGGCAGCTTTTGGTGTGGTATTGATTACCACTAAACAGGGTTCGGGTACGGATAAGCCATCCATCAGTTATTCTAATAATTTTTCATTCCAAAACGTTTGGAAAGATTTAAAAATGGCTGATGTGAACGGGTTGAAATACACTGTTGACGCTGCTGAACGTGTGGGAGTAACCACTCCGGTTGGTGCATTTTACTATGTTGATAGGGCAAGTTATGAAAAAGCAGTCGCCTGGAAAGAAAAATATGGAAGTACAATCGGTCCAGACGATCCTACCGTGTTTGGAAGAGATTGGTATGTGCAGGGTGCTAACCTGAAAATGGGCGTGCGGACTTATGATCCTTACGACTATATGATCAAAGAATGGGCGCCTACACAGCAACACAACCTATCAGTTGGTGGTACAACTGGAAAAACGTCGTATAATATCGGACTTGGCCTGCTCGATCAGAGTGGTATGTTAAAGCCAGCTAAGGAAGACCGTTTTACACGTTATAATGCTTCGTTTAAGATCTCAAGTGAAATTAATAAGTATCTTACTATTCGTGGAGGTGCACTTTATTCAAGAAGAAATAAGCAATATGCCTATACCACCAATTCTACAACTGCCGATCCATGGTTGTATCTATATAGATGGAGTTCGCTATATCCACTAGGCAGGGATGAAAATGGAGATATGATTCGCAGTCCCGAAAGCGAAGTGGCTTCAGCAAATACGGCCAACATCTTATTAAATTATGCCAATGTAAATTTAGGAACTACAGTAAACATCATGAAAAACTGGAAGGTAGATTTTGATTATACCTTTACCAACCAGAATGAAGATTGGAAAAGACCGGGCACAAGGTTTACCGCTAGAAACTCATGGGTGGCACCTAAAGCACGTTTAGATGCAAGTGGCGCACCTGTTTTTGTAAATGATCAGGGGCAGGTAGTATCAGGCACAACAGCTGGTGCCATGGCTGCTTACGATTTGTCGTTGGATATGTATACCACACCTGGTTCAAGTCCCGATCATTACGCAAGGTCGGCAACCAACTTTTTTAGCCATACCATTAATGCCTTTACCACCTATAATTTAAACCTGAAAGAAAATCACGATTTTAAATTTATTTTAGGATTAAACCGCGTTACTTCTACTGCTGAGTCGCAGTTTGGGCAGATCACCAATTTAGCAGATATCATTAATCCACAGTTTAAATTTGGTACAGGGGTTCAAACAGTTCTTCCTGCTACAGCAGCGATGGGCATTATTCCGGGTGGAATCAGTATTCCTGGTGCTGATAAAAGATGGGAAGCACAATTGGGTTATTTCGGACGTGTAAACTATGCCTTTAAAAATAAGTACCTTATTGAAGGTAACCTGCGTTACGATGGTTCTTCTAAATTCCCTACAGATTTACAGTGGAGATGGTTTCCATCATTCTCTGCCGGGTGGGTAGCCAGCGAAGAAAGTTTTATGGCCTTTACCAAACCTTTTTTAAATCAGTTAAAATTTAGAGGGTCTTGGGGTTCAATCGGTGATCAAACTGTACCAAACGGCTTGTATATTTCAACCATGCCTAGCGGACAGTCGAGCTGGATCGGAGCAAACGGTGCAAAAGTAAATTATGTAGGTACACCTGCTGCTGTTGCCGCCAATATTCAATGGCAGGATATTGTAACCACCAACTTTGGTCTTGATGCAACGATGCTGAACAACAAAGTAAATGTCTCTTTTGACCTTTTCAAAAGAAATACAAATAATATGATCGTGCCCGAAGAGGGTATTCCGCTAACTTTTGGAGCCGGCGCACCACAAGGTAATTATGGTTCACTATCAACCAGGGGCTGGGAATTAACCTTTGATTTTAACCATAG
The DNA here is from genome assembly GCF_014395225.1 of Pedobacter roseus. Taxonomy (NCBI): domain Bacteria; kingdom Pseudomonadati; phylum Bacteroidota; class Sphingobacteriia; order Sphingobacteriales; family Sphingobacteriaceae; genus Pedobacter; species Pedobacter roseus. Next base: position 5,561,320 of record NZ_CP060723.1, read on the forward strand.
GTTTAAAAATGGTTTAGGTATCAATTTCAAAGGAAATATTTCTGACGCCAAAACTAAATTAAACGCTTATGGTTCCGGTACGCAGGTTATCGGCAACTACAATGGTAAAGATATTGGCGAAATCTGGGGATACCGTACGGATAGGTTGTATCAAACCAGCGATTTTGAATTGGATGGATCGGGCAAACCGATTTTAATTACACTAACCAATGCCGAAAGCAAATTGAACGCAGGTAAGCAGACCTATAAACTAAAAGCAGGACCAAATGGCGAAAAGCCTGTTTATCAGCCATTTTTACAAAACGCATCAACGTTCCGCTTTGGCCCGGGTGATGTTAAGTTCATCGATGTAAATGGTGATGGAGAAATCAGCAATGGAGATGGTACTTTAGCCAACCATGGCGATTTAGAGGTAATCGGAAATTCCAATCCAAGGTACGAATACGGATTTAGATTGGGTGCCGATTTTAAAGGTGTTGATATCAGTGCATTTTTCCAAGGAGTAGGAAGCCGCAAAATTTGGGGTGCAGGATTTTTAGCCATCCCAGGATTTAACTCTGCCGATGGAGCCATGCCAGAAGCAATTGCGGGTAACTACTGGACACCGCAAACACCAGATGCATTTTATCCTGCTGCTTACAACAACGCGGCTAGCGGAACTACCAATAACATGCAGGTTCAAGACAGGTATCTGTTAAATATGGCCTACATCAGGTTAAAAAATTTAACAGTTGGTTATACTTTCCCGCAAATGATGACCAAAAAAGTTGGCATCAGTTCGCTTAGGGTATATACCGCCTTGGAAAATTTCTTTACCTGGGATCATTTAGGCGATTTGCCTATCGATCCTGAAAGTGTTAGCGGTTATTCAATCTGGGATCAGTCAAATTACAATAGTGGCCGTACCGGAACAGGAATCCCTGCTTTTAAAAGTATCTCGTTTGGTGTTCAGTTGAATTTTTAAAAATTATGAAAATGAAATATTTTAAATACATATATGGATTGCCAGTTTTGGCTTGTCTACTGCTTGTATCTTGTAATAAAGATGTTTTAGACCGTCCGCCCTTAACAGATTATGTTGATGGACAATTTTGGCGTGGTGAAGATGACATCCGCATGTATGCCAACGCTTATTATACCAACTATTTTAATGGATATAACTCTGGCTTTGGAGTAGATTATACACCCGTAAGAGGTTACACTTTCTCGGATGATTTAACCGGAAAAAATGCACAAACCAGCTTTGAAAGCAGTGTGCCTACCTCAAGAGGATCTACATTGGAAACTGCTGATTGGCTTGGTACTTATGCAGGTCCAACTTGGGATTTTGCCTGGGTTAGAAAATCAAATGTAATGTTGGCGCGCTTAAACGATGTGGCAAAACCAAAAATTACTGCAGAAGCTTTTAATCACTGGACAGCCGTTGCCCGTTTTTTTAGGGGCTTTGAGTATAGTCGTTTGGTGAGTGTTTTTGGAGATGTACCTTACTTTGATAAAGAAGTTTCGGATACCGATCTGCCAGCTTTATACAAAGATAGAGATGCAAGGGGTGTGGTGATGGATAAGGTGTACGATGATTTTAAATATGTAATGGCCAACATGCGTGATAATGATGGAGCACAGTTTCTGAATAAATATATTGCCGCTGCATTTATTTCGAGGTTTATGTTGTTCGAAGGAACGTATGAGCATTACCATGGCTTAGATGCAGCAAGAGCAAAAAAATATTTAGAATTTGCTGTAGAAGCAGGTGATTATGTAATCAATAGCAACAAATATAACTTTACCCGCGATTTTAAATCATTGTTCTCAAGCGATAATTTAGCAGGGCATCCGGAAGTATTACTTTACAGGACTTATGATGCTGCTTTAGCCGTTACGCACAGTATTGGTTCGTACCAAAACGGAACCGAAGTAGTTGGTGTTGATGCCAATTTGGTTTTGATCAAATCTTTCCTCCTTAATGATGGAAAAGTATGGCAAAATTCATCGGTTGCGGGTGCAAATTCATTTACCATTGCCGATTTGGTGAAAACAAGAGACCCACGTTTCGAAGCTTCGTTTTATGATAAAGCCCTGGTGCCTTCTGCAACTCTGCTTTATGGTTTTAAATTTGCTTCAAGAGAGGCACTTACTTATATCGGAAAAACCTATCCTGCCGCTTGGGGCAGTAATACAAATACAAGTGATGCACCTGTAATGCGTTTGGCAGAAGTGGTACTAAACTGGATAGAGGCAAAAGCGGTATTGGCTCAATATTATTCAGGTACAGCCATCACACAATCCGATCTCAATAAATCAATAAATGCCATTAGGAACCGTCCGTTAGATGCTGCGGCCTCCGCAAAAGGAGTGTTAAAAACAGCACCGTTAACTTTAGGTTCTCTTCCCGTTGATCCCGCTAAAGATGCCGATGTTCCTGATCTGATCTGGGAAATCCGTAGGGAGCGCCGCATGGAGTTTGTGTTTGAGCATACCCGTTTATTGGATTTAAAACGCTGGAAAAAATTAAATAACATGGATTTCAGTACCAATTCTGATTATTATTTGGGCCCATGGGTTAATGTACAAACCGAAGCCGCAAGTTATTTAACAGCTGCAAATGCAACTGCCCGAAACGTTAAGGTTAAAAAGGCTGATGGCACTATTGTTACTTATGATGGTACAAATGCTGCAGCCATGGTAGGTTACTGGATGGTTACCAATGCGGCAAATAGAAATGCTTTTACAGATAGGGCATATTTATCGCCGGTAGGGCAGGCACAAATTATTCAATATCAGGAAAAAGGCTTTAAACTTACGCAAACCATAGGTTGGTAGTATTTAAGTTATTTTAAGTTTGATATAACCTCCTCAAATTAATTTTTGAGGAGGTTTTTTTATAATTGTTATTTGATTCTTAACCACACTACTTTACCATCCATGGTGCTGGCAAGGATATTTTTACTGTCGATCACATTTACCGTATTGATCATTGAATTATCAATTTTGTGTGCCCAAACCGTACTTTGCTGTTTAGGGTCAATGGCGTAAATCACGCCGTTTTTTGTGCCGAAAAACACCTTTCCATCTTTTTCGATTAACATGGAAGGAACGTGCTCATAACCAAAACCAGCATTGTAGCGCCATAAAATACCTGGATCTTGCGACTGTGCTTTGTAGGCCACAATTTCATCCTGCATGGTTTTGCCGTAAATAACAGTGCTATCTGCAGACTGGCCAATCGATTCGCGGACCGTAGCTTCTTTGTTCCGCCATAACGTACTACCGTTTTTTGCATCAATGGCCGTTAAATAACGGTCTGGAGCAGCAATATACACTATACCCTGGTAAGCAACTGGCGTTACCATCGCCGGCGAAAACATCCTGTTAGGCTGTCCATTGTTCCATTTCCAGAGCAGATTCCCTGTGTTAATATCGAGGGCGTAAAGATGCCTGCCCCACGATCCAAAAATAATTTTGCCCTGGTAAATAAGTGGTTTGCCTACAATTGTACCCTCAACTGCTGCAAAAGCCCAGATTTCTTTTCCTGTTTTAGCATCCAGGGCCCTAAAAGTATTATCACTTCCACCAATAAATACCTGTTGGCCGTTAACCACTGGCGATCCCAGTACCGAATTCGTCGTTTCCTTATGCCAGATTTCTTTTCCGTTTTTTGCATTTAGCGCATAAATGGTTCCATCTCCCGAACCTAAAATAACGGTTCCGTTTACTGCTACGGGAGAAGAGTAGATGGCACCTTTGGTTTTAAATGTCCATACTTTTTTGCCGGTATTCTTGTTTAAGGCCTCTACCAAACCCAAACTGTTTCCAAAAATAACATTGTTCGAAGCGTAGGTTGGGGTATTTACCACGTTAGCATTTGAGTGGTAAGACCAGAGCGTTTTTGTTGCGGGATATTTATTGTTGAGGGCAAAATCGGGGCGCTCATATTTTTTCTGATCGGCTGCAAAAGTTTTCAAAGCAATTTTTCGCCAGGCTGGAAGGATATCCTGCGTCGGTTTTTTGGTCTGAAAAAATACCGTGTCTTTAGTCATACTCACAATATTGTATCCGCCAATGCTATCTTTCGCCCTTAAATTAGAACGACCCATAGTAGCTTCAATGCCTTCAAAATTGTAAGGGTGATTATTGTGGCCATGACCACATATCGCGTATTGAATGTTGTATTTCTTCAAACGGTCTGTGGCTTCATACCAGTTGTCTAAACTATTATCAAGTGGGTAGTGGTTGGCAAAAACTATGGGCATGTTTTTAGGTGTGGCTTTAAGCACGCTATCCAGCCAAACCGTAGCATCCCTTGGAATATGTCCGTCACTCATCCGTACATAAGGCCCCGAAGCACAGGCAATAAAACGGTAGCCATTATGGTCGAAAACAAACTTATCGCCGCCAAATTCTTTTATGAAATTTACACCTCCCGATTCCGACCAACCTGTATCGTGGTTACCTGGGATAATGTGGTAAGGTTTGTTTAATTTGGAAAGGATGTCTTTTGCCAGTTTAAGTTCATTATTGGTGCCCATTTCGGTAATGTCACCAGTAATAATTACAAAATCAATATCTTTTAATGTGTTAAGGTCTGCAACGGTTCTGTTGAGGTCTTCTTCCCCTGTCGGCGAACCCACATGTGTATCAGTTACAAAAGCATATTTAAAATTCTGTGCTTTTACAGAGAGCGATAAGAGAATAGCAAACAGTAAAAGAATGCGGTGTTTCATAGTTGTTTTTTGTTAAATTGTTTTACTATAAAAATCGACATTTTTTAGGGCTTAAACGGGCTTGTAATGCCAATTTTACGTGTTAAGTTAGGATTAAATTGAGCCCGAAGTCTGAAGGCGGATATCCGAAGTTTGGATACCTTACAGCGACAGGTTTAAACAGTTTATCGCTTTTTGAATATTGAATTTAATCATTAGCCCCATATCGTCATTGCGAACCGAAGTGCTGGATTCGTGAGGTAGCGTGAAGCAATCTTTTCAGTATGAAATACCCTCCCTAAGGCGAGCCTTTCAGTGAAGCATTGTTAGGCTAGGCGACTTGGACTTTCCGAACTTTAATAAAGCACAAATTAAGCATTCGTTTTTTGGCGCGTTTAAAATTCTGTGTTAATCAGTGTTTTGCGTGGACATATAAGTTTCAATGAACTTATTCTTGAAAAACACTTTTTTAAATCAATATTCACATAACAAAAAAGGCGGCCATAGGCCGCCTCTTATACTTGTTCTCTTGTAAAAACTACAAAATTTTAAAACCTAAACTCAGTTGAAAAAGGTTTGGTTTCTGAGTGTATTTTTCACTTTTACTGATGTTCGATAAACCAGCCTCATAGCGTAAATCAACCGAAATACTGCCTACATCTACACCTGCGCCAAATTGTGCGCCCAATGCCTGGTTTTTGTAGTTGCTAAAATCTGTAGCCTGTTGGTAAGCTGAACTAAAAGTCGAATTTTCATCCAGGATAAACGAAATTACCGGGCCGGCCATTACACGGAAGTTTAAGTTTTTGGCACCGAATTTTGTTCCAAATAAAACAGGGATATCCAAAGTGGTGAATTTTACCTTTCCTTCAGCAGATACTTCGTTGCCGTTATCCTGTTGGATGCTGATAAATTTGTTGCCTTTACTGCCAATGTAAGCCTCAGGCTGTACATAAAAACTGGCACCGCCAATACGTGCCCAGGCACCGATCTGATAGCCTAAACGGTTTTCTTCGCTTGCAAAATCTGCATTTAATTTGGCTAAATTTACACCTGCTTTAACCCCCAGGTTAAACGTTTGTGCCTTTGATGTTGCCCAACCCAGGGTTAGGAAAACAATAGAGAAGATAAGTTTTTTCATGTTGTTTAATTGTTTTAAGTTATAAACCGTAAACGGCGCTCTGGCGAATTTTGGGTGTGTTTTTTGTTCTTATGGTTTCTTTTCAAAATACGCCTGGCGGTTACTGTTCCGGAATTTGGTTTTATAACGCGCTTTTAACACAATTATCGTGCAAAATTTTTTCACTGATGTCTACTTTTTTTGTCAGATCGCATAAAAAGGTATTAACCTGAGTAAATATTTTTTACTTTTGCATCAAATAAAATATGCCATGGCTAACTTTCAACTTACTTCAGAAACTGCATTTAAGGTAAAAACTAAGTTTTTAAGGAAATACCGCGATTTAGCGAACGAGCCTTTAGAGTTTACCCCTGGCAAAGAAGATCAGTTGATCGAAGATTTAATGCGTTTGGTTAAGCGCGATCGTACTTATATCGAATTTACCATTCAAAAAGCACTGGCTGATACCAAAGGCAACAGACTTTAATCTGTTTTTTATTGCTTTATCCTTTCTTTTTAGCGTAACGCTTAATTTACGCTTGCGCCAAATAAGCTGTTTTTAATATTTACGGCTTTTTGTACATTTACTTTCGTACTATATCAATAAATAACCTTCCAAAAACAGGCTTTCAACTCGTTCTGTGCTACTGGAATAAATACATAGGGGAATGAAGAAACTAAAATATGGTCTTTTAGCAGCTGGCTTTGGTGTTGCTGTTTTATCTTTTTCTTTCAAAGAAGATTTATTTCTGGTTTCTAAAAACCTGGATATTTTTGCTTCGCTCTATAAAGAAATCAACATCAATTATGTGGATGATACCAATGCCCCTAAGTTGATGAAAACAGGGATCGATGCCATGTTGGATAGTTTAGATCCCTACACCGAATACGTTCCCGAATCGGAAATTGAAGATTATAAACTGAAATATGTAAGTACCCAGTACGGTGGTATTGGAGCAGGTACCGTTTTTATTGATGGCAAACTGTTTATTAACGAGGTAAGCGAAGGTTATCCTGCCCATAAAAGTGATATCAAAGCCGGCGATCAGGTGGTGAGCATTAATGGCATTGCCGTAAAAGGAAAAGACCGTCCTGAAGTGAGCCAGTTACTGCGTGGTCCTAAAGGCACTGCGGTTGATTTACTGGTAATCAGAGACGGGAAAGAAATTACTAAAAAAATCGTTCGCGAAGAAATCAAACAACCAAATGTTTCCTATTCAGGCATGGTTGGCGATGGTGTTGGGTACATCAAACTCGATAAATTTTTGGAAAATTCCGGACAGGAAGTTAAAGATGCTTTATTGGCCATCCAAAAAGAAAACCCTAAAGGTGTGGTGCTTGATTTAAGGAATAATGGTGGCGGTATTTTACAGGAAGCCGTTAAAATTGTAAACCTTTTTATCAATAAAGATCAGCTTGTGGTTACTCAAAAAGGGAAAAACGTAGAGAAAACCATTACCTATAAAACGCTTTCGGCACCAATTTCTACCTCAGTGCCTTTGGTGGTACTGGTAAATGGAAATTCAGCTTCCGCATCCGAAATTGTTGCCGGTTCCTTACAGGATTTAGACCGTGCCATCGTTATCGGACAGCGCAGTTATGGTAAAGGATTGGTTCAGCAGACCTTCAACTTGCCTTATAACAGCCTGGTTAAAGTAACCGTAGCCAAATATTATACGCCATCAGGCAGGTGCATCCAAAAACTGGATTATGCCCATAAAAATGCTGAAGGCGTAGCCGAACGTTTTGCTGATTCTACCATGGTGATGTACCAGACTAAAGCGGGCAGAAATGTGTACAGCGGTAATGGTGTTTATCCTGATGTAGTGGTTAATGCGGATAAATTAAGCCCAATCACCATTTCGATGCTTAACAAAAGTCTTTTCTTTAATTATGCAAACCAGTATAAAAAAGAAAAACCAGGTATGGCATCCGCTAAAACTTTCCAGTTATCAGATGCTGATTATGCAGTTTTTGCCAACAGCCTGGCCGATAAAGATTTAACTTATCTGAGCCGTACCGAGAGATTGTTGTCTGATTTACGTGCTGAAGCCGAAAAAGAAAACAAATCAGCAGAAGTAAAAACCGATCTTGAAAACCTGAAATACAAACTTACTTCTTCCAAAAAAACCGATCTGGTAAGCCATAAAGCTGAAATCAAAAGGGTATTGGAAACACAGATTGTGAGCCGTTATTTTTACGAAAAAGGAAGAATTGAGCAGAGTTTCCAGTATGATAAAGAACTTGCTGCGGCGAAAAACCTGTTTACCAATCAATCGCAGATCCTGGCCATTTTAAAAGGTGATGGAAATTACAAAGTGATCGGTAAACCCACAAAAGCCACTGCTTCCATAGATTAAAAAAACTAACCAGATAGAGTACCTACCTTATGAAGAAATTAGTGATAATGGGCTTAGTCCTGTTGTTTGGCTTACAATTAAAAGCGCAGGATTATGTGCCAGCCGCGTCAAATTTAAAGCAACGTGCATGGTTTGCCGATGCCCGTTTTGGTCTGTTTATCCATTGGGGCCCTTTCAGTATACCCGGAAGTGGCGAATGGGTTATGAACGAGCGGAAACTCAATGTTCACAATTATACCAACCTTAAAGGTTTTTTTAATCCTGTTGAATTTAATGAAGCGCAATGGGTAAGTATGGCGAAAAATGCCGGAATGAAATACATTACGCTCATTACCAGGCATCATGATGGTTTTAGCATGTGGGATACCAAATATTCTGATTTCAATATCATGAATACCCCTTACAAAAAGGATATTGTGAAAATGATGGCTGATGAATGTCATAAGCAGGGCATACAATTATACCTCTATTACTCACTGTTAGATTGGCGCAGGGAAGATTATCCGCATGAAACAGGTCGTACCGGACAAAACTCCGGCCGTAAGGGCAAAGGCGATTACGCCAGTTACTTACAGTTTATGAAAAATCAGCTCACCGAGTTATTGACCAATTATGGCGAAATAGGAGGCATTTGGTTTGATGGCCATTGGGACCAGACCGAGCCGGAAGGATCCAAAGACAGAACCTCGCGCATCGACTGGAAATACAACGAAATTTATGGTTTGATCCACAAATTGCAGCCACAGTGCATGATTGGTAATAACCACCACTTAACGCCATTTGCAGGCGAAGATTTCCAGATGTTCGAACGCGATTTGCCGGGCGAAAACAAATCGGGTTTGAGTTTTCAAAAAGCTTCCGATCAATTGCCGCTCGAAACCTGCGAAACCATTTCCAATTCATGGGGGTATAACCTGAGCGATACTTATTATAAATCGAATAAGGAATTGGTGCACATGCTGGTTAAAGCCGCAAGTTTAGGTTCTAACCTTTTATTGAACATTGGCCCGATGCCGAGCGGTAAAATCCAGCCGGAGTTTCAGGACCGTTTGGCAGGTTTAGGCAATTGGCTTAAATTATATGGCGAAAGCATTTACGGTACAAAAGCAGGTTTTATAAAACCGCAGGCCTGGGGAAGCATTACGCAAAGCGAGAATAAAGTTTACATCCACATTGTAGATGGAAAAACCACTACGCTTAACCTGGAAAACGTTCCACTGAAGAAAATTAAAAAGGCATATTTGTTAAAAGATAAAAGTGCGGTAAATTTCACTTTCAAAAAATCGAAGCTAACTGTTAATGCAACACCAAACGATAAAGAACCCGATCAGGTAATTGTTTTGGAGATTGGGTAAAAAGATCTCTGTCATCCTGAGCGCTATTCCCGTCATTGCGAGAAGGCTTTTTCAGCCGACGAAGCAATCTTTCTTGTAAGGATCACGAGCATGAAAGATTGCTTCGTCGTTCCTCCTCGCAATGACGACTGTTTTTATTGAGCTTTGTCGATAGTAACGGGTTGTATTTCCTCCGATAGTTATCGAAGTGAAGATCATTTTATATAATTCTTTCCTCCTTTTATGAGAAAATAAACGTAAAACGTTTTACTTTTAGGCTTTTAAATTCATTGTAAGAAATTATAAGCACACATGCAGTTCAAGAAAACCTCGTCTATTCTATTTCTAACCGCCTCTCTATTCACCCTTAATGTCGCTGCACAGCAAAAAACCAAACTTACGCAATATGTAGATCCACTGATTGGATCAGCAAAACACGGTCACGTTTTTGTTGGCGCCAATGTTCCTTTTGGGGCTGTACAACTTGGGCCAAACAATATTTTTGAGGGCTGGGACTGGTGCAGTGGCTACAATTACATCAGTAACACCATAACGGGCTTTGCACATACTCATCTAAGTGGTACCGGAATCGGCGATTTGGGCGATATTTCAATCATGCCTGCAACGGGTAAATTATTGCTCGAAAAAGGTAAAACTGCCGACGATGAGAACGGTTACCTGTCTAAATTTTCACACCAAAATGAAGTAGCAAAAGCAGGTTACTACAGTGTATTACTTGATAAATACCAAATTAAAGCAGAATTAACCGCAACCGAAAGGGTAGGTTTTCATCAATATACCTTTAAAAAAGGAACCGGAAATCCGCATATCATCATCGATTTAATCGAAGGCATTGGTTGGGACAAACCAGTTTCAGCATCATTTAAACAGCTGGATGCAACAACCATTGTTGGACATAGAAATTCGAAAGGCTGGTCTGACGATCAGCGCCTTTATTTTGTAATTAAATTATCTCAACCGATTAAAAACCTCGTGCTTTATGATAGTACAGTAGTTAAAAGCGGTACAGAATTATCAGGCAAAAAGTTAAAGGCAGTTGTTAATTTTGATGCCATTAAGAATGAAAAATTACAGATTAAAGTGGCTTTATCTCCTGTAAGCTCAGAAAATGCCATTTTAAACTTAAAAACGGAGCTTCCGGGTTGGGATTTTGCCGCTACAGTTAAAAATAGTGATGCAAAATGGGAAAAAGAACTGTCCAAAGTTAATATTGGTGCCTCTAACACGACTAAAAAGGTGTTTTATACTGCTTTATACCACACCATGATTGCGCCATCTTTATTTAACGATGTAAATAAAGATTATCGCGGAACAGACAAAAAGGTGTATAAAAAAGCAAATTTTAATAACCTCACTACTTTTTCGCTATGGGATACGTACAGAGCGGCTAACCCATTGTACACCATCCTGCATCAGGATAAAGTAAGCGATGTGGTTAATACCATGCTGGCCATTTATAAGCAACAGGGAAAATTGCCCGTTTGGCATTTAATGGGTAGCGAAACCAATACGATGGTGGGTTATCATGCCGTTCCGGTTATTGTAGACGCTTATTTAAAAGGATACAGGGGTTTTGATGTAAACCTTGCTTTTGAAGCTGTTAAACAATCGGCCATGCAAAAAACCGATGGCATCGATTATATCCAGCAACTTAAATATATTCCGGCCGATAAAGTAAATGAATCGGTGGCAAAAGCTTTAGAATACGCCATTGACGATTATTGCATCGCGATGTTTGCCAAAGCACTGAATAAAACCAAAGATTATCAATATTTCAGCAAAAGAGCACAGCTATATAAAGAGTACTTCGATAAAGATGTGCAGTTTATGAGGGGAAAATTAGCCGATGGTACCTGGAGAACTCCTTTTAGCCCGGTAGCTTCTAAACACCGTGAAGATGATTATACCGAAGGAAATGCATGGCAATATACCTGGTTAGTGCCTCAGGATGTGGAAGGACTGATCAAATTATTTGGTGGCGACAAAGCATTCGTAAATAAATTGGATTCTTTATTTTCGGTAAAGGCAGAGCTTGGAGAAAACAGTTCCCCCGATATTTCCGGATTAATTGGAAACTATGCACAGGGAAATGAGCCTGGTCACCATATTACTTATTTGTATGCTTATGCTGGTCAGCCCTGGAAAACAGCCGACCTGATCCGTAAAATCGATCACGATTTTTATTCTTCAAAACCGGATGGATTGTGCGGTAATGAAGATGTAGGCCAGATGAGCGCCTGGTATGTTTTTACTGCCATGGGTTTTTATCCGGTTAATCCGGCAAATGGCGCTTACGTTTTCGGAACACCTTTGCTTAATGATGCAACCATCACCCTGGCGGGGAATAAAAAGTTCAGCATCAAAGTGATTGGTAACAGCGCAGAGAACAAATACATTCAGAGAATTGTACTGAACGGTAAACCTTACACCAAATCGTATATTCTTCATAAAGCAATTGTAGCTGGTGGAAGTATTCAGATTTACATGGGAAATAAACCATCCGAAACCTGGGGCGTAAAACCTGAGGACAGGCCGGTATCCACAAAATAATGACGGAATGATTGAATGAGAGAATGATGAAATTTGTAATAACGAACAACTTCATTCACTCATTCAATAAATTAGTCATTCAATCATTCTATCACTCACTCACTCACTCAATATATGAAGAAAACATTTCTACTCCTTTTACTTTGTTCGGCCCTATTCGTAAGTGCGCAACAGCGTTACGAATTAAACTCTGGCTGGGTATGCACCAATATTAAAGATGCGCAATCTACTGGCTCTGAAATTTCGAAAACTAGTTTTTCGATCAACAATTGGATTCCTGCAACTGTTCCTGGAACGGTTTTAACCACCCTATTGAACAATAAAAAAGTTCCTGATCCATTTTATGGAATGAACAACGAAAAGATTCCTGATGTATATAAAACCGGCAACGATTATTATACCTACTGGTTTGTAAAAGATTTTGAAGAACGCGCCACGGGTAACGAACAGGTTTGGTTACAGTTTAGGGGAATAAATTACAAAGCTGAAATTTACCTGAACGGAAAAAAAGTAAATCCGAAAACCCAGGTTGGGATGCACCTTAGGGCACAATATAACATCACCAAACTATTGTCTGCTAACGGAAAAAACAGATTGGCTGTTATTGTTTATCCGCCAGATTTTCCAGGTAATCCTAACGGTGGCCAGGGTGGTGACGGAACCATTGCAAAAGGTTTAACCACGCAATATACTGCAGGTTGGGACTGGATTCAACCCACCCGCGACCGTAATACCGGAATCTGGGATAAAGTAACCATCGAAAAAACCAAAAGCATCAATATCCAGAATCCTCAGGTTATAACTTTGGTGCCGGGCAAACGTTTACCAGAAGGCAAACAGAATCCTGCTACCGTTAAAGTTTCAGTTGAAGTCGAAAACCCGACCAATCAGCCTGTTTCAGGTACTTTACAATATCAGATCGCAGGTAAGCTGGTGAAACAGCCTGCAACCGTCGCAGCAAATAAAACAACAATTGTTAAACTTCCTGATTTATTGCTAGAAAACCCAAAGTTGTGGTGGCCAAGTGGTTATGGTGCGCAAAATCTTTATGATGTAAAAATCGAATTTGTTGCAGCCAATCAAACATTGGATCAGGAGCAGCTTAAAGTTGGCGTACGCCAGATCGATAATATCTGGAACGAGCATACCAAAAGTATGGGCGCTTTTGTAAACGGGCAAAAGATTTTTATTAAAGGAGGCAACTGGATCATTTCTGATGCAATGTTACGCTTTAGCGATGCCCGTTACGATGCAGAAATCCGTTACCACAAGGATATGAACCTCAACCTGATCAGAATCTGGGGTGGGGCAATACTGGAAAGGCCTGAATTTTACAATGCCTGCGATAAATATGGTTTATTGGTATTTCAGGATTTCTGGTTCAGTGGCGATTGTAACGGCCGTTGGGTAGACCCGATGAAAAAAGAAGATCAATGGACAAGGAGAAATTATCCGGATGACCACAACCTCACTCTAACTGCTATTGAAGATCAGATCAAAATGATCAGAAACCACGCTTCGCTGGCTTTTTGGTGTGGTGGAAATGAAATTACCCCACCTGAAGATATTTTAGAACCTCTAAAAAACGACATCCTTCCACGTTTGGATGGCACCAGAAAACTTTTCGACTTCTCTAACAGTGATGAAATGTCGTTCAACTCAATCGGTGGTAATGGTGATGGTCCTTATGGCATCCAGGATATTAAAACTTTTTGGGGTACCAGAACTTTTCCTTACAATTCGGAAGTTGGATCGGTAGGGGTAGGCGATTATGCTTCTTTGCTCCGTTTTATTCCAAAAGAAAACCTGATTGCGCCACAATACAAGGGCAAACCCGATTCGGTATGGGATTATCATAAATACATTTCTTACGAGCAGTACCTTAATCCTTATGGCAAACCAAAAAGTGCCGAAGATTTTGCGATGAAAGCACAATTGGCCAATTACGACCAGTACAGGGCGCTAATGGAAGGTTTTTCTAACAAAATGTGGGATTGGTACACCGGTTCCATTATCTGGAAAACCCAAAACCCATGGACGGCCATGCGTGGGCAGATGTACGATTATTACCTTGATCCCAATGCTTGTTTATACGGCTTGAGGAAAGGTAGTGAACCGTTACATGTGATGATGAATCCTTTAGATAGCATGGTTACCATTGTAAACAACGGATTTACTACCAAAAACAACCTGATGGTGCAGGCAAAGGCCTATGATATGGATGGGAAAGATTATTTCTACTCTCAGGCCTTCAACTCGGTTGGTCCATCTTCGGTGAGGAGACTTTTTCCTATGAATGAGTTTTTAACCAAACTGGATAAAAAGGAAGGTTTGTTTGTTTCGTTAAGGATTTTAGATCAGAAGCAAAATATTTTAAGTGAGAACATTTATTGGCTGGCCGGAAAAGATGGCGAGTATTCAGGCTTGAAAAATATCAAAAAGACGCCATTGAAAATTGCAGCTGTTGATCAGAAAAACGGAAAAGTGGCTGTAACCCTAAGCAACGCAGCTGGAAATCCTGTCGCGTTTTTTAACCGTGTTGCTTTAATCAATGCGAATAGCAACGAGCGGATATTACCTAGCTTTTATGATGATAATTATGTAAGCATTTTGCCGGGAGAGAGTAAAACAGTAACTGTAGAATATACTGGTAAACAAAGCAATTTAGCTGTAGAAGTGTATGGCTGGAACGTAGAGAAACAGAAAGTGAATATCCAGTAAATAAATTCTCAGACCTCGCAGGTTTCAAAAACCTGCGAGGTCTAAACAACGAAGGCAACAAAAAATGGCGATACTTTTGATATCGCCATTTTTGTTTATATTATTTACTGATTAGCTTACGCCATGTAATTTTACTTTTAATCCGTCCATATTGTTATTTAACTGCAACTGACAGGCTAAGCGTGAGTTGGGTAACAGATCAGGCAAAGTATCTAACATGGCATACTCATCGTCTGTCATTTCGTTAAGTTTTTCTTCGCCTTCCAAAACATCAACACAACAAGTGGCGCATAAAGCCATTCCGCCACAAGTGGCAAGAATATCGTATTCCGATGCCTTTAAAAACTCCATTAGGCTTAAGCCCATATCGGTTGGGGCAACGTGTTCAGTAACCGAGCCATCCGGCTCCTGCATATATATATTGATGTTATTTTCCATTTTTAGTTCTCTTGTTATTTGAATAGCAAATATAGGAGAAAGCTTAAAATTCTGAAACTCCGTTTACAGTTGTATATTTCATGGTGTATTTAACACCCGGATTCATGTACGAATACGCGCTGTGACTCATTAATGCCGCCTCGTGGAAACCACAAAGAATCAACTTTAACTTGTTTGTGTAAGTATTGATATCGCCAATAGCATAAATGCCTGGGATGTTGGTCGAATAATCATCAACATTAACTTCGATTGCACTTTTGCTGATGTTTAAGTTCCAGTCTTCAATCGGGCCTAATTTAGGGCTCAAACCGAACAAAGGAATTAAGTGATCGGCCTCAACAATCGTTTTTTCCATGGTACGGTTCTGAACAATTTCAACTTGCTCCAATTTATCCGTTCCGTGTACAGCCTGAAGATTACTGTTTAAAACCAGATTGATTTTTCCGCTTTCTGCCAATGCCATTACTTTAGAAACCGAATCTGGTGCACCACGGAAACTTTCGCTCCTGTGAACCAATGTTAACTCAGAGCAAACTTCAGCTAAGTAAATGGTCCAATCCAGGGCTGAATCGCCTCCACCTGCAATTACCATTTTCTGGTCGCGGTATTTTTCCGGATCAAGGATCATGTAATTTACACCCTTGCCGTTTTCAAAGTTTTCTAAATTTTCTACAGCTGGTTTACGTGGCTCGAAACAGCCTAAACCGCCGGCAATAACCACAACTTTAGCTTCGATAATGGTACCCATATTGGTGGTTAAAACGAAATCGGCTTCGCCACGCTTTTCTAAACCTTCTATACGCTCACCTAAAGTAAAGGTAGGATGGAAAGGCTTGGCCTGCTCCATTAAATTATCGATAAGTTCCTGAGCCAGCACAGAAGGATAACCAGGGATATCGTATATCGGTTTTTTAGGGTAAATTTCAGACAGCTGACCACCAACCTGAGGAAGGTAATCAATTAAATGACAACGCATTTTTAATAAACCGGCTTCAAAAATGGCAAATAAACCAACCGGACCAGCGCCTATTACGGCTATATCAGTAGTGATCATTAAAGAAAAATTTGACGCAAAGTTACAAAATAAAGTCTTATCAATTCTGCTATTTAGAAATATTCTAGATAATTTTGCAATCCTATTATATTCAGTATTTTATATGCTTTGAGCTAATTGAAAACAAAAGTTAAAGGTTTTTAGTGATTTAAAGCAAATTATAATTGGTCTATAGGTTTAGTGGAGGATTGATTCTTTCTTGATCCGAATGATAAAAGGATAATATTTTAGCTTTGCCAATAATCCGTTCTCCTTCATGGATATACCATACCTGACCAAGATTTAAATAGGGGTGGAGTGAAGGGAAATCAAGAAACCTAACTTTCACATTCTTTTTCTCCCCAGGCTCTATCGTAGGCCACTCGCTAAAATTAATATCCCCAATAAAGGTTTGTAACATTTGGTATTGTTTGTATTCGAATACATGATTGGGTCTGAAGCCTGATATAATACCTGATTTTCTTCCTCCATCATTTGTTGGCTTCAATTCCAGTTCTGCCTGCACTAAAATTAATGAATTTGAATTTTCATACTCTATTTCGTTGAAACTTGCTAATGTGTATTTGTCGTATGCCATTAAATCAAAAACTTTTGATTCGCCTGTTGCCAACCATTTTTTATAAATAAGTATTCCATTTTGATATAGATACAGCTCATTATTTTTGATCTCTTTATGAATCTTCATCATAGTTTACAGCTTTACCAGCTCATCCCCAAATTCTGAAACACAAAACTCCATACATCTGCAGCTTCTTCGATCAGTTTTGTGGTTGGTTTGCCCGCTCCATGGCCAGCTTTGGTTTCTATCCTAATTAAAACCGGGTTTTCGCCTTTATATTTTTCCTGTAAGGTTGCCGCAAATTTGAAAGAATGGGCAGGTACCACTCGGTCATCATGATCCGCAGTAGTAATTAGGGTTGCAGGATAATTAACACCGCTTTTTATATTATGAAGCGGTGAATATTTGATCAGGTAATTAAAATCTTCCTTTTTATCGCTGGTTCCGTACTCAACAGCCCAGCCCCAGCCAACGGTAAATTTGTGGTAACGAAGCATATCCAATACGCCAACGGCAGGTAAAGCTACTTTAAAAAGATCGGGCCGTTGCGTCATGCAGGCACCAACCAAAAGTCCGCCATTTGAACCGCCCGAAATGGCAATTTTAGATGGATTGGTGTATTTTTCTTTCACCAGGTATTCGGCTGCGGCAATAAAATCGTCGAATACATTTTGTTTTTTGGCTAACATGCCGCCTTTATGCCAGGCTTCGCCATACTCACTTCCGCCGCGCAAACTAGGCTGTACGTAAATACCACCGCGCTCTAAAAACAACATACGTGATAAGCTGAATGCAGGCGTTAAACTGATCTGGAAACCTCCGTAAGCATAAAGGTAAACGGGGTTATTACCATCTAATTTGATGTCTTTTTTATGTACAATAAACATCGGTACCTTGGTGCCATCTTTAGAAGGGTAAAATACCTGTTTGGTTTCATAATCGTCGGTATTGAACTTCAGTTCTGATTTTTTATATAAAATCGATTCGGCCTTGCCCACATCATAACGATAAATGCTGCTCGGAGTGGTGAAGTTAGTAAAGGTGTAGAAAAATTCTTTGTCTTCTTTGTATCCTCCAAAACCACCAACCGTGCCTATAGCAGGCAATTTTACATCGCCAATTTTCTTGCCGGTTAAATCAAATTGAATAATATTTGTGCTGGCATCTTTTAAATAGGTTGCCCAAAGGAATCCTCCACCAGTTCCAATGCCTTCTAGCGCCAGCTTAGATTCCGGAATGATTTTTTGCCAGTTTTTCGGATCTGCATTTTTCGGATCAACCAGAACCACTTGTTTATTCTCTGCGCCTAAATCGGTGTTTACCAATAATTTGTTGCCTATGTTGTCAACAACGCTGTGATTATGCTCATAACCTTTAATTAGAGGTGCTATTTTGCTATCCGGTATTTTTAAATCCTGATAATACAATGCATTGCCCGAGGTACCTGCACTGGCATATACGACTAAAAAGCGCTCATCTTCGGTAACGCTGGCACCAAAATAAAGGTTAGGATTGGTTTTGTCTTCAAAAATTAATTGGTCGTTTTTCTGTAAATCGCCTAACTTATGGAAATATACTTTTTGATACTTATTGGCAGCCGAAAGGTCGGTTCCTTTGGCGGGTTCATCAAACTTACTATAATAAAAACCATCACCTTTCCATGCTGCGCCCGAAAATTTGGTCCATTTCAGTTCGTCGCCCAATTTCATCTTGGTGGCAATTTCCATTACATAAATATTGCTCCAGTCTGATCCGGCCTGCGCCACAGAATAAGCAAGGTATTTCTTATCGTGAGAAACACCAAGAAGCGAAACAGCCGCAGTACCATCGGCCGTGAGTTTATTTGGATCGAGAAAAACATCCTCTTTGCCATCAAGGCCTTTTTTTATAAACCAGATGCTTTGGTTTTGCAATCCATCGTTTTTGGTAAAGAAATAATATTCGCCAACCTTAAATGGAGCTGATTCTTTCGGATAGTTCCAGATTTCAGTTAAACGCTTTTTAATGTCTGCACGGTAAGGAATTTGATCCAGATAGTTTTGGGTTACTTTATTTTCGGCAATTACCCAGGCTTTGGTTTCGGCAGAGGTGTCGTTTTCCAGCCAACGGTATGGATCGGCAATCGTAGTGCCGAAGTAATTGTCTTTAGTGTCGTCTTTTTTCGTTTCAGGATATTTCATCAATGTTATTTTTTCTGCAGGTTTTTTGCCCTGGTTACAGGCGAAAAGGCTTAATGCAAATAAGCTTAATAGAATTTGTTTTTTCATAGCGAAACAGATTTATTTACTAATATATGTCTTTTTTTTCTTCGGGTTGATTTCACAGATTTTGGAATTACACTGATTATTGATTTGCCTGGGCATCCAAAACATTTCAACTTTTAAACATTGCAACCATACCACACTTCTTTTTTTCCTTCGGGTTGATTTCACAGATTATGGTGCTTGGTCTTTCGGCTTTACTCTCTAAGCTTTCCACTTTTTTCCCTTACCTTTGAAAAATACATGGCTAAGAACATTTATTTTGCTTCCGATTTTCATTTAGGCACGCCAAATTATGCCGAAAGCCGTGCCCGTGAAGCGCGTATTGTAAGCTGGTTGGATTTTATAACGCCAAATTGTAGTGAACTCTTTTTAATGGGCGATATTTTCGATTTTTGGTTCGAATATGCCACTGTAGTGCCGAAAGGTTTTATCCGCTTGCAGGGTAAACTGGCCTCCATGGCCGATGCAGGAATCAAGATCTACTTTTTTAAAGGTAACCACGACATGTGGGTGCGCGATTATTTTACCCGGGAAATCGGGATGGAAATTATCAGTGATGAGCTGATTATTGAACGTGGTGGGAAGAAATTTTACCTGCACCATGGCGATGGTTTGGGGCCTGGAGATAATAAGTATAAATTTTTGAGGAAAATTTTTAGAAGTAAGGTTTGCCAATGGTTGTTTGCACGTTTGCACCCTAATTTGGGTATTGGTATAGCCAATGGCTGGAGCAGGGGGAGCAGGGCCGCGCAGACTGAAAAGGAAGTATTTTTGGGCGAGGATAAAGAATGGCTGGCTATTTATGCCAAAGAAGAGTTGCAGAAAGCCCATTTTGATTACTTTATTTTTGGGCACAGGCACCTGCCGCTCGATATTGATTTGGGCAATGGGAGCAGGTATGTAAATATTGGCGAGTGGCTCAACTATAGTTCTTATGGGGTTTTTGACGGTGAGAATTTAAGACTTGAATACTATAGCCCAAAACCGTAATGCTTTTTGATTTTGGAAAGCAAAGTCTGTAGCATTTATTTAATGTTGTTCGGGCTTTACGTTGTAGTCCCGATTAGAAAAAAATCGGGAGCTGCCACTGCATCCGATAGCTATCGGATCCCGTTTAGGTACCCCGGTTTCTGCTGCTATTTAGGGTTGCAATGTGCCTAAAATGCACCTCCCTTTGTATCTAAACCCGATAGAACGTAAAGCCCGGAGCACGAAACGTAGCGAGGCCTTGAAGTGATAGCGGGACTACCGGCCGCCACTGGCACTTCACCCTTCATTTTCTAATTTTTATAAAACCATTCCTTTGCTTAATGTTGCTACAGTTAACCGATTTAAACAGTTAACCAATTAACCATTCTCCCCAAACAAACTAATTCAGCTTTTTTCCTTATTTTTGCATTTCCTGAATTTTTGGGTCTATGCCAACCGTCAGGAAATTTCAACAAGAATAAATATGTTAGATAAATTAGAAGCTATAAAGCTGCGTTGGGAAGATGTGGAAGAATCGTTGAGCAATCCGGATGTAATTCAGGATATGAAACGTTTTGCGGCTTTAAATAAAGAATATAAAGACTTGGGCAAAATTGTAGATGAGTACAAAATCTACAAAAATGTGATGAGTAACATCGATGCCAATAAAGAAATTTTAGCTACTGAAAAAGATGCTGAAATGCGCGAAATGGCAAAGGAGGAGCTTGATATGTTGTTAAAACAACAGGAAGAAATGGAAAGCAATATCCGCCTGATGCTGATTCCTAAAGATCCGGAAGATGCCAAAAACGCCGTATTTGAGATCCGTGGTGGTACCGGTGGTGATGAGGCCGCTTTATTTGCCGGCGATTTATACCGCATGTACACCCGTTATTTTGAAACTAAAGGCTGGAAAGTGGAGACCGTTGATGTAACCGAAGGTACGGCCGGTGGTTATAAAGAGGTGATCTTAAAAGTGAATGGTGATGATGTTTATGGTCAGTTAAAGTACGAAAGTGGGGTACACCGTGTGCAACGTGTGCCTGATACCGAAACGCAGGGGCGTGTACATACCTCAGCAGCATCAGTAGCTGTTTTGCCGGAAGCAGAAGAAATTGACCTTTACATTAATCCCGCCGATATTGAACTTCAAACTTCGCGCTCTGGTGGTGCAGGTGGACAGAACGTAAACAAGGTAGAAACCAAAGTACAGTTAACGCACAAACCATCGGGTATTGTAGTGGTGTGCCAGCAGGAACGTTCGCAATTGGGTAACCGTGTAATTGCTATGGAGATGTTGCGTAGTAAACTTTACGATATTGAATTGCAGAAAAAGAATGGTGATATTGCTGCTAAACGTAAAACAATGGTTTCAACCGGCGATCGTTCAGCAAAGATCAGAACCTATAACTATCCTCAGGGGCGTGTTACTGAACACCGCATCGGATTAACGATGTACAACCTGCCAAGTATTATGGATGGTGATATTCAGGAGATAATTGATGCACTTCAGTTCGCAGAAAATGCAGAAAAGATGCAGGAAGGTGCTGTAGGTTAGTGAGTTAGATATTTTTTAAAAAAAAGTTTGCGAATTAAGATATAGTCTCTATATTTGCAACCTCGAAAGAGATAAGAGGTTCGAACTTTAAAGAAGAACAAAAGGAGTGGTAGTTCAGCTGGTTAGAATGCCTGCCTGTCACGCAGGAGGTCGCGGGTTCGAGTCCCGTCCATTCCGCAACAAAAGCCTTAACTTGCAAAAGTTGAGGCTTTTTTGTTAAAAACTCTTTATTTAGCAGGCTCGAATATTTCGACTTTTCCGGAGTTCATATCATAAACGCCTCCAACAATAATTATTTCGCCTTTTGCTTCCATTTCTCTCAAGATGGTACTTCTATTTAAGATTTCCCGGATAGATAGTTTAACGTTTTCATCGCAAACCGTTTCTACGAACAATGGATTTGAAGAAATGGATTTGCCTTTAAAGGTGGTTTTAGCGCTAATAACAGCAGGATTAATTTTTTTGAGAAGCTTGGTGATGTTGCCCAGCTTTACACCATCTATTGCGGATTTAATTGCGCCACAGTATTCGTGGCCCAGCACCATTACAAGCTTGGCTCCTGAAACTTTGCAGGCATATTCCATGCTTCCTAAAATATCTTCATTAACAATGTTCCCTGCAACCCTGGCAACAAATAGATTACCAATCCCGCTGTGAAAAATATCTTCTACGGGTACTCTCGAATCGAGACAGGAAAGTATAACTGCTTTTGGATATTGGCCTAGCGAGGCTTTTCTTATCCTTTCGGTAGTGTTGCGAATCGTTAAATTATCTTTTGTAAAATCCAGATTGCCTTGCTGTAAACGTTTGAGAACATCTGCAGGGCTAAGTTTCAATTGTTGTTCTTTTGTTAGAACATCTGAAGTCAAAATGTCCTCCTTTGCAATTGTAAGCGTATCTTCTTGGTCTATTTCTTGAGGATTTATGTTTGAATCGTTTTGCCTGCATGCATTTAAGGCCATGCTAGTAATGAATAATAATGCTAAAAAAAATGTTCTCATGTGTGATGGAAATAGTGATTAAATTTATAAAAAATTTAATATCGTTGTGTTTACACGGCCAATTAGTTTTTAGCTTAGCTTGCACTGGATAAAATATTATTAGTGAAATTCAGTAGGTTACGGGTTTGTGCCGTAAAATATCCGAGAGTATAGTAATAAACTGATAATAGTCCCTATATTTGCAATCCCGAAAGGGGAAAGAGGTTCGAACTTTAAAGAGAACAAAAGGAGTGGTAGTTCAGCTGGTTAGAATGCCTGCCTGTCACGCAGGAGGTCGCGGGTTCGAGTCCCGTCCATTCCGCAACAAAAGCCTTAACTTGCAAAAGTTAGGGCTTTTTTGTTTGATCAGGTTAATACCAATTAATATTCCTATTATTCTGTTGCTTGAGTATGTAGTGCAGCGAAACGATCAAATGTTAATTTCGGCGTTTTATCCATAATAAGGAAATGTTTATCGGTATTTCCCCTTAAGTATAGTTCAGATTTATCATAGATAGCTGTATAGAGTTCCCCACTGTTTGCGTAAATATCAGCACTTGCATTTCCCTTTAAAATAATCTGAAGAAATTTAACAGATAAAATTCCTTGTGTTTTAATGGTAGCATTTTCTTCGGCTTCTATTCTGTAAAGCTCGTTCACATAAACAAAAATTTTGCCCCTTGTTGTACTGGTTCCGGTAATGGAAAGCACTTCACCTTGCTGTGTTACTTTAGCGTTTCCTTCATTGTCATCGGCATAAGAGATGCCAATCTCCGGTTTTTGGATCAAGACCACTTCAATGTTCCCTTTGATTATGATTTTCCTGAAAGGAGCAATCTTTTGAGTTTTTATAGGTTCATCTTCTACTGCACTGGCAGTTGTAGGAAAAATATAGGTCAATAATAAAATTAAGACTGATACCATGGCAATTTGGGATTTTAAGTAAGCTTTCATAGCGTGTTTTATTTTGATTGTTAATTAATAAATCTTTGGGCGATAAGGAGCCTTTGTTTTTCGGCAATCATATCGTTCAATTACATGTTAACGAAGGAAGTGCCAAATGGGAGAGGTTTATTTATTTAACTGTTAATCAGGTATTTGTGTGTTTTTCGCCTACTTGTTACTGTTCATTATCGAACAGTCCGCACGCCGGATCGAACAACTGGAACAGATTAAGATTTCGAATCGGGGAGAAGTAGAGAAAAATTGTATAGTATTTTTTATAAATTGAGGTACCGAACTTGATATAGCCGTTTGTTTTAATCACTATCTACAATGCATACCATTTTACCATTTTTGCTCGCCATGGTGGCCATTATTGTGCTGCTAAATATGTGGGCCACCAAACTTAAAATTGCTTACCCGATTTTATTGGTTGTTGGTGGCTTACTAATCAGTTTCATACCCGGGTTGCCGAAGGTAAAAATAGATCCCAACCTCATATTTTTTATATTTCTTCCCCCGTTATTATTTGAAGCTGCCTGGTCAATCTCTTTTAAAGAAATGAAAAAATGGTGGCGCATTATTGGTAGTTTTGCCTTTCTGGTTGTTTTTTTTACCGCACTTTCTGTAGCACTGGTTACCAATTATCTTATTCCGGGGTTTACAATCGCTATAGGGTTTTTATTGGGAGGTATTGTTTCTCCACCTGATGCAGTGAGCACAGCAGCCATTACAAAATTTGTAAAAATCCCAAAATCTACTGCTGCTATTTTAGAAGGAGAAAGTTTATTAAACGATGCTTCCTCATTAATCATCTTCCGTTTTGCGTTGGTTACAGTGGGTACGGGTCAGTTTATCTGGCAAGATGCGGCTGGTAGCTTTTTATGGATGGTAATTGGTGGTGCAGGCATTGGTTTATTGTTAGGCTGGGTATTTGTTCGGCTGCATAAGTATTTACCTACCGATGCACCTTCTGATATTGCATTGATGCTCATTGAGCCTTATTTTATGTATTGGATTGCCGAACAGGTGCATAGTTCTGGCGTGTTGGCCGTAGTGAGTGGCGGATTGTTTATGTCGGCAAGGAGACTGGTGTTTTTAAGCAGCACCAGCCGAATCAGGGCATTTAGTGTGTGGGAGAGTTTTATCTTTATTTTAAACGGTGTCGTTTTTTTAATTATTGGTCTGGAGCTTCCTGAAATCAGGGATGGACTGCGTTCACAAGGTATTCCCCTAAGTACTGCCATTGGCTATGGCTTATTGGTTACCGGCGTATTGATTGCGGCCCGCATCATCAGTTCTTATGCTGCCATGTTTGCTACCCTCATCTTCCGCCCGAGCGTAACTCCCGCTACGCGTTCTAAACGGACACTGATGTTTATGCCCCTACTGCTTGGCTGGACAGGTATGCGTGGAGTAGTTTCATTAGCCGCAGCTTTGGCAATACCTTTAACATTCGATAACGGAAAGGCCTTTCCACAAAGAGATTTGATCTTGTTCATCACTTTTGTGGTGATATTGCTTACGCTTCTGGTACAAGGTCTTACGCTTCCATCCATTATAAAACGTACAGGGGCCTTTGGTTTTATATTTAATCAGGAAAATGAAGAAACGGTTAAACAAAACATGAAACAGGGCTTAAAACAACACAGTTATCAGTTTCTTAAAAATAAATACGATAATGAATTGAATGGACATGCTGGTATGGAAAAGTTGTTAAGGCATTGGGAAGAAAAATCGAAAGCCAGCGATGACAGCTGGATGAACGACCAGATAAAAACCATTTTTATCGAGATGCTCGAAAGCCAGCGGGAATATCTTACTGCGCTAAATAAAGATCCTGCTATTAATGAGGAAATCATCCGCCATCAATTATACCAGATCGACCTTGAAGAGGAAAGATTGAGAATTATTTGATTGTGAGTGATATATCTATACTATTTATGTCTCTCATATCATTTGTAGCGTTTTTATGAATTTTATCGTTTTCAATAAAAACCAAATAGACAATGAAGAAATTAATGCTTTTATTAATCATGGGTATTGCCCTGCTCAACTGTAAAAAAAACAAAAGTACTTCTGAGTGCGAAAACAAAGTATGTACAGAAGAATTTGCTATGTTGGGTATAAAATTTGTTGAAAATAAAGGCGCGGGAGCTGAAATAAAAGACCTTAACGTGGTAAATCAAAGAACCGGAGAAAAATTGTATGCAAAATCAAGTGCATCAACCAGTACGGTAAAAGGTTTTTACATTGTGCTTGATGATGGTAATAAATCACAATTATCAGAAAGTGGAGACGATTTAAAAATTACCGGAACATCTGCAACAACCAATCAAGCAAAATCTGTTATAATTAAAGCAAGCGGAGGTAAATGTGCCTGTCACATCAAAAAAATAACCGGACCAGAACAAGTTGCTTTTGATTAAGATATTTTTCGCGTCCATGATAAAAATTATATGTATGGCCTAACTTGGAGAAGTTAGGCTTTTTTCATTTTAAATAATTTAGTTAAATATTAGCTTAAGGCAAATTCTTATCAATCAGTTTTAGATGTAAAGTGGTTTAAATTAAGGACTTCTTTATTAGAAATATTTTGTTTAGTTTAGCTAAACAAAATCATTTATATGTAAACATTATTTTAACCTTAATTTAACTATGAAAACATCAAAGCTTTTAACATCCCTGGTTTATCTGATGATCCTGTCGATGATTTCCTGTAAAAAGGCCGACACAGCTTCTTCAGAGGAAAAAATTTCAGATCAACAATCTTTATCAAAAAATGCTTTGCTTGCAAAGCCCAAAAAAGTATTATTTATCGGTATAGATGGCTGTGTTTGGAAAGCCATTACAGCTTCAAATGCACCAAACCTTAAAACATTGATGGACCAATCGTACACCAGTACCAACGCCCTGGCACAGGTGCCAACCTGGTCATCTAATGGTTGGTCCGCATTATTTACCGGAGTTGGTGTGGCCAAGCACAAAGCATCCGACAATAGTTTTTCAGGTTCAGACTTTGTAAATTACCCTTCTTTTTTTAGGCAGATCAAAACCAGTTTACCTGCGCTGCGTACTGCATCGATTGTAACCTGGTCGTCCATTAACGATTTTATAGTAGCCACTCAGGATGTAACTGTGAAGCAGAACAGTGCAAGCGACAACGCCACGGAAACCAGGATTATCCAGGAGATTACCACCAGTAATACTGATGTCGCGTTTTGCCATTTCGATGATGTAGATCATGCCGGGCACGCCAGTAATTATAGAACCACTACTCAAATGTATATGGACTCTGTAAAAGCTGTTGATGCACGCGTAGGAAGAATTTTAACGGCTTTAAAAGCAAGACCAACTTATAACAATGAAGATTGGCTAATCGTTGTTGCTACAGATCATGGTGGTGATGCCAGCCACGGTGGGGCCAGTTACCTGGAGCAGAATGCTTTTATTATTTTGAATAATAGTGCCATTACACCTCAACTGGTAAATGCATTGCCAACTACTGCAACAGAATCAACGCCACATAGCATTTCTACAGTCGATTTTAAAACCAATATTTATGGTCAGTTGCCTGCCCTTAGTAATTTTAACCTTGGCGCAACCAGTAGCTTTACCATCGAGTTTAGGGCAAGGGCAACATCAGCTACAAGCGATCCGGTAATTATCGGAAATAAAAACTGGGCAAGTGGTTACAATAAAGGGATTATCATTTCCAATAGAAATGGGGTAATCAGGGCTAATTTTGGTGATGGCACCCATAGGCTTGATGTTGATGGCGTTGATTTAACCGATCAGCTTTGGCACCAGGTAGCCATTGTGGTTAACCGCAGCACGCAAAAAGCAACCATATACGATGGTGGCGTACAAGTTGCAGAAGGTAATATTTCTGCCGTAGGCGATTTAGAAAGTGGTACCACATTTAAAATAGGACAGGATGGTACGGGTAATTATAATCCTTACTTTACTGGTAATATTTCAGAAATCAGGTTGTTCAAATCTGCTTTACCTGCAAGCAGTATCAGTGCTTATAGTTTTACGGCCATAACTTCGTCGCACCCACAAAATGCTGACCTCGTTTTGTATACTAAAGGAAATGAAGGCTCAGGAACAAGCTATAACGGAAGTTTGGTTACACCTAAAATAGATATTCTGACCAAAAATAGCGCAACTATTACCTGGACTGCCTTAACTACCCCTATATTCAAACGTAAAACAACAGATTATCATGGCGCGCCTTATTTATACAATGTGGCACCTACCATATTAAAATTCCTGGGTATAGCTAAGCCTGCTTATTACGATGGCAGTACGCTGATTAATTTTTAAACCAACACCATCATGTAAATCAAAAAGCTGTATCCTCATTGAGGGTACAGCTTTTTGATAAATTTACTCCGAGAAATATTATTAATCCAGCAACGTCCAGGTTTTTCTGGCCTGTACCTGCTGTACCACCTGTTGTTCGGCAACCACAATGTTTTCTTTGCGTTGGCCGATGTATTCTAATCCGCTTAATTTATTCCAAAGCGCAACCAGTACATTCATAAATTCGCTGGCCATTACCATGCTGTTATTGATCTGTTTATGGTCATATACCAGTTCGATGGTTTTAGCCAGAAGTTCTTCAAAATTTCCTGGCGTTACATCTTTCCACTCGTAAAAGTATTTTAACAGTTCTTCTCTTTCGCGGGGGTCAATCAATTTTATTGCCGTGAAAAAGATATGTGCCAGGCTCGAAAAATAACCAACCAACACTACAGGCGATTCGCGGTGTGCGATGTTTCTGTATTCATAAAACAAACCTGCAATGTAATCTACAATTTTTTCCGAAATCAGGCGGATATTTTTGCCAAGAGGTGTAATATTATCCCGTCCACCTGTTTTGTCAATAATCTTAAATGCAGCCAACTGTAAGTCGTTCAGTAAAACACTGAAAGATTCATAGTACCTGATTAATGCCGGGTGACTTGTTATTGTTGTGCTTGGTGGGATATAGCTATTATTAATCGATAACCTTCCGTTTTCATAGTAAACCTGCCCGATGGTCAGAAAATAACTGTCTGCCGTTTGCGAGCCTACTTCACTTTCGGGTAAAACCGCAATAGAATAACCTTTGGCTAATTCAGGGTAACGGATTGGACTTTCATCAGGGCTTGGTGTGCCGGTGGGTACGCGGTTAAACGGGCTAACCACCAATAAAATAACATAGTTTCGTGGTTCTGACTGACCAAAATAATGGTTATGAACCAGTGTATCCATATTATCAGATTGTACAATATCAATATGGCAACCTTCAGGTGTAACCGCATTACAATACCTTACACGCACCTCAATGTGGTTAGTTGCCTTTTCAATAATTTCGATATCGTGCGAACTTTTGTAGCCCGCAAATGGCGGTAAAAATCCGTAATTACTGTTATTTAACTGCAGCGATACGGCATCCCGTACAAAATCCTGCAAATAGAGATCGCTTACGGTAAAGTGATCGCTGGAGAGCTTCATGCCATTAATCCAGTTGATGGATTTATATTTTAGCGGCTTTATCATAGTAGATGTTTTTAGTATAGATTAGATAAAGATAGCACTTTCGCCAACTTCGTTAGGCTTATTTACATTTTCCGATACGCGTTTCGCATAAATCGTCATTTTTTCGGTAATGCCGTTTTCAATGATATCAAGATCCGGATCGATAAAGATATTCCGTTTAAAAAAGGAAGTTTTGATAAAGAAAATCCATTTGTAGTTCTCCATATCATCGCCTTTAAACTCTACAGGGCTTTTGGCAAACTTCAAATTGTAATCATCAATAAACTTATGGAACCAGATACCGAAGTTCATATTTTCTACCGCTTTTACCTTTACCTTTAAAGGTTCGGGGTCGCTGCTTTTTTTGTACAGCTCCAGTTCTAATACTAATAAGCGGTTAAAATCTACGTGGTCCATATTAATGTCCAGCGGAGTATCAGGATATCTCCAGATTTTGTAAATTTCTGAAGGGATGCCCAATAAGGCAACATAGGCCCACCAAAAAATTAGCGGTACAAAAAAGCAGATGATACTGCCTGCACCAAACCAGCCAAAGTTTACCGAACTTAACCAATTAAAGGCCAATTGAAACAGATACACCGATAAAATAGCCGAAACTAAAGTAGCAAAAAAGATAAAAACCTTACGCTCCAGTAAATCTTTAGGGTAGTATTTTGTTAACAGATAAACAAAAAGAGAACCCATTATAAGGTAGAAAATACAACAGATAATGTAGCCCCATGGCATGAAATTAAAGTTCAGAAAACCCAGAAAACCCGGAATTGCTAAAATAATACCAATAAGCAGAACACTTACGATGAGTCTTTTGTTATTGAGAAACTGGTTCTTCTTGTTAATGATAGAAAGTACTGCCGTTGACACCAGAAAGATCAGCGGGAATAAGAGAAAGCGAATAAAAAATGATTGAACGTCCATTAATTTTTATAGATGTGATGTACTACAAATATAGTATCTTTAGTATTTGATTATAATCCTATTTTTTTCGATAATATAAATTTAACCTATAACAAAGAACTAAGCTTAAAGTTTAAATGAAAAAAGAAAGTTTGATTAATAACGAACTCTTTACAGATTATAAAGCTGTAGCACATGCTGCAGACCTGATTGAACGTAAGGTAATTGATGCAGACAGGATAGAAATTATACCAGTTGGGCCTGATAAACGCGCTTTTGCCAAAGATATCGAAAGTACCACAGCTTATTATTCGGAGAAAAGAAGGCACGAACGCATCCGCATCAACACCAACCGCGAAGGTTTGTATGATATGCTGCCCGAAGGGCTTTTCCACAGGCCGCCAACAGGCAGTGCTGGCATGGATGAGGAATCGATGATAAAAGACATCAGAGATAGGAGAGAGGAAGAAAAGGAAGCCAGGTTATTTTTTACTCCCTTTGATGCTGAAATTAATTATGTAAGGATCATGACCGAGTTGTATGAAAATATGCTCGATAAAAAAACAACTTATGCTGATCTTAGCCAGATCTTCGAGTTTGGCTGGGATGAATTTAACCTGTTGAATAAAGAACAGAGCATTATCTGGATGCACCTGCTGCCCGAAATCCAGCAGAAAAGAAACGATATCGATTTTGTATCAAAGGTACTAACCGCGTTGTTTAACCTTCCTATTGCCATTGTTGATGCTACAGCAAATATTGCCCCGGTAAAAATTGCTGAAGAAATGCAGATGCAGCTTGGCGCAAGCGCATTGGGTATTGATACCATTATAGGCGACAGCTTTACACCAGAACACGAGGCTTACAACATCAATATTGGGCCAACTTCTCCACAGGAACTGATCAAATTTATTCCCGGGCAAAAAAACAGGGCCATTATGGATATGGCCATTAGTTATTTAATGCCAGTAGATGCAGAAGTAAATGTAGAACTACTTACAGCAACCGATTATCAGGAAACGGTATTAAGTGAAAATGGCGAAAGTGCTTTTTTAGGTTATACGGTGTATATTTAAAACACTTCAAAATGGCTATAATTACTAAACAGTGTTCGATTAATATTTATTCGTAATAATTAACTAGCCTTATGTAAATGCGATCGTCATTCCCAACACGATAGCTATCGGGTTGATTGGGAACCTTAATAAAATAAGCTTTATGATTCCCGCCTGCGCGGGAATGACGACCTTCTTACTAAACCGCCCTATACAAAGCTGGCTTTAACATTAACCGGTAATGCACATTCATAGTACTTCTCAGATTTAATTTTGCCAATGTTAAACTCAAAAGCTCTTCCCAATCTTGCGCGTCGAGTTTAAGGTTATCTGCTGGTTCGATCAAAATATCAGTGGTTTTAATGAACCCTGCATTTGGCTTATTATCCATTATCAAGCCTTTGGCCAGGCTAATGCTTTTTAGTTTATTCCCAAGTTCGTAGCGGCAAAAGTTGATCACATCTGCTTTAGTAATAATCCGGTCGGCAGTGGTTAAGCCATATTTGTAAGCCTGCACCCTGTTCGTTGCATTTAATCTCGATCGGCCACCTTTTGTTTGGCTTAGTAAAAAAATACTCTCTGCGTTAACTTTATTATTATCATATACCGCCAGGCGGCTGCCTGCATTAATATGATTGGCTTCTTCGGCCTGCGTAACCCAGATATCTAAAAATAAAATATCGGCATCATCAATCGGTTTCAATACAATATAACTGGGCAGTTCTTTTATATCTTTAAGTGCCGAACGGCTTTTTTGTTCAATAAGTGCAATGTTTTGTTCCAGGTTTTTAAGAATTGTGCTTAAAAAATCAGGTCCGTAGGCTGAAAATGCAGCTTTTTCATCGCGTAATAATTCAAATAGATAATCTACCAGTTCTTTTGCATTTCTGGTATCAAAACGCTCCGTACCCCCATACCTGATTGAAAAAGAACCATCACCTTTTTCGTTCTCGTTGGTATAAGGAATTTCGTTATAACTTTTTCCCTTGTTATCCTTCAGGTTTTCTACTGCCAGCATCTGGTCGAGCGCTTCAGTTTTAATAGGGATAATGTTGTTCATCGTTTTAAGCCTGTGTTTAATCTGGCTTAACCGCTTATTTACAACCGGGAAGGCATTGATATAAATATGTAGCTCATTCAGCATTTCCTGATTAATGGCGGCCGGAAAAACTACCTTAAGCCATTTTACCGAATCATCGATCTTATTTAGTGCAGCTGGTTGAAATAAGTTTGCAAACTCGGCAGGAAGCTCCTTCGTGTCGTCAATGTTGAAATCGTTAAGGTCGCCAAGGGTAATAAACCTGTTGCTGTAAAATTGCAGCACGTCGGCTTTAATCAGGTTAAGCAATTGTTTATGTTGAAAAGGAGCCTGTATTTTACCCGTTAAAGGCTCGTCCATAAAGCGCTCGGTATAACCTGTGAGTTCGTTTTCTTTGTAAAACCATTTTCCTAACGATAACAGGTCGTAAGTGTTTTCAGGCACCGAATAGTTTTTCCAGTCGAAAAATAAATTCAGTTTATTAAAATCCATCCAGTTATTTATCCCGCTAAAGCCAATATAAAGGGTGTTTTTATCAAGCAAAGTACCAGGCAGTGTATTATGGGCGGGCCGTTTGCCCATTTGTTCTACGTCAAAAAGTGTATTCCCGGTAGCAATATATTTTATCGATGCATTATTAACTTTTACATTATGGAGTGGGCTAAAAAAAATATCGGTTTTCTTCGGTTTATCATTTTCCTGCTGAATGTTTTTCTTAAAAGCAAACTGGCTGTAAGGCGATAGGTAATCTTCCTGTTCAATAGGTCTCGCATGCATAATGGCATGTGCCGGTAAAGATGAAGTTAAATGATCGGGAGCCAGGATGCGGCTGATCTTATCAAAGATTCTGTTCTCCAGATTTTTTACATCATTGGCAACATTAAAAAGCTCGTTGCTTAGGGCCTCAATAATCAACCTTACCAATGGATCGAAGTCGTTACTGTCTTTAACATTCCAGAAATCTTCGGCATTTTTTACAATTCTGTTCCGGATTTCGTCTTTGGATGAATAAAAAACTGGTTTCATGTGTAGAATATTATGGGCGTTTTAGATTAGGTTGATAGCGGGCTGAGGAATAAAGCAGTATTAAAAAAATATTTTTCACCTGTGGTTTTTATCAGTGCCCGGACACTAATATCTACCTTTTTTTTGATCTCCGTTATCTTACGCAAAGGATATACATTCTCTACTTCCGTAATGCGTACTTCTACCGCAGTATTATAGATTCTGAACTCGTAATCAGTGATCGATTTCAACAGCGATTTGCGGAATTTTTCCTCCCAGATGCTTTCACTTACGATTAATTCAAAATCGAGGTCCCATATCTCACAACCAAAATCATTATGGTACCGGTGCTCCCCAAAGCGGGTAAAAATGATCAGTTCTATGTGGTTTGAAATCGATCTTCCGAGGTCAGCAGGCTGTAGCCCAGTGCCCGAGAAAAGAGACTTAAATCTGAAGGGTTTGTTGTAAAAATTTTCAGACATAGATGGTTTGGCTTAAAGTTTGTTAAAAGTAAAAGAAATAAAATCGTTTTAATAACCAAACAACAAATATTAAAAATTGTTATAGTACAATGTTAATTTGAAAAGGTTTGTGTGATTTTACGTGAGGTCGATGTCAGATTAATATGATAACTAATACTATGTGAAATTATTAATGCTCTATGAAACCCATTAACGCCATCGAAATTAGAACTGCTTATACCAGGTTTATTTTAAACTTTGTATTCCTGACGCTTTTCTCCATCCTTTCTATTTACCTCTTTTTTGCAGCATCCGATTATGAGTACACTTTACTCGATAAAAAGGTTAAAGAGACCGAAAAGCTATCTTATTTAAGAAAAGATATCAATACCAATTTCGACCTTATTCTGCTCCGCTTTAAAGAACTTGCCCAATACCGCGATTATAACGCCAATGAAATGAGCAAGCAGAGCATCCTGCTAGGCGATATTCAAAGTGCCAATAACAGGATTAAAGATCTTGTATCCAAAAAAACACAAACCAGTCCGAGTTTCGAATTATACGAAAAACTGAACAAAAATGTTGGTGCCATGGCCGATCTGCAAGATTCGCTCATTAACACACGCGGCGATATCCAACGGTATAAAGAACAGATCAACGATTGCCACCGTGCAAACCAGGCTGCTGCAAATAAAATTAAAAACGGAAGATTCGGCCGATAACTAAAGATTATGATAAAATTAAGCATAAAAGAAAGGCGCGAACAATTCTTGTTTTTTGTGGCGCTGTTTATTTTTACAGTTGGGCTTTTAAGCTTCGGTATTTTTTATAGCAATACCTCGCGCTACGAAATTTCTAAAGAAGAGCTCGAAGTTAAGATTAATGAGAACGAAGCATTCGAAAGCATGGTGAAAGAAACTTCGCCTACCATCGATACCACTTATAAACAGATTACCCGCTATAATCCAAACGTACAAGCTGTTTTCTTAAAAAACGATATCCAAAACTCATTAGGCTCTATCAGGGCAGCGTTTGACCGTAAAGCTTCAGACTCGCGCTACAAAATATTTGTTCAAACCGCTCAGCTGTACGACAGATTATTTTACGATAGACAGGAACAGAACAGAAACATTTCAGATATCGAACTGCATAAAAGGCAACTAGACGACTGCATTACCAACAGGCGCCAGTTGCAGCAAACCATGTCTGCACGATAAATATCCCAAAAACAACCTATAAAAAACGCTACCTATGTCTGACACAAACACCAAGCAAGTTAATTCAAATTCGCAGGGCTATGTTATTCTTTACATTTTATTAGCTGTATTGCTCTTAACAGGCCTTATTTTCTTATTTAAAAGTTCATTGTTCGAAAAAAGAGCAATTGATGCGCGAATTTTAAAAGATGAAATTTATTTAAACGAAGATTTAGTTTTCACTGATAATACCCCAAAAGCTTCAAAATGGTTATGGGAATTCGGAAATGGTGAAAAAGCCACTACTAAAACCGGCGCTTACCATTATACTAAACCTGATACTTACATTGTACGCCTAACTGTTGATGGCGAACTTCGCCAGGAATTTCCGGTTACGGTAAGAGATACCGTACACACACCGGTTATAGACAGTGTATTAACCATCAGCGGGCCAACTGCCGGTTTGGTTAATGAAGAAATCAGGTTAGAGGGTGATGGCGAAGGAAAAGATTTCGAATGGTCTTTCGGCGAAACCGGCCGTGTAGATGTGAAAGGTAAAACAGCCTTATACACTTACCGCGCACCAGGTAAATATGTAGTTCGTTTACGCTCTGATAAAAGCCGCAAGCCTGCTTTCTTAAATATTTTGATTACCGATCCTAATGCCGAAATTGTAGAAGATCTTGTTGCCCCTGGTGATGGTGAACGTAAAACCATCGATGATATCAGGGCCCGCCTACAAGCCATTGCCAACGGTGCCGATTTTAATTCCAATTATTACTACCTCGTTAACAAATATATGTGCGGCAACGAAAAAGTAACAGTTAATGTAGAAATGAACGGGAAGAAAAAACAGACCGATATTTATTCATACTGCATGGGGCTAACTTTTGGGGGCGAAATTGCCGTTGATGAAGCGCAGCTCACCATTAAGCCAAACTCTACCTGTGCCAGTTTATTAAACATCAAACAACATTCGGGAACGGCCCAGCCTGCGGCAACAAATGCCGAAGCTACTGCCAAAACAAAATAGATTAACATCTCCTAATTTTAAGCTCATCTACAGATTATGAAAAAATATTATGCCTTAACCATCCTGTTTTTAGGAATATCGTTTGCCTACGCACAGTCGCCGGCATCCTTTGGCAAAAAAGTAAAATACATGCCTAAATCGTATGAAAGGCCTTCCGAAAGCATAAATGTTAACGATAATACCAGCAGCAGCAGTTTGCCCTGGATCGTTTTTTCAGACCGCGAAGATAATTATACCACCACAGCCCCTGGTGGAAGCCTGATTATGAAAAAAATCAGTTTTATGGAGCCCTTCTATGTTTCTAAAGAAGAAAACGGATACCTGAAACTGATTAAATATAAAGCGGGAATGATCAGGGGAAGAAAGATCAACGATAAAAAAAGTGCCATCAGCTATGGCTGGATCGCAAAATCGAAATTGCTTCTATGGCAACGCGCCTTCTCTAACCAGAAAACAGGTTATGCAGAAAAAGCCATCGGTATTGTTAACGGAAAAAATGCTTTAACCGAACCAAAATTCTATTTTGATACCACCGATTCCATTTTGGTTTATAATACGCCCGAACTAAAAGACAGGCGTACTAAAGTAAGGCTGCACGAAATTGCTTATATCTACAAAAAATCGGAAGATGGAAAAAAATACCTGATCGGTTCTGATGATCAGCTGGTTGCCGATACTGCTTTAAAAAGCATTTATGGTTGGGTTTCTGCAGAAGCCGTACACAGCTGGGGCGACCGTTTGTATATTACTTCAGTTAAACCAGGTAATTACGACAATGATGATTCTACCTCAACAGCCATCAGAAACGGAATTGATAAAGGGACTGCATTTGTAGTAGATCCACTATTACCAAGAGAAAACCTGATTTTACGAAGCGTACCAATAGTTTCTAACGATGAAGGCAACAACGTGGTGGGGATAGCAACCGATGTTTACAATAAAAAAGACAATAAGATATTAACCATTAACGGCTCTGCGCTTTCCTATCAGGATTACCTGAACCTGCGTAAAAATAAAACCAAAGTAAATGTAGTTTTCGTGGTCGATGGTGGTAGCCCGATGACCAAGTATTTTTCCGGAATGACGAACACGATCGCTTCTTTCGAAAATATTATGGGCGATTTTGGCAAAGGAACAAAAGTAAACTATGGAGGTGTTGTATACCGCGGTGAAAGCGGCTGTGCGCTAAAAGGCATTTTTGTTAGCCCGATCCAAAATGATTACAGGCAGTTGATGACTTTTTTATCAAACCAGGCTAAAAATACGGTAAGGTGTAATGGAGAAATAAGCGAAGAGCCCGTTTTTCAGGCCATTAAAACAGGTTTGGGCTTATTTAAAGCAAAAAAGAACGAAACCAACTTAATTATATTGGTGGGTAGTACCGGAAATTCGGGTGGAACAAACAATTACCTGATTAACGAACTAAGCGAACAGGTTGCCCTTGCCGATGCCCGCATATTAGCTTTACAGGTGTACAGTGATTTTAACCAGTCGTTTAACGATTTTGTTATCCAATCGCGCAAGCTCGTTTCAGAGTCGGCTATCCGCTCTGCAGAATACAGAAAAAACACAATGGTAAAAGGTGAAGGTTTAAAAAGTTTCCAGCCTTATAATACCAGTTTGCAGGATTCTATTTCTTACTATTTAGATTATCCTAAAAACAGTTTAATCCAGGGTGGGGTTGTTTTTCCAACTAAAGGATCCGTTAATTCAAACCAGAGCATGACGATCGCCTTGCGCCGTTTTGTAAAAGAAACAAGTTCTGATATTTATAACCAGATCAGTTCATTAGATAGCGCCTTCCGCTTAACCGGTATATCACGTAAAAACCTATCTGCCGATGTGGAAGGTTTATTGCCTGAACCTGTTGGTGCAGAAGTAGCAGACCGCATGCCGCACAATGCCTTTAAATATTACAGTACCGCAAATCTGTCAGCCGATGCGGTGAAAAATAACCGTTCTACATTGCAATACGCCATTGTTTTAAACAACATGGAGTACAAACAAATTGTGGATGTGTTTTCGATTATGTTAGGGCAAAACCTTCAGGCCGATCAATCTTCTTTCAGAAGCAAACTGGTTAAAAATTATGTGAGGATGCCAAAACAGATGCTGGGAATAAAAATATCATCTGGCGAAATAAAAAAGATGACTTTAGATAACTATATTAAATTGGTAACAGGTTTGCCTTTAAGTAACGATTTTCTTGCAAAATACACCGTAAACGATTTAAAAAGTACTTCGAAAATGCCTTTGGACCAGTTTGAAAGCTATATCAAATTGTTAAGTCAATCGGTACAGCAGATTAAAAGGGCAACTCAAATTGAACAGCAGTTTATTTCGAACGGCAAAATATATTACTACATCACCGAAAATAATTTTAACCCGGCAGTATTGCCTACAACCAACTAAGGGATATGGCAGTTACAAATTTAAGCGAATCGGTAAAAACGGCACTGCACATTGCACAGTCTTTAGCCAAAGAGTATAGAAACGAGGTATTTACTGCGGCTCACCTGCTCAAAGGATTGATGCATAAAGATGTTGGCCTGCGCTCATTCATTACCTCCATTGGTAAGGACGAAGAATACATTAGCGAATGGGCAGAAGTAAGGATTGATGAGCTGGCAAAATCGGCGAGTTTTACAGATACCGTAAGCGGAGCACCCGAAATTGCTGTGATATTTGAAGAAGCCGATAATGTGCGCATTAAACTCGGACTCGATTTAATAACCCCGGTATGTGTTTTAACCGCATTGGCCAAGCCAGGAATTGGTTTTCAGCCCGATCAGTTAAAATCATTCCCGATTAAAGAACGCGAAATTTTAGACCTGTATGTAAAGGACGAAGAAATTTCGAG
Source organism: Pedobacter roseus (assembly GCF_014395225.1). NCBI lineage: Bacteria > Pseudomonadati > Bacteroidota > Sphingobacteriia > Sphingobacteriales > Sphingobacteriaceae > Pedobacter > Pedobacter roseus. The sequence continues at coordinate 5,599,983 of NZ_CP060723.1, forward strand.
GGTAGTTTCGCCTGATAAAGCTTCTGCTGGTACCGAAAATAAAAGTACAGGTAACGCTTTGTATAAATACTGTATCGATAGGTTGCAGATGGTGCGTGATGGCAAAACAGATGAAATCATCGGTCGTGATAAAGAGACGCGGCAGATGATGGAAATCCTTTGCCGTAGAACAAAACCAAATGTAATTTTAACCGGTGATGCCGGTGTGGGTAAAACCGCGCTGGTTGATGGTTTCGCCATTGATATTGTAAACCAGAATGTACCCGAAAGTTTAAAACCTGTTCAGCTTTTTGAGCTCGATTTAGGTTCTTTGATTGCAGGGGCATCTTACAAGGGAGAAATAGAAGACCGTTTAAAAAACATCATTAAAGAAATCAAACAGTTCGAAAAAGCGGTGCTTTTTATTGATGAAATCCATACCTTATTAGATAGTAAAGGACCATTGGGTGCAGGGATCGGTAATTTATTAAAACCTGAGCTGGCCCGTGGCGAAATTACTGTAATCGGTGCTACAACCATTGATGAATACCGCAAAATTATCGAACCCGAGCAAGCCTTCAGCAGGCGTTTTGAGGTGTTGCAGGTAAACGAGCCAAACGAAGAAAGCACCATCAAAATGCTGCAGAAACTTGCTGTAAAATACGAAGAGCACCATACATTAAGCATCGAACCAGATGCTTTGGGCGAATGTGTGCGCCTGGCCAAGCGTTACATGAAAGACAGGCGTTTACCTGATTCTGCCTTCGATCTGCTTGACAGGACCATGGCCGCAATGAAAATGATGAACGATACCTCCGATCAGGTAATCGAAAGTTTGGAAACTGATTTAGAAGCTTTAAATGCAAATACAGAACAATCTGAAGCCGATAAGTTTGCGGATTACAAATGGCTTTTCTCTTTATTGCAGAATAAGTTAAGTCCGGTTTTATTAGGCCGCTTAACCGATGAAACACAGACTGATGCTTTCGAAACAGCCGACGAATATCAGGGGTATATCAACAGTAGTCTCCAGGAATTAAAAAAATACGCTGCAGAAAAAAGCGACCGCATTACCAAGCAGGATATTGCCTCAATTGTAGCCTATAAAACAGGCATCCCGATGGGAAAACTGCAGGCAGGTGAAAAAGAAAAATTGCTCAATATGGAGCAGTACCTTAAAAAACGTGTGGTAGGGCAGGATCAGGCTTTAAAAGCTGTTTCTGATGCCATACTCGAGTCGCGTAGCGGCCTGAACAAAAAAGGGCAGCCCATAGGTTCGTTCTTTTTATTGGGTCCAACCGGAACAGGTAAAACCGAACTGGCCAAATCAATCGCCGAATTCTTGTTTAACGACGAAAAAGCGATGATCCGTTTCGATATGTCAGAATTTAAAGAAGAACACAGTGCCGCATTGCTTTATGGTGCGCCTCCGGGCTACGTAGGTTATGAAGAAGGTGGTTTGCTGGTGAATAAAATCAGGCAACAGCCTTATTCGGTATTGTTATTTGATGAAATTGAAAAAGCGCACCCTTCCGTTTTCGATACCTTTTTGCAGATTCTGGATGAAGGGCACATGCACGACCGTTTGGGCAAAGAAGGCGATTTTAGCAATTCATTAATACTTTTTACATCGAACATCGGTAGCGAATGGATTGCAGAACAGATTGGTAAAGGCGTTATTCCGGCTTCCAACCAGCTTATGGAAGTGATGGCAGGGCATTTCCGTCCCGAATTTTTAGCCAGGATTTCAGAAATTGTACCTTTTGCACCAATTAACGAAAGCAATGTGGTAAGGATTTTCGAAATACAGTTGAGCAGTTTGGTGCAATCATTAAATAAAATGGGAATCGAATTCGAAATTGCAGATGATGCCAAGAAAATGATTGCTTTAGATGGTTTTACACCAAAATATGGCGCAAGGCAACTATCAGCCGTAATCCGAAACCTTTTACGCCGTCCGATATCCAAATATATCATTTCGGGAGAGTTAAAAAAAGGATCGAAGATTGTGGTAAGCAAAAATCCTGAAGAAGATAAACTCGAATGGAACATTATTCAGCCAGAAGTTGTTACATTAGAACAAAAATTGAGTTAAAACGTTAGCTATTATATTATTAGAAAAAATTAATCGTAAACCTAAATCTACATACTATGTTTAATTATGAAATTGGTGGTAACGAGCGGAAAATTGACACCTCAGAAGCTTTCGCAGAAATCGCCCACAACAAAACACTTTTTATACAAAAACTTACCGATAACGAACCCATCAAGCCAGAAAAAGTGGAAGGTTTAAAAACGGTTAAAGAAGTATTTGAACATTACAAACCAAATGTTAAAGTAGCCTTCGAAAAACAAGACGGATCTACCGTTGGCGAAACCATTAACTTTACCGATTTAAGCGATTTTGGTGTAAAAAACATTATCAATCAAAGTAACTACCTCACCAATGTTAACATCGAGAGAGAAATGTCGCTTAACGTAATCAAACAGTTAAAATCAAACAAAACTTTAAAAGCTACGCTTGATGACGAAGAAACAAAATCGGCTTTCATTAGTGCTTTAAAGAATTTTGTTGACGAATTGGAGCAGAATAAATAATCTTAACGCCGAAAAAACATGTCAAATCCTCAAGAATTAAAAGCAGACCAAAATACACCTGAAGCAGGTTTTAAACCGGCCGAAGTCAAAACCATAGAGAAAACATCACTTAAAGATAACTTAGAGAAACTGGCCCGTGTTGGCGGTTTCGATTTGTTGGAAGCTACTGTTGATGGCCTTCAGAATTTAAACCCTGAACGTAAAGCCCGTAAACAGATTTTTTTAACCGGTGATGAGAAAAAGAAAGAACGAGAAGAGTTAAAAAAGAAAATCCAGCTTTGGATCGATGTGCTCGAATCTTCTACTTCGGTTGCCGATATGGTTGAAAAAAGCACCGAAAAACTGAACGCAGCGGAACAAAACCTGAGCAAAAATATTGGTACAGCTTTAGAAAGTACCAGAGAATTAGAGCAGGCTTATCGTTCGGTTCATTTATTCTATAAAAATACCGAATCTGATAAACTTAAAAATGTGGTGTTGTTAAACGCATCAATGGATCAGATCAAAGATTTAGATAATCCACGTTTTATCGAATATGTGGATGATGAGTTAAAGCAAAATTACGACCGTTTAGACCTGCGCAAAAACTATTCACTAATGGTGGTGCCAGGTTATATGGGTTCAAATAAAGTGGTAGAAAGATGGGGTAAAATAGCCCATAATAACAAAGCCATGCTGGTAACCGATTTTGCCGATCTGGATCAACCCGATGATGTACTTGATTTGTTTACTGCTGCCAACCTTACTGGCGCAGATGCATTCAGATCAAATGTAATTATGACCTGTAACTGGTTGGTTGGACGTGGCAAAGTTGCAGAAGTAGGTGAAGAAGACGATTTAACCGTGCCAGGATCAGCTGCACTTGCAGGTAAAATGTATTACACCTTAATGTCGCAGGTTACTGCCGGTAAAAAACATGGTGCAATAAACGAAGTAGATGGAGTAAAATTCGATCTGAAGAAAAGCGAAATCTCTCATTTAGAACGTGTTGGTTTAGTGCCAATGGTTAACGAATATGGTAAAGTAATGGCTTTCTCTGCTAAAACTTTGTTTAATGGCGATAACATTGGTTTGCAAACCTATTCTGTTGTGCGTGTATTTGATTACGTAACCAAAGTATTGTTCGATTTCTTAAACAGAAGAGCGTTCGAAAACTGGACTTCTAAAACTGAACAGGATTTACGTGGACAGATTGTTAAGTTTTTGGATGGGATCCAGGGTGCAGACCGCTTGATCGAAAGATTTAAGATTATGCGTTTCGAAAGAGATGAACAACAAAAAGACAGAATCCACCTTGATATCCACATTACCCCATATTTCCCGGCTAAAAGTTTTGTGGTAAAACTGGATGGACATAAGGGAGAAGATGAAAATACAACATGGAATACTGAGTATAATCAACAATAGTTTTTGATTGCTGAAAATAAAAACCCAACCTTAGCGTTGGGTTTTTTTATGGGTTATGCATAACACTTAACAAATTCTTTATAATTTTGTAATGCATCGGCCAGATCAGATTAATCAAAAAAAATGAAGCAAGTACTTATCCTGAATGGGGATATTGAAAAAAACGCATCTACAAATTTCCTGATTAACGCCTATAAGCAAGGGGCAGAAAGTGTTGGCGCTACCGTAAGGGAGCTGGCCATTATCGATCTGATATTTAATTCGAACAAGCTGTTTAACAACAGGCAGATTGCTGAGTTAGAACCCGATTTGCAGAAAGCCTTAACGGCCATTAGGCAGAGTAGCCATATCGTGCTTTTTTGTCCTGTATATGTAGATCATATACCGGCAAAAATTAAAGGCTTTTTCGACCGCCTTTTTATGCCCGATCAGATTTTTACTACCCAGCAGCAAAACGTAAACAACAACTTTAGTGGCCGTTCGGCAAGGATTGTTTCTATTTTAGACGAAGCAACCTTTAAAGAATGGAAGGCAAATAAAAAAACTACTTACCTTTCCATTAAAAAAGTAGTGTTCGAAAAATGTAGAATGAGTCCGGTGCTTACCAACACCATCGGCGAACTTCATTCCCTGGAAAATCATTATAGTCAAAAATGGCTGGCCAAAATGGAAAAATTCGGTTCACAGCTGATTTAAAGTCGCCATGGTCTGTGTCTTACTGACCATTATAATGATTTAAAAAAATAAGCATTAACCTGTCCTAAAACGCTACACTTTGGGTATAATCGCTACAGTTTTGTAGCATTATCAAATTGCTATAATGTAATTGTAACACTAAAGATATATTCAGTTTTTTCCACACATTTTCCACATTATAATATTGTTTAACTGCGTTTTTAGGCAATAAGCACAAATTAGCTATTTTTTAAGAGTCAGGTTAATGCTTAGCTATGAGGATTATAGAGCTATTTGGCCTGATATTTGGTCGAGTTGATGAAGTAGCGGACGCTACAATAAATCAATTTTTAACCTTTAAATTTTAAAACTATGGCTTTCAAAGCTAGATTAAATTTTTCAGGCAAGGAGTACGATGTGCTTCATTGTGCCTATGCGTTAAACCGCGATGTAGATGCTAAAGGAAGACCTTCTTCCGGAGTTTACGGCGGTACCATCGACATTGAGATCGAATCAACCGAAGACACCTCAATTATCGAGGCGATGGTAAACAACCAGTACAAACCTATTACAGGAACCCTTCTGATCAAGAAAACAGAGGAAGATGCCAAAATGAAAGAAGTTAACTTCGAAGACGGCTACATTGTTAAATATTCCGAAGGAATAAACATTGTGGGCGATCACCCGATGACACTCAAGTTCCAGATTTCAGCCAGAAAGCTTAAATTAGGCAATGCTGAGCACCTTAACGATTGGCCAAAAGCCTAAAGAGAGGTTTTAAGGCGTAAGGTTTAGGGTTTATGGCAATATAACCGCCATGCTCTTCGCTCCACGCCAGCCGCTCACCGCAATTCATTCATTTAAAAACATTAAAATTTTACTACAATGGCATTCAAAACCCGTTTAAACTTAGGATCAAAAGAATTTGATGTACTTCAGTGCAGCTTTTCATTAAATAGAGATGTTGACGCAAAAGGCCGTCCATCATCAGGTGTTTATGGTGGTACCATCCACATCGAAATCGAATCAACTGAAGATACTTCAGTAATCGAATCAATGGTTAATAACCAGTACAAGCCACTTTCGGGAACATTAGTTTTCAAAAAAGGCGAAGAAGATGCAAAAATGAAAGAACTGTCTTTCGAAGATGGTTACATCATTCAGTATAACGAAGGTATTGCGGTAAACGATAATACCCCAATGACATTAAGTTTCGTAGTATCGGCCCGTAAGTTAAAACTGGGCAATGCAGAACACGAAAACGATTGGCCAAAAGCTTAGTCATCACTAAACATATAGTAATTAAAGCGCGCCGATTTATCGGAGCGCTTTTAATTATTTGCTACTTTCATCACCCTACATCTACCTTATCATCCCAAAATTAATATAGCTTCCTGATGTGTATATTAATTTAGAAAGCTACACAAAAATTAATGCTCAATGATGTCTAATCATTCCAAACATATTGCAGTAAAAAACCATTACTATTCAGGTAAAACGTTTGGTTCGGCATCAATACACGATATTCATCTGAACATACGGTTTGAAGAAAATGGATCCATTTTTAATATAAACGCATGTGCATACCCGGCATTTGGCTTAGGGTAATTGTTGTGATCAAGATAAATTAATATGGAAAAGAAACTCATTGCAGAAATCAATATAGAAGATAAGGAAATTACACATTTTGCTTCCTTTAGTCTTCAACAGGCTTTTAACGAACATCATTACTTCGAACTGCGTTTTAATCATGATCAGATGGGCGCACCTGGTTTAATCAGCCTGGACGATAGCCGCGATTTTGTAGGTAAAACCCTAACTGCTTCTTTCGGGCATTCATCAGAAGGTATGCAGAATTTTGTGGGTCTGGTTTCAAAAGTCGAATTATCTCAAAGTCATGGTTACCATGGTGTTTTGATTGTAAGTGGCTATAGTCCAACTATTTTAATAGACCGCGGGCCTGATTTAGGCTCTTATTTAGATAAAGACCTGAATGAGATTGTAAAACTGGCAACCAAAGATACACCTGCAAACGACCTTAAAGTTGTTGCCAATGCAGCCAGGACCAATCCCATCGATTATATTATCCAATACAGGGAAAGCGATTTTGCTTTTTTGAACCGTCTTTCGGCTGAGTACCACGAATGGTTTTTCTATGATGGCAAGCAGCTTAATTTCGGTAAGCCCAATACGCAAAAGGATATATCGCTGTTTTATGGCAGGGATGTACAGGAAATGCAGTATGCCATGGAAATTGCCCCAATTAAAAACAAACGTTTCTCTTATAATCCAAAACAGGACGAAATGTTGCTGAGCGAAAGTACGGGTAAAGTGGAGGGTACACCCGATTTATCGCATGCCGTTAAAGCTTCGAACCTTACTTTCAGTAAAACCTTCAACCAGCCTTCATTAATCAGGGTAGATAATAACAACGATATTAAAAGCCTGGTCGAAAATGAAGAAAAAGCCAATACCAGTGAACTTTTAAAAGTTACAGCCAGGGGCGATAATGCAGGCCTGAGTATTGGTAGCATTGCCGAAATTACCATGAGCCTTCGCAAAGAACTGGCTTTTACATCAGAAAGCCTGGGCAAATTTCTGATTACGGGCATTAAACACCACATCGACGAAAATGGTAAATACCATAATACTTTCGAAGGAAAAATAGCTACAACCGAGCGCTTATTGGTAAAAAACTTCCAAAAGCCACAGCCTGATATGCAATTGGCCGATGTAGTCGATAACAACGATCCACAGGGGCAGGGACGTATCAAGGTAAAATTTAAATGGGAATGTTTAACCAACGATGTTACCGAATGGTTACGTGTGGTTACACCAAGTGCCGGTATTGGCGAAAGGGGTAACAACCGCGGTTATTTCGCTATTCCAGAGATCGATGATCAGGTAATGATCGCCTTTGAAGAAGGAAATATTGCGCGCCCGGTGGTGATGGGAAGCGTTTACCACAGCGCCAGTGTTGATAGCAGTCCGTTGATTAAAAACCACCTTAAAAGCATCATTACCCGGAGCGGACATCTGGTCGAATTTGACGATGATGCCAACAGTCAGGGGATAAAAATTACCGATATCCATAACAATATCATCCACATCGATACCAAAGGTAATAATATTACCATTACCGCCCTTGAAAACATGAGTTTAAACTGTAAGAACATGCAGATTAACGTACAGGAGAATATGGATGTGCAGGTTGGGCAAAACCAATCTACCAATGCGGGCAAGGATATTGCCACTACAGCGGGTAATAATTATTCGTTAAGTGCCGTTGGCGATGTTTCCGAAACATCCAATAACCGTACAGAACTGGCAACAAAAGATTTTAAAAGAACGGCTGATACTTCAAACGAAATTGCTTCAGAAATAAGCATGTTTAGTGCAAAAGAGAACATGACGATGCAGAGTGGTAAAATTGTGGAGCTTAACAGCGCCGAAAAATCTAACCTTTTCTAACGATGGCGATTATAAAACAAGCTAAAAATATCAGCATCGAGGTAATCCAAAAATACGAACTCCGTGTTGGTGTTAAATTGGAAAAAGTTGCCCAGGTAATGAATGTTGAAGCTACTTCACAGAACCTATCATTGGCCAGTAGCAAAAAAATTGTATCAAGCGGTAACAAATCATGAGTTTTAGAAAAAACAGGTATTTATTGCTGGCATTCGTTTTACTGGCAATAACAAGTTGCAAAGGACAAAAAATGGAAGAAAAATTTGAGTGGACAGGTACGGTTTCGGCTCCCGAAGAATATCCGATGGAAGTATACAAGGGTGCTTTAATTGCTAACGATTTTACCTATAGTTTTGATGCCATCTGGGGAACGCAGAATACTGGATGGGGAAACGACGGCGGTGTGATGAGCGTAACGACCAAACAGATGGAAGCACCGGATTCGTTAATTTTTACCTGGCTATCGCTAATGGAAAAGAAATTTTATACCGGTAAATGGAAATTAGATAAGGCCCGCATTGCCCAGTTATTCCATGACGGATTTAAGGATAACCTGACTAATAAAAAAGATAACTACACGTTGATCAAAATCGGTCTTGCGCCAAAAGGTAAGGTAGTGGTCTGGCTTAGCGGCCCAGGTTTCCAGACGGAAGTGGGTGCTTTTGAGGCCAATGAAACAACTATTTCAAAAGAACAGGCTTATCCCAATGCAAAGTACATGCTGGAGCCGAATTTTATCACACTTACACTGGAAGATAAAATGATTATGAAGCCGGAAATTTTAGAACGCATTAAAGCTGAAGGCATGCCAGATCCAGCTGTTTATGAACTTTACCGCAAAAAATATCCTTGGCATCCAGAAGTTCATTTACCCGTTGGAGATCAGTTGATATTATGCTATTACAATTTCCTTAACGGTGAAGAAGAAAATCGGTTTGGAGAAGATCTTACAGCTAATCCATACGTTTCCAGGGCCGTACCGAAATACATCACTTTGGTTTGGAAAAAGGAAAACGGAACGAAATATGGGCTTGAAATAAAACCTTTTGATGAAAAGGAAACAATGGCTGCTTTTGAGAAACTCGGAAAATCCGGTGAGATAAACCTCGTTGTATCGGTAAATTCGGAAGGGAAAGGAGCAAAAATATCGCTAAAAAATAGTACAGAAGAAATTCAGCTCAACAGGGCGAAAATCGATATCAGTAAAGTGGATTAGTATGACGAGCGTTAAACTGGGCAGTTATGTACCGCCAAACGATAAAGTAGAGTATTTAGATCTTTTTGTAGGTGTGTTTTTTGATGGAACAAAAAACAATATGAATAACTCTGAAGAGCGTAGAGCCAATACACCTACCTACCAGCGTAACGGAACAGATAGCGATAGCAGTTACCAGAACGATTGGTCGAACGTTGCCAGACTTTGGGATATTTACGATAAGAGTAAAAGTATTTACTTAGAGGGTATTGGTACTGAAGATGGGCAAAAAGATAGTCAAATGGGTTATGCCTTCGGTACCGGAAGCACAGGAATAAGGGGAAAAGTGAGAAAGGCATGTGAAAAAATTTTTACAGATAAACTGAAAAGTGCAATAAAGAGCAGCGGAAAAAAGAAATTAAGAAGCATTACTTTCGACGTATTTGGTTTTAGCCGGGGGGCTGCAGCAGCAAGAAATTTTGTTTATGAGATCAGTAAAAATGAATACCGGTCTAAGATGACTGCAGACCCACATACTGGAATCGTATCGAGATATGATTCGGATGGGGAAGCAACAAGTTTAGAAGTAATGCCAGCCTGCGGCCGTTTAGGCGAAATGTTTAGCGCTGCCGGACTTAAAATAACACCTAACCAAATTAAGGTAAGGTTTTTGGGCATTTTTGATACCGTATCGTCGTACTCAAAATATTTTAGTGCATCTCCTAATTTCAACGATGTTGAAGAATTACACCTCAACCAGATTGGTCGTGCGCAAAATGTTGTCCATTTTGTAGCTGAAAATGAGCACCGTAAGAATTTTTCTTTAACACATACAAATGTTGGGAGGGAACGGGTTTTTCCGGGTGTACACAGTGATGTTGGAGGAAGTTACGAAACAGATACGGAAGTAGTATCCGAATTGGCTACCTCGTGGACCCTTAAAGGCAATCTTGATGCCTTTAAAGCAAAACTTATAAAAGAAGCCTGGTATAAGGAAGATCAATTGAAAGTTACCGGTGGCAATATGTACTGGGCCCTTGAGGGAAGAAGGTTTATTTACAAAGAATACAGTTATATCCCCTTACAGTATATGGCAGAGCATAGTCAGAATCATGGTTTGCCGCTTGCTAAAAGTAAAACTGAAACAAAATACACCATCAATGGCAATCCTTTGCTACTTAGGGTCAAAGCCAGGCTTAGAGATTATGTAATGGCTAATGGATCACAATATGTTTTTTCTGCAGAATTACCCAGGGATCCCGCGCAGCGGCAACAGCAGGAAGACCTTCGCAAATTGAGAAACCAGTATTTGCATTGGTCGGCAGATAGAAAAAGTTCTTACGGTATCATACAGCCTATGACGCCAAATGCCGATGGCAAAAGGGTTACTTATTAATACGTTCGGTTATGGAAAAAGTAAGTAGCCTTTCAAATTCTGCAGCTCAGGGCAAAATTAAGCTCAATATCGACCATGCGATTGATTTTGCACCCAAACCCCGTTCTACAAGGAATTATGGCATTACCATTAAATACTATAACGATGGAAAAGCAGAAGTGGCAAAAAGATTAGATTACCAGATCCACCTCAAAGTGAACCAATTTAGAGATGAAAATAAAGTTTGGCAGTTATGCTTTGATAAAACAGACCTTTTTATAGACAGGCATGAGCCTGATTTTGTTGGTGAACAACTGGCCAGCATGGGCATGGGTGCAATATATCCCCTAAAGGTTGATGTGAATTCCAGGAACGAAATATTTAGAGGGATTGTTAATCACGGAGAAATCCTAAACCGCTGGAAACAGGTAGCCGAAAAAATCTCTGATAAATATGAAGGCAGATATGCGGAGCTATATTTAGAAAAGATGGAGAAAAAGATTTCGGATAGGTTTGAGCTTGAATATGCATTAAGAGCAGATATGTTCTGGAATGTGTTTTTTCATCCCCAGTACTTAAAATACGATGGTAACTTATCTCATCCAGGTACAATGTTTTTTCCCGTTATCGCTTATAAAAATGTTTCTTTTGAAGGAATTCAGTCTGTTGAGCCCAACTATACCGATTATGGTACATTCAAAGTGAATTTTTCCTCAGAAAGTGAACTTACCGAAGAGCAAAAAATACAGATGGCGCAAAAAGGGTCTTTAAAAATGAAATTAAATGCGGCCTTTGATTTAGATCAGGATGGAGGTTTGCTTAAACATGCGCGTGTAGATTGGAATTTATATAAAAAGGAAAAGGGAGAAGAAATAAGCATTAAACGCATTGCATTTTCTGCTTACGAAATTGAAAGCAGCATTCCGGCAACAGATCAGCATTTGTTAATTCAAGAGGGAAATAACGGTTTTCCTGTTGAAAAGAAAAAGGGATTTTGGGCAAGGGTATTGGGTTAAATAAAGGAGAAGAGAAATGTCACAGAAAGAAATCATTGTACAAGGTGCCACCTGCCAATGCCAGTTTGGTACCACAACCGATAAATTGAAGGTACTTACCCAGCAAAAGCATTATGTGAACGATAAAGATGGCGCGCAAAAATTAATTGCCTCTCATGTAGATATCGGGATGACTTTTGAAAAAAATACCTTCGGCCAATGTAAACTACAACCGACCCCCGGCGGCTTCAAACCCTGTATGCCCGCATTAACCGAATGGAAAGGTATGTACAAGGATATGGTTTTGATCAACAACGGGCAGGTTTTGGTAGAAGATAGCAAAGGTGTTTGCACCATTAGCGGTTCGCCGTGTATATTTTTTGCCAAAACAGGGCAAAAAGGACAGCCTTCGCAGCAGAATATCGATAATGCTGATGAGGAACAACAATCGCAGATTAATCCATTGGTGAATATGAAGGAGCTGGATAAGACCGGTTTATACGAATTTTTAAACGCTGAATAGTCATGCCAGATAAAATAGAAGATACAAGAGGATTACAGCATTGTTATTGGAGGGAAAACGGCAAACTTTATTCGCTTGATAAAGGGATGGGAATTTACCTTAATACCGAAAATAAAAATGAATTTGTAGTTGATGAAAGGTGTGTAGGCGGAAAAACCACCAATCCTAAACATACCATTGAAAATGCCAGATGGGCGTTCATATATGATGTGTTTTTTCAAAGCCTGGAAAAAGCAAAATCCGGCGAAATTACCGATAATCTTTGGGGGCCATTAAGCGGCGGAAAAATCCCGGTAAGTAAATACGGATTGGATCTTAAATATAAAGTTGGCAGCACTTTTTTATTTAATCCTTCGGGTTATAGCTATTATTACGGCTTTAAACAAAGAGTAGAACTTTTCAGCGAAAGTCCGGGTACCGGCTTTTATTTTTATGTGATACCGGTAACCAAATCAAACATCTGTTATGCCTACTTTAATAAAAGTGAAGATGTAAAGCGTTATGGCGATTTTGCAAACCTCGAAATCATGCTGCACGGCTATAACCTGGATAAGAAAAACAAATATCGCGGAAAAGTATACCTATTGGAAGAAGATAAAGCGAAAGGTTTAACCGGTACAGATGATTTTAAAAAAAATAACCTGTGGAAAGAACCAAAGGTTTTTGCTATATCTCAGGATGCTGGAAGTTCAAGCAATTGCAACATCTATTATAAAACTTCTTTTCCGATAGAAATTGCCTGGAAAAAGGAACAAAAAGCAAAGAAAAATTTTACCGTAGTACTCGAAATATATAAATATCACACCGAACCCGGATTAATGTACGGTACAAATGAAAAAGAAGAACGGGTAGTTTTCAGGAACTTTGCCGATGAGCCTACCACCGATCTGGTTACATATGATGCTAAAGTATTAGGGCTAAAGGATATCGACAATAAATCGTCTATTTCAAGCCGCTTTATCGTATCTGAAGAGTTGATGACCGACTTTTTGGACAGGATTGAAGAAAAAAAAGTAAATCAGATCCAGTATATTGGTGATATCAGGTATACCAGAAAGGAATTCGATCCCTGCGGTTATTCAAAAATCGTGATCAAAGATGATGGAGATAAAGAAAGAAGTGCTTTTACCTGCTTTGATGAAGACCTTTTAACCACAGGAGGCGACAAAACTGGTCAGCCGTTTTCCATCATTGCCGGAGAAAAGAGAAAAGATGTATCCATTACGGTAGAAAACCTGCATAATAAAAATGTACCGTGTAATGGCTTACTACTTCCAAGCGGACAAAAGCATGATTCCCCTAACCATGTTTTCTTATTGGATAGGGCCATTGCGGCAGAAAAAACAGATAAAGGCTATACTACTATTAAAGATCCTACGCAAGAGAATGATACCGATGTAATTCCGGATAAAAACAAGGCGCCTTCTGAGGACGTATCGGAAGTACAGGTTTTACAAAGTGAATTTAAAGGTGATAATCAGATTGTTTTAAAGCTCAATTATATTTATAATAAAGTTTGGCTGGAAAGGAGTTTGGGGGATAACGCAGCTTCTGAATTTATGTGGATGTTCAACTATTTCTGGTTGAGCGATTCGTTGGCGCAAAGTTATTACCTCCCAGTGAGCACTTGCAGATACCCGAACCAGATTGCAAAAATAAACGTGTATCCAGATATGGAGTGGGAGTTTAGTTTAAAGCTATCTTCCGATACACCAGAGGTTTATTCGCACACAAATATGCCTGCCGGTGTTACTTCAAGGCAGAACAGGATAAAAACTTTGGCCGCTACCAACAACCGCAGGTTTTTAAATGGTGAAGTATCATTCGATCTCGCTATTAAGGCAAAATCAGGTGATTTTACTAGGGAGATATCAGGCGGGTATGCGGCAAAAATAGAACCTTTTTTAAGAGCTTTAATCAAGGTAAAAGAAACATTGGATGATATAACCGGTGTTACCAAAGCCAAAAATGGAATGGCGGCAAAACTGGCTTCAAAACTGCCGATAAAAATGTTGCCCATTACTTTCCAGATGGATTACCCCGTAATATCGATTGCCGGAACCTGGAAACTTGAACCGGACAAGGAAAAAATATATAATGTAAGGAGAACAGGGACCATATCCCTTGGTTTTACCCCATTGATAAAAGGAACAGGTAAACTTGATCTAATCGCCTGTGCCGAATTTATCCCTGCTGCCGGGCAGGTCATCAAAGCAATACGTACCGCTGCCGATGTTGCTGGAATAGAAATCTGGTTTAATCTCCTTGCGTTCGGACAGATAGATTTAAAGGCAAATATTACATTGGGACAAGAGTATGGCATGGAACCCTTAGAGGCCAGTACTACGGTGGGCATTGGGGCTGAATTAGGGATCAAAGCGGCAGCTGATGTTCCAAAGATCAGTTTTAACTCACGTCCTTCGGGCGAAGGTTTTGGCGTCGAATTCGAAGCCTCTGCAAGGGGCGAAACCTCACTTATCTTTTCCGGTAAAACCGGTGCAAGCAACGAAGGCATGTATATTGAAGCTGGCATAGGATTTGGAGGGCTGTTGGTTTATGTAACTGCAAAGGCAAAAATATGGAGGGCAAAGGTTGGGGTAGACAATGAAGCCCACGAATTGGTAGAGCCTAAACCAGATATGCTTAAAGGACGTTATTACTATATTAAAAACAAATAAATGGGCAAAAAAATTATACTCGGCATTTCCATTTTAATTCAATTCTTGAATATTGGATGTCAGGCACAAAATGATAAAAAAACAATGGAACAAATTATTAGCGATATCAAATCCCAGGTAAAAACATATAGCGAAACACCTGTTTATACTGTTCAGATGAATAAACAGGGTTGCAAAATGGTGTTGGAAATGCAGGATAACGTAGATTACAGGATGGTGGAGAACAATGGCGAAAGTATGATGTTGCCCCTTAATGCAATGATTACCAAGAGCGGTCCACAAACGGCCATTGTTAAAATTTATCCAAAAGATGGGGAAGAATTTATATCTAAATATGCACATGTTAAACTGACTTTTTATCACGCACCCAACAAAAACAGCAGGTTGTCTGAGTATAAAAAAATAACAGAATTTGAACTTCCTTCTGGATTGGAGGAAAAAAAACTTCCTTATTACGAAACCAAGATCCAGTTTGCGGCCACAGTACCTTTTGATTACAGTAAAGAACTGGCCGAAGCAAAAGACCTAAAAACTATTCCCAACATTGAACAAAAAGTAGTACAAAAATATAATGAGATACGCAATGCCTGCGAAAACCTTGATTCATTGGCGTACAATAAATATTTGGTGCACTCTTCAGCCTTAGTTTACAATACAACATACACCAGTAAGGAGCAGATCGAAGAAAAGGAAACTTCTGGCGATTTGCTTGCCCTTGTTGATCCGCAGGTAAAGAAAAGATCGTTTACGCCCATCCAGAACTATTCGGTTCAGTATTATGCAAACGGAAAAATAGTAGCTTTATGGCAAAAAAACCGTCACCCTATTTTACATTTAAAAGGTGAAGTTGCTTCCTCTAAAGAAGGCTCAGAAGCGAAGTCATTTGAAGCTGGAGATCCGATTTTTCTGTACCTGCCAAAGAATGCTGAAGGACTGCAGGTCTGGTAGTAAATATTATGACTAAATTTATGTTAATTAAAAAAGAACTGCACAGGTAGTTCTTTTTTTATGAACAAGCTATGATTGCCAAAAGAATTTCATTCGCACTATTTTGCTATTTCCTTCTTTTTCGGCTCTATGCCGTATGCTCCCTATTTTATTCATTCATTATCCAAGCACCTAACGAAAGCTTAATCAGGAATACAAACGATGGTTATCAACTGACCATTTTCCAGCTTGAATTTTATTTTTTCCTTATCGTTTTATACAGTTTCAGACCATCACGGTTTAATAAAACCATTATTAAAAGTTACCGTGTGGATGAACCTAAAAAACTTTCAAAAAAGGCTTTTTTTTGGACCGTATATTTTGGAGTGCTACTTGTTGTTTTTGGAATTCCGTTCATGATATTTAAGAGTGCTTTAACCGGTGTTTTTAATATCCTGACCGGAGCCAACCAGTATATCGTTGAAAATACAGGCTTACTGATAATGGCTATGGTTTTTTTAGGCCTTAATATGTTGGGCTTTTACTACGACTTTACCAATGCTTTTGATCATGCCAAAACCCAGTTTTTCCGATTTTTATTCGCATTTATGCTAACAGTTCCAATTTCGGCATTTCTTTATTTAATTTCTGTTTTACTTCAGGTAAAATCTGATGCCTTGATAATCATCTGCTTGGCATTTAACCTTTCTTTTCTTTGGTTAAGTATAAGTGGGTACTGGAAGAGTAGAAAATTGGCGGGTGACAGATAATAAGAAAAGCAATTCATTATGGAGTAGAAGTTATGGAAAAAACTGGTAATGGGTATCTGGAAAACGAATTGGAGATAAAGACTTCTCTTAAATTTAATTTAACTACGATAAACGATTCCTTAAAACTATTTGAGTCGCATAGTAATCTAGGCTGCATTGCCGTTTTTGTTTTATTGCTTTCAGTGATCTTATTCTTTGTAGATAAGGTTTCGTTAATGGTGTTTTTTTTAACGCTGGCTATTAGTGCTGTAGGCTATCTTTGGAGATACAAATATACATTCAAGAAGAAACCGGTAGTCGTTATTAACAACATAGGCATTACCGAAAAAGATCATTTATATCTATGGGCAGAAATATTTGACCTTTCTTGTTCCGAAGAATTTGATAACGAACGTGCAATGTTTACGGCCACACATTTAAGATTTATCTACCATGGCGATGTGAAAAAAATTTATATTGGTCGGTACGATAAATCCATTGAAGAAATTATCCATTATGTAGCAGTGTTTAGGTGTAAATAAATCAGTTATAATAGATATTATGAATAACCTCAAAACAATCTTTTTCTCTATAATGTGTTTACTAAGTATGAGCAGTTGCAAAAGTGATGAAGGTAATTTAGCTCTTGAAAGAGGCAAACCAATTGATCTCACGAAGGTAAATTTTCAAAAACTTGATCTGGACAAGTTTTTTTCCAAATTGGCTTACGTAAAGGAGAATAAAATGGGGACCAATAAGTATACTAATATCCAAGCTAAACCTTTAAATATTAAATGGTTTACTTTATACAATATTACTGAAAAACGATTATTGGATCAATATAAAGATGTGGAGAATTATACCATAAAAAACGGAGAAAAGTATGGTGATATAGATGTCGTAGAAAGAAGAGCACCATTATTGGGAATGAAAGACCCTGATCTAAAGGGCTTTGGTTATTGGGGATCGAAAGAGATTTCGTTCAGTAGGTTATACGCAAGTTCTACACCTGCAAATAAATTGATCAGGATAATTCTTGAAACTGATAATCTACATAATTCCGGAGAGAAAGAATATTACGCGTTAGTAGAAGTATTAAAAAAGCAGAATAAAGAGGCGAAACTTCAGGAAGATCCACAATCTAACGGAATTCCGAGCTATACTTGGACTACGAAAGATAAAGTAATACAATTATATTTTTCAAAAGCTGATGATTTAAATTCTTTCACTTTAAAAGTTGCCTACTTAAATCCTGATACAAAGGGGTATTTAAAAGAGCTCGGGAATTAACATTAGTCCGCAAACTAATTGATTGATAAATTAAAACAAACTCATGGGTGTAAAGCCAATTTACGATTTATTGATAGACGCCAGGGCTTAAAAAGAGTAATGTTAAAACACAAAATACTTTTGGAGAAATAACAATCCTAAATTTTACAGGTGATAATTGTTGAAGGTTATAAATTTAAAACAGTTTAATGATTGCCAAAAGAATTTCATTCGCACTATTTTGCTATTTCCTTCTTTTTCGGCTCTATGCCGTATGCTCCCTATTTTATTCATTCATTATCCAAGCACCTAACGAAAGCTTAATCAGGAATACAAACGATGGTTATCAACTGACCATTTTCCAGCTTGAATTTTATTTTTTCCTTATCGTTTTATACAGTTTCAGACCATCACGGTTTAATAAAACTATTATTAAAAGCTACCGTGTGGATGAACCTAAAAAACTTTCAAAAAAGGCTTTTTTTTGGACCGTATATTTTGGAGTGCTACTTGTTGTTTTTGGAATTCCGTTCATGATATTTAAGAGTGCTTTAACCGGTGTTTTTAATATCCTCACCGGAGCTAATCAGTATATTCTCGAAAATACAGGCTTATTGTTCATGTCGGTCATTTTTCTGGTACTTAATGTGCTAGGTTTTTACTATAATTCTACAGGCGCATTTGGTCATGCTAAAATTCAGTTTTTCAGGTCGTTATTTGCGCTTCTGCTAACCGTACCAATTGCCGCATGCTTATACCTGATTTCGATGCTGTTCCATACAAATGCCAACGTATTGATTATCCTATGCTTGGCATTTAACCTTTCTTTTCTTTGGTTAAGTATTAGTGGGTACTGGAAGAGTAGAAAATTGGCGGGTGACAGATAATAAGAAAAGCAATTCATTATGGAGTAGAAGTTATGGAAAAAACAGGTCATGGGTATTTGGAAAACCAACTAGAAATAAAGACTTCTCCTAAATTTAGTTTAATTAAAAAAAGCGAAACCTTAAAAGTATTTGAATCACACAGTGATCCAGGTTGCATGGCAGTTTTTGTTTTAATACTGTCTGTTCTTTTGTTCTTTGTAGACAAGGTTTTATTAATGGTGTTTCTTCTGACTCTTGGCATTAGTGCAATCGGCTATGTTTGGAGGGTATCAGTACACTTTTAAAAAGAAACCTGTAATAATCATAAATAGCATAGGGATTACCGAAAAAGATCATTTATATCTATGGGCAGAAATATTTGATCTTTCTTGTTCCGAAGAATTTGATAACGAGCGTGCAATGTTCACGGCCACACATTTAAGATTTACCTACCATGGCGATGTGAAAAAAATTTATATTGGTGGGTACGATAAATCCATTGAAGAAATTATCCATTATGTAGCAGTGTTTAGAAATAGATAAACTTATATATAACCGATATGAATAACTTTAATACAATTCTTTTTTCAGTGTTATAAATAATAGTTGAAAAGTGAAGGTGATAACCCAATTTTGATTGGGAAAAGCCATTGACCTTACAAGGTTTTTGTTCGCGTTTATGTTAATGGTTCCGACATCGGCATTTCTGTATCTCATTTCGTTTGTACTGCAGATGAAAGCTGATGCATTAATCATAATCTGTTTGGCCTTTAACCTTTCTTTTCTTTATTTGGCACTTGTAGCTATCTGGAAGCAAGGAAATCAAAAAAATTAAGACAGTAATCAATTCAATTGTCCGAAAAAGTAACAACTTGCCCTAAAATGCTACAATACTTTGCGCTATTCCATGTAGTAAAAATAAGACGAAAATTTATTTTAAAAAAAATACAATTTTTTTCTGTGCAATAATCTGCGTTTTTTATAGCGTGAACCACGATTTTTAAATCTTATCGACGATGTTACTCGTTATATATGAGTGAGATACACAATATTTGGCTTAATATTTGGTCTATATTTAATGTAGCGGAGGCTACGAAAAATCCAATTATTTAACCTTTAAATTTTAAAACTATGGCTTTCAAAGCTAGATTAAACTTTTCAGGCAAGGAGTACGATGTGCTTCATTGTGCCTATGCGTTAAACCGTGATGTAGATGCTAAAGGAAGACCCTCTTCCGGAGTTTACGGCGGTACCATCGACATTGAGATCGAATCAACCGAAGACACCTCAATCATTGAGGCGATGGTAAACAACCAGTACAAACCTATTACAGGAACCCTTCTGATCAAAAAATCCGAGGAAGATGCCAAAATGAAAGAAGTAAACTTCGAGGATGGCTACATTGTTAAATATTCCGAAGGAATAAACATTGTGGGTGATCACCCGATGACGCTCAAGTTTCAGATTTCGGCCCGCAAGCTTAAATTAGGCAGCGCCGAGCATGTTAACGATTGGCCAAAAGCTTAGTTGGGTTAAGGCGTAAGGTTTAGGGTATAAGGTAAATATAAGCTCCATGCTCTTCGCTCCACGCTAACCGCTAACCGCAATTAATTCATCTTTCACATTAAAACTTTACTACAATGGCATTCAAAACCCGTTTAAACTTAGGATCAAAAGAATTTGATGTACTTCAGTGCAGCTTTTCATTAAATAGAGATGTTGACGCAAAAGGCCGTCCATCGTCAGGTGTTTATGGTGGTACCATCCACATCGAAATTGAATCAACTGAAGATACTTCAGTAATCGAATCAATGGTTAACAACCAGTACAAGCCACTTTCGGGAACTTTGGTTTTCAAAAAAGGCGAAGAAGATGCAAAAATGAAAGAACTGTCTTTCGAAGATGGTTACATCATCCAGTATAACGAAGGTATTGCGGTAAACGACAATACACCAATGACTTTAAGTTTCGTAGTATCGGCCCGTAAGTTAAAACTGGGCAATGCAGAACACGAAAACGATTGGCCAAAAGCCTAATCCGATTTAAATCGTTATTAGTTTCCGGCCATGCTGGTGCTAATAACGATTTTTTTGTTTTTGGTGCGTGATAAAATGAGCTACCTATGGCTACCGATTTAGAATACATAAACCTGTTTAATTCGTGTACAATTTCTCCTTTAAAATCTGCAGAGGTCAACCGGATTATTGATAATAAAATCTTAAATCATAAATCAAGATATCAGGCGGTAAGAAATAAACTTCTTAATTTAACCGAATACACTTATCGCAGTGCCTGCTTTGTAACCGAACCCGACGATTCTTTCCTCAAAAGAAATCCAAAAATCGGAAACAGTTTTTTTAGCAGAACATTTTCAGATAATAGTGTTTTCTCTGAAAGTAGTGGTATCCCATGGTATTTTATTGCCTGTGTGCATTACAGGGAAAGCAATTCCGATTTTACCAAACACCTGCACAATGGCGACCCACTAAGTGGCTTTACCAGGCAGCACCCTGCAAACCGACCAAAAATTAGTCATGGTCCACCTTTTACCTTTGAGGAAAGTGCTGTTGACGCTTTAAAATTACGCGGTTTGGATAAGGAAACAGTATGGTCTTTGCCCAAAGTTTTACTGCGTTTGGAGCAATATAATGGCATAGCGAAAGCTTATCAAAATAATAACATCAATTCGCCATATCTGTGGGGTGGCTCTAACCTGTATACTAAAGGTGGTTTCCCCAGAGATCATGTTTTTAGCCTCGATTATGTAAATAAACAAATTGGAACAGCCGTTATTTTAAAGGCTATGGAAAACAGGGGATTAATTAATATACCAAGGCAATAGCATGAAAATAGCAGGCATTTTATTTTTCTCTCTGATATTTCTATTTTTATCATGCGGTGCAAAACATGAAGATAAGAGGCAAAGTACAGCATATACGGCTGATTCTCTTATTCAAGATAATAAAAGCGTTGAGTCTACTGAAACAGATTCACTTGAAAAATTAGCAGCTAAAATGCTTGCCTCAAGAGAAAGTTATCTTAATGATGGGAATACCGAAGCTGAAGAAATTTTTATTAAAGCATTCATCAGCGCGCTCGAAAAGCCAAATGCTTTTGAAAATGATTTTGCTTCGTTGAAAGCATACGAAATTAACGTGTTAATTGCCGACGATAAAAAGCTTAAGGTATTTTACTGGCTTTCTCCCTATTCGGGTTCTATGTGGCATGTGCAGAACATTGTTCAGTATAAAAACGAAAATAATGTACTTACCGCAATCTCATTTAACAACCTTTATAAAGATAAAGACGATGAAGGGAGCCCGACTCCATTTTTTGAACATATATATAGTTTAAATACTGCTCCTCAAAAAACATATCTCTTTACGGGTTATGGCCAAATGAGTGGAACGGAGCCCTATAGCGTAAGCCATACATTAGTAATCAATCATGCAGAATTTAGCATTGAGAAGCCATTGTTTAAACTGGGTAAAGCTGTTAAAAATCAATTGTTTGCTTCTACCGATCTTAAAGAAGGTGAGGATAAAGAGAAAGTTGCGGCCAGGTTGGCCATGAAATATAATCCTAAAGATAAAACCATCAACTATCCCGAGGTTAACGAAACTAAAAATGGGTCTGTTTCTAATGGAAAAAGAAACGTTTTAACCTTTCGTGATGGAATGTTCAGGTAGTCATAAACTATTATTGAGTTGATATGGAAAAGAAATTAATAACCGAAATTAACATCGAAGATAAGGCCGTAACGCATTTTGCTTCATTTAGCTTAAAGCAGGCTTTTAATACCCACCATTATTTCGAGCTGCGGTTTAATCACGATCAGATGGGCTCGCCGGGGATGATCAGCTTAAACGATAGCCGCGATTTTGTAGGTAAAACCCTTACGGCTTCTTTTGGTTACGACTCGGGCAGTTTACAGGAGTTTGCTGGCTTGGTAACCAAGGTAGAACTGGCACAAAGCCATGGTTACCATGGCGTATTGATTGTGAGCGGTTACAGCCCAACAATTTTGATTGACCGTGGACCAGATCTGGGTTCTTATCTCGATAAGGATTTAAATGCAATCGTTAACCTGGCCACTTCAGATGTACCTTCAAATGATATTAAAATTGTAGCCAATGCTGCGCGCAAGGAACCGATTGATTACCTGATCCAGTACCGAGAAAGCGATTTCGACTTCTTAAACAGGCTTTCTGGCGAATACCATGAGTGGTTTTATTATGATGGCAAACAACTGAATTTCGGAAAGCCTGATAATCAGAAAGAAGTTGCGCTGGTTTATGGCCGAGATGTGCAAAACCTGCAGTATGCTATGGAAATTGCACCGATCAAAAATAAACGTTTTGCCTATAACCCTAAACAGGACGAAATGCTGCAGAGCGAAAGCAGTGGAGCAAGCGATGGATCGCCTGATTTGGCACACGCCATACAGGTATCTAATGCCATGTACAGTAAAACTTTTAACCAGCCATCACTCATCCGGGTTGATAATAACAACGATATAAAAAGTCATGTGCAAAACGAAGAAAAAGCACATATCAGCGATCTTTTAAAAGTAAATGCCAGTGGCGATAATGCTGCATTAAGCATTGGCAGTGTTGCAGAAATTACCATGAGCATCAGGAAAGAATTATCCTTTACTACCGAAAGCTTAGGTAAATTTTTGATCACCAACATCCACCATAATATTGATGGCACAGGGAAATATTACAATACTTTCGAAGGTGTAGTGGCTACAACTGAGCGTTTATTGGTTAAAAATTACGCTAAACCAAATCCCGATATGCAATTGGCCGATGTAATTGACAATGCTGATCCGCAGGGCCAGGGCCGTATTAAAGTGAAATTTAAATGGGAATGTAAAACCAATGATGTAACCGAATGGCTGCGGGTAATTACCCCTGATGCAGGAAGCAGTGATAAAGTGAGTAAAAACAGGGGTTTTGTATTCATTCCTGAGATTGGCGACCAGGTAGCGCTAACTTTTGAAGAAGGAAATATTGCACGTCCGATTGTTTTAGGCTCGGTATTTCATGGCAAAAGCGGAAGTGGTGGCAGTGCCAGCAATAACAGCAAAAGTTTAACTTCTAAAAGCGGGCATACCCTAACCATGGATGATGGGGCAGGTATGGTTATGAAAGATAAAGACAGCAATTTTATCGAACTCGACGGAGCGGGTAAAGCCGTTTTCGAAACCAAAGAATCGATCCTGATCAAATGTGGCGAAAGCAGTATTTTCATGGATAAAACCGGTAAGATCATTATCAAAGGAAAAGATATTTTAACCCTTGGCGAAAACATCGGTAACTCGGCCTCAGTGAGTATTGGTATAGGCGTAGGCCCCGAAGATGGTACACCAACCTCTGGTATCGGTATAGAAGCGCAAACTTTAGATATAGGCACCAAAACACTTTCAATGAGCGGGGAAACCGAGGCTAACCTGGCTTCCAAAAAGATTAATGTAGGAGGCGAAAGCGAAACGAATATCCGCAGTGGAACGATCAATTTAAACTAATTCTCGACATTAAGGCTCAATGAATCCGGTACAACTCGAATTATTTAAAATAGATAAACAATGGCAACAAGTAGTAAGGAAGCATCCATCAGAAACGCTTTTTCTTTGCCTGGGTGAGCGGCATGAGGTAAATTTATTCGAGGCTTATTTTAAATATCAGTTAACAGAAGAAAGCAGGACCGATGACATGTTTCTGCTCCATTACCAGGAGTTTCAAAGCGTAACTGATTATGGTAAAAGTTTGGTTAAAGAGTGGAAAGAGATCTTTGATTTATGGCAGAAAGATACCGGAAAAGCGATCGTTTGGGATGTAGATTCAGGTGAAAGCGAAGCGTATAAAACTGATGCTTATGTGCCTGTTTTTGCTCTGGAACGGCTTTGTAACCTTTATCCTGATTTAAAGTTGAAAAAAATATATGTTCAGTTGGCGCCTACAAGCATTAATGATGTTTCCGGGCTTTCTGACTGGATTAATGAATGCTGCAATTGTATTAAATCGGCAAATAACCAAAATATTAAGCTGGTTTATACGGAACACCATACACACCGTACTTTAAAAAAATTAAAACAGGGAACCGAATTCAGGATCAATATTGATGTGAACCAGTTGATGCAAAATGCTGCGGCACATACCAACCGCGAAAAGAACGATCCCGAATCCGATTACCAGCAGCAGATATTAACCGCCAGTAATTATTTAAGCAAAGGCAAACATGAACAGGCAAATGCCGTTTTGGAGCGGGCAATCGTAATTGCACAAAAACAGGGACTACATGAAGCGGTGGTTGCAGCAAGGATCATGCTGGCGCAAAGTTTAGCTGTAAAAAGCAAAAAGGCAGAAGCACGGCAACAATACGAACTGGCCCTGGCCCGCGCCGGAGAAAGCTCGCTGTTAAGCGCGCATATCCACATGAGCTATGGTAGCTTTCTACTGGCACATGCAGGTAAAGACGAAGCTAAAAGGTATTTTGAAAAGGCGATTAAAATTGCTGAGTTTATTGAGAATAATTTTATCGCAATGGAATGTACCCGGTTGCTGGGCCAGCTTTCTGAAAGTAAAATAACCGGCTCTTCAAAAGCAATGGGCTATTATTTGAAGTGTTTAGAAATTGCGAAGAAGATGCCGATCGAAAAGCGGCGACAAAGTTCGATGGCTTATACCGCATCGATCATGTTAAAAAAATATGGCGAAGAGAGTCCCGAAGGGAAAAAATTAGATCTGGAGATGCAGCAGGATTACGGAGAGGATTGGAAATCAATGGCAGAAGTGCCAAAGAACCATGCCAACACAATATCCTAAAGATGATCGGTGATGACATCACCCTAAAAAAATGCAGATGAAAAAGATTAAAGCGAGTAAACCGAATATGGCTACCGATAGGTCATTAAGCCTATCTGCAAGCTTAACCAAAGCCGAACCAAAAGCAGTGGGTGGCGGCGGTGGTGCTGTTGCCCCGGGCAGTAATCCGCCTGCAGCAAAAAGCCCCTTAAAGCTTTTAAAAGCTAAAAAGCCAGCTATGACCAATACTGCGGTACAGCATGTAAGTAAGCATTTCGATGTGGTACTGGCTATCGATTTCCATTGGACGACCATTCCTATTCCACCATCATTTGGCTTTATTCCACTGCCATTACCACACCCATTTATTGGCATGGTGTTCGATCCGATGGATTACCTCCGTTTTAATATTCCCGTACCAAAATTTGCACAGGGTTTAATTGGTATGCCCAGTATCCCAATGGGTGGTTCAATTTTTGTACATGGCAGGCATAAAGCCACTACAACCACCAGTGTAATGGGCGTTTTGCTTCCATTCAGGCATATTACCTCTATACCCGTTTATTTTATTGTAAACATTCCCGGTTCACCACACGAAGGCGAAGTATATTGGGGTTCCACTACCGTTTTAGGTCAGGGGTCAGAAATGAGTGGTTCTAACCCAGGCCAGGTTCTTACCTGCTGGTGTCCGCCAATGGGTTTAAAACCGCTCCCAACCGTACCAGGTAAATTAAAGAAAAATCCATTGGCTTATTTCGCTTTTTATAGCGATTTACTAAGCATGTACGTGCAAATTAATACCGGTAAACCCGTATTGGTTGGTGGAACATTTGCACCGCATAATTACACACTGAAAGAATATTTAATGCGCTTTGCCGCCATTGGTATTATGAGGGGGCTAAGCAAATTGGGCGGAGCTTTATCTAAGGCGGCATTAAGAGGGGTTAATAAGGTGCTAGGGAAGCTTTTTAAAAATAATCCAATATCAAAAAAGCTTTGTCATTGGGGGCTAGAGCCTGTTAATTTCGTTACAGGAGCCATGTTTTTCGAGTGGACCGATTTCGAATTGCCCGGTGGCCAAACACTGGCCTGGAGCAATGTGTGGCGTAGTGATAAACCTTATGCGGGTATGTTGGGCAATCAGGTGTATAACAATTACGATCTTTACATTTACCCTGATCCGGAAGCCGGCATCGCAGGCTTTAGCCACCCAACTGAAAATATGGTGATGCCTTTGCCTTATATTGAGCCATATTCAGGCAAACAATACGATCGTGCACAAAAGGTCTGGATGGAAAGGCCTGATGAAAATACCTGGGTGCTTACCATTGATCAGGATATTTATACGTATACACTTTTTAGCGGCGGGCCAGATGGTGATATCTATCGCATCAATCATATCGAATATACAAACGGTACCAGCCTTACATTTTATTATCAAAAACAACTTTTAACCCGGATTGTAGAAAACTCTGGTCGTGTGCTCGAAATGAAGCATAATGAATCGGGTACGGCAATTAACGCAGTTTATTATCACTATAAAAATACCAGCGAACTGTTGGTGAGTTACGATTACGATCAGCATGGCAACATGATCAAAGTTTACGATCAGGCGGGCAAAGCCATCAGTTTTGAGTATGATGACCATAATCGGGTAGTTAAAAGAACCAACCGAAACGGAATGGCTTATTTCTGGACTTATGACACAGAGGGCCGCGTAATCCACACTGAGGGCAGAGACGGTTTTATGAGCGGATCGATAAACTATTTCCCGGAGGAAGGATATAACGAAGTGTACTACCGCGACGGTAAAACAGAGCGTTATTATTATGATGAAAACGACCTGGTGTACAAAAAAGTAGATGCTTTGGGAGGCGAAACCTGGTATGAGCACGATCGCTATAATGAAGAAAAAATGGTTTCGAGCCCTGAGGGAAGGGTAATCGGTTATGAATATGATGAACGTGGGAACATTATCACTTACCATACCGCAGATGGCGAGAAATATCAATATGCCTACGATGAAAACAATAACCTCATTCTGCGGAGTGATCCGGCAGGATCGAACGAAACCTGGTTATATAACGAGCAGAATCAATTGCTTAAACATGTTCAAAAAGACAATAGGGTAGTCGATTTTCATTATACCGATGGACAGAAATTACCTGTTTTTTGCCGTGACAATGAAGGCCATGAAGTCCATTGGACTTATAACAGTTTAAACCAGCTGATCGAATCGGTTTCGAGCGAAGGCAACAGCCGTCGTTGGACTTACGATGATTATGGGCGGTTGATCCGTTTTAGTCCGAATGGTGATCAAACCACAATTTGGGAACGCGATGATATGGGCCGTGTGGTTTTGGTAAAAGACTTTGGAGAAGAGGCTTTACACTTCAAATACGATGCTTATGATCTTCCGGTTTACGCCACCGATGGCCGTGAAGAATGGCATATGGTCTATACCCCAATGGGTAGCCTAAAAACACAAAAAAGAAGTAGTCACTTATCTGATCAAAATACCCAGACCCTTCATTTTGCTTATGATAAATGGGAAAATTTAAAAGCCATTACCAACGAAAAAGGAGAAGAATATATCTTTTTAAGGGATGCCAACGATGACGTGGTAAAAGAAATTGGTTTCGACGGGCAAGAGCAACAATATATCCGCAACCAGGATGGGCAGATCATTAAAACCATACAGGCTGATGGAAAGGCTGTTTATCACAATTACGACCTAAGCGGCCGTTTGGTGTATAGCAGCTACGAAGATGGTACCTACGAAGCTTTCCAATACAATAAGCTCGGTTTGCTTATTGCCGCAGAGAACGAACTTTCTTCGGTTAATTTTAAGCGAAATCCATTGGGTATGGTTACCCAGGAAATACAGGATGGCTACCAGATCAATTATCAATATGATGTTTTTGGTAACCTGACCAGTTTAAAAAGTTCATTAGGTGCTAATATTCAATACGATTATGATGAAATAGGTTACCTGAATGGCATTGCCGCGAAAAGTGGCGGATCAGCAGAATGGGCTGCAAGCATTGGCCGGAATAAAAACGGACAGGAAACCAGCCGCAGTTTAAGCGGCGGGGTTAGGGCTACCTTCGATTACGATCACGAAGGTCATCCAATCAGTCAGAAGGTTGAAGCCAGCCGTTCTATTACCGCATTTAAACAATATGCCTGGGGGCCAAATGATAAACTCAATAGCTGCTTAAATAGCATTTCGGGAGGAAGCATCAATTACAGGTACGATACTTTTGGCAGTCTGTCTTCGGCAAGTTATAGCAATGATGGCAAAATCATCTATAAAAATCCTGATGAAACCGGGAACTTATATAAAACTGCTGATCGCAGTGACAGGCGTTACGATAAAGGTGGTAAGCTGCTTAAAGATGACCAATGGTACTACCGTTACGATGCCAAAGGCAACCTGGTACAAAAAAGCAAACGTAACATTAACGGCCTTGCAAAAGAAGAAATTGCCGAACCAGAAGATAATGGCTTATTTGGCAAAAAATTAAACTGGGGAATGGCCGATCCTGATATCCCCAAAGCGGAAACGCTGGATATCCTGGCAGATGCCGAACCTGATTTACCAGAATGGAAAGAAGGTGACTGGGCCTATGCCTGGGCCGCTAATGGCATGATGAAAGCGGTTAAAAATCCACATGGCGAGATCATCAGTTTTGAATACGATGCTTTAGGCAGAAGGAAAGCCAAAATTGTTAAAAATACGGTGTATCGCTATGTGTGGGATGGTAATTTACTGCTCCACGAATGGAATTACCCTTTAAGCGAACGGCCTAACCTGGTGGTTAATGAAGATGGATTGCTTAGCTACGATAAAATGGAGCCACTTGGCAACGATTTAATTACCTGGGTGTACGATCAGAATAAATTTACCCCAAGTGCCAAAATCGTAAATGGCCAATATTATTCTATCATTAGTGATTATTTGGGCACTCCAGTACAAGCTTATGATGATGCCGGTAAAAAAGTGTGGGATTGCGAACTTGATATTTATGGAAAAATACGTAAACTTAGCGGTGATCGGGAATTTATACCATTTAGGTATCAAGGACAGTATGAGGATGTAGAAACGGGATTGTATTATAACCGTTTTAGGTATTATGATCCTGAGCAAGGAAATTATATCTCTCAGGATCCGATCGGTTTATGGGGAGCAAACCCCACTTTATATGGTTATGTCTCTGACGTTAATAGCTGGATTGATGTTTGGGGCCTCAAAACCATGCAGCAAAATCTCGGGAATTGGGGCGAGAAGCAGGTAAAGGATGCGCTGATGAATTCTGGAAAGTATCAGGATGTTATAAGTGTTCAGAATGCATCAAACCATGGTATTGATTTAGTAGGTATTAGAAATGATGGGAAATATGATATTTTTGAAGTGAAGACTAATATTTCTGGGAATGTTGGAGATTTATCAGCTCGGCAGCTAGATTCAGACTTTTTTATTAGAGATATTTTGACAAAACCAAATATTAATGATTTTGGTTTAACGAGAATCGAAGCAGATGATATATTAGATAATATTGGTAACAAGCGTGTCGTTGACGTATTTGTTGGGCGCAATGCCAAAGGCCAGTTTAAATTAAAATCTTTACTATCGTCAGATTGGGATGAAATTTCCCGTACACAAAAGGCAAGAGGTAGTTGTAAATAAATGATCTTAAATGAATAACAAATTAAATAGTCATAAACAGAAACTTAAAGAGTTTTTTATTAAAGTTTATAAATCAGAAAAAGAACAAGCAAATTTCTTAGAGGATTTTTATTTGGAATATCTCAAAACGGGTAAATCCGATTTTGAATTTAAGACAGTTGTTTTTGGAAGGGAAAAAATTG
Organism: Pedobacter roseus; assembly: GCF_014395225.1. Classification (NCBI taxonomy): domain Bacteria; kingdom Pseudomonadati; phylum Bacteroidota; class Sphingobacteriia; order Sphingobacteriales; family Sphingobacteriaceae; genus Pedobacter; species Pedobacter roseus. The sequence goes on from NZ_CP060723.1 coordinate 5,630,368, forward strand.
TAAAATATGAGGTTAGCCGAATTTTACAACAATACTCATATGGATTTAAGATCCCTAAAGCGATAATTGACTTTGAAAACAATAGTAATAATATAAGTTTTTCGGAGCTTCTTAACGCTTACTACTACGATGTATTGGTGAATGCTAGAGCTTTTTCGGAAAGTAAACAGATAGATGGGGTACTGCATACAGATCTATGTATGACCCTTTTATTGACATTAAGTTATTTCCCAGATAAGATCGAAATAATTTCAAATCAATTAATAAGATTTCTTGAAGAAAACGCACAAAAACTAGAGAAATATGCAGTGCAAGAATTTGGCCGTGGAAGTTTACTTTATTTGGTAGTCGAAATGCTAAAATTGAGAGATTTCTCGGCTCATGCAGCAATAATTTCAAAATATTGCATAAAACCGATTTTGTGCTATCAGGAAGCCATTGAAAGTGTTATCTCGAATGACGAACAAAAATTTTCCGATGCTATTGAAGAGCTTGCTGCTTTTCATTTATCCAATAGCAAAGCAGATCTTACACTTCCTTTTAATCACGAAAGATGGCAATATATGCCAATTGAAATAATATCTTTAATTAAGTTATTTGTGTCAAATGGAGGTAGGCTGTTGAAAGAAATATCATTAGTAAGTGATTTGAACAGCTTTTTTTATCTTCCTATTGAGCTATCTGAAGAAACTTTATTGCTCGAATCTAGGATATTATGAAAATATGATGAGCAAGATAGATTAAAAAACTACTGGAAGGAAAAGGTAGAAAAAAATGCTTAAACAATGTCTAAAAATATTTATGAAGATCTTGCTGTTATTGACAAAAAGATTGGGGAAATTTTAAATAAAATGCCTGCTTCCTCATTTGACAAAGTGGATATTAAAAGGGAATTACCCATTTTTTCTTTTTTGCCCAATAAGGAATATGAAACGCTAAAGGATAAAATACTGACGCTCCGCTATGCAATTCTAGAAATGTATCTTAAAGGAGATGCACCTCTGCGAAAGGTACTAATTGCTAAGCTTACTGAATATGAAAACTTTAGTATGGTGTTTTTGCCCAATAAGGATTTTTTAGCACAGGTTGAGGATAAAAAAAAATATGTATTCAACATATTAATGGCTATTTCTATTCAAAATTTGAATGATGACATAAGAGAATTAATTATTTACGTTAATGAATTAAGAAGATTATCTATTTTAAATAATATAAATTTCGATTCGTTATTGAACGATATTATTCCATTATCGTCATCTACTCCCACACTTTATTCGATATCCATGAGGGAGTTTTTTGAAAACGTTTTACTTAAACTGCCCAACCCTATTCGAGCAAAAGAGGATCATTAACAGAAATATTAAAATTTAATTTGCTTACGAAATGCTGTTATTGATTTTCATAAAGCCAGCGGACCAGAGGCTTTTTAGGCATAGTTAAGAAAAACAGGACACATAAAACGAACCTAATATGAGCAATTATATTGAGCAGTTGAAAGGAGATCCATCTGTAAATAGATTGAAAGATAATCAAGAGAATTCATACGGTATAAGAGTTTTAGGGCGGGGAGAAAGCTTGTTTTTTCAGAAAAATGAAAAGGCTCTAATATGTGAAATTGACGCAGTTAATGGAGTGATTTATTCAAAATCAATTAAAAACTGGGAAGGAGAAAAGAAGATGGGCCCTGAAGAACGGAATAGAATAATAGCTCTAATTGACAAATATTATAAAGAAATTTATAACCCGAATGTTGTTATTCTATAATAAACAGATAGCTATTGGGAAATACTTATCCGATGGTTTATAAAGCTTTTTTTGACAATTCAGAAACTATAGTTAATAGTTTAAAAGTTGAAATATTGTAGCGATAAATTGCTAATAGTAATTTAGGGATTATTGGTTAATAGTTTAGAAAAGATTAGCTATAATTTCTATAAAAATACTTTTGAATTTCGGCCAAAATCAAATTATAGGAATGTGAAAATTTTAAAAATAGATAGAGGGAGTGTTGAAATTGATATTGATGGAGAGATATTGAGAGTTTTAGGAGAAGCGATGATGCCCTTGCCAAAACCTGAATTGTCAAGCTATGTCATTTATGAAAATTCCTTCAAATGGAAAAATCAAGATTATAATTTAATTATAAATCGGAGTAAGATAATTGATTTTTTAAGAAAAGAGTTTTTAGAGAGAAATTTAAGACTGATTATTGAATAGGTGATTGAGAAAATACATATTTGGGTAGGAAATTTTGAATCAAAAGCATCTTTTGAGAAATATTTTGATCAGGAACCATATTTTAAAGCATGGTATATTTATGATAATGAACCGCCAACGGGAAACGAAGAAGAAGATAAAGAGCCTAGTGCAGCCCTGCGGTGTCAATTTTGTAAGGAGATAGGCATTGATAATTATGATGAAGATTTTATTATGCTGAAATATTATCAGAAGCATCAAAGTATCCATGCAATATTAAATGATGTTCCTGGAGATGGTTCAGAGTTTTTAAAATTGGGTGAGGAACTAGGTCTTGATCGTATAAATGTTTTGATTGCTTATGAAAATACTGATTTGACTCAAGAATCAGCATCAAAGGCAGAAAAATTAACTTATCTGGGACAAATCAATAATTTGTCAACTTCTGATGATAAAACAGATTTAAACAAACACTATTTGTGGATAGGAAAAAATGAAATATCTTCTAATGTTCTTGATTCTTTAAAAAATAAAGATGTGGACAAAGAGCGTATAGCAAAGATTTTAGGTATTGATGCACAGATCATTAAAGAGATTAACTTCTACTATACTGAAAATAAAGAAAAAGTTGATGAGATAATAATAACTCACGTAGAGGATTATAATATTGCAGAGAAAATGATATTAAAAGCAGATAAGTTAGCCATTAATTCAACAACGAATTTAATGTTGGAATTGATAAGCCATCAAGATCTCAAAATTGATATAAATGATAAATTAGGACTTAGTTACATCGGTGATTTTCAAGAAGAATAAAAATGTAAGTACTTTTAAATTATTTTGTGTATTAAAATGATTTTATTTGTAATAATTGATTTTAAAATAAACTTATTATACTAAACTAAAAAAGTTTCTAATTAAAAATTAATAAGTACTATATATTAGGATTTATTTTGTTCTTCAGCATTTCAAAAAATCCAATATTATGTTCGAAAAAAGGAATTCAGCCCTAATTTTTGAAGAATTTCAGGGTAGAAAAAATAAAATCAAGGATCTGATTAAAGTGCCAGTATCAGATCCTCTATATTTAAAATTTTTATCGGAATACAAAGGCCTGGAAATCACACCTGACATAGAAATATTTAGCTATGAAGATGCTTTAAATGAAAATAAATACATTGAGAAAAATTACCCAGAGCTATATAATAAAATTTGGATGATTGGACGAAGTGGACAGGGAGATGAATGGTTTATTAATATAGAAAAATCAACCGTTTTGTTTTATGATCACAATAAAGGGGAATATAATTCTATTGACGAATTTCTTGATTTTCATATTAATTTTCTTGTATTCCTTCAGGCCGCTTTTTTGTATCGTGAGCTCGAAGAACAATTAGATGATCATGAGGATAATTTGCCAATAGAAATTCAGGAATTATTTGTCAATAGTTTAGAAAAGATTAGTAATGATTTCTATTTGAAATATCCCTATAAATACTTTTGATTTCCGATCGGGTAATACCATCAGCATAAATTTACCCCAAGCGCCAAAATCGTTAATGGCCTGTACAATTTCTTTATTACCAATTATTTTGGTGCACCTGCACAGGCTTATGAAGGTGAAGTGAGAAAGTTTGGGATTGCGAACCAACTGGCTATAAAGATGACCTGGACGTAAAATATCAATTGGTTAAAAAGACTGTAGATACCAAAAAGAAATGGGCGATAGAAGAAGTTGTTTCGGAACTTAAAAGCCAGCTTGGGGAGGATGTTGATTTGTTTAATTAAAAAATGCTTAAACAATGTCTAAAAATATTTATGAAGATCTCGCTGCTCTTGACAAAAAGATTGGGGAAATTTTAAATAAAATGCCTGCTTCTTCATTTGACAAAGTGGATATTAAAAAGGAATTACCCATTTTTTCTTTTTTGCCCGATAAGGAATATGAAACGCTAAAAGAAAGAATACTAATGCTTCGGCACACAATTCTAGAGACATACCTTAAAGGAGATGCAACGCTGCGAAAACTGCTGATTTCTAAACTCCCTGAATATGAAAACTTTGGTATGGTGTTTCTACCCAATAAGGATTTTTTACCGCAGGTTGAGGATAAAAAAGAATATGTATTCAACATATTAATGGCTATTTCTATTCAAAATTTGAATGATGACATAAGAGAATTAATTATTTATGTTAATGAATTAAGAAGATTATCTATTTTAAATCATATAAATTTCGATTCGTTATTGAACGATATTATTCCCTTATCATCATTTACTCCCACACTTTATTCGATATCCATGAGGGAGTTTTTTGAAAACGTTTTACTTAAACGGCCCAACCCTATTCGAGCAAAAGAGGATCATTAACAGAAACCTCTAAATAGGCATCGCGGATTTTTGTACTCCTTTATAATTAAATCGGATTTCTAATACGAAGAGTGCTAAGCTTTATCCTGCAACAACAGTTTAATTACATTTTTTAGTGCCGGGTTCCGGTTCGATTCTTTCCAGATCATATACAGCTCTGTTCTTTGTGGAATATGTTTAAGCTCCACAAACTTCACGTTTTCCTGATAGCCATATTGCAGGGCAGTGGGTACAATTGCAATGCCCAAACCTTCTTCTACCAGTTTATAAATGGTGAGTGCATTAACCGATTTGTGATAGGTTTTGGGTTTAAAGCCGTGATCTTCGCAAATACTCATCATCAGGTCGTAGTAGAATGGACTGTCATCGCTTGAGAAAAAAATGAAAGGCTCGTCACCCAATTTTTTTACTCCTTCAAAACTTGCCTTCTTCATAGGGTGGCTTTTGGGCAGTACCAGCGAAAAAGTATCCTGATGGATCATGTGTTTCGAAATACCCGGTTTAAACTGTTGCATCCGCACAAAACCTACGTCGAGCATATCTTTTTCCAGTAATTCGATCTGTAGTTTATTGGGCATTTCATCCAGATTGGTCCTGATCTCCGGAAAATCTTTGTTAAGCTTAAAAATAACTTCTGGTACAATTTTTTGTGCTGCCGAACCTAAAAAACCGATCCGGAGTTCCCCTTGTTTGCCTTCTGTAATATTAGTCAGCTGTTTTTTAATATTCTCGATATGGCTAAAGAGAAAATCTACTTCATCTTTAAGGTAAAGGCCAGCTTCGGTAAGTGTTACTTTTTTCTTGTTCCGATCAAAGAGTGGAGCGTTAAAAATTTCCTCCATTTGTTTAATCTGCCGGCTCAGTCCTGGCTGGGAAATAAAAAGGCGATCGGCAGCCTTTCTAAACTTCAGTTCCTCGGCCAATACCTGAAAATATTTTAAATGCCTAAGTTCTATTTGATAACTCATAGTTATTACATGATGATGTAATTGGTATTTATAGGTATCAAATATAGGGCTTATTTTTGTTTAAAACCTTTATGATATGAGTGAGCAACAGATTTTTAATTACGGAACGGATCATTTAACCGCTAAACTGGCTTTGGCCATCAGCAATGGTGAGATCAAAGGCGTATTGAGTGCCGTTACCCGGGATAAAGTGCTTGAAAGCAGTAAGGTGGTAGAACGGATTGCCGTTTCCGGTAAAGCGGTTTATGGCATCAATACCGGTTTTGGTCCTTTATGTACTTCCATGATTTCGGCAGTTGACACCCGTAAATTACAAGAGAATATTTTGAAAAGCCATGCTGTTGGCGTAGGTGAACCGATAGATAGCGAAATATCAAAACTGATGTTGGTTTTAAAACTGCAGGCTTTAGCTCAGGGCTACTCCGGCATTAAAATCGAAACACTCGATCGAATGATCTGGTTTTTAGAAACCGGTGCCACTCCTGTGGTGCCCAAACAAGGTTCTGTTGGCGCCTCTGGCGATCTTGCGCCGCTTTCTCATCTTTTTTTGCCTTTAATTGGTTTAGGTAAGGTGCATTATAAAGGCGGAATTATTGCCACAGCTCAACTTTTAACAGCACATGAAATACAGCCTTTACAATTAGGCCCCAAAGAAGGACTGGCTTTAATTAACGGAACGCAGTTTATTGCAGCGCATGCCGTTAAAGTAGTACAGCGTTTGGAAAATGTGCTAAATTCTGCTGATGTTATTGCTGCGTTGATGATTGAAGGTTTGCAAGGGTCAGAAAAACCTTTTCATGCACAACTTCATCAGTTAAGGCCATACCCTGCAAATATTGCCGTAGCAGAGCAGGTGCGGAAACTGCTGCAAGGTTCTGAAATCATGAAATCGCATGCCGATTGTGCCAAAGTACAAGATCCATATTCATTAAGGTGTATTCCACAGGTGCATGGCGCTTCCAGAACGGCTTGGTTACATTTAAAAGAAGCTTTAGAAATCGAACTGAATTCGGTAACGGATAACCCCGTAATATTTAGCGATGATTTAACGATCAGCGGAGGCAATTTCCATGGTCAGCCCCTGGCTTTACCACTCGATTATGCCTGTTTAGCCGCTTCAGAGATCGGAAACATCAGCGATAGACGGATTTACCTCTCTCTGGAAGGAAATACGCCTGGCGTGCCGAAATTGCTGATGAAAGAAACCGGATTAAATTCTGGTTTTATGATTGTTCAATATACCTCGGCAGCTTTGGCCAGCGAAAATAAAGGTCTTTGTTTCCCGGCCAGCGCCGATAGTATTCCAACCTCGCTTGGTCAGGAAGATCATGTAAGCATGGGCTCCATTAGTGGCCGTAAAGCCCTACAGGTGATTGAAAATGTAGAGAAAATCCTTGGTATTGAGTTGTTCTGTGCTGCACAGGCTGTCGATTATCATGATCCATTAAAACCTGGTAAAATATTGGCTGCGGTGCACGATTTTGTGCGTACAGAAATCGATCATTTTGAAGAAGATCAGATTATGTATGATAGGATGGAAAATGCCATCCAAATGGTACAGGAAGGAAAAATTGTGGCCACCGCAATCAGGGCTGAACAGGATTTATAAGAATTAAAATTACAGGAAATGGATTTTAAAGCACAGCTATTGGCAGGTATTCCTTCGGTTTTACCCGCAAAAAAGGTAAGAAATGCGCAATTGAGCCATGCGCCGGTACGGAGAGCGGTATTAAATGCTGCGGAAAAAAAACTGAGCATTAAAAATGCGCTGCGTTATTTCCCCGAAGCATGGCACCAGGAACTCGCAAAAGAGTTTTTAAGTGAACTGGAAAACTACGGACACATTTACATGTACCGTTTTATGCCCGATTATGCCATTTATGCACGGCCAATAAGCGAATATCCTTGCCGTACGCCACATGCTGCCGCCATTATGCTCATGATCCAGAATAATTTGGATCAGGCCATTGCACAGCATCCTGAAGAACTGATTACTTATGGCGGCAATGGAAGCGTGTTCCAAAACTGGGCACAATATTTACTCACCATGCAATACCTCGCCACAATGACCGATCAGCAAACGCTGAATATTTATAGCGGGCATCCACAGGGTTTATTCCCATCAAGCACTGCCGCACCTCGTGTGGTGGTTACCAATGGCATGATGATACCGAATTATTCTTCGCCTGAGGATCTTGAAAAATTTAACGCTTTAGGTGTAACTCAATATGGGCAAATGACTGCTGGTTCGTACATGTATATTGGGCCACAAGGGATAGTTCATGGTACGGCGATTACCTTAATGAACGCTTTCCGAAAAAAAGGATTTTATGGAAAAGATACCGCCGGTAAAATTTTCCTTACGGCCGGTTTAGGTGGAATGAGTGGAGCGCAAACCAAAGCTGGAAATATTGTGGGCTGCATTACGGTATGTGCCGAGGTAAATCCGAAAGCGGCAACCAAAAGGCACCAACAGGGTTGGGTAGATGAGCTGATTGATAATTTAGATGAACTGGTGAAAAGGGTTGTATTGGCTCAAAGTGAAAAACAAACCGTCTCACTGGCTTATATTGGAAATGTGGTAGATGTTTGGGAGCGTTTTGATGAAGAAAATATTCAAGTAGCAATAGGTTCCGACCAAACTTCGCTCCATAATCCTTACTCCGGGGTTATTACCCCGCAGGTTTAAGTTTTGAAGAAGCCAATGAAATGATGGCCAATGCGGCTGAACAATTTAAAACTGATGTCCGGGCTTCATTAAAAAGACATGCTGCGAGCGTTAACAAACATACTGTTAAGGGAACCTACTTTTTTGATTATGGAAATGCCTTTTTACTGGAATGCAGTAGGGCAGGTGCCGATGTGATGGCGCCAAATGGAGTAGATTTCAAATATCCCTCTTACGTAGAAGATATCTTAGGCCCCTTGTGTTTCGATTATGGTTTTGGGCCCTTTAGGTGGGTTTGTGCATCGGGTAATGAAAAGGATCTCGATCTAACCGATCGAATGGCCAAAGAGGTGATGGAAGAAATTAAATTGACTGCCCCATCCGAAATACAACAACAGTTACAGGATAACATCAACTGGATTACTGCGGCAAAAGAAAATAGATTGGTGGTGGGTTCAAAAGCCCGTATCCTTTACGCTGATGCCGAAGGCCGTGCAAAAATTGCACTGCGATTTAATGAAGCTATTAAAACCGGCCAATTGTCTGCCCCAGTGATTTTAGGTAGAGATCATCACGATGTAAGCGGGACGGATTCACCTTTTAGGGAGACCAGCAATATTTACGATGGAAGCAGATTTACCGCCGATATGGCCATTCATAATGTGATTGGCGATAGTTTTAGGGGTGCAACCTGGGTTTCGATCCATAATGGTGGTGGTGTAGGCTGGGGCGAAGTGATAAACGGTGGCTTCGGAATGGTGCTTGATGGAACCGAACAAGCTGCAGAAAAATTACAGAACATGCTTTTTTATGATGTAAACAATGGTATTGCCCGAAGAAGCTGGGCCCGTAATAAGGAAGCCCGTTTCGCCATCGAACGCGAAATGGAACGCACGGCTACTTTAAAAATTACATTGCCTAACCTGGTCGATGATGAAGTATTGGATGGCTTAGGAATAGAGTAGGTTTTTACCACAGAGGCTTTTTTGGAGGGTTTCGTCATTCCCGCGCAGTCGGGAATCTTAATGCACCCTGTCAAGCGTTACGATTCCTAATCAAGTTAGGAATGACGATTTTCTTTTTAGCCACAGAGACACTGAAACCACGGAATATGCTCCGCGTATTGTAACCCCGAGCTTAGTAGTTGTTTATCTAATAAAAAACTTCGTGTTCCCTGTGCCTTTGTGGTGAATACCTTTGCGCTAAAAATGCGATAAATTACCTTAAAGGCAAAGTAAAATGAAAAGTAGAGCCTATACCTTCCTCACTTTCGGCCCATATTTTACCATTGTGCCTTTCTATAATCTCGGCACTTAAGTAAAGTCCAATTCCAAAACCCGAAATGGTATGGTTGCCCTTTACACGATAATAACGTTCAAAAAGTTTGTCAATATCATCAGGTTTTATGCCTATACCTTCATCTTTGATTTCAACTTCAACCTCAGTATCATGTAATTTGCAGGTTACCTCTATACGTGTACCATTATCCGAGTATTTTAATCCGTTGCTGATCAGGTTAGAAATTACATTGCCAATTTTATCGCGGTCGGCATTGATAGTTACCTCACAGGTTGGGTTTAATATAATCTGATGGGATGATTGCGAAATGTACATTTCCTCAATCGTTTCTTTTAAAAGTGTACCCAAGCTAAAATCGCTTTTTTCGATTAATAGCTTACTCGATTCCAGGCGCGATACGTTTAAAAAACCATTAATCATGGTTGTCATTTTTCTGATCTGGTTATGCGTTTTGTCTAAAGCAACGATCGAATAATTGTCTTCATCTTTTTTTGCCTTCCGTTGCAAAACCTGAACAAAACCGTTAATGGCCGTTAGCGGTGTTTTTAATTCATGACTTACCATACCGATAAAATCATTTTTCCTCAATTCATCCAGTTTTTGCTCAGTAATGTCGATAAACAGCCCTGAATATTCAGTTGCATTTCCATGTTGGTCTACAAATACCTTTCCGGTGGCCCTTACCCATTTTTCTTCTCCGGTGATTAAATTATTGACCGTGTACTCGTTATCGCTGGATAGATGCCTGGTTAAGGCATTTTTTAGTGCCTTATTTAGGATATCGTGATATTCAGGGTTGATGGCTTTCATAATAGACTCCATTGTTGCAGGCTGATCTAATGGCAGTCCTAATAAATCCTTAACAAAGCCAGACATGGTTATATCAAGTGTTTTCGGATTTATACTCCAGGTACCCATTTTGCCTGTTTCTATCGCCTGACGGAGTTTTTCTTCACTATCAGCCAGCTTATTTACATATTGGATCAGGTCTTCGTGTGTTTGGGCAAGTTCTTCATTGGTGGTGGCCAACTCTTCGTTTGCAGCTGCCATTTCCATATTAATATCCTGAAGTTCTTCCTGGTAAAGTTTTCGTTCCGTAATATCCGGGCTCACCGTAGCCATAGCGATAACCTCATCATTTTTTTCGTTTCTAATTGCGAAACCATTCCATTCAATCCAAAAGGGTTTTCCAGTTTTTTCGTTCCAGAAACGGATTTCTTCCCTAAAGTTTTGATTCTGCAAAATGCCCGGTAAAAGTTGTTTTGCAATCGATTGGTCTTCAGGATAAACGCAATCTAAAATGGTTCTGTTAGCAATACTTTCCCAGCCCAGTTTCTTTATCGCAGCAGGATTCAGGTACTGGATAGACATATCCAGCTCAACCAGACCGATAAATTCGGAACTTGCTTCAATAAGTTTACTCAGGTTTAACCGCTCCAGTTCAATTAATTTTCTTTCGGTAATATCAACACAGGAACTGATGTAGCCCGCAAAAGAACCATCGGCGTGGAAACGCGGCGGACCGCTGGCCAACAACCACCTGTAATCACCTTTTTTACTCAGGATCCTGAATTCGCCCGCAAATGGTTTTTTTGCTGCAAGGGCTAAACGATAGATGTTTTCATACCTGTCGCGGTCGTCGGGGTGGATTAAATTCGTCCAGTTAAAGTCCAGAAGGTCTTTCATCGATTTACCCGTTAAATCCATCCAGGGTTTATTAAAATATACGGCATTCCCGGTTTCATCGCCTACGGCAATAAAAATATCTGTGCCTTCTGCCATCGTTTTAAAGCGTTTTTCACTTTCCGAAAGCTGGTTGAAACGTTCTATGACCCTTAATTCCAGTTCATTATTTAAAACGTGTAAGGTTTCCTGTGTCTCCTGCAGTTCTTCATTTGTGGATACCAGCTCTTCATTAGTGGCCGCAAGTTCTTCTACTGTGGCGGCCAGTTCTTCATTTAATGCTTGCTCACGTTCCAGCGCTTCAGCCTTCTCCTGTTCTCTTTCTATTGCCTCCTGCCTAAGCACACGCTCCGTTACATCGATTGCCGTGTGTAAAATGCAGATTGTTTTTCCTTCATTATTTTTTATCGCACGGTACTCGAAGTCGAAATAAAAAGTTTGCAGTTTGCCATCTATTATTAGATCAGCTGCGGTATCTTTTCCGGAAATCACCAATCCCTCGAGCCATACTTTTCTGAACATTTCAATAAAAGGCTGACCCTTTAACTCAGGCAAAGCGTCTTCCAGCGATTTTCCGATAATGCTCCTGTCTTTACCCCAGATTCTGAGCATGGCATCATTAGCAGCCTGGATGATCGCAGTTTCTCCAACGTGTACAGCAGTGGCCGTATGAGTTAAGTTAAAAACTTCTAATAGTTGATCGTTGCTTAAAAGATGAACGGATTGACTCATTTTGGGATATTAAGGGATAATTTAAAATAAATACTTGTTTAAATTCAATTATGTAAGCGTAAATCTGTAGGTATTGGATTTTAATTATATACTAACCATAACCTCCTTAAAAAGGTTTTTAATAACATGAATTTCAGTTGCATATTGCGTATTTTTCCTACAACCAAAATATAACGTGTTTTTTAATGGGGCAGTACCTTCCCAAATTATCTTGATTTTTTCTTCATCAACCTCTTTCTTGCAAAGAAAATCGGGGATAATAGCCAAACCTTTTCCACCCGAAAGGCACCTGACAATAGAATTGAGGTTGGGTACGATATAATTAGGCCTGAAATCGGCGCGTTTACCGAAATTAAGTTGCCAAAAGCGTAAAAGGTGCTCCATATCGCCTGCGGTACCATACCATTTCTGCTGTTTTAACCATTCCTCCATACCTGATAAATCATTTTTCTTTGCCAAAGAATCAAAGGTTTGTCCATCAGTTTCTATTCCGCCTACCAAAACAATCGTTTCAGAAGAAAAAGCTTCATGTTCAATATTGGGCGAATTTCCTTTTTGTGGGGTGATGATCAAATCTAATATGCCTTTGTCCAGTTGATCCAGCATTTCAGGGTATTCGCCAAAGCGGATGATTACATTAAAGGGAAGGGTGGAGATATATTGTTCAAGTGTGATCTGAAAAGTTTCGAAACACATGCCCACACTAATGGTTGGTGTATGTTTTTCTGTGCTTTTTTGGAAATGTTTTTCTGCATCCTCAAGTTTGGACAGGGGCTCTACGATGAAATTATAGAGTACTTTCCCTTTTTCTGTCGGGATCATTTTTCGGCCTGTACGTTCAAACAGTTTATAACCCACATAACTTTCCAATGAGCTTAAATGCAAACTCACACCAGGTTGCGATATAAAGAGGCTTTCGGCCGCACCGGTTAATGTCCCCGTTTTATAAATCGCTTTAAAGCTTCGGTACCATTCTAAGTTCACCATAATTTGTTATTATAATTCTGATACAAAGCTATGAATTAACTTGTTTTAATAATAGCTTTAAGTGCAGTAATTTTGCCTTATCAAAATAGAAAAAAACGAAATGACAAAAATATTCATCATCAACGGAGGGCAAAAATTTGGGCACTCTGGCGGAAAATTTAACGAAACCATAGCTGATGCAACTGCCGATTTCTTTTCATCACAGGAAGGTTTTGAGGTAAAAACAACCAATATCAACCACGATTACAATCCTGGTGAGGAAGTAGAAAAATATGTTTGGGCCGATGTAGTAATTTACCATACCCCGATCTGGTGGTTCCAGTTACCACACGATTTTAAAAAATACATCGATGTGGTATTTACCGAAGGCCACAAAAAGGGGATTTATGTAAGCGATGGCCGAAAAGCTGATAACCCGACCAGAAATTATGGGACAGGTGGCATGTTGCACGGCCGTAAATATATGGTCACCTCATCGTGGAATGCTCCAAAAGAAGCATTTACCTTACCTGGTGAGTTTTTTATGGAAACCAGTGTAGATGATGGGGTTTTGTTCGGTTTCCACAGGATGAATGCCTTTACCGGAATGGAAAGAATGGAAGGAATCCATTTTCATGACGTAGAAAAAAATGCCGATATTGATCGTGCACTAAAACAGCACCACGAACATTTAACCCAAAACTTTTTAAATACCGAAGTATATGAGCATTTATCTAACAGCAATAGTTAAAAGTAAACCGGATACGGTAAATCCGCTAAGAGCGTTTTTATTAGATATGGTAACAAATTCGAGAAAAGAAGAAGCCTGTATCCAATACGACCTGCATGAAGCTGCCGATGATTTAACCTTTATTTTTCAGGAAGAATGGAAAGATCAGGCGGGTTTAGATGAACACAATCAACAGCCCTATATTTTGGCTTTTGTAGCACAGATAGACTCACTCACCGATGGAATTGTGATTTATAAAACCGAAAAACTGGCCTGATTATAATTTTGCCCGCCTTGAAGTTAATGCTGATCCTGCAGAGGCAATCACCACAAAAGCTACAGCAAAACATTCTTTGAGCGTAAGGAATTCTTGTAAGAAAACCAGGGCCGCCAATGAAGCCATGGCGGGTTCGAGGCTCATTAAAATACTGAAAGTTCGTGCAGGGATCTGCTTAAGGGCTTTCATTTCGAGGGTAAATGGAATGGCGCTTGATAGTAGCGCAAGCGCTGCTCCTAAACCCAGTAATTTCGGGCTTAAGTTTCCTAAGCCGCCTCCAAAAATGCCAAAAGGTAAAATCACAATGGTGGCAAACATCATCCCGATCGCAACGGCATCGCCTCCCTTCATTATTTTCGAAATCCTGCCGCCCAAAATAATATAACCTGCCCAAAATACGCCGGCTAAAAGTGCCAGCAAAACCCCAGCTATGTTTAGTCCTGTGCCTGTCCACGGGGTAATGAGTATTATTCCCGTAGCGGCCAATATTACCCAGATAAAATCAATGGCTTTTTTCGAACCAAATATGGCTAAAACCAAAGGTCCGACAAATTCGAGCGTAACGCCTAAACCGATTGGGATCCTTGCAATGGCCATATAAAATACCATGTTCATTACGCCTAAACAAACTCCATAAAGGATTACATATTTCCATTGTTTGGCGTTTAATTTAAAGAGGTTTGGCCGAAAAGCGATCACTAAAATTATGGCTGATAAACCGATGCGTAAGGATGCGGTAGCCGCCGCACCAATTTGAGGAAAAAGCCCTTTTGCAATTGCCGCACCACACTGTACACTGATAATAGACAGTAAAACAGCTGGAATTGGCGGAATATTGATTTTGCTTTTCATCAGGGCGCTCGTAAATGAGGCGCAAAATTACGGAATTATAGTTTTCGAATTTTTTTAAAAATAAAAAGGGAGAATCAGATTACACCAATTCTCCCTTCTAAAATGTTTAAATGCTTATTAACAGAATAATTCCTGTTCGTCTCTGTTTTCAGTTGGAATCTTTTTAAGAAAATCATCAAATGATGGTCCATCATTATCCGAATAAATACCATAAGCATCTAGTATATATCCAATGTTTTTGTCCTGATCTTCTAACAGGTATAAAACAGAATTATCTGCCGGATCAGAATCCCCTTCAAAGCGATAAGTTTTAACAATGGTTAAATCCTCTGGTTTATAAATTTTGCCGAGAGATTTACTTTGCATTTTACCGTGATCGGACATTTTTAGTTCGTTATCTTTTCCTTTCAGCCTCAATTTCTCTAAAATTTGACTCAAAGTGTTCATTGCAGTTGGCTGTTCCATAGTTATACGATTTTATACTATTTAAACAAGTGGTATTCGAAATGGTTTTAACCGTATCTGTTTTAGATCAAACTAAATGATTGTCAATGTGTTTCGTTAGTAAACTAAATTTTAATAAAATGAAAAAATACCTTTTAAGCTTAGCGATTGCTGGTGTTGCGCTTGTAAGTGCCTGTACCAAAACCGACAAAGAAATTGCCCAGGCCACTTTAACAGAAACGGCCGATAATACCAAAACCATTGGTACAGCAAAGTTTTATGAACTGAGCGACGGAAAAATTAAAATGGATATTGAAATGAATTTTGCCGCACGGGCTGATAGCAATGTGGCGGTACACTTTCACGAACATGGCGATTGTGGCAACATGGGCGAAAATACCCATGGCCACTGGAATCCGACCAAAGAAGCACATGGTAAATGGGGATCGGCAGCTTACCACAGTGGCGATATTGGTAATATTAAGTTAGATGGTAAAGGACATGCTACACTTTCGGTTACTACCGACCGATGGAGCATTAAGGATGGCGATGTTAAAAATATTATCGGTAGGGGGATTATTGTGCATGGCGGTACAGATGATTATACCACCCAACCTACGGGCAATTCAGGACCAAGAGTGGGCTGCGGTGTTATTGAAGCGGTGAAATAGTATTCTATTAATTAAGATTGCCTAGTTGTTCCTCCTCGCAATGACAACTCTTGTAAAGCGGTTAAATTTTTAACCGCTTTTTTTATGCAATTTCATCAGGGTTGTCATCATCATTAAAAAAACCTAAATCATTATGGCAACTCTAAACGAATCTCAAAGCGGCAACGCCGTAAAAGGAAGAACCAAAAAACCAACACCAAAAGTAGATCTTACCGCAATGGTAGACCTCATGTTTTTATTAACTACATTTTTTATGCTCACCACAACGTTGAGCCAGTTAAATGCCGCAGATATTGCTAAGCCAATTAATAAGCATGATATTGATCTTGCACCCTTTCCCGAATCGCGTACCATGACCATTGTACTTGGAAAAGATAACAAAGCCGTTTCTTACATGGGTACAATTGAAAAGGCTAATATGAAAGTGATTCCGGTAGCAGATCTCCAAAAGGAAATTAAGTCGAATGAGCTGCTGGTTGCAGCAACCCATCAAAATAATCCTGCTAAGTATATGATCGTAATCATCAAACCGGGCAAAACGGCCAAATTCCAAAACTTTGTTGATGTAATTGATGAAATGAAAATCGCGGATATTAAATCTTATAGCATTGATGATGATCATTTCGCCGAAAAGGAGCTGGTATTTATGAAAAATAACAACCTTTAATCTTACTTATTTTTAAGTATTAAGTCCAGCTGTAGAGCGAATAAAAAGAATATAAAACGTTTTATGGCTAATGAATAAATTGAATATGAAAACTAATACACTAGTTTTTTAGTAGAGATTGCGTTTTTGAAGTGTTATGGCACTTTTGCGTGGCTTATTAACGAATGGTTAGGTTTGTGTTAGGTGTTTAATACTACACCTGTATAGCTAATATGATTACATTCGTTGAAGTGTTGGCCAACATCAGGCGCGTCCCGAAAAGCCTAAAAAGAGTAGGGATCTCAAACTCAAAAAAAATCTAGTATGAAAAGTTTAGAATTAAAAAATCTTGGTGTTAAAGAAATGAACACAACTGAAATGTCACAAGTAGAAGGTGGTGGTATTGTTAACAATACTTTAAACGAACTTTTAGCTTCGCTTTCAGGAACTTTAAATGCAGTTGGCGCAGATACTTCAGCATTCTTAAACAAAACAGTAACCAATGTTTTGAAACTTGTTTGGAGTCTATAAGCAAATTTATTGTATCCGCTGTCCTCAGTTATCCGGGATAGCGGGTACTTTAAAATCTAAATCCTATGGCGCTAACCAACTACTCTACCGAAAGAATTTCGAATACTGCTCTTGTTTACCGCGCTCAAATCAGCAAATCAAGCCAGTTAATCTATGTTGTTACTGTGCTGGCAATTTTAACGGTTTTGATTGCGCTTCCTTTTATTAAAATCCCCATCAGCATAAATGGTACAGGCATTTTGCAATCTACCATCGAAAAAACAGAACTTATTGTACCCGTTAACGGTCGCTTGATACAATACAGGCTTTCGGACAATAAACGACTAAAACAGGGTGATACCCTTTTGGCCATTGATGCCGGCCTGCCCAAACAGCAGGATGCTTTGGTAGAAACCCGTAAAAACCAGATTACCCAATTTTTACATGATATTAATGCCCTCTTATCGTTTAATGGTGGCGCTAATTTACAAACCGGCCAATATGCGGCTTCATGGCAACAATATGCGCAGGAATTAAAAAATGCAGGTATTACCAAACGACAGGCCAGCAGCACATTTGCGCGTTACAATAAACTTTATCAGAATAAGGTACTCACGCAATCAGAATATGAAAAATACAGATACGAACTCGAGCAGGCTGAATCGGCTTACTTAATGGTACGTACCAAATATAAAACCCAGTGGCAAACCGAAGCTAATGGCTACCGCAATGAGCTGCGCCAGCTCTCCAGTCAGCAGGCAGAACTGAACGAACAGAAAAAACAATATGTTTTACGTGCGCCTATTGATGGTTCCGTGCAGAATTTAATTGGCTTACAGCAGGGCGCCTACGTATTTGCGAACCAAAAGGTAGGCGAGGTTTCGCCTGATGCAGGTTTGGCGGCTTACTGTTATATTAATCCATCGGATATCGGCCTAATCAGAAAAGGACAGGAAGTGCATTTTCAGATTAACGCTTACAACTATAACCAATGGGGATTAGCGGTGGGTAAAGTGATTGATATTTCGGACGATATTGTGATTTTAAATAACAACCAACCCGCTTTTAAGGTAAAGTGTTTAATGGATAAAAATTTCCTGAAACTAAAGAACGGTTACAAAGGCTACCTTAAAAAAGGCATGAACTTTACGGCCCGTTTTAAAGTAACCGACCGCAGTTTATACCAGTTGCTTTACGATAAGGTAGACGATTGGGTTAATCCAAACCTGATTCAAAAAACATGAGAAGCAATGAGTACAATGGTAAAGCAACGTGATATTACAGATTGTGGAGCAGCTTGTTTGGCTTCAATTGCCTCCCATTATAAATTAGACCTGGCGGTTGCGCGGATCAGGCAGCTTGCCGGAACAGATAAAAAAGGAACCACCGTTTTAGGACTTGTAGAAGCCGCCCAGAAATTAGGATTTGAGGCCAAAGGCGTTAAAGCACCTTTTGAAAGTTTATTTAAAATACCTACACCAGCTATTGCCCATATTATTGTAAACGATATGCTGCAGCATTATGTAGTGATTTACAAGGTAGGAGGTAAGTTTATAGAGGTGATGGACCCTATGGATGGGAAAGTGCACCGTAAAACATACGATGAATTTAAAAAGGAATGGACTGGTGCTTTAGTATTGTTGTTGCCATCAGAAAATTTCCAGATCGGCAATGAAAAAAAATCGATCCAGGCAAGGTTTTGGAGTTTGATTAAACCGCACAAAGGCATTCTGACACAGGTTTTATTTGGTGCGGTTGTATATACTGTGTTGGGTTTATCAACCTCTATTTTCGTACAAAAACTGGTCGATTTTGTGCTCGTAGATGGCAATCATAACCTGCTTAACCTGATGAGCATTGCCATGATGGTGATTTTGCTGGTACAAATGTTTATTGGCTCAGCCAAAACGGTTTTTACCTTAAAAACCGGCCAGTTGATTGATTCGCAGCTTATTTTGGGCTACTATAAACACCTGCTGCGCTTGCCGCAACAGTTTTTTGATACCATGCGGGTGGGTGAAATTATTTCGAGGATAAACGATGCGGTAAAAATCAGGACTTTTTTAAACGATGTATGCGTAAATTTTGTGGTGAACATTTTTATCGTTTTCTTTTCCTTCATCATGATGTTTACCTATTACTGGAAACTTGCACTCATTACGCTTACCGTTATTCCATTGTATTTTGTAATTTATATAATTACCGATCGGTTTAACAAACGCACACAACGCAGGCTGATGGAAGATGCTGCCGAGCTTGAATCGCAACTGGTAGAAAGTTTAAATTCGGTAGGAACTATTAAACGTTTTGGGTTGGAAGATCATGCAAACGAAAAAACCGAAACCCGTTTTATCAAATTGCTTCAGGCTGGTTTTAAATCGAATATCAATGCCGTGGTATCGGGAACTTCTACCGAATTTATTTCGCGGATGATTACCATTATTTTACTTTGGGTAGGTGCAGGTTATGTGTTGAGCAATTCGATTACACCTGGGGAATTATTATCATTTTATACTTTGATCGGTTATTTTACGGGACCGGTTTCTTCGCTGATCGGCATGAATAAAACCGTACAGGATGCCGTAATTGCTGCTGATCGTTTGTTTGAAATTATGGATTTGGAGCGCGAAAGCGACGAAAACCAGATTGAATTAAGTACCGATAAAATCGGTGATATCCATTTCGAAAATGTTTCTTTCCGTTATGGTGCGAGGTTGCCGGTTTTCGAGAACCTGAACTTAACCATTCCGCAGGGTAAATTTACGGCCATTGTGGGCGAAAGCGGATCGGGTAAATCGACTTTAATGTCGATCCTTCAAAATATTTACCCTATACAGGCCGGTAATGTGCGCATTGGTAAATACGACCTGAAATACATTAGCAACACCTCCCTCCGCAAAATGGTATCGGTAGTACCCCAGCAGATTGATTTATTTGCGGGCAATGTAATCGATAATATTGCCATTGGGGAAGAAGAACCCGATATGCAAAAGATTATTGATATTGCTGTTAAACTGGGTTTAATTGGTTTTATCGAAGCTTTGCCAAATGGTTTTCAGACTTATCTGGGCGAAAATGGCACCTCTTTATCAGGCGGACAAAGGCAGCGGATTGCCATTGCAAGGGCTTTATACCGTGATCCGGAAATTCTGATTTTAGATGAAGCTACCTCATCGCTTGATTCGGTTTCGGAACAGCATGTACAGCGGATGATAGCGCTTTTAAAAGAAGAGCAGAAAACCGTAATTGTAATTACCCACCGATCGAGCACGCTGAACAATGCCGATAAAATTATTGTATTGGATAAAGGTGTAGTGGTAGAGCAGGGCAGCCATCAGGAGCTGAAATATCAGTTGGCCTAAATTACCCCGTTCCGTAGGAACGCTTCACGGGTAGCCAATTGTAGATTGGCGTTTTCGTTCCGTAGGAACGTTTCGTGTTTTTAAACATGGGCCCCAAACCGACTTCTTAAGTTTCGCGTAAGGGAAAATATTTTGTATGTTTTTTGGAAAGCAGTTGCAACGCAATTTTTAGCGTTAGTCCTGCTTTTTGCTGCAATCTTTTTTGCCCTTTGACTACGCGACCATTGACAGGCTCCAATAGAACAATCGTCATCTCGACTGTAGCGCAGCGAAATGGAGAGATCTTTGTACCAAAATATTGAAAATTTAAAAGATTTCTCCACTGCGGTCGAAATGACGATACTAAGGAGATTTCTGCCCCCTAAGAACCACTAACCCAGGTTAAATAAACCCGACAAGAGCGAACACCGAACGCAGTGAGGTAAAGCGCATGGCGGGGCTTTCGGAACAGATTTACACAGAACCCTGCTTTTCAAAAAAACTGTAATTGATTTTTATAATGGTTTGGTGAGCCACCAAACATAGAATCGGTTGCAGCGCAATTTTTAGCGTTAGTCCTGCTTTTTGCTTGTAGTCCCGATTAGAAAAAAATCGGGAGCTACCGCGTCAATCAGGTTTAGGAATGTTCTGTCCGTGCTAATATTTAAGTTTTACTGGCGCGAAGATTACTCGCCTAAGAACCACTTACCCAGGTTAAATAAACCCGACAAGAGCGAACACCGAACGCAGTGAGGTAAAGCGTATGGCGGGGCTTTCGGACCCGACGAACGCAGAACCCTGCTTTTCAAAAAACATGAATGATTTTTCTACTGTTTGGCTGGCCACCAGGCATAGAATCGGGCACAGGTAAACTGCGTAGGTTTAGCGAAACAAAAAAGGCGTTCTGCAATGTTGCAAAACGCCTTTTATATAAATTTATTTGCAGAATTAAATACCGAAAGCAGCTTTAACCTGATCTACGTAATCTAATTTCTCCCAGGTAAATAAATCAACTGTAACCGTTTTTTCTTCACCGTTTGGTGTTCTGAAAGTTTTGGTAACGGTTTCTGGCGTACGGCCCATGTGGCCATAAGCAGCAGTTTCGCTGTAAATTGGGTTTCTTAACTTTAAACGTTGCTCAATAAAGTAAGGGCGCATATCGAAAATCGACTCTACAATTTTAGCAATCTCGCCATCCGTTTTACCTACTTTACCCGTTCCGTAAGTATTAATGTAAATACCCATTGGTTTTGCAACACCGATAGCGTAAGATACCTGAACTAAAATTTCGTCGGCAATGCCGGCAGCCACTAAGTTTTTAGCGATATGACGGGTAGCATAAGCCGCACTTCTATCTACTTTACTTGGATCTTTACCCGAGAAAGCGCCACCACCATGGGCACCTTTACCACCGTAAGTATCTACAATGATTTTTCTACCGGTTAAACCAGTATCACCATGCGGACCGCCGATTACAAATTTACCGGTTGGGTTAATGTGGTATTCTATTTTATCGTTAAATAAATGCGCGTAGGCTGGGTTGTTTTTGATGATTCTTGGAATCAAAATATTTACCAGATCAGTTTTAATTTTAGCCAACATCGCAGCTTCTTCATCAAAATCATCGTGCTGTGTAGAAATTACAATGGCATCGATGCGAACCGGTTTATTGTTATCATCGTATTCTAAAGTAACCTGGCTTTTTGCATCAGGGCGTAAATAAGTGATTTCGTTATTTTCGCGACGTAAAACAGCCAGTTCCTGTAATAATTTATGAGAAAGGTTTAATGCCAATGGCATGTAATCTTCAGTTTCGTTGGTTGCATAACCAAACATCATACCTTGATCGCCTGCTCCTTGTTCTTCCTTGCTGCTTCTATCTACACCTTGGTTAATGTCTTGCGACTGCTCGTGTATGGCCGATAAAATACCACAAGAGTTGGCCTCGAACATGTATTCGCTTTTGGTGTAACCAATTTTCTTGATTACATCGCGTGCAATCTGCTGTACATCTAAATATGTTTTAGATTTTACTTCACCAGCTAAAATAACCTGGCCAGTGGTAACCAAAGTTTCGCAAGCTACTTTTGATTCTGGATCGAAAGCCAAAAAGTTATCAATTAACGCATCCGAAATTTGATCGGCGATTTTATCTGGGTGACCCTCAGAAACAGATTCTGATGTAAATAAATATGACATTTATTAAATAATTAATGATAAATAAACAAATTTATAATTGCCAAACCCCTTGGAAACAGGTGGTAAAATGATTGAAAGGAGGCATTAGCAATTTTTTTAAGTGGTTGCAATCCGGTCCCGAGGTATCGGGATAGCAAATCAATCCACTTTTTACTGCCGCAAAATTAGCATATTTTCTTTATTTCAAAAATTATAGATTATTTTGTGCACTCAATCTTACACTTTGCACACAAAGATCAATATCCTCTTTATCATAAATCCTATCTCTGGTGGGAGGGGAAAACTCCGTATTCCCGATTTTATCGACAAATATCTCGATAAGGAAAAGTTTAGTCCCAACTTCGTTTTCAGCGAATATGTGGGGCATGCCGGCGAACTGGCTGATGAAGCGGCGACCAAAAACTTCGACGTAATTATCGCTGCAGGTGGCGATGGTACCATAAATGAGGTAGCCACAAAAGTGCTAAAGCACAATAAAATTTTGGGCATTTTGCCACTGGGATCAGGCAATGGCCTTGCCCGGTTTTTAAATATCTCCAAAAACCTAAGGTATGCGCTCTCTATTATCAATAATTTTAAGATTGATGAAATTGATACAGCGGAGTTTAATAATAAATGTTTTTTCAACCTGGCCGGGATGGGTTTTGATGCCCATTTAAGTTCTGTTTTTTCGAAAGATAAAAAACGAGGATTATCAGGTTATGTAAAACTGGGTTTTAAGGAGGTTTTTAACTATAAGGCACAAACTTATAACTTGAATATCGACGGTACCGAATATACGAGAAAAGCCTTTGCCATCAGCATTGCCAATTCATCGCAATATGGAAACGATGTTTATATCGCACCAAATGCGTCGGTAAAAGATGGGTTGCTGGATGTTTGCATTATCAAACCCTTCCCGATAATAAAATTGCCTGTTTTGGGTTATGTAATGTTAAGGGGCAAGGCAGAAAGCTCTGACATGATTGAAATTATTAAAGGAAAAAATATTAAAATTATAAGGGAAAAAGAAGGAGCGGTGCACGTAGATGGCGAACCTTTGCAAATGGGGACAGAGATAGCAGCGGTGGTGAACCCACTCTCGTTAAAAGTGATCGTTCCTTAGTTGAGTTTGGAGTTGAGGGTTTGGAGTTTGGAGACAATCTGGCTATTGACCATCAAACTATCAACCATTGACCAATTTAGCGTTGAGCGCTAAGCGTAAAGTGGTTGGCGGAGATGATCGACTATTAAACTATTAACCATCAACCATTAACCAATTTAGCGTTGAGCGTTTGGCGTCAATTAACCGATTTAAACAATTAACCAGTTAAACCAATAAACCATCATCCATCTTACATCTCCCATTTTACATTATAAGCATGAAACCAAAGAAAAACAGTTTAAGCGATCTTGGCGGAATTATGTATTCTACCAATCCGGAGTTCGAATACGAAGAAGAAGTTGATGATTTGGTTACTTCTCCAAACAATCAGCAGGATTTAAGGGTAATGCTTGATAAAAAGAACCGTGGCGGTAAAGCCCTAACGTTAATTACAGGCTTCAGGGGGCGGTCAGAAGATTTAGAAGTATTGGGCAAAATGCTGAAGACCAAATGTGGCGTAGGAGGCTCGGTTAAAGATGGCGAAATCATGATCCAGGGTGATGTACGCGATAAAGTGATGGGCATTCTGCAAAAAGATGGCTATAAAGTGAAAAAGGCCGGCGGATAACAGAAAAAGCTGTCATCCTGAGTGCAACGAAGGATCTTTATTTGATTTGCTTGTGTAGGAGTCTTCGACTACGCCCAGAGGGCGATGCCTATAAGCTTTGCGTCATTCCCAACTCCGATTGGGAATCGTAATGCCTTGCTAGGGTTTGTATGTTGCATTAGGATTCCCGCATGCGCGGGAATGACGACAGTTCTTTAGAACCTGCTGTATCGCATTTACGGATTACAATTTTCTATCATTAAATGTGCCGCGCTCAATCTAAATACTACCCCAATCTTACCATTTACAAGTTTATTCATGCCATATCCTGTTTTAATATTTCTTAAGCAGATTTTTTGCAAGATGTTTATGAAAAATTAAACGAATGAAAAAGATAATCCTTTCTATTTCCTTACTGCTTTTGACTTTTGTGGCAAATGCACAGAAAAGTAGATATTTGGTTGATGAGTATGGTAATCCGAAACATTACGAGGTTCAGCAAAAATTTGGAAAGTGCAATATATTTTTAGTGGTAGATAGCGGTACAAAGCAGGTTACGCCATTTGAATATCTGACTAACTTTCCTTTAGGGAATATCGTTTTATTGAAAGGCGCAAAATCGATTGAGATCGAAAGTAGGATACAGAAAGATAGTTTGGCTTTTTATCGCTATTCAATTATAGAAAACGATTCTATCGTTCTTAAAAAAGATGCAATCCCAACAAAAATAAAATATAAATGGGGTAGTGGAAGTATTCTGCCTAACTACGTTGCCGCCAATTTAGGGGTATTTAATGCTGTAAACAAGAAAATAGAAGTTCAAATTTACAGGATCGATCTTAAAAGTCATGTTACTTCGGTAATAATATACAACAAGCCGATTTTTGCGCCGAAATCACTGTCGTTTAAATTATTAGGTGAAAACTCAGTCCGGAGTATTAATAATAACGCCAGTTTAGCCGTTAATGAAAGTGTAAAAGGTATAAGGGTTTCGATGGAAAATACTGATTTCAATATGCTTTATTCGATAATGGTTGAAAATATTGATGCCCATTCTTCTGCTATGCTCGAACCTGAATGGAAGGTAATTAAAAGCACAAATACGATTATTGGCGATATTGATGTTAAAGATTTTACCACTCCAGGTAAATACCGGGTTTCGGTATACCCTAAAACACGTACTTATTCTTTTTGGAAAGATAATACACTGGCTAGGAATTTTTTCTTTACAATAGAAAAACCAAAAGAAAGTTTTTTTACCTCTAAAGATTTACTAAAAGGGGGCGCAATTGGGTGCATTTTCGGTATAATATTGGTTCTGATTTTAAATAGTCGAAAAAAGAGAGAGGCAAGGATACTTGCACAAAAATCGCAGGAAAAAGAAATCGCCAAACTCCAATTAGATTCCGTTCGTTCGCAGTTAAACCCACACTTCTTGTTTAATGCGCTCGCAGGTATCCAAACGTTGATGAACAAAAATGAAATCGACAATGCCAATCGCTACCTTACCAAATTTGCCCGATTAACGCGTAATGTTTTAGACCATAAGGAACTCATCAGCTTAACATCAGAAAAAACTTTATTGGATGATTACCTGCAGATGGAGCAGTTACGTTTTGGCTTTCAGTACCAGATCACAGCTTCACCTGATCTTGATGTTGAGAATATTGAAATTCCGGCAATGCTTTTACAGCCTTTTGTAGAAAATGCCGTAAAACATGGTATTGCAGCGAAAGGAGGTGATGGCAAAATTGAAATCGATTTTACTAAAAAGGAAACAGATGTGATTTTAAGCGTAAAAGACAATGGCGGTGGATTTGATACTGCAAAAGATTATGCCGGCTTGGGTTTGGCATTGACTAAAAACAGAATATCTTTATTCAATTCGATTTATAAAGAAACCCCGTTTTTATTGGATATGAAAGCAGATGCCAACGGAACTTTAATCCGGATCACAATTAATCAATGGTTATAAAATGCGGACAATTTTAGTAGATGATGAAGTCGCCAATTTAGAAAATCTAAAGATTTTACTGGATAAACACTGTCCCCATATTAAAGTGGTAGCCAGTGCATCCAATATTGACGAGGCTTTTGCACAGGTTAACCTGCATCATCCTGATCTGCTTTTCCTCGATATCCAGATGGGCAAAACAACAGGTTTTGATCTGTTGAACCAGCTTACCGAGAAAACCTTTGAAGTGGTGTTTGTAACCGCTTATGATCATTATGGCATCCAGGCAGTAAAATTTGCCGCTTTGGATTATCTGCTCAAACCGGTTGATCCTGAAGAGCTGATAACTGCGGTAGAAAAAGCTGAAATCCGGTTCAGGAATAAAATAAATGGTGAACAGCTCAATTTTTTATTGAGCCAGATTAAAAAAAGTGAGCCCAGCAGTCCGAAAATTGCTTTGCCCCAACAGCACGAAATCCGTTATGTTTCTGTTGATGATATTGTGCGCTGCGTAGCCGATAATACTTATACTTTTTTCTTTTTAAGCAATGGCGATAAAATCCTGATCTCGAAACCGTTAAAAGAATATTCAGACTTACTTAAACCCCAGGGTTTTGTGCGGGCGCACCAAAGCCACCTGGTGAATCCAAAATTTGTAAAAAGCTGGCTAAAGGAAGATGGCGGAACGCTTTTGATGGATAATGGCGATAAAATCCCGGTATCTAAACCAAACAGGGAACTAGTAAAAGAAGTGTTGGGGAAATAGTTTAAAACTACGAAATTAATTAACCGCCCCACTTAGATACACTCAGGTGACTTAGGTGGTTAATATTATTTAAAAAAGCAAGGTTTGGTGCTTTTAGGTTATGAAAGTCCCGCTATCCGCTTCAAAGCCTTGGCTCGTTCCTCGCCTGCGGGTTTTACGCTGCTATCGGGTTTATTAAACAAATTCAGCTGTTTTTAACATCCAAACCTGCGAGGTTTAATAAATACAATACTAAAAGTCTGGCGCTTAATCCTCATCAAAAGCTACCTTATACTCAATATTGGTTTTTAAATGTATCGAGCGTAATTACTTTCACTAAACATTTAAATCAACCAGCATGAAACAGTTATTATTTTTATTCTTTTTTGTTATTTCTTTCGGCTTACAGGTTGCGCATGCAGCAACCATTGGCGTGCCAGAAATCATCCTCCTTCTTATCACTGGATTTATAGCAATCGCTGTAATCGCTGGTTTTGTTTTATTATGTTTACATTTAATTAGAAAGGCAAAAGCTACTCAAAATGAAAAATAAAATACTTTTTGGGCTGATTTTCATACTCGCTTACGGTATTCATACTGCCGCCTACGGAGCTATGCTAGGATTGCCTGAAATAATCATGCTGTTGGTAGCAGGCCTGCTCTTTTTTGGCTTTTTTGGAGGTATTTTTATGCTGATCTATTTCTTGATCAGACGGAACCGTACGCAGCCCCCAATAGCGCCAAATACCGTTGCCATCAATTTTGTCCCTCCCACAGCATATCAAAATCCACCGGTGGATGAAAAGATGGATAAGAAAGAAGCCATTAAAATAAATGCCAGGATTGCTTTGCCTCAACAGAATGAAATTAGATATGTTAACACCGAAGAAATAATAAGGTGCGAAGCCGATAACAATTATACCAATTTCTTCTTTAGTGGTGGAGATCAGTTACTCATTTCAAAATCTTTAAAAGAATATTCCGATCTGCTTAAACCACAAGGTTTTGTGCGGGCGCACCAAAGTCATCTCGTAAACCCGAAATTTGTAAAAAGCTGGTTAAAAGAAGATGGCGGAACGCTTTTGATGGATAATGGCGATAAAATTCCGGTATCTAAACCAAACAGAGAACTAGTAAAAGAAGTGTTGGGGAAATGAGTTTTCAAACCTCGCAGGTTTCCAAAACCCGCGAGGTTTAAACATTACATTACATTTTTGTACTTTTGCGGCTATGTCAGTTATTAAACCCTCATTAGCAAAAGGCACCCGCGATTTTACTCCGGTTGAAATGGTAAAACGCAACTTTATTTACGATACCATTAAAACGGTTTTCAGGAAATATGGTTATGCAGAAATCCAGACGCCAAGTTTTGAAAATCTTTCTACTTTAACCGGAAAGTACGGCGATGAAGGTGATAAACTGATTTTTAAAATTCTAAATAGCGGCGAATTTCTTAAAGATCCCAAAAAGAAAGCTTTCGATTTTGCTGAGGAAGATAACAGCAATAAACTAATCCCTTTAATTTCTGAAAAAGCATTACGCTACGATTTAACAGTGCCATTTGCGCGTTATGTAGTGATGCACCAGCACGAAATTACCTTGCCTTTTAAACGCTTTCAGGTTCAACCGGTTTGGCGTGCCGATCGTCCCCAAAAAGGCAGGTACCGTGAATTCTACCAGTGTGATGTAGATGTGGTGGGATCGGAAAGTTTACTGAACGAAGCTGAATTTATTTTGATCTACAATGAAGCTTTAAGCAAATTAGGCTTAAAGGATTTTAGCATAAAAATTAATAACCGGAAAATTTTATCAGGTATTGCTGAAATTATTGGTAAACCTGATTTAATTATTGACATGACAGTTGCTATCGATAAAATGGATAAAATTGGTTTAGATGGGGTAAGTAAAGAATTGTTGGAACGTGGTTTTACTGAAACTGATTTGGAAAAACTCCGCCCGGTAATTTTATTGGAAGGTACCAACGAAGAAAAACTAACCAGTCTGAAAGAAGTTTTAGCTGAATCTGAAACCGGTTTAAAAGGTGTTGCCGAAATTGAACAGGTTTTTGAATACGTAGAAAGCCTGATTTCTTATGGTTTGCCATTAGTTGCCAAATTAGAGCTCGATATTACTTTGGCCCGTGGCTTAAATTATTATACCGGCTGTATTTTCGAGGTTAAAACCAACGAAGTAGCCATGGGCAGCATTGGCGGTGGTGGCCGTTATGACGATTTAACCGGCATGTTCGGTTTAAAAGATTTAACCGGTGTGGGTGTTTCTTTTGGTGCCGACCGCATTTATGATGTATTGGAAGAGCTTAACCTTTTCCCTGCCTCAGCAGAAGTTGGAACAAAGGTACTGATCAGTAATTTTGATGCAGAAGCTGAAAAATATGCTTTGCCAATTGTTCAACAGTTTAGAAATGCGGGTATATCTGCAGAGTTATACCCGAGTTCGGCAAAACTGAAAAAACAAATGGCCTATGCCGATGCCAAGAATATCCCTTATGTAATATTAATCGGAGGCGATGAAATTGCCAGTGGAGAACTTACTTTAAAAGATATGCAAAGCGGAGATCAGAAAAAGCTGACTGTTTTAGGTATACTGGAGTTGTTGAAATAGAAGTTTAATTAACCACAGAGATCACTGAGTTTTCACGGAGTAAACAGAGCAACTTTAGTTGCTTAAAAATTTACTCAGTGTGCTCTGTGCCTTTTCTCTGTTGCCTCTGTGGTTAAATTCATCGTCCAACCCGCAATAAAACCGGGAAATGAACATCTTTCTCTGCATCATCACCCCAGGCTTCTTTCAGCTCGGTAAACAGGTACTCCAACGGATTCCGATCGTTAGCTTTTTTGTAATGTTGCAAGGAAGACCAGGTATTTAAATAGCCAATTAACTGGTTAAAATTCCAGGTGGTTTTGATCTGAAAATGTGGCGCAATAATTTCTTCAAAAGGGAAAGGGATGGTTTTATAACCTTCTTCAATGTAGCGGCGCTCGCTGTCCCAGTATTTACCTAAAATATCTTCATAAAGCTTATGGATAACTTTGTCGATTTTTTTATCGATCGACATAATCCCATAACCAATTACCGCAAAAAGTCCGTCTGGTTTTAGTGTTCTCTTTACTTCGGCGTAAAATGCTTCAAAATTAAACCAGTGGATGGCCTGTGCTACCGTAATCAGATCAAAACTATTGTTACCCACCGATATTTGTTCTGCTGGCTCCACTTTGTAAGTGATATTTGGCAACTGTAAAGCATTTTTCAATTGATTTTCGCTAATGTCTGTTGCATAAACTGCACCGAAATGCTGTGCCAGTACCCGTGCAACCTGACCATTCCCTGTGGCACAATCCCAGGCCGTTTCCTTGTTTTTTAACAGGGCAAACAAATAATCGTATAGTTCCTGCGGATATGTTGGTCGGTATATGGCGTAATCTGCAGATTGGGTAGAAAAGTTATCTTTCATTGTTGTAATGATTGAATTTTGAATGATGGAAGGAGTGAATGGGTAAGGATGAATATAACTCCGCGCTTTCTTTATAAAATTATTATATTTTTGATAAACAACTGGTATTAATTTAAGTTTCATATTCGGCATTCAATCACTCATTCAAAATTCTCTCATTCAATAATTCTATTACTCACTCATTCATTAATTCTACAATATGGAAAAAGCAGTACAAAAAGACGAAATTAAGGGGTAGAGTACCGGTTGAAATCTATTTTTGGTGGTTCTGTAGGCAATCTTGTTGAGTGGTACGATTGGTATACCTATTCTGCTTTTGCGCTTTATTTTTCTCCTGCCTTTTTTCCAAACAGTAATCCAACCGCACAGCTACTGGATACCGCAGGCATTTTTGCAGTAGGTTTTTTAATGCGGCCTATTGGTGGCTGGTTATTTGGCAGCATTGCTGATAAACTAGGGCGTAAGCGCTCCATGACAATTTCGGTGCTGATTATGGCCATCGGATCATTGATCATCGGTTTAACGCCAGGTTACAAACAGATTGGTATAGCTGCTCCATTATTACTCGTTTTTGCAAGGCTGATCCAGGGATTAAGTACTGGTGGCGAATATGGAACCTCTGCAACTTACCTCAGCGAAATGGCCACTAAAAAACACCGTGGCTTTTACTCTAGCTTTCAATATGTAACTTTAATCGGCGGACAGTTACTGGCTTTAGGCATTCAACTGATTTTGCAAAACTGGTTGCTTACCCCGCAGAATTACATGCCTGGGGTTGGAGAATCCCATTTTTTATAGGTGCAATTCTTTCGTTTATCGCTTTATATCTGCGTAGACATATTGACGAAACGGCTGCTTTTAAAAATAAAAATTCAGAAGATAAAAAAGGTGGTATTGCGGTATTATTGAAATATCCAAAAGAGGTTTTTACCGTTGTGGGTTTAACCTTAGGTGGAACCATTGCTTTTTATACTTTTAGCACTTATATGCAGAAGTTTCTAGTGAATACGGTGCACCTGAGTAAAGAAACCTCCACAACATTATCATTCATCTCTTTGCTGGTTTTTGCCATTATGCAGCCGTTGTTTGGTTTGTTATCCGATAAAATCGGCAGGAAGCCCTTGTTAATCGGTTTTGGGGTATTGGGCACCTTATGTACCTATCCAATTTTAACAGGTTTAGCCGGTGAAACGAATACCACAATTATATTTCTATTGATGATCGGTGCTTTGATTATTGTAAGTGGTTACACAAGCATCAATGCCGTGGTTAAAGCAGAACTTTTTCCCGCAGAAATCAGGGCTTTGGGTGTGGGTTTACCTTATGCCTTAACCGTGGCCATTTTCGGTGGAACAGCGGAATATTTTGCACTTTGGTTTAAAAATATCGGGCACGAGAGTTACTTTTACTGGTATGTAACCGGATGTATTTTGATCTCGTTGGTTTTATATACCACCATGAAGGATACCAAGCACCACTCGAAAATAGAGGATTAGATTTTTTGAAGCATGATTCGGTCGTGACGTCATTCCCAACTTGATTGGGAATCTTAATGCGGATAAGCAACCAAATGGTGATAAAATCGCCATTCTCTTCTATCCTCATTACAAACGAGGACAATATAAAGTCATCTTTGAAGAATTAAGTTTTATGCATCTAACTAAGATGATCTCAGGTGACTAAGGTGGTCAAAAAAATAAGCAGCTTTACTCTTTAATGATTATTTTGACAATAAAAAATGTGTTAAACCACCTAAGTTACCTTAGTGCGCCTAAGTTTTATATCGCTAAGATGATCTCAGAATGGTAAAACACCATAATACCTCCGTGTTAATCGGCGTCTCCGAGGCAAATCTATCTTTAGTGGCAAAAATGCGTGTGTTTACAAATAATTACTTACCTCAATTAAATTCATATCCGGATCGCGTAAATAGATAGAAATAATCTTACCATTTGCTCCCGTCCGTTCTACTGGTCCTTCTTCAATTTCGATGCAATTTTCTTTAAGTTCCTGCATCACTTCGCGTAGCGGAAAATCGGTGATAAAACACAAATCGGCAGTACCAGGCATTGGTTTAAATGCTTTTGGCTCAAATTCTGATCCATATTGGTGAAGATTGATTTTTTGATTGCCGAATTTCAGTGCCTTTCGGTTTTCGCCAAACTCAATAACTTCCATTCCCAGCGCAAGACTGTAAAATCTGCAGGTGCTTTCTAAATTGGCAACCGTTAATACAAGGTGATCTAAATTTTTGATGTCCATAATAATAAATTAGAACTAAAGCATTCGTCCTTTTGTTTTATTTAAAGGATTTTATGCTTCCAATATTTGGTTAGTAACTATCGACAAACAAAATAATCAATTTTTATATATTTACCATTATGCAAAACCTGCCTCCTTTAGCCGAACGTATGCGCCCTCAAAATCTCGATGAATATGTTGGGCAAAAACATTTAGTCGGAGTGGGAGCGGTGTTGCGCAAAGCCATTGAAAGCAGTCAGCTGCCGTCCATGATTTTCTGGGGACCTCCTGGAGTAGGAAAAACCACATTAGCCTATATCATTTCGCAGGCATTGGATCGGCCATTTTTCAATTTAAGCACCATTAACAGCGGCGTGAAAGATATCCGCGAGGTAATTGATCGGGCTGCTCAGCTAAAAGATAGCTTTTTGGGTTTGCCCATTTTGTTTATTGATGAGATTCATCGTTTTAGCAAATCGCAACAGGATAGTTTGTTAGGAGCAGTTGAACGGGGTTTGGTTACTTTAATCGGTGCCACAACCGAAAACCCATCATTCGAGGTCATTTCCGCTTTGCTTTCCCGTTGCCAGGTTTATATATTAAAATCCCTGACTGAAGAAGAACTGGCTGGTTTGTTGCAAACGGCCATTAAAAAAGATCCAATTCTTTCAGAGAAAAAAATCACCATCAAAGAGCACGAGGCCTTAATCCGTTTATCTGGTGGCGATGCGCGAAAGCTCTTGAACGTGCTAGAAATTGCCATTAATGGCATTGGTGGCAATAAAATTGTGCTTACCAACGAGAATGTATTGGCCCATGCACAACAAAACCTCGCGCTTTATGATAAAGCCGGAGAACAGCATTACGATATCATTTCGGCATTTATTAAATCAATTCGCGGTAGCGACCCTAATGCTGCGGTTTACTGGTTAGCCAGGATGATTGAAGGGGGAGAAGATCCCTTATTTATCGCCCGCAGGTTATTGATTTTATCTTCAGAGGATATAGGGAATGCCAACCCAAATGCACTTTTATTGGCCAATAACTGCTTTACGGCCGTAAATGTAATCGGTTACCCCGAAGCCCGGATTATTCTGTCACAATGTGTAACCTATCTGGCCAGTTCGCCAAAAAGCAATGCTTCTTACGAGGCCATTAACAAGGCACAAGCTTTGGTTAAACAAACCGGAAATCTGCCGGTGCCCTTACATATCCGCAATGCACCCACCAAACTGATGAAAAACATCGGTTATGGAAAAGATTATCAGTATTCTCACGGATATGAAGGTAATTTTTCACCCCAGGAATATTTTCCAGAAGAATTAAGCGGCACAAAACTCTACGATCCCGGCAAAAATGCGGCAGAAGAGAAACTGCGAGAAAAGCTAAGACAAAACTGGAAAGACAAATACAAATATTAGTGTAACATTTTCTTCCAAATGCATACTAATAGGTATATTGACTAAAAATCAAACACCTAAACTAAATATGCTGAGTACTTTTTTAAGCCATCAAAGAAAATCTTTCTGGCGTTCGCGGAACAGGGGCAGTAGTATTGCTGGCCAAATTGTTTTGGGTTTCTTTATGCTTTACTTTTTTGCCATTGCCGTTGGCGTTGGTTTTGGTATGTCGCATTTCCTGCCAAAAATTTTCCCAAACAAAGAAGTAATCTCCAGTTTTAACGGAATTATCCTTTATTACTTCGCATTCGATTTTATTATGCGTTTACAGTTTCAGGAGCTGCCAACTTTAAGCATTATTCCTTACCTGCATTTAAGGATTTCGAGAAGTAAAATCATCAGGTTTTTAAATGTTAAAGCGCTATTCTCCGCATTTAACCTTTGGCCGTTTTTTATTTTTCTGCCTTTCTTGTTTATTAAAATTTTGCCGGAATATGGAGTACTGGTTACGCTAATGTATATCGTTTCGATATTCTCGGTGATGGTTTTCAATAACTATCTCGTATTGTACATCAAACGGAAATCGATCACCAATACACTTTACACCTTTTTCGGGCTGGTTGTAATTGCCGCTTTTGCTGCTTTAGAATATTATAAGGTAATTTCTATTATGGCTGCCTCCGATTTTGTGTTTCGTGCTATTGCTGCGCATCCTTATTATGCCTTTGCATTTACCCTGGCAGCTATGGCTATATTTTACCTCAACTCTACTTTCTTGCGTAAAAACTTATATGTAGAAGAATTAAGTAGTAAACAAGAGAAAAAGGGCAGTACCGATTATGCTTTCCTTAACCGTTTTGGCAAGGTTGGCGAGCTGGCTGCTTTAGAGTTGAAATTAATTCTCCGTCATAAACGCCCACGTTCTGCGGTGATTTTGGGTTTCTTTTTCCTTTTTTATGGATTTATTTTTTACAAGGAAAAAGCAATCAATAGCGATGCTTTTGGGCAGATGATGTTCGGTGCCATTTTTATGACGGGTGTTTCCATCATTATTTATGGTCAGTTTATGTTTGCCTGGCAAAGTGCTCATTTTGATGGCATATTGGCCAACAAAATCAACTTTAAAGATTACATCAAGGCTAAATTTTTACTTTTTACCATTGGTTGTACCATTATTACAGTTTTGGCCAGTTTCTATGGCTTTTTAAGTCCGAAATTACTGCTTTTACACTTGGCTGCTTATTTCTATAACATCGGTTTCGGAACAGTGGTAGTGCTTTACCTTGCTACTTTAAATTATAAAAGATTAGATATTACCAAAGCAGCAAGCTTTAACTATCAGGGAACTGGTGCAACACAATGGCTTTTAATGTTTCCTTACGCACTTACACCCATTTTAATGTATGTGCCTTTCGGCATATTAAATAAACCTTATTGGGGCCTGGCTGCAGTGGGCATATTTGGTTTAGCCATGCTGCTGTTAAGAGGCTTCTGGGTAAATTACATTGCAAAACGACTTGAAAAACAACGATATAAAATAGCCGAAGGCTTTAGAGAATAATTATGATTTTAGAAGTTAAGAAATTACAAAAAGTTTATGGCGATAAAACCGTTGTAAACATCGAAGATCTACAGATTGCTGCCGGCGAAACTGTAGGGCTGGTAGGTAATAACGGTGCCGGTAAAACCACTTTCTTCAGGATGCTTTTAGATTTGATCCGCCCAACAACCGGCGAGGTTTTATCGAAAGGCCAAAATGTAATGCAGAACGATACCTGGAAAGATTATACCGCATCATTTTTGGATGAAGGTTTCCTGATTGATTATTTAACACCTGAAGAATATTTCATTTTTATCGGCAGTTTACATAACCTCAGTGTGGCCGATGTTTCTGCATACCTGAACCAATACGGGGAATTTTTTAATGGCGAAATCCTGAACAGTGGCAAATACATCCGCGATTTTAGTAAAGGTAATCAGGTTAAAGTGGGTATTGCTGCTGCTTTAATGCAAAAGCCCGAAATTTTAATTTTGGACGAACCTTTTGCCAATCTCGATCCAACTACGCAGATCCGTTTAAAGAAATTATTAAAAGATCAGGCAGGCAATATGACAACTTTTATTTCCAGTCACGATTTAAACCATGTTACCGATGTTTGCAGCCGGATTGTGCTGGTAGAAAAAGGACAAGTGATCAAAGATTTTAAAACAGACGAAAATACTTTGAAAGAGCTGGAGAGTTACTTCTCTGCCTAGTTTTTGTACTAAGAATGATACAATATATAAGGGTTAGGATTTATCTGAACCCTTTTTTTGTATACAAGATCGCTGTTTGTAGCTAAAATTGGTCAAAATAGGCCGAAAAAGCGGTTGTATCAGTTTTTGGCATTGTGTTTGAATATGTCGGGTAGAAATTATAAATCTAGCATATCATGAGTATTTCAAAAGTAAGAATAGCGACATTAAGTATAGGATTAGCCGTAGGATCAATGGCATTCCAAAGTTGTGATAGTTTAACTAAAACACAAAAAGGTGCCGGTATTGGTGCAGCAGCAGGTGGTGTTATTGGCGCCTTAATTGGTAAAAAAGCCGGTAATACAGCAGTTGGTGCTTTAATTGGTGGTGCTATTGGTGGTACAGCAGGCGCTTTTATCGGTCGTAGAATGGACAGGCAGGCAGCCGAAATCCAGAAAGCTATTCCTAACGCAGAAGTTATTCGTGAAGGCGAAGGTATTATTGTAAAATTCGACAGTGGTATTTTATTCGATTTCGATAAAACCGCTTTAAAAGATGCAGCTAAAACCAATGTGCAGAGTTTAGCTGCTTCATTAAACCAATATCCTGATACAGATATCAAAATTATCGGCCACACCGATAGCCGTGGTACAGAACAATATAACATGGGTTTATCTGAGAGAAGAGCAGCAGCAGTTAAAGCTTATGCCGTTTCTCAAGGTGTTCCATCATCAAGATTAGTTACTATTGGTAAAGGTTTTGCAGAGCCAATTGCAGATAACGAAACTGATGCAGGTCGTGCAGCCAACCGTCGTGTAGAAATTGTAATCGTTGCTAACGATGCATTAAAAGCTTCAGCACAGAAACAAGGATAATATCGCAAATTCCCTCTACCTATGAGGTCATTATATATGCAACCCCGGTGTACATCCACCGGGGTTTTTTGTTTTTAGAGTTGTCAATTTTATCACAGAGCTGCTGTATAAATTGACAACTCTATAAAAGGATATATCAGTTTTTTGAAAAGCAGGGTTCTGTGTATATCGGTTCCGAAAGCCCTGCTATTCGCTTTACTGCGTGCCGCTGCTATCAGGTTTAGTTAACCTGAGACAGTGCTCTCTAACCTCAATGCCCTGCAACCCCAAATAGTTGCACTGGCAGAATTTCTTAAACGGGATTGAAGCATCATCCTCCCGATCCCGATTCTTCATCGGATTGGGAGATACAGCGAAAAGCCCGGCTAACATTTAAAAAGCAGATGATCCTGCTTTCCAAAAGCTTTAAATAAATCTTCGAATAGATTTGTGTTAGATAGGAACATCAAACACCACGAGGAAATTAGTCTGCAGAATAAATATCTTCGAAATAGCTCACCACAAGCGATTTCATCAGCATCTCCTGCTCAAGCATGGTATAAGGCGGAATCGCTTTAATTAATTTCCAATGCGGCCAGCCATCCTGGTCCAAACCTTCCAGTTCATAAAAACCCATTTCGCTCAATAAACGGCAGGTAGCAATGTGCATCAGTTCTTCCTTTTGGCGTTTACTGTATTTTTTTGGTCCTTTGCCCAGTTCCTGAACACCGATGAGAAAAAGCATCACCTTTAAATCAGGAAAATCCGAATCAAATTCAGTTGAAATCCTTTCCTGTAAAACTTTCCATTTGGCATTAATCTCCGACGGCTTCATATCTGCAAAGATAGTGTAAAAACGTGTAAGCCTTAAGTAAAACGTTTAGGCTTTTTAACACTTAAGCTTGAATGGTAATGGTATTTTTGGTTACATTTATAACCTATGGATACGAATATCAATAAAACAATTAATGCAGGTTTATTAGCTTACGGCATGTCTGGAAAGGTTTTTCATGCTCCTTTTCTAAATGCACATGATGGTTTCAATTTAAAGGCCGTGGTAGAACGGAGCCATAAAAATGCAGTTAACGATTACCCCAATATTATTAGTTACAACAGCGTTGAAGAGCTGCTGAATGATGAAGAAATTGAGTTAGTGGTAATTAATACCCCAAATAACCTTCATTACGAACATTCGAAAGCTGCATTAAATGCGCATAAACATATTTTGGTTGAAAAACCTTTTACCGCAACCACTGCGCAGGCCAAAGAACTTTTCGAACTGGCCGATAGCGTTGGCAAACAGATTTTCTTTTACCAGAACCGCCGTTGGGACAGTGATTTTACTTCGGTAAAAAAAGTGATCGATAGCGGCAAGCTGGGTAAACTGGTTGAAGTTCATTTACGTTACGATCGTTACCGAAATGTTATCGGGCCGAAGGCATTTAAAGAAACCCCGTTAGAGGCCAGCGGATTGCTTTACGATTTAGGTCCGCATCTTTTAGATCAGGTGATCGGTTTATTTGGCAAGCCGTTGAGTTCCCACAAAATTTTAGGTAAAAACAGGGTTGGTACTTTGGTCGACGATTATTTTTCGATCCAGTTGAGCTATCCTGATAGCGTAAATGTTTTTGTAACCTCGAGCATGTTGGTGGTAAACCCACAGCCGGGCTTTGTTTTGCATGGCGTAAACGGGAGCTTTATTAAACAAAGAACCGATATTCAGGAAGAACAGTTACTGGCAGGTATGAAATTAACCGATCCGGCTTATGGTATTGAGTCACCGAGTAAAGATGGTTTATTAACCACCATTGATGCCGATGGGAATAAAACGGAAGAAGTCATTAAATCGGAGGTAGGAAGTTATCTGCCTCTTTTCGAAGCCGTTTACCAATCAATCACCAATAATAAACCTTATCCGGTTACCAGAGAAGATGTTCTGGTTCAATTAGAAATTATCGAAAGCTAACCTCTATCTGTGTAATCCTTTAAATCGGTGTAATTACTTTAATCTGTGTAATCTTTATTATGAACTCGTTGCCATTTGCTTATTTAATCCCCATTTTTCTGATTGCCCTTTACCTCATCCTTAAAAAAAAGAAGGTTGCTATTGAGCCTTTAACAGATGTAGACAAGAAAATACTGGACGATTATGTGGGTTATTACCATAATCTCGATTCGACAGATAAGCTTAAATTTGAGCAAAAGGTGGCGGCATTTTTCAGTGCGGTTAAAATTGAAGCGGTTGGTTTGGAAATGACCACTTTAGATGAACTGCTGATTGCCTCAAGTGCGGTTATCCCTATTTTTGGTTTTGATGATTGGCAATACAAAAACTTAACCAGCGTTTTATTATATCCTGATACTTTTAACAAAGATTTTCAGTTTGATGGTGGAGAAAGGAATATTATGGGTATGGTGGGTACTGGTTATATGAACGGACAAATGATTTTATCACGTTCGGCACTTCGTCATGGTTTTTCTAAAAGTGCAGGTAAAGAAAATACAGCCATACATGAATTTGTTCACCTCTTAGATAAATCGGATGGGGCAACTGATGGCGTTCCGGAGAATTTATTGGCACACGAATATACTTTGCCATGGGTAAAAATGATGCACGAGGAAATTGCCAGGATTGAAGATAACAAATCGGATATTAATCCTTATGCCATCACCAACGAGGCCGAATTTTTTGCAGTAGTTTCTGAATATTTCTTCGAAAAACCCGAGTTGTTAAAGGATAAACATCCTGAATTGTATTTTCAGTTAAGTCGCATTTTTGCGCAACAGCCTGCTCGTTAAAAATGAATTACCGAATGAGAATATTGGCAACTGTTATCTGTAGTTTGATTTCGATCAGCAGTTTTGCGCAGAAAATTTATGTATTAAGGCAAAATTACCCGACAGGTTACAGGTATGATTTCTCTATTAACTCTGATCAGATCATTAACCAGAAAATTGGCGGTCAGGAGGTACATTTAACCCAGAATATCGGCACGGATTATACGTTCGATATCACCGAAGGCCACAATGGAGAAAAAGATGTGAAAGTAACCTACAACAGGATTTTTATGAAATCTGTTGCGATGGGTACTACAATGACCTATAACTCTGATGAGCAGGACAGCACCAAAAAAAATCCATTCAGTGGTTTAAAGGGCGCTTCTTTTTTTATGACGGTAACGCCAAACGGAGGGATTAAAACCGTTGCGGGCATAGATAAAATGCTCGACAATATGGCGTCAAAAATGAGCAATGATACCAGTGAGGTGAGGCAGATTAAAAATGCTTTAAGTAAACAGTTTAGTGCAGAAGTGGTGAAACAGACCATGGAATCGTCGTTTAAAATATATCCGGAAAGAGCAGTTAAAATTGGCGATAGCTGGACGGTTGATACAAAACTGCAGATGAGTATGCCGATAGAAACCATTACCGCATACACTTTGAAAGAAGTGAAAGATGGAATTGCCATCCTCAGCGTAAAAGGCGCATTGGTATCAAAAGGAAATTTTGAAGTGATGGGCAATAAAATGGAAACCGATTTAAAGGGCACTAACTCAGGAGAAACATCAATTGATATTAAAACCGGGATTGTGCTGAACAGTCACCTGCGGATAGAGCTGTATGGGAAAATGAAATCGATGGGGCAAGATATTGATTTCGAAATGCAGGGCATTAATAAAATTGTAGGGAAAGAGGTAAATTAATTTGTTCAGACCTCGCAGGTTTCACAAACCTGCGAGGTCTTCAAAAAAACTATAAACTACCCGTTAACGCCACTAAAAACTCCGTTGGAATTTCGATATGTGGAATATGGCCACAGGCATCAAATTCGATAATTTTGGACCCTATAATTTTGGCAGCTGTTTGTTTGCCTAAAAGTTTGTACTGGCCGTGTAAAGCCTGTTGATCAGGTGTAAGCAAACCTTTACCTACAATGGTTTTATCTTCTTTACCGATAAATAAAACGGTAGGTACCTTT
The DNA here is from genome assembly GCF_014395225.1 of Pedobacter roseus. Classification (NCBI taxonomy): domain Bacteria; kingdom Pseudomonadati; phylum Bacteroidota; class Sphingobacteriia; order Sphingobacteriales; family Sphingobacteriaceae; genus Pedobacter; species Pedobacter roseus. The sequence continues at coordinate 5,671,490 of NZ_CP060723.1, forward strand.
AAATTCTGAAATTCGTAAACAATCGGTTGTTCGTAAATCATGGTATAGGTTAGTGCAGCTACTTTAGCCCAACGTGGATAATCAGCACTATTGGTTACGCCACCAGCAATATCAACCAGGTATTCGTATTCAGGTTTCCAATAGGTAAAATAAGAGCCCTGATAGTATTTTCTTACACTTTCTGCGGTAGTTTTTAGCTCGGTTTGGTATTGCTGTGCGGTGGTGACATAAGGAACAAAAGTTTTGTAATCTTCTAAACCGATCGGATTTTCGAGTAGCAATTTTTCTGTGGTTTCAGGGTACATTAAGGCAAAGCGGGTGGCCAGCATACCACCCATGCTATGGCCTAAAACCACTGTTTTTTGAATACCAAGCGTATCTAATAATTTTTTATTCCAGGCCGCCATTTGGTGGAAGCTGTAATGAATAAATGCTTTTGACGATTTGCCAAAACCGATCTGATCGGGTACAATAACCCGATAGCCAATGTTTGTCAGGGCTTTAATTACGTTGCCCCAGTAATAACCTCCAAAATTTTTCCCATGAAAAAGGATTGCCGTTTTTCCATTGGCATTTGCAGTTGGTGCAACATCCATATAGGCCATTTTAATATCTTGTCCTTCGGTATTAATGGGGAAGTATTTAACCGGATAAGGATATTTAACGTTATCCAGAGTGATAGAAAGGGTATCTGTTTTTTGTGCCTGTACGTGGCTAAAAATAAACAGGCTAAGTGCTAATAACAGGAAGTATCTCTTCATTGATGGCTAATAATGTAAAAAAACTAATTGGCTCAAGTTAAACTTTTGCCAATTAGTTAGCTTAAAAATCATGCCCTTTTTACATAAGCTGCATAAAAGATGTATCGTTTATGAGTAAAGCGTAAGAAATTGGTTATATCATCAATGCATCATGTCTTCGAGGGATAATTTATTGTGTAAAATCAATATGAATGATCTATTAAGTTCTTTTTTTTTGTCCCAAAGGCACAGTCTTGCCTCGGCTGGCCGCCGCCGAAGGGCTCTTTCTTTTTGCTGCCAAAAAGAAACAAAAACCACCGGCTGAAAATTTTTCTTTCGAAGCTAGTGATATGGCCGGGACAGTGTAGCCCGAAAAATTTGTTAGGCCGGATTTAAGTTAAACGGAGATACAGTGCTACGGCCTAGCTACGTGGAAATGCACAGTGGTAATAAATCCCTCATTAATAGCTTATTGTGGGATAATGTTCGCGATAATTTATTGTGTAGATCCGTATGAATGATCGAGGGATTTAGCTAAATAATAGACCGTGAGAAATCGTCATTGCGAGAAGGCTTTTTCAGCCTGCGAAGCAATCTTAATGCGCTCGCTGGTAGCGATAGTTGTAAGATTACTTCCCCGAAAAGTCGGGGCAGGCTGTGCCTCGCAATGACGAAATTCTTTTGACAGATTTGATTTAACCTATCGGCCATTAAAATTATTACTTAAACAGCTGTTTAAGTAAAGGCGTTGGGATCTGTAAAGTTGTAGCGTCTGAGAAATCGCCGACAAAGGATTTTACATTAACATTTTGCAATTGTACTCTAGAAGTATCTATTGTCTTAATACTTAGATTATCAAAGGGGAATGGTTTTTTGTTATTTTCATCCATATTCCCGATTTCAACTTCTGAATTTTTTGCAATAACATACAGATCTTTAAAAGAATTTGTATAACCACTGAACTTAGTTTTATTTAAGTTAAGGTAAAGTTTGCCGATGTTAGTTGGATTAATTACACTTATGATTTTGCCTTTTGCATCGTTGTTGGTAATATCTCCGCTTAAAAATAAATCTTCAACATTATCTAAGTTTAATGTTATAGCATCAGAATGTGCACTAAATTCTAAAATTTTCGAATTTGCCACTGAAACCTCGCTAATCTTTGGGCAATAAATAACGATAACAATTTTTTCAATGCCATTATCCTCACTAAAATTTTTAATCGATAGTTGAAGTACGCCGTTTGCATCTACTTCATACTTTAAATCGTTTTTAAACTTTTCCTGAATCTTAAGCCCATACTTGTTATCTTCTTTTACAAAGAGTTGTACACTAAAACCCTTTGCATCTTTAATCTGGAGTGAATTAAAAGGCGATTGCAATGAAAAGCTAACCCTTTCTTTCGATTTTTGTTCAAAAGTTTCATTATTGATTTGTTGTGTTCCAAGATAAGAGTCTTCAATTCCTCTTTCTTTGTAATTCATCTTAATATTTACAGCTACCACAATTATTGGAATAATTATCAATAGTGCTGCAAGCGTGATTAATAATTTATTGCTTGTTTTCATATTTTTAAGCGTTAAAATTTTCTTTTACAAATGTTTCGTATTTGCTTTTCAGTTCATCAAAGCCAATATTTAATAAATAAATGTTCCTGAATACTACCGGAAGCTCATCATCCATAAATAGCGCTTTTCTATAGCTTTTCACATGCTCAATGGCATCATCGCTTACGAAAAAGCCGATTCCCCTTTTATTATTGATAATGCTTTTGTTTTGTAGTAATTCGTAGGTACGCATTACTGTATTTGGGTTAACTTCAAGTTCAACCGCTAATTCCCTCACTGAGGGTAGTTTTTCTTCGGCTTTCCATTTTTCGAGCAAAATATGTTCACAAACGTATTCTGCAATTTGAAGGTATATCGCCTTATTATCTCTAAATTCCATATCTATACCTTTTAATTATACTTCTTTTTCTTTTAGACGGATGTAAGTAATCGTCCACATAATTAGGGTGATGATGCTTGTTACCAATAAAATTAGTAGCAAAATCCAGTCTTTATCTTCTTTTCTAAAATGATGATGACTGGCAACTTTACCCTCCATTAACCATATAGAAAGTTTAACTACCAGATAAGATGCAAGGCCGATAAAAACCATTACAGATAGTGCTGTTTTGATGTAATGAAAGCGGTTGAAATACACGGATCCTAAAAGGAATATGCTGGTAATAAGAAAGGGAAAGGCAAAAAAGTAGCTGCAATATTTCCTGTAACCTTCGTCGTTAAATACCTGATGAGTAATGGTTTCAACTGGTTTAACGATTGCATTATTGGGTAGCAGTCCTTTAAAAGCATCAAGGTGACCATTCAGGTATTTTACAAAAGCAAGATCTGTTAAATAAAAGATCAACAGGTAACTAAACAAACTTATTACTGAGGTGTAAACTACCCCCGCCAAAAATTTTTCGAATACGGATGCGGGTGTCATCAGTTCTAAAATTGCTCTTGATTTCTGTCCAAGGATATTAAAATAGCTACTGGCTACGATGCTGATAAAAACAAATCCCAAAATCAGAAAAAGAGGGTAGCGGAAACGCATATCAAGGTTGCCGTCATAGTCAAAATTATTGTCTTTAAGGGGCGAGGGTATACTGTAGGTGTAAAATCCCACTACAATTCCCAATAAAACCACAAGGCTGATCAGGTAAATTTTTCCAAAATCAAGCCATTGTCTTTTAAGCAATAAGCCAAATCGATTAATATTAAATGTGTTGTTCATTGCTTAACTGAATAGAGGTTTAAATTTGATTTTTTCTGCATGTATGGCATTAAAAAGGAGTTCCATATCTAGTTTGCTTTCTTCCTGGTGGTAGTTTGGCATAACGGCGTTATAACCAGAGAGCGAAGGCTCAGCATAAATAATGCTGTCATCAATTTCCTTTACTTTTTTAAAGGTTAATTTTGCTGTAATCTCTTCTACTGTAGCTTTAAGTGCGATATCATTTTCATCAAGCATAATTACCGTATCGATCAGGTTATCCAAATCCCTAACCTGGTGGGTAGAAATGATGATGCAACGCTCATCTGTCATGGCAGATGCCATAATTTTTCTGAACTGTGCCTTTGATGGAATATCTAAACCATTGGTAGGTTCATCCATAATCACCAGTTTCGCCTGGGTAGCGAGGCCAAATGCAATAATTACTTTTTTCTTCTGACCGTAACTCATATTAATGAGTTTCTGTTCAACCGGAATATCAAATTCTTTAATCAGATCAGTGAAATAATTGTGGTCGAAGTTTTTATAGAAAGGGGCGTTTGCTTTTATATACCCATCAATTTTTACTGATGGCAAATAAAATTCTTCCGGAATAAAACAAATCTGCTCCAAAAGCGCAGGCTGTCTTTTAGCAGGGTCATAACCCATTACCTCAAGCGTACCGCTTTGTGCATATACCAAACCAGCAAGGTTTTTTAATAATGTCGATTTACCGGCACCGTTTTTTCCGAGCAAACCGTAAATATGGCCATTGCTTAACCGCATGCTCATATTTTTAAATAATGGCTTATGCTTACTGTAGCCAAAATTAAGATTGTTAATGTTGATCATATCTACTGTGTTAGTTAAATAATACACTAATATATGGCGTTGTTTTATTATCTCCAAATTTTTTCGGAAAAAAGTTTAGCGATGGGAGGTTCGCGGTTGGCGTTTTCATGCGATATGTCTAGCGCCACCCGCCTCACGCTAAGCGCTACGCCATGGAACGGTAAAATCTCCGTCTAATCATTGTTGCATTAAAACATCCTTAATGTGGAGATTGTATGTTTGTAGTAGATCGATATTTATGGATACAAAATGGGCATATTTACTTAGCCGCTTAGCAATTGGTTTAAGTTTTTTGGGACATGGTTTGGTTCGTTTACCAAAACTTGCTGGTTTTAGCCATTGGATGGTCGGGCAATTTTCAAAATCGTATTTGCCTGATGCATTGGTTATTCCCTTCAGTTATATTTTGCCATTTGCCGAATTTATTGCAGGCTTAATGATTATCCTGGGTTTATTTACCAGGCAAGGGTTATTATTTGCAGGAGTTGTTTCGTTAGCGCTGATCTTCGGAACAACAGTAATAGAGAATTGGGAGGCACTGCCTTCTCAACTCATCCATGTGGCATTTTTATCGGTATTACTCGCTTACCTGCCGCATAACAGTTATGCGGTTGATAAAATCATTAAAAAATAATTATGGAATACAGAAAAATTGGAAATTCAAATTTAGAACTTTCGGTAATCACTTTTGGCGCCTGGGCTGCTGGTGGCTGGATGTGGGGAAGCACAGATAGAAACGATGCGATTAACGCTATTAAAGCTGGTTACGATTTTGGTGTTACTTCAATTGATACGGCGCCAATTTACGGTCAGGGTGATAGCGAAGAAATTGTAGGCGATGCCATAAAAGGCATTTCGCGCGATAAATTACAATTGGTAACCAAATTCGGGATGCGTTGGGACCTCGCCAAAGGCGATTTCGGCTTTAAGAGTAAAAACAACGATGGAAAGGAGATCGATATTTATAAATACGCCGGGAAAGAAAGTGTGATTTACGAGTGCGAACAATCTTTAAAACGCCTGGGTACCGATTATATAGATCTTTACCAGATCCACTGGCCAGATGTAACCACACCAATCAGCGAAACTTTTGAAGCGGTGAGCAGGTTGATTGAACAGGGTAAAGTGCGTTATGCAGGGGTGTGTAATTATGACGCGGCACAATTAAAAGAAGCAGATCAGACTTTAGAAATTATTTCTAACCAGATCCCATTCAGTATGGTAAACCGCGGTGTTGAGGACGAAACGGTTCCATATTGCATCGAAAAAAATAAATCTGTTTTAGCTTATAGTCCGATGGAGCGCGGTTTATTGACTGGAAAAATGACCGCTGATTATAAATTTGAAGAAGGGGATCACCGTCAGGGAAATAAATTTTTCTCTCCAGAAAGCATCGAAAAAACAAATGCATTTTTGGCAAAGATCAAGCCTTTGGCTGATGAGAAAAATGCAACCTTATCTCAATTGGTGTTACGCTGGACGGTTGAACGCCCGGGCATTACCATTGCTTTAGTTGGCGCAAGGAATGAAAAACAAGCGGTACAAAACGCAGAAGCCATAAACGTAAAATTAAACGCTGAAGAAATTCAGTTCATCAATACCGAATTGCAGCACGCAGGTTTTTAATCGTAATATTAACCACAGAGCACACGGAGTTTTTCACAGAGAAAAATCGGTGTACTCTGTGTATTTCTCTGTGCCCTTCGTGGTTAAAATATTAAAAAAATATGTCGAAATTATTTTCTCCTTTTATCATAAAGGATGTAACCCTAAAAAATAGAATTGTTATTTCGCCAATGTGCCAGTATTCTGCTGTTGATGGCTTTGCCAACGATTGGCACCTGGTGCATTTGGGAAGCCGCGCCGTTGGTGGTGCAGGTTTAATTATCCAGGAAGCTTCTGCAGTAACTGCCGATGGAAGAATTACCTATGCCGATCTGGGCATCTGGAAAGATGAACATGTAGAAAAACTGAAACAGATTGTTTCTTTTATTCATAATAATGGTGCGATCGCTGGAATCCAGTTGGCACATGCAGGCAGAAAAGCCAGTTGCGAAGTGCCATGGAACGGTGGAGAACAGATTGCTGCCGGCGAAAACAGCTGGAAACCAGTTGGTCCATCGCCAATTCCTTTTAAACAAGGACAGGTTGAGCCACATGAATTAACGATTTCAGAAATTCAGGATATTGTTTTTGCTTTCAGGGCAGCTGCAAAACGCGCTTTAGATGCAGGTTATAAAGTGGTAGAAATTCATGCTGCACATGGTTATTTATTGCACGAGTTTTTTAGCCCGCTGAGTAATAAACGCAATGATGTTTATGGTGGAAGTTTCGAAAACCGGATCCGTTTGGTGATCGATGTGGTTGAAGCCGTGCAATCAGTTTGGCCTGAAAACCTGCCATTATTTGTCCGTATTTCGGCTACCGACTGGACGGAAGGTGGCTGGAACGAAAATGATTCGTTGCAATTGGCTGCGGTTTTAAAAGATCGCGGTGTGGACTTAATTGATACTTCTTCGGGTGGAAATGTACCTGATGCCTTTATCCCAGCAGGGCCAAATTACCAGGTTCCTTTTGCAGATAAAATCAGAAATGAAATCGGCATTTATACCGGTGCTGTAGGTGTAATTGTTGAGGCGCACCAGGCAGAAGAAATTCTGGAGCAAGAAAAGGCAGATTTAATTTTTATTGCCCGCGAATCGCTGAGAGATGCTTATTTTCCTACACATGCCGCACAGGTATTAGGTGAGAATACGGAATGGCCAAACCAGTATGTTAGGGCTAAGAGGGATACGTTTAAAAAGTAACGGCGATAATAAACCGCCATAAATCGTCATTTCGACTGAAGCTTACCGATTTTTCATCGGTTGCGTAACGGAGAAATCTTTAATTTTTTTAATAAACATGGTTCAAAGATCTCTCCACTCTGCGTTGCTTCGGTCGAGATGACGACCTTTCTATTGGAGCCCGTCAATGATAGCGAAATGACGATTAATCTTAGATATACATAAACAAAAAGCGGAGTGATCTCATCGATCAGCTCCGCTTTTTGTTTATAATGAAATTAATGATCTTATTTAACCAACTGGAAAGGAATATACAATCCGAAAGTGATATTTCTACCGGTATTGTAAACACCTAAATTCGGATTCTCCTGATCAAAACGTCCTGGTTTAAACCTGCTTAATGCATCATAGTATTTCTGATTTAACAGGTTATTTGCTGATACAGATAGTTTAACTGGCTGTTTGCCTAAATTAAATGTAGCACCAATGCCTGCATTTAGCAAAGAATAGCCGCTGGTTGGTGTTTCAAAAACATCATCCACACGGGTTTGTTTAAATGCTGAGTTAATGCCTACAGAAAGGTAAGCATCATTTGTACCTTTAAGTTTAGGTTCGAAACGCAGCTCATTTCTTAATGTTCCTGCCGGGATAAACGAAAGCGGTCTGTTTAACGTATTGTTCTGTGCGTGAACGTATCCAAATGTATTTTCGAAGTGGATAAATGGAACCGGATGGATGGTTAAACTTGCCTCAGCTCCGTACAGGTTTGCATTTACCTGTCCGTAACGGTAAACATCGAAAAGTGTACCGTCAACAGTTCTTTGTTCCCCATTATTTGATGCATAAATATAGTTATGGATGTAGTTGTTATAAACACTGGCACTTGCACTCACAATTTTTCCTTCATATTCTAAAGCAGCATCTACCTGATAACTGCGCTCCGGACTTAAAGTGGCATTCCCGATTTCATACCTAAAAGTACCTTCATGTACACCATTTGATCCTAATTCTGCCGGATTTGGTGCACGGAAAGCAGAACCTGCATTGGCTTTAAAATTTAATTCATCGTTAAATTGATGTGTGAAACCCAGGGCGCCACTTACGTTAGAAAACTTGTTTTTAAATGGAGCAAAAAGTTCTTCGCCGTCATCAAACAATTGTTTTCCGTTATTTTTTCTGAAATCGTAACGTGCACCGATACTAAAAGTATTATTCTCCCAATTTTTCTTTGCATAAGCAAAAACGCCTAATCCGAAAGTATCATAAGCTGGGATTAGAAATTCTGTTCCTTTGTTTTGGCTATGTGCATCATCTATACTTACACCAAAAACCGGCTGCCATCCATTGGTTTCATGGATATAATATTTTAAGTCGGCATTGTAAGTTTTAAGATCGAAGAATAAGGCCGGGTCTGGTCCATCCAACTCGCGGCGCTGGTTCTGCTGATAACCAAAATCGGCCTTTAAATTGCCATTGCCTATAATAAAATTGTTATTCAGGGCAATTTTAAAGTGTCTGATGTCCTGACGTGGGTATTCTAAAGTGCGGTTTTTATAATCATCATTGGTAAATGCACTACCATCTTCTTTTACAAAGTTCCCATTATCATCCAAAGTTGGTTCGTAGAAACCAATGTTATTATGGAAGTTAGAAACGTTTAAATGCGTGTAACCCCAGTTTTTGTTTAAACCCACCATACCACTTAGATCGGTTTCGTTAAAACCCGAATTAGGAAAATATCCGGTAGGCGTTTTAAAAGAATAGGCATTTTTATAAGTTCCGCGAGCTCTCCAAACAAAGCCGTTTTCGTTGCCATTTAACATTAATGAGTTGGCGGTAAGTCCATTGTTGGTAGAGTAGTTGCTGATAAATTCACCTTTTACCTGTCCTTCAGGTGCTGAGCTTGGCTCTAATAAATTAATTACACCGCCTAATGCGTCAGAACCATACATTAATGAAGCTGCGCCACGTAAAACCTCAATGCGATCTGATTTAAATTGATCAATTTCGATTCCATGTTCGTCGCCCCATTGCTGGCCCTGTTGTTTTATTCCGTCATCTAAAGTTACAATCCTGTTGTAACCCAAACCCCTGATAACGGGTTTAGAAATAGATGGTCCGGTGGTGATCTGCGATACGCCAGGGATTTTGGTCAATGCATCAATTAAATTGGTAGATGGCTGCAAAAGCTGGTCTTTGCCCACCACAGCCGATGAGGCACTGTTTCTTTTGCTGGTACTGCTGATCAAACTTCCGGTAATTACAATTTCCTTTGTTTCTATTACTGTAGGTTGTAAAGCAAACTCTAAACCTGCAGCATTGGCGAAATTTACCACTTGTGTAGCCGTTTTATAACCTATATAATGCACCTCTACCAGATAACTCCCTTTTGAAGGAAGGTTATTTAATGTAAATTCTCCATCGTTATTGGTTACGGCCGAAACCTTTAAATCCGGAATAAAAATGGTTGCCCCTGGCAACGTTTGTTTCGTGCTGGCATCAATAACCTTACCTGTTATGTTTTTTAAAGCGGCAGCAAAAACAGTGCTGCTAAATAATGTATATAGCATTACCAAGCCGATAAGCTGTAATTTTTTCATGTGTTGTGTATAAATAAAAATGATCAGAAAGCCCAATAAATAGCCTTTTTGAAGCTGGTTTTAGGTTTCATGTAAATAAAAATTGGTTTAGCGCACTCGCGCTCGAAATGAAAAAATTAAGCTAAGGGGGGACCGCGTAAGCAGGTGCGCTTTATTTCGGTAAAAGCATTCTTTAACGTAGGTTCAGTACGGTTAAAAATTTTAGCTGATAAAAAGATCCTGTAAATGTGATGTGTTTGCACATAGTTTTTTTCAAAACTTGCATTACAGATCAAACAGGTATCACCGTGCGCCTGTACATGGCTAACATGCATACAATGTGCTTCTTTTGGCACAACAGAAACGGAATTGTGGTGGTGGAGTACACTCCATGGCGTTAAAGCAATAGCAAACACGATCAGCATAAATGCCGATAAATACTTCTTAATGTTTTGTCTATGCTTTTTCAACTCGCCAAAAGTAGTAATTCTTAAGCAATTATATATATTTGAAAAGTAACATTGCTTTTATAGTGGTTTCGACCGGTGATTTTATCAATGGTTTAACCTGAAAAGCCATGATTGCTGATGTCAGGTAAAGGAATCAGGCAAACGCAAACTCAAAATTAACAATATGTCGATATTTGAATGGTTTTTTGAACGGAATAATCCCGGGCCAACTGGTACCGTAGAAACTTATCACCATAAATTGTACTGGCCACGCATCTGGATTCTCATTGCCGGGACTGCTGCCTTGATGGCATTCCTTTTCTTTATTTATTGTGTTCCTTTAAATCACTTAGAAACTTTCGAAATTGGAAATGCATGTTTAGGGATACTTTTCAGCATTGCTTATTTAGTAACATCTTATTATATTTATGTTAAGCCAGATTATAATAATATGGGTTTTCTTGGCTTTATTGATAACCCTTTTAAATATACAGATGATGTAAACCGTTTTATGCTATTTTTTCAGGCATTATTACTTCCGGGCAAAATTATTTCCATACCTATTGTAAACATGTTTTCGTTATTGTTTACAGCAAGAAAATCGAACAATTAATGAAATTTATCAGAAAAAATATATTCAATGCTTTATTTGTCATTTTCCTATTGGTAATTGTTTTTATACCCGATGCAAAAGCTTTTTTTATTAAAGGATTAATGGAGATTGGTTTTTATAAGCCCAATGTTGAAATACCAAAAGAAAATGTTGCAGGTCTTAACGGGATCCGGTTTAAAGATGTAAAAGGAAATCTGATTGATCTTGGTGATTTAAAAGGAAAGATTATTTTCCTCAACTTCTGGGCAACCTGGTGCCCGCCATGCAGGGCCGAAATGCCTTCAATTAATAAGTTGTATTCGCAGTTTAAGGATGATAAGGATATTATTTTCATTTTTGCTGATGCCGATGGTGATTTTGCAAAATCGGGCAAGTTTATGACTGATCGTAAATACGCGATGCCAGTTTATAAGGTAGAAAGCGATATCCCGGAAAAAGTATTTGCCGGTGCTTTGCCCACAACTGTTATTTTCGATAAACAGGGCAGACTTTCTTTCAGGCACGAAGGCGTTGCAAATTATGCCGATCAAAAGATTGTTGATTTTCTTAATAAACTTAAAAGTGGCCGTTAATTTCTATCAGCAATAAAGCTTTTCCGAGTCAGTTTTGATGATGAAATGATATTTCTATTTGCAATATATGTAGTTAACTACATATATTTGTTGGATAATATTTTAACGATGCAAAACGACTTTAAAATTGAAAGATTAAATAATCAATTCTGTGAAGCGATTATCGGGTTAATTCTGCCTATACAACAAATAGAATTTAATGTAGATATCGATCTGGCTGCACAACAAGATCTGTTGGATATCGAAAAACACTATGATGGGACGGGAGGTGCATTTTGGGGTGCCAGGCTAAATGGCGAACTTATTGGTACCATTGCCTTGATTGCACAACCCGATCATCATGCCGGAGCCATCAGAAAGATGTTTGTTAAAAAAGAATTCCGCGGAAAAGAGCTGGGGGTAGCGCAGGTTTTATTAAAAACCCTAATCGAATATTGCGGAGATAATAACCTTAATGAGGTATATTTGGGTACCAAAGATATATTGCAGGCTGCCTGCCGCTTTTACGAAAGGAATGGATTTAAACAGGTGGCTATGGAAGATCTTCCGGTTTATTTTCCCCGCATGGCTGTTGATAATGTGTTTTATAGCCTGGATTTAAAATCTGTTTAATGGAACAAAATGTAATTGATGCTTCTGGCTTACTGGCCATTTCTACACGTTTACAGAGGCTCAGCGACCAGATCCGCAAGGATGGCCTGTTGATTTATAAAGCATTCGGAATTGATTTTCAGCCGAAATGGTTCCCGGTGCTGTATACTTTATATAAAAAATCGACCATGAGCGTAGTTTCTCTTTCTGAAGAAATTGGTTACGCCCATCCTTCTACCATCAGTTTGTTAAAAGAACTGGAGAAGGAGAAGCTGATCCGCTCTAAAAAGGACAAGGTAGATACCCGAAAACGCCTGGTAGAACTTACTGAAAAGGGCAAAACGCTTCTGTCAACTATGGAGCCTGTTTGGGAAGTGATTATTAAGGCCACAGCAGAGATTACAAATACAGAAAATAACCTGATGAAAGCTATAAATGAGGTAGAAGCCACGCTGCAGGAAAAAAGTTTTTTGCAAAGGGCAGAGGTTTATATTAAGAAATGATTGATTGAATGATTGAATGATTGAATGGTTGAATTTTGAGTGATTGAATTTTGAACGGGGTTAATCAATCATTTTACTATTTTTGCTGCCATGATTTCATTTTTCGAGGCTTCGCTTAAGCAACTTTCCATCCACCACACCGGTAATAAACTGGTTGAAGAGTATTACAAATTATCTGATGCCCCTTTAAAAATCGAGGATGAACTATTAGGAAACCTGCTGATGCAGTATTTCTTAAAGCCTTTCGAAAAAGTTAATGAAGTTTACCGTTTTTACCATCCTAATGATAATTTACAATTAAACGAAGTATTTCACTTTGCGCATGAGATTTTTGAGAACAATGCGCTTTTTCACGAAGACTCGCAGCAACTGGCCAAATATTTATACGATGTAGCTAACCACCCCAAAATTAAATCGGGTGAATTGTATGTAGCTTATTTCGAAAAAGTGCAGATAGAAGGGGAGCAGTTGGATGTGTTGGGGATTTTTAAATCTGAAACCAAAGATACTTACCTAAAAGTTTACCCTGAGCTGGATGGTTTTAACATGAGCTATGAGCAGGAGGCCATCAGCATTAATAAATTGGATAAGGGCTGTTTAATTTTTAATGTAGACAAAGAAGAAGGTTATAAAATTGTAGTGCTCGATCAATCGAAAAGCAGCAACGATTCTGCCGTTTACTGGAAAGATGAGTTTTTAAAGCTTAAAATCAGAAACGATAGTTATAACCAAACCAATAATGTTTTAGGCGTTTACAAAAACTTCGTTACGCAGAAACTGGATGATGATTACGAAATCAGCAAGGCGGATAAAATCGATCTTTTAAACCGTTCAATGAAGTATTTCAAAGAAAAAGAAACCTTTGATATTGAAGAATTCGGGAATGAGGTAATCGGCAATGCCGAAGGGATTGAATCGTTTAAAAACTATAAGAAAAACTACGAAGAGGAGTTCGAAAGTCCGATTGCCGATCATTTTGAGATCGCCGAATCTGCAGTTAAAAAACAGGCACGGGCTTATAAAAGTGTATTAAAACTGGATAAGAACTTCCACATCTATATCCACGGCAATAAAGACATGATCGAGAAAGGTTACGACGATGATAAATCGATGAACTTTTATAAGGTATATTTTAGGGAGGAGGAGTAGTGAGTTTTGAGTTGGGCGTTTGGGGTTTTGAGTTACCTATTCCCTCGGTCTGTGTCCCCACAGACCGAAACTGAATTTTATTTTCTATTTTTAATAATGGAAAACAAAAATACTTTCAAACAAGACCGCAAATCAAAGATGCTTTTGGATGAAGTTTATTTTTGGACGGATACGATTAAAGATTGGACGAAGATATTTTCCATCGATAAGTATAAAATAATAGTAATTGATACTTTAAGGGTATTAGTCAATAGAAAAAAGATCGTCGTTTATGCTTTTGTAATTATGCCAAATCATTTGCACTTGGTATGGCAAATGATAGCGTTAAATGGAAAGGAAATGCCCTATGCAAGTTTTAATAAATTTACTTCCCATCAGATTTTTAAAGACTTAAAACTTCATCACTTTGATATATTATCATATTTTAAAGTATCTGATGGAGAAAGAAATTTTCGTTTATGGCAAAGAGATCCATTAGCTATCCTTATGGATGCTCCGGATAAGCTTGAACAGAAAATAGACTATATTCATCTCAATCCATTACAGGAAAGATGGCAGTTATGCGAAAAACCTGAAGATTACGAATGGTCATCTGCCATGTTTTATGAAAAGGGCATAGACAATTTTGGCTTTTTAACTGATTATAGGGATCTTCTGTAACTTTATTTCTATTTCGGTCTGTGAGGACACAGACCGAGGATTAGGATCTCCAAACTCACCACTCTCAACTCCAAACTAAATCCTTTGCTGTGCTTTCAATGCCAAATACTGATTGATTACATTAATGGTTAGCTTTTGTGGTGGCGTAAGAATGGCTAAAATGCCATGTTTGTTCAATTCTTTAACCATCAGTTTTTTCTCGTAGATAAACTTCTCCGCAATGGTTTTATGGTAAATGCCTTCTACATCTTTGGCGGGATCAGTGCTTAAGCCTTTGAGTTCGGTGTTTTCGAAAAATACAACAACCAATAAATGGTATTTGGCGATTCTTTTAAGGTAAGGTAACTGGCGTTGGAGCGCCGATAAACTTTCGAAATTAGTAAAGAAAACCAAAAGTCCGCGTTGTTTTACTACCGAACGAACAGTAGAATAAAGCACCTCTAAGTTACTCTCCAGGTATCTTGTTTTCTCTTTATAAAGCACGTTCATAATACTACCCAACTGCGATGCTTTACGGTCGGCAGGTACGATAGATCCAATAGTTTCAGATATGGTAATTAAACCCGCTTTATCTTCTTTCAGCATGGCTACTTTCGATAAAGCAACGCTCGCATTAATCGCATAATCGAGCAGGCTTAAGCCTTCAAAAGGCATGCGCATTACCCGCGATTTATCGATGATGCAATAAATATTCTGCGATTTTTCGTCTGTATAGGTATTCACCATCAAACCACCTTTTCTGGCGGTGGCTTTCCAGTTAATGGTACGGATATCGTCACCACCAACATAATTTTTAATCTGGTCGAATTCGCTGCTTTGTCCAACTTTTCTGATTTTTTTGATGCCAAACTCGGTTAAATAGCGCGAAACGGCCATCAATTCGTACTGACCAAGATTAATAAATGAGGGATAAACAGGCAGCACTTTCGCTCCATCGAAATTATAACGTCGGCTGATTAAACCCAATGGTGAACTGATATAAGTCCTGATAAATCCGAAATCATATTCACCGCGTTTGGTTGGCCTCAAATTATAATGAATTGATTTTATTTCTGCTGGTTTCAAATGAAGCCTAAAATCTTTATCACGGATTTGAAACTGAAAAGGGATTTCGTCGATTACTCTTGCATTTACCCCAAAACCGTAACGGTTTTTAATTTCGATCTGGATCGGATTTTCATCGCCGTTGCTCAAGCGTTTCGAAGTAAATCTTTTAACTTCAATCCCATTGCTACTTCGGTAGAGGATAAAAAGATCAATAAAAAACAGAAAGAATACAGCGCCAGTTGCAATTTCGGGGATATCGCCCAGCCAGGCAAAAAAGAACTTCAACAAAAAAAGCACAATACAGAAGCCTAAGGCCGTAAATAAACGATTGGTTAGGAATAGATTGGTATAATATTGCTGAAAGAATTTTTTCAAAGCTGTTTAATTGTAGAGATTGTTTAATTGGTTAATTGTTTAAACTGGTTAACTGTATTATGGTAATTGCTAAATTGTTGGATTGCCACATTGCTAAGCCGAGTGCTAGATTTGAAAATTGTGATTTGCTCATTGGTAATTGTAAACTGGTAACTGCAAACTGACCTACCTTGGTACTTCTATTTTTTTAATAATCTGGTTTACAATATCGCTTGTGGTTAATCCTTCCATTTCTTTTTCTGGCGATAACAATATCCTATGGGCCAGCACAGGTACGGCCACGGCAATAATATCTTCAGGTGTAACAAAATCACGATCCTGGATAGCAGCGAAAGCTTTTGCACTGTGTACAATTGCTAATGATGCCCTGGGCGAAGCGCCTAAATAAAGTGAAGAATTGTTGCGGGTTTCGGTTACGATTTTAGCAATAAATTCCAATAACTTGGGTTCTACAAATAAATTGCGAATAATGGCCCTGGCCTCTTGTATCTGTTGTATGGATAATACCGGTTTTACCTCATTTAACAGCGTTTTGTTCACTAAAGTATGTTGTGCCATTAAAATGGCCGTTTCCTCCTCCAGCGAAGGATACTTGACTTCGATTTTGAAAAGAAAACGGTCTAATTGCGCTTCGGGTAAACGGTAAGTCCCTTCCTGCTCAATCGGGTTCTGTGTGGCTAAAACCATAAAAGGCTCATCCATTATATAGGTTTGCCCATCAATGGTTACCTGGCGTTCTTCCATCACTTCAAAAAGTGCCGATTGAGTTTTGGCCGGTGCGCGGTTAATTTCATCAACCAGAATAATATTACCGAAAATCGGACCTTTCCTGAATTCAAAATCACCAGTTTTGGTATTGAAAATCGGAGTTCCCAATACATCCGAAGGCATTAGATCAGGTGTAAACTGTACCCTCGAAAATTGAGCATCAATTGATTTGGCAAGAAGTTTGGCACTTAACGTTTTTGCTACACCAGGAACGCCTTCAATTAAGATATGCCCATCGGCAAGTAAGCCAACAATTAAAAAATCGATGACCTGTTTTTGGCCTACTATGATATTTCCAAGTACGGTTCTAATCTGATTTACAGCTGCATTTAAGGCACTTAAATCGGTACGTGGGTTAAACTGTTCTTGTTCCATTGCTTTGCGTAATTTTATAAAACTGTTCTATGCTTTCGTTTAAATTGATCAATTGTGTATCGCTCAGGTCGCCCATTTTAGGTATTTCGATAAAATACCGGGTTAATGTTTTGGAAAGGGCTTCGTTAATGCCTGTTTTTTCCATTAATAACTGGGCAAATTTATTATCAATATCGTTGGTTTTAAGGTAATACCTGCTCCGCAGATGTTCCATAAAGTAGTTGATTTTTTTTAAGGCTAAATCGAGGTTGTTCCGCTCATTATAGTACACACTGCCTACCACATTAACAAAGGCCAATGATGAATTGGTAAGCGGATCGGCAATGGGGATAATCCTTTGCCTGCGTTTGATATCGTAGAAAACAAAAATAATCAAACTGAAAATGCTCAGGTAATAGGCAAATTTAAGTTCCGGGTGTTTAAAAAATACCCTGAGCATATCGGTAGTAGTATTTTCCTGTCCTGCAAAATATTCATCAAAAATTACCTGGGTATTTCCCTGCAGGTAACTCAGGGTTTTTGCGGCATATTCGGCCCCATATTTATCCAATAGGTTAAAATTGGTATAAAACCCAGGCTCTGCAATCAGGTATAGGTTTCCTTTTCCATAACTGTAACGGATAAAGTTGGGTTTCCCGTTTCCGTTTACACCGAGTACCGTAGCCTTATTGGTATCAAGTTTATTGTAATATTGACTGCCAATACCCCTGTCGAAACCATAGTTTGCCTCTGTTTTTAGATTTGGGTTGGTAAAGTTCAGCGTGCTGCCTTCGGCCGACATGGTACTTACCGCTTGTAATTTAAGGTTCTTTTCTATTTTACCCAGGTCATAACTGGCAATAAAAGCATCATTACCGGCCTGCATGTATTTAACCAGCTGATCGAAATCCGTTTTGCTAATCTCTGCCTTTTGGGCGACGATCAGATAGGCCGTTTTGTTAAAATTTTTGGTCTTTAAAGTATTGTAAATGGCACTTTTAGACTGCTGAATGTTTGCATTTGGTAAAATATCCTTTATCCGATGGTACAAAATGTATGTTCCATACGGAATTTTATCTTTTACGGCATAAGTTGGTGCCCAGTTTGTTGGTGTGGGTTTGTTGTACTGGGCAACTAAATAAAGGAGGATCAGGATAGAACCAATGATCAGATATATTTTATAACCTTTCATTTAATCTGGCTGTTAAACTGGTTAAACGATTGGTTAATGGGTTCAAATTTTACCTCATCGATAGGAAAATCTCCATACCAGATGTAATCGAACTGTAGGGTAAGTTTACTGAAATCATTTTTGAGTTCAGGTTTAGTGATTTCCATTAAATAATTGTAATTGGTTTTATCGGGCTGCCAATCGATGATTTCGGCATCGCTTAATTTTTTTAGTGCCCGTAAATATAAAAGCCTGACCGCCAGGCGGAATTTCCTTTCAGAAACCAATCTTTGCAGTTCCTGATCGTAATTAATCTCATGGATGTTTTCAGTAATCACATCATAAGGGAGAATGGTCTCTTTTGATTTTTTCCTGAATATGTTTTCAGCCCCGATGGTTTTAAACACGATATATAAGATAAGCGCTACGCCAAGCCCGATAAAAATATACCTCGAAATTAAATTAGAGGTTGCCCCTTGAATCAATGAGCCGATTAAACCCCAAAACCACCTCCAGAATTTATCCCACCATGAAAGTTGCTGCTGGCCAATTTCATCATATTGAAATTCTTTCTGCTCTTTATAACTGCTGATAGAATCTTTATCAAATTTTGATGGGGTAATTTTAGCGCTGTCAATCCTGATTTCCTTAACAACAGGTTTAGGCTTAACAGTTTGTGCATTGCTGATTACCGGAATAAAAAACAAGAGGTAAACGAGAAGATATCGGATAAAAACACGCTGCATTTTAATATTCTTCAGGTCTGGTGTCAATAGGTTTTTCGGTATTGCCAAAATTAGAAATGCGCTCCATCAATCCCGGGTTTTCTTTCTGTTCAACCAAACTGAAATAAGTAAGCGAAATGGTGATGATCGGCATAATAGTAAAAACCTGGCAGATGGATTGTAAAACAGTGGTAATCATGGTTAACGTTAACGACATGCGCGGTGTTTTATGCGTAAACATACCGATCATATTAAATAAAGTAGTGGGTAAAACCACCATACTCATACAGGCATATACAATAATCCATACCACAATGAGGGTTCCAAAAGTAACCCAGAAATTATCTTTGATTACAGCGAAACTTCTGGTAAAGGAATAGCCTAGTGAACCGTTTTCGATGACCATAATCGGGAAAATCATCGCTACGTAAGGGAATAGCCAAAAGAACGGTACAACGCAGAAGAAAAAAGATATAATCAGCATCAGAATCAATAAAAGCGAGCTACCAAAAATCCTGAAAAAATAGTATTTAAAATAACCCCAAACTTCGTCGATAGTGGGCGTTTCGTTTCCTTTTTTAACATACACGGCGATGTAAGAAAGTATGGCTACGCTCATACTGGCGTAAGTGGCCAGCGAAAATAAAATAGATAAAAAATATTCCAGGTTATAGATTGATGAAAGGCCAAACTTGTTGGTATTCCCTTCAATACCAATGGTATTGAAAATATTAACCATTTTATATTGTTGCAACAACATGGTTAGCATACTGGCCAATACAAACAAACCGCAAAAGGTAAAATATACCTTAATCAGCGGTTTAAAGTTTTGCCGCATAAAGGTAAATGTATCATTTATTACCTGTCCGAAATCTCTCTTTTTTCTAAATTCTAATTTCCCGATCATGTTAATCTAGTGTGGCTTGTTTACGTTGAATTTTAATGGGATAAATAAATACATACCATATCATAAATGCTGCTGAGGATAACAATATCAATAGACTTAGCGCTAAGGGCATTTCGGTATGACGGGTAACAAAACTTTCGAAAAATGCAGCCACTAGAAAAATCGGGATCAGGCCAATTACTATTTTTAAACCATCTTTTGCCCCTTTCTGTATTGATGCCATGCGGGTGTAGGTTTTGGGAATAAAAAGCTATTACCTAAAATTAAACCTGCAGCACCAGCGAGAACAATGGCAGAAATTTCGAGCGTTCCGTGGATCCAGATGACAAGGACGGACTGAATACCAAGGCCTTTACTAAAAAAGAAATATTGGAAAGAGCCGAGCATAATCCCGTTTCTGAACAGGGAGACGATAGATCCAAATGAAAATAAGATGCCCAAAACAAAAGTATATAAGGCAACGAAGATGTTGTTAGAGCCTATCTGCAAAAACATCATAAATTCATTATCCTGTTTGTATACGCCAAACGGATCGCCTTTGGCAATGTTTTCATTGGTCATGTTTACATAACCATCGCCCATAATCAAACGGACAAAAGTATCGTCGTATTTGGCTGATAAAGCACCAATGGCGCAGGAAACCAGAAAGAAGAACAAAGCATATAAGACCTGTTTCCGATGCTGTAAAAATATTAAAGGCAGTTCGGTTTTCCAGAAATGAATGAAACGGTTCGATTTCTCTTTTTTGTTTTTATAAACCGATTGGTGCAGTTTAGCCGCTAAGCCATTTAAATAAGCTGTGGTTTTCGAATTGGGATAAAAAGTTTTCGAGTAAGCAAGATCGTTGGTAATTTCGATAAACTGATTGGCCACTTCGTCGGGATTGGCTTGTTGCATAGAATCATAATGCTGCCATTTCTCCGAATTCTGTTTAACAAATAATGCTTCTCTCATTTAAAGGCGTTACCAAATCTGGCGTTAAAATAGTTAATTTTTTATGGAAATAAAACCATGATTGATCTTACTTGCAAAACAAATATACATAGATGTTCCATCTGAACTTAAATATATAAGAAAACTTTAGTTGTAAAAATTAAGGGTTGATATGCCCCAACTATCTTTAAAAAAAATTATGTTTGGAATATGGATAGCATCAGAATTAGCACTGCTCAAAATATTGATATTGATTATGAAATTGCCGGGCTCGGGGAGCGCATCGCAGCGAGGTGTATAGACCTGGCCGGATTTGTGGTAATTGCTGTAATTACCCTTGTGGTGATGGGGGCAGTTTCAGTAGGCATATCAGGAAGTGCAGGTATGATTGTCCTGTTTATTTTCATTGCAATATTTGCCTTTTACGATTTGGTTTGCGAGATCACCATGGATGGACAAACGCTGGGTAAAAAGGCGTTAAAAATAAAAGTAATCAGTATAGATGGTACACAGCCAACTTTCAGTCAGTATATTTTTAGGTGGTTGTTTAGGATGATCGATTTTGGCTTTCCGTTTGGATGGGGTGTTGTGGCACTGGTTTCTGTAGCAGTAACCAAAAATCACCAGCGTTTGGGCGATATCTTGGCTAAAACTACATTGATTAAAACTAAACCACGTACCGAATTTGCCAACGTAGCTTTTAGCTTTAAGCTACCTGAAGAATACGAACCAAAGTTTAAAGAAGTATTACATTTAAACGATCGGGATGTAGAACTGATCCACGAAGTATTAACTGGTTATTATCAAACCGGAAATGCTGAACTGATTTATACCATGGCAGCTAAAACCAAAGAACATATTGTGGTAACCATCCCAGGCGGAATGAACGAATTGCAGTTTTTAGAAACTGTATTAAAGGATTATAATCACCTCACAGCTAATATGAGTGTTTAAGCGGCAAGATATTTAAATGGGGTATATGGTAAATTTCTGGCAATCCAGAACATCACTACGATAACAAAAATTATTTTTGGCGTATTTGGATTATACCAAAAACGCAACACCACGTTTCTTTTGGTGAAGTAAGCGTATATTTTGAAGAATAGCTGTAACGCGAGGACGGGCAAGCTGAGTACGAGTAGCAAATTATATCCCATCGCTTTCTGAAGATTTAAATGAAGTAGCGCATGTATTGCCCTTTGAGAGCCACAACCCGGACAATCTAAATGCAGGTATTTATGAAAGGGGCACTCGGGAAAGAAATTGTACATCTCAGGATTGAATTTATAATAAATTATCACAAGTGATAACAATACAATCGATCCTAAGATGTACAGGAATTTCATTATCTGTAATTACCCATCATGGCACCGCCAAAACCAAGTACTACAAAGAATAATATGTATAAAACATAAACGCCGATTCCTACAAAAAAGCCGATTTTTGTCCATTTTCCGGCAGCAGCAGATGCAGCCTGAGCTCCGGCGTAATCGCCAGCAGCATATTTGCTGTTCACGTTTGCAGCATTAACAATACCAGCTATTCCGAATGGTAAGCAGCAAAATAAGGTAACAAGGATTGATTCTACCAGCCAGTTTTTTGGAACTGGATTTCCGAATGGTTGTTGTCCGAAAGGTTGTTGTTGTCCAAACGGCGGTTGTCCGAAAGGTGCTTGTTCTTGAGGTTTTTGATCTTCCATAGTATCAACTTTAAGATAATTTAATTTAAATAGTTAAACTAAAGTAATTTTTTTAATTCAAATATGGAATAAATGGAAGTTAAATTATTTCAACACAGCGGCCACTTTTGTTGATAAAGCCTCGGCCCATTGGCCATACATTTTACCGCTCGGGTGCAGGCCATCACCTGCAATTAGCGAAATATCTGTAGCTGCATTTCTGGATGCTGGCGTAATATTCGTATAGTTTACGCCTGCAGCAACTGTAATTTCCTGGTTTGCGGCATTAAAACTATCAATTTCGGCGGCAATGGTTGCCGGGTTCCTCCCTGAGTTTTTGCCAAAAGGAGTAGCGCCCCAATCGGGGATAGATACCACAAAAACTTTACTCTTGTTGCCACCCGCAAAAGCAATTGCCGTTTGTAACAATTCTGAGAACTCTTTTTTATAAGTACTGATCGGATAACCACGGTACTGGTTGTTAACGCCAATTAAAAGCGTAACAAAACTATAGGTGCCGGTTAGGTTTTCCTTTTTTATGGCCGCCTGGAGCTCGTCGGTTGTCCAGCCTGTAGTGGCAATAATTTTAGGATTGGCTACATCACTGCCTTTGGCTTTTAATAAATTCTGAAGCTGATAGGGAAACGATTCGGCCTGTTTTACCGATTCGCCAATGGTATAAGAATCACCAAGGGCTAAATAGGTGAAATTACCTGTTCCGTTTGATGGATTTGTAGTTTGGTCGATAGCCGGCTCGTTAATCATGGGTGCTTGTTTTGTGCAGCCCGAAGTTAAGAAAGAAAATAAAACGAGGTTAATAAAAATCTTCATGTTTAAACCTACGAAGTAGCCTCCGGTTTAGTTTTATGGTTTATTAAACCAGCTTCATTTTAAAAAGTCCGGCAATATGGTTTTTCAGTTTACCTTTTACTTCCTCCATATTCAGCTGGTGCCCCAATTCTTTTGCTAAAGAGGTTACCGCTTTATCATCAATACCGCATGGAACAATATTTTTGAAATAATCGAGATCTACATTTACGTTAAAAGCGAAACCATGCATGGTAACCCAGCGGCTGCAGCGCACGCCCATGGCACAAATTTTACGTGCCTTTTCATTATTGGCATCTAACCAAACACCAGTATAACCCGGGTAACGGCCAGCTTCGATGCCATAATCTTTTAGCGTAAGGATTACTGCTTCTTCTAAGGTGCGCAGGTATAAATGGATATCGGTAAAGAAATTATCCAGATCAAGAATGGGATAACCTACAATCTGCCCGGGACCATGATAAGTGATATCTCCACCGCGATTAATTTTATAATAAGTGGCGTGTTTCTCTTTTAAGCCCTGTTCATCCAGCAATAAATTTTCAGGGTGACCGCTTTTGCCTAAAGTATAAACATGTGGGTGTTCACAAAAAACAAGATGGTTTGGGGTAGGCTTGTGCGTATTGTTTACGCGGTTTTCGGTTTTAATAGCTACCGTTTTATTCAGTAAATCTTCCTGTTTATCCCAGGCTTCCTGATAATCCGTTAATCCCCAATCAATAAAGTGGGTAGGCACTAAATCTGCTGCAATTGCTTTTTCTGCTGTCTCGTTCATCTCGGTATGTTTTAAGAATTGCCTGCTACGTAACCCAGCATGTAGCCATCTTTGGTTTTAAAATAATTTACACTGAGCTCTCTGGTACCGTTAGGAAGCTCAACGATAGCATTTAAAGAACCTTCTTTTTTCAGTTTAAACGGTTTAATATGGATATGCTGTTTAAACTCCAGTCCTTTTTTGCCATGCCATTTATAAATGGCCTCTTTTGCACACCAGGCTACATATAAGCCTTCAGTATTATCGCCAATCTGTTTCTGGGCAAGTTCTACGTCGCTCAAAAACTTATGTTTAATGCTTTTTATTTTATGTTTAATCAGTTCTATATCCACGCCAACAGGATGATCTTTGCTGATCATTACCGCCGCATAATCGTAAGAATGACTTAAAGAAATATGATAGTCGAAATTAACCAGGTAAGGTTTGCCATGCTCATCAAACTGGCAATCGATATATTCTGTTGTGTTGAGCATCGTTCTCAACAGCAACCTCGTGCTTAACCAGTGCAGTAGCCGTTTGCCACTATTTAAAGAAGAAATAATGTCGCGCTCGTGTTGCTTAAGCTGCAGTCCGGCCAACAATTCTTCTTCCGTTTCTTCAATTTTCCAGATTGCTAAAACAGAATGCTGATCAATATTTTTGTTGTAAACGATTGGCATTGATTAAATTGGAGATTACATGCAAAATTATCTTAAATAAATGATAATTTAGGCCAAAAATACGCATAAAAATGATATTATCTGATAGCAGGATATTAGAAGAAATTGAGAAGGGTACCATCATCATCGAGCCTTTTAAAAGGGAATGTTTAGGCACAAACTCGTATGATGTTCATTTAGGGAAATACCTGGCTACCTACAAAAGCCGTGTACTGGATGCTAAAGCACATAACGAAATCGAACATTTCGAAATCCCTAAAGATGGCTTCGTTCTTCACCC
Source organism: Pedobacter roseus (assembly GCF_014395225.1). NCBI lineage: Bacteria > Pseudomonadati > Bacteroidota > Sphingobacteriia > Sphingobacteriales > Sphingobacteriaceae > Pedobacter > Pedobacter roseus. Next base: position 5,696,244 of record NZ_CP060723.1, read on the forward strand.
TGGTGTGTTATATCTGGGCGTAACATTAGAATACACCGAAACACACAAACATGTTCCTTTTTTAGAAGGCAAAAGTAGTACCGGCCGCTTAGGTATCGATATCCATGCTACGGCAGGTAAAGGCGATGTGGGTTTCTGCAACACCTGGACATTAGAGATTTCGGTAGCGCAGCCGGTTAAAATTTATGCCGGAATGCCGATTGGCCAGCTGATTTATTTTGCAGTTGAAGGCAATATCGAAACCATGTACAATACAAAAGGCAACGCCAAATACAACAATAAAACCACAAGGCCAGTGGAGAGTATGATGTGGAAGAATAAGTTTTAGTAGATTAGTTAATTGCTTAGGATGGTTAATCGGTTAATTGTTTAAATTGGTTAACTGTTTGTGTGAACTATAAACTGACAACTGATAAATATTTTGGTGAAATGGTTAATCGTTAAACTGGTTAATTTTTGGTTGCGAACTGTAAACTGAAAATTGGCAATTACTAATCATTTGGAAACGGGCGTCACATTTTTTTTGGCGGCCGGTAGCCCCGCCATTCGCTCATTCCGATGAAGGATCGGAACCGCTGCTGTCGGGTTTATAAACAAAGGTAGATGCACTAAACATTGTTTATAAACCCGATCCGATAGAACCTTCATTTTCAAATCAATTTTGATAAATTAATGTGTTTTTGTAACTATTAACTAAAAGCTTAGAAGTCAAACTAAATTTCATGGTAACTTCATAAAAGTATGCAGTAGGTTTTGTACCTTGAGGCTTATTTATTTTTACCTAACCACATGAAACCCAGAATTATTCTCGCACTCAGTTTTGTCTGTCTATTAATCGGCTTTACCGCATTTAAAATGGACGATGATCCCTTTAGTCAGCTCTTACAAAAATTCGAAGATTACACCAGCAAATATCCCCAGGAAAAAGTTCACCTCCATTTAGATAAGCCTTATTATGCCATTGGGGATGATATTTGGTTTAAAGCCTACGTGGTGAACACCAAAACCTCAGCGCCTTCAACCATCAGTAAAATTCTTTACGTAGAGCTGATTAATGAGAAAGATTCCCTCAAAAAAATGGTTAAACTGCCTATCATGGGTGGCATTACCTGGGGTGATTTTAAGCTTACCGATTCGCTTGGCGAAGGCAATTACCGCATCAGGGCTTACACCAATTATATGCGTAATTTTGGTACAGAATTATTTTTTGATAAAACAATCAAGATCGGGAATAGCTGGGCTAACAAAGTTTTTACAAAAACCACCTATAACTTTACTAAAGAGAATAATGCCGATAAAGTAACGGCCACTGTTCATTTCGAAGATAAAAATGGCGTGGCATATAGCGAAAACGAGGTAAGTTACGATGTGCAGTTAGATTATCGCTCGGTTACCAAAGGCAGGGTAAAAACCAGCTTATCTGGTGATGCTGTGATCAGTTTCACCAATAACCAGTCTTTCCAGAATAAATCGGGTAAGATTGTTGCCACTATCACGCTTGATAATAAGCAAAAAATAATCAAATCTATCCCGATTACTTCTACCTCCAATGATGTAGATGTTCAGTTTATGCCGGAGGGCGGATCGCTGATAGAAGAATTGCCACAAAAAGTTGCCATAAAAGCCGTTAATTCTAATGGAAGGGGAGAAGATGTAGAGGGTGTGATTGTAGATGAGGCAGGAAACGAAGTAACCAATTTTGCAACCAGTTACCTGGGAATGGGAAATTTCGTTTTCAACAACCAGGCTGGAAAATCTTATTCGGCAAAAATTAAATTTAAAGATGGATCGCAAAAAACCGTAAAGCTTCCTGCATCCCTTAAAAGTGGCTACACCATTGCTGTAAATAGTCTGGATACTGGTAAAGTGGTGCTTAAAATTATGAGCAGTGCCGACCTGGTTAATGGCGAAGAGCTTAAAGTGGTGGCACAGCATGGTGGCAATGTGTATTACGTTTCGAAAGCGAAAATGGATAAACAGGTATTGCTGGCCAATATTCCTAAAAAGAATCTGCCTACAGGTATCGTTCAGTTCACCTTGTTCTCGGGCACTAACCAGCCCATTGCAGAACGTTTGATTTTTGTAAATAAAAAATCAGATATGATCGATCTGTCACTCAATTCAGCTCAGGTTTCTACCACCAAAAGAGGGAAAGCCAGTTTTGCTTTCGATGCAGTCAATAATGGTCAGCCGGTTTTGGGCAGTTTTTCTGTTGCGGTTACCAACGCCAGCAAAGTAGCGCCAGATGAAGATAACGAATCAAACATCCTAACCTCTTTATTGCTCACTTCTGATCTGATCGGATATGTAGAAAAGCCTAATCACTACTTTTTAAAGGACGATGTTCAAACCCAAAAAGAATTAGACAACCTGATGCTTACCCAGGGATGGAGAAGGTTTATCTGGAAAAATATCATCAACAATGTTGGTCCCAATATTACCTATCAGCCCGAACAATCGATTACCATCAGCGGAACAGTAACCAAAGGCAATAAACCTGTACCAGGTGGCAAGGTGATGTTGATGGCAACCAAAGGCACCATGTATATCCTGGATACCGTAACCAATGCCGAAGGAAAATTTGTTTTCGATAACCTGAGTTTTGGCGATAGTACAAAGTTTGTGGTACAGGCGAGGACTAAAACAGAACGTAAATTTGTAGATATTAACCTCGATGTGGTTCCGGGGCAGATTGTTACCAAAAACAAAAATGGCGCGGATATCGATATCAACGTGAACAATAGCTTGATGAAATACATTAAGGAAAGCGACAATTATTTTAACGAGATGACCCGTTTAGGATTGCTCGAAAGAACAATAAAACTAGAAGAGGTGACCATTACCGAAAAGAAAAACCCGGCGAAAAACTCTTCCAATTTAAATGGTGCAGGCAGGGCCGATTTCATTATGACAGCCGATCAGTTGTCTACCTGCGTCACCTTATCGCAATGTTTACAGGGCCGTTTACCAGGGGTGATTTTTAGGGGCAACGTACCTTATTTAATGCGCAGTCAGAATATACCCATTCAAATTATCGTAGATGGAATGCAGATGGAAGCCGATTTTCTGGATAATGTTGTGCCATCAGACGTTGAAACAATTGAACTGTTAAAAAGTATAGGCAATACGGCAATTTATGGTTCGCAGGGCGGCGGTGGTGTAATCATCATAACAACTAAACGTGGTGATGGAGGCAGAAGCACCAACCGTTATGCACCGGGCATTGTAACTCTAAACCCTAAAGGATTTTCGATTTCGAGAGAGTTTTACTCGCCTAAATATGATTCAGCAAGCTCAAGTAGCAGGGCTGATTTAAGGACAACCATTTACTGGGATCCACAAGTGGTTGCTGATAAAGACGGAAAAGCCAAATTCGAATTTTATAATGCCGATGAACCTGGAAACTACCGTGTTGTAATTGAAGGAATTGATGCTGCGGGCCATTTAGGCAGAAAAGTATATACTTATGATGTTAAATAGCAAAAAATAGATAAATTTGAATTAGTATGCATGCATAGTTATATTTGATAGACTATCTTGTTACCAATACCAGTGTCCTGATACTCAATAATTGAATCTTGATGCTAATTCTCTAATCTTGATACTATTTACAATATGAATACGATAAAAGTAAGTGTTAAAGACCGTTTAGCGACCATTACCTTAAACAGAGGTAAATCGAACGCTTTAAACCGCGAATTGATTACCGAACTGGATGATATGCTTAAAAATATTGCCGCCGATGATAACATTGGCGGCGTAATTTTAACCGGAGCAGCGCCATTTTTTTCTGCCGGGTTAGACCTGATAGAGCTTTATAATTATAATGAAGAAGAAGCAAAATCGTTCTGGGAGTTATTTTTAGGCTTCACAGCAAATATGATTTCTTTTAAAAAGCCAATGGTAGCCGCAATTAGCGGACATAGTCCTGCAGGAGGTTGCGTAATGGCTTTAGCTTGCGATTACCGTATCATGGCCGAAGGGCAGTACATTATTGGCCTAAACGAAGTTCCGGTAGGGATTATCGTACCCAATAGCATTTTCCAGTTATATGCCTTCTGGATAGGCAAAGCTGAAGCTACCCGAAGCCTGCTTGCTGGTAGGTTATATAATCCTGATGAAGCTTTAAAAGTGGGTTTGATAGATGAGCTGGTAAAGAACGAAAGTTTATTAACATCAGCTGAACGCAAGATCAAAAAATACATGGAACAGGAAAGCAATACCTGGTCGCAAAGTAAGCTCAATATTAGAGAAGAACTCATTGCTGTGGCATCTGCAGACCAATCAGCAGCTTTAGAAAAAATGCTGGCCCAATGGTGGTCACCGGCAACGCGTCATATTTTACAAACCATTTTAGCTAATCTGCAGAGAAAGTAGTCAGTCTGCAGTTAACAGTTTTCAATTGACAGTTCGCTATGAACAGTTAACCAATCTCAACAATTAACCTATTTAACCAGTTAACCAAATATTATGTTCAATTATAATTCACCAATGCTCAGAGAAGACGCTTTAAAAGGAAAAACCATTGTAATTACAGGTGGCGGAACCGGACTTGGGAAAGCGATGGGCGTTTATTTTTTGAAGTTAGGGGCTAATTTAGTGATCACCAGCCGTAAGCAGGATGTACTACAAAAAACTGCCGATGAGATGGAAGAAAAAACCGGTGGTAAAGTATTGGCGGTAGCTTGCGATGTGCGTGAGATTGAACAGGTAGAAAATGTATTGGCTAAAAGCCTGGAGAAATTTGGTTCTGTTGATGTATTGTTGAATAACGCTGCGGGTAACTTCATTTCTCCAACCGAGCGTTTATCTGCAAATGCATTTTCATCCATTATCGATATTGTTTTAAAAGGGACGGTTAACTGTACGCTTACTTTTGGTAAACACTGGATCAAAGAAAAACAGGCCGCAACCGTTTTAAATATCATCACCACTTATGCTTTTACAGGTTCGGCTTATGTAGTGCCATCGGCCTGTGCAAAGGGTGGTGTTTTAGCGTTAACAAGATCTTTGGCGGTTGAGTGGGGCAAATATGGTATCCGTACCAATGCCATCGCACCGGGACCATTCCCTACAAAAGGCGCGTGGGAACGTTTATTACCCGGCGACCTGGCGAAAAAATTCGATTTTAAAAACCGCGTGCCTTTAAAAAGGGTTGGCGATCATCAGGAACTGGCCAATTTAGCTGCTTTTCTCGTAAGCGATTTCTCAGGTTACATTAATGGAGAAGTGATCACTATCGATGGCGGCGAATGGTTACAGGGGGCTGGTCAAATGAACGGCCTGGAAGCCATTCCTAACGAAATGTGGGATATGCTGGAGCAAATGACGAGAAGCGCTAAGTGATGTGATATGTAAAATGTAAGGATGTAATATGGATGATGGAAAATAGACGACGAAAAAAAACGGTCGCTTGATACATCATCCATATTACATTTTCCCTCTTACATTTTTTTCCATTTTCCCTCTTACATTTTTATTTATCTTTGCCGATATGAATATCTTACTTTTAGGTTCAGGCGGCAGAGAAAGCGCATTCGCTTGGAAAATGAGCCAGTCTTCGCACTGCGATAAATTAATTATTGCTCCGGGAAACGGCGGCACAGGAGTGTATGGTACCAATATCAACATCAATGTGAACGACTTTGATGCCATTAAAAAAGTGGTACTTACCGAAAACATTGAACTGGTTGTAGTAGGGCCTGAAGAACCTTTGGTAAATGGTATTCATGATTTTTTCCTTGCCGATAAAGCAATTGCTCACATTCCTGTAATCGGACCTAAAAAAGAAGGTGCTATTTTAGAAGGAAGTAAAGATTTCTCTAAACAGTTTATGGAGCGCCATAGTATTCCAACTGCGGCTTCAAAATCTTTTACTCCCGAAACTTTAGAAGACGGCCTAGTCTATCTTCAAAACCATGCGTTGCCGGTTGTTTTAAAAGCAGATGGTTTAGCAGCTGGTAAAGGGGTATTAATTTGCACTGAAACTATCGAAGCACAGGAAGAGTTAAAACTCATGCTTGGCGGTAAATTTGGCGCTGCTGGTGCAACAGTAGTTATCGAAGAATTTTTAAGTGGAATTGAACTTTCGGTATTTATTTTAACCGATGGCGAAAACTATATCACTTTACCATCAGCCAAAGATTATAAACGAATTGGCCAGGGCGATACCGGCTTAAATACGGGTGGTATGGGTTCGGTTTCTCCGGTTCCGTTTGCCACACCAGAATTTTTAGCCAAGGTAGAAGAACGAATCATTAAACCAACAGTAGAGGGTTTAAAGAAAGATAATATCGATTATACTGGTTTCATCTTTTTCGGTTTGATCAAAGTTGGGGAAGAGCCATTTGTGATTGAGTACAATGCACGTATGGGCGATCCAGAAACGGAAAGTGTAATTCCCAGGGTAGAGAACGATTTGGTTGAACTCTTTTTAGCTACCGCAGATAAAAAGTTGAATGAAGTGAATTTGGTAATTTCTGATCAAACTGCAGCTACCGTAATGATTGTAGCAGGTGGTTATCCTGGCGATTATCTGAAAGGTAAAGCCATCACAGGAATCGAAAACTTACGTCACTCTAATGCTTTCCATGCGGGTACGCTTTTAGAAAATGATGTAGTAAAAACCAATGGTGGTAGGGTAATTGCCATTACCAGTTTACAAAAGGATTTGTTTACCGCCTTACAATCAGCAACAGCAGATGCAGGAAGAATTTATTTCGACGGTAAATATTTTAGAGAAGATATTGGCTTTGATTTAATTTAAGCCGTAGCATATATAAAAAGAAACCCGCTGATTGATTAAAATCAGCGGGTTTTTTATTTCATCTGGCTGTCCTGGTTTATCGGGGCGGCAACTGATCAGATAATTTTTACTTCGATTTACTTCCCAATAATTCCTGAAGTTTATCCTGTAAAGCCTGCTCTCTTAATCCTTTAGCAATAATTTTTCCGTTTGGATCAATTAAAAAATTGGCTGGGATTGATTGGATACCGTACATCTGCGCCACTTCATTGCTCCAGCCTTTCAAATCAGATACATGCGTCCATGTTAATTTATCTGCTTCAATCGCTTTTAACCATCCTGCTTTAGTTGTTCTGGTTGTGCCTCCATCTAATGAAACGCCTAATACGGTAAAGCCTTTATCTTTAAATTTATTATAAGCTACAACTACATTTGGGTTTTCCTGACGGCATGGACCACACCATGAAGCCCAGAAATCAACCAGTACATATTTACCTTTAAAATCTGATAATTTTACCGCTTTTCCGGCAGTATCAGTTTGGGTAAAATCCATGGCCATTCCGCCAACCGCTGTTTTTCTTCCAGCGTCGAATATCTGGGCAATTTTTTTACCAGTAGAAGTTGCCTTCAGCTCCGGAGATAGTCCCATAAAGGCCTTTTCAGCTGCTGTTGCCTGATCTGGATCAGAAGCCAATTGATTGAGTGCAGTTAAGCTGATGTAGGATTTAGGATTGTTGCCCGCGTAAGTAAGCAAAATAGGGGTTAATGCTGCCGTAGCTTTCTCATAACGGCTCATGGCATTTTCCCTTGTTTTTGGATCTTTCTGCTGCTCTGGTGTTAGTTTAGAATACTCAACATTAATAGCATTGATTTCATCATCTACCGGCTTGGTTAAAGCTTTTAATTTTTTACTGTCATCGTTAATTGCCGATCCTGTAATTGCAGCTGTTTTTATAGAGTCGGTTCCGGTTATTTTAATGTTTGCTGGTTCTAAAAATAAGGTGGCGTAATCCAATACCTCGCCTTTGGCAGGGCGGTTAACGTAAGGGTTTTTGTTCAGGAACAAATTTCCGGCTGCAGGCTCGGTCAAGGTACCTTTAAAGGCAAAAGCTCCACTGGCTACAGTTGTAGAATCCGTGATAGATTTGTCACCAGCGCGGTAAACCAGGTAAACCTTATCTCCGGTTTTTAATCCTTTTATATTACCATTAACTGTAAATGGCTTTTGGGCAAGTGCTGCAAGTGGTAATAAAGCCATTGCAGATAATAATATTTTTTTCATGTGGATAAGTTAATCGTTCTTCAAATATAGAAATCTGTACCGCTTAAACGTAAATAGCTGTGTAAAATTATGATGGTTTTTAGATGTTAATTATTTCAACCTCAATAAGATTTATTCTAATCAACTTTGAAATTAAATGAGTTTTCAGTTTAATTTCTGATAAGTCCGCCACCATAAATCTGGCATTTCGCCATTAACTGCGGTTTGATAATCATCATACCTGCAGGGTACAAGGTGGTAACGTTCATTTTTAGATTGTCCTGATGGATAAGGAACCTGCATCCACCAACGGTCTGATTTTTTGCTCTTTACAAATATCATTTCTCCCGAACCATCTTTTAGGCTGGTGCGGTAAATCATAAACTGAGATTTTGGAGTAAGTGGGAAATCTTTTTTACGGGCATAAAAGCCTTCTACAAAATACCATACCATCTGTGCCAGTAAGAAAGCCGTTTGTCCGTTGTTATCGTAAGCAGGGTTAAATTCATAAAACCCTATTGAGGTTAGTTTGTCATTCATGCCGGCGTAACGGGCAATGCGGCATGCCTCTTCACCATCGAAACCGTTTGGCGTAGCATTGGCATTTGCAGCGGCATCGGCAGAGCGGATAGCGCCCATATCGAAACTGATCATGTTTGCATTGCGGATAATGGGTTCTGTTAAGGTAATATCTTGTGCAAACTCTCCTAAACGGTGCACATCAAAATATAACTTATCCATCACGCTCAAACTTTCCTGGTTTACAAAATAAGTTTGATAGCCTACGTTGCTAAAATTGAACAGATAATTGGGCTGGTGCAGAAAAATCTTGTTCAGGTAGCAGTCCGATCGGGTTGCAATGCCCTCGTGGTCATCATCGCCTATATCAAACTGGTTATCAATAACCACCAGATCTACCTTTTGCTCTAAATCTTCGTAACCCAGGTACTGGCCATAGGTTAAATCCTGTCCGCCGCCAATAATAATCGGGATAATGTCTTTTTTAATCAGCTCAGAAACCACCATTTTAATGGCGATGTAGGTATCGGCAATGGTTGCACCATGTTTGATGTTACCTAAATCAACAATCCTGCTGCTAAAAGCACCTTCGTTGAGTTTGTAAAATTTCTCCCTGAAATAATCAGGTGCAAGGGCAGTACCCTCGTTATTAACAGCACCTCTTCCATCAAGTACCCCAAAAATAGCCAGATCGTAAGTATGTTCCTCAAAATCGGGGAACGACTCGGTATAGATTTGTGCTTTTAAACCCAGCTGACTTGTAAAAAATCCTTGCCTGGGTGTAAAACTATCGGGTTTTATGGGTGAAAAGAAATCCGTTAATGACATATATTTAAAACTCTCGGCTCAAATATCTATTTTTGAATGCGTATTTCCACATATAGCCCGAAAAAAATAAAATGATACTGGTAACCGGAGGAACTGGATTTTTAGGATCTGAATTAATTAAGCAGTTAACTGATAAAGGTTTAGCGGTACGCGCCTTGAGGCGTGGGAAATCTAAAATTCCTGCCATGATCCAAAATATATCCCTGGTCGAATGGTTTGTGGCTGATATCAACGAGCCCTCCGCTTTAGAAGATGCCTTTGAAGGGATCACGAAAGTGTATCATTGTGCTGCATTTGTATCCTTTAACCCTAAAGATAAGAAACAACTTTTTCATGTAAACATCGATGGTACCTCAAACATTGTAAACCTATGTGCCGAAAATAATTGCAGGTTGTTGCATGTAAGTTCGGTTGCTGCGCTGGGCAATGCCAAAAAGGGAAAAAAAATTACTGAAAAGGATTTTTGGGAGTATGATTCAAAAGCCCATGCCTATGGATTATCTAAATATGAAGGCGAAATGGAAGTTTGGCGCGGTATAACCGAAGGTTTAGATGCCATTATCGTTAATCCATCAGTAATTATTGGTAAAAATGCCGGTTTTGAAGGGAGCGGAGCCATTTTTAAATTGGTAAAGGGTGGTTTTCCATTTTATACCGACGGTGCATCGGGTTTTGTTGATGTAGAAGATGTGGCCAAAGCGATGATTTTATTGATGGAGGCAGCGATTTCAGGAGAACGTTATATTATTTCTGCTGATGACTACCATTATAAAAACCTCTTTGGCGAAATTGCGCAGGGTTTTGGAGTTAAGGCGCCTGCCAAAGAAGCGAAACCATGGATGCTTGGGATAGCCTGGCGTGCCTTAAAATTGGTATCCGTTTTTACAGGAAAAGAACCTTCCATTACTAAAGATGCCGCAAAAAGTAGTGTAACCTTAAGTTATTATAACAACGATAAAGTAAAATCGGAAACCGGAATAGTTTTTAAACCCGTTGCCGAAAGCATAAAAGAAATTACCCAACATTTAAGATAATGCCCAAACAAAAAGCCTATTACATCATCGATTTTGATAGTACCTTTACCCAGGTAGAAGCACTCGATGAACTCGCAAGGATTTCGCTCAAGAACCACCCTGATAAAGAAGCGATTTTCCAAAAAATTGAAGATTATACCAATTTTGCCATGGAAGGAAAACTTTCTTTCTCCGAAAGTTTGGCACAGCGCGTTAAACTACTCGAAGCAAATGAAGAGCATTTAAAACAGCTCATCAAACATTTAAAAAAGAAAGTTTCAACCTCTTTCTCACGTAATGCCGAGTTTTTTAAAAAACATGCTGATGAGGTTTTGATCGTATCCGGCGGATTTAAAGAGTTTATTACCCCCGTTGTAAGTCAGTATCACATTAAAAAAGAAAATATCTACGCCAATACCTTCGTAACTACCGGTGATGGTAAAATTATCGATTATGACCATGCCAATCCATTAAGTGAAGAAGGTGGAAAGGTAAAATTGCTCCAGCATTTAAAACTGGAAGGTGAATTGTTTGGTATCGGTGATGGTTATTCTGATTTCCAGCTACGCGAAAGCGGCATTATTAACAAGTTTTTTGCTTTTACAGAGAATATAGCCCGTGAGAGTATTGTTTCAAAAGCTGATCACGTAACGCCAAGTTTTGATGAGTTTTTGTATGTAAACGACCTGCCAAGAGCCATTTCTTATCCAAAGAACAGGATTCTTTGTCTGGTAATCGGTGAAGTTGATCCATTAACCATTTCCATCCTTAAAAATGATGGTTTATCTATCCGTCATAAAACCTCTTTCGAAGAGAAATATGTAAAAGATGTAGGGATTATCCTTTTGGCAGATGGCGAAAAAATAGATAAAGAGCAATTAAAAAATGCCGCTAAACTGAAAACAATCGGTTATTTAGGTAACGCAAAGAATAAAATAGAGCTTGATCTCTGTACCAAACAAGGTATTGTGGTATTTGATGATCCAAAAAATAACCCACGTAATATTGATTTTATCCCAAAACGGGTGGCCGATTTTATGAATACCGGAGCTACTTATTTGAGCAGTAATTTCCCGAACCTGCAATTGCCAAAAATCGAGAAATCGCACCGTTTAATCCACATACACAAAAACGTTCCGGGTATTATGGCGAAAATCAATACTGTTTTTGCTAAACATGATATCAACATCGTAAGTCAGTTTTTAATGACCAATGCTGAAATTGGTTATGCCATTACCGATATCAATGCACAGTATGATAAACAGCTGTTTAAATCACTTAAAAAGATTGAGCAAACCATAAAATTTAGGGTGCTGTATTAGTTTAATTTGTCATTCTGAGTGCAACGAAGAATCTTTCACAGAGTGCTGCTTTTTCAGTGCTTTGTTGGTGGCAGATCTTCACTGCGTTCAAATTGACAAAAATGGAATAGTGCTTCTTAATGGCCCTGTGCCCCACGCAAAACGCTTTACACTAATCGCCTGGCGCCACCCGCTTACCGCCTCTTCAACAACAAATGTTTAGGTGCCCCGATACTTTGCGAACTGTAAATTCCGGTATGGCCCGAAAATAGATAAGCAGTAACGCAGGCCAATGCAATATAAACTCCCGATGCTGTACCAAAGAGTTCTACACCCATAAAAATACAGGCCAATGGAGTGTTCGCTGCTCCTGCAAATACCGCTACAAAGCCCATTCCAGCCAAAAGGCCATAAGGTAATGGAATAAATAAGCTCAAAAAGCTGCCCAATGTAGCTCCTATAAAAAAAAGTGGGGTAACCTCACCGCCTTTAAAACCCGCGCTAAGCGTAAGTGCCGTTAAAAATAATTTTATGGCGAAAGTGTAATAAGCTTCCTGTTGTGTAAAGGCTTCCGAAATAACCGGGATACCTAAACCTATGTAACGAGTGTTCCCGATCAGGTAAATAATACCGATTAAAATGATCCCGCCAATAAATGGTCTCAACGGAGGGTATTTAATCTTGGCAAAAAGGCTTGATAAACCATGGTTTAATGCAGAGAAACTCCTGGCGGTAATACCAAACAATATTCCGGCACCTAAAGATAAGAGCAGGTTTACCGAATCCATTTCTGGTACGGCGGCTATAGTATAGTGGGTATGGCCAACGCCCCAGGCTTTACAGGCATAATCGGCAATAACTGCGGTGATAAATGAAGGCAGAATTGAACTATAGGTTAAACTACCTACAACGAAAACCTCGAGCCCAAATACTGCACCGGCCAGAGGTGTACCGAAAACAGAAGCAAAACCAGCGCTGATACCACAAATAAGGATTACTTTCCGGTCTCTCGCTTTGAGTTTGAATAATTTTGTAAACTGATCGGCAAAAGCTCCTCCAATTTGCACTGCTGTACCCTCTCTGCCTGCCGATCCACCAAATAAGTGGGTAATAATGGTGCCAGCAAAAATGAGTGGTGCCATAATAATGGGAATCACTTTTTTGGGCGATTGTAACTCCTCAATCAAAAGATTGTTCCCCTTTACTACCGCTGTGCCCCAATAATGGTAAGCCAAACCAATTATTACACCAGCAAGGGGCAAAAAGGCAATAATCCAAAGGTGTTGCTCGCGGTAATTGGTCGCCCAGTTTAAAGTACTTAGAAATAGGGCAGAGGCCGAGCCGATGATTCCACCTAATAGGACAGAAATCAATAGCCACTTTAAAGTGCTTAATAACAGTACTCCGAAATCGAGCTTAATAAATTGATTGATAGACAGAAGAAATCCTTCTGTTAGTTTTTTAACAGGCATTTGAATTCAATTTTAAATAAAAATCGTAGGAGTCATCAGCCTGTTTGGGCGGTTTTGGCGGTACCCCATCGCCATCTCTCAAATGTATAAATTTTAGTTATTTGTTGCAAAATCTTTATCACCTTTGTGCAGCTAACTCTAAACCATGGATTTCACACCAGAAATAAAAGACAAACTAAATCAACTACAAGAAAAATACACTGCAATGGGGCAGGATATGGCATCCTATCTCGACGGGCTCTTATATGCAGATTTTTTGACCTATTGGGATTATATTCACCTGGATACCCTATTAAGCTTGCAGAGCCCTAAAACACCAATTCCTGATGAAGAAATATTTATCATGTATCATCAGATTACAGAGCTTTATTTTAAACTTGCACTGCACGAATGCCGGCAGATTGCTGAACATGAAAGCTTAACTGCCGAGTTTTTCACTGCACGTGTAAAACGGATCAATGCTTATTTTAACGCCTTAACCACTTCATTCGAGGTGATGGTTGATGGAATGGAGAAAGAGCAGTTTTTAAAGTTCCGGATGTCGTTATTACCAGCCAGTGGTTTTCAATCTGGTCAATATAGAATGATCGAAATCTGTGCGACTGATTTTATCCGTTTGGTAGATAAAAGTAAACGCGAAGAATTGAGTACAGCAACAATAGAGGAACAGTTTGAACATATCTATTGGAAATTCGGGGCAACTGAACTGGCATCGGGCAAACAGACCCTGACCTTAAAACAGTTTATTAAAAAATATGCTGCCCAGTTTTTGCAATTGGCAAAAGACCGTACTTTATCCAATTTTTCTGCATTATACCATCAATTGCAGGCTAACGGAGCCGATGTTTCGGCCCTTGCCGAAGAATTACGCAAGCTTGATCTGTATGTGAACGTAGAGTGGCCTTTATCGCATTATAAATCAGCTGTACGTTATTTAGAGAAAGATCCTGTTGATGTTGCAGCAACTGGCGGAACCAACTGGCAGAAATATTTGCCTCCGCGTTTTCAGAAAAGAATTTTTTATCCCTTCTTATGGAATGATGAACAGATGGAAGAATGGGGTAAAGGATGGGTGCTTAGTGTACTTAAAACACTCAAAAACAAAGATTAATATTATGAAAAGCTATTAAAAAAGCCTCTTTTTTATTAATTTGCGCAAAATAGTTAATGACAGAATGAGTGAATTATTTAATTAGAGAATGAGCGGGTAAAACACTCAGTCATTCGATCATTCACCCATTCAAAATTCAAATACAATGACCGAGACATTAGATATAAAAATCACTAAAACAAACGAAACACGTTTGACTGTTACTGATTTTTCGCAATTACCGTTCGGTAAGGTTTTTACCGATCACATGTTTACTGCCGACTACGAAGATGGCGAATGGAAAAATTTACAGATTCTTCCTTATGGCCCTATTCCAATGAGTCCTGCAATTTCTGCACTTCATTATGGTCAGGCAATTTTCGAAGGATTAAAAGCTTATCGCCAGCCTGATGGAAGGATCAGTGTATTCCGTGCCGATAAAAACTTCGAACGTTTTAATAAATCAGCAGCTAGAATGTCGATGCCTACCATTCCGGAAGAAATTTTTATGCAAGGTTTGGCCGCTTTGATCAATGTTGATGAGAAATGGGTACCTAACCAGGAAGATTATGCTTTGTATATCCGTCCGGTAATGTTTGCAATGGATCCATATTTAGGCGTTAAAGCTTCTGATACTTATAAATTTGCTTTATTAACCACACCAACCGGTCCATATTACAGTAGTGCATTAAAAGTTAAAATCGAAACTGAATTTACACGTGCTGATGAAGGTGGTGTTGGTTTTGCCAAAACTGCCGGAAACTATGCCCGTTCGTTATATCCGTTCGAACAAGCTAAAAAAGAAGGTTACGATCAATTAATCTGGACAGATTCGATAACGCACGAGTTTATTGAAGAAGCCGGAACAGCTAATTTGCTTTTTGTGATTAATGGTAAATTGGTTACGCCATCTGTACGCAGTACAGTTTTAGATGGTGTTACACGTGATACAATTATCAAATTGGCAAAAGATGCTGGTGTAGAGGTTGAAGAGCGCAGGGTTTCTGTTAAAGAAGTAATCGAAGGAATCGAAAACGGAAGCTTGACCGAAGCTTTTGCTGCGGGAACTGCTGCTACAGTAACACATGTTGGCGAAATGGGCTACAATGGCCAGATTTATAAATTGACCGATCCATCAACAAGGCATATTTCGAATGGCATTGCTAAAAAATTAAACGATATCCGTTACGGTTTAGCGCCTGATGAATTTGGCTGGAACTGGGTTTTGTAATCCGATACCTTATAAAAGATAAACCCCGATGCATATTCTGTATCGGGGTTATTTTTTGCTTGAGGTTTTTAGTATCAAGAGATCTATTCTTAGTCTTTCGTGTTTGAATTTCTAGTGTTAACCTCCGGGTTTTCGGACCTCTGACTTCCAGGCCTCCAGACTTTCGGACTTATTTTATTTATCTAGAATTACTACACCCTTAGCTTCAAAAGCCAGTTCTTTTTTGGGATCAGTAATTTTTGCAACTTCTTCAGGAGATTTTTTAGCATCTTCTGCATAATGGCGTAAAGTTTCTACTGAAATGGTTTGTTTTTTTGCTAAGCCATCAAGCACTACCTTTTTCCCTACAATATCCATGGGCATAAAGAAGGCGTAATCTTTAAAGGTAACGCGCATCGGATCGCCGTTTGGCATTTCCAAGGTCATCCAGCACCCCTTTTTCTTACATACATCTACTACCTTACCTTCGATTTTCATGTCGACGGTTTTTTTATCGCCCATAGCAGCTTCCATTTTGGCCGCTGGCTTTACGTCGCCTGGTTTTACCTCTTCTCCAAATTTTTGGCCTGTATAAGCTGCCTGCGCAAATGCAAGTGCGGCGAATAAACAAAAGCTTATGCTTAAAATGATTTTTTTCATCTTTTAGTGATTTATAATTGTTCCGTTATTATCTTTTTCAAAGTTATTTAAAATTTACACTAAATAATAACGCAAAAAAAAATCCCCGTTAACATCCGTTAACGAGGAAAATCATCCCTATTTTCGTGTAGATCACATCCTATGATGTACAACATGATATAATAGGCAAACCTGAATCCAAAAGTATCATTCTTGTTGCATTTGTATGTAAGTTATTGTAATTCAGTGTTTTGTATGTTTTTGTTGATGTCATTGTATGATATTAAGACTGTGGAAATGGGGAACTTTATCGCCACCGTTAAAAAATATGTTGAAATTTTTCCCCGTATTGGGGCTAGCCGAATACCAAACCAAACACTTCTTCTATCTTACTTACCGCTTTAATTTCGAGATTATATTTTTCCTTTGTGATCCCCTTTAAATTGTATTTGGATATATAAATGGTTTCGAAACCTAATTTATCGGCTTCAGCAATCCGTTGCTCAATCCTGTTTACCGCTCTTATCTCGCCTGATAAACCAACTTCTGCCGCAAAACAATTTTTGGACGAAACTGCAATATCCTGCTGAGAGGAGATAATTGCAATTAAAACGGCGAGGTCGATCGCAGGATCTTCAACCCTTATTCCTCCGGCAATGTTTAAGAAAACGTCCTGTGTGCTCAATCTGAAACCACAGCGTTTTTCGAGCACAGCCAAAAGCATATTCATTCTTTTGGTATCAAAGCCCGTGGCAGAACGTTGGGGTGTTCCATAAGCTGCGGCGCTTACCAGGGCCTGGGTTTCGATCAGCATCGGTCTGGCGCCTTCTAAAGTTGCTGCAATGGCAATTCCGCTTAATTCTTCATCGCGCTGCGAAAGCAGAATTTCTGACGGGTTCGAAACCTCTCTTAAGCCACTGCCCTGCATTTCGTAAATGCCCAGTTCTGCAGCAGCTCCAAAGCGGTTCTTGATAGACCTTAATATGCGGTAAACATGATGCCTGTCGCCTTCAAACTGTAAAACCGTGTCAACCATGTGTTCGAGTATTTTCGGTCCTGCAATGGCTCCATCTTTGGTAATGTGGCCGATGAGAAAAACAGGTACACCGGTTTCTTTTGCAAAACGTAATAACTCCGCTGTACATTCTCTCACCTGCGATACGCTTCCGGGAGTTGAATCGATATGTGCAGAATGTAAAGTCTGGATGGAATCGACAACCAAAATTTCCGGTTCCAATATTTCGATTTGTTTGAAAATATTCTGTGTAGAGGTTTCAGTTAAAATATAACAGTTCGAAGATGGATTTTCCTGGATCCGCTCTGCCCGCATTTTAATCTGCTGTTCGCTTTCTTCCCCCGAAATGTATAATAACTTTTTCCCTTTTATATTTAAGGCTAATTGCAGCATTAAGGTGGATTTTCCAATACCAGGTTCACCGCCGATCAATACTAAAGATCCTTCTACCAAACCGCCCCCTAAAACACGGTCGAGTTCTTTGTCGCCCGTTAATATTCTGCGCTCGGTTGATGATTGGATTTCATCCACCTTACTCGGTTTACTTAACTTGCGGCTCGTGGTATCATTTTTCCAGGTTGGGACTGATGCGGAACTCTTCTCAACAATTTCCTCTACAAAGGTATTCCATTGGTTACAGGATGGACATTTGCCCAGCCATTTTGCCGATTCGTAGCCACAGCTCTGACAGAAATATGCGGTTTTTGATTTTGCCAATTGATTAAAATTTTAGATTACGAATTTAACCTTTCTCGTTGATAAACCTCATAGGTTTTTAAAACCTGAGAGATTTGAAATAAACTTAAACAAGAAAGCCCGGATTTTTAAGTCCAGGCTTTCAATTAAATGTTTTTAAGTTATAATTTAATCTCTTCGTCTTTAGCAGAGATAAAGTGAAACTCATTTAAATAATACGATGATTGTGCCTTCACTTTAATCCATTGGCCATATTTAAAGAACCAGCGGCGTTGAAGGTTGAAAATGCCTTTTGTAATATAAGCTTCGATGTAAGGGTGCACGCAAAGTGTAACACCTTTTTCATTCTGCTCTCTTAAAATATAATTAAGGTTGTTCTCAATATCATCCATTAAAACGATACTCGCTTTAATTTCTCCGGTCCCATCGCAGGCCGGACATTTTTCTACCGTAACAATATTCATCTCCGGACGAACACGCTGCCGGGTAATCTGTACCAAACCAAATTTGCTCGGAGGCAAAATCGTATGTTTGGCCCTATCCAATAACATCAGCTCACGCAAATAATCGAATAGCATTTTACGGTTTGTTGGTTTGTGCATATCGATAAAATCGATTACCACAATACCGCCCATATCGCGCAAGCGCAGTTGACGGGCAATTTCTTTAGCCGCCTCTTTGTTTACCTGTAAAGCGTTCTCTTCCTGATTTTCTTTACTGGCAGTACGGTTTCCACTGTTCACATCTATTACGTGCAGCGCTTCGGTATGCTCTACAACTAAGTAAGCACCACCGGGTAAGTTTACTGTTTTTCCGAAAGCATTTTTAATCTGCTTTTCTACACCAAAATGATCGAAGATCGGTTCTTTTTGTTTGTACAGTTTAACGATTTTTTCCATTTCAGGAGAAATATCGTGTACATAAGAACGGATGTCATCGTACAGCTCTGGTGTACTGACGTAAACGTTTGTAAAATCAGGATTCAGAATATCACGGATTAACGTTGATGATCTGTCCATTTCTCCCCAAACCCTTTTTGAAGGTTCGGTAGAAGGCATTTTTTTTATGAAGTTTTCCCATTTAGCGATCAGATCCAAAAGATCTTTCTGCATTTCGGCAACACCTCTACCTTCAGAAACGGTTCTGATAATTACCCCAAAATTTTGAGGTTTAATACTTTCAATAATCTTTTTTAAACGATTACGTTCGGTATTACTTTTTATTTTTTTTGATACAGATATGGTATTGGAGAATGGCACCAGTACCACATACCTGCCGGCAATCGAAATGTCGGAACTTAAACGTGGTCCTTTTGTAGAAATTGGCTCTTTGGCAATTTGGACAGGTAGGAGCATGTTTTTACTGAGCACATCAGAAATTTTGCCAGCCTTGTTGATGTCGGCTTCTAGCTTTAAATTATCTAATAATGTGCCTGTAACCGAGCCATTACGCTTGATCTTCGTTAGCTTAATTAAAGATTGCACCTGAGGGCCCAAATCAAAGTAATGCAGAAAAGCATCTTTTTCATAACCAACATCCACGAAAGCAGCATTCAGACCAGGCATAATTTTTTTAATGCGGCCCAAATAGATATCGCCTACAGCGTAGTTAATATTGATTTGTTCTTTGTGAAGCTCAACAAGTTGTTTGTCTTCAATCAACGCTATGGTAACTCCGGCAGGAGTCGAATTGATAATTAATTCTTTTACCAACAGCTACAGATTTAAGGCTTTCGCCTATTAACAAATGGATAGTAAATAAAAAACATTGATGTAGCCAGAGAACTATACAATAAAAAAAAATCATATAAATTGTTTAAACCTCATAGCGTTTACTATGAGGTTTAATTGGCTTAATCAAAATAAGAAACTATTTTTTCTTATGTCTGTTTTTTCTTAAACGTTTTTTACGTTTGTGGGTAGCCATTTTATGTCTTTTTCTTTTTTTACCGCTTGGCATAGTTTTAAGTTTTAAATGTTTTTATTAATCTGTTAATTAATTTTTATTCTTTAGTTCAGCCACCTTCTTATCAATAAAAGATGATAAGGTTGGATTAGCCGCTAATTTTTTGCTTGCTAAATAAGCATCTACTGCTTCTTTGTTTTTGCCTAAATTTTCTAAGGCGGTGCCTAAGTAGAAATAAGCCTCAGGGGTTGGTGCTTCTGCAATTACGGTTTTAAAACGTGGAATTGCTTTATCGAACTGGCCTGATTTTATAGAGAATAAGCCTAAATTCATATTGGCCTTTACATTTTTAGGTTCTTTAGCTACAACTTCGAGCAACATTGCAATACCTTGCATTGGTGCACCCAAACCATTTACTATTGTTACACCTAAGCCTGTTTTAGCTTCAATGTTAGTAGAGTCTTTCTCTAATGCGTTTTTGTAAGATGTATTGGCTTTCTGCAATAAAGCAGGTTGTGCCAGGCTATCTTGTGTACTTTCAAAGGCTTTTATAAACTGGTTACCAGCCGCCAACCACGATTTTGTTGATGGTTCGCCCTGGGCAACAATTTCTAAATATAATGCAGAAGGAGTAATTTGCTCTACATCGTCCCATTTCTGCGCTAATTGCTTTGCAAGTTCGATCTTTTCTGCACCATTAGCACCTTTGTAAGTGTTTTCTAAAGCTGTAATGTCTGTAGCCAGGTTTTTGTTGATTACATTTTTTGCAGCTGTAGATGATGTTTCGATGTTTAGTGCCGATGAAGTAGAAGCTGCTGCTGCCCCGGCCATTGGACCGCTGGCAGGCATTTTGCCGTTTTCTTCAGTTGGTTTTACTAAACCCTTAATGTCTCTGGTAAATAGAAAGGCAACAAGCAATACAATCGCTCCAATAATAATGGTTTGTTTTGATCTGATGCTGCTATTCATAATTTAAGACTTAGGCTTCTACGTTAATTTTTTTTGAATTGCTTTTCACTTTGTCAACAAATACTTTTGCTGGTTTAAAGCTTGGAACAAAATGTTCCGGGATAATTATTGCAGTGTTTTTTGAGATATTTCTCGCAGTTTTTTGCGCTCTCTTTTTAACAACAAAGCTTCCGAAGCCCCTAACGTATACATTTTCACCGCCAATCATGCTGGTTTTGATAACCTTGAAAAATGCCTCAACTGTTTCCTGTACATCAACCTTCTCAATTCCGGTTTTTGTTGATATTTCTGAAATAATATCTGCCTTAGTCATATTTTATTATTTATTATATTATGTGTTTTAATATTACTACTGTTTTGGGGTTGCAAAAGTATTGCTTTTTAATGAGATAGGGAAATAAAAGATGATTTTTTTATCTCCAGACTTATCACCCGATTGCAAGTTTTTTTTAAATCGGATAAATACACCGTAATTTGCAGGAATGACATTTCAAAATGAACTCATCAATTGGTACCTGCTTAACAAGAGAGATCTGCCCTGGAGACATACCAATGATGCTTATACCATCTGGTTATCAGAGGTTATATTACAACAAACAAGGGTAGAGCAGGGCCTCCCGTATTTCAATAAATTTTTAGAGAATTTCCCTACCGTTAACGACTTTGCCAGTGCTACCGAAGCTAAAGTTTTAAAACTTTGGCAGGGTTTGGGCTACTATTCGAGGGGCAGAAATATGCATGCAACGGCACAGATTGTGGTGAAAGATTACCATGGAATCTTCCCAAATCTTCATGATGAGCTGATAAAATTAAAGGGAATAGGCGAATATACGGCTGCTGCAATCTCGTCTTTTTCATCTGGCGAGGCGCGTGCGGTGGTAGATGGAAATGTATTCCGGGTGCTTTCGAGGTATTATGGTATTGCTACGGCAATCAATTCTCCGGCAGGAAAAAAGGAATTTTTTACTTTGGCAAATGAGTTGCTCTATCAGGATGATCCTGCCCTTTACAACCAGGCTATAATGGAATTTGGGGCCATGCAATGCAAGCCTAAGTCGCCAAATTGTGGCATTTGCCCGCTTAACCAAACCTGTTATGCCTTTAACCATAAAATGGTAAACGAACTTCCTGTTAAGCTAAAAAAAGCCGCACAAAAGCACCGTTATA
Source organism: Pedobacter roseus (assembly GCF_014395225.1). Classification (NCBI taxonomy): domain Bacteria; kingdom Pseudomonadati; phylum Bacteroidota; class Sphingobacteriia; order Sphingobacteriales; family Sphingobacteriaceae; genus Pedobacter; species Pedobacter roseus. The sequence goes on from NZ_CP060723.1 coordinate 5,718,074, forward strand.
TCAATTATTTTATTTGTTTTGATGACGAGCAGGTGGTGGTGAGGGAACGGCAGGCTGGTGATGTTTGGCAGCATTTATACGATTTTCCGAGTATAGAAACGCTTATACATGAAGATACAGCCAGCAGTTTATTTGCCGAAATGGTAAAAAATACCTTTGGAAAAGATGCGGATTTTAAGCTGATCAGCACAAAAAAACACATATTAACGCACCAAATAATCCACGTTCAGTTTTTTGTATTAAAAAATTATATATTTAACTTTAATAAACAAAAGGAACTTAATTGGGTTTCTTTAAATAAGTTAGATGAGTTACCGCAGCCAAAAGTAATCCACGATTTTGTGCAGGAATACTTTTTTAGAGATAAAATGGAGTAACTAACCATCATGGCTGAGTATATTTATAGAACGAAACAACTAACCAAAAATATTTATGTCTGGGATTAACAAAGTTATTTTAGTAGGCCATTTAGGCAAAGACCCTGAAGTGCGGCATTTAGATGGTGGCGTAACAGTAGCCAGTTTTCCGTTAGCTACATCGGAAACGTACAACAAAGATGGAAAGAGAGTAGAACAAACAGAGTGGCACAATATTGTACTGTGGCGTGGCCTGGCCGAAGTAGCTTCTAAATACCTGCAAAAAGGTAAATTGGTTTATATAGAGGGTAAGCTAAGAACAAGATCCTTTGAAGACAAAGAAAAAGTTAAAAAATACGTAACAGAAATTGTTGCCGAAAACTTTACAATGCTGGGTAGAAAGAGCGATTTCGAGCAAAGTCCAACTACACCAACACATCAAACCACTGAATCGAAAATTGAAGATGAATTTACCATAGGTCCGTCTGACGAAAGCGGAGACCTTCCTTTTTAGCGAGAAGTTATTAATTAAACAAAAAGAGCTGCCTAATGGCGGCTCTTTCTGTTTGTAATGTCGCATTTAAATTTGTCATTCTGAGGGATAATTTATTGTATAAATATATATAAAAGACAGATTTTTTTGCGAATTGTAAGCTGCAAGGAATCGTCATTCCCAACTCGATTGGGAATCGTAATGCAAACGTTTAAGATTCCCGCATGCGCGGGAATGACGACCATTCTATTGCATTCTGTCAGTGGTATTGCAACGAAGAACCTTTACCTCCCTGAACAAATCGCTGGTAAGAACCGTCTAAAACCTTCAATTATTTAAAAGATTCTTCACTGCGTTCAGAATGACATAAGGGACTTGGTCGAGACGATTGGCTTATCTTGATGATAATGATACGGCTTAAATAAACTAGTCGAGTAAACAAAAAAGCTTCTGCCCTTTTTAGAGCAGAAGCTTTTTAATATGATTTAATGAATATCTAGTTTATCTTGGTGTAATAGATGTTCAGTTTCATTTTATTGGTGGCTGTGTTACCAGTTCCGATAATCGATCTTTCTGCTGAAGTTGCTGTTGGTACATTTTGGAAAAGATTATAAGAGGTTGGCGCTAAGAAAGTACCTTCGTCTTTTAATGTACCATCAATTATACTTTGAACATAATTGGTGATGATAAAAATATAACGGTTTTTTGTCGAATCGAAATATCCACCATAAAGCGCCTCACCTGCTGCAGATATACCCGAAGAGCTTACTGCAAAATTGTTGTAATCCGGAATATTGGCCGGTTGGTGTGCAATATCCCAACGGTACAAAGAAAGTCGCTGTGCAGCATTAAATGGGTACGCAGGTGCACCTCCACCCAGTTCTACCACCAACTCGGCTTTATTGATAATCGCTTTTCCGTACTTGCCTACAAAACCTGTCAGTTCATCGAAGCTAATTTTTGTTTTAACCCCAGCTAATCCCTGTAAATAAGTTACGTTATATGAAGCAGTTGGTGCATCAATTTGTGTTTGTATGGGTGTACCAACATAATCGTGCTTAAAGTTTGCAGCTACACCGGTAATCTGACTGCTTGAGTTTAATGCACCTATCGGGAAGTTTACACTTGTGGTATCTATCCCGCTCGATGAATTGACTTTTTTCCAAACCAACTGCACGTAAGAATCAGTACCTGTGAAATTAAAGAAAGCAATACCGCCGGTACCCGTTGAAGATGACTTGTTTACCTGTGCGTATAGGCCTTTAAATGCATTTATAAACTTAGCATTTGAAGAGGTTCCTGCAGTGCCCAGGTTTAAAATGTTGTTCTGGATAAATGCTTTGTTAAGTGGAATCCTGATCTGGGCCGGAACTACTTTTAACGTGTCTGCTTTGCCCGCAACAATATCATACACTTTAGTTTTGGTATTCGGGGCCAGTTTGCCTGTAAAATTTCCTAATAAAGTATTATTAATGGCCTGAACATCCGAACTTTTATAATTGGTTACGGTATTGGCCAATTGAAATACATCTATGCTGTATTTAGAATTAACAGTATCGCCATAAAATTTGGTCACTGTGCTGGATTCATCAAATTTTAAGACTAAAACGGCCGAATCAAGTTGAGCTGCCGTTCCAAAATCGTAACTGGTGCTAACCGGGTAAACAGTCATGGCTATACCAGCCTCTGTTTTACCAAAAACAGGATCAACGATATAACCCAATGGATAACGGGGCTGCCCTAAGGTAGTTGCAGCAGTTTCTTCAACCAGTTGAGTGGTTACCGGAGATACTACCAAGGTTCCTGTAACCGCACTGCTCGGATCAACATCTAAACCAACACCATCGGGGTTTTTACACGATGCAAAAAGAAAAAGACCTATCAACAGGGTTAATAAGTCTTGTTTTGTAAATTTCATATTTTAAATAATAATACCTGATTAAGCTACTGAAACCAATTCATCATTTGAAATTTCTTCATAAAAAGTATAGAAGTTTTCAAAATTCTCGGTTAAGTTAAAAGCTAATGTTGGCTTATTGGAATCTTTAACAAATTTTAACACATCTTTGCTTAGGTTTTCATCCCCTAAAACCACTGCGTCTGAGTGAGTTATAGCGCCGATATGCATGCTGTCGCAATCAGATGGTAAAAATGCTTTAGTGTCATCTTCCGTCATATTGGCCATTACAGCTTTGGTGGCGAAATTGGCATTTAATTTTTCTGTAAAGCCATCCTCATAGATTGAATACACTACTTTAGAATTTTTAAAAGTAGGATCGTTTTTATAAGTGGTTTTAATGTAAGCAGGAACCAATGCACTCATCCAGCCGTGGCAGTGAACGATATCTGGTGCCCAACCTAATTTTTTAACCGTTTCTAATGCGCCTTTGCAAAAGAAAATCGTGCGTTCATCGTTGTCATCGAAGAATTTTCCGCTGGCATCTCTAAATACCTGTTTGCGTTGGAAATATTCTTCATTGTCTAAGAAATAAACCTGCATGCGTGCAGCTGGGATGGAGGCTACTTTAATGATTAAGGGATTATCGTTGTCATCAATAATGATGTTCATTCCCGATAAGCGTATTACTTCGTGTAAACGATTTCTTCTTTCGTTGATATTACCGAATTTTGGCATCAAGATGCGGATTTCGAATCCTTTTTCTTGCATAGCCTGTGGTAACTGGCGCGTAATTTCAGAAATTTTAGTAAGCTCGAGGAAAGGCGACATCTCGTGTGTAACAATCAGCAGCTTCGTTTTTGCCATCTCCATATTCTAAGAAAATATTAAGTTAAATAAAAGATAATGAGCTGCAAAGGTAAGCATAATAATACTATTTATCAATATAGCAAGCATTTGTTTGGTTTCGTTTAGATTAATTTACACCTTTACGGCTTTAATTTAGATTGTCCAAATTGGAAATATTTAAAACCAAAGCAACGCTTAAGGCTTTTTTGCAGCCACTAAAAGCATCAGCTAAAAAAATAGCATTAGTGCCTACCATGGGCGCTCTGCACAACGGCCATATCTCGTTGATAAAACTGGCCCAGCAAAATGCCGATGTTATTATCTGCAGCATTTTCGTAAACCCTACGCAGTTTACCGATCCTAAAGATTTAGAAAAATATCCGCGACCTATTGAACACGATTTAGCCATGCTGGCCGATGCAGGTTGCAGTGGCGTATTTATGCCCAACGTAGAAGAAATGTACCCAACAGGTGCTGACGAAGCCTGGCATATTGATTTAGGCAATGCGGAGTTTTTGTTGGAAGGCGAATTTAGAAAAGGTCATTACCAGGGCGTAACCCAGATTGTAAAAAAACTTTTTGATGCCGTGGAGCCTGATGTGGCCATGTTCGGACAAAAAGATTTTCAACAGGTATTAATGATCAAAAATATGCTGGCTTACTTTAAACTGCCCATTACCATCATTACCTGTCCGATAATTAGGGAGGACGATGGTTTGGCCATGAGTAGCCGGAACATCCATTTATCTGCCGATGATCGTAAAAACTCACTGGTGTTGAGTAAATCGCTGCAGTTTGTTATTGATCATTTTAACGATTACTCATTAACGGAATTAGAAAGTAAGGCCAAGTCATTCTATGATAACATTGAAGGTGTTGAACTCGATTATTTTACCATTGCTAACGGCAATACGCTTGAACCAGCAAAATCGAAAGATGAAGATAATCTTGTTGCCCTGGTTGCTGCAAAAGTAGGTTCAACCAGATTGATCGATAATATGATTATAAAGTGATGTAAGATGGAAGAGGTAAAATGGATGATGTATAGCTCATTGCCCATTTTCCATCATCCGTTTTCCATATTACATCCCTCTTACATTTTCCGTTTTTTTCATCCAGTGCTTTATTAGTAACTTTGCCGAATGGTTATCACAATATTAAAATCGAAAATACACCGTGTTAAGGTAACACAAGCCGAATTGAATTATGTAGGCAGTATTACGATAGATGAAGATTTAATGGATGCAGCTAACATTATTGCTAATGAGAAGGTGCAGATCGTAAATAATAACAATGGCGCACGTTTCGAAACCTATGTAATTAAAGGCGAACGCGGCACCGGAACCATCTGTTTAAATGGTGCTACAGCACGTTTGGCACAACTTGGTGATATTTTGATCATCATGTCGTATGGTTCATTACCTATAGAAGAAGCCAAAAAATACAACCCGATCCTTGTTTTTCCTGATGATAACAACCACCTGCTAAAATAACTTTGTGACATTCGACCTCAAAACAGCGCTAAAGTACATCATCCTGTTTTTAACCGGGGTAGGGGTACTTTATTTAGCGTTTCGGGGTCAGGATTTAGGGAAGATCTGGCTGGAAATTAAAACCGCAAATTATTTTTGGGTAATTACTTCGGCATTTGCTGTTTGGATTGCGCACGTATTGCGGGCATTGCGTTGGCAAATGCTTTATCAGTCTATCCATTACAAAGTAAGTTTCTGGAATGCGTACCATGCTGTAATGATCGGATACCTGGCCAACTTAGCTTTGCCGCGTTTTGGCGAGATCGGCCGTTGCTCGGTAATCCATAAAGCAGAAAAAGTACCCATGTTTGCCTCTATAGGCACGGTAATTACCGAACGTCTTTTCGATGTACTGGTACTTTTCCTCACCGGTTTGGCCATGTTGATCTTTCAGTACGACATTGTTTCTGATTTTTTGTACGATACTATTTACCTCAACATCGCGAAAAAAATTAATACCCTTAATTATTGGTGGTTGGTTGGAATTGGCATTGTTGTATTGCTGCTTATCGTATCAGCTATATATTTTCTCCGTCAAAAATTCAGTAAAAAGTTTCTACGCATCTTTGTTAGCCTGCGCCAGGGCTTTGGCTCTTACAGCAAACTAAGGCAAAAGAGATTATTCCTGATCTATACTTTATTAATATGGGTTTTCTATTCCTTATCCATGTATTTTGCTTTTTCATCTATTCAGGCCACTTCCGGCTTACATTTTAATGCAGCGTTTACCGCAATCGTGTTTTCTGGTTTTGCCATGGCAGCACCGGTACAGGGCGGTATAGGCGTTTTCCATTGGATGGTTGCACAATCATTGGTTTTGTATGGCATATCTTTTAAAGATGGACTGGCTTATTCTACCATTATCCATTCTTCGCAGGTTTTGTTGATTTTAATTTTAGGCAGTTTAAGTTTGTTCTTAATCCTGACTAAGAAAGAAAGTAAATAATTCTTTTTTATGTGGGCGTTTTAACACGCTGTCGGCTGTATCTTTTTGGTTGTCCTTCGGCTATGCTCAGCATAACAGCCAAAAAGGATGCCGCTTCCATCGTTAACGCAACACAAGTAAATAAATCTCTAGCTTTTTATCGTTCAGATAACTTCCCAGAGCTGCTATCTTTGGTTAAATAAACCCGACCGACAGCGTTATCCCGATTTATGCACTATTCTTTGTTTTTTCTGTGTGCATGCTTGTTTCACAGCTTTCCATCTTGATTAAGCAAAGGGCGGGGCTATCGGAACCGAAGTAATACTGCTATTGCTTTCCAAAAAAAATAAATGGCATTTATTTAACTTAATCGCAGCACTGCTTTTAAATAAAATATCAAGCTAAAAATGAATTGCGATGCAGCAATTTTAATTCAAAGCAGAAATGCTGCATTTGATGGATAGCCGATTCTCTTAATTTGCCCTGTTTTCTTCTTCACTTTTTTTGTTTTCCCTTGTTTTGTAAGTCGAATGCCCAAAATTAAAGGTTAAACTAAACACTAATCTTTGCGAGGCAAAATAATGGTACATATCGTTATTGATAATACTTTTCTCTCTAAAAATAAGTCTTCTTTTTATGTTATCAAATGCATCATAAAGCGTAAGCTTAGTATTGAGCCTGTTTTTTAACCAGGCTTTTTGCACACCAAAATCAATTCCGTAAACCGGTGCAAAAATATAAAGGCCACTACCACTTTTCGACTCATAAGTATAACTTACATCCAGTATCCAGTTTTTTAAAGAAAATACCTGACTACCATTAACGGTATAATTATATACTGGTATTTCGTAGGTATTTCCAAAGTAGGGCGTTAGTTCCTTATTGTAATAGAAAGCGATGTTGTTGTTCATCCGCCACCACTTGTTTATTGTTATTGGAGAGCTGATCTGTAGATTCGCAAATTTTCTGTAGGGGAGGTTTCTGCCTAGAAAAATTAGCTCATTGGTTATTGGATTATATTCTGGATAACGGCTCATTGGATCTGTTTCTTTCCCTGCATTTAGCGAAATATTAAGGCTCTTTCTACTATAAGACAAAGCAACAAGATCAGTTGTGGAAGCTTGTAGATAAGGATTGCCTATCCAGTAGTGCCTCGGACTATAATAAAAACGAAATGGGTTTAACATGGCAAAAGTTGGCCTGGTTAGCCGCCTGCTGTAACTGAAGCTAAGCTGTGAATTTTCGTTAATGGCGTAAGTAATATTAAGGCTTGGGAGCCATTTTGTATACTTTTTTTCTGTAATGTTGCCCGTAGTGATCGAATTGGCTACGGTGCGCGTATACTCTGTCCTTAAACTTAAGCTGTAATTAAATTTGTTCCACTGCGCATTGTAGGAAAGGTAACCCGCCCCAATGTATTCCTGGTAATGGAACTGGTTACTCCGGTTCGGATCAAGGTTAAAAGTATTATTGGCTAATGTATCATAACGGAGGTCGTTCTGAGTGGTAGTATGTGCAAATTTTGCTCCAAATTCTATTTTCCCTCTTCCTGTTTTTTGTGTGTAGTCTGCCTGCGCAGCACGGATCATAATCTCATTTTTTGCATCTGTTTTCCAGTAATTTATCAACTGATCGTTTAGTACATTGCGGTTTTGAATGTCTTCTGTTTGTAGGTTATCAATTTGGGCCAAAGAGGTCATGATATGGACCTCGCTGTTCTTAAATTGTGCGTCGTAATTAATTCCGCCTGAGTAATTATGTTGCTTGGGAAAGGCATTGTTGTCGCTTTTAACAAGCGCAATGGTACGATCTAAGTGATTGGTTTGGGTAAGCAATTGATTGCCTGATAATGCATTTCTATCAATTTGATACGTGCGGATAAAAGCCTCCAGGTTTTGCCCTTTTTTTACTTCGTAAGTTATTTTTGCCTGCGCATTAAAATTCTGATTAGAAGTAACGGTTCTGGTATCGGTTGTCATGGCATTGGTATTGGTCAAATACTGCAAAGAATAATACTTATAAAAGCTACTCCCGCTGGTACTGCCCAACCTTAAGTCGTAAACAAATCGGTTTGTTTTAAGTACAAGAGATAGATTATTATCCAGTAAACTGTAATTATTTTGCTGAAAACGGGTGTTATAAGTGCCTTTTAAGCCTAATGACTGATTTCTCTTCAGTTTTACATCAATAATTCCCTGGTATTCCCCATCATATTTAGATGAGGGCTGGTTAATCATTTCAATCGATTCGACCATATCCGGAGATAAGCTGCCTAGGTAAGATAGGATTTCATCGTTGTTCATATTTACAGGTTTGCCGTCAACAAATAATGTTGGGGTTGCTCTGCTGGCCATTAACATTGTTCCATCCTGATTAACCTGCAAACCGGGCAGTTTCTTAAAAACATCTAACAAATTGGAGGCAGATTTGAAAAAAACATTGTTGGCAACACCGATTTTAATCTGGCCATTTTGTGAGCTAAAATTTGGCACTCCCCCTGTTATGGTTACTTCCTGGAGTAGGTTAACATCCTCGGCCATTAAAATGTCGCCCAACTCTATTATTTTTGGATCATTCTCGTTTATCAATAACTCTTTTTGCATTTTTTGATAACCGGTTAAGGTAATTGATAAAATATATTTTCCTTTTCGAAGATCTCTAAATTCGAAATAACCGCTAGTATCGCTGTTGGCATATTTGACGGCCAAGGGTTGGACTTTATCTGCCAAAATCAAATTGGCTAAAGGTATATCTTGCCTGGTTTTGCGATCAATCAGTTTTCCTTTAATTACCTGTGCGCTTAAAAATAAGGATGTAAATAGGAATAGGCATAATAACAATGTCGATTTCATCTTCGTGTGTTTGGTTTTTGTAGAATAAACCAAAACTAGAATAGAAGAATGGAGGATGGGTTTTGAATCTCAGATTTGGGCGTTCGGAATTATAAAACGAGACTGATCTAGTTTGATGTAACCACTAAAAGCTGTTCCCTGTACTGCATGGGGGTAGTTTGTTTATATTTTTTGAAAGCGGTGTAAAAAGTAGATTTGGAGTTAAAACCAACCTCATATCCAATCGCTTCGAGCTTGATGCCCATATCGTTAATGATCAGTTCGCAAGCTTCGTTTATCCTGAATTCGTTGATGTAAGCAGCAAAACTTTTCCCTAAATTGTCGTTCAGCAATTGTGAAAGTTGGTGCCCCGAGATATTGATTTTTTTGGCCAGATCATTTAATTTAAGATCCGGATTCTTGTATAGTTCCTCTTCAAAAAGAATCTTTTGCAGCCTATCCGTTAGTATCATGGCCTGTTCTTCAGTGATCTTTTTGTTGGCATAACGAACCAGATCCTGATTTTCTGAAAAAAGATTGCTGGTTTTTCTCCGGCTAATAAACAGGAAGATATTTAGATAGAGAACGGCCGAGAAAAATAAAGCACCACTAATACAGTGGCCATTAAAAAATGAGAAGATCGGTAACTTAAATGCTGCCGGAACGATTATATTGCCAATAAATACAGATAATAACAGCTTCTCTGTTGTAGAAATGTTGTCTCCTTTGCTGAGAAATTTAACAAAAACAGCTCTAAGCAGCCAGGCAGATAATATAACATAAACCGTAAATTGTATAGAAATTATATTCCCAATATAATTATCCCATACACCAGGTTTACTATCGTAAGGCGTAATGATGCTGGCAATAACAATTGTCAAAATCCAGAAAAGATAAGTCCCTTTCTGTATCATGGTATTCTTTGAGCCTTGTCCTAAAGCTGATTTAATAAAATAAAAAAGAGATGGACCTACCAGTGAACTTCCCAAAATACCAATCTGGATATAGATACCCGGTAAAGCCGGATAAAAATAGAAAAGTAATGACTTACTGATTTTTAAACAGACCGATAAAAGTAAAAGCCCCAAAAAATAAGAAGGGGTAGATTTCGGTTTTTTGAATAAAAGCAAATATGCACTAATGATAAAGCCATTAAATGCACCTAAGGCACTAAAGAAAAATAATATTTGTTGCCCTAAGTTCATTTAACAAAAATAATAATCTTACATTAACACAATGCCTATTATTGCCAATACTTTAGTTTTAAGTTGATAATAATTTTTTATTGTTGTTTAGCAAATCATAAAAGCATCGCGAAATAAAATAAATTACTATGCAGCCATAGTAATTTCGATCAGAAATGCTACATTTGATTTACTAACCTTTTATACATAAATGTTATGCATTTTGAATTAAATGAAGAACAATTGATGATCCGGCAGGCTGCCCGCGATTTTGCGCAGCAAGAATTAAAGCCTGGCGTAATTGAAAGAGACGAACATCAGAAATTTCCGGCCGAACAAGTGAAAAAACTTGGAGAACTTGGTTTTCTGGGGATGATGGTTGACCCAAAATATAACGGTAGCGGTCTCGATGCCATTTCGTACGTACTGGTAATGGAAGAGCTATCTAAAATCGATGCCTCTGCATCTGTAGTGGTATCGGTAAATAATTCCCTCGTTTGTTATGGTCTTGAAAAATACGGAAGCGAAGCCCAGAAAGAAAAATACCTAAAGCCACTGGCTGCAGGTGAAAAAATTGGTGCTTTCTGTCTGTCAGAGCCCGAAGCCGGATCTGATGCCACTTCTCAACACACTACTGCCGAAGATAAAGGAGATTATTATTTGCTTAACGGTACCAAAAACTGGATCACCAATGGCGGTACCGCATCAACTTACCTGGTTATTGCTCAAACCCACCCCGAACTAAAACATAAAGGGATTAATGCTTTTATTATAGAAAAAGGGATGGAAGGTTTTACTGTTGGACCGAAAGAAAATAAACTGGGTATCCGTGGATCTGATACACATTCTTTAATGTTTAACGATGTAAAAGTGCCCAAAGAGAACAGGATAGGGGAAGACGGCTTTGGTTTTAAATTTGCCATGAAAACGTTAGAAGGCGGACGAATTGGTATTGCTGCACAGGCTTTGGGTATTGCACAGGGTGCTTTTGAGCTGGCCACACAATATGCCAAGGAGCGTAAATCGTTCGGGAAACCAATATCAGAACATCAGGCCATTGCTTTTAAACTGGCCGATATGGCTACGCAGATAGAAGCCGCCAGGTTATTGGTGTATAAAGCCGCCTGGTTAAAAGATCAGGGTTTGCCTTATACGCAGGCCGGCTCTATGGCAAAACTTTATGCTTCAAAAGTAGCCATGGATGTAACCATCGAAGCGGTACAGGTACACGGGGGTTATGGTTTTGTAAAAGAATACCACGTAGAGCGTTTAATGCGTGATGCCAAAATTACCCAGATTTACGAAGGAACTTCTGAGATCCAGAAAATGGTGATTTCGAGAGAAGTTATTCGTTAGTTTCCAGTTATCAATTTTCAGTTGGCAGTTCGAATTGAAAACCGCCAACTGAAAACTGAACTAATCTTTTTCTCCTGCCACTGCGCCAAATATCGCTTTAATCAAGGCGACCACAATGGCTAAAAACGCAGCTGCAATAAAGCCTGATGTGTTGAAAGAGGTCATCATGCTATCAACCAATAAAATCATTAAAACGGTAATGATAAATGATACCAGTCCTAAGGTTAAGAAATTAACCGGAAAGGTTAATAGCCTTAAAATAAAACCGATGGTTGCATTTGCCAGTGCAATCAGCACAGCTGCAATAATGGCATTGCCGTAACCATCAATGGTTACACCCGGAACCAGTTTTGCCCCAATAAAGAACGCAAGTCCTGTTAAAAGGATTTCGATAATAAATCTCATAATTGTTTATTTTTGTAAATGTTTAAACGCTTTTTTAAAAGGTCGCTTGTTGTTTTGGTTTTAATGTCGGCGTTTTCTTGTTCGAATAGAAACAACAAACCGGTCATTAAGTTTTCAGGAGATAGCACTTCAATAATAATTAAAAATATTGATGAGGCAAGTCTCCTACAGGTTAAAAATGCCTACCAGGCTAATGCAGATACACTTAGTCTGGTTTCTGTGTTAATTAAGCCTGGCGAATTAGATAGCATTCAGGATGAAACGGAGGTGGCCGGAAAAGTTAAAATCCTTGGCGATTCGCTTATTTTTAATCCCGATCAACCTTTTGTTAAGGGCAAAGATTATTTGGTAGAAAGTTATATCGGTGTAAAATTCGCCACCATTGGTAACCTGATTAACAGTAGTGCAAAGCACAACTTACAGCCACAAAAACAAACACTTAAACGGTAATAATCAGCATAATAATTACAGCAAGTGTTTGATTTTTTCTAAAAATTTACTACATTTGCATCGTAATCGAAGAAAAGAGAAGGGGACAGTGTCCCCTTTTTCTATGAAATCAGGTTAAAATATGCAGGTAGAAAAGAGAGTTGCAGCCCTCGTTGAGGAAAAAATAGCAGACCGTCCAGAGCTGTTTCTGGTAGAAGTGAAAATGTTGCCAAACAATAAATTAATTATTCATGTTGATGGCGACGAAGGTATTAGCATACAGGATTGTGTGGCCATAAGCAGGCATGTTGGTTTTCATCTCGAAGAAGAAAATACAATAGAGCAGGCTTATAATTTAGAAGTTTCTTCGCCAGGTGTTGGTGAGCCTTTAAAGCTGATCCGTCAATACAATAAAAATATTGGCCGTACGGTAAGTATTAAGCTGAAAGAAGGCTTAAAAAAAGAAGGAAAACTGCTATCGGTTACAGAAAATAACCTACAGATTGAAGAGTCGGTTAAAGAAAAAGGGAAAAAAGCGGTAGCAATTCAAACAGATGTACCGTTTAATGATATATTAGAAACAAGTGTGTTAATTTCATTTAAGTAAAAATGAGTACTACAACAATTAATTTGATCGACTCTTTTCAGGAGTTTAAAGATTTCAAAAATATAGATCGCCCAACGGTGATCAGTGTGCTGGAAGAAGTTTTTCGTAGCATGTTGCGTAAAAAATACGGAACAGACGAGAACTGTGACGTTATCGTAAATCCGGATAACGGTGATTTGGAGATCTGGAGAACGAGAAAAGTAATGGAAGATGGATTTTCTGAAGATGATGATTTAGAGATTGAGCTTGCTGAAGTTTCTAAATTAGACAGCACTTTAGAAGTTGGTGATGATTATATCGAGCAGATTACCTTAGAGAGTTTTGGTCGCAGGGCAATTTTAGCAGCACGCCAAACCCTGGTTTCTAAAGTATTAGAATTAGAGAAAGACGAAATTTTCAAAAAATATAAAGACAGGGTAGGCGAAATCGTAACAGGTGAAGTTTATCAGGTTTGGAAAAAAGAAACTTTGGTTTTAGATGATGAAGGTAACGAACTTTTAATGCCTAAAACTGAGCAGATTCCGGCAGATTATTTCAAAAAAGGTGATTCTGTAAGAGCAGTAATCTCTAAAGTGGAAATGATCAACGCGAATCCGAAAATTATCATTTCGAGAACAGCGCCAGAGTTTTTACAACGTTTGTTCGAACAGGAAGTTCCCGAAATTTTCGACGGTTTAATTACTGTTAAGAAAATTGTACGCGAACCTGGAGAGCGTGCTAAAGTGGCTGTAGAATCGTACGATGACCGTATCGATCCGGTTGGAGCGTGTGTGGGTATGAAAGGATCACGTATCCATGGTATCGTTCGCGAATTGAAAAACGAAAACATTGACGTGATTAACTTCACAAATAATATTTCATTATACATTACCCGTGCGTTGAGCCCGGCAAAAATCACTTCCATTAAATTGGATGATGAAACCAAACATGCATCGGTTTACTTAAAACCAGATCAGGTTTCATTGGCCATCGGACGTGGTGGACACAACATTAAACTGGCTGGTAAATTAACCGGTTACGAAATTGATGTATACCGCGAAGCTGGAGAAGAAAGCGACGAGGATGTTGATTTAGAAGAATTCTCAGATGAGATTGATAGCTGGATCATTGATGAATTAAAGGCTATCGGTTGCGATACTGCTAAGAGTGTATTAGCACTTACAGTAGAAGATTTAGTAAAACGCACCGACCTTGAAGAGGAAACCATTAAAGAAGTGGTTCAAATTTTGAAGTCAGAATTTGAATAAGTGGTGTAATTGCCAAATAAACACTACTTTTGTATTAAATAAAAAACAATAACAGGAGCTAAATGTCAGACGACAAACCAATCATTTTAATTAAAGCTATTAAAGAACTTAATATAGGCATGGGTACGGCCGTTGAGTTTTTAAACAAAAAGGGGTTCTCTGCCGAGAAAAGCCCAATGTTTAAACTTACGGGAGACATGTATAATGCCTTGTTAAAAGAGTATCAGGGAGATAAGATCGTAAGAGAAGAAGCCAAACAAATAGTGATTGGTAAAATACGTCGTGACGAGCCTGAGACTGAAAAGCCAGTAGAAGCGCCGAAGAAGAACACCGATTTTGAGAAAAATGAAGAGATTTTAATAAAAAATGCTCAATCATTTACTCCACCGGTAGAAAAACCAAAGGTAGTTGAAACGCCTAAGGTTGAAACACCAGCGCCGGCACCTACACCAGCTCCTGCGGCAGCAGTTGAGCCAGTAAAAGAAACTAAGGCAGAAGAAAAAGCAGAGGAAACCGGATTACCGGGCGTTAAAATTGTTGGTAAGATTGATTTAAATGATCTTAACTCAAAAACACGTCCTGTTAAGAAAGAAGAAACACCTGCTGCCCCTGCACCAGTTGCTAAAGCTCCAGAACCAGTAAAACTGGTTGAACAACCTAAAGCGGAAGAAAAACCAGTAGAGGTTAAAAAGGAAGAAGCACCTGTTGCACCAACACCTGTGGTTAAGGCTCCAGAGCCGGTAAAACCAGTTGAACAACCAAAGGTGGAAGAAAAACCAGCTGAAGCTGCTAAACCTGTAAGCAATGAGCCTGAGGTAATTAAAGCACGTACCGTAAAATTAACTGGTCCGAACATTATTGGTAAAATTGTTTTACCAACAACTCCGGACAGAAGAAACGGTCCTGTAGCATCATCTAGCGACAGTGAAGCTGCGAAACGCAAACGTAAACGTAAAAAAACTCCGGGGGCACCAGGCCAGCCAGGTCAACATGGCGGTCAAGGTCAGCCAGGACAGAATAATCCTGCAGGTCAAGGTCAGGGCCAGGGTGGCGCACCAGGTCAGCCTCGTCAACCTTATCAAGGTAACAGACCGGGTGGTGGTACACCATACCAGGGTAACAGACCTGCCGGACAAGGCGGTACTCCTTACCAGGGAAATAGAAACAACAACAATAACAGACCAGGTTTCCAAAATAGAAATGCTACACCAAGCGGACCTAAAGAAGAACCTACTGAAAAAGAGATTCAAGATCAAATTAAGGCAACACTTGCCCGTTTAAGTGGCGCTGGTAAATCTGGTAAATTTGCTCAACGTGCTAAATTACGTCGTCAGAAACGTGATGATGTTGCTTACAATGCAGAAGAGGCCGCAAACGAGCTTGAATCGCAATCGAAAATATTAAAAGTAACAGAGTTTGTTACGGCTAATGAGTTGGCGAGCATGATGGATGTACCGGTTACCAAAATTATTGGTACCTGTATGAGCCTTGGAATGTTCGTTTCCATTAACCAGCGTTTAGATGCTGAAACCTTAACCATCGTTGCAGACGAGTTTGGTTACGAAATTCAATTTGTTAAACCTGATGAAGATGAGGAAAACGTAATTGAAGAGGAAGACAAAGAAGAAGATTTAATCGAAAGAGCTCCGGTTGTTACGATTATGGGTCACGTCGATCACGGTAAAACCTCATTGCTGGATTATATCCGTAAAGCAAATGTGGTTGCTGGTGAGGCAGGTGGTATTACCCAGCACATTGGTGCTTACATGGTAACTACACCAACCGGTAAAAAAGTAACTTTCTTAGATACACCTGGTCACGAAGCCTTTACTGCGATGCGTGCACGTGGTGCTAAGGCAGCCGATATTGCCATTATTGTTATTGCTGCGGATGATGCGGTGATGCCTCAAACAAAAGAGGCCATTAACCACGCACAGGCAGCAGGCGTACCATTGGTATTCGCTTTCACTAAAGTAGATAAACCAGGTGCAAATGCTGATAAAGTACGTGAGCAATTATCAGTAATGAACATTTTGGTAGAAGATTGGGGTGGTAAATATCAATCACAGGAAATCTCTAGCAAAAGCGGCTTAAACGTTGATCTTCTTTTAGATAAAGTATTATTAGAAGCTGAATTATTAGAACTGAAGGCAAATCCGAATAAGAGAGCTACAGGTACAGTAATTGAATCGGCATTAGATAAAGGACGTGGTATTGTAACTACGGTACTGGTTCAGGCTGGTACATTAAGGGTTGGAGATCCGATCCTGGCAGGTAGTTACAGCGGACGTGTTAAAGCATTAACCAACGAGCGTGGTGCTAAAGTGGAATCAGCAGGGCCATCACAACCGGTACAGGTTTTGGGTATGCAAGGTGCGCCTACAGCAGGTGATCGATTTAACGCTTTAGAAAGTGAAACCGAAGCACGTGATATTGCAAACAAACGTATGCAGTTACAACGCGAGCAGGGCTTACGTACACAGAAACATATTACCCTGGATGAGATCGGTCGTCGTTTGGCTATCGGTAACTTTAAAGAGCTTAACATTATCGTTAAAGGTGATGTGGATGGTTCGATCGAGGCATTGGCCGATTCATTGTTGAAACTATCAACCGAGCAGATCCAGATCAATATCATCAGTAAAGGTGTTGGTCAGATTTCAGAATCTGATGTATTGTTAGCTTCAGCTTCAGATGCGATTATTATTGGTTTCCAGGTTCGTCCATCAACAGGTGCACGTAAACTGGCCGAAGCAGAGCAGATCGATATCCGTTTATATTCTATCATTTACGACGCAATCAACGAGATTAAATCGGCGATGGAAGGTATGTTGGATCCGGAATTTGAAGAGAAAATTGTGGCTAACGTTGAGATTCGCGAAACGTTCAAAATCACTAAAGTGGGTACCATTGCAGGTTGTATGGTATTGGATGGTAAGATTACCCGTAACAGCAAGATCCGTATTGTTAGAGATGGTGTTGTAGTGTACACAGGTGAACTGGCATCATTAAAACGCTTTAAAGATGATGTGAAAGAGGTAAATAAAGGTTATGAGTGTGGTTTAAACATCCAGAACTTTAACAACATCGAAGTAGGCGATATCGTAGAAGCTTACGAACAGGTAGAAGTAGCCAGAAAGCTATAACCAGTTCTCTGTCAAAATAAGCAAGGGCATCAATAATATTGATGCCCTTTTTTTTGTGCTATAATAATTTGATTCTTTTTGAAATTTGATTGAATGATGATTTCGTGGATAGGAACTTGATATAGTTCGGCGATTTTATTCAGTTGCGATATGGTTGGCGTTTCTTTGCTAGATTTTTTTTAATTGAATTAGACTTAACAGACAGAGATAGTATCATAATCGCTCTTTTTCAAATAGTATTATTGTCTTACAAGATTATTACATTATCAGAATAAGCCTATTTGTTCAGTACTTCCTCCGCTTAAACAGTTCTATTATTTGTTACCGTACCGTGATTAATCGGATTACGTGTTCAAACGAATATTTTTCGTGTTTACCTTCCTATCAGCCACCTGGCTTTTTGCATTTTGTTAATCATCGCAACGATCAGGATTGAACCGGTGTAAACAATAAAGAATGTCATTAATTGAATACCTAAGAAGTAGTAGGCTGATTTATTTTCAAAGGCTATGTGAAGCGGCCTGAAAATTAAAGGCATTAATCTAAACACTAAAATTTGATGTACGAGATATATCCCAAAGGTGAAGATACTAGGGTTAAATCTTTTGATCTGGATTTTAGAGCCAAGTTTATATAAGAAAACAAAGCTCAGTAACGAGTAAATTATATTGGTTATCCTTAAAGTATTAAACGGGTCATCAGGTAACAGCTTAAGAAGGTAATAGCTCTCTAAACTTGCCAGTGAGAATGCGACAATTAGTAATGTAAAAATTAAAGACATCGAGGTTTTGCCAACAATTGATTTAAACTGATCATAGTATTTATTGATCTGTACACCTAACCATAAATAAAATATAAATCCAAACATGGCCGTAGTATGCGAAGTGGGGATAACATCAATATAAAGATTAACTGAATAAAAAAGTGACAATAATAATAGTGCAACGCCAAGTTTTATAGAATATAAATATTTCCTGAAAAGGAGCAATATGGTAATACAGATAAGGAAGTTGGGTATAAACCAAAAACTTGTAGTTAAAACAATATTTTCCAAGTTTAATAGCACATTCTGGATACTTATAGTAAGAAATGGATTATCGCCATATTTGATATTTTTTACGATAACATCCAGATAATTTGTAATGAAAAAAATTATTACCCAAAAAAGCCATGGTTTTAGTGTGTTTTGCACCCTTCTTTGAAGATACTCTTTCGTGCTATATTTCGTAAATTTATCGCCGATTAAAAAACCCGCAAGCAAGAAAAAAATTATAGTCCCAAACTTAAAAACCTGTAAGCTAAAAATCTGAACTATTTTTTCGTTTAGGGTATAAAATTTAGCGCCAAAAAAGAAAGAACTGTGCTCCATTACAATTCCAAACATAGATATGAAACGCAACGAGTCTATGAAGTCGTAATTTATTTTATGGGAATTTATATTAGAAGTACTCAAATTTAATTTTTATTAAAAACATGGTTAACGGCTTGATTGAAGTTTTCTTTTTCAGCTAAGATTTTCTGTTTGTAATCGCTGAATAAGTGAATTTTATCTTCAAATTTATTTAAAGTTAACGCAATTTGGTTGGCAACTGCTTCCGGACTATCAACAGCTTCATTGAATTTAAAACCTTTAGGTAAAGGCACGTCATCTTGATATGCGGCAGAGCCCTGGCTTCCGGTAATTACACAACAAGACATTAAAATTGCCTCACGTGGCATACGTTCCTGGCCAGGGTGATAGCCAAAATCAACATAAAGTTTGCTCTTGTTCATCCAGTGCGCTACTTCATCTGGCGACATGTTAATCAGTGCTTTCCACGATAAGTTGGGACAGAGCGCTTTCACGCGTTCTAAATATTCGCCATTCTTTTTCGGATTGTAGAGTACAAAATCCTCTTTTTTAACATGATTGGCTATCTTATCATAAAAGGAATCGCTCATATAATCAGAAATTTTCCCAATAATTTCCAATTTATTGGTTTTTAAAAAATCCATCGAAAAATGTGAATGTGCCAGGTTTAAAACTTTTTTTCTCTTTAATGCAGGAATAGAAGGGAGTGGCGAATATTTTTTAGGATTTAGATAAGACTTGATGTTGTAGAATTTTTTATGTCCTACATTTTCCTTCGCTTCGTTAAAAATAATTTGATAATTCGTAACGCTTAGCCACCAAACAATTTTTTTCATTGCATCATATTCTGACTTGAAAATTGGAACTAAATATGTTTCTGGTAAAATGATTAAATTATTCTTACTATTTACTATCTCATCAGTATAGGGCAAATTATATTTCAAATAGTTAGGGTGAACAGGGTTTTGGTCTGTTTTAAAGATATAGTGCATAAAAACATTGAAGCCTAAACTACTTAGTCTATGCCCAAGCTGATGAAGGGCTTCGGGCCCTCCTGTTGCAAAATTAGCCGGGCAAAAAATATAAAATACGGAGTCTGAATTTACTTGCATCAACGAGATATATAATATTTTGATTCTCAAAAATAATCAATTATATAGGTTTGAAAAGATTATTCTTTGATTGTTCAATATGCATTGGCTTTTTTAACAATTCAATGCTTGAGATTTAGCTGGTTAAAACTTAGGTATATTTTATTTCTGCAACGGGTATTGTTTTTTATTTTATTTTTGAAGGAGATGATATCAATAATTATAGCCTCCGTAAATAAAGATCAGCTTTCTGATATTAAGGAGAACATTGCCGCAACCATAGGAGTCGAACATGAAATTATCAGTTTTGATAATGCTGATGGAAAACGTGGATTATGCGAAATTTACAATGAAGGGGCAAAGCGGGCTAAATACAAGCTACTTTGCTACATGCATGAGGATATCAGTATTAAAACGAAAGACTGGGGTATTATTATAGCAGATATTTTTAATGAAGATCAGAAAATAGGATTGATTGGCATAGCCGGAAATAGTTATAAAACTAGAGTTCCATCTGGATGGTTTTGTAGCGCGGGTGAAAAAAAAATCAATTACGTTAATATCCTTCAACGCTATAAATTTAGTGAAGAGAAAACAAAACATATTTCTCAAAACGTAAAAAATGAAAAATATTCAAACGTAGTTGTTGTAGATGGAGTTTGGTTCTGTACCAAAAAAGAGATAGTTGAAGCTAATAATTTTGATGAGGAAACATTTAAAAAATTTCATTGTTATGATCTGGATTTTTCACTTCAGGTACATAAAACACATCATGTAGTTGTAACTTTCCAAGTATTATTAGAACATTTCTCAGAAGGAAATTATAGTAAAACCTGGATAGAGGAAACATTAAAATTACATGAAAAATGGGGTGCTGATTTACCGATAGATGTAGAAGGGTTATCGAAAAAAGAAAGTTTCTTTGCTGAAAAACATTCATTCAAATTCTTTCTAAAGCAGATGAAAACATCTGGTTATAAAAAGATAGAAATTTTTAAAATATTTTGGCGAAGTAAACTAAGAAAAAATAACTTTAGTCTATTTTTAATGCTAAATAAAGAAATTTGGCGCAGTTAAATCTGATAACCTGCTTCTTTAAAGTACGGTTGCCAAAAATGGATGTTTTTATCCCATGCATGGCAACCAAAAGGCATGTTTCCTTTAATTAAAGTCATTGCCCTTTCTGGAGCTGTTTCAATGGAAAAGTTCAATGCCTCTTTGTAATTAGGGGTCTTTATTCTCTTCTTCTTTCGATTCACTTCTATGGTCCAAAACATGTCTTCATGATAATCGCTGCTGTTCCGGCCAACGTAATTTTCTACGAGCTCTTTTTCTTGAATACAGACATTATAAAAAGACTTAACTTTTCTCAACGAAAAACCTCCATTGCCGACATAATTGTACAATTGTCGCTCGATATCAGGCCGACCTTGTTTATCAAGTAAATTATATCTTCTGTGCAGGTATGACCTAAGTTTCTCTTTAGTCTTTTTAAATAATGTGGGGAATTCTTTTTCTCTCAACCATGGAGCACCTATATAATCATAACCTAAGCCGCACCAATATTTTAATTCATTTTTAAATACGAAAGCATCCAATTGATAGATGAGTAGATAGCTATAATTCAAGAATTTCTCATAAAAGAGTTCCGAGAGCATTAAATCGTTGTAACTAAATACGCTCTTAAAATAAAAACTTGGGAAAGACACCTCACTATAAGAGAAACCAATTTGCATATTTGATATGTCTAAATCATCTGGTTTGAGTATTACAATATCATAATCAGACAATAACTTTCCACATTGGGCCAAAGCTATCTTTTCATAAAATGAAAGCTCGGACTTATAAATTGGTATTACAATTACACAAGAACTATCCATCTTAGTTTCTATTAAATTTTGGCAAAAATAAAAGTATAATATTCATAAAGGCTTTCAAAATCTTATAGGCTATCGGATGTTTTTTTATATACATAAATTGTTCTGCCTTTTTAAACTTTATCTCTTTTAAATATTCATAGTCCTTAACAAATTCAGGGAAATATTTATTTAAGGAAACATCTCTTTCTTTATTGATTTCTGGGTGGTTCTCTGAATTTGCAGATATTCCGGTTCCATCATAAGTTACAATTACACAATCTAAATGTTTATAAGTAGCCTCTCGTTTACAGATTGCATAAGTGAAGAATTCCCAGTCAGATACAATTTTTAAATTTTCATTATATAAAAAAATATCCTTAAATAGCTTTGCCTTAATAAAACTTGCTTGATGAGAGATATTTTGTTCATAAAAAAAAGCGAAATTTAAGGTCTTAGGAAAAGTGCGAATCTCTTTTTTTATTCCATCAGTTTGTAGTATATCTCCATAGTAAATATCGTATTGGCCATTTAATTCAGCATTCAATTTCTCTAGAATAGTATTGTCAATTAAGCAATCTCCACTATTTAAAAACATTAGATAATCACCTGTTGAAATCTTAATGCCCTTATTCATCGCATTATATATACCGCTATCGGGCTCGGATACAGAATAGGTGAAAAATGAAGAATATGTAATAAGGACATCTTTACTTCCATCCGAACTATTTCCATCAATAACAATAAACTCAAAATCTTGCCAGGTTTGACTTACCACGCTTTGAATTGTTTTTTGTAAGCCTGCTTTATTGTTGTAATTGATAGTTATAATTGATAATTTTTTACTCATGATAAAAATTTTGAAAAAAATGTACTTTTATCCACTATTAGTGACTTCAAATGCCCTCAATTTATTTTGAGTGATTAAACTATACCAAAAATGAGGTCAAGATTTTTATAGCAGCGTTCTTTTTCGTAATTCGTGTTAAAAGCAGCAAGGGCATTTTCTACCTGTTTTTTATATTCTGATTCGTCCGTTAGTAGTTTCATAATATTATTCCCAAATTCAACCGGATCATCACTAACCAAACAACCATTATCTGTTTTATTGATCAGCCCATCAATCCCCCTTGTATTACAAACTATTGGTAAACCATAAGATAGCGCTTCTACTACTTTTATTTTCGTGCCGGTTCCGCTTAGCATGGGGCATAATGCTACTTTGGCCTTTTGGTAATAGGGAGATAAATCTTCGGCAAAATTTACAGTAATAATATTAGGTGCCTTTATAGAAAGGTGCTCATTTATTTGTCCAATAATACATATCTGCAAATTGGCTGGTAATAAGGGGTATACATCATTGAAAAACCAATTGGCGGCTTTCTGATTATGTATATTGTCACTTGCCACATAAATCAGGTCAAAAGTTTTTTCTGCGTCAGAATGAAGATTCTCCGGTTTATCAAGCATCATTGGCGCCAAAGCCACCCTGTTGTTACAGAATTGACTAAAGATATATTGCTCTTCGATAGAAATGGCCAAAGCAATATCGAATAAAGATATCCGCCTGATTTCTTCTTTAAAAGATTTACCGATATTTACTTTTCTCTGTAGTTGTGCTGTTATAAAGTCGTGTGTATCAATTATTTTTACCGACTTTTTTGTGAATTGATTATTGTCAACCAATGTAGCCCAACTGGCATAGTTGATAAAGATGTAATCGTACTCGTTGTTTTTTAAAATTTTGTTAAAAGCCCGCTTAAACCTTAAGGTTACAAGCTCAGGAAATTGCAGAGGGAAAAACCAGGCCTTATTTTGATAGAAAAAATTTGGTAGTTTATAAAAAAGCAGATAAAAGAGTATATTTTTTTTTGAAGGTTTTTTTTTAATCACGTAAGTTTTATCGGCTAAGCCAGATTGCTTAAAAGCTTTAATATCTGCCTCATTCCAGCGTCCGGTGAAATATTCGCTTACAAAATCAATTTCAAAATTTCTTGATTTAAAGTAGCTTAACATGCTTAAAGCCCTGGTTCTATTCCCCGCGTTTTTTTTTAACGGGTTATCAGGCATAAAAAATAATACTTTCTTCATCTAGATATTTAGTCTGTAAAGGCCTGCATGTCAATTAAACGCCTATATAAGCCATTTTTATTCATTAACTCACTATGGCTTCCACTTTCTACAACTTCCCCTTTATCAATTACGACAATTTTATCGGCATGTTGTATGGTACTTAAACGGTGGGCTATAACGATTGAAGTACGGTTTTTCATTAAATTATTTAAAGCATCCTGTACCAGTTTTTCAGATTCTGTATCTAATGCGGATGTAGCTTCATCTAAAAGCATGATCGGAGGGTTGGCCAAAACGGCTCTGGCAATACAAACACGTTGCTTTTGCCCACCAGATAATTTATTGCCTCTATCGCCCACATTGGTTTGATAACCATTTTCGGTGTTCAGGATAAAATCGTGTGCATTTGCAATTTTAGCGGCGGCGATAATTTCTTCCTCTGTAGCGTCTGGCTTAGCAAAGGCGATATTATTAAAAATACTGTCGTTAAATAAAAACGATTCCTGGTTAACCGTCCCCATTTGTGAGCGGATACTTTCTACAGTAAGCTCCCTGTAATCATGGCCATCAATTTTAATGGTTCCTGATTTCGGATCGTGGAAACGTGGAAGCAAATCCATCAACGTGCTTTTTCCCCCACCTGAAGGGCCAACCAAGGCTACCGTTTTCCCTTTTTCAATGTCGAAGGTTATTGAGTTCAGGATTTGTTTTTCTCCATAATTAAATGATACATTTTGAACACTGATTGCGTTGTTAAAGCCATCAAGTACTTTGGCATCTGGTTGATTAACCAATAACGGTTTGGTGTCTATTAGATCCAAAACGCGTTCGCCTGCTGCAATTCCGGAATGGATTCCGCTAAAAGAATCTGTTAGTGCTTTTGCAGGTCGCATCACCTGAGAGAAAAAAGCAATATATGCAATAAATTGGCTCGTAGTTAAAGCACCTGGTTGGTTACTAATAATCAGATTCCCACCATACCAAACGATTAAAGAAACCATTAAAACACCTAAAAATTCAGAAACTGGCGAACCTAATTGCTGTCTTCTAACCATTTTTCTATTTAGATTCGAATAAAATTCATTTTCTTTCTGGAATTTTTCTTTAACTCTATCTGTTGAATTAAATGCTTTAATAATCTTGATTCCGCTTAGGGATTCATCCAAAAAACCAATCATCTTTGCAAATGATTCATGAGATTCTTTGGCTTGTTGTTTAATCCTCTTAACTATTTTACTGATAATAAATGCGGATACTGGAATGACTAATAATGAAAATAAAGTTAATTTAACAGAGATACTCAAAAGAACTATAATGTAGAAAATAAGCGTTAGTGGTTCTTTAAAAACAACTTGTAATGTATTTGTAACAGTGAATTGTACCACCTGTACATCAGAGGCAACTTTTGATATAATATCTCCTTTACGTTCGTTATTAAAATAACCTACGTGTAAATTCATCACGTTATTAAATACTGACTTACGGAGATTTAACAAGGTATGTACTCTTAAGTCTTCCATAAAACGTTGAGAGAAATATCTAAAGAAGTTTGATAGTAAAACAGAAGCTACAATGATGATGCAAACATAATTTAAAGTTTCAGCTCGACCGTTTACAATTAGTGAATGGGAAACAAAATCAGAAAACTTACCCGTAATATCAAAAGCAGAACTTGCTGAGTTAACTACATCAACAGTTCCAGATGATTTTGATGGAAGTAGTGTGTCAAAAAGTGGTACAAGTAATGTCAGATTTAGTGTTCCGAAAAGAACTGCTAATAACGTAACTATTACATAAGGTATTGCAAACTTTTCTATGGGCTTGGCAAATGATAATAAACGAAAATAAGTCTTCATTTTATGTAAAATGGAATATGTAAAAAAGGAAGATCGTTCAAGTATCGCCCTAAAAAATCTATATAAAAACTTAGCAAAGTTAAGCTTTTCAATTAAACGTTGTGTTTTTTTGAAACCGGTAAGGTTTAAAATTACAATTCTTGGTTTTAAGAATGGATGAATAAGCCCTATTATAGCTGATATATTTTAATAATCGAACATTAACATTGCAGAATTGAATAGGAATTGTTACAATACAACTTCCCTATTTTTGAGTGTTGTTTACGAGGCATTCCTGATATAAATTCAGATACTGGTTGGCTGCAATTTCCCACGAAAACTTTTCAGCCTGAGCAATTGCTTCCTTAATGCGGTTATTTTGGATGAAATCACTCATTCCATTTTTAAATACTTCCTGCATGTGTTCAGGTTCAAAATTATCGAAGTAATATGCAATATCGCCGCCAACCTCAGGGAGCGAAGTGAATTTTGAGAGAAAAACAGGTTTTCCAAAATGCATGGCTTCAATTACAGGAAGACCAAAACCTTCAGCAACAGAGGGGAATAAAAAGGCACTACAATTTTTGTAATACCAGGCTTTGTCTTCATCACTAATTGGCCCGGTAATGTGTACCCTATCCAGGCAGTTATATTTTTCGGCTTCCTCTAAAATCCGTTGTTTGTGGGGTGTTTCCCTGCCGGAAATTACCAGTTCGAAATCGTTATCTTTTAATAATGCAGGTAATAAGTGAAAGCCTTTTTGTACCGAAAGCAGACCAATAGTAAATAGAAATTTCTTTTCAGGTTTAAAAGCAGGCTGATGATTTTCATTGGATATCAATTTATCGGCTCCGTTATAAATTACACTAACCTTTCCTTTAGCTTCAGGGAAATACTGAACTACATCATTAGCTACAAACTGTGATATACATACAATTTTATCACACTGTGATATAAGCTTACCAAGTTTTTTTAAATATACCTGAATCCTGTGCGGCTTGCTAAACTTTAAATGAACCTTATTCATGTCGTGAACGGTCATTATTTTTTTTGCATTTACCTTACTGGGTCTTAATCTGCAGGTTTGATCAGACAGGTGTACTACATCAAAATCATTCTTTGGACCAAAAAATAAGCGGTCAAGACGAGAAAGATAAAGAATATCAACCAGGCCATTAAAAAGGTACTGGGTGTGTTTAAAAAGATAGAATTTTAATTTAAATTTTTCTTTATTTTCCTGGATTAATGCATCCCCTAATCCTTTCCCAAACGAAAAATAACCACAATTGGCATCTTTCATCGAATCAAAAGTTACTAAGACTTTAGGCTTTTTCATTAAATAATATTATTAGGTGATGCAAATATAGATAGATTTAAATTGTAGCCTATTTTACAATTTTATAATTCCGGTACTCAAACAACCGCAATCCTGTTAAATCCTCAATTTTTTGTAAAACCCTTCTACGAAAATTCATTTTCGGAGTTTCTTTTGTTAAATCTTTTTCAAATTTCCAGTTGGCCGCGGCAATCCTTTCCTGCATCACTTTTGGATGAGTTCCTTTAAAATGGACCAAACGATCGGCATTGTGCATATCATAAGTATCCTGCACCGGGTAATTCTCTTCAATCCACTCTTCTGTTTGATAAAACTGGTTAAAGTTGCGCACTTTGCCTTGTAGTCCCTTTGGCGGCTTTACCCAGCCGTAATGATAAATATAGGCATCAATTAGTTTAACCTTAAGTTTTCTATCGTTAATCCTAAAGCCCTGTGCATCGCGATAAGAACGTATACCTGGTAGGTTTTTGATAATCCGAACCTCTCTTCTATACCAGCGCCTCGATTCGGCGAGGTAATCGTAAGAAGCATAAAAGTGTTTATATTTTAAAAGCAGGGCTTCAACATTGCTGTTGTTCAGCTCCAATTCCATTTCTTTTTTAAGAAGGGGGAGATAATCTTCGTGGATGGCTTCATCGCCCTGGATATAAACCATCCAATCGGTATCAGCACTTATTTGGGCTAAGGCCTTATTGGTTTCATCAGCAAAAACACGACCGCCTTCTCGTATACTATCATCCCAAACCGTATCGATGGTCCTGATTTTTGGATCGATACTTTTTACCATTTCAGCCGTTTCATCAGAAGAATTGCCCAATGCAACGATAAAATCATCACACAAAGGCAGAACTGAAAGTATGGCTTCTTTGGCGGGATAATCGTTTACAATTGCATTTCGTAAAAAGGTAAAACCGGTAACTTTCATTATGGGGGCGCTTTGTAGCTAATAATTTTTGTTTCTTTGTACAAAGATAGTTTTATTGATGAATACGCATCTATCCATTTTAAGCGAAGTAAAAGCGGGCAATTATAAGGCTTTGGCAAGAACGTTAACACTTGTTGAAAATAATATCAAGCCAGCTGATTCGATTTTAAGGGATTTGGATAGTAATATAAATGTTCCCGTTGTAGGTATCACCGGGCCTCCGGGTGCTGGTAAAAGCACTTTAGTAAATGCCATAACCAATCATTTTGTGGCTGAGGGAAAACGCATTGCGATATTGGCAATAGATCCAACCTCTCCTTTTAATTTTGGCTCTTTATTGGGCGATCGCATCCGCATGGCCGGCCAATTTAATAATCCTAATGTGTATATCCGATCTTTGGCTACCAGGGGCTCTTTAGGAGGCATTTCTGCTAAAACCATCGAAATGGTTGACGTTTTAAAAGCAGCCAATTTTGATCTGATCATGGTTGAAACCGTCGGGGTGGGGCAATCGGAAGTAGAAATTGCCGGGTTGGCAGATAAAACCATCGTCGTGCTGGTTCCCGAATCGGGTGATGAAGTACAGAATATCAAGTCAGGCTTAATGGAAATCGCAGATTGTTTCGTGATTAATAAAGCTGATAGGGAAGGTGCAGATACTTTTGCCAATAATTTAAAGAAAATCGTTCACCAGGGTACCAAAACCATTCCGGTACTTAAAACAGTTGCGGATAAAAATACAGGTATCGAGACGTTATGTGAATGGATAAGTAAACCACAAACGATAGATAATAGCCGTAAAGTTTTTCTTTTTGCCGAAAAAGCCTGGAAAATTATTCAGCATAAAAAGATGCTTGATATAGATAAAAAAAGGCTGCGCGAAAAAATTCAGGCAGCCTTAGCAAAAGATGGATTTAATATATATCGGTTTGCTGATGAGTTTGATAATGATTAACTGATTAATTGTTTAAACTGGTTAACTGAGGACTAATAACTGAAAACTGCCAATTGGAACTAACTATTCATAATTTCCTCAATTTCTTCTACCTCTAATGGAATATCGGCCATTAAATCAATATTTCCATTTGATGTAATGAGAATATTGTTTTCTAAACGGATGCCCAAACCTTCTGCTGGAATATAAATGCCTGGTTCAACAGTTAAAATGTTACCAACTGCAAATGGAGTGTATCTCCCGGCAAAATCGTGCACATCGATGCCCAAATGATGAGAAGTACCATGCATGAAATATTTTTTATAAGCCGGGTAAGCGGGGCTTTGTTTTTTCACATCTTCTAAAGAAATTAAACCAAGGTTAATCAATTGTTCGGTCATAATTTCCCCAACCTGCTCGTGGTAAGTATTCCACACTATCCCCTCACCGATTAATTGGATAGATTGTTTCATCACCTGCAAAACAGCGTTGTATACTTCTTTCTGCCTTTGGGTAAAACGGCCGTTTACAGGTATTGCGCGACTCATATCAGCATTGTAATTGGCATACTCGGCCCCAAAATCGAAGAGGATTACATCTCCATCTTTGCACTCCTGGTTGTTGTCATTATAATGGAGAATATTCGCATTATGGCCGGAAGCAATAATTGGCGTATAGGCGTGCCCAGTGCCACCTTGACGGATAAATTCGTGAATAATTTCTGCTTCAATCTCATATTCCTTTACGCCGGGTTTGGTAAATTTTAACACCCTGATAAACGCATCCCGGGTTATTGCACAGGCTTTTTTTGTCAATTCAACTTCTACATCTGATTTAACGGCTCGTAAACCGCGCATAATCGGTGCCGAACGTTCATAGTGATGTAGTGGATATTTTGCTTTCATTTTTTCAATGAAACGGATATCGAGATAAGGAACTTCATGAGCATAACGGTCATTTTCATTTGTGTTTAAATAGATATGTTCAGCGTAGTTCACAATACTATGTAAAATGTTGTCAAAATCTTCCAGCCAATATATGGTCTCAATGCCTGAAGCTGCCTTTGCCTGTTCTTTGGTATACTTATAGCCCTCCCAAACCTTGATGTAATCGTTGGTCTGTCTTAAAAACAGGACTTCTCTGTACAAAGGATTAGGACAATCAGGAAATAGAAGCAATATTGTTTGTTCCTGATCGATTCCCGATAAATAAAATAAATCTGGATTTTGCTTAAAAACAAAACTCTGATCGCCACTTCTAGGAAATTCATCACTTGAATTGAAGATAGCTAATGAGTTGTTTTTTAGCTGTTTAGTGAAATTTTTTCTATTTAGTGTAAATAATGACTGATCGATAGTAGGATATTTCATGGAAATGGTATTTTTATTTGGAAATGGCCAAATGTAATAAAATGATTATTTACAGTGAAGTTTGGAACGGAGTTTGTATAAAAGTTTGAAAATTTAAAATTTTGTTTAATTTTGCGATTACTAAAAAATTAATCAATTAAATTGTTTAACCCTTAAAAAAGAAAAAAGATTATGAATTATTCTACTTTAAAGAAAAGTGTTGCGCTTTCTTTAGTGGCATTAACAGGAGTTGCTTCTCTTGCTGTCGCTCAGGATGCTCCTGCAACCACTTCTGCTGTCAAGGTATTTGGCGGTAGAGGACAGTACAGAACTTGGTCTATCGGTGTACACGGTGGTGTTTTAATGCCAGTTGTAGCTATCGGTGGTACTAACGACTTTAACAAATGGGATGCTAACTTAGGTTACGGTTTAAACATCCGTAAACAATTAGGTCACTCATTCGGTTTAGAATTAAACGGAACACGTGGTAAACTTTCTGGTACTAACGAAGGTATTTCTAACCCAGCTGTGAAAGATTTCGAAACTGAATTACAATATGCTGTAGATTTACGTGGTGTTGTTAACGTAGGTTCTATCGATTTCTTACGTCGTGAGAACTCAGTAGGTTTCTTCTTAACTGCTGGTGCTGGTTATATGGCTTATGCTCCAAAAATCACTTTAGCAAATGGTTCACAAATCGACTGGAAAGGTAAGGCTGTAGGTCCTGCTGATGACAGACATGATGCTAAAGATTACGTAAAAGGTTTCTACATTCCAGTTGGTGCTGGTGTTAAATTCAAAGTTTCTGAGCGTGTTAACTTTAACTTAGGTTACACTATGAACTTTGTTGATGCTGATAACTTAGACGGAGTTTATGCAAAAGGTCAAACTAAAGATAAATTCTCTTACGGTTATGCTGGTTTAGAATTCTCTTTAGGTTCTTCTGCTAAACCAAGTTTAGAGTGGACTAACCCATTAGCTACAATGTACGATGAGTTAAAAGATCCAACTTTACGTCAAGAAGTTGAAGCGTTGAAAAACCGTGTTTCTGCTGTTGAGAAATCTGTTGAAGATTTGAAAAAAGATACTGACGGTGACGGTGTTGCTGATCAATTCGATAAATGCCCAGGTACTCCTGCAGGTACTGCTGTTGATGGTTCAGGTTGTCCTCTTCCAAAAGCACCAGAGCCTACTGCTGCTACTAGCAATGTAACTGGTTTCGAAAAAATCGCTTTCGATTTCAACTCTTCAGTATTAAAAACTGAGTCTTACCCTACTTTAGATAAATTATCTTCAGTGTTACGTGAAAACGGTGGTAAAGTAACTGTAAACGGTTACGCTTCAAGCGAAGGTACTGCTGCATATAACTTGAAATTATCTAAAGACAGAGCTAACTCTGTTAAAACTTACTTAGTAAACTCTGGCGTAACTGCTAGTCAAGTTGCTACTAAAGGTAATGGTGAAGCTAACCCAATTGCTTCAAACGATACTGAAGAAGGTCGTATCCAAAACCGTCGTGTTGAAACTGCTAGAAACTAGTATTTCAATATAAGATTTAAGAAAGTCCCGATGAAAATCGGGACTTTTTTTATGCCTTTTAATTTTTGGTGTAAAGCTTTTTAGCTAAGTTTGTATGATGTACTTCTTTAGAAAAAAAGATCCTAACAGGCCAAATAATATTAATCTCAAGATTATGCATTTTATAAATGCGCTGGCTATCACTATTTTTCTTGTGGGTATTATCTACAAGCTTATTCAGTGGCTTGCCAAATAACCATCAATCGTATGAAACAAATTATTAATACTACTAATGCTCCAGCTCCAATTGGACCATATAGCCAGGCAGTACAAGCCGGAAACTTTTTATTCGTATCGGGTCAGGTAGCCATCAATCCTGAAAATGGAGAATTAAATATTGGTAATATCGAAGAGGAAACACATCAGGTAATGCGTAACCTTAAAGCAGTTTTATTGGAAGCTGGCTTAACTTTCGATCATGTAGTTAAATCGACCATTTTCCTAAGTGACATGGGGACCTTTGCACAGGTAAATGAAATTTACGGTCAGTATTTTACAGCTGATTTTCCTGCCCGCGAAACGGTTCAGGTTTCAGTGCTGCCTAAAAATGTTAATGTAGAAATCTCTGTAATTGCCATTGTAGGTTAATTTTGGTATTAAAAAATAGTAAATAATTTATAGCAGGCATTATTTCTTAGGTTATCTAAGGAACAGTGCCTGTTTCTTTTTGCAGCGTAAACAATTTTGCTGCGTTTTCTATTTTTAAAGCGGGATAAACCTTCTCAACTATTCGCCTATTTGCTTTTACTGCTGTCGATCGTTATTTTTAATGCACAGTTGATAAAATTGTTATTTATAAGAAACGGTAAAATATTTTGTTTAATTCGGTATTAGATACACCTGTTGAGTTTTTAAAAGGCGTTGGTCCTAGTCGTGCTGATGTTTTAAAAAAAGATCTCGGCCTGTTTACCTATCAGGACATGCTTGCGCATTATCCTTTTAGGTATATCGATCGTACAAAATATTTTAAGATCAATCAGCTTAATCCCGATTCGCAGTATATTCAGATTATCGGTCGCGTAATCAGTAAAAAAGTAATCGGAGATAAAAGGGCTAAACGTATTGTTGCCGTTTTTAAGGATGAAACGGGTATCATGGAACTGGTCTGGTTCCAGAGTCTAAAATGGGTTGATGATAACATTACGGTTGGTACGGCTTATGTGGCTTTTGGAAAACCGACCATATTTAACGGTACATTTAGTATTTCTCACCCCGAAATGGAGCTCTATCAGCGCAAACAGGTAGGCAGGGGGAACCTTACGCTTCAGCCAGTTTATAATTCAACAGAAAAGCTTAAAAAGTTTAACCTCGATTCTAAAGGGTTACAGCGTTTAATAGCTGGGCTTCTGGATCAGATTATTCCACAGGTTCCTGAAAATTTACCACAATACATTATTGATAAGTATCAGCTGCCCGATAAAAGGGTGGCACTGTTAAATATTCATTTTCCAAAGAATCAAAAAGATTTAAATGCTGCGGAAAGACGGCTCAAATTTGAAGAGTTATTCTTTATCCAATTACAGCTTTTGCATAATAAACACTTACGCCAATTAAAATTTAAGGGGTTACCTTTGAAAAAGTTGGCGAAAAGGTGAACCGTTTTTATAAAGAGTTTTTACCTTTTGAGTTAACCAATGCACAGAAGCGGGTAGTTAAAGAAATCAGAATTGATACACAGCGTGGGGTGCAGATGAACCGGCTTGTACAGGGCGACGTAGGAAGCGGTAAAACTGCCGTAGCATTGATGAGTATGCTTTTGGCAAACGACAATGGCTATCAGGCCTGCATGATGGCTCCGACCGAAATTTTGGCCCGTCAGCACTATGCTTCAATCACTGAACTGATCACTGATGATTTGGTTAAGGTGGCCATTTTAACCGGTAATACCAAAAAGAAAGACCGTACCATTTTACACGAACAGTTGGAAAGTGGCGAAATTGATATCTTAATCGGTACCCATGCTTTAATTGAAGATAAAGTTCAGTTCAGGAACTTGGGTTTGGTGGTAATTGATGAGCAGCACCGTTTTGGTGTGGAGCAGCGTGCTAAACTTTGGCGAAAGAATGTTATTCCACCACATATCCTGGTGATGACCGCTACGCCCATTCCGCGTACGCTGGCGATGACTTTATATGGTGACCTGGATGTTTCTATCATCGACGAACTACCAGCCGGAAGAAAACCTATTGAAACGAAACACCTTTACGAAGGACAGCGCCTGAGGATGTTCGGTTTTATGAAACAGGAGATTGCCAAGGGCAGGCAGGTATATATTGTTTATCCATTGATCAAAGAAAGCGAAAAGCTTGATCTTTTACATCTCGAAGCTGGAATTGAACAATTGAGTTATCAGTTTCCACGGCCGGATTACCAGATGAGCATTGTACATGGCCAGATGCCAAATGCCGACAAGCAGTTCGAAATGCAGCAATTTATTGATGGCAAGAGCCAGATAATGGTGGCTACAACTGTAATTGAAGTAGGGGTAAATGTGCCGAATGCTTCTGTAATGGTGATTGAGAATTCCGAGCGGTTCGGGCTTTCACAGCTTCACCAGCTGCGTGGTAGGGTTGGGCGTGGGGCCGAACAATCTTTCTGTATTTTAATGAGCGGCCAAAAACTGAGCAAAGAGGGAAAAATCCGCCTGGAAACCATGGTGAGAACCAATAATGGTTTTGAAATTTCTGAAATCGATCTGCAGCTTCGTGGTCCCGGCGATATTACAGGCACACAACAAAGCGGAGTTTTAGATCTGAAACTCGCTGATTTGGCTAAGGATCAGGTCATTTTATCAGAGGCTCGCAACACAGTTATCGAACTCTTTTCAGAAGATCCCCAACTAGAAAAGCCAGAAAATGCAACTTTGAAAGCCTACCTGAAAAAATTAGAAAGAGGCATTTCTCTTGATAAGATTAGTTAATCCAATAATCCGTTCCGGGTTTATTCCATTTTTACAATAAAATTTACGGCCGTATTATTTGTACTACTGTATATGATATGTGAATGTTTTTTTGAGCTACGTAAGGCTCAAAAATTATTATTTTATATTTTTTTTTAAATTCCTAATATTCCTATATTGCGTGTAACCAAATATAAACTGTTGATATGACGTTTATAAAAACTGGGTATATACACTCAGTAATTTATTAGTCCTAACATAGTTTGTTTATCAGATAAGAGGGTTTCATGATGGTTAACAGCGATTTATTGTCTTAATCAGTAAGAAATTAAGTAATTTCTTAGGGGTAGAGCGATGTAGATAATTATTTCAATAGATCGGATTTTAATAATGCAAGTGATGAGCGCTTAAGCTTACTCATGAGTATTAAATAGTATTACAATCAATATCTAACCAAAATAAATTGAAAACTATGAAAAAAAATCTATTGAGGACTTTTGCCAAAAGTAGCATGTTTCTTGTTTGTGGTAGTTGTCTTGTCTTTTCATCATCTGCCAGCACAACGCCTAGCAAATTACTGCACAAAAAAGAACCCTTTGATTTTTACAAACCTCCCCTCCAGGACATCATCGTGAAGGGAAAGGTTACGGATGCCAAAGGGCCGATACCAGGCGTAAGTGTTAAATTAAAGGGCGGTACAGCAACTACGGTAACCGATGGTTCCGGAAATTTTAGCATCAAAGTACCTGAAGATGCAACACTGGTGTTTACCTATGTGGGTTATGTAGATCAGGAGATACAGGTAAAAAATCAAACGAGTATTAATGTCCGCTTGACGGAAACCAATCAAAACCTTTCGGAAGTTATAGTAGTGGGCTATGGAACCCAGAAGAAAGCCGTTGTATCAGGTGCTGTTGCTTCAGTAAAAGGTACAGAACTGGCTAAATCTTCATCTGTAAACTTAACAAACTCTTTAGCAGGACGTTTACCGGGCGTAACGGCATTGCAAAGTAGCGGAGAACCGGGTTATGATGGCTCTACTATCAGGATCCGTGGTACCAATTCACTTGGAAACAACAATGCATTAATTGTAATTGATGGAATTCCTAACCGTGCGGGCGGTATCGAAAGGTTAAATCCAAACGATATTGAAAGCGTATCGGTTTTAAAGGATGCATCTGCCGCCATCTATGGTTCGCAGGCAGCCAACGGGGTAATTTTGATTACCACTAAATTAGGTAAATCTGGTAAGCCACAATTTTCTTACGATTTTAGCTACGGTTTGCAACAACCCACGCGTATACCTAAAATGGCCAATTCGGTACAATACGCAGAAATTTTGAATGAGCTGAATATCTTTGGTTCAGATCTTAATCCAAACGAATGGTCGGCCGCCTGGAACAGTTTTAAAACAACCGGTTCTTACCTGTCAACAGGTGGAAAAACGATTAATGCAGCCTATAAACCAGATGAAATTAGAAAATTTGGCGATGGATCGGATCCTCTACGATATCCTAATACAGACTGGTTTAAAACTACTTTCCAAAACTGGTCGCCTCAGCAAAGGCATAATGTTCAGATTAACGGAGGTAGCGAAAACGTAAAATACCTGGTTTCTCTGGGCTATCTGGATCAGGATGGCTATTATAAAAACTCTGCCACAGGATATAAGCAATATGATATGCGTTTTAACCTGGAAGCAAAATTGAGTAAATACATCACCACCACATTAGGGGTAACTGCAAGAGAAGAAGATCGTAATTTTCCAACAGTAGGCGCTGGCGATATCTTCAGGTTTTTAATGAGGGGAAGGCCGACTGAAATTGCAATTTGGCCAAATGGTCAGCCGGGAAGGGATATTGAATATGGTTATAACCCAGTAGTATCTA
The DNA here is from genome assembly GCF_014395225.1 of Pedobacter roseus. Taxonomy (NCBI): domain Bacteria; kingdom Pseudomonadati; phylum Bacteroidota; class Sphingobacteriia; order Sphingobacteriales; family Sphingobacteriaceae; genus Pedobacter; species Pedobacter roseus. The sequence continues at coordinate 5,754,447 of NZ_CP060723.1, forward strand.
CTACAGATTTAACTGGCTACAATAAAGATATCAGAGATTACTTTCAAACCACTGGTAAAGTAGAAATTAAAATTCCTGGTGTTGAAGGATTAAAAGTAACCGGAACTGCTGCGATAGATAAATATTCAGGCAGACAGAAAAACTGGCAATTACCCTGGACGCTTTACGATTGGGACAAAAAAACCTTTCAGGCTGATGGCGTAACACCAGTATTAACAGGAACAGTAAGGTCGCAATATACCGATCCAAGACTTAGAGAAACTGCTGGCGGACAATTAGCCATCAACTTAACCGGAATGATTAATTACGATAAAAAAATCGGCGATCATACCATTGGTTTAATGGCAGGTGTAACCCGGGAAAAAGTAACTAACGACGGTTTTACTGCTTTTAGAAGATATTTTCTTTCATCAGCAATCGAGCAATTATTGGCAGGTGATGAGAAAGAACAATCATTAGGAAATAATCCCGGCGATCCGAACAATTTATTTAACAGGGCCCGCTTAAGCTATTTTGGAAGAGCAGGCTATAACTATAAAGAAAAATACCTTGCCGAATTTTTATGGCGGGTAGATGGTTCATACATTTTTCCAACAGCCAGACGTTTTGGTTTCTTCCCAGGGGTATCGGTGGGTTGGCGATTATCAGAAGAACAGTTTTTTAAAGAAAATGTTAAGTTCGTTGACAATTTAAAATTAAGGGCATCTTATGGTCAGATGGGTGCTGAAGCCTATTTCGGAGACGCGCTGCAGGAATATCAGTACCTGAGTTTAATGAATTTTGGTACTTATGTTTTTAATGATTTAATCACTAAATCGTTAACTGAAGGTAAGGTGCCCAATTTAGATTTTGGATGGGAAGTAGCCAACAATATGAACATCGGTTTAGATGCATCTTTTCTAAAAAGCAGACTATCACTTGAATTAGATTATTTTTATAACAAGAGAACAAACATCCTGATCAGCAGAGGAAGTTCAGTGCCTGAAAGTTCGGGTATTGTAGACCGCTTACCGCCTGTTAATTTAGGAAAGGTAAATAATAAAGGTTTCGAGTTTAAATTAAGTTATAACGATAGGATTGGCGATTTAAATTATGGTGTGAGTGTAAATGGCGGTTATGCTAAAAATGAAATCATTTTTTGGGATGAAACCCCTGGTGCTCCGGAGTGGCAACGCTCAACTGGCCGCGTAACCAACTCCTGGTTAGTGTATGATTATGATGGTGTTTTTAAAGATCAGGCAGAGGTTAATGCCAATACACTTAATTATAGTGCACTCACCAGCAATTTACGTCCTGGCGATATGAAGTTTAAAGACATCAACGGTGATGGCAAAATCAATGCTGACGATAAAATTCGCTTGGATAAAAACGGTACGCCGACCTTTACCGGAGGTTTTAACTTCAATCTACAATATAAAGGGTTCGATTTATCTGTATTGATTCAGGGTGCAACTGGTGGTATGCAGATTGTTGGTTTAACTGAATCGGGTGATATTGGTAATTTCTTAGAGTGGTCATACCAAAACCGCTGGAGCATTGATAACCCAAGTTCCGTAAATCCGCGTTTATCAAACCGTGGCGCTACCTATTATACAGATAGTAACAATGCACTGAACAATACTTATTGGTTAAGGAGCAATAATTATATCAGACTTAAAAACGTGGAGTTAGGTTATACATTACCGACTACTTTAGTTGAAAAAGTTGGCTTGAACAGTGTAAGGGTTTATGCGAACGGATTGAACCTGGCCACCCTTGATAAAATCAAAATTTGGGATCCCGAATCGACCAATTCAAGTGGTCAGTATTACCCACAGGCCAGGGTAATTAATTTTGGTATTAAAGCCGCGTTTTAAATGTATAGCTATTTATCAATTACAATCAAGAATATGAAAGCAACAAATAAAAATATAAAGCTCTATATATTAGTTTCGATTACTTTTCTCGCAGTTTCCTGTAAGAAAGATTTTATGGATGTAAATCCGCCTGATAAAATATCTTCGGAATTGGTATGGAAAGACCCTGCACTTGCACAGGCCTTTGTAAATGATATTTACAATGGATTAGGAAATGGAGGGTTTTCGGAACAGATGCTGGCTTCAGTTTCCGACGAAGCTATGTTTACCCACCCAACCCGTGGTATCGATCTGATCAATAATGGAACCATTAATCCTTCTACCTTAGGGTGGATAGATGATACCTGGGCTTACAAGCAAATGTATAACCGCATAAGGGCCTGTAATACTACTGTTGAAAGAATTGTAGGTGGCGATAATGGCCTGAGCAGCCAGTCGTTAAAAGATCAGTTATTAGGCGAGGCCTATTTCTTACGTGCTTATTTCTATCAGCAATTATTACGTTATTATGGTGCTGTACCTATTATTACCAAAACATACGCGTTAACTGATGATTTTAAAATCAAACGTAATACTTATGAGGAATGTGTAAACTTTATCGTAAAAGATTGCGACGAAGCCAATAGATTGCTAACAGGCAAAACGCTTGATAAAGGACGTACCACTGCATTGGCAGCATTGGCACTTAAATCGAGAGTATTAATTTATGCTGCAAGCGACCTGCATGACAGAGCCAAACTTACTTCGAAAATTACAGGTATTGCTGCGCAAAAATTAGATTTTTTAAGTTATGCCAGTGGCAGCCAGCCAGACCGTTATCGGTTGGCGCAAACTGCTGCTAAAGCCGTTATGGATTTAGGTACAGGTTACAAATTAGATCTTGCTGCTCCGGCTTCTGTTGCCAACGGTCAGTTAAACTATAAAAGTATCGCAATGGGCGGGGCAAGTAAAGCCCCTGGTATAGATGCAACAGCCGCATCAGAATTAATTTTTGCCCGTTATTTTATTATCCAGAGCAACATTAAACATGCGCAGCAAAATGGACCAAATGGTTATCATAACTGGGCGGGTAACACGCCTATCGGTTTATTGGTAGATGATTATGAAATGCAGGATGGATCCAAATTTAACTGGGCAAACGCTGCACAAAAGGCAAACCCTTATCAAAGCAGAGACCCGCGTTTTTATGCCACCGTTTTATATGATGGTGCGGGTTGGAAACCACGCGATAAAGCTTCGGGCAATGTTGATCCTGCTAGCCAGATTCAGACTGGTATTTATGATTTAATGGACAATAGTGGCAGAATCGATTTTAAAGGTTTAGATACCCGTGGAAGTTCGATTGAAAACTGGAACGGCAGCTGGACAGGTTATTATTACCATAAATTTATCGATCCGGATCCAACCATTGTAGATGCTTCTATGTCGCAAAACGTGCCATGGCCATTCTTTAGGTACACCGAAGCCGTATTTAATTATATTGAAGCGAGTATAGAGTTAGGAGAACTGGGTAATGCTACAACCTGGTTGAACAAAATCCGTTTCAGGGCAGGCATGCCAGCTGTAACCGCAACAGATCAGGCCGGACTTAGAGAAGTTTACCGCCACGAACGGCGTATAGAAATGGCTTACGAAGAGCAGCGTTATCATGATACCCGCAGGTGGTTAATTGCTGGTGAAACATTGGGCAGAAAAGTTACTTATATCAAGGTTACTGGTAAATTTAAAGCTGGTAAAACCATGTCGGCCCCTTATCATTACGATCCAACAGTATACGATTATACTTATAGTCCGGTTGAAGAAAATGCGCAAGAGAACAGAAGCTGGGATAATAAACTTTATTTCAGGCCATTTAGCCGTGATGAAGTAAATAAAAATAATTTACTCGAACAAAATCCGGGGTACTAAACTGACCATGCTAGATAACCCGATGGATCCTGGGATTCATCGGGTTTTTTGTGGAATAAAGATTGGTCATTTTTACTTTTTAATGGAAAAAGAACTGATCTTAAACGTTTATCCATTCCCATATTTAATTTTCATAGCGTAGTTTTGCAAATAAACTTTTTTCTGTGGAAGATTCAGACCCCAACCCCGTTATTGTAAAACAAGATCCCTTCGCAGCTTTGCGATATAAGGAATTCAGATCTTTCCTTGGCATGCGATTCTTTTTTACGCTCGCCTACCAAATGCAGGCTGTTGTTATTGGTTATCATATTTACGATTTAACACACGATCCGCTAAAACTGGGTTTGGTGGGCTTATGCGAAGCCATTCCTGCAATTGGGATTGCATTATATGGCGGTTACATTGCCGATAAAAGCGAAAAACGCAGTTTATTGATCAAGATTTTTTCAGGGGTATGGTTAGCATCTGTTTTAATGCTCATCATTACCAGCAAATACCTTCACCTTAAAGAAGATCTTATTGTACTTATTATGTATGGTTTGGTTTTCTGCATCGGAATTGCCAGGGGTTTTTTCGGACCTGCAACTTTCTCATTAATGGCGAAAATTGTACCCAAAGAACTGTATCCAAATTCGAGTACATGGAACAGCAGCAGCTGGCAATTGGCAACAATTATAGGTCCCGTTGCTGGTGGTTTTGTGAACTGGCTCTGGGGAATTACAGCAGCCTATACTTTTATTGTAATATTGGTTTCTATTTCCTTGATCTGCATTTTTACACTCAAAAAACATCCGTCAACCTACGTTCCGAAAGAAAATATATTCCACAGTTTAAAGGAAGGAATCCAGTTTGTGTTTAAAACCAAGATGATGGTTTGGGCCATGAGTTTAGATCTTTTCTCTGTGTTTTTTGGTGGGGCAGTGGCGCTATTGCCAATGTTTGCAAAAGATGTTTTTCACCTGGGTTCTTATGGTTTGGGCATGATGCGTGGGGCAGCTTCCTTAGGAGCGGTTATTACGATGTTGGCCATGACCCGTTTTTCGCCGATGGGGAAACCATGGAGAAATTTGCTGATCGCAGTAACTGGTTTTGGTTTAAGCATCATCTGTTATGGTTTATCTAAAAACTTCTATTTAACCCTGTTTTTCTTATTCCTTGAAGGATCATTCGATAGCGTGAGCGTAATTATCCGTCAAACCATTATGCAATTGCTTACACCCGATGATATGCGCGGAAGGGTTTCAGCAGTGAACAGTATGTTTATCGGCTCGTCGAACGAAATCGGCGAATTCGAATCAGGGTTATCGGCCAGGCTGTTAACCTTAGTACCAGCGGTAGTTTTTGGAGGCAGTATGACAATTGCAATTGCCGGGGTTACCTGGTTAAAAACGAAATCCCTTACCAAATTAAGTTTGCAGGATATTAACGAACAAACAACAAAGGCCGCTTAATACAAAGAGTTGTCAACTTTAATAGTTCGTATGCCAAGAAGTTGACAACTCTATAATTCTTTGTGCCTTTTGTATGGATAGGAAAGCAATAGTCTGCAAGGCTTTTCGGTAGTCCTGCCTTTCCTCCAATCTTTTTGTCAATGATTGTGGTGCCTGCTGAGTGGTGCAACAAAAAGTATTTCCGTACAGTCAGGTTTAATTTAGTAAGGGCTTTGCTGCTATTAACAGTTGCAGGGCGATAGTGTTGTCAACTTTTAATAACCGTTCGCTGGAAAGTTGACAACGCCGAATGCCACCACGCAAAAAGGTCCGTGATGACACGAACCTTGGCGATGGAATATGCTTTTTATTATTCCTTTAAATGCATTAATCATCATTCAATAGCAGATATAAAATCTGTGTTTACCTGTGTGCATCTGTGGCTAAAATTTGTGACCGGTGATATTCACAATTCATAATAAAAAATAGAGGTCCGTGATGACACGAACCTTGGCGATGGAGTATGCTTTTTATTATTCCTTTAAATGCATTAATCATCATTCAATAGCAGATATAAAATCTGTGTTTATCTGTGTGCATCTGTGGCTAAAATTTTTGACAGGTGATATTCAAAGCTTCATAATAAAAAATAGAGGTCCGTGAAGACACGAACCTTGGCGATGGAGTATGCTTTTTATTATTCGTTTAAATACATTAATCACCATTCAATAGCAGATATAAAATCTGTGTTTATCTGTGTGCATCTGTGGCTAAAATTTTTGACCGTGATATTCACACTTCATAATAAAAAATAGAGGTCCGTGGAAACACGGACCTTGACTATAAATTTAAAATGATTTTAAAACTTCTTGTTCTTACCCCAGATGAGATAGATAATCGAGCCTATAAATGGGGCGAAAAGGATAATAATAAACCAGAGTACTTTTACCGTAAAACCCATGCTGTTGTTTCTCGATATGTGGTACAATGCGGTTAATATTAGCGCCAGCCATAATATGGCTGCAATAACAACAATAATGGCGATCTGATTGCTTTCTACTTGTGCTAGTAACATGGTAATGTCTTTTGTTCCTAAGCTTCAACAACTCTCTCGCCAATTTGTTGGCGCCACATGGCCTGATATAAACCATTTTGTGCAATTAATTCCTCATGTTTCCCCTGCTCGATGATATGGCCTTTCTCTAGCACATAAATTTTATCCGCATGTTTAATGGTCGATAAGCGGTGGGCAATTAAAATCGTAATGTGATCGGTCAAATCTGAAACCGAACGGATCGTTTTGGTAATTTCTTCTTCCGTGATCGAATCGAGGGAAGAAGTAGCCTCATCAAAAACTAAAATATCAGGCTGACGAAGCAGTGCCCTCGCAATGGATAAACGTTGCTTTTCTCCACCCGATACCTTAACACCACCTTCACCGATCAAAGAATCTAAACCTTTATCTGCACGTGCCAATAAGGTTTGGCAGGCTGCCTGGTTCAATACTTTATAACATTCTTCATCAGTTGCATTTGGATTAACGAATAACAGGTTTTCGCGGATGGTACCAGAAAACAACTGTGTATCCTGGGTTACAAAGCCGATTTTTTCACGTAAGGCATCAAGATCAATGTCATTGCTTGGAATACCGTTATACAAAATCTCGCCCTCTTTTGGCTGGTACAAACCAACCAGTAATTTTACCAAAGTCGTTTTTCCTGAACCTGATGGGCCAACAAAAGCAATGGTTTGTCCATTGTGGGTTTTGAACGAGATGTTCTCTAAAGCATTTCTATTCGCCGTTAAGTGTTTAAAACCAACTGTGCTAAAAGTGAGGTCCTTAATTTTATTGATAGAAGTCGGGTTCTCTGGTTTTTTATCAACAGGAGTACTTAAAATCTTTTTAAAGTTCCCTAACGAAACCTCAGCCTCACGCCAGGCCAATATTACATTTCCTAATTCCTGTAAAGGACCAAAAAGGAAGAAGGAATAGAATAAGAAAGAGAAATACTGTCCCGGGGAAATGGTATTGTCGAATATGAGCAATAACAATACAACAATCATCGAACTTCTAACCAGATTTACCGTAGTGCCCTGAACAAAACTCATGCTGCGCACATACTTTACTTTTTTCAGTTCTAAACCTAAAATTTTATAAGTGGTTTTGTTTAATCTTTCTATCTCCTGATCGGCCAGGCCTAAACTTTTAACCAGTTCGATGTTTCTTAACGATTCGGTGGTAGAACCTGCCAGAGCAGTAGTTTCGCCAACAATAGAGCGTTGGATGGTTTTGATTTTGCGGCTTAAAAACCAGCTTACAAAACTGATGATCGGGATTGCAGCGAAATAAACCAATGTTACCTTATAACTGATCGAAACCGAGTACACGATTACGAAGACCATCCCAATTAAACTCACAAAAAGCACACTGATAAATGAAGTGATAAACTTTTCAGAGTCTAAACGTACTTTTTGAAGAATGCCAAGTGTTTCTCCACTGCGTTGATCTTCGAAAACCTGATAGGGTAATTTTAAAGAGTGCTGCAAACCATCTGCATACATTTTTGCGCCAACCTTTTGTACAATTACGCTGGTAAAGTAATCCTGAAAGTTCTTCGCAATACGCGATACCATTGCCGCACCGATGGCAAGGCCAATAAAACCTAAAGCGCCCCAGATATAGGTACTTTTATCACTGAAAGATGCTCTTTTGTTAATATATAAATCCAGAATCCTTCCGGTGAAGTAAGGATCCATTAAAGAAAAGCCAATATTTATACCTGCAAGCAATAGCGCCAAAGCCACAATCCACTTGTGGTTTTTGAGGTAGTTGATTAATAATCCCATTAAGTTTTGTTGTTTGTTAGTGCAAACATAAAAAAAGGGAACGGATAAAAATCCATTCCCTTTTTTTATGACTTTAAGCTAAGATACTTAGCTAAGTTAAAGGTTAAAAACCGTAACGAATACCAATCTGCATTTGCCATGGATTACCTGATGGAGTAACAACACCAGAATTATTTACACGATAAGTATAGGCTTTGTTTGTGTTATCAAAACCTGATACTGCGTATAGTGCCTGCGATCCTAAAGTTTCGTTTACGCCCCATTTCTTGTTCAATAAATTGGCGAAATTGAATACATCTCCGGAGAATTCGAGATTATGGGTTTTATATATTTTTAGTTTATAGCTTAACCTTAAATCTACTATACCAAAGAAATCGTTAATGCCTCCATTACGTTGTGCAATGTGCCCTGAATACTTATTGATATAATCTTTTAAGCTCTGACTTGCATCAGGATTATCCAACAAAGCCTGTAATCCGGTACGGATGTTTGCAGGAACGTTTGTGTTATTTCGATCGAAAACGTAGGCTAAATCGTTAGTCGCAACAAAATCTCCATTAATATTACCACCAGCCAATAGACTATAACGTGTACCACCAATACCAGAGTAGCGAACCCCAAATCTAAAACCATAAAAACTTGGAGATGTACCATAAATAACAACCTTGCTTCTGAATTGATTATCAGAATAAGACATATTGCTCAAATCTCTTGGGTCATCTTTAACTGGTAGCGATAAGGTTGCTGAGTTTGCAACGTTACCATTAAATGAGGTATTATCTTTTGTATCATTCCAGGTATAACTTGCCGAAATTTCTCCATCCTTAAAGTAATTCCAGGTTGCATCTAAAACAACGGCAAACTGATTAACTTTTCCTTTACTGTTTAGTTCTAAGACACGGCCAAATTTATCGTTTATACGACCTGTTTTCCAATCAGCGACACCATTACTTGCATTAACAGTTGGCACAAAAACACCTCTGTTATCCTCGTTAGGCAGGGTAAAGAAAGGGGTGGCAACCATATTTCGATCTACATACATATAATTGTTGCGGCCTAAAGTTGCGTAACCTGTAATACCTACTTTTAATTTATCGGTAATTAATTTACTGTAAGATAAGTTTGCTTTATAAACTACCGGGATTTTGGCATCTTCTGCATAAGTATTAATGGTAGGCAACTGAAGCGATGAAAGGCTTGGCGTAGCAACAGTACCATTTCTGTAACCGATAAAGTTAGGCGTTGGTACATCAGCACCAAAAACATCAACAGTAGCTAAGTGTTTTCCGTCAAACGTTAAGTTGTTAATGGTTACGTAGTTGTTAACGTCAGATCCAAATATACCGGCTCCAAAACGGACAAAGTCAGTTCTGTTTTCGTTAATATCCCAGTTAAACTGGATTCTTGGCTGAACCAAAAATTGCTTTAGTTCGTGATCTGTTCTTACGCCCAATGCATCAAATAATTGTTGGTTAAGCGGCGATTTTGGATATGAACTGTAATCTATACGTAAGCCACCTATAAATTCCAGACCTTTTGCTAGTTTAGTTTGCATCTGGCCATATATTGCAGTATTCCAAATATTGGCCATAACAGTAGGATCTGCTACCAATGGTACCTCGCGGTAAAATCTATTCGCGATTAAATTGTTGAAATTTTGTACTGAAGAGATGGTAGTTCCAGTATTTGTATATTCGAAACGACCGTTTACTTCACTTCCATAAAGCGATTTGGCGCGGGTATATTGTAAGTCAACACCAAAAGTATATTTCACTTTATCAGTGTTGTAATAGAAATTATCTACCAATTGAACAACATTGTTCGTGAAACCTTCCTGACCAAAACGGTGCCCACCAATTTGGATCGCAGTCGCTGCAGAAGTACCATCAGAAAGCGTAGATGGTACATTGCTTACAATAGCCCTTGGGATAGCATAAGCTAGTTGGTCGTTTTGTGTACTTGCCTGAAAAGTATATAAGTGCTGTACTTTTAGTTCGTTGGTAATTTTGCTGCTAATGGTCGAACGTAGCGTTGCCAATAAACTGTTATCTACGTTTTTATCATTACCATAACTTTCGTAAAAGTTAATGGCAGTATTATCGGCCAAACCTAAAGGGTTTCGATCATTAGTATAATTATCGCGTACAGTTAATAAATTCTTCTCGTCTATCTGCCAATCTAAACGGGCAAATGCAGCATCAGAACCACGTTTCTTTGCAAATGATCCGTATTGTTGCGAGTTTGCTACTCCATATTTAGTTTGTGCGATGGATAGGAAATTTGCTAAAGTAGAATTTGTAATCCTAAATCTTGCCTCATCAGCAGGACCATTTATATCAGCAATAATTAGTGGGCGCGAATCTTTTTGATGATCTAAACCTACAAAATAGTGAAGTTTATCTTTGATGATCGGGCCGCCCAAAGTAAAACCATATTGATAGGTAGAGAAATCATTATCACGTTTAATACCCCTGATATCATAACGGCTAGCCAACCAATCGGCACGACCATAAATAAAAGCGCTACCGCTTACAGTATTAGTTCCTGATTTCGTTACCGCCGTTACGGTACCTCCACCAGCTCTGCCTAGCGTAACATCATATTGATTGGTTACAACCTTAAACTCACGAACAGCTTCCATAGAAATAGAATACGGAGCACCGCTACGGCTGGTGGTTGCACCTGCTGAAGTAGGATTTTTTGCATTCATACCATCAATGGTGTAATTGGTAGACGAACCTAGCTGTCCTGAGATACCTCCGCCACGGCTTAATGGTGATAAATCCATTAAGTTGGAGAAATTACGTCCGTTAACAGGTAACTGATTCATGGTTTTCGCCGAAATTTCGGTCGAGGCACCAAAATTCTGCACTTTGTTCCTTAAACCTGAAGCTACAACCTGAACAGCCTCTAAATCTTGTGAAGCTTCCTGCATGTTAATGTTCACCCTTACCACATCTCCAAGGTTTAGCATATAGCCATTTCTGGTTTGCTCTCCAAAACCCACATAAATGGCTTTTACCGAGTAAGGACCGCCCAATGGAAGCTCTTTAAAAGTATACTCTCCCTGTGCATTGGTAGAGCTTTTAGTGGTAAAACCGGTTGAATTGTTCCGGATCTGTACGGAAACACCAGGAATGGGTTTCTTTTGCTGATCGGTAATAATACCCGAAATTGATGCCTGTGTAGTTTGCGCCAGGGCTGCATTATAGGTGCAGCACAGCAGTAACAACACTGCCATTAGTAAATTTTTCGCCATTGTTTGTTTTTTTAAGTTGTTGCGAAGCTCGCTTGAGCATGTTATTTTTTTGAGCTGCTCAGGCAGGTTTCATCATCATGATTAGTTTTCTGATTATGATCACAAAGATGTTACTGTGCTGTTAACTCAATTCTGATTTTATATTAATAAAAGGTTTACTACCTGCTGCTTTTTGGTGCCGGATGTTAAAATAAATCACAGGTGATAAATTAATATGGGTAGTTTATGTTAAGCTAATGTTAAGTTTAACCTGAATCCGCAACTACAAACACCGAAAAATTTTTAAATGCTTTTCGTTTTTACTAATAATTTTTAAATTAGTGATGTGGTTACCAGGCAAACAGATCTGTTTAACGCCCAATAGCAACATTTTCTTTATCAGGCTTTTTAAATGCCTGAACTCATCCCTACAACGGGCCAAAAGCCCACATCCCATAATGATAGTGCCTTGGTATAGTGGCCATGGTGCGCAGTTTTAATGTTTTTTATGCTTGCTGCTGGCCAACCGCCGATTGTAGCGAAGTAAAGTATACTGGAAGGTGCTCACTTGCTAGAAAACACACTGCGATTGATACTGGCGGCTTCGCATAGGATAGTTGAAGGTGCGCAATTGATAGTGAACATGCCGCAATTGATATTGGCGGCTTCGCATAGGATAGTTGAAGGTGCGTACTTGATAGTGAACATAGCGCAATTGATACTGGCGGCTTCGCATAGGACAGTGGAAGGTACGCACTTGATAGTGAACATAGCGCAATTGATACTGGCGGTTTCGCATAGGATAGTGGATGGTGCGCACTTGATAGTGAACATACCGCAATTGATACTGGCGGTTTCGCCTGGTATAGTTGAAGGTGCACACTTGATACTGGCGGTTTCGCAATGGATAGTGGAATAGATCGATGGAACATGCTTGCTTAACAACGCATTGAATCAAGGAAAATCACTTAGTAATAATCTATTTAAAAACGAAAAACAATGACACAAAAAGAAGAAAATTATTTAACAATGGCCAATGTAACACTTCAAGTATTGAATGCGAACAAGGCGATATGGTCTGATCAGCCTGTATTTACTAAAATTGTTGCCGAAATTGAGGAAGATGTAAAAGGCATCAATGCGGCCATAAATAGAGCTGGTATTAAAAGTATTGGTGCAACAGCAACCAAATATCAAACTGCAGATGCTGCCATTAGCCGCGCGGTTAAATATTCGGGTTTAGCACAGATCCATGCGCTGGAAACTGGTAATACCATATTATTTGATGAGCTTAAAATATCTGCCTGGAGGTTAGAAAGATTGACCGATCAACAATTGATACCAGCGCTGGAAGGTATTTATACCCGTATTGATGCCTTAAAAGATGAGCTAAAACCTTATGGTGTTTCGAAGGATGACCTGGAACTTTTTCAGAAACATATTGAAAACTTTAAACAACACAAAGACCAGCCAAGGGTAGTGATAGCCGAACGCAAAGGATTTAACAATGAGATACCAACTTTAATTATGGAACTTAAAACCTCATTTTTTAAATTAGACCGGTTGATCAAAATCTGGGAAAGCACAAATGAAAAATTTGTTAGGGATTATGAGAATGGCAGGATTGTGATTCCTTTAGGTGCGCGGCATAAAAAGGACGGAACGCCACCGGCAATATAAGAGTAAAAAAAAAAGATCGATTCGTGAAAATATATTTAGCTGTAAAAGACTTTGTTTAAATCCTCTGGCGCACGCGTTCCACGTGTGCACTTAAAGAAAAATAACCCGAAAAAAACGGCCGGTAAATTAATATCGGCCGTTCTAATTTTAAGCTTTAACAGTCAATTAACCGGTTTAAACAATTAACCAGTTAACCATTAAAAAAATCTATTTCTTCTCAGCGGTATATTTATCGCTGAATTTTTTATCCAATTGTTTGTGCAGGTTATCCAGGTTAATGTCTCTGCCCTGAATAAAAGCTTGTTCCACCTTATTGGTGCGCATGTCTAAAGCATCGCCAGCCGAAATAAAGAATGTAGCATCTTTACCTGTTTCTATACTTCCTGTGGTTTTATCAACGCCCATTGCTTTTGCAGCGTTTAAGGTAATGGTTGATAAAGCTTTTTCCTTATCTAATCCCCAGGCCGTAACTGTACCCGCCATAAAAGGAAGGTTGCGCTGTTGCCAGTAACCATCAATACTCAATACCACGTTTAAACCTGCATTGGCCAGTACGGTGGCATTTTTGTAAGGCATGTTTACATCATCATCATTATTGTTTGGTAAAGCATGAGGCTGTTTCACTACCAAAGTAATGTTGTTTTCTTTTAAGAAATCGATGATCAGGTAAGCTTCATCTGCGCCGGTGATTACGGGAGTGATGCCAAATTTCCTGGCGAAATTAACTGCTGCAACAATATCCTTCTGACTATCTGCAGCAATGAACAATTTCTCGTTACCAGAGAATACCTTTTTCATCGCTTCGAAACGGGTATTGATTACTTCGGGTTTGCCCATTTCCGAATAGGCTTTGGCTTCGGCAAAGAAAGAAGTTAACTGCGCAATAGCAGCCTGTGTTCTTTCGGCCAGTGCCTCTGGCGATGCCTGCGGACGGCCGAAGCCTCCAAAGCCGCCTCTGAAACGTGGGGTAACCGGCCAGGAAACATGCATGGCATCGTCGGTTTTAATTGCCGCATCTTCCCAGTTCCATGCATCGAGCTGAACCACGGATGAACTGCCCGAAACGGTGCCGCCCTGTGGCGTTGGCTGTGCCATTAATACGCCATTGCTACGTAAAGTTGCCGGAACTTTAGAATCGGTGTTGTAAGCTACGATGGAGCGGATGTGCGAATTAAAATCGCCAATTTCCTGAAAATCCAGGGTTGCTTTTACTGCTTCAATTTCTGTTAAACCCAGGTTGGTGGTTGCAGCAATAAACCCAGGATAAATGTGTTTCCCGGTGGCCACAATTCGAAGTACATCATCCTGTGGTACTTGTCCGTTGGCCGTAACCGAAATAATTTTTCCGTTGCCAAAAAGTATGGTGCCATTTTCAATGACTGTTCCATTCCCCACATGTACCGTAGCACCGGTGATGGCAATGGTTTTACTTTGTTTTTTAGCTGGCGAAATGTTTGCCTGCGCAAAACACATCAGGCTTGTTGCCGATAAAGCCAGACTTAATATATATCGTTTAGTGTGCATGTTCTTTCTCGGTTAATTCTGCTGAATAGTTTTCTAAAGTTTCGCAATTGTATAAACGTGGCGCATCACCCATCGGGCGTTGCATACGACCACCTTTGCTTTTGCTTTCTAACATTTTTTGGATTAAACGGGCTTTTTCTACCTGCTGCGCTTTGATAATTTTAGCATCTTTATCGATATCCCAATAAGCAATCCCATCTACAAATGTTTTCTCTGCCCTGGCATAAATAGAAAGCGGATTGGCCGTCCAGATCACCACATCGGCATCTTTACCCGCTTTTAAACTGCCTACTTTATCGTCAATATGCAGCATCCTGGCCGGATTAAGCGTTACGAATTTCAGGGCATCTTCTTCAGGAACGTTACCGTATAAAACCGATTTTCCTGCTTCCTGGTTTAAGTGACGGGCCATTTCGACATCATCAGAGTTGAAAGCAGTGGTAATGCCCACATTGTGCATAATTTTTCCGTTGTAAGGGATAGCCTCGGCAACTTCATTTTTATAAGCCCACCAATCTGAGAAGGTCGAACCTGCAATACCATGTGCTTTCATTTTATCGGCCACTTTATAACCTTCTAAAATGTGTGTAAAGGTGTTGATTTTAAAGCCTAAGCTATCGGCCACATGGATGAGCATGTTAATTTCGCTTTGCACATAAGAGTGGCAGGTAATGAAACGTTTATTGTTCAAAATTTCTACAATCGCATCCAGTTCAAGGTCTTTACGTACACTGTTTCCTTTTACCGATAATGCTTTTTGGTATTCTTTTGCGCGGGTAAACTCATCTACAAAAGTTTGCTCAACGCCCATACGCGTAACCGGGAAACGGGCACCTGTGCCAAAATTACTTTGTTTTACGTTTTCGCCCAGTGCGAACTTGATGAAACCATCGGCACCAACAAATTTTAGTTCTTCAGGCGATTTACCCCAACGTAATTTAATCAGTTGCGACTGGCCGCCGATCGGGTTTGCCGAACCGTGTAAAATATGCGAAGTAGTTACCCCACCAGCCAACTGGCGGTAAATGTTTACATCTTCAGAGTTGATAATATCCGCAACACGTACCTCAGCTGAAACTGATTGTGCACCTTCATTAATACCACCGGCGCCTGCAATGTGCGAGTGTTCATCAATAATACCGGCTGTTATGTGTTTGCCTGTAGCATCGATTACTTTTGCACCGCTGGCCGAAAGGTTTTTACCAACGGCTTTAATCTTTCCGTTTTCTAAAAGTACATCGGCATTTTGAAGGATACCATCTTTTTCGTTCGTCCAAACGGTACCGTTTTTAATCAGCACAGTTTCCTGTTTAGGCAATTCAGTATTTCCAAAAGCCGAGAAAGGATAAATTACAGGACCCATGGCCAAATTAGCTTTAGGCTCGTCTTTTTTAGGTGTTTCTTTTGCTGCTTCTTTATAAGTTGCGGTAAATTTACCTGTAGTGCCATCTGCCAATGCTGATTCGCCTTTAATCGTAACCGGATTTGCCGAAGTAATGTAACCGCTTAAACGAATATCGCCTTTAGGGTTTTTCTTTAAGTTAAAATTAATGCTGATCCAATCACCATTGCGGGTAAAAGTAGCGGTTGTTTTTACGCTATCTGCACCAGCTCTTTCAATCGCGGCTGTTGAGCCGCCACCAGAACCAGTGATTTTTAAGGTTAAAGCGCCAACGCCGTCGACATTAAGGTTATAAGTGCCACGTACATCGCTCACGTCCATTTTGTTTACCACAAAACGTTTGCCCTGTACCCAGTTTTCGAAAATGATGTTCCCGTTTTTGAACAGGTTATCAGATGATATTAGAAAGTTGGCTACTTTCCCTTTTTCTAATGAACCAACTTTATCGCCGATGCCCAAAAGCGAGGCAGGGATTTCGGTAACCGATTGTAAAGCCTGTTTTTCGGTTAAACCGTTTTCTATCGCGGTGCGGATATTCGCCCAGAAATCGCGACTGTTTTCCAGTCCGAATGCCGTTAATGCGAATTTAATCCCAGCTTTTTCCAAACTTGCCGGATTGGTTGGCGCCAGTTCCCAGCCTTTCATCTGCGATAAACTTACGTTTCTGGCTTCCGCAGGATCCTCCACATCGTAAGCTTTAGGGAAAGTTAAAGGAATAATCAAACTTGCGCCTGTAGCTTTAACTTCGTTGATGCGCTGATATTCATCACCTGTTGATTTAATGATGTATTTCTTGCCAAATTCTTTTCCGATTTTATCTGCACGAAGGATGTTCTGCCATCCATCTACTTCAAAAATCTGTGGCATGGCCTGTTGTTTGCCAAATTCATCCAGCGAGATATTGTATTCTTCTTTTTGTTTGCCATACCATTGTGCATCGTAATACGTTTGGCGTAATAAAGCAATCGACCCCATTAACGACGTAGGGTAGTCGTTTGACGAAGTTCCTTTATTGAACGAATAGTTTGCTGCGGTCTGGTCTTTTAAAATCACACTGTTATCAGCACCTTCGTTTAAGGTTACAGCTGCCGAAACACCACGTGCAATACCATCGCGACTGATCACGTTTACGCTTCCGAAACCTACTTTACGCAGTTCATCCGCTTTTTTACTGTCGGTAGAAAAAATATTTTTTACATAAGTTTCTGGTCTGATTGATTCGTTCCAGCCGTAAGCACCTTTTTTGGTAGATATAAATATTGATTGACGCTGACCACCGAAGCCACGTTGCTGTGCAGGTGCTTCAGTAAGGCCGTAACTGGTAAAAGCATCAATTAAGGAAGGATAAACAAATTTTCCTTTTAAATCGATCACCACATAACCTTTTGGTACAGCTAAACCGGCACCAACGCCCTGTATGGTTTGTCCTTTAATTAAAAGTGTAGCATTTGTGAGGGTTTGATTGGCATTAACTACTATTGTTGCGTTTGTGAAGGCAAACATTCCGGGTCTGGTATCAAAAGAGCCATTAACCGGGAAGGTAGTTTGCTGTGCAAACAAAAATGTAGTAGAAATTACCAGCCCAATGGCGAGTAAAATTTTCTTCATAATAAGTTTAGGGTTTAATTTGTTTAAAACTAATATAAATTAGCCTTCATTCTGTTGAATATCCTATTTTTTACAATTAATGTCTATTTTTGACTAAACATATTTGATAAAAATGTACAACATCTTAAAATCTGCGCACTCCGGATGGCGCTACATCGTATTAATTCTATTGGTTATTGCTGTAATCAATGCTTTATCTGGTTGGCTGGGTAATAAAACATACACCGAAGGTAATCGCAAGCTCAATGTATTTACGCTGATCAGCGCGCACATTCAATTGTTGATTGGCCTGGTATTGTATTTCCTGAGCCCCTTAACAAAATTGCCAATGAGCGATGCCATTGGTCGTTATTTCAAAGCTGAACATACCTCGATGATGATTATTGCCATCATTTTGATTACGGTGGGTAACGCCAAATCGAAAAAGGTAACAGAAGCTGTTGCAAAACACCGCACCATTGCTGTTTTCTTCGGACTGGCATTGATCCTGATTATTGCTGCCATTCTGTTAATGGTTAAAGATGTTCCCGGAAGATCGTTCTTTGGGGTTTCTTAACCGGATATTTCTACAATTAAAATATAAAATCCTGCTATAAGAGCGGGATTTTTTCGTTTTAATACACTCGCTTTTTACCACAAAGTACACAGAGGAAGGGCACCGAGTTGAGTGCATGGTTAAAAAAATAATCTGTGCAAATCTTCTTCAATCTGCGGGCCCACGTAGGGCAACATACAATATGTTCCCGCAGATTACGCTGATTTACGCAGAAGAAACCTGCCCTTATATTCCCTTACGTTCCTTATATGGTCAACAATAAACTTTTGCCTGCTTTGCGGTTAGAAAAGAGATCTTACCCTAAAAGATCCTTCGCCACGCTCACAGTATGACAAGGAATTGAGGCTCACGACTTCAGACTCACGACTCCGGACTAAACTTATTTTCATAAATATTTCGGTTTTTCAAAATTCTTTATATTTTTGTGGCTCATGATCAACAATATACATACATGGCTTTGGCAAAGTAATTCGAAAACGGATTGCGCTGGCTGCGTATGAAAAAAATATAGTTTATCAACCTAAACCTTATTAAAGAACCATTAAAGCCCGGCGTAGAACCACACGCCGGGCTTTTTATTGTTAAAAAAAATACGATAATGCAAACCACAGGACTTACACCTTATACCATTTTACCTTTATCATGTATAAAATAAATACCACTTACAAAAAAATGCTTGCCGATACCACTACGCCAGTGAGCATTTATTTACGCTTACGTGATGTGTACCCGAACAGCATCTTATTGGAAAGTTCAGATTACCACAGTAGAGAGAACTCCATGAGTTTTGTTTGTGCCGATCCTGTTGCCGGAATTATCTTAAAAGGATCAAGGTTGGAAACCTATTTTCCGGATGGAGCGGTAGAAATTACCGAAAGTAAAAACCTGATTGAGGAAATCGCTGATTTTAAGGATAAATTCAAAGAAACCGAATTGCCTGAAATCAAGTTTATCTCGAGCGGATTGTTCGGATACTTTACCTGGAACGCTGTACAGCATTTTGAGGATATCAAATTTACTTCCGAAACACCAGAAGGAGAGGAGATTCCGGAGATGCAGTACCATTTATACCGTTACATCATTGCAATCGATCATTTTAAAAACGAAATCACCCTTTTCAAAAACACTTTCGAAGGAGAAGAAGAAGGCGGACTGGAAAAAATGGAATACCTGATCCAGAATAAAAATTACCCTGAATATAAATTTCAAACCAGAGGACAGGAGTCGTCTAATTTGACTGATCAGGGCTTTATGGACCTGGTAACAAAATTACAAAAGCACATTTACCGTGGTGATGTTTTCCAGATTGTACCATCAAGAGCATTTAAACAGGCATTTTCGGGTGATGAATTTAACGTGTACCGTTGTTTGCGTTCCATCAATCCTTCGCCTTACCTGTTTTATTTCGATTACGGGAATTTTAAATTGTTCGGTTCCTCGCCTGAAGCACAGATTACCATCAAAAATAATTCGGCAAACATCTTCCCTATTGCCGGAACGTTTAAACGTAGCGGAAACGATATCGAGGATGCAGAACAGGCCCGTAAACTGGAACAGGATCCTAAAGAAAGTGCAGAACACGTCATGTTGGTCGACCTGGCCAGGAACGATCTAAGCAGGCACTGTAACCGGGTAGAGGTGAAATCGTTTAAAGAAGTACAATACTATTCGCACCTGATCCATCTGGTAAGCAAGGTTACCGGACACTTGCAGGAAAATGTAAGTGCTTTTAAAGTGGTTGCCGATACCTACCCGGCAGGTACTTTAAGTGGTGCGCCAAAATATAAAGCCATGCAGCTCATCGACGAAAACGAAAAATTGGGCAGGAATTTTTATGCTGGTGCCATCGGTTTTATGGGTTTTAACGAAGATTTTAATCATGCCATCATGATCAGGACCTTTATGAGCAAGAACAACGAACTGCATTATCGTGCCGGGGCGGGTATTGTGGCCGATTCAGTACCCGAAACAGAAATGCAGGAGGTGAACAACAAAATTGCCGCATTGCGCAAGGCAGTAGAAATGGCAGAGGGAATTTAGTTAAGATGTAAAATGGATGAGGTGAGATGGATGATGTAAATAAAGATATATAATGGAAGATATAAATAAAAAAACCGTCTTGGTTATCGACAACTACGATAGTTTTACATACAATTTGGTGCATTTAATTAACGAAGTTGGTTATGAAGCCGAAGTTTGGAGAAACGATAAGTTCGATTTGGCGGATGTAGATAAATACGATAAAATTTTGCTTTCGCCGGGACCTGGCATTCCTGAAGAAGCTGGCTTACTGCTGGACGTTATCAGAACTTATGCACCAACCAAAAGTATTTTTGGCGTATGTTTAGGGCAGCAGGCCATTGCCGAAGTTTTTGGTGGTACCTTGTTAAATCTGGGCAGACCGATGCACGGAATTGCCACGCCGGTAACGGTTGTAGATGGAGATGAACCATTGTTCTGGGAATGTCCCCAAACTATAAATGTTGGCCGTTACCACAGTTGGGTAGTGAGTAAAGAAAACTTTCCTTCGTGTTTAAAAATCACAGCAAGAGATCACAAGAGTGAGATTATGGCCTTAAGACACGAAACATTGGACGTGCGGGGTGTACAGTTCCACCCTGAAAGCGTACTTACTGAGTACGGCAAGCAGATGATGGAGAATTGGTTAACAGCATAGGGATTTAATATAAACCTCGCAGGTTTTTAAAACCTGCGAGGTTTGAACTTATTAGCATGAACATACTAGATAAAATCGTATTACGTAAAAAAGAAGAAATCGCGGCAGCGAAAGCACTCGTTTCTATACCCGATTTAGAGAATTCGGTCCATTTTAACAGAACGCCTTATGTTTTTAAAGAGTTCTTACTGGCCGATGATCGTACCGGTATTATTGCTGAATTTAAACGCCGGTCGCCATCAAAAGGTTTAATTAATGGTATTGCAGATGTTGCAGAAGTTACACAGGCCTACAATGCGGCTGGCGCATCTGCTCTTTCAGTTTTAACTGATGTTGATTTCTTTGGCGGAAAAACTGATGATATCCTTGCGGCTAGGGCGGCAAATAATATTCCGATCTTAAGAAAGGATTTCATGATTGATGAATACCAGATTTTGGAAGCAAAAGCCTGGGGAGCTGATATTATTCTATTGATTGCTTCGATATTAACCCCTCAGCAGATCAACGATTTCGGAAAATTTGCAAAAAATTTAGGCTTGAATGTGCTTTTAGAAGTGCATAACCTTGAAGAACTGGAAAGAAGCATCTCTCCGAACCTGGATGCCATTGGGGTAAACAATAGAAACCTGGGCGATTTTACGGTTGATATTCAAACTTCGTTTGATCTGGTAAATAAAATCCCTGATGAGTTTTTAAAGATTTCAGAAAGCGCGATCAGCAACCCGCAAACCATTAAGGATTTAAAAGCTGCAGGCTTTAATGGGTTTTTGATCGGCGAGAATTTTATGAAAACAGATAATCCGGGAACGGCTATTAAAGAATTTGTAGCGCAGATATAACTAGTATAAACCTCGCAGGTTTTTAAAACCTGCGAGGTTTATATTGCACTTTACCTTTAAACTAAGGACTTCAGTCTTCTGTTAAATAAACCTGATAAAGCGGAAAACCCACAGCGAGGTACGAGCGAGGATTTGAAGCGATAGCAGGACTTTCGTAGCCGAAGCACGCTGAACCCTGTTTTTCAAAAAAAATATTTAACCATCTAAGTCGCCTGAGAACATCTAAGCGTTTTGATGTGGTCGTATTGCCATAGAAGCGATGACAATCACTTTTCTCCAAAGGGAAATAAAAACTTTATTGCATCCGTATGGTTTGTTAATGGATTTACACATTGGCAAATTTCGTATCTTTGCATCAATTACATGGGAAAACAAAAAACATACGATACTGCCGTTGTGCAGGAACGGGCAATTTTAGTCGGAGTAGTTACTCCGGGCGAAAAAGAAGCCCAAACAAAAGAATATTTAGATGAGCTGGCCTTTTTGGTTGATACAGCTGGTGGAAGGGTGGAAAAGGTTTTTACACAGAAAATGTTAAAACCAGAGCGTGCTACATTTGTGGGTACAGGTAAGCTCGAAGAAATTAAAGCTTATGTAAAATCAGAAGAAATTGATGTGGTGGTTTTTGATGACGAGTTATCGCCATCGCAACTGCGCAATATCGACCGTGAGCTTGGTGTGAAGGTGCTGGATAGAAGTAATTTAATTCTCGATATTTTTGCCAACAGGGCCCAAACTGCACAGGCAAAAACACAGGTAGAACTGGCACAGTTGCAATACGTTTTACCACGCTTAACTGGTATGTGGACCCACTTGGAACGCCAAAAGGGTGGTATCGGGATGCGTGGTCCGGGGGAAACCCAGATTGAAAGTGACAGACGTATTATTTTAAATAAAATCTCGCTGTTAAAAGAACGTTTAAGAAATATCGACCGTCAGAATGAAACGCAGCGTAAAAACCGAGGTCAGCTGATTAGGGTAGCCCTGGTTGGTTATACTAACGTAGGTAAATCGACCATTATGAATATGCTTTCGAAATCGGAAGTATTTGCAGAGAACAAGTTGTTTGCAACATTGGATACGACTGTGCGCAAGGTAGTGATTGAAAATTTACCTTTCCTGCTTTCTGATACTGTTGGATTTATCCGCAAACTGCCTCACCATTTGGTAGAATGTTTTAAGTCTACTTTAGATGAGGTACGTGAGGCTGATTTGTTGATTCACGTGGTGGATGTTTCGCATCCCAACTTTGAAGATCAGATTAATACGGTTAACGAAACATTGAAAGATATTGGCGCGATTGATAAAGACATGATTTTGGTTTTTAATAAAATTGATGCTTATGTTTCGCCTGAGGTTGACGATGAAGAAGATGATGGCAAGCTCACTTTAGAAGACTTCAAAAAAAGCTGGATGAGCCACGATAAAGTGCCTGTGCTATTTATCTCGGCAACCGAAAAAGAAAACTTAGAAGAGTTTAAAACATTATTGTACGATAAGGTTAAAGCTGCACATGTGGCGAGGTACCCGTATGATAGTAACCTTTTGTATTAGTCTTTAGGAAAAAAAATCTGGTAGGTTAATAATCAATCACCAATTTTCAATGATCAAACCGTAGCGATGGGCTTAGCAATATGAGTAAATAAATAGCAAAAAATTGCCTTTTCGATTGTAATCTGGTTATTGAAACTTGGTTATCGTGATTTATCATTGCTAATTGAACATTATGATTTGGTCATTGTAGCATGGCTATTGTGATTTTTTAATAATCGCATTAAATATCAACATCAATTGATTGGCTTCACTTACAAGAAGTGATTTTGAAGGTTCCAGGTCTTTTTTATCTTCGATATCGATTAAATTGAGCCAAAGTTTAGTTTCCTTTGCTTCTTTTCGGCAAACTTTTATGCGATAAATAAAGTCAGCTTTGCTTAATGATTCGTTGGCTTCGATATAGTTTGCGGATACGGACCCGGAAGATCGGACAACCTGCTTAATGTCTTGAATATTAATAACATTATGGGTAACCTTCTTACAATACGACCTGACAGATTGAGCGAATAGGAAAGTTCTTTCTTCAAGATTAAAATTTGTTCCGTTGCTCATTAATTAAATATAAGTATTTTTACAAAAAACCTGAGGACGGTTAACTGTCCGAAGTTTTTACATTTTTAACATATATTATCTGTACCATTTGTTTTTTCGTGCCGATTATGGTCTGATAATTGACTAATGGTTATTGATAATTTTAGAACCTTATCAATCTAATTTTATCGGCTTGTACAGTCTGATAATTGATTATTGGTAATTGATAATTATAACATTATGGAAAGTAAACGTCAGCAGAAATTTGCAGGAGTATTACAAGAGGAGTTAGCACAGGTTTTTCAGCGTGAAGGTGCTGCATTTTTGCCCAACACATTGGTAACCATTACCCGCGTTAGGGTTTCACCAGATTTAGCCGTAGCTAAGGTTTACCTGAGCTTTTTTAATACCAATAATACCACGCTTTCTATCAATACCGTTAATGCGCATGCAGGTGAGATCAGGTATAAACTGGGCAGCCGTATCCGTCACCAGGTAAGGGTAGTACCAGAGCTTACTTTCTTTGTAGATGATACTAATGAGTATGTAGAGCGTATGGACCATCTTTTTGATAAGATAGCCAAAGAACCAAGGCAAAAAGACGAAGACAGCGAATAATTTTTTGTGAGGAAGCTAAGGGAACCTGTTAATTTCTTTACACATTTTATCCCGGCATTAATAGCAATTCCGGCTGGGTGTCTGTTGCTTCAGAAGTGCAATACCCCGATAGAATTTACCGCTGCCTGGATTTACAGTATCGGTACTTTTATTCTTTTTGGGGTAAGTGCCATATATCATGGTTACCCGGCTACCGATTATGGTGTACGTTTTTGGCAAAAATTCGATCATTGCTGCATTTATTTGATGATTGCAGGTTCTTACACACCAACAGCCTTATTGGTTTTTGATGGCTGGTTGCGTTGGAGCCTGTTCGCTATTGTATGGATTATTGCCATCGTAGGCTGCCTGCTCAAAATCTTTAACCGTTTAAAAAGTACGGCCATATCTTTATCCATTTATATCTTAATGGGTTGTTTAATTGTACCCCTGCTACAGAAAATGCTTGGAACTTTGCCCATTGGTGCAATTTTCTGGTTATTGCTTGGAGGTGTATTTTATATTGGCGGAACCTATTATTATGCAAAAGATAAGCAAATGTTCAGGTGGATGCACAGCCATGAATTATGGCACCTTTTTGTGATTGGTGGAGCTTTATCACACTACATTTATAATTTCGTATATATTTTTAAATAAATACAGATGCAAACTTTCGATCAGGTTATTCAATCAAATATTGCATTGATCCAAAAAGTTGTTGATTTTGATGCAAAAAACGATCAGCTTTTGCCTTTGGATTTTACAGCGGCCAATACGGAATTAACAGACGAGATTTTGGATGATACCGATCTGTTCTCCGATTGGGTTAATGAAAAGCTGGCTAAAAACAATGCCAGTTATGGAATTGGCGGATACAACGAACACCGCACGATTTATTCAAGAAGTACACATTTTGATACTGAAGAAGAGCCCCGCAGGTTACATTTAGGTATTGATATCTGGGGGCCGGCCGGAACACCGATCTACAACTTTTATGATGCAACCGTGCAAAGTTTTGCCTTTAATGATAACCTTGGCGATTATGGTGCTACCATCATTCTAACCTACGATATAGATGGCTTTAAATTTAATGCTTTATACGGTCATTTAAGCTTAGCATCATTAAATGGACTGGAGGAGGGTAAATTTATTCCTGCCGCAACAAAAATTGCAGAACTGGGTGCAAAAGAAGAAAACGGATCATGGCCACCACATCTTCATTTTCAATTGATTAAAGATATGGGAGGACTAAAAGGCGATTATCCTGGCGTTTGTAAGTTTAGTGAAAGGGAAAAATATTTAGCCAATTGCCCTGATCCGGATTTAATTTTGAAGGTTACTTTTTCTTAATCGCAAAGAAAATAAGGAATGCGCAAAGGGGTAAAGTTTTTTCTGTGCCTCGGTGGCCAAATATGGTGTTACAAATTTAACCGTAGAGAGAACAGAGAGAAGGCACTGAGGCCACAGAGAGATTTTTTAGCAGTCGTCATTCCCAACCCGATAGCTATTGGGTTGATTGGGGATCGTAATGCAATAAGCTTTAAGGTTCCCGCCTGCGCGGGAATAACGATCTTACTATTAAATTAAAACTCTCATCTTCTCGGTGATAAACTTCTCGATGATCTATCCGTGTTTCTGTGCTTCCGTGGCTAAAACTCTTTTTCCCTCTACGAAAAACTTTGCATTCTCTGCGTTTAAAACAGTAAATTAGTACAATGAAAACCCTATTCACCATTTGTTTACTTTTTTGCTTTTCCCTGGCGATGGGCCAGGTTCAGTTTAAATCTGGTAAAAATGGTTTTATCAATTTTTTGAGAGAAAATACAGTTTATCCTCGGTTTTCTAAAGATAACTGCGTCCAGGGGACGGTAAACGTAAGTTTTAAGCTTGATGAGCAGGGAAAGGTTTATTTTTCGAAAATAAGCAAGGGAATATTGTCTGATCTGGATGAAGAAGCACTGCGTTTAGTACGGCTCAGCAGTGGCAAATGGCAGGTTCCGGCGGGTTACGATACAACGGTTTCAATCGTTGTTCCCGTTAATTTTGTACTTTCAGGTTATAACTGTGAAGGAAAATCGAGCGAAGAGATGCAGGAGTCTATCCGAAGCTATCAGGCAGAAGAAGCTTTAACCAATTCGGTCATTAATTTTTATAAAAACATCGATCAGGCAAAACCAGGACAAGAAGATCAGATCATTGCCATTAAAAATCAATTAGGCATTGATGATGAGTATCTAGATGACAGGATAAAAATGGCCTTAAAAAAAATTAAGCAAGGCGATAAACAGGGCGCCTGCGAAGATTTTATCTTTGTTAAATATATGGGCAGTAAAAAAGCTGATGATTATTTGGCAAAATATTGCAAGTAAAATAAATTAATGAAGAACACTACCCGACTTTTTGCCTTATTGGATATCATTAGCATCGCATTATTGGCTAAACAATTTTGGCAGATTTTAACGCATTTAAATGAAATTCCAGATCAGGTATTATCGCAGGCAAAGGTAATTTTACTATTGCCGTTATTTGTGTCCCTTTTTATTTCTGCGATAGGTTTAATCCTATTTAAAAAAATTGGATTCATCACCTATTATATTCAATTTCCATTCCGTTTAGTGGTTTGGGTATTCTCCATTGGTTTTATCACTTATTTGCCCGAAATTTTAAACCTGGGCGACCGCTGGTTTGATATTTTATTCCGCATCTGTTTTATTGCCGAATTTTTCAGGTTGTATTTTACCATTAAAATTCACCGCGAATTACCCGATAGCTATCGGGTCTGATTGGGTAAAACCACAGTAATGGCCGCAGGCAGAATGCTTGCTTCAACGGTATTTACCCTGCCAATGTATTCTCCATCTACCTGAAAATGCGCCTGGTGTTTAGAAACAATTTTTACATCAGCCGTTTGAAATACTTCTATTTTCTTAGGATTAAAAGGCAATTTGGTGATCCAGATTTTTAATATTTCGAGGTAAGAATAATCCTTTACCAGGATTACTTCAAAAAGTTTATCATCTAATTTTCCATCCGGGTTAATTTTTAATCCGGAGCCGTACATGGTTGCATTGGCAATGGCCACCATCGCTGCTTTAGAGGTAACGGTTTCATCTTTAAGCTTCAGTTGCACTTCCATGCGGCGGTGGTTCCACAAGGCGTGCCAGGTGGCTTTTGCATAACCCCACATACCACGGTCGGGCAGGGTATCGAATTTCTTTACCAAATAGGCATTAAAACCTAAATCAGATAAGTGAATACAGATTTCGTTGTTGAGTTTAACTACGTGGATTTTCTGCAATTTGCCTTCTTCTAAAAGTACCAAAGCCTGCTCAATATCGCTGGGTATACCTAATTCTTTCGCCATCCCATTTGCAGAACCAGCTGGAATAATCCCAATTGGAGTTTCGGTATTCAATAAACATTCGGCTACCAGTTTTAATGTTCCGTCGCCACCAACGGCCACAACACGGTCGGGTTTCGAAGCGCTTATCTTTGCTTTTATTTTATCTAAAGAGCAGTCTTTTGGCAGTTCGAATAGATCTACCTCAGTTTTTTTTGCTTCGAAATGTTTAGAAATTACTTCTTTTAAGTTTATATCGTGACTGCCGGAGCCCGGATTGATGATGAACAGTAATTTCATTTTGGTTGCCTTATGTTTACTTCACAAACAACTTTTAATAAACTCTGTTTTAATAACAATGAATAAATCTGTTAGTGTAAAAGTATATCATGGTTATGGCCACGCACACAATCTGGTTGTTTATGGTCATGTTTTTAAACGTAAGGCCAATACACGGCAGGTTTACAGCAACAATATCTTTGTTAATATCGCTCATCTGTTAAAGCTTTTTATTTTAAAACCCTACGCTTTTGTAGAGGTCCGTTTGCGGTTTTTTGATCAGATTATCTACAACAGAACCGAAGGCGATGGCTTTTTTAAATTTGAATGGAAGGCAGAACATGATATCCCCGCGGGCTGGCACGATGTTAAAGTAGAGGCGCTTAACGAGGACGGTACTATTTTAAATGCCGGCGAAGGCAAAATTTATGTGCCTCACATTACCCAATATGCTTTCATTTCTGATGTGGATGATACCGTAATGGTTTCGCATTCTGCAACTATCGGAAGGCGTTTGAGAGAGCTTTTTATTAAAAATCCACATACGCGTAAAACCTTTCCTGATGCGGCCAGTCATTACCAGCAATTGGCTTTATCTCATACAGAGGCAGAACAACCCAATCCTTTTTTTTATGTGAGCAGCAGCGAATGGAATTTATACGATTACCTGCTCGAAACCTTTAAGTTTAACAAATTGCCGGATGGTGCTTTTCTTTTAAATACACTGAAAAGATGGAAAGACCTGATTAAAACGGGCAAAACTGGGCATGAAGGAAAATTATTAAGGGTAATGCGCATTCTGGATGCCTTTCCCAATCAGAAATTTGTGTTTTTTGGAGATAATTCGCAACAGGATCCTGAAATTTATAGTTCGATAGTAGAAAAATACCCCAAAAATATCGAAGCAGTTTACATTCGTAATATCCGGCCAGAAAAAGAGGCAGAAACCAAAGAATTGCTTAAAAGAGTAGAAGATAAAGGGGTTGGGGCATGCTTATTTAATAATAGTGAAGAGGCAATTGAGCATTCTAAATCAATAGGATTGATTCTATAGTTTTGAGGGACGTCATTCCCGTGTAGGCGGGAATCTTAATACAACTTAAAACTCCTACCAAAGCATTACGATTTCCAATCAAGGTGGAAATGACGTTACGATATATAGTACGAAAGTTTTTACTGATGGGAACAGGCCACAGTTTAATAAACCTAAGGGACAGGAGAGCGGGCACCGAACGCAGAGAGGTAAAGCGGATGGCAGGACTGTCGGATCCGATAAACACAGAGACCTGCTTTTCAAAAAAAATATTTTTTGGTTTTCTTTTGTTTTGGTAAGCCACCAAATACGGATAGTCAAGTGAAGAACATTTCTACTAAAGCAGTCGTCATTCCCGCGCAGGCGGGAATCTTAATGCAGACCGCTTCGAGATTCCCAATCAACCCGATAGCTATCGGGTTGGGAATGCCGGAACTGTATAGATTTATTCAGATTAAGAAATCGATTTCCCGAAAGGGGTAAAGGCCAGGTTCATCAGCTTAAAATGCTGGCGACCGAAAGGAATACCCACGATGGTAATGCAAAGCAGAATCCCGAAAAACAAATGGGTTAAGGCAATCCAGAAGCCACCACAAAAAATCCAGATCAAATTCATAATCGTAGAAAGGCAGCCTGTGTTTGACGAGGTATCTGTTATTTTAACGCCAAAAGGCGCAAGGCCAACAATGGCAAATTTAAAACATTGGATGCCAAAGGGAATACCTACGATGGTTAGGCAAAGGATTAAACCTCCGATGATGTATTCGAAAAAAATAAAAATGCCGCCAAAAATAATCCAGATGATATTGCCTAAAAAGTTCATTGTGTTTGTTTAGGTTAAGATTTAAGAATTTGCTTTTTGTTACAGATAACATTGTGCATTCTTAATAGATTCTCCGTAATTTAGAATTACACACAAAAGAAACACAACATGAAAAAATTAATTTTTGCAGCGGCACTCGCCGCTTGCTTTGGGCTATCTGATGCCAAAGCTCAAAACGTAAATGGAATGAAGCTGACCGATATCCATGTAGATTATATCCAGGTCCGTGCCGAAAAAGCTTTTTTAGCCAATAAACAATGGATTGTATTGGAGTATGGACAAAAAAAGGGAGATTATAGCGAGCTGTACATCCGTGATGATGATGGCAATAAACTCGAATTTAATTCTGCAATTGATTGTGTAAACAAGATGAAAAACTATGGATACGAATTATTCAGCGTTTATACAGATCAGATTGATAAAGATACTAACCGGCCTGTATACCTGTTAAAAAGAAAATAAAACTATAGTGCCAATATAAACGTTTAAATTTTTTTAATGTTCCATCTCATCTAAATTAGCTTATGAACAAATTATCCGTCGCCATTGTATTTTGTGCGTTTATTGTGGCAGCCTTAACGGGCTGTGGAGAAAAGTTTAACGCGAAATCTGAAAAAGAATTCGAAGTTTCCAAAACCAAAATTGTAAAAAACCTTAACGCGGAAGAAAAGAACAATCTGGAAAAAGCCTTAAGGGTGATCGCCTTAGAATCGATGCGTTTAAAATGGAACGAACCTGAAAAATACAAGGGAAAATCTTTTGATAAAATTTCTTTGGAAATGATTGATGGTTTAAGCTACTCATCAGTGGTAAACCTGGCCGAAGATCTTTTGCAGGCACACAATAAAAAAGAAATCGCAAAAGTATCAGGAGAAATTGATACACTCGAAATCCAGAAAAAGGAGTTGGTCGTTAATAAACAGAAACTGGATATATTTAAAATCAAGAACCTGACCATAACAGAAGATGAGTTTTTTGGAGAAAAGGTGCCCAAGCTTGAAATTGAATATGTTTACACTGGTAAGCAACCCTTAACTGGTAGTGTTGATGTTAATGTAGAAGTTCGGGAAATATCGACTAAAAAAGTGATTTCTGCTCACATGTCGAGGGATGGGGATGGTAACAATACTTTAAAACCGGGCGATTCGCTGAACGATAATGACATGTTAAGGGAAGCAAAAGCAAATCATCCCGAAAAATGGAAAAATGTTAAATATCCGGTTACCAATGCAAAGCTTGCCGACTTTGGTCTTGAACTTAATGTTTATGCTTCGAGTATTACGACCAATGGCAAAACCATAGCCTTGCCAAAATACAGTGTTGAAGATGTTGATGCAGAGATCAAGAAAAAGAAAGCTGAATTAAAGGAACTTCAGGAAACCAAGGGAACTTTAGATGAGCTGGAGCTTACAAACAAATAAGCTAATTTAATCTGTCATGTTGAGCTTGTCGAAATGCTTTTAAAAGTTTTTCGACAGGCTACCTTGACAGACTCCTTTTATACGGCCGTCATTCCCGCGCAGGCGGGGATCTTAAAACGCTTGCATTACGATTCCCAATCAAGTTGGGAATGACGATCTCTCGCAGACAGCGGTTCGTAAAAAAAAATGTAATTTATTTTAATTCAATAAGTTAGCCATCAGGACGGCAATGATATTAATAATTCAGCTTAGCCAAATTCTATATAAAATCCAGTGTATTAAATTTCTTATTCAAAATATCAGCATTATTTACATCCAGCCATTTATCTAAAATGGTACCATACACCTGCCTGAAATCCAATTGATATTTTAAATCTCCGGTATCCAGATCACTTAAGTTTGGTGCAGCATTAAATATACCCTGTTTCTTTAATTTTCCGCCGAAAACAAACATGTTATTTGCCGTTCCGTGGTCGGTTCCGTTACTGGCATTTTGTTCTACCCTGCGGCCGAATTCGGAGAAGGTAATTACCAGGGTGTCATCCAGTTTATTATTAGTTTTAAGATCTTTCAAGAAAGCGGCCATACCCTCACTGTATTGTTTTAGTAGATTTCCTTGTTGACCGATCTGGTTTACATGGGTATCGAAACCGCTTAACGAAACATAATAAACCCTGGTTTTTAATCCCGACGAAATAAATTTCGAAACCGTTTTTAACTGGTTGGCAAAACCCGAGTTAGGATAAGTTGATTTGGACTGATAAATTTTCGACGTATTCTGGATATAGTTTGCAGAAGAAGAAGTTTCGATCATTGTTTTATATAAATAACCCAAATTATCTTCATCCAAATGCTCTTTATCATTTTGCAACATGGCTTTAAAAAAAGGATCATTCGTATTGCGGAACAACGCTGCGGGATCTTTTAAAGCAATACCCTTTTTGGTCTGTCCTTTCATGGCCAGAGAAAGCGAATCGTCTACCTCGATTGCGGTATAAGGGAATTTGCAGGTTTGGCAATTGCTATCTAGATAACGACCAATCCATCCTGTAGATAAGAACTGATTACTATCACTACCGGTTTGCCAGATATCCATAGAACGAAAGTGCGAACGATCGGGATTTGGGTAACCCACATCGTTAATAATGGTCATCCAGCCCTGATCGTGTATCTCTTGCAGCGCAGCCATATTTGGGTTTAAGCCCTGCATATCGTTCAATTTGATCACTTCTTCAGGTTTGATGGCAATGCTTTTCCTTTTTTGATAATAAATATCATTTCCAAAAGGAATAACCGTGTTCAAACCATCGTTTCCACCAGAAAGCTGTACCACAACCAGGTTTTTGTATAAACTTAACTCATCAAGCGCCATGGCCTCAAGCGGTTTCATGAAAGCCGGAACAAATAGCGAACCTGCTGCCACAAATCCTGTATTTCTTAAAAAATTTCTTCTGTTCATCTTGTTAATAGTTAATGTTTTTTTAGTAGTTCATTGGTTGATGGTTCATAGTTTTATAGTTGATGGCCTGGGTATTTTGGTCAATAGTTAATAGTTTTATAGTTGATAGCCTGGATGTTTAGCTTTTTGGCTATCAACCATCAGCCCTCAACCCTCATTTAACAGCTTAGGTATTTAGCTTTTTGGCTATCAACCATGGGTCATCAAACCATCAACCCTCATTTAACAGCTTAGGTATTTAGCTTTTTGGCTATCAACCATGAGCCATCAAACAATCAACCAAAATGCGCCTAGCACAACTGATACTCCGGCATGCTTGTAATCTCAACCGCGGTACTTCGCAATCCTTTATTATCGCTTACCATGGTTGTAATTTTATCGTTTAATTTTGGTTGTAATAAAAATTCGGTAAGGGCTAATGGCGTCAATCCTTTTGGTAAGGTGCCTAAAAATTTAGGCCAATCGGCATTTGCGTTAACGTACGATTTTGGTTTTGTATTGGCGTTGGCATTGGTGGTTGCTACCCTGCTTAGTGCAATTACGGCCTCATCTTCGGGATCTGCCTTGCCGCTAAAATCGATTTCCCCATCATTTAAAACGAGCGATGGAATGCGCATCCTTAACATTAACGACGAACTGTCGATCCAGCTTTGTCCGCCAGGCCAGCCCGCTACATTTGGCGGGTTAAATAAATATTGGCCTAAACTGCTTTGCAACTGAATTAAAACCTGAGGTTTGTTGTAGGTAACATAAAACTCGCGACTTAAACCCACTAAAAATTCAGCCGGAGATTTAATTTTGGTACCTACGTTTTCAGGGCTGAAAAACCAATCGGATGTAAACATCTTTTTCATCATCGAAGCAATGTCGTACTTCGAGTTGTAAAAATGTGTTGCCAGTTCTTTAACATGCGCCTCATTTGGATTATCGTTCACAAAGAATTTATATACCTTCCTGGCGATGAACTGTGAGGTTTCTGGTTTTTCTAAAATAATGTCGATGATATTTTCACCTTCAAAATTCCCGATTTTACCGAAAAAAGTCTTGGTTCCCGTATCGTGCAGGTTTTCCCTGAAAATAAAAGAGCCATCTTTATCATACATCCAGCCGGTAAACGAACGTGCAGATTCTTTAATATCCTGTTCGGTGTAATTTCCCCTACCCAGGGTGAAAAGTTCCATGAGCTCGCGGGCGAAATTCTCGTTTGGTTTGCCTTTTCTGTTTTGCTGGTTGTTGAGGTATTGCAGCATGGCCGGCGACTTAGAAACTTCAACCAATAAGGTTTTAAAGCTGCCTAAGGCATTATCGCGTTGGATATTGTTTAGCTGTTGTGCAAAAAAAGGATTGTTGCTACGGCAGGCAAAATGGCCATGCCAAAAAAGCGTCATTTTCTCCCTTAATGGTGCATCAGTATTGATCATCTGATTAATGAAAGCAATGTTAAGGTCGCGGCTTACTTCGTTTTGTTCGCGTACAATCTGCTGGCGCATTTTCTTTTCATCATCCGTCAGGTCTTTTTTAGCGTATAAACCCGCCTGTACCAGAAGTTGCCGTTTTGATTCAAAATCATTTACTAATTTGATCGGATCGTCTTTTTGGGAATCTTTAAGCATGTTATCAACCACCTTTTCAAGGTTTTTTTTGCTTAATTTCTGTAAATCGGTATAAGAAATACCGAAGCCCGCCCGGTTGTAAAGATGTTTTACTTTTAAGAAATTATCTTTTGCGTTCATAATGGACAATTTAACAGTATGACTTATTTAAAACGCAAGGGTTTAATCTTTGTTTTCTTTCTTATTTTCGCCTATGTTTTTTCAACTCTTAGATGATGACCCCGGTTTCCCTGATCCAGCTTTGGCAGAAGAGGATGGTTTGCTGGCCATTGGTGGAGATCTGGGTATGGAAAGATTGTTGATTGCCTATTCTAACGGCATATTTCCATGGTTTAGCGAAGGCGAACCAATCCTTTGGTATTCGCCACATGAGCGTTGCGTGATTTATCCTGATAAAATCAAGACCAGCAAAAGCATGAAGAAAATTTTAAAGGACGAAGTTTTTAAAATTACTTTTAACCAGGCTTTTGCTGAAGTGATCCTTAACTGCGCCACCACGGAAAGAAAAGGGCAGGATGGAACCTGGATTACCAACGAAATGCAACAGGCTTACATCAATCTTCATCAGCAGGGTTATGCACACAGTGTGGAAGTTTGGCTGGAAGATAAGCTTGTGGGCGGCTTGTATGGATTAAAGGTTAATCGAGTATTTTGTGGCGAAAGTATGTTCAGTTACGTGAGCAATGCTTCGAAAGCGGCACTTATCTTTTTAAGTAAAATGAATATCGATTTAATCGATTGTCAGTTACCAAACGATCATTTAATGAGTTTGGGTGCAGAAATGATTGATCGAGAATTGTATGCGGAAATGCTTCAGGCTCCTTAATACCAATATGCTTTTAGTTTGTCATTTATTTGAAGCGCAGCCTGCTACTACTATTTAGGTTTCTTCCCGCTTTACGTTTTATCCCGATGTAAAATCGGGATGCTCACTTCAATCGGGGCTAAGGGGCCAGGCCTGCCTTGCTATTATCGGCTAACGCCATAAGAAATTAATTTTGGATGGTTTTCTTACTAACCTGTGTTTAATAAACCCGGTAGTAGCGGTTCCGATTTAAGCATTGTTGTTATTATTTTTTTGGTATGCTTGCTTGTTTCACAGGTTTTATCAGAAGTAGCGGATAACGGGGCTGCTGTTTCAGAAGTATTACTGCATGTTCATTTTCAGATAAAAAGCAAAGGATTATTCTCACTTATTATCATCAATTAAACCCTGCTCGCGCATGGCGTTTTCAATTCTTCTATCGGGGATAAACCAGATACAGGCCACCAGGAAATAAAGTGCAACACCGATCCAGGGGTTGATAAAGCTAAGGGCGATACCACCAATATAAAAAAGGAGGGAAAATTTTCCCTTAGCATCGTTACCAATAGCATGCACCACTAAAGAATGCTGGCCTTCGGTTCTTTTGATCACGATAACCAGTAAAGTATAAGAAATGGCCGCCATAAGCAACACTGCTCCATAAACGATAACCGGCCACAGGGCAAAATGATGCTCGCCCATCCACCCAGCAGCAACAGGAAATAATGAGAGCCAGAACAGGAAATTAAGGTTTGCCCAAAGCATTGATCCATTTACTTTTTTAACGGCATGCAATAAATGATGGTGGTTATTCCAGTAAATGCCGACATAAATGAAACTGAGGATGTAACTGATGAATTTTGGGATAAGTGGTTTTAAAGTCGCTAAAGTTTCGCCATGTTCAGGCACCTTAATCTCCAAAACCATAATGGTGATGATGATTGCAATTACACCATCGCTAAATGCTTCTAATCTGCCTTTATTCATTATTGTTTTTTCGTTAGATAACTAATTACACCAGTTCTGTATTCGGGATCTTTTTCGTTTAAAGCTATAAGTTTATTGGTGAAGTCAAAATTTACAAAAAGTTCAGGGATATCATCATCTGTTGGTAGAAATGCTTTAAATCGATATTGCCCGGAATTATAATCTACGTCTGTTTCATTTAGGTTTGCTACCTCAAAAGTCATCTTATCTGTGCGCATCTTATTTTTTGATTTCAAATTATAGAGCTTTGTAAGAGCAGTTACAAGTCTGTCACTTTCTTTACCAGTCGATTGGAATGAAATCCCATTGGCTAGAAAAGTGTTTTTCATTTCTCCATTTACAATGCCAGCTTTAATATTCTTTTTCAATGAAATTTCGAGGCCAACAGTATCGGTATGATCGAGCCCTTGTGCTTTAAAAATTACAGTAGAATCCGTTTCTTTTTTACTTACAATGTTTAACATCAGATCAATAAAGCCGTCATCTGCCTTTTTTATAACAATTTGAGTTAAATCTTTTTCTGAAGGTTTGCATGAAAATAAAAGAAATATGGTAATCAAAGAGAGCAAATTTTTTTTCATTTTTTAAAAGCGTTTGAGTTAACTACAATTATCAGTCAAATTATTTTATAAAACAAAACCTGCAAGCTTTTGGCCTGCAGGTTCCTTACTATTGTTTTGTTGAAATTATAATTCTCTAACCCAGATGTTTCTAAAGCTAATAGCTGGACTTGGATCGCCGTGATCTTGTAATTTAATCGAAGCGGGGCCATGCTTTTTGTATTCAGGAGCACCAATATAACGGGTTTCACCTTTTAATATATATCCATTTTGCAAAAGCACACCATTTAAAAACAAGGTAACGCTTGCTGGTTTTTGTAACGTACCATCTTCGTTAAAACGTGGTGCATTCCAGATGATATCGTAATATTGCCATTCGCCCGGTTTTTTGTTCGCGTTTGCTAATGGAATAGCTTGTTTATAAACACTACCGGTTTGTCCGTTAACATAGGTTTTATTATTGTAAGCATCCATGATCTGGATTTCATAACCATCATCGCCACCACCGGTTGAAGCTAAAAATACGCCACTATTACCGCGTGCCTGACCTTCACCAGAAATGTTTTCTGGAATTTTCCATTCCATGTGCAATTGGTAATCGGTAAATTTTTTATTGGTTTCAATATTTCCTGTACCTTTTTTTACGGTAAAAAAACCATCATCTATTGTCCACGCTGCTGGTTTCGACGGATCTTTAACGGAATGCCAGGCATCTAAATTGCGTCCATTAAAAAGAATAGTTGCATCAGATGGAGCATCCTGAGGTAATTTGCCAGGTGTAACGATTTTTGGAACAGGTTCCCAAACCTCGGTTGTTTTTGGGTCTTTGGCAGGATCTGGTTTTTTATCTTGTGCCAAAGCTTGCCCTGCAAATAAAACAGGAATAAATAATAGTGTATACTTGTTCATAATTGTGGTTTAACTTTTTAAAGTTAACCAGTTTATTAAGAAATGGAAATTTCGTATTTAAAATTTTACCCCAAATCGTCAACAACATAGGTTTCACTTATAATCACTTCATCAGGGGCAATATCTTCTTTGCGTTGCTCGGCTAAATCGCGTAGCGGACAATAACCGGTAATGCCCCGATATAATAAACCTGCGCCAATAGCAGCCCCGGTTAAACCGATTACCGGATGAGAAAAAATGCTGGTAATGCCTTTAAACAATAAATAGGTGCCTGCTGCGCCTGATAACCAACGCTCAGATTTTGATACATTTTCGAACAACTCCGGATATTTCCAGGCTTCTTTTACATTATTTACTGCGGTATTGAAATCT
Source organism: Pedobacter roseus (assembly GCF_014395225.1). Taxonomy (NCBI): domain Bacteria; kingdom Pseudomonadati; phylum Bacteroidota; class Sphingobacteriia; order Sphingobacteriales; family Sphingobacteriaceae; genus Pedobacter; species Pedobacter roseus. The sequence continues at coordinate 5,792,295 of NZ_CP060723.1, forward strand.
TGATTTGTCATGATGGTAGGATTTATTTACTACTGTATAACAAGTAAGGAGGGAATGAGTTTTGAAAAGAGTTAAATTTGGTTTGTTTTTGGCCACGGATGCACAGATTTGCACAGAAAATAGGAATTGTTATTTTGTTTTGGCCACTGATGCGCGGATTGACACGGAGATTGGGTTATTTATAAAACAGCTCGTTTGATCTCCAGACTTTGCTTTCCAAAATTTAAAATAAGACCGACTTTGCAACCAGAACATCGGAGGTAGTTTAGTGTTTGTGCGATGTCTGCACTTGAAATTGCGCTTTTGGCTTTAATTTCTAATATAACCGAATCGAATATAATAAAATCGGCATAAAAGCTGTGTGGCAACAAAATATCCTTATAATAAAGTTGATATAGTTTTTCTCTTTCATAAAAATATCCCCTGCTTTCTAATTCAATGCAAAATGCGTCTTTATATACAATTTCTAAAAACCACAGCCTAAATGATTATGAATTTCAATGGCTGCATTAATAATGAGATTTGTTTCGTTTTTTAGAGGAAAGTCTGATTGTAGAATGTCCATACCAAGTGTTTTATATAATTTTAATTCAATTAACTTGGGATGTTATACACTAATATAGCAAAATAGCATGAAGCCGCGAAACCTACTCCGTGTTTTCTGTGCCTCAGTGGCAAAAAATAGAGGAATTGATTTTTAGGTATTGAAAAACACATTTTGAAGCACATTGGTAGAAAAAACAGCAAAGTTTGTGGCGAATTTTAGCGATTAATTCAAAATATCCCTAATGTCTTCCTTACTCAACGATTTAAAGAAACTTTCTTCTGTAGTGATTAACGAGTTGGCCAGCGATTTTTTCCTGTTCTGTAAAGCAAGGATTTTCTCTTCAACAGTATCTTTTGCGATGAATTTATAGATAAAAACCTTTTTGTCCTGACCAATACGGTGTGTCCTATCGATGGCCTGTTGCTCTACCGCAGGGTTCCACCATGGATCGAGGATAAACACATAATCTGCTTGTGTTAAATTTAAACCTACACCACCCGCTTTTATCGAAATCAGAAAAACCTTTAAATCGGTATTCTGCTGAAATTCGGAAACAATTTCGCCACGGTTACGGGTTGAGCCGTCTAAATAAGCAAAAGGAATATTCTCTGCCTCAAAATGCTTTTTAAAGATATCGAGGTGTTTTACGAACTGTGAAAAAACCAAAACCTTGTGTCCGCCTTTAAGCACGTTATCTAAAGTGTGAATCACGTTTTCAAATTTGCCTGAATCGGAGATGTATTCCCCATCGATCATCACGGGGTGATTGGCCAACTGACGTAAAGCGGTTAATCCCTGCAAAAGCTGAACTTGTTTTTGTGCAAAAGTGCCATCGTCCATGCTCTGTAATAGATCGTTGCGGTAAGCCGATTTGGTTTTTTCGTAATATGCGGCCTGGTCTTCGCTCATATCGCAATAAATTACCTGTTCCGTTTTCGGCGGTAATTCTGCGGCCACTTGTTCTTTAGTTCTGCGGAGTACAAAAGGTTTGATGATCGATTGCAGTTTACGTGCTTTTTCTTCGTCCTTTTTCTTTTCGATCGCCTGCACGTATTCTTCGTAGAAAAATGCCTGCGTACCTAATAAACCAGGGTTTAAGAAAGTTAACTGCGACCATAAGTCACTTACCGAATTCTCTACCGGTGTACCACTCAAAATCAGTTTGTGTTTCGATTTTAAGCTTCTAACAGCTTTGAATGATTTGGATGCAGGGTTTTTAATGTTCTGACTTTCGTCGAGAATAATATAATTGAAATAGAAGTTTTTCAGTTCGTCTACATCAACCCTGGTTACGCCATAAGTAGTAATGATGATATCGTAATTGGCAAAATTTGCTACATCTTTATTGCGATTGGTGCCTGTATGGGCTAATATTTTAAGTTTTGGTGTAAATTTTTTAGCCTCTGTTAACCAGTTGTAAATTAAAGAGGTTGGCATAATAATCAGCGATGTGGTTTGTGTACCCAGCAGCTGATCGTCTTCTTTAACTTTTTGTAGCATGGCCAAGGTCTGGATGGTTTTACCCAAACCCATATCATCGGCTAAACAACCGCCAAAATTATATTCACGTAAAAAGCTGAACCAGTTATAGCCCGCTTTTTGGTAATCGCGCAAACTGCCTTTAAAATGCACAGGCATCTGTGTATCGGCAATATCTTCAAAATCAGACAGGCGCTGAAGTTTACGTTCGAGCGTAACATTTGCCAGGCTATCTTCGGCCAGATCGTTAATTAACCCGATATGGTGTTTTTTTAATTTTAGCGTTTGCCCGGCTTCTGCCAAACTGAACAGGCTACCATACTGGGTAAACCATTTATCGGGAATAATGGCCACTTCGCCATCTGGTAACAAAAATTCGCGTTTTTTATGTAAAATATGCTGTTTTAAGGATAAGAAAGGAATCTGATATTTTCCAAACCAAACCACGGCATGGATATCGAACCAATCGTTTCCTTCTTTAACTTCAAGATCGATTTTGCTTGCACCGAATACAAATTTTTTCTGCCCGGTGGCCTGTTCAATTTCAAATCCTGATGCTTCCAGTAACTCAATATGCTCGTTTACCCAGTTGATAGCAGCATAACTTGGATTTTCATCTTCAGCGCTAACTTCGAGGTTGCTGAATAATGAACTTGTTTTTTTAAGTCCTAATGATAACAACAGGTTAAACTGTTTCTTCTCCCATTCAGCTGATCGTTTTATCCGGTGAAAAATATAGTTATCGGCCGTTTTTTCTAAACGAACGGTTACTTTATGCGCATTTTCTACAGGGAAAGTGTATTCGCCATATTTAAAGTATAACTGAATCTGCGAAAGACCGCCATCTACATATAAAACCTTGATTACGGGTGTTGCCTCAAACTGTTCCGTCCTGATTTCGAAACCCTCTGCATACACATGGTGTTTCTCGATTAAAGGGGCAACAAATTTTTCGAAGTAGGTGGCTTCGGTTGTTTTCGGTATGGCAATAAAACGTTTATTTAAAAACGGTTGCAGCTTTTTTCCTTCAATATCCTGATCAAAAAAGTATAAAACATCATTCAGCAATAACCAGGCAGGTTTGTTACTGATGATCTGCGCTTCTTTGAACATAAATTCGATGCGCAGGTTCTGATACTTGATGGTCGGGAAATAACGGGTTTCTGTTTCATTCCTGCGGAAATGAAACAGGATGGACGCTGGTTCGCCGGCAAGTTCAATCTTACGTTCAACAGGCCAGCCATCTTTATCCATTACATAAAGTTCGTTTTTAACCTTCAAAAGCTCTAAAGCTTCGGCGAGTTTCTTTTCAATTTTCGGACGTACATTCTCATAGAATTTATCGTCGAAAACTTTAGTAAAAAACTCGGTAGGCCTGATTAATTTCTTATAATACTTTTTAATCAACGAATCCTGCTCAATATCATCCAAAATTTTAATCAGCTTGTAATCGATGTCACTAAGGCAGGCATTAAACTCTTCGGCCGTGTGGGTAAAAATCCGCTGGTAGGTAAAAGAAAAATCACCCTGTGGATTCAGCTGAACTACGTGTGGTTCAATTAAATAGCCTAGGTACTCATGTTTGCACAAAGAGTACACCACTTTACAGGCTTTAGAACTATCGACACGTAACATTGATGGATTTAAAATTTTTGTAAGCTAAGCGCTTAAAAAACTTTAAACTTACAATATTTTGGGATTACATCAAAAGAACTGGCCGTTTTTGGGATAAAAAATATGTGGATTTTTAATCTGCATGGAAAAACCAGCTGTGATGCAGCAGTTTAATTGACGAATATTATTTAAGCTGCTAAAATATTCGGCTTTGCATGCAAATATTAATACTTTGTAATTGCCAACAACTTATTATCTTAGCCTTTTGATTGGTAGGCTTTTTATTATCAGTCGGTTAACGCATCATCCCAGCTTAAATGAAGTTTTTTTACACGCTCTCTGTGTTCACTTGTCTGTTTTTTTCTGGCTATGGACAGGAAATTCCACGGAGTACCCAATATATTTTCAATAATATCCTGTTGAACCCTGCATTATCGGGTATCGACAACTACACCGATTTAAAAATTGGTCTGCGTAAACAATGGAGCGGTTTAGAAGGCTCGCCAAGCACACAGTATCTTTCTTTGAGTACGGCTATTGGCGAAGATTTTGTGCGTAGCAACGTAAACTCATTCGCAGGCAATGGCGAAAACCCGATGAGCAGGAGTTATGTGAATAATTACACGGCTGCTGAGCCACACCATGGCATTGGTTTGGTAGCAATGACGGATAAAGCGGGTTTAATCAGGCAAACCAACGTGGGTGTAACTTATGCTTATCACCTTGGGCTTACCAATGAAATCAATTTATCGCTGGGGTTATCTGCAGGGTTTAAATCGATCAATGTTGATGTACGTGGAATTGTAGCCGATGAGTCGGGCGATCCATTATTTTCTGCCGATTACAACAATAAAATCAGACCAGATGTTGGCGCTGGTATCTGGTTGTATAGTCCGAGGTTTTTTGCAGGCCTTTCGGCTAAGCAGCTTATTGGTAATAAGAGCAGTGTGGTAGGTAATAAGGTTAAAATTGACGCTTACCAGGCAGCTACTTTTTACGGCACGGCCGGCTATAAAATATTCCTGGATGAAGATATTGCCATGATACCATCTGCATTGATAACTTATTGGACCAATGCCCCTGCCGCATTTGATGCCAACCTGAAATTTGCCTATAAAGATAAATTCTGGGTAGGCAGCAGTTTCAGGAATAATGATTCTTTTTCGCTTCTGGCAGGATTTAACGTTGCCTCGTTGGTAAACCTGAGCTATTCGTATGATGTAAATACTTCAGGTTTACGCTCGGTAAATAATGGTACCCACGAAATTGTATTGGGCATTTTATTAAACAACCGTTATCAGGTAGCATGCCCAAGCAGGCAGTTTTAACGTAACAGTGTAATACTGCCGCCCAATGGTTTGCATTCGGCCCGGAGATCAATCACATAATAATAAACCCCTGCAGGTAATTCTTTATCCCTGAAACGGCCATCAAAGGGTTTGTTGTAATTGCCGATAGATTCGTACACCAGCTGACCACCACGGGTATAAATCTTAATGTTGGTGCCTTTAAAATCGGGTAATCCTCTTACCTGCCAAACATCATTCATACCATCGCCGTTTGGCGTCATAGTATTGGTGATTTCCAGGTTATCGTGGGTTACTTCTACATGTACTTTGGTAAATTCGCTGGTACAGGATCCCAGTTTTCTACGTATATAATAATCAGCAGTTTTAGCCACTTTAAATTTGAAAATGCCTGTAGTGCTTTCTAAAAATGGCTTGGTATCATCAAGTTTTTCGAATAACTGATAGGTGCCTTCTTCCGGAGCAATTACGGGCAATACAATATCAGAAACATAACAAACGCGGAGATCATTGATAATCGGAGCGAGGATTTTAAATGGCTCATCAACGATGGTAAACGGCTCACTGATGGCGTAACCGCAGGCTGTTTTGTCTTTAACTTCTAAACGGTATATTCCCGCACCAATTTTGGTTAAATCCTGGGTAAACTGAACGGCTTCGCCAGTCTCGTTTAACCATTTAAAAGTATAACCAGGTACACCGCCGATTACCTCAACGCCAGTAACCGCCCCCCTTTGCAGGGTACACCCATCTTTTACCGTTGTTCCGGTTTTAGGCACAATAGTAAGCAGTGGAGTTACCTCTATGGTATAAGGGCCCATAATAACCGGGCTACAGTTATTAATATCGTAAGCATACATGGTATAAGTACCACCAGGTAAATTTTTAAGAGAAATGGAAGTAGTGGTTTTGGTACTTAAAACAATGTTGCCTGCCTGATCTTTCCACTCATATCGGTATGGAAGGGCCGAGCTAAAATCAAGATCAATGGTTCCATTAATTAAACCACAGGTTGTTGGCGATTCGCGGTGCGAAAAGTTGTAAACCGGAAGTGGTGTTGCAGTTACCACAAAATCTCTTGGAACCCTTGGACAGGTAGACTTGCTGTTGCTTGCCCAAAGCCTGTAAGAACCAGCTTTTAGGTTTTCGATTAATAAAGATGTTCCTACAGAATAAGTACCTTTTTTAATGGTAATCCCATCTGGCCCTATCCACTCGTAACCATCTGCATCTGTTAAAGTAATCCCACCTATGGTGCCATTGCTGCTGTTACAGGTTTCATTTTTTCTGATCGAAGCATCGCTGATCTGGATGGTATTATCGGTAATAATAAAATAAGAAGCAGAAGTAGATCCGCACTCTCCCTGATCGGTTACCACAATGGTATAATTACCACCTTCAACATTTTGGAGGTCGGCGGTGGTTGCAATTACATCACCTAGAGCGCCGGTAAGAAGATCTGGTTTATACCATTTATAAGTCATTGTTCCGGTGAAATCGGTAAATTTTAAATCCTTGATTGCTCCATTTTGGCTGCCACAAGTTGCGTGTTTTGGTGCTGTGGTACTGGTGATGATAATTTTTGGTTTTCTTTTAACCGTAATCGGATCTGAATCGAGTGAGCAGTTTGCTTCATCCGATACAGTTACAAAATAAGTACCTTCAGGTAAGTTGGCAGGGTTAGCAGTACTTACTACAACATTTGTTGCCGTATTGGTCCACTTGTATTTTAATACTCCTTTTCCCCTTAAAACCTCAGCCGTATAAGTAAAAGAAGTTTGTCCGCAGGCAGGAGAAATCGGTTGGATATTGGGTTTGGTTAATTTTTGATCTTTAATGATGAATACTGAAGGAAAAGCTTTACAGCCATCATCAACAGTTACTTCATAAGTGCCAACCTCTAAATTAGTGATACTTTGTGTATTTCCTTTAGGTACCCGGCTGCCATCAGTTTCTATTTTTACCCAGCTAAAAGTAAAACCTTCGCGGGGCTCTGGTATGGTGATTGATCCATTTGCATTGCAGGTTACGGGTTCAACTATCGCTTCATTAGGCAAAAGCTCGGCGGTAGAAAATGGTGAGGTAGTTGCATTTAACAAACTGGCAGTTGCGGTAACCATTCCGGTAAGGGTTCCATTGTACTCCCAGCGGCCATCACTACCAGTTTGTACAGTGGCAATATAGATTTTACCCTCGCAGATACCCTGACAGTTTACGGTATAAAACAGTTCTACTTCTGAGTTAGGTGTAGCCCTGCCAGAAACGTAGTCATTCCTTTTTTTGAGGACCTGGATATAGGGTTGAAGAATAGTTAATGTTTTTCCAATTCCAAATGTCCTGTTACAAAAGAAACTGTTCCTTGTAATTTTTACAGGTTTAGAAGATACGGTTTCAACCCCGAAGCTGTTATTGGCAATTAAGTTAACTTCTGCCGGAGTTGCCCCACCGATTGTTCCACCTGCGCCTGCTTCTATTTTAACGCCGATGCCATTGCCCATCACCACAGCTCCGGCGGCATCTGTTCCGATTGCGTTGCCCGTTAGAATAAAATCTGAATTGGTAATCGAAACACCAGTGGTTCTATTTCCACCAATAATATTGTTGCGCACATAAAGTGCTGTATTGATGGCATTAACCTTTAAACCTGCAATTTCTAAAGAGGAGGACGAAAGAAAAATAGGTAACTCATGAAAATCTTTCTTGCCTGTGTAGTCGACACCGATTTTGTTATTGATGATATTGATGTCAAATCTTGCAGTGGTGGAGTAAGATGAGCGGGTAATGTCTAAATTGATCCGGTTTGCGGCAATTACGTTGCCTTCGCCACCATTGTCACCACCAATATCCAAAGCACTGTCGTATAAATTGGCAGATATACCAAAAACATTGGTGTTGGGGGTAATCCCATCGTATATTACCCCGATTAAATTCGATTGGATCTTAATTTTAGTGGCGGTGATGTTACTATAGATGTAGTTATTCCGAATGGCAATACCGTTAATATTTCCACCAATTACATTTCCTTTTCCGGGGGCGCCAATGGTGATGTTATTTGCACGGTAGTCGATCACAATACCCGATCCCTGGGCTGTGTTAACATTTTGTAAATTGGTGATGGTAGCGAAATTTCTGATGTACAAACCATATACTTCCACACCAGTGGTTTGAATTTGAGTATCCAAAGACTGCCCGATTGTTAACCCTGAAAAGGTGCTGTTGGGATATTCGGGTTCTAAAATTACTTTTGCTCCCGAAACGCCAAGTGCTGGCCATGCCGTTTGTGAGCTTCCGTCGATTATTACATTGGATGAGACCACAGGTAGGGCAGAACGCAACCTGATGGTGCGGTTGGCATTATCGCTAGGGGTGCCCGGTAAATTAAAATTGATGGTAAAAGTAGTTGTTCTGTTGGCTGCAGCAGCTTGCATTAAGCCTTCCCTTAATGTTCCAGGGCCGCTATCGGCATTACTGGTAACCACATAAGTTTGAGCGTAAATATTATTAAAGAAAAATAAGCCCACAAACAGGGCCAGCAGTTTTGAGAGACGCATAAAAATGTTTGGTACAGCCAAAATACAAATAAAAGTTTAGTGGCTAGGGTTTTAGTTCACAAACCTACATTATTTTTCTGAAAATGAGTTGTCTTGGTTTTTTACCACCGAGTTCACTGAGGGAGACACAGAGAACATGGGATTGGGGATTCTATCGTATTAATCTGGTTTTAAATATCTTTTGCTGCGTTAACATAGGTAGATTCCAGTAGTGCGGCGTCATTCCAGCGCAGGCCTACCATGTAGACACATATTTTTAAGAATATTTTAGGCATTTTGCTAACCAACTTTAATAAAGCACGCATTTTAACCAAGGACGCAGTCAATCCCAAGAGCCAGGGAAATCAAAAAAACAGGTGCAGTTCAGGTAAATTGGCACTAACAAACCTGAAACGCAGTGGTTTTGTGTTCATAACGATTATTTAATTTTAAAAAATATTGAACACAAAACAAAGTGCCACTGTTTTTTTGATGGGCATGGGATTGTGCAAAAGGCTCATTGCTGGATTGACGAAGCGCTTTGGGTACTTTGGCGCTCCAAAGTATCATGCAACCGCGGCATAGAGCGGCAGAAAAATATTAAAATTAATTATGTCCGCACGGTAGGCGTAGGCGGAAATCTTAAAGCACTTGCATGAAGGTTCCCAATCAACCCGATAGCTATCCGGTTGGGAATAACGATTCCTCTCTGCCTATCAATTAAATAGAATTACTTGTCATTTAATCGATTTTTATAAAATAAATTGCGATTCAGGATGAAAAAAAATCCTCCGTGTTGTACCCTGCCTCCTTGGCAAAAAGCAACGCGATGACCTGTGGGGACACAGGCTATGGAATGAAATGAAAAAAGGCATCCTGAAAAATCAGAATGCCTTTAAATGTGCCTGTTAATTCTTATTTATTTCCAGCCACCGCCTAATGCACGGTATAGGTTAACAACTGATTGCAGTTTTTGTAATCTATCGTTAATACCGCTCAACTGAGCGCTTAATAAACTTTGTTCTGAAGTTAGTACATCAGTATAATTTGTTGCCGAGCTGTAACGCAATAACTCTTTGGTAAAATCGACTGCTTTGGTTAATGAAGCAATCTGCTTCGCCCTTGTTTCCTCTTTTTCTGCAGCGGTTTGGTAAGCATATAATGCGTTTGATACTTCCTGTCCGCCGGTTAAAAGGGTTTGTTGGAAAGTGTAAAAAGCAATCTGCTGATTGGCTTCTGCTGTTTTTAAACGTGCTTTATTGGCCCCTTTTGCAAAAATCGGCTGGGTTAAACCTCCCACTAAATTATAGAAGATAGATTTGCTGAAGAAATCGCTTAACTGCAAACTCGATAAACCACCTGCTGCGGTAATAGTTAAAGCAGGATAAAAGTAAGCTTTAGCTACATTGGTGTTTTCAAAAGCTGATCTGAATCCAAATTCGGCAGCAATTACATCCGGACGGTTTTTTAACAACTGTGCAGAAACGCCTGTTTGTAAATTGGCGTAAGGGGTTTGCTGATCCAGTGTAGTACGGTTAATCGCATTTGGCGCTTTGGCTACCAATATACTTAAAGCATTTTCAGCTTCTTTTATGCTTCTTTTTAAATCCGGTACGGTTACCTGAGCCGCATATAAATTGGCTTCACTTTGTACTACTGCTGCACCATTAACTACCGCACCTTGCTTTAGTGCTTTCATGGTTTCCACATCCTGGGTTCTAACCTTAATGGTTTGCTCTGTAATGGCCAGTTGCTTATCAAGGGCTAATAAGGTATAATAATTATTGGCAATGGTAGCAATCAATTGTGTTTGTACGGCTCTTTTTGCGGCATCGCTTTGTAGCAATGTAGCATAAGCACCACGTTTTGCACTGGTTAACTTTCCCCATATATCAGCTTCCCAACTGGTACTCAGTTGTGCTTTGTAGGTTTGGGTTTCTAAATTAATGTTAATTCCAGCGGGAAAATTCTGTGCAGCTGCAGATGCCTTATTATCGGTTACGTTTACATCGGCCTGTAAGCTTGGCAGCAATGCACCACGGCTCTGTATTAAAGTAGCCTCTGCAATTTTGATCCGCTCAATCGCCTGTTTCAGGTCTAAATTTTCATTTATGCCCTGCTGGATTAACGATTGTAAGGTGGTATCCGAAAACAGCGTTTTCCACTGCAGGTCTGCCATCGTAGTGGTATCTGTTGTACTATTATCGCGGTATAAACCTTCGCTTGTTAGCTGGGGGCGTTCGTATTTTTTAGTTACGCAGGCACTCAGGGTAACAATGGCTAAACCTATTAAAATGGAATGCTTATATCTAAAATTCATTTTCTTAATATTAATGTTTGCTGTTCGCAGTAGCCAATTCATATTCCTCTGGCGTTTGTTCATGATCAATGCCTTCGTTAAAAGGTGATTTATTACTGATGCGCTCCTGTAAGGATTGGAATATGATAAACAGAGCCGGAATTACGAAAACCCCAAAAATTGTTCCGATCAACATACCACCAACGGCACCTGTACCAATTGAGGTATTACCCGCGGCGCCCACACCTGATGATAACATCAGTGGCAATAATCCTAAGATAAAGGCAAATGAAGTCATCAAAATCGGACGTAAACGTGCTGTTGCACCATCTATCGCCGCGTTCGCTATGCTCATGCCTTTTCTTCTTCTATCTACCGCATATTCTACGATCAAAATGGCATTCTTAGCGAGTAGTCCTACAAGCATAATCAGGGTAATCTGTGTATAAATGTTGTTATCCACCCCAAAAATTTTGTCAAAAACGAATACACCTGCCAAACCAACTGGTAGCGAGAATAAAACCGCTAGTGGTAAAATATAACTTTCGTACTGTGCAGCAAGTAAGAAATAAACAAAAATTACGCAAAGTAAAAAGATGAATACGGTTTGACTGCCACCTGCCATCTCCTCACGTGATAAACCCGAAAATTCATAGCCATATCCTGCCGGAAGGTTTTTAGCAGCCTCTTCCTGAACAGCCTTCAAAGCATCACCCGAACTATAACCTGCATTTGGGTTACCGGTTACCGAAATTGAAGTAAACAAGTTGAAACGCGAAATAGCCTGTGGTCCGTATACTTTGGTTAAAGTAATAAACTCTGATACGGGAGCCATTGCCCCTGAAGAATTTCTAACAAAAATACGGGTCAACGTTTGCTCGTTTGCTCGGTATTGGGCATCTGCCTGGAACATTACCCTAAACTGTTTACCAAATTTGTTAAAGTTTGAGGCATAAACACCGCCATAATAGCCCTGCATTACACCCAACACATCACTAACATTCAGGCCAGCCTGTTTAACCTTTGCCACATTTACATCAATCTGATATTGTGGGAAATTTGGGTTAAAAGAGGTTGATGCATATTGGATTTCTGGACGTTTACTCAACGCCGCTAAAAATGCGTTTCCAATTTCGTTGAATTTTTTAATATCTCCACCGGTTTTATCCTGTAACTGGAACTCGAAACCGCCACTGGTACCAAAACCCTGGATGGTTGGCGGAGCAAAGAAAATAATTTTAGCACCTTTAATACCCGCAGTTTTTGCAAACAGTTCGCCAATGATTGTTTTTACATCACGGCCTTTACGTTCATCCCAAGGGGTTAAACGCGAAATTACCATCCCGTAAGAACTACCAGAACCACTGATCATACTACGGCCCACAACCCTTAAAGTGTTTTTAATTTCTGGTATTTTGTGTGCGATACTATCAATTTTTGCAATTACAATATTGGTTTCCTCTTGCGAGGTTCCTGCTGGTAATGAGATATCACTCATGATGGTTCCCAAATCCTCATTCGGTACAAAACCTTTCGGTGTGGTATTCATCGTCCAAACCAATACTACTGCGAAGAAAGCAATAGCCAATCCAACAATCCATTTTTTTCTGGAAAGGAAGCCTACCGATTTTTTATATTTTCCGGTTACCGCATCGAATGAAGTATTAAAAGCATCGTAAAAACGGTTTAAAAAGTTCTTTGATTTTTTGTGCTCTTCTTTGTGCGGTTTTAAGAATAAAGCACATAATGCCGGACTTAAAGTTAAGGCGTTAATGGCCGATAATATAATCGAAATGGCCAGTGTTAAACCAAATTGTTTGTAAAATACTCCCGAAGATCCGGAGATGAAACTCACCGGGATAAATACGGCAGCCATTACCAGAGTAATCGAAATAATCGCTCCACTAATATCGTCCATCGCATCTATGGTTGCTTTTCTGGCATCGGTATAACCTTCATCCAGCTTGGCGTGCACAGCCTCTACTACCACAATCGCGTCATCCACCACAATACCAATAGCCAGCACAAGTGCGAATAAGGTGAGCAAGTTGATGGTAAATCCAAACAAACTCAGGAAGAAGAACGTTCCGATAATCGCCACCGGCACACTGATTGCCGGGATCAAGGTTGAACGGAAATCCTGTAGGAAGATAAATACTACTAAGAACACCAAAATAAATGCTTCGATTAAGGTGTGAAGCACTTTTTCAATAGATGCATCCAAAAAGTCGTTTACGTTAACCAAAGTTGAATAATGTACGCCTTTTGGAAAAGATTTTTGAGCTTCATCAAGCGTTTTGATGGAATTTTCGATTACCTCTTTTGCATTTGAACCTGCTGTTTGGTTAATCGCGATACCCAATGCCTGTTTGCCGTTAAATTTAACCGAACTGGCATAACTCTGTGCACCTAATTCGATCCTTGCGATGTCTTTTAAACGGAGAATCTGGCCGTTATCGGTGGTACGGATAATGATGTTGCCAAACTGGGCCTCATCTTTTAACCTGCCGGTATATTTTAAGGTATATTGAAATGCCTGATCGCCAAGCTCTCCAAACTGACCTGGTGCAGCCTCCACGTTCTGATCGGCAAGGGCAACGTTAATATCGTTCGGAACCAAGCCATAGGTTGCCATTACATCAGGTTTTAACCAGATACGCATGGTATAATCCAACGTTCCGAATGCACTTGCATCACCCACACCATTGATACGTTTAATCTGCGGGATGATGTTGATGTTTGCATAGTTCTGCAAAAACTTCTGATCATAAGAAGGATCGTCGCTATATAAACCAAAGATCAACACGTTACTCGCCTGTCTTTTAGCCGTAATAACTCCCGATTTGGTCACCTCTGCAGGTAATAAACTGGTCGCACGTGCCACCCTGTTCTGTACGTTAACCGCCGCAAGATCGGGGTTAGTACCCAGTTTAAAGTTTACGGTAATGGTTGCAGAACCATCGTTACTGGCGGTAGAAGTCATGTAGGTCATGTCTTCCACACCATTTATCTGCTCTTCCAGCGGAACAACAACGCTATTCATAACCACATCGGCGTTGGCACCCTGGTATGAAGTAGAAACCTGCACCGTTGGCGGGGCAATTTCCGGATATTGTGAAACCGGCAACGTAGCTAAACCTAAAACACCGAGTATTACGATGATGATGGATATAACCGTTGATAAAACCGGTCTTTCTATAAATTTCTTAAACATAATTAATATTGATTACACTGCAATAGTGTGATTGGCAATGATTATATTGTTATTTCTTGATATCAGCATAAACTGAATCAGCATTTTTTTCTTCAGGTTTGATTTTCGTTCCGTCTTTTAACGATTGGAAACCCTCAAGAACAACTTTATCCCCAGCTTTTAAACCTTTAGTTACGACATAGAACTTGCCTTTGGCCAAATCCATAATCTCGATTTCGGTACTAATGGTTTTTGCAGAATCGCCCAGAACATAAACGAATTTTTTGCCCTGTAAATCGATTGTTGATTTTTGAGGAATTAAAATTGCATTCTCAATGTGCTGAGGAACCCTTACAGAAGCACTTGCTCCATTTTTTAATAAAGAAATAGGGTTGGGGAAGGTTGCCCTTAAACTTGCAGCACCTGTGCTGGTATTAATTTGTCCGTTGATAGATTCAATTTTTCCATTTTGTGCATAAATTGTTCCATCTGCCAGCACCAAACTTACCGCCGGGATGTTTTTCATTTGCTGTGCCAAGGTATTTCCTTTATAGGTTTTAGAAAAATCTAAAAGCTGTTTCTCATTTAAAGAGAAGTAAGCATAAACCTTTGAAGTGTTAGAAACTGTTGTTAATGGCTGGGTACTGGTGCTGCTCACCAAACTTCCATTTCTGAATGGAATACTGCCAACCACACCATCAACCGGGCTCTTAACCGAAGTATAACCTAAGTTTACCTGTGCATTTGCCAATTCGGCTTTTGCCTGTGCCAATGCTGCTTTTCTGCTTTGAAGTGTTAATTGAGCTGCATCAAGATCGTATTTGCTGATGATGTCTTTTTCTACCAAAGGCCTGGTTTTGTTTACCGTTAGCTGGGCCGCATTAACATCCGCTTCTGCACTGCTAATCGCTGCTCTTGCTGTGCGTACCTGCTGCTCGTACTGAGGCGCATTAATGGTGAAAAGTAACTGGCCTTTTTTAACCACCGCACCCTCATCTACAAAAATCTTTTCTATAAAGCCATCAACCTTAGGGCGGATATCGATATTTTGAATACCTTCAATCGTTGCCGGATAATCAGAATCTAAAGTGGTGTTTTGTGAATTTACGGTAAAAACCGGGTAAGCTTGTGGACCAGCTGCTGCTGCAGCTGCGGCTTTTTTAGCAGCATCGTTGTTTCCGCAGGATGCTAAGAGCATACCCATGCTCATGCTAAAAAAGAGAGTTGTTACTTTTCTCATGGACTATTTCTGTGTGTGTATAAATTTAAATTTCCGGAATTAAGAGCGTCGTCAAAATTTAGGACTTCGATTTCCGCCGATAATTGCCCAAAAATAGAGCCTAAAAAAAAATAATTCTGTCCAAATTCTGTCATTTAATCAATCGATTGATTTATTTTTTGATTGAAAACGTGATTAATTTGGTTTAAATGACTGTTTTAAAGCTGTTTGAGTGCCATTTTATGCCTGAAAGTGATGTGTAAATATCTTGCGACAGATGTTAAATGGTGTTAAAATTGCTTGTTAGGAAGCGATTTTTAAACGATTAATCCTGTTTGTTTTAACAAACAAAAAGCGTTGGTGGTGTATGTTTTACACGAGATATTTGGATCGCAACTAAACCTCGCAGGTTTCAAAAACCTACGAGGTTTATAAAAAGATTACTCTACTTCTCCCTCAAAAACCAATTTGGCCGGGCCGCATAAAAATACATTGGTAAATGCTTTACCGTCGTAATCGAATTCTATTTTAATATCGCCGCCTAAAACCTTAATATCAGTTTTAATATGGCCGGTTTGGTTTTTATGTTTTGCTATAGCCATGGCAACCGCTGTTACCCCTGTGCCACAGGCATAAGTTTCATCTTCTACACCACGTTCGTAAGTCCGTACAAACAAATGGTCGCCCTTATCCTCAACAAAGTTTACATTTATACCTTTTTCTGCATAAGTTGAATTATACCGAATACTTTTCCCTTCATGAAAAACATCCAGGTCTTTCAAATCACTTTGTAAAGCAACATAATGTGGCGAACCGGTATTGAGCACATAAGCCTCCCCATCTTTGGTGATGGTATCTACATCAATCATCTGCAGGTCAACCCATTCACCATTTTCTGAAATTCTGGCATAGTGCGGTCCGTCTACTGCCAAAAAGTTGGTTTCGCGATCAATAATGCCAAGTTGTTTGGCAAAAGCTACGATGCACCTGCCACCATTTCCGCACATACTGCCCAACTTGCCATCTGCATTGAAATAATGCATCTCAAAATCGTAATCCTCGTGCTTTGTAATGAACATTAATCCATCGGCACCAATGCCAAATCGTCTGTGGCATAATTGTTCAACTAGTTGATTGTCAATATTTTCTAACGAACTTGTAGTGTGGTCTATCAAAATGAAATCGTTGCCTGCGCCTTGGTATTTATAAAAATTAATTTTCATGAAAGCTTCATTTTTTAATGCAATATTTGAGTTGCAAAAGGTAATAAGCGGATTGTGTTTTTTAATTTAACATTTTTTAACACAAAACTAAGTGCTTTGAGGATACAAATATCGTTTATATGGTATTAAATTTGAATAAACTTACTAAAGAAAATTTGAGCAGATAAAAACTGCTGGAGCATCCTGCTTAAATCAAAATAAAAAACGCTCCCGCAAACAATAATATTTAACAAATGAAATATGATAAGCTAAACAATTAGCTAGCAAAACAGCTTATTATAAAATCATGGCTTTAAAAAACAATTTACAAACACATGAAACCATTAAAAGCTAATCAATTTTAAAAGTATATTAAGCTTTTAATAGCTTCATGGCCATTAAAAAACAATTTACAAACACATGAAAAAAATATTAGGAATTACCTTGTTAGCTGCTTTTATAGGTGGAGCAGCAGCAATTGGGGTTACAAACTATTTGAGCGTAACCAAACTGGCAGTACCATTACTGAGAAGCAGAATTTGTACTTTGCCAATAATCCACTAAAAGTAACATCAGCAGGTGCTACAGATTTTACACAGGCAGCAGCAGCGGTTGCGCCAGGTGTGGTTCACATTAAAACAACTTACGCGGCATCGAAAGGTCAGGGTTCTTCTTCTCCTTTTGATATGATGGAAGATTTCTTCGGCGGCGGTGGCCGTCAGATGCAGCGCCAGCCAAGAGCAGCATCAGGATCTGGTGTAATTATCAGTCAGGATGGTTATATCGTTACTAACAACCACGTAGTAGAAAATGCAGAGAAAGTTGAGGTAGTATTAACAGATAGACGTAAGGTAGAGGCGAAAGTGATTGGCCGCGATCCGAATACAGATTTAGCTTTAATTAAAGTAAATGCAACTGGTTTACCAGTAGTGAAAATGGGTAATTCTGATAATGTTCAGGTAGGAGAGTGGGTTTTGGCAGTTGGTTTCCCGTTAGATTTAAATACAACTGTTACCGCAGGTATTGTAAGTGCTAAAAACCGCAGCATCGGTATTATCGGTCGCGAGCAACAAGGCAATGAGATTACTGAAGAAGAATACCGCGAATACCAACGTACTGGTAAAAGACCAGATCGCCCGGCAAATACCAGTATCGAATCATTTATCCAGACAGATGCTGCCATTAACCCTGGTAACAGTGGTGGTGCTTTGGTAAACGCAAATGGAGAATTAGTAGGTATTAACTCTGCGATTGCTTCACAAAGCGGTTATAACCAAGGTTATGGGTTTGCAATCCCGGTTAACTTAGCCCGTAAAATTGTTGACGATTTTATGAAATATGGTTCAGTTAAACGTGGTTATATCGGTGTTAACTTCGTACCGTTAAGTGGCGAAGAAAAACCAGAAGGCATTAAAACCAATGAAATTAGTGGTTTATATGTGAATGATGTTGTTGCAGGTGGCGGTGCTGCTGCTGCGGGTATTAAATCAGGCGACGTAATCAAAAAAGTTGACGGTGTAGTAATCAACGATTCACCTGATCTTCAGGAAAGAGTAGGCCGTTTAAACCCTGGCGATAAAGTTAAATTAACGGTATTGCGTGATGGTGCTTTAAAAGATTATACTGTTACCCTTAAAGGTGAAGCAAGTGTAGGTTTAACTGCAAATAACAATGCAAGCAAAAGTGCCGAAGTAAGTAAATTGGGTGCAACTTTCGCTCCGGCTAGCCAGGCTCAAAAATCGAAATATGGCATTAACAGTGGTGTAGTAGTAACTTCTGTTACCACCGGAAAAGCTTTCGATAATATTGGGGTAGAAAAAGGTTTAATTATCACCAAAGTAAACGGACAACCGGTAAATTCTGTGGCTGATGTTCAAAAAGCATTGCCTTTAGGTAGAAATAACATGGTGAGTATTTCTGGTGTTGGTGAGCAAGGATCATATAACTACAGTTTCCCTGCACAGTAATTAACTTTAATAAAATTTGAAGAAAGCCTCCTGATTTTACATCGGGAGGCTTTTCTTTTTTAGTCCTGGTTAATTGGTTCGTGATTGGCATGGCAGGCATCTGCACATTCTTCGCAGGCTACGGCACACTGTCTGCAATGTTCGTGATCATGTTTACCACATTCTGCAGCACAAAGCCTGCATATTTCCTCGCAGAGCAACAAATATTTGTGAGCAATAACCGAATCTCTCTGCAGTAACCTGGCTGCCTGGGTACAGATATCGGCACAATCCCTGTCGAGTTTAATGCAATCGATCATCATGTTAATGTCTTCTTCTTTTAAGCATGATGACGCACAATGTTCACATGCTAATGCGCAATCTAGTAGAGCCTGGATTAAGCCGTGGTTGTTTCTCGTTTCCATATCGGTAATTATTTTGGTTATAAATGTTTTGTATAGTAATAACCTGATGGAAATTAAAGTGTTTTTAAAAAATGAATTGGGGTTATTCCATGGTCTGTGGGACACAGACCATTGCGTTATATTTTTGCCACGGATAAACACGGATAAACACGGAGAATTTGTCATCCAGTATCCTAATGAAGGAATTGCATCAGTTTGTTCAGGTTCTGTGTTTCATCGGCGAAAGATTTTTCACTACGTTCAGAATGACAACCCTATTTGTTAAAATACCTTAAATCTTTGTTGATCAGCTCCCTTTCTTATACGCAAAACAATATTCATCCGTTTTTCATAATCAAGATTTAGTTTCGCCATTTACCGATTGATAATCAGTGTTTACCGATACTCTATAAATTAAATTTTTTTATTGTTCCATATTTGAATCAGCAACAAAAACCGAATATTATGGCTTTAGCTCACATCAACCTCAGCGTAAAACAATATTTCAATTTCATGTGCAGAACCGATTTTGAAAGACGGATATTTCACGATACCTACAAAGAATTTCAAAAAAAATCAAAGATATATAGTTTAGATCATCACCTTCATACCTTTTCGCAAATGCAACAGGCCAACGTTAAGGCCAACGTTTTACATCAGAAACTTCAATATGCCGTAATAAATAGCATAGCCACCCTGGAAAATAAAATGCCAGTGTTAAATGACCTCGAAGATCACCCGATTATTTTCGATTGGGCCGAATTACATCTTTGCAGTTCAGATCTTTTAAATAAAGGCGCTCATGTAGTTTCCATTACTTATACCAGCCCAAAATTAATATTGCATGAAATGATTGGCGATTTAATGATTTTAAGTTATGAGGGCAATGAAAACGAAACCCTGATGGTTAAGGTTGCGGAAAACCTGATCGTGAATTACCAACAGGAGGAAAGCCTGGTGTATAATTAAAAATGAACGATCATTTTGATCAGATAGCCAGAAAAAATATCATTAATTTGTAGCATGCAGCAATTTAAAACCCCAACTTTCATCATTCATGTGGCTGGTTGGCTTTTATTTTTAACCTTTCCGCTATTGTTCATCAATAACGAACAATCGGGGCAAAGTAGTTTTTTGTTGCTTGCATCGCCTTATTACTGGCTTTTCTGTGGTACTTATATGCTGATGTTTTATTTCAATGAGCTGGTTTTAGTGCCACGCTTAATGTTTAAAAAAAGGTATGTAATCTACATTGCGGCAGTGTTGTTACTTTTTAGTTTTGTGTATTATGCTCAACCTTATGATAATTTATTAGGCCACAACAAGAGTGTAATGGCAGCATTAAATGGCCCGCCCAATTCACAGCCGAAAGGTTTAAACCAATCGTTACAGCCCGGAAAAGATCCAGATGTTGGCCCTAAAGTAGAAATGCCTTTCGGTCCTCTGCCAAACGAAGATTTAAGGATGCAGGATCCCAATTTAAAAAAGCCCGACGGAATTCTGGATCTGCACCAGCCCATGAATATCGATGTGATCAGCCTTTTTATTTTCTTTATGATTATGGGTTTGAGTATTGCCACCAGTACCGTACAGCGCTGGCAAACGGCCGAATCTAAAGTGGTAAAGGCTGAGGCAGAAAAGGCTACAGCCGAGCTTTCTTTCCTCAAAGCGCAGATCAATCCACATTTCCTGTTTAATACCCTGAACAACATTTATACCCAGTCGGTGATCAACAGTGAGCATACTTCAGAAAGTATTATGAAGTTATCTAACATTATGCGTTACGTTACAGATGATGTAACCCAGGATTTTGTAATGCTTAAAGATGAGATCGATTGTGTACGCGATTATATCGAACTGCAAAGATTAAGATTGGGTGCTGATGCGGAGATCAACTTCAACGTTCAGGGCAAACCTGATGGGAAAAAAATTGCGCCATTAATTTTCATGACGTTTATCGAAAATGCCTTTAAATATGGGGTAACCAAAAAGGAAAAAACGGTAATCAATATCAATTTAGGTATAGATACCGAAAGGATTGATTTTTCATGCCAGAATAAAATTTATAACCACAAGTCTAATTTGGAGCGCTCCGGGATAGGTATTGCGAATACCCGCCAACGGTTATCGCATCTTTATGCCCGGCAGCACCGCCTGGATATTGAGAATACAAACGACATGTTTACCGTTAAACTTTGTGTAGATTGCTAAATTAACAGACTATGGCCTTAAAATGTGTAGCTATTGATGATGAGCCATTGGCACTCGAGCTCATCAAAACGTATGTATCCCGCTTTCCCGACCTTCAATTGGTACAGGTTTTTGAAGATGCCCTATCGGGTGCAGAATACCTGAAGCAAACTCCTGTCGACCTGCTTTTTGTAGACGTAAACATGCCTGATATTACCGGGGTAGAACTGGTGCGGAGCCTGGTAAACAGTCCGATGATTATTTTTACCACCGCCTACCGGAATTATGCTTTCGAAAGTTATGAGTTGCAGGCAATCGACTATCTGTTAAAGCCTATAGATTTTAACCGCTTTACTGCTGCGGTAGAAAAAGCCATCGATTATCATAAATACAAAAATGCCACGCAGGAAAATACCAATGATGAAAGCATTTATGTGTATTCGGAGTATAAAATGATCAAAATTTTGCTCCGTGATATTGAATACATCGAAAGTATGGGCGATTACCTTAAAATTTACCTCAGCAATATCGATAAGCCCATTTTAACGTTGATGACGATGAAAAAAGTTTTAGAAAAATTGCCTGAAGATCAGTTTGCCCGCGTTCACCGGAGCTTTATCGTAGCCTTGGCCAAAATAAAATCGATACACAACAGAAAAGTACACTTAAATTATGCTGAACTACCTATCGGCGATGCCTATAGTGGTTTCATTAATCAACAAAAAGGAATATGAAGTTAAAAGCGAATATTGCCACCAGCGAAAACGGGTTTATTTTCAATCCTGCCACGGGTGATTCATTTACCAGTAATACCATTGCTGCCGAAATTTTGGCCTATATGAAATCGGGCGAAAGCGAAGCGGAAATCAAAAAGAAAATATTGGATCATTACGACGTAGAATCAAACCAGCTGGAAAGAGACTGGGATGATTATATGTTACAATTAAAGGAGGCAAATCTTTTAGATTTGTAGCCAAAAAAAAAGCTAATCATGTACGTTTCTCCAGATCTAAATAAAGGCAAAAGCCTGACCATAGCGGTTACAGGTTTAAATGCAAACGATAATCCCGGCCCTGGGCTGGCGGTTATAAGGGCATTGCGTGCTGGTTTTGGAGAAGGTTTAAGGATAATCGGTTTGGCTTACGAAACTTTGGAGCCGGCGATTTATTTAAGGGATCAGGTAGATAAAACTTATCGGTTACCCTACCCAACGGCTGGAACTGGAGCTTTAAAAATACGTTTACAACAAATACAGGATATTGAGCGGATTGATGTACTCATTCCCAATTTTGATGCAGAATTATACAATTTTATAAAAATAGAGCAGGCTTTGCTTCAAATGGGGATCCATACCTTTTTGCCATCGCACCAACAGCTTGCTCAAAGAGATAAAGTTAATCTTAGTGAGTTTGGAAAGAAACATCAGTTTAATGTACCCGCTGATGAAGTGGTTTTTACAGCTTCAGAAATAGACCAGGTTGCCCATAAATTTGGATTTCCGTTGATGGTGAAAGGTAAATTTTACGAAGCATATACCACGCTGAATATTGCTGATGCATATAAAGCCTTTCATAAACTGCAGGCCAGGTGGGGTTTACCCATTATCCTGCAAAAATTTATAAAAGGAACCGAAATTAACATAGCGGGTTTAGGCGATGGAAAAGGAAATGCCATCAGCGTGATCCCGATGCGGAAACTTTACATCACCGAAAAAGGCAAAGCCTGGGCGGGGATTACGATTGAGGATGAAAAATTAATTTCCTTAGCCAAAGATTTTGTAAAAGCAACCGAATGGAGAGGTGGTTTCGAACTCGAAATTATGATGGACGATAATGGAAGCCTGTACATTATGGAAGTAAATCCGCGCTTTCCGGCCTGGGTATATTTAACAGCAGCCGCAGGTCAAAATCAGCCCAAAGCTTTGGTAGATTTGGCCTTAGGAAACCCGGTAGAAGAAATGAAAGACTATAAATCAGGTAAAATGTTTATTCGTTATGCCTGGGACAATATTGTAGATGTAGAAGAATTCCAGAAGCTATCGGCCTTTGGAGAACTGTAAGAAAGGTAAAAGGTAAGAAGGTGTAGGGCAAATTAATCCAACGTCAAATCCTATCTTGATACTTGTTACTTAAACCTTGATACCTGATACTCCCTACTTGATGCAACGACACTTTAACGCTTAATACTCTTAACAAATGAAACAAAAATACGAACGACCAACCATAAGGAAAATGAATACCGGACTGATGAACAAGTTTGGTACCCGTAACGATTTTGATCCTGTTGAAGCGATTGACGGTGTTCCGGTTAAAAGTTTGGTGGCTGAGTATGGTTCGCCGGTTTTTATTTTGTCAGAAAAGCAGATCAGGCGTAATTACCAGGCTGCGGTACGTTCGTTTAAAACCCGTTATCCAAAAGTTCAGTTTGCGTGGAGTTATAAAACGAATTACCTAAACGCAGTTTGCAAGATTTTTCACCAGGAAGGAAGCTGGGCAGAGGTGGTTTCGGGTTTCGAGTACCATAAGGCTTTAGGTAATGGTGTTGCTGGTAACCAGATTATATTTAACGGACCGGATAAAAAAGAAGCAGATTTAATCCTGGCGATAGAGAACCATTCGCTGATTCATATTGATCATTATGATGAACTTTATCTTTTGATCGAAATATGCAAACGAATCAATAAAAAAGCGAAAGTAGCAGTGAGGATTAATTTCGATACTGGCGTTTACCCTATTTGGGATCGTTTTGGTTTTAATTACGAAAATGGTCAGGCTTGGTCGGCGATAAGCAAAATTGTAGCAGCAGAACATCTGGAGCTACTTGGCTTGCATTGCCATATTGGTACATTTATGTTATCTACTGGGGCTTATGCGGTAGCTGCAACCAAACTTTGCGATTTGGCCATGCGCTGTAAAACGGAACTTCAAAATCCGGTTCAATATTTAGATTTAGGAGGAGGTTTTCCTTCAACCAATACCTTAAAAGGGGCTTATCTGCCCGGAGTTGATACCGTTCCGTTGGTTGAGGATTTTGCAGATGCCATTACCACTACCATTTTAAATTTCGGCTTTGCAGCAGATGAACTTCCACTTTTAGTTTTAGAAAGTGGTAGGGTGCTTATTGATGATGCAGGTTATTTGATTGGAAGTGTACTGGCCAATAAACGCCTGAGTGATGGCAGGAGGGCAACCATTCTCGATTTTGGCATTAATATTCTATTTACTTCCAATTGGTACGACCATAAAATAAGTGTGGCTAAAGAAGCTGGTCAATATACCGAAGAAACGGTTTTGTTTGGCCCGCTGTGCATGAACATTGATGTAGTACGCGAAAGCATCACTCTGCCACTTTTAGAGCGTGGAGATCAGGTGGTGGTGCATAAAGTAGGGGCTTATAACATGACGCAGTGGATGCAATTTATCAACATGCGGCCAGCTGTGGTGTTGATTGATATGAAAGGGAAAAGCCACCAGATCAGAAAGCCCGAAACACTGGCTTATTTAGAAATGATGGAAGAGATGCCAGAGCATTTAAAATAAAGAAGTCAAGTTTTAAAAACTTGCCTTCTTTGAAATGACAATTGAACTTGAAAAAACACCTGCAATATTATCTTAGCTCAGCTTTAAACAGCTACGGCATTTTATTCTTTTCGAAGAATAAGATTTTGGGTGTGCTGTTGTTTATAGTTTCCATGTTCAATTTTAACGCCGGGCTTACAGGTTTGATTGGTGTAATGGCATCCCTAATTTTAGTTACTGCTTTAGGATTTAATAGAGAAGACATTAAAACCGGTTTATATACTTTTAATTCTCTTTTGCTGGGAATTGGTTTTGGAACTTTCTTTAGCTTTAATTTTACTTTTTGGCTTTGGTTATCGGCAGCAAGCCTGCTTTGTGTAGTGTTAAGTGTTAATTTGCGTTCCTTTTTGGGTAAATATAGCTTGCCAACATTGTCTATCCCGTTTATTATTACTTTTTGGTTCGTTTTAATCGCTGCTAACGGGTATCAGGGCATGGGATTAGTACAGAAAAGTAGTTCGTTATTGTTTGAGCTCAATACTGGTGCGCCATCTAATTTTACAAAACTTTGCGATTTTTTCGACAATTTAAAAATACCGGCTTATGCCTTGCTTTTCTTCCGGTCGGTAAGTGCTGTAGTATTTCAAAATAGTGTATTAGCCGGAATATTGATCAGTATTGGGGTTTTTATCCATTCGCGTATTGGTTTTAGTTTATTGCTGATTGGTTTCATTACAGCGTGCTTTGTTAATTACCTCACAGGAACCTATCCGGACGGCATCAGCAATTATTACCTCGGTGCAAATTTTATGATGGTAAGCTGCGCCATTGGTGGCTTTTTCATCATTCCGTCCTGGCGGTCTTATGTCTGGGCAATAGCGGTTATGCCTTTTACTTTTTTGGTTTTAAATGCCCTTTCGAGGTTGCTTGGATTTTATAATCTCCCTGTGTTTTCTATGCCTTTCTGTTTAATCACAATTGGTTTGCTTTACTTTTTCATGATGAGGAAAAACCCTCAAAAACTACAACTCACAGCATTTCAAAACTATTCGCCCGAAACCAACCTCTATCAATCTTTAAGTGGAAAGTCACGGCTTAAAGATTTTCAATATTTCAATTTAAGTTTGCCTTTTATGGGCGCATGGACGGTTTCGCAAGGTTATCAAGGAGAAATTACCCATAAAGGTGATTGGCAGCATGCCTTAGATTTTGTATTAAAAGATATCGATGATAAAAGTTATGAACTGCCGGGCATCAAACCTGAAGATTATTATTGCTTTAACAAACCGGTTCTTGCCGCAGGAGACGGGATTGTTCAGGAAGTGATCAGCCATATTGATGATAATGTGATCGGGCAGGTTAACCTGCAGCAGAACTGGGGCAATACCATCGTTATCAAACACACTGAGCATTTATTTACCAAAGTTTCTCATTTAAAAAAGAACAGCATAAAAGTAAAAACTGGTGATGTAGTAAAACAGGGTGATATTATTGGCCTATGTGGCAATTCAGGTCGCTCTCCGGAACCTCATTTGCATTTTCAGGTACAGTGCACGCCATATATTGGTTCTAAAACCCTGGCTTATCCATTTGCTTACTATGAAAACAATGCTAAATTAAACACTTTCCAAATCCCTGTAGAAGGGGAGACCGTTCAAAAGCCAGAAATTAACGCTTATTTAAAAAATGCTTTCCATTTCCAGCCAGGCTACATCGGTACAGTAACAACCAATAACGGGGAAAAGGAAACCTGGGAAGTATTTACCGACGATTTTAATGCTACCTATTTTTACTGTCGCGAAAACCAGGCCATTGCCTATTTTGTGAATAACTCAAACGTATTTTATTTTACCAGGTTTTATGGTGACAGGAAATCAATTCTCTTCCTTTTTTACCAGGCGGCCTACAAAATTGATTATTCAGCACATGCCGTGATGGATCAATATGCTGCAGACCCTGAAAGGTTTAAACCTTCGCTTTGGCTTCAGGATCTTTTAGCACCATTTTTCATCTTTACCCATTATCTATACTCCAATCATATCCTATTCAAAAATGACGGGTTATCTATTCATATAGAAGCTAAAAAGCAGGTTTTTAACCAAGATAAAATATTTACGAATGCCATGATATGCCTTGATAGCAAAGGCATCACCCAAATGCAGATTGAACAGGGTAATCAAAAATTAAAAGTAAAATGGGAAACAAGCTTGGTTTAACCTTTGTGCTTTTAATTGTTTTGATAACGGTTGGAAAAGCACAAACTTCTTATCAGAAAACAGACAGCATTTCTTTAGCCCTTTTTAATGCTTCAGAATGGCAGAAGCTCATTGTTTATGGAAAGGATGCACTACAAACCGGCGAGGATTTTCCATTATTAAGGTTACGGATCGCTTATGCCAGTTTTGTAAGGGAGAATTATGTTGAAGCCCTGGCCCAGTATAATAAAGTTTTAGATAGCGATAAACACAATCAGATCGCAATTTATTATGCTTACTTATGTAACACCTATTTAAACCGGGATGAAAATGCAGGTTACCTGGCTTCTCATTTGGATAGTAATGTAGTAGAAGGAGAGCAGATCCATTCTTTTAAATTAAGAGGTATTGGCGCAGAAAGTGGAATGAAGTTTACCAATATTTACGAACGTGGAAATTCATCCTTTTCGAGGGCTTTTCTTGATATGAGGTTGAATTATAAATTAAGTTTATCAACTTCTTTTTCTTATTATAACCAGCCTGTACGTAACGATAATATCAGTCAGCCGGGTTACTATGCCAAACTTACTTACACTCCTTTCAGGCAGTTTAGTTTTATTGGTGCTTATCATTACATGCGTTCCAATTTAAGGCGCTTGGTGTATCAGAATAATGCTGTATTAGGTGGAATTAAATATGCAGGTAATGGCAGCGATATACAGGGCGATTTTGTGCTTTCACATATCGGGGATGAAAAAACAAGACAGTATAACCTGCAGTTTGTAAAATATATATCGGGCAATCTAAATTTTTACAGCATTAGCCGTTTTTCGCTTGTTAATGTATTGGGTGCCAATAATATCGTTTTTCAACAGTTGTTTGGCTTTAAACCCCTGCATAATTTATGGTTCGAAAGTGTGGTTACTTTGGGTGATCAATATAATTATGCAGAAGCCGATGCTTTGTATATTTATAACGGTTTCGATAAAACTAAGTTTAAAGCAGGTGCAAATTGTTATTTTTTGTTAAAACACCACTTACTTTTAGGTTTGAATTATACATTTGAACGTAAATCTGATAATATATTTAAATTTAACTATTTACAACACTCAATAAACGGAGGCATTACATGGAATTTTTAAAGCGATTTACCGTACTTGCAATGCTGGGCTTATCTGTTTTTGAGGTAAGCGCCCAAACAAATGCAGCATTGCAAAAAGCTTTTCAGAATAGTTATTATGAGGAAAGCAAAAAAAACTATGCCGAAGCCATTAGTGATGTAATGCCGTTTTACTCCGAAAACAATTATGAGATCAACCTCCGCATCGGTTGGTTATACTATTTAGCGAGAAATTATACTGCATCGCAAAATTATTATACCAGGGCTGTTAATGCCCGACCAACTGCTGTCGAAGCAAAGTTTGGTTTAATCAAGCCCCTTTCCCTTTTAAGCAGCTGGGAAAAGGTGATGGAACAGTATAACAACATCCTTAAAATTGATGCACAAAATACCCAGGCCAATTATTGGGCAGGTATTATCATTTACAATAGAAAACAGTATGCCGCCGCATCCAAATATTTTGCAAAAGTGGTGGCTTTGTATCCTTTTGATTATGACGGCAACCACATGTTAGGCTGGTCTTTGCTTTTTTCAGGCAGAAAACCCGAAGCCAGGGCCTGTTTTGAACGCGCATTATTGATAAAACCGGGCGATAAATCGAGTACTGACGGATTAAATCGGGCCACTAAATAGCGCTTAAAAGGCATATAGTCAATATATTTAGCAATTATTTATCTATTTAAAAATAAAAAATTGATTTATAGGTATTTAACTATATCTTTGAAACAAATTAAAATACAATATAATGCAACAAGGAACAGTAAAATTTTTTAATGAAACTAAAGGTTTCGGATTTATCACTCCATCTAATGGCGATGCCGAAATTTTTGTTCATGCTTCAGGCTTAATCGACAACATTCGCGAGAATGATACCGTAAACTACGATGTAGAAGAAGGTAGAAAAGGCCTAAACGCGGTAAATGTAAAAGTAGCTTAAGAAAACTCGAACACATAAATCGTAAAAAGTCCCGATGCAAATCGGGACTTTTTTTGTGGAATACATTTTAATATCATAAGAATTATTCCTTTCAAACAATCTCCAGCTATAAGTTATATTTTTCACCATTAAGAAATTAAAATAATTAAGGTTTATTTAATTGCTTTTCTTAATGTTTCTTAACTTCTTAATGGTACAGAATTTTTGAATGATTAAATTAAATCCATATTTTAGTTGCTAAACAAGCGGTTTCTTAATAATTCCCTTTAATCATCCCTTAGTGCCGCATATTATTTAAAATAATAAGGAGATGACAAAAAAAGAGGTTACACAATTATCATACGAAATAACAGGCTTCGCCATTAAAGTTCACAATATACTTGGCTCTGGTCTACTAGAGCATGTTTACGAAAACTGTTTGAAATACGAATTAGAAAAAAACGGATATAAGGTTTCTCAGCAATTATTGTTATCCGTAATGTATGATGATTTTCCAATGGATTTAGATTTACGACCTGATCTGTATGTTAACGATTGTATTGTAGTGGAAATAAAAGCAATCACAAATGTCTTACCAGTTCATCAGGCTCAGCTCCAAACTTATATGAAACTTCTTGGTGCTCCCAAGGTTTGTTGATCAACTTTTTTACTGATAACATTACCAAAAGTATAATCCCTATCGTGAACGAATACTTCAGGGTTTTACCAGACAAATAAGAAATTTTAAACTTATAAATTCTTAATGTCCTTAATTCCTTAATGGTAAAAACGGATAAGCGAAGGTGAATCCAGTTTCCTGCTGGTAAAATGATTTAGCATAACCGCTGATATCAACATTCGAAACCATAAATAACCTTCCAATCTTTCAATTATTTCCGATTATGCTTTAGAATGTTTCTAAATAAATGATTTATCGTTGTTTTGTCATAATCGTTTATAAATTAAACTCATAATTAGATACTTTTGCAAGAAATTTAGATATAAATCCTAATCAAATGAGTGGTTTCGGAAATGCATTTTCTTCATCAATAGGGAAGAAATTCATCATGGGTATTACAGGTTTGTTCCTGATACTTTTTTTAATTGTACACTGCGGTATTAATGCTTTAATATTTATTAACGACGGTGGTTTAACATTTAACGTAGGCGCACATTTTATGGCCACCAACTGGATTATCCGGGCAGGCGAAATTGTGTTGTTTATTGGCTTGCTTGCGCATATTTTTCAGGCGTTACGTTTAACGCTGCAAAATCAAAAAGCACGCCCGGTTAAATACGCCGTGAACGATGGTAAAGCAAACAGTAAATGGTATAGCCGTTCAATGGGCTTATTGGGTACACTTTTGTTGATCTTTTTGGTGGTTCACCTGAAAGATTTCTGGGTAGTTTCGCGTTTTACCGGAATCCCTACAGTTGATGCCAATGGCCATGAAGACCTTTATGCCGTAATGAAAGAAAAATTTCAGGATCCGGTAAGGGTTGCCGTATACATTTTGGCCATGTTTTCTTTGTGTTATCACCTGTTACATGGTTTTGCTTCAGCTTTCCAAACATTGGGCTGGAACCACTCAAAATATAACGGTATTATTAAAGGAGCCGGCGTTTGGTATTCGATTATTATTTCGATCCTTTTCGCAGCCATGCCGATTGCAGTTTATTTCGGTCTTATTCAATAATTTTTAGCACAAAAGATATGTCAGATATTAATTCAAATATTCCAGAAGGCGAATTAACCAGCAAATGGACAAAATATAAGTCTTCTGTGCCTTTGGTAAACCCATCGAACAAAAGAACTATTGAGGTAATCATTGTAGGTTCAGGTTTAGCAGGTGCTTCAGCAGCCGCTACTTTAGCCGAAATGGGCTACAAAGTTAAATGTTTCTGTTTTCAGGATTCACCACGTCGTGCGCACTCAATTGCTGCTCAGGGTGGTATCAATGCCGCTAAAAACTATCAAAATGATGGTGATAGCGTTTACCGTTTATTCTACGATACCATTAAAGGTGGCGATTATAGGGCACGCGAAGCTAACGTACACCGTTTAGCAGAGGTAAGTGCAAACATTATAGATCAGTGTGTGGCGCAGGGTGTGCCTTTGGCGCGTGAGTATGGCGGCTTGTTGGATAACCGTTCATTCGGCGGTACACAGGTTCAGCGTACTTTCTATGCTGCAGGTCAAACCGGTCAGCAATTATTATTAGGTGCATACTCTGCTTTAGAACGCCAGATTGGTATGGGTAAAGTAGAAATGTATACCCGTCACGAAATGTTGGAAGTTGTTAAAATCGACGGCAAAGCACGTGGTATTATTGCCCGTAACTTAATTACAGGAGAAATCGAGCGTCACTTCGGTCATGCAGTGGTATTGGGAACAGGTGGTTACGGAAACGTATTCTATCTTTCTACCAACGCGATGGGAAGTAATGTTACAGCAGCCTGGAAAGCGCACAAACAAGGTGCCTATTTTGCAAACCCTTGTTACACGCAGATTCACCCAACCTGTATCCCGGTTTCTGGCGATCACCAATCTAAATTAACCCTGATGTCTGAATCGTTACGTAACGATGGACGTATCTGGGTTCCAAAAAAGAAAGATGATAACCGTAAAGCTTCAGAAATTCCTGAAGATGAAAGAGATTATTATTTAGAGCGTCGTTATCCTGCTTTTGGTAACCTGGTTCCACGTGATGTGGCTTCCCGTGCCGCTAAAGAGCGTTGCGATGCCGGTTATGGTGTAGGTGCTTCTAAATTAGCAGTATACTTAGATTTTAAAGCCAATACGGAGCGTTACGGTAAAATCGAAGCTTCAAAGTCGGGTAATCACAATCCTGATAAGGAAACCTGTATGCGCTTAGGTACTGAGGTAATTAAAGCAAAATATGGTAACCTCTTCGATATGTATGCGCAGATCACCGGAGAAAATCCTTACGAAACGCCAATGCGTATTTACCCTGCAGTTCACTATACCATGGGTGGTTTATGGGTTGATTATAACCTTATGACATCTGTACCTGGTTTATATTGTACTGGTGAAGCTAACTTCTCCGATCATGGTGCTAACCGTTTAGGTGCATCTGCTTTGATGCAAGGTTTAGCTGATGGTTATTTCGTTCTTCCTTATACTATTGGTGCTTATTTATCAAAAGAGATTTCTGTAAAAGCAATCCCGACTGATCACCCTGCGTTTGTGGAGGCTGAACAAAGAGCCGTAGGTATTTTAAATACTCTAATCAACATCAAAGGAACCAAATCGGTAGATCATTTCCATAAACGTTTAGGCCACATCATGTGGGAGAAATGTGGAATGGCACGTAACGAAAAAGGCTTAAAAGAAGCGATTGAAGAAATAAGGGCTTTACGTCATGAATTCTGGAGTGATGTTCGTGTACCGGGAACCGCCGATGAGTTGAACACTGAACTGGAAAAAGCTGGCCGTGTAGCCGATTTTATCGAACTTGGCGAGTTGATGTGTATTGATGCTTTAAACCGTAACGAAAGCTGCGGTGGTCACTTCCGTGAAGAGTATCAGACCGAAGAGGGTGAGGCTTTACGTGATGATGTAAATTACGCATACGTAGCCGCCTGGGAATTTAAAGAAGGTGTAAACTTTGAGCTTCATAAAGAAGAATTGAAGTTTGAAAATATTAAAGTAGCACAAAGAAGTTATAAATAAGATGTGAGATGTGAGATGTGAGACGTGAGATGAAAATTCTCAATTCTCATATCTAATGTCTCAAATCTCAAATCTGAGATACAATGAGTACAGGAAATATGAACTTAACGCTAAAAGTTTGGCGTCAAAAAAATAACAAAACCAAAGGTGCTTTGGTAGATTATAAATTGGCCGATATTTCACCGGATATGTCTTTCTTAGAGATGTTCGATGTATTAAACGAACAATTAATCAATAAAGGCGATGAGCCGGTTGTATTTGATCACGATTGCCGCGAGGGTATCTGCGGAATGTGTTCGATGTTCATCAACGGTCGTCCGCATGGACCAAAAGATTTGGTAACTACCTGCCAGTTGCACATGCGTTCTTTCAAAGATGGCGATACCATTGTGGTTGAGCCCTGGAGAGCGGCTGCGTTTCCCGTTGTAAAAGATTTAACGGTTGATCGTTCTGCATTTGACAGGGTGATTGCCGCTGGTGGTTTTATTTCGGTAAATACTGGTAATGCCCAGGATGCAAACAATTTGCCAATTCCTAAAATGCAGGCTGACGCTGCTTTCGAAGCTGCTGCATGTATTGGTTGTGGTGCTTGTGTGGCTACCTGTAAAAATGCTTCAGCGATGCTTTTCGTATCGGCTAAGATCTCTCAATTGGCATTGTTGCCTCAAGGTCAGCCAGAGCGTTACCGTCGTGTACAGAGCATGGTAGCGCAAATGGATGCTGAAGGCTTTGGTAACTGTACCAATACAGGAGCTTGCGAAGCAGAATGTCCTAAAGGTATCTCTTTAGAGAACATTGCCCGCATGAACCGTGATTTCGCTTCGGCAAAATTCGTTTCAGAAGAAACGGTTTAAAAATATACTGTGCGTTCCGATTCATCGGAATTCTTGAGCCTCAAACCTGGTTTGGGGCTTTTTTATGTGACATAAATTTCGCTTCGATTTTTTGATTAATCTTTAATCATGTTTGAATTTCATCATTAGCTTTTTAATAGAAATTTACCTGTTTTGAAAACATACGAAACAGTAATGCTTTCAATTGAAAGAAATACAGAATGATATAAAGCGAAATAAAAGTTTGCGAAAGTTGCAATAATCTTATGTTGGCATATTAAAATTTTACCTAAATAGAAATTTTATTCTGTATTATTTGCATATACATTAAAAATTTTCTAAATTTAGTCTTCCGAGACAGGAGAGAAAACATAAAACCCCGGCAATTTTTGCTGGGGTTTTGTGTTTTTAAGCGGATGGATAGAATAGAGTTTAGTCCATCTTAAAGTTAACATTGATATTATACTTTACGCGCACTGGCCTACCATCAATTAAGCCAGGGTTCCATCTTGGCGATTTGCTTAATACCCTTAAGGCTTCATCATCGGTTTCTTTGGATAAGCCCTTGGTAATTTGTACATCAGTTAAGGTTCCGTTTTTCTCTACCACGAAAGAAGCAAATACTTTCCCCTGGGTTTTATCTTTCTTAGCTATCGCCGGGTATTTAATTTCACGGCCTAAGTACGCATAAAACTTTGAAATGCCCCCCGGATATTCTGGAGCCTTTTCTAGTGAAGTAAAATCATAAATTTTGTTCTGATTATCCTGCGCTTTAGCAGAATTAAAGAACATGGCAATGCCCGTTAGGGCTAAAAACATTAGCTTTCTCATTGTTTTTTTATTAAGTGAACTTATTAGTTAGTTTTTCTTGGGGGTGGTTTTAGCTTTTTTGGTCGTGATGATAATAACACCATTTTTAGCCTTTACTCCATATCTGGTGGTACCCGAAGCATTTTTTATAATTTCAACGCTCTCGATACTTTCATTGTCAAGGGTTTCGATTCCTGAAGCTTCTTCGCCATCAATGATATATAAAGGTGCGGTTTCTCCGTTTTTTAATTTGATGCCTTTTTTAGTTACAGAGAAATTAGAATTGCCACCTGTCGCTGTTGAACTTAGAGGCCGAACGCTAAATCCGGTTACTTTACCTGTTAGTGGTACATCGCCAATTTGTTTTGGAGTAGTTTTAAAGTCGTGGTTCCAAACTTGCTTGGTTTTTGTTTTTACTTCAATTACACCTGCAAAACCATCCGGTCCATATTTAGCTATTGCTGAGCTATCTTTCAATATGGTTATCGATTCGATATTGCTCTCCATTTCTGATAGCAATGATGCACCCCTAGCATATTGTTTGTTTCCATCAATCACAATTAAAGGTTCGGTACCTGCCGTTGGTAAACCTCGAAGCGTAATCTTGGTCGTTTTTGTGCTATCGGCCTTTTGGGCAAAACAGGCTAAACTTATGCCTATAACCAGGCTAAAGGTGAATAAAGTTCTCATATCGGTTAGAATTTTCTTTTAAAATCTAAGAAATTAGTGTTTTTGTCGACAGCTAA
The DNA here is from genome assembly GCF_014395225.1 of Pedobacter roseus. Taxonomy (NCBI): domain Bacteria; kingdom Pseudomonadati; phylum Bacteroidota; class Sphingobacteriia; order Sphingobacteriales; family Sphingobacteriaceae; genus Pedobacter; species Pedobacter roseus. The sequence goes on from NZ_CP060723.1 coordinate 5,827,057, forward strand.
ATCTTTTGTTTCAAGATTTCGGAAAACACTGTTTTTTGTTTTACTCGTAATAATGATAGCGCCATTTTTAGCCCTTGATCCATAAAGGTTCACCGCGGTCTGGTCTTTTAAAATGGAAATAGATTCTATATTATTTGCATTTATCGTATTCAACTGGCTGTTATCTGGAAGTTTAACACCATCTAAAATGATCAATGCATCTAAGTTTGCACCTTCTTTAAAGATTACCCGGTTTGCAGGTACATTGCTTAATTTAAGCTGCTTGGCCGGCTCATCATTCAGTGTGAAGTTTACATTGATGTTATACTTCACTCTCACGGCCATGCCGTTCGAATTTCCAGGATTCCATTTTGGCGATTCTTTTAAAACCCTGATAGCCTCTTCATCCGTTCCGCTACCTAAACCCCGTGTAATCTGTAGATCGCTTAGTGAGCCATCTTTTTCAACAATAAAACTTAAAAAAACTTTTCCCTGCACATTATTTTCAATTGCCATTTTTGGATACTTAATGCTACCGCTTAAATATTTATAGAATTTAGCAATACCTCCCGGAAATTCTGGTTGTTTATCGATGGAAACAAAATCGTAGATTTTTTTATCTGCATCGTCTTGTTGGATGTTTTCACTATTTGATGCCTCACCAGATTTTTTGTTGTAAGAAATAATGTTGACCTTGTTCAGGTTTACATAGCCTAAAGATGCAGGTACATATTTGTTTTTAAATTTTTCAGAAGATTCAGGCAAACTAAAGCTAACGGTTAAAGCATATTTGCCATCTGCCGTATTTTTAAAACCTTTATAAGCTAAAATAGCTTGCTTAACTTCTTCTTCACAACCAGCACCAAGCACTGCATTTGTAGAGATATTATTTATTTTACCGTCTTTTAAGCTAAATTTTATCTGCGTGTTGCCTTGTACTTCATCATTATTTGCTGCAGTTGGATATTTAATGGTTTTCGACAAAAACTGATAAAATCCTTTCCAGTTTCCTTCTGTTTTGCCATCAACAGATGCCTTTGTAGAGGCTTCTCTGCCTGGCTCGTCTACAACAATTGCCTGCACCATTTCTATTGGTTTGTCCAAAGGAATCTGATCGGTAATGGAAATCAATTTTTCGTTTTTACGTACTGTTGCGGATGAGAACACAATCAGTAAAGCAAAAAGCGGAATAAAAATTCCATACTTCATAATAGCAGTCTTTTTTGACCGCTCTTTATGAAGCATGAAAATTCTTTTTTTGATCAGTGATTTTTCAAGGAAACCATTGGTTAAACTATTTGGCGAAATGCCGAACGATTTACTCAATAACAACATGGCGTATTCGGCCTTATCACCTTGAAATTCGGCCGCCTGTTCATCGGCTAAAAATTCATGAATGTTTTTGATTGTTTTTTTATAGAGGTAAATCACCGGGTTTAGCCAGGTAATAATGCCGATAATTTCGAAGAAGAGCACATCAACAGTATGCCACTGTTTAATGTGCGCTTCTTCATGGATGTCGATCACGTCCATTTGCGGCAGTTCACGATCAATTATTTTCTTACCAAAAAAAGCAAATGCTGAGCCCGCTTTGTTTGATGCGATGAGTTTTTTAACCATTAAGAGGTTAAACACCAACCTACCCAGGAAAAACAAAATACCTGCACAATAAATATATACAAACGCGTTTGCCCAGTTAAAACCTGAATTACGTTCTGTTACTATTGTGGCCTGTGCCAATACTGCATCCCAGTTAACCGATGTGTAAACCTGTTTTGCCGCTTTCTGTTCCGTTAACCACTCTAAGCGGATAAATGGTATGCACAGCGACAATACTCCCGAAGATATAAGATAAATGCGGTTGAGTGTAAAATAGGTTTCCTTATCTAACAGTAGCTTGTAGAAGCAGTAAAAAACAATTAAGTATAAGTGTACCTGTAATAAGTAGTGCGCAAAACTCATTTTGGCTTATGTTTAATTTTATTGATCATTTTTAAAATTTCATCAACATCACTTAAATCAAGCTTTTCTTCTTTAACAAAGAAAGAAAACATACTCTCTACAGAGTTTTCGAAATAATTGCCCAGGAGCTTTTCTGTTGCATGGCGCTTATATTCTTCCCTGCTCACCAAAGGATGGTACTGATGTGCTTTACCAAATGCCTCGTGACCAATAAAGCCCTTTGTTTCCAGAATTCTAATAATTGTTGAAACGGTGTTGTAAGCAGGTTTGGGGAGCGGAAGCTCGTCGATTACTTCTTTGACGAATGCTTTTTCCAATTGCCATAAAACCTGCATAATCTGTTCTTCAGCTTTGGTTAAATCTTTAATTTCCATAATAGTTAATAATAATAAGGATAACGGCAAATTTATTTGCCTTAGCTAAAGTTAAAACTAATTCGTTAGTTATCCAAATTTTATTTGAAAATTATTTCACAAAAAAATAGGGTTTATTTTTTGCGGATGGCGTAGCCTGTTTTTCGCTGAGAATTGCTAAGAGTGGTTTTATTAGTGGCTGATAATGAATAAGTTATTTTTTTATTACTTGGAGATGCTAAATAGTGATGAGGTTATTTTTTATACCATACACCACTAAACCTGTGCGTGACTTAATATTTAGCTTTGCAAAAAGAGATTCCCTATAGTTGTCAACCGTGCGGGGACTCACGTTCATCAGGTCAGCAATTTCTTTATAAGTAAGTTCGGTACTGCAATATTGTAAAAATGTAAGCTCTCTGCCAGAGAATACGGGCTTGGTATCAGTATCCTTTAGAGCCACCAAAAGCCTGCCCGATACGAGTTCGTTTACGAAGAAACCTTTATCTACAATTACTTTTATTGCGGTTAACAGATCGGATGGGGTAGATTCTTTAAGCATATAACCTCCGGCACCTGCTTTTAGCATCCCGATAATTGCTTTTTCATCTTCGAGCATACTCAAAGCTAGTACATGAACATTCGGGTAGTTGGTTTTAACCCATTTAGTAGCCGCAAAGCCATCCATAACGGGCATATTAATGTCCATCAGTACCAGTTGAATTTCTGAGTGGCGCGCAATCTTTGTTTGAAGATCGACACCATTAATGGCTTCGAATGCGATTTCGATTTCATCAAATTCTTCTAACAGACTTGCTAATCCTGAACGGAAAAGCGTGTGGTCATCAACAATTGCTATGGCGATACTCTGGTTCTGCATAAATTAAGGATATGGGATTTCGATCGTAATGGACGTACCTTTGCCCGGGGCCGAATTTAATGCTAATTTTCCATTGATCATCTCAATTCTTTTATAAATAGAATTAAGTCCCATTCCTGCTTTTTTAGCGTTAATTTCATCAGGGTCAAAACCAATACCGTTTTCAATCACCTTTAAGTGCAGGGCATCATTTTCCAGGTAAGAATCGATCTGGATGTGAGTAGCCTGGGCATGTTTGATCACGTTATTAATAATTTCCTGCAATAAACGCAGTATAATCAGGTCCTTATCAGGCGATATCAAGGTTGAATCGATCAGCTGGTTTTTGGTTTTTAACTCGTAGGTGCCAGCTTTATTAAGCCAGCTAATTTCCTGATCTATGGCATGCCCGATGCCATTTTCTACCAATTGCTCGCCGTGCAGAAGTTTGGCCAGCTCCCGTAGTTCTTTGATGGATTTATTTACAAGCGAGAGGGAATTTTCGATCTTTTTTTTTGCCTTTTCGGCATCGTTTAAATTTACCGAATTTAAGGTAAGTGTGGTAAGGCTAAGTAATTGACCAACGTTATCGTGCAGCTCTGTTGCGATGCTTTGCATGGTCTGGTCCTGTACTTCTATACGGGTTTGAAGGATTTCGGATTCGAACCTTTGCTGCATATTCTGCTTTTCGAGGAAATGGTTCTTTTTGTGCCGGTTGTAAGACCTGATATATAAAATCAGGAATACCGGCATCAGTAAGAATACCAATGTAGAAACGGCAACTAAGAGCGCAATTTTCGTTGTTTCATTCTGCATATAAACGAATATACCCAAAGGCTATATAAAATAAGGTTTAACAATACGTAAATACAATATCTTAATGTTGCAACACCGATAATTTTTACCGAGAATAGGCCGTCAAAAATATTCGACATGGTACTTCCGAAGTAATAAAACAATACACCTGTTACCCACCAAAATTCAGGATGGGTTTTGATATTGATAAAATTTTCATCCTTTAACAACAGGTAATAATAGTAGAGGCAATAAAGGGTGAAAAATACCGACATTACACTAATGGTAAGCGTATTTGAATCGGTAAAAGGATGTGTAAAGAGAAAAATAAAATAGGTAAGGTAAACCACACCCGAGCCTATTAAAAAAATAGGTTTCGGGTTGGTATATTCTTTTAAACAACAATAAAGGCCATACAAAATGGTGCTGCTTTCGAATATTAAAAAAATATTGAAAAGCCATAAGTTGTGTATGTGTTTCGAAGCAAGATAAATGGCATAAAGTTCTGTCCCCAAAGCAATGGCAATGTAGCAAGTGATTACCTTCCAAAAAACCTTACCGTCTTTCCAAACCAACAAAATTGCGCTGATTAAACAGATGATTTCCGCTATAACTATGGGTGATACGTAACGCATTTTTTATAAGCTTGTTCCTTCACACATATCCGGGCATGCAGTACCCCTGTTTTCAATATTGTCTAAATCATCTTTGTGTTCTTCTTCGTCGTTTCCACTACCTACACATGGTGTAGTTGGTACCAGCAATAAAGTATTTCTGCCTTCGTAAGATTTAGGAACACCTTCGATTGCTCCCTCTAAATATTGTGCGAAATAAATTCTTAACCCATCATATTTGCCTTCGCTCATTGATTTTGCGATTGCTAAAATCTGTTCAGCCGGAAACCATACTGCCTTTGTGTAAGATTCTGTAGAGGTCATCCCATCTTTGGCGTAGGCAACAACCATAGCCTTTGCAACCTTCGGATCGATAGGTTCCATATTTAATTTTTTGCTCATAAAAGTTATAGAGTTTGTTTGTTTGTAAAAAGCCTAAAAATCGATAATAATAAATGATCTATCAAGAAGTATTTGCATTTAAAATACCGTAAAAATACCCTTTTATTTAAGGTGTTTTGCGATATCGGCGAACTATGGCGTAGCACTACTTTTGGTATACAGTAGCAGATCAAAAATTTGCACTGCGAAAAACAAACTCAATCTATCCTTAATAAACACAATTTTTGGACTTATTTAAAAATAAGTCTATTTGATGACGAAGCCGATTAATCTTATAATTAAAATTTAAATTCTTTCAAAAATGATAAACAATATCCTACTACAGGAAAATCATGGTTCGATCAGCGAAAGGGAGGTTGAGATTGTACACCTTTTATCAATGGGTTACAACAGTAAAGAAATCGGCGAAATGCTTTTTATTAGCGAACATACCGTTAATACGCACCGTAGAAATATGGTGAGAAAGCTCGACCTGAAAAACTCATACCAATTGATCGTTTGGGCCTTTAAAGAAAGAATATTGTCCTTTTAAGGGCTTAAAGATATATTATAACCTCTCATTCTAAACAGCAAAGCCTGCTATTTGATTTTCTAAAGTCAAATCAGCAGGCTTTTGTCTTTTCTGGGTTTATGGTCTGGCAGGTTGCGGAGCAGGCAATTCTTTTCTGGGAATCTGTGCTTCACGTTGCGAGGTATTGTAAACAAAGGATGCAATAATCGTTGCTGCCTGTTTTAAATCATCTTCAACAAGCCTGTCGTAGGTATCCATATTGCTATGGTGGGTGCGGGTATTGTAATCAGCAGGGTCCTGGATAAACTGGAAACCCGGAATGCCCACCGCATCAAAAGCCTGATGATCAGTACCACCGGTATTATTAATGGTAATGGTTGTTGCACCAAGATCGGCAAACGGCGTTAACCAGCTTTGAAAAATTGGTCCGGCGGCTGCATTGCCCTGTAAATAAACACCACGTATTTTTCCAGTTCCATTATCAAGGTTATAATAGGCTGATATTTTTTTCTGATCAGGCGTTAATACCATCGTTTTTGGATCGCCGAAATGTTTTGCAACATAACCCCTCGAACCAAATAAACCCTGCTCTTCTGAACTCCATAAGGCGATACGGATAGTACGTTTTGGTTTAAAATCAATCGCTTTTAAAATGCGCATGGCTTCCATCATTACAGTAGAGCCGGCTGCATTATCAGTTGCTCCGGTTGCGGCATGCCACGAATCGAAATGACCGCCAATCATTACCACTTCGTCTTTCAATTTTTTATCAGTTCCCGGAATTTCAGCAATTACATTGTAACCCTGCGGATCCTGATCGTAAAATGAAGTTTTGATATCGGCCTCAACTTCCACTGGTTTACCAGCACGCAAAAGGCGTAATATATGCAAGAAATCTTCTGCTGCTACTTCCAGCTCTGGCGATACGGGTTTGGCATCTAAAGCATAAGATGCTCCATTGCTGGTGAAAAATGTACCCTGTCCGCCGCGGGCATAAGTTAAAATTAAGCCAACTTTTTCTTCAACCAACATGGCACTGATGGCTGCACGAACCTCGCGCATTTTCATCATTTGTGCCATTCTATCAGCCATTGGTCCACCAGCCGGACGCTGCCTTGCGCCGGCAGCTTGTGGTTTTGCAGCAGCCATTTGTGCCAGTGTTGTGTCTGCATAGCGCGAAAAATCAGGTTTAATGCCACTGGTTAAAGGAGTGCCCTGATCCATCATAATGATTTTTCCGGCCAATTTGCCTTTGTATTTTGCCAAATCAGCTACGCTATCTGCCTTGATCAGGATTACTTCCGATTTTATCGGCCCGTTTGTGCCTGGTGTCCATGCTTTTGGTGAAGCAATAATGGCGCGATAATAAGGTAGCGTAGTAGCGGCATAGTATTTATCGATCTGCCATCCTTTACCGAAAGTTCCCCAGGCTTCGAGGTGCGCATTTTTTAATCCCCAATCGGTAAGTTGTTTTACAGCCCATTCCTGTGCTTTTTTTAAGCCTGGCGAATTTGATAAGCGTGGTCCGCTCACATCGGTTAGGTTAAAAGCAATGTTCATTGCCTTTGAGTTTTCTAAACCTTCCTTTCTTATTTTTTGCACTACAGCTGCATCAGGGGTATCTTGTGCAAAAGCGGAGAGGCAAAAGCCGAAAGCCAATGCCGTGAGGGTAAATCTTTTGATCATTTTTGAATAATTAGTTGGTTGATTTTGATCTAAAATACGTTTTAAACCCCTTCAAATTATTTTCTAATGATATTTTTACATGATTTTCAGGTTAATCATAGGTAGATGGTAGTTTTAACCTATTTTATGCTCTTTTTGGTAACAATGAAATAGCCTATGATGAAAAGAATGGCCGCATAAATTAAACTTGTCCATATTTCCTGGGTAAAAATCGGAAAATCCAGAGGATCAGTTCCTTTTTTTACTTTAGCAATCCTTAAAGCGAGTGTAGGTAAAGAATAAGGGATTAGATAAGCATATTTCCAGCCTACATTTGCTGTGATGATGCCCATGATGGTGCCCACAAAACCTATTCCCATTGGTTTAAGGAAATCGGCCCACAATAAACTCAGGATAAACTGTAACGATAATATGCCTAATGAAGACAGGAATAGTTTAACATAAGCATTGATGAGTAAATTTAATGGATTATAGTGGTCGAAATTATATTTTGGAACTAAAACCTGTAATAAATGACCGAAGGCAAAGGTTAAAGAGGCAAAAAGGAATAAACAGGTAAAGATTAAAAATACGGCATAAAGGTATTTAGCAGCATAAATGGAAAATTTATTCAAAGGCTGCGCAAAAAGCATTTTCCAGGTATCGTTTTTATGTTCAATATTATTGACCGAAAAAGCCATAAATATCACATAAAAAGGCATAATTAATAAGCCCATTACTCCAAGTGCCGCACCGCTATACTGTGCCCATAATACCATGGGAGGGTAATGGAAGGCAAGGATTTTTTCAGAACCGGAATAAAAACCAAAAGTGATTAAACCGCATATAATAACAGGCAATAATATCGCTGCCCAAAAAGCCAGTGTTTTCCGAGATTTATAAAATTCTGATATTAAAGATATGTAGAGCGTGCGCATATTAGTTGGTTTTTGTAATGTCCAGAAAAAGATTTTCTAAATCCTTTTTCTGTTGGTAAAGGCTGCTTACCGTAAATCCATTTTGAATAAGTAGTGTATTTAATTCGCCGCTTTTTTGTGCTGAAGTAAATGGAACGATGATTTTTTTATCGGTTTGGGTTATAATTTCATAACCTGTTTTTGCTATAAACGCGCTCGCATTTTCGATGTTGTTCACTTCAATTTCGAGCATAGGTTTGCTCAGCAGGTGCAGTTCGTCGATGGTACCCTGAAATAAGAGCTGTCCTTTATTGATAATGCCAACATGTGTAGCTGTTCTTTCAATTTCGGCCAGTAAATGGCTCGAAACCAATATCGTTTTTTGGTGTTTGGTTGCTAATTCGATCATGAGGTTACGTACCTCGATAATACCGTTGGGGTCTAAACCATTGGTAGGTTCATCCAAAAGCAAGAGTTCGGGATCTGAGATGAGCGCCTGGGCAATACCGAGACGTTGTTTCATTCCTAGAGAATATTTACTTGCTTTTTTATTTGCTGCCTCTGTAAGGCCTACTAAAGCCAACATTTCGTCGGCTTTGGTTTTTTTTATGCCGAGCAGGATGCAACGGTTGATCAGGTTTTCTTTGCCTGTTAAATGACCATAGATGGCCGGTTGTTCTACCAACGCACCCACCCGCTTAAGGATGGCTATACGGTTGCTGTTTATTTCTTTGCCAAATATAAAAACCTGATCAGCGGGAGACTTCAGCAGGTTGAGCAAAATTTTTATAGTAGTTGTTTTTCCGGCTCCGTTTGGTCCCAAAAAGCCATAAATACTGCCTTTTGGTACTTGTAATGAAAGGTCTTTTACAATGGTTTGATTACCAAAGTTAAAGTTTAAGCCTACAGTTTCGATAGCGTAATTACTCATTACTATTATTTAAAAATAGCTGTAGCCTGTTTTACGATCGTTTCTGAAGTTTTAGCAGGTTTAACTACTATTTCAGCATCATTTTGGTTGGTGCTTACTGTAAGTGTTAAAATGATCATCATAAATACTGGTAATAATAAAAGTAAAAATGGCGATGTGTTTCCTAACTTTTTCATGATGGTTTGTTTTATTTGAGCGGCTGCGAAAATAACATCAGCCATTACTGTTTGATTTTTTAAGTTGATTGCTGATGTAGTTTTCATATTGTTATCGTTTTGATGATTCAAAGAAACTCAAGAAAAACAACCTGCTAAAATCTATTATACCAAGTGTTCAAGATTCTAGATCAACAGCCGTTTTTGGCGTTGGTCGATAAAAATTGCCCATTGGGCCGTTGGTAGAAAAAAAATGCCCGTTGGTAGATTGTGTAAGTAAATCGATAAAACTTTATTTATTTTGTGGCTTGAACGATAGGCGTTATTAAACGTATATCAGTATTCATTACTATTTAATACATTTCAAATGAAACAAAGTAGGGGCCCTTTAATACTAAATGCTATTTTTTGGGGATTTATATGCCTTTTTATTATAGTTATATCTATGATGGGGAGTGAAAAGCATACCATGAAAGATTACTTTCTGTCGTATTTTGTTTTTGGTATCGTTAATGTTTCTGTATTCTACATCAATTATATTTTCCTGATCCCATCACTGATCAAGAAGAGAAAAAAGTACTGGTTATATGTCCTGTCGTTTGTTCTTTTAATTGTTGTTGCAACATTTGTTAAAACTGTTATCGCTGTTTTAAACCCCGAAGAGATGCTTCGTTATACATTCGATGGCAAAAGCCATAATATGTCTGTTAATAATTTTGCTATCAACACGGTTTTTATAATTGGTTTTTTCCTGGTTTCGAGCTGTATTATCAAATTCACTATTGATTGGTTTGCAAGCGAAAGGATTCAGCGCAATTTAGAGAGCGAACGCCGCGAAATGGAACTTCAGTTTTTAAAGTCGCAGTTAAATCCGCATTTTCTTTTCAACTCGCTTAATAATATCTACTCATTGGCTTATCAAAAATCGGATAAAACTGCTGATGCCATTATGAAGCTTTCGGAAATTATGCGTTATATGATTTATGAAAGCAACACGCCAACCGTAGCTTTAAGCAAAGAGGTAGATTATTTAACCAGTTATATTGAACTCCAGAAAATAAGGTTTAAAGATGGTGCTTATATCGAACTTACTTTAAACGGCGAGATAGACAATCAAAAAATTGTTCCGCTTATGCTGATTTCGTTTGTAGAAAATGCATTTAAACATGGCGTGGTAACCGATCCCACCGAACCGGTAAAGATCAATATCATAGCCAACCAGAAAATTTTGCATTTTAGTGTCATCAATAAAAAGAACCAGCAGAATAAAGATGCTCAGGGTGGCGTGGGTTTAACAAATGTAGAGCGTAGATTACAATTGGTTTATCCCGACAGATATAAATTAAATGTTGTAAATTCGGCTACCCATTATACCTGCGAACTGATGATTGACATATAATCCGGCATTAAACTAAGCGGATTATAAGTAAATCATGAATTAAATAGATTAACCAAAATGAACTTAAACTGTATTGTTGTTGATGATGAGCCTTTAGCGCTTGATATTTTACAGGATTATATATCGAAAGTACCTTTTTTAACGATGGTTAAAAGGTGCGAAAACCCAATTGAAGCTTTGCAGATTGTACAGGGCGGGGGCATTGATCTTGTGTTTTTGGATATCCAGATGCCTGAATTAACAGGAATCCAGTTTTTAAAGATAGCAGGTAATAAATGCCATTATATTTTAACCACTGCTTACCCTGAATATGCTTTAGAAAGTTACGACCTCAATGTTTCAGATTATTTATTAAAGCCTATTGCCTTCGATCGTTTTTATAAAGCGGTGGAAAAAGTACACAATCAGGTTAAGCCCGTTGAAACACCAGCCAGCGTAGCACAACCCATTATTACACCTGCTCCTTTTTCAGCACCATCCAACCCGGTTCAGGACTATATTTTTGTAAAAACGGAACATAAGATCCAAAAAATCTATCTCCATGATATCTTGTTTATAGAGGGTTTAAAAGATTATATTTCGATTTTCACCAAAGATGAACGCGTAATTACGCTGCAGAGTATGAAGAAAATGGAAGAAGCCTTACCTCAAAGCCAGTTTATCAGGGTGCACAAATCGTATATTGTTGCGGTTGATAAAATTGAAAGTATTGAGCGCAGCCGGATTACGATTAACCAGAAAATTATCCCTGTAGGCGATACTTACCGCGATGAATTTTTCAGGGTGATTGGGAACAAGAATATCTAGATGTAAGAGGTGGAATGGAAAATGGCAAATGGGCGTTTAGCGTTTATTAACCAATAACTACTTTGTTGCCACGGATTCACAGAAATACGGAATATTTTACGAGATATATCTTCATTTCGACCGCAGTGGAGAAATCTTTTAATTTATTAGCATGAGGATTTTTCCATTCCATTTACTTTTAAAAATGATAGCGATCTAAAAATCTGTCATCCTGAGAGGTAGTTTCTTGTATAAAAGTCAATATGAATAACAGATCTTTTTGGCAAATGATAGGCTGCGAGAGATCATCATTCCCAACCCGATAGCTATCGGATGACGGGCGTATTAATGGATTCTGTATATGATAGCGTAGTCAAAGGATCTTTAAGGAGGTTAATAAAAATTACAAAGTAGCTGGTTGCTCCATTGGCTGACCTAAAACTTTCCTGATTTCGTTTTCTACCTCAAGTGTGATGTCATTTGGTGTTTTTACGCCTGATTCTATTGGCTTTAAAACCGTCCATTTTAGGGCATTGCCTGTGGTTAACGGGAACATACCAAAGCGTACAATTTTCCACGAATTTTCTATAGCTACAGGAACAACCAATGCATTGGGTACCACTTTTAAAATGGTGGCAATACCGCCAAACTGGAATGTTTTTAACTGGCCATCTTTCGCCCGTGTTCCCTCTGGGAAAATAACGGTACTCCAGTTGTTTTCTTTCATCCTACGGCCAAGTTTGATGATTTCGGAAATGGCCTGTTTGTTGTCTTTACGGTTGATATTGGCCCCACCGCCCAAACGCAGATTAATAGAGATTGAAGGGATTCCTTTGGTAAGCTCGATCTTTGAGATGAACTTTGCGCTGTGTTTCCTCAAAAACCAAATTAATGATGGTATATCATACATACTTTGGTGGTTGGATGCAAAAATGATCGGTCTATCGGTTGGCAGATCGTATTCGTTTTTAAAGCTGATGGAGTTGAATAGAAAAATCTGGCAATAGGTGAGGAAAAAATTGAGCATATCGACCGAAACTTTATGTGCTTTATAGCCAAAAAACTTAAAACATACCCATTGTACAGGGTGAAAAATGCAAAGCATTAATCCAAAGAAAATATAAAAAATAGGGCTTAAAATATATCCAAAAAGCTTACTCATCTGCTTGATTTAATAGATGGCAAAGATAATAATAAATTATTCTGCTTTGTTCGCTGGCACTACAATTCCCGATTCAATATCATCAGCTTTGCTTTCAGGATGGCGGCAACGCTCATTGAATCCGTAATTTTTCCGTTTAAGACCATTTGATAAGCCTCTTCAAAGGGTAATTTTTTTACCACAAGCTCTTCCGTTTCTTCTGGCATGGCGATTCCTTGAATTAAATCGGTAGCGATATAAATAATGCTCAATTCATCACTCACTGAATTGGAGAGGTGCATCCTTTGAATTTCCTTCCAGTTTCTGGCACTCATACCGGTTTCTTCCAATAATTCTCTGCGGGCACTTTCTAAAGGATCTTCGTTGAGCGGGCCGCCGCCTTCAGGAATTTCCCAGCTGTAGGCATCCAGCGCATATCGGTACTGGCCAACCAGCCAGGTGTTGTAATTTTCGTCTAAAGGAAGGATCCCAATGGCCAGATTTTTAAAATTAACGGTGCCATAAATCCCCTTTCCGCCAGATGGGTTAATGACCTGGTGTTCGGTTAAGCGGATCCAGTTGTTATCGTATTTTACCTCGCTCTCCAGCGTTTTCCAGGGGTTGATCTCTTCCATGGTGCAAGATAATAACTTACCGTGGTTTTTAAGGAAGAAGAAATGTAGGACAAAAAAAAGTGCTTAGATTTTTTTCTAAGCACCTTTGGTTTAAATTAGAATGATCCTTCATCAGGACGGTTATCCTGCTGATCGTCTTTTTTCTTTTTATTAGCACCAGTAAAGGTGGTTTTTCCGAAACGGTATGAGAAGGTTAAGCTGCCCATGGTTCCCTGCATCTGACGTTGGAAATCAACTATTGTAAAGTTGTCTTCAGTTGTCATACTCCATCTGCGGGTATTAAATACATCCCTAACATTGAAGCTTAAAGATGCTTTTTTGTTCGGGAAATCATATTTGGCTCCGCCATCAATTCCGTACATCGCGTTACGTTTTCCCTGTGCCATTACTTCTGCTGCCCTGTAATCGCCACGTACCTGCAGCGATAAATTTTTAACTACCGTTAAATTTCCGGTTACGTTTGCATTCCAGCTAAATCCGCTGCTTGGTGCAATATCAAAGCGCTCGTCGCCAGCAAACTTGGCCTGGTATAAGTTTACGTTGGTGGTGAAATTTAAAGCTTTAATCAGATCAAAACGGCCAATCAATTCTACACCGCTATTAATCTGGTTCGACAAGTTTTGAGGAGTTGAAGTGATGATACCGTTAACAGGCGTACTTCTTACACGCTGAATTACGTCGTTGGTTTGACGGAAGTATAAACTCGATGTTAAGGTTACTTTTTTCCAGTATTTGCTATAACCCAATTCGAACGAGTGAACATCCTCCGGTAATAAATTCGGGTTACCACCTCTATAGTTTAAAGGATCTGAAACATCCAAAAACGGATTGGTATCCCATGGACGTGGACGGTTTACACGGCGGGTATAGCTCAATTGAAGCTGATTATCGCCTTTTAATTTCTGCGTTAAGAATATACTTGGGTATAACCTTTTATAATGAATATTTCCTTCAGCTGTAGTTAATACGTTATTGGTATAACCTTCTAAATGGGTATCTAAACGTGCATCTTCAGCCCTTAAACCTACCTGATAGCCAAAATCCTTAATCTGGTTCTGATAGTTGAAATAAAGCGCGTGTACCTGATCTTTACTATCAAAACCATTGATCAACTTGTTGTTGCTTATAAAGATATTGGTATTGGTTGGGATTGAATCTGCATACTGATCATTATTTCCCAAGCGAATCTGGCTGCGGTAGCCCAATTCAATTTTACCCGCTTTACCTATAGGTAGGGCATAATCCGTCTGGATATTGTAATTGGTGTTATTACCCGTGTTAAACACACGTTGTAAACTTAAGGTTTCATCAATGGGTACACCATTGCGGTTAGTGGTATTGGTGCTGTAAGCCTGATCGTTGTTGTTAGTACCATAAGAGTAACCGAAGTTAAAAGTTAATTCTTCTTTAGGCTTTTTAAACTTCTGTACATAATCCAGGTTTGCATCATAGCTGTTGCCATAACCATCAGTGGTATTGGTTCTGTTGCTCAGTAAAACCGGAGCATTGTTTGAATTTAGCTGTCTGATGTTCAAAAGGTCGTTGCGGTCGTTTTCTCTCGAGTTAAAACCTCCTGATAAACTGATCACACTTTTCGGCGCTAAATAATAATCGATACCCGCTTTAGCATTGTGGCCTTTATCTAAAGAGTTTGAAACTGTATTCTGGTTTGCAAAAGCTGTTGAACCTGGTGCTGCTGTTTTATAGGTGATGTCCTGAAAACCGCCACCCCTACGGTTACCATAACGGTAGCTGTAGTTACCATAAATGTTTACTTTACTATTTTGAAAGCTTAAATTGGTGTTGGCGTTATAGTTATCGCGGTTACCTGCAGTTACTGCAGCAGAACCGTTAAAACCCAATTTGGTATTTTTCTTTAATACAATGTTGATGATCCCTGACTGACCTTCGGCATCGTATTTAGCAGAGGGATTGGTAATCACCTCAACACTTTCGATTGAACTGGCCGGTATAGATTGCAAGATCTGCGCCACGTTACCACCAGCAATTAAAGATGGTTTGCCATCAATTAAAACTTTTACACCGGTTGATCCACGAAGGCTTACATTACCGTCCATATCGGTAGAAACTGAAGGAACATTTTGCAATAAATCGCCAGCAGAACCGCCTTCGCTTATTACACTCTGATCTACCGCGAAAATCTTTTTATCGATTCCCATTTGCATGCCTTGCTTTTGGCCGGTTACGGTAATTTCGCTTAATACATTGCCTTTTGCAGCATTCATTTTAATGTCGCCAAAATTTAATGTACCTGTAGAGGCCGTAATCGTTACATTGTCCCTAACCATGGTTTGGTAACCAACAAAGCTGATTTTAAAGGTAAAAGTCCCGGTAGGGAGATCAGTCATTACAAATGCGCCGTTCACATCTGTTTGAACTATTTTGGCATTTTTTGCCGTGGCTTTATTAATTAAAACTGCTGTTGCAAAAGGAATGGTTTCTTGTGTTTTGGCATCTTTAAGTACTCCGGTAATTTTTGCTTTTCCACCTGTTTGTGCGAAAAGACTAAATGATAAGGTAAGAAGAAGGAGGGTAATCTGTATTGTTCTGTATTGAAAAAGTCTCATTAAAAAATAAAATTTGTGTGTTTTTATAAAGGGAGACAAAGTAACGGCAAGTAAGTTTAATAAATGGGCCGTAACTATTTTATTACAGCCATTTTATAGTAATATTTTTGTGGGTTAGCTTATCGTTAGCGGTTAATAATCGGCAGTTCTCCCTTTTGTAAAAACAATGATGGAATATTACAATTGAACAATGTGCAAAATGTTACTTTTGTTCATTATGAATAAGATATTAATTGTTGATGACCTGCATCCTGTATTTAAAGAACAGGCCATTGCCATGGGCTACCACGTTGATGATGAACCGCAGATTACCCGTCAGCAAACATTAGATAAAATAAAAGATTATACCGGTATTGCCGTTCGGACGAAGTTTAGAATTGATGCCGAAATTTTTGCTGCCGCCCCCAATTTAAAGTTTGTGGCCAGGGCAGGGGCAGGTTTGGATAATATTGATGATAAAATCGCTTTTGAAAGAAATATAGAGTTGATTAATGCTCCGGAGGGTAATTGTGATGCAGTTGGCGAACATGCTACGGGCTTGCTGTTATCTTTGATGAATAACTTCCGCAGGGCAGATATGGAAATCAGGAACGGTGTTTGGAACCGTGAAGGTAACCGTGGTTATGAACTGAAAGGGAAAAAGGTTGGCATTATCGGTTATGGTTTTATGGGGCAGAGCTTTGCTAAAAAACTGGCAGGTTTTGAGGTGGACGTAATGGCTTACGATAAATATAAAACGGGTTTTAGCGATGCTTTTGCCCGTGAAGTAAGCATGGAAGAAATTGTAAAACACAGTGATGTGCTCAGTTTGCATATTCCACTAACAGCTGAAACCAAACAAATGGTAAATGATGAATACTTTTTCCACTTTAAAAAACCAATCTTCTTTATCAATACGGCCCGCGGCGAAATTGTAAATACACCTGCAGTGCTAAATGCTATAAAAACCGGAAAAATTTTAGGTGCCGGGTTGGATGTTTTGCAGACTGAGAAATTCCCGGCATTAGGAGAACAGCCCTGGTATGATGAATTAAAGAATAATGATCAGGTAATTTTAACACCACATGTTGGTGGCTGGACTTTTGATTCGTACCGGAAAATCTCTGAAGTTTTAGCTGAGAAGTTAAGCGGACTTAGTTTTTAAGTTAAATTAACGTGAGTTTGGGTCTTAATTTAGTCATTGCGAACTGAAGAAGGGTTTTGCGTAGGAGTGAAGCAATCTTTTTGGATAATAAATAGATGATAAATTGCTTCGGCTCGCAGATATCCAGCCTCTCAATGACTAAATATTTTGTAATAAACTGATAGAAAGACCCAAAATTCACATTAAATCAGACCTCGCAGGTTTTAAAAACCTGCGAGGTCTGGATACTCCGATTGTGCTACTAGCTATGTTAAATAAACCTGATTGAAGTGAACATTCCGATTTTTCATCGGAATAAAACGGAAAGCAGGACTTTCGGAACCGAAGCACACCAAACCCTGTTTTTCCTATTAATATTAACCACCTAAGCCATCTTAGAACATCTATGTGATAAGCGCTTATATCATGACCTATGAGGTTTCAAAAACCTGCGAGGTCTGAAAGTAGGGGCGAAAAATACGAAAATCTCCATTTTATTTTCTTAAATTGGCAATACAATCTAACCAATTTTATCATGCCGAAAGATCACTTATATTCTACTACAGTTACCTGGACGGGCAATAAAGGCTCGGGCACTATGGATTACCGTTCGTACGATCGCGATTATGTTATTTCAGTAAAAGGCAAGGCCGATATTTCCGGTTCATCAGATTCTGCCTTTTTGGGCGATAAATCTAAATATAACCCTGAGGATCTTTTGCTGGCATCAATTTCCAGTTGCCACATGCTCTGGTATTTGCATTTATGCTCTAAAAACGAAATCGTAGTAATCGATTATAAAGATGAGGCGGTGGGTACAATGGAAGAATTGGCTGATGGAAGTGGTAGGTTTAGAGAAGTTACCCTTCATCCACAGGTTTTAATTGCTGATAAAGCACATTATGAACTTGCTTCGTCACTACATCATGAAGCCAATAAAATGTGTTTTATTGCCAATTCATTGAATTTTCCGGTTAAACACGAACCGGTACTCAGTTTCAGTTAACAGTTTTCAGTTGGCAGTTATACAAACTGCCAACTGAAAATTGCAAAATGTTAATTATTTCGCTTCCCAAACATTGTCTTTCGGCGTAGCATCTACATAAATGCCGTTGTCCAAACTAATTGAAGTTATTTTTTTTGTGGTGTTAACCGTAATATTAACTTCTTTCTGGTTTGCTTTCCACACCGCTGGAGTTTGGTGGATGGTATCAGCTTTTCCATCAGTATAAGTGACTACCACATCAAACGGAATAGCAAAACCACCAACATTTTTAACAGCTACTGTCGATTTTCCTTTTGCAGGCGTTACTTTGGTAATCGATAAATCAAGATAGTTGTTGGTAAAGAACCAGTTTTGGAAAAACCAGTTCAGGTTCTGTCCGGCACCGGCATTCATTGAGTTAAAATAATCCCATGGAATAGGATGTTTACCATTCCAGTTGGTCATATAAGTATGTAATGCTTTCTTGAATAAGTCATCTCCCAACATATCTTTTAATGCCAGATAAGACAACGAAGCCTTACCATAAGAGTTATTTCCATAACCAGCACCCGAAACCTGATCAGACATTGAAATCACTGGTTGGTCTTCTTCCGCAGATTTATCGTTAATGTATTGATCAACTCTAAATTTCTTGTAAAAATCATCAGCAGCCTGTTTGCCATGCTCGGCAATGCCAATTAAATATTCGAATGTAGTGGCCCAACCTTCGTCCATATAGGCGTAACGGGTTTCGTTAATACCCATGTAGAAGGGAAAGTAAGTATGTGCCACTTCATGATCCTGAACCAACTGTGCAAAAACAGGGTCACCAAACTGAGAATCGTTTACCATCATCGGGTATTCCATATCGGCAAAACCCTGAAAAGCAATTGTTTTTACATAAGGGTAGGGGATGCCAGGCCAATTGTTCGAGAACCAGTCTAAAGCATTCAAATTGTATTTAACCGAGTTCACAAAATCTTTTCCGGTTGTTGGATTATATGCCGCCTGGGCGCTTGATCTTCTGTTGGTTTTTTTATCTACAATTACACTTGCGCCATCCCAAACATAGTGGTTGCTTAGGGCAAAAGTAACATCGGTAATGTGGTTTACGGCAAATTTCCAGGTGTTCCAGTCTTTTTGCTGGGTTACTTTACCATCCTTCATTTCCTGCTCGGTAGCAATGTGGATCACCTCATCACCATTATACGATTTTTTTAAACGGGCAGAAATTTCTGGCTGTAAAACCTCATCTGGATTTAAGAAATCGCCTGTGGCATAGACCACATAGTTTTTAGGTGCTTTAACCGAGAATTCGTAATCGTTAAAATCGTTATAAAACTCAGCTCTATCGGTATGTGGAATGCGGTCCCAGCCGTTATAATCGTCGTAAACTGAAATGCGGGGATAACTGTAAGCCACAAAGAAAGAGTTTTGATCAATCTGCCCTTCGCGGCCACTTTCTTTTGATAAAGGGTAATCCCATTCAATTTTAACCGTAATTTTCGATTTTGGACCTAACGGTTTTTTCAATTTTACATTGCCAACTGTTCCCCAGTTTTTGCTGTCAACCTTGTAGGTTTCTCCATCTATCGAAAAAGAACTAATGTTTAACCCGGTGCTTAAAAAATCTTCGCTCACTGCGCCATTTCTTGGAGAAGTTGGTTTATGCAGGTTATTTACGAATCGGATGGCCAGGTTTCTTAAGGTATCGGAACTGTTGTTGCTGTACAAAATTTCTTCCTTACCGCTTACCACTTTGGTGTCGGCATCTACCTTGATATCCATGTTGTACTTGCCATGGTTCTGCCAGTAATTGGGCCCGGGTTTCCCACTCATAGCACGTGTGCCTTTAGCATAAGCAGCTTTGATATTCCGGGGCATGTAGAGCTCCTGGGCCGAAGCCATATACCCACCCAAACTAAGAAGCAGGGTGATAGAAAATAACTTTTTCATTTTTTAAGAATAATTTAAGCTAAATTAAAACTAATGATTGAATTAGAAAATGATTGAATGATAGATTTTTGAATGAGTTTATGATTGAATGTTACGTTTTTGGTGATTCTTACCTGTCATATAAACCGATTGATGTAAAAAAGAGATCCTGAAATCTAAAAATCCGTTAAATCTTAATCTTTTATTTGCTTTTGTAATTTCCACATTTTATCTTCGTTATAATTGAAGCAAGACTATGTAGCAAACCAACTATATAGTCTTGTTTGTTTTTTATAGCGTTTGAATAAAATTAATAGAGCAATGACAGAGGTAACATACTACACCCAAGAGGGGTTGGATAAATTGAAAGAGGAGGTACATTATCTAACTACCACCGGTCGTCAGCTTATATCTAAAGCAATTGCAGAAGCAAGGGATAAAGGTGATTTATCGGAGAATGCAGAATACGATGCCGCAAAAGAGGCGCAGGGTTTGCATGAAGCTAAAATTTCAAAATTAAAGAATACGTTGGCAAATGCACGTTTAATTGATGAGTCGAAATTGGATTTATCAAAAGTATTGGCATTGTCTATCGTGAAAATAAAAAATGTTAAAAACGGTGCAACCATGACTTACCAATTGGTGGCAGAAACAGAAGCCGATTTAAAAACCGGAAAAATTTCTGTTAAATCGCCAATTGCGCAAGGTTTATTGGGAAAATCGGTAGGCGAGTTTGCCGAAATTGAAGTGCCTGCAGGTAAAATGCAGTTTGAAGTTTTAGAGATTTCGAGATAAGCGAATAGCGTTTGGCGATTAGTGTAAATTGATCGCTTATCACCAAACGCTTTGCGCAAATCACCTTCCACCTTTTAACCTTCCACCTTATGACTATCTTTTCAAAAATCGTTGCAGGCGAAATCCCTGCGCATGTTGTAGCCGAAACTGTAGAATATTTAGCTTTTTTAGATGTTCAGCCTTTAACGGCAGGGCATGTTCTGGTAATCCCTAAAATTGAAACCGACTATATCTTCGATATGGACGAAGATCTGTATGTTGGTCTCTGGATGTTTGCTAAAATTGTAGCCAAAGGTGTAAAAATTGCTTTTCCTTGTAAAAAAGTTGGTGTTTCGGTAATCGGATTGGAAGTTCCGCATGCACACATTCATTTAATACCAATGAATAGTGTAAGCGATATGAACTTTAGTAAAGAAAAATTAAAGCCAACAACCGAGGAGTTGGCAGAGGCTGCTGAGAAAATTAAGCAAGCCTTATTAGCAGTATAAAAAAAGGCCGGCTGATACCATCAGCCGACCATTCTACCCGCCTAACCCAAGTATTTTTATTGTGCCGGAGCAACTGTCGCATTTAGCTGCAATACCGGCCAAACCGATCCTGGCGTTTTTCCAACCAGGAAACCTTTATTATCACCCCTGTTTGTATCTGGTGCATAATAATACAAAGGCCATCCTTTATAGGTTAACTGTTTTTTGCTAATTGTTGCTACAGTAATTACCCCGATATCGGTTTTTGTTACAGCCGAAGGCACATTAAGTATTTCAGATTCATAAACCGGCCATATCCCTTCCTGAGCTGTACCTTTTGTATAGGTATTAACCCCATTTTTATCTGGTGCGAAAGCATATAAAGTACGCCCTCTATTATCAGTTAAGTAAATGGTTTTGCCATCTCCAACAGCATAAGTGCTGGTGTAATTGATGCTGTTTCCAGTTAGCTGTGCATTAGCCAGCATTAACGAATAATCGGGTTTGGCCACAAACCAGATTCCACCAACGCCATCGCCCTTGGTATCGCCTTTCGCAACATCGCCCGCAAAGTAGTAAAGTGGGTAACCACGATAAGTACTTTGTTTACTGCCATCGGCGCGGGTAACTTCACCAACTTCGGCTTTGTTCAGGTTTAAATCTGTACTGGCATCGGCAGAATAATAAAGTGGCCAGGTGGTTTCGCAACCATTGATACAGGTTGGCGTACCAGCAGCATCAGATGAGAAAAAGTACAAAGTTTTACCGTCTTTATCAGTTAATACTGATCCAAATTTAGCATCAGTTGCCAGTTGGATTCCTTTGTTATTATTAACGACAGGCGGAGTTGTGGGATCTTCCGAACTATTTTTCTTGCAGCCTGTAAATACCATGGCTAAACATATTAGCGCCAATAGATTCTTTTTTAAGTAGATTAGCATAAGATTTTTGTTTTAGTTTAACTTTAATAAAAATTGATATGCCGCTATTACGCCGCCAAGTTGTAAATGGTTGCTTGTAGAATGGATATTTTTGACCAAAACGAACGAAATAAAATTTTTTAAAAAAAATAAATTTTTAAGGCAACCTTTTGTTATCCCTTGCCGTAATGTTTGTTGAAAGGAGAACTTGTGACCGCTAACCGCGATAGTGAAGAAATTATACAAAAGTATATCCAGGGCTGCATTAGAAATGAAAGAGATAGTCAAAAAGCGCTATACAAGCATTTCTATAGCTTTGCTATGGGTATATGTTTACGTTATGCACACGACCGGTTAGATGCTGCAGGGATACTGAACGATGGATTTTTTAAAGCCTTTAAAAATATAGCCAAATATGAAAATTCTAAGGCATTTATGCCCTGGCTCGGACGGATTATAACCAATACCGCTATCGATTATTACCGGGCCAATCTAAAATTTGCTGATCATCTGGATATCCAGGAGCACGAAAATATTGCTCAGGTGAGTTCGGTGTACGATAAATTGGCCTATAACGATCTGCTGGCATTGGTACAGGCGCTAAGTCCTGCCTACCGAACGGTTTTTAACCTTTTTGCTATAGATGGTTATAACCATGAGGAAATTGCCGAAATGTTGGGTATATCTATCGGAACATCAAAGTCTAACCTGTTTAAGGCCAGGCAAAAATTACAGGAAATGTTAAAAGCTACTGATTCGAAAACTTACCAGGTGAGGAGTTCGGGCGTAGAAAAAAACCTTTTACATATAAGGTTAAACACAAACATGCAATGAAAGAGGGAAAAGATATAGATAAATTATTTAAGGATGGATTGGGAAACCCCGACCTGCCTTTTAATGATTTAGAATGGGATAATCTGGAGGAAAGATTGCATCCAACTCCGAAAAGGAGGGTTGTGCCTTTGTTTTGGCTAACCGCTGCAGCCGGAATAGCAGCAATGTTACTGATCGTATTTTTATTGGTAAAGCCATCAAATAATAAAACAGACGTTAAGGCGGTGCTAAAAACCGATAGGGAGAATCAGCATAATAATAAACAAAATAATTCAGGAAATTTAACCGGGTTACCAACAAAACAGATTGATCCTGTTGTAAATACGGATTCAAATTCATTGGCTGTAAACCAACAAAATATTGAAACAGGTAAATCAGTTCAAAAGCGTATTACTGATGTAAATGTAGAAATTGGTCAAAAAGCCATCGAAACTGCAGGTAATAATTCCAATTTGTTAGCCAATGTGCAGTTTAAGCCAGATTTAAGTTCTAAAATCGATCCTGTTGAGCTTAAAGATCAAAAATTGGCTGCTCATGTTGCCGTAGGTAAGTCCGAGCGGATTAAACCACCGGTTTTGAAACAAAAATCACGGTTTGTACTGAGTATTTTAGCCGCACCAGATTTAACAGGTGTTCAAAAATCAGGTACAAGCAATTTAAGCGGCGGTTTTGGAGTAGAGGCCACTTATATGATAACCAAAAAGTTGAGCATAACCACAGGAGCATCCTATGCCAAGAAAATTTACGATTCGGATTTTAGTTTATACAATCCCAATACGAGTTATATTTTTAAAATAGCCCCATCAAATATCCACGCCAATTGCGATGTAATTGATATTCCTTTAAATGTAAATTATAAGGTTTTTGGCAATAGCAGAAATTCGATTTCGGTGAGTACCGGGCTTTCGAGTTACCTGATGTTAAAGGAAAAATACAGCTATTCTTATACAGGAGATTATAAAGGCCCTCAAGATTTTGAAATTAAGGGTCAAAATCAACATTATTTAGGCATAGCGAATGTTGGGGTAGAGTTTCAGCATAAGATAAACAATAATTTAAGCATCAGCGCCAAACCTTTTATGAAAATCCCTTTAACCGACATTGGTTATGGCAATTCAAAGCTATCCTCAACAGGTGTAGCGGTTTCGGTAAATATGAATTTATTTAAGAAAAATTAATGTTTAATATTCTTAATTGGGTCGGGTAAAGGCACAAAACCTGTTTCTCCAGGCACAGGTTTAAAGCTTTGTTCCAGCCACTTTTGCTTTGCCTTCTCGATAAGTTCTCTATCCGAAGCTACAAAATTCCAGTAAATAAAGCGCTCTTCAGGAAAAGGCTCGCCGCCGAAAATGTAAACCGTGGTATTGGCGTGCATGGTAAATTCGCAGAGTTTGGCATCGTTGGCAATTAAAATCTGGCGGGGCTCGAAAATATGTCCGTCGCTTTCTATAGCACCTTCCAAAATATACAGGGCACTTTCTCCGAAAAGATAATCGCCAATATTTACTTTCTGGCGGTCAGTGCTTTTTAACTCTAAAAAATACAGCGGACTATAAACGGGCACGGGTGATTTTTGTCCGAAAGCTTCACCAGCAATTAATTTAATGGCAACGCCATCTTGTTCCCATGCGGGGATATCGGCACCCTCTACATGAAAAAATTCCGGTTCCATTTGCTCCAGTGCTTTGGGCAAAGCTACCCAGATTTGTAAACCATGCAGCATTTTATCGGTATGACGAAGGTATTCTGGCGTTCTTTCAGAGTGTACGATGCCACTGCCTGATGTCATCCAGTTTACCTGGCCTGGTTTGATGACTACATCAGACCCCAGGCTATCTTTATGGGTAATTTCTCCTTCGAACAAAAAGGTTAAGGTAGAAAGTCCGATATGTGGATGTGGCGGAACATCGAGATTTTCGTGATCGCTCATCGCTGCGGGCCCCATGTGGTCGATAAAAGAAAAAGGACCAACCATGCGTTTCTCTCTGAAAGGCAAAAGCCTGCCAACCATAAAATTGCCAATGTTTGCTGGCCTTTCCTCGATAATCAGTTTAATATTCGACATGTGGTGATCTGTTTTAATGAGGTGAATTTAAGGAAAAAGGGCGGGATTTAGGTTGAAATTTTCTTCATCACGTCATCTCGACCGGAGCATCGCGGAGTGGAGAGATCTATCTAGATAGATTTCTCGACTGCGTTGCACTCCGCTCGAAATGACGCCATGGGAGGGCGACGGTAAGGCTTCTTCCTTGAAAAACCAACTAACTCCGTGATTTCTGTGTTTTCCGTGGCAAAAAATGCTAATGTCAGGTAACATCAGACATCACAAACAAAAAAAGCATCCCTTTCGAGATGCTTTTAAACTTAAAAAGAAAAATAGGGATTTTTTTTATACTAACTGCATTAAAGCCTCTTTGCTAAAGCCTTTCAATTCCTCAGTGCGGTTATGTTTAATTTTTTCTACCCAGTTCGGATCTGCTAAAAGCGGACGGCCAACGGCAACCAAATCAAAATCGCCACGGTCCATTCTGCGCACCAATTCATCTAATGAGCTTGGTTGAGAACTCTGGCCAGCAAATGCACCAAAGAAATCGCCATCCAAACCAACAGATCCTACTGAAATGGTTGCTTTTCCGGTTACTTTTTTCGCCCAGCCTGCAAAGTTCAAATCAGAACCTTCAAACTCGGGCTCCCAGAAACGGCGTTGCGAGCAATGGAAAATATCAATACCGGCATCGGCCAATGGTGTTAACCACTGCTCCATTTCCTGCTCATTTTTAGCCAGTTTAAAGTCGTAAGCAGCAGGTTTAAATTGCGACAAACGGATAATTACCGCGAAATCTTCGCCAACTCTTTTGCGTACTTCTTTAATTACTTCCACACCAAAACGGGTACGTTCGGCCAAAGTTTTACCGCCGTAAATGTCGGTACGGTTATTTGTACCTTCCCAGAAAAACTGATCGATTAAATATTGGTGGGCACCATGTATTTCAACGGTATCGAAACCTAAAGCTTTTGCATCAGCAGCAGCCTGGCCAAAAGCGGCAATGGTATCGGCAATAGCAGCATCTGTCATAGGCACACCGTTTTCGAAACCTGGTTTGTTAAAGCTTGACGGACCTTCGAAAGGTGTTCTTGGCAACCAGCCTGATGCATGGTTTTCCATAATTCCCTGGTGCCAGATCTGTGGACCCATTTGCCCGCCAGCCTGGTGAACATCATTAATTACCTGCTGCCATCCTGCCAAAGCTTCGTTGCCATAAAAATGTGGAATGTTTGGATCTGCCGAAGAAGATGGGCGGTTAATTACCGTACCTTCTGATAAAATTAAACCTACTTCGCCAGCAGCTCTTTTTGCATAATAAGCTGCAACTTCGGGTGTTGGCACTCCACCTGGAGAGAAAGATCTCGTCATTGGAGCCATTACTATTCTGTTTTTTGTATTTAATGTTTTAAGGCTAAAAGGCCTGAATAAACTATCTGTGTTCATATTATTTTAACTATTTATAATGCTTTATGGATGATTTCGCTTAATTTTTCCAAACCTTCTTTATTGCGTTTGTAATAAGTCCATTGCCCAACACGGGTGGAGCTGATTAATTCCGCACGCTGTAAAATAGAAAGGTATTCGGAGATGGTACTTTGTGATAAACCACTTTTAATCTGGATCTGCCCAACACAAACACCAACGTTTTCAAAATCGGCATTTGGCTGTTCCGGAAAATTAAGCTCGGGCTCTTTTAGCCAGCCTAAAATCTGTAAACGTGTTTTGTTCGAAAGGGCTTTAAATATTTCTACCTGATCCATAACACAAAGGTATATCGGAATTTCCCGATATGCCAATTAAAGAATCAAACTTTACAATTGTGTGTAAAAAGTTGATATAAACGTTATTAAAACGTTTTAAACTCTCTGTACAATTAAAATAATGTTAGGATTTACATCAAACAATTTCTTACATTCGTTTAATCATTCTAACCAGGTGTCATCATATCAAACATTAAGCGATCACGAACTTTTCGTCCTGATGCAGGATGGGGATAAGTATGCGTTCGAAGAAATTTACGAACGGTTTAACGGTTTGTTATATATCTATGCCTGCAAAATGGTACCCGATAGGGAAGATGCAAGGGATATTGTGCAGGAAATTTTTGTATACCTCTGGAGCAACCCTAATATTAAAATCAAATCACAGTTATCAGGCTATCTTTATACTGCAGTGAGGTATAAAGTTTTCGATTGGCTGGATAAAAATAAATCGCGTTCCAATTATTTACAATCATTGGAAAATTTTGCCGATCAGGGCGATTATGTTACCGATAACTATATCCGTGAACGCGAATTTGCTTCAATTATTGAAAAGGAAGTATCGTTACTACCGCCTAAAATGCGCCTCATCTTCGAAATGAGCCGCCAGCAGCACCTTAGCCAGAAAGAAATTGCCGATATTTTGCATTTATCAGATAAAACGGTAAAAAAACAAATGAGCAATGCACTTAAGGTTTTGAGGCTAAAACTCACTTCGTTTTTATTGCTGGCCATAATTTTAATGATCCGTTGATTTTTATTCTAACCCAAAAATTATAAATTGATTGATTTGGGCGTTACCCAATCCCGTGAAATACGGGAAAGGGGCGGGCTTTTCAGGGCTACGCTGCGCTCCGGTACCGATGAAGGATCGGTACTGAACCCTTACAATCCCTAACGCAAAACCCACCGGTTTAAACCTCGCAGGTTTAATTCGATGTTAATATTGTTTTAATGGCCTCATTGAAGGCTGCGCCGTTTAAAAACCCCTAAGGTCTAAAATTATCAGTCCTTTTAAAAAGCAGGCTTTGTTAACTAAACCTGATAGGACGGAAAGCCCGGAGCGAGGCACGAGTGAGGACTTGGAGGGATAGCAGGACTTTCGTAACCGAAGTACACCAAACCCCGTTTTTCTAAATAATACTAACCACCTAAGTCATTTTAGGGCAACTGGATAATACAAGTTTGCGCAGGTGAAAATTTATCATTCAGAAAAAAATAAAAATATTTTCTTTTCATCTACTACCTGGGCTTTGGTTAACCTACATGTATTTAATTAGCCAAATATTTTGAAGTAATGAATACAGCCGAAGTTGAAAAACTTTTAGAACGATACAGAAATGGATTGTGTACTGAAGACGAAAAAGCTTTAGTAGAATCGTGGCACTTATCCGAACTGTCTAAAAGGGTATCCGATCTGGATCACTCCGAGTTAATTAATGCCAAAAACCAAATCTGGAATGCAATTGAAGAAGAAACAGCGCTGAAACCTGCACGTAAACGAATGCTTTGGACAAAACTGGCGTCTGCGGCAGTGGTGCTCTTTTTTATTGGTTTCGTGATTAATAACCAGCTGAAAAAACAATTCTCAAATCCTCAACAAATTACTAAAACGGCAGAAAAAATAATAAGGCCTGGTGGAAATAAAGCAACTTTGACATTGGCCGATGGTTCTAAAATATCGTTAACAGATGCTACTGATGGTATAATTGCTAAACAAGCAGGCATTAACATTACCAAAACCAATAAAGGGGAGCTGATTTATACCGTTGCTGCACAATCGGCATCGAATGTTAAAAATGCTGTTTATAATACGATTGAAACACCGCGTGGCGGACAATACCAGATCAACCTTCCTGATGGGACTAAAGTTTGGCTCAATGCCGAATCGGTTTTAAAATATCCGGCTGCTTTTAATGGCGAAGAAAGAAAAGTAGAACTGAAAGGTGAAGCCTATTTCGAAGTAGCTAAGTTAACCGGTAAAAATGGTGCAAGGCTTCCATTCAAAGTAAAAAGCGACATCGGTACAGGCAGAAGTCAGGAAGTGGAAGTTTTGGGTACGCATTTTAACATTAATGCCTATAACAACGAACCCAGCAATAAAACCACCTTGCTTGAAGGTAGTGTAAGGATTAAAAATTTACAGTCGAACCTTTCGCAACTATTAAAACCGGGCCAGCAATCAATCATCACCTCTTCATCACCATCAGTGAAAGTTGAAACCGTAGATGCAGAAGAATCAATAACCTGGAAAGATGGTTATTTCAGTTTTAATGAAGAGAATTTAGAAACCATTATGAATAAAATTGCCCGTTGGTACAATGTAGAAATAGATTACCGCGGTAATAAAATCAATAAAACCTTTGGTGGGCGCATTTCGCGTTTCAATAGTGTAAACGAGGTGTTAGATATGCTTCAGACCACCGGGGCCGTACATTTTAGAATTGAGGAGAGGAGGATTTTAGTTATGCCATAACCTATACTTTTTCATCAAAACGATGATGATTTTTAGAATATGCCTGACTAAAAAACCGGAAGCGCGGCAACGCTCCCGGCCATAATTAAGGCTTTATTCTAATCGTAAAATTGTGAGATACAACTATTCTAAACCTAATAACCAAATATATGAATTTTTATACTGAATGGTTGCCCAAACCAAAGGGACGCCTGTTTAAAATTTTGTTGATTATGAAATTGACTTTTGTCTTGCTAATCACTACATTTTTACAGCTCAGTTACGGGGCTGCAAATGCACAAAACGTAACATTATCAGAAAAAAATACCACACTACTTAAAGTTTTTCGCAAGCTGAACAAAAGCGTGGGTTATAGTTTTCTGTACGATTTAGATCTTTTAAAGGAAGCTAAACCAGTAACCATCGATATCCGTAATACTGATATTAAAGAAGCGCTCAAACGTATTTTTAGTGATCAGCCGCTTGGCTACACCATAAAAAACAATACCATTATTATCCACCGTAAATCGGCAGAAGGTACGCCTTTAATGATACGTTCTTTTGTTGATATCAGGGGTAAGGTAGTTGATGAGAAAGGCCAACCCATGGCAGGAGCCAGTGTGAAGGTAAAAGGTACCAATCAAGGTTCGGTAACTGATGAAACGGGTACATTTATTTTAAAAGATGTAAGCGAAGGCGCAACGCTGGTGATTTCTTATATCGGTTACGAAAATAAAGAAGTAACGGCAACCAATGGCCTGACCGTAAAACTAGAACCGCAGGCAGGTTTATTGGCCGATGCAGTGGTAATTGGTTATGGTACACAAAAGAAAAGTGTGGTAACGGGCGCCATAGCTTCGGTTAAAGCTGCCGATCTGGAAAATGCACCGGTGGTACGTTTGGAGCAATCGCTACAAGGTAGGGCATCAGGTGTAAACGTAATGACGAGTTCTGGTCAGCCGGGCGATGGAGGTACCATCAGGATCCGCGGTACAGCCAATATCAATAATGCAAATCCATTATTTGTTGTGGATGGTGTGGTAATCGGTGGAGGTATCGAATATTTGAATCAATCAGATATCGAATCAATTGAGGTGTTAAAAGATGCCGCATCTGCCGCAATTTATGGTACACGCGCTGCAAACGGGGTAATTATTGTGACAACCAAAAAAGGCGCCAATACAGGGAGGATCAGATTGGAGTATAATAATTATATCGGTACACAGGCACCTTCTACAAAACTTAATTTGTTAAATGCTACGCAATATGCTACCATTTACAACGAATCGCAATTGGCCGATGGAATTACCGCGGTGCGTTTCCCTAATCCGGCACAATATGGTGAAGGAACTGATTGGCAGGCGGCAGTTTTTAATAACAGCGCCAAAATCCAAAACCACGATTTAAACATGAGTGGAGGAAATGATAAGTCTATATATTATGGCTCGTTCAGTTATTTCGATCAGGATGGTATTGTGGCTACATCCAATTCGAATTTTAAAAGATTTACTGCCAGGTTTAACTTCGAACATAAAATTACAAAGAACATCAAGTTTGGTAATTCGATCGGTTATACCAGGATCAATTCGGTTGGCGTAAGTACCAATACCGAATATGGTTCGCCATTAAGCAGGGCCATTAATATGGATCCGATAACACCTGTTGTGGAAACCGATCCGGCTAAATATGGTGCTTCAAAGTACCTTAATAATCCGGTAGTGAGAAATGATGCTGGTTTCCCTTATGGTATTTCTGATTATGCCCAATCGGAGGTTCTAAACCCGGTTGCAGCACTAAAGGTTGCCCAGGGCAATAGCTGGAGCGATAAAATAGTGGGTAATGCTTTTGCAGAGGTAGAATTTATAAAAGGTTTAAAATTTAGAAGTACCGGAGGTGTGGATCTTGCTTTTTGGGGCGGGCAGACTTTTCGCCCGATTTATTACCTGAATTCGATTAATCAATCAACCCTAACCGCTTATACCAGAGATAATAACAGAGGTTTATTCTGGTCTTTAGAAAATACCTTAAGCTATGATAAAACCATTGGTAAACATGTATTTACGGCTTTATTAGGTTATTCGGCACAGAAAAACAAAGGCGAAACTCAGGGCGGAATTAAAGAAGGTATTCCGGTTGATAACATTAAAGATGCCTCCTTACAGTTTCCGGTGGCTAGAACAAATTCTGATTTTTATGGGGGCGAATACCTGAACACTTTAAACTCCATATTTGGTCGTGTAATTTATAATTACGATGAAAAATACCTTTTTACGGGTATCATCCGTAGAGATGGTTCCTCACGTTTTGGCCCTAATAATAAATACGGTTATTTCCCTTCTGCATCGGCAGGTTGGGTAGCCTCTCGTGAAGATTTCTGGCCTAAAAATGATATCATCACCTTTTTAAAGTTTAGAGGATCGTATGGTATTAACGGTAATGATAATATTCCCGATTTCAGCTACCTGGCAACGGTTAGCGGCGGCCGGAATTACTCATTGGGAACAGCGTCAGGCCAAACGCTTATTAATGGCGTGAGTCCGAATGCGCTTTCCAATCCTGATTTAAAATGGGAAGAAACCTCTTCAGTTGATTTAGGTTTTGATGCTACCTTATTTGAAGGCATTACTTTAAGTACCAGCTATTTTAATAAAAAAACGTATGGAATGTTATTGCAACAGGTAGTGCCATCATACGTGGGTAATAGTGGTCCTTATGCCAATACTGCCGATTTATACAACAGAGGTTTCGAAATTGAACTGGGATGGAACAAAAAAATTGGTGAAGTGAGCTTCCATGTTGCCGGTAATGCTTCATTTATCAAAAACCAGGTAACCTTATTAGGTGCAGATAAAGATTATATCCCAAGCAGACAAACCATTACGCCGCAAGGTTTAGAGGTAACGCGTGTAGCTGTTGGCCAGCCGGTTGATTCGTTTTTCGGATACCAGACTGCAGGCCTTTTCCAGAACCAGGCAGAAATCAACAATTATAAAAATGGTGCAGGTGCTTTAATTCAGCCCAATGCAAAACCAGGTGATATTAAATTTTTGGATCTGAATGGTGATGGTGTAATCAGCGATGCTGACAGAACCTTCTTAGGCCGATCGAATCCGAATTTTACTTATGGTTTAACATTTTCTGCAAAATATAAAGGCTTTGATATTTCGTTGTTTGGACAGGGTGTTTCAGGAAATATGATCTTCAATGGATTAAGAAGGTTCGATTTAACTCCATCAAACTACACCACCAATATTTTAAACAGGTGGACAGGTGAGGGAACAAGCAATACCATACCAAGGGTAACCCTACAGGATGATAACAAAAACTATAGCCGGGTATCGAGCCTGTTTTTAGAAAGCGGTGCATATTTCAGGTTAAAGAATGTTCAATTGGGCTACACCTTGCCTAAGCAACTGGTAAATAAGGTTGGTTTGGATAAGTTAAAAGTTTATGTAATGGGTAACAACCTATTTACGCTGACGAAATACACCGGTTATGATCCGGAAATCGGAGGCGGAAGCTTAGGTGTAGACCGTGGTTTTTATCCTCAGGCCAGATCATTTTTTGTAGGCGTAAATGTTGGATTTTAATTAGAGCGATATGAAAATTAGACATATAAAATATTCGATTGCCATTTTGGTGATCATGCAATTAACAGTTTCTTGCAAAAAAGACTTTTTAGAACTTGTACCCAAAGGAACTGCAACAGAAGAAAATTTTTACCGTAATGAAACCGAGGTTTATCAGGGCCTGATATCGGTTTATGATGTAATGCAATGGGGTACAACGGGTGGTTATACCATGAAACAGCCACTGCTTAGTGCCGCCTCCGACGATTGTTTTGCGGGTGGCAGTAATGCTTCCGATCAGCCGGGCTGGGTGGCTTACGATAACTTCAATATGGATTCGAGGTTAGGACCACAGGTGGGTTTATGGAGTAAAAACTTTACGGGAGTTAACCGCGCCAATATTATTTTAGAGAAAATTGCAAAAGCAACAACGCTAAGTGCGGGTTTTAAAACCAGGGTTACGGCAGAAGCTAAATTTTTAAGGGCGTATTTCTATTTCGACCTGGTAAGGTTTTTTGGAAACGTTCCGTTAATTACAGCTACCATCCCTACAGGAGAGTTGTATACCCAAACACAATCTGCACCGGCAGCAATTTATGCACAGGTAGAAAAAGACCTCCGCGAAGCATACCCTTCATTGCCTACCACCATTGCTACGAACGAAAAAGGCCGGATTTCGATGGGGGCTGCAAAAGCATTGCTGGCAAAGGTATTGTTATATCAAAATGATAATGCCAAACTTCAGGAAGCGGCTACATTGTTTAACGATATCAACAAGGTTGGAAATCCTTATGGATATTCCTTATTACCAAATTATGCCGATATTTTTAGGCCGGATAATAAATTCAATGCTGAAGTAATCCTCGAAATTCCACATTCTAATTTGGCAGCCTGGGGCGACTGGGGCTGGGTTAACGGTGGAGAAGGTAACGTAGGTACGCAGTTTGTGGGTATGGACAGTTACAATGGCGATACATATTCTGCAGGTTGGGGCTTCTGTCCGGTAACGCTGAGCCTGGTAAATGCCATGAAAACTGACCCACGATTTGCCACTTCTATCATAGATGGTGCTGCATTAAAAGCTGCAGGCGCAACTTATAACGGAAGGTACCAGAACACCGATTATTTTATCAAAAAATATGCGCCATTAAAAGCATACCGTTCAAACAGTGGTACTGCCGAATTAAACTGGCCGATTGATGAAATTGAAATGCGTTTGGCCGATACTTATTTAATGGAAGCTGAGGCTTTGGTGAGGTTAAACAGCGATCCAACTCGTGCATTATCATTACTTACTGCTGTAAGGGCAAGGGTAGGCTTGCCTGCGGTTCCTGCAACTTTAGATAATATCTTCAACGAGCGCAGGTTAGAACTTGCTTTTGAAGGGCACCGTTTCTTTGATCTTGTTCGCAGTGGCAGGGCCGTTACCGTTTTAGGTCCGGTGGGTTATAAAGCAGGTAAAAGTGAATTTATACCGATCCCACAGCAGGAAATCGATCTTACAAAAGGGGTAATTAAACAAAATCCAGGCTATAATTAATTAAATATATCATGAAATTAAATTATATCATTAAACAAACAGCCGGGTTTATGGCCTTGCTGCTTTTGCTGAGCTTTAGTGCCTGCAAAAAAGGAAATACACATAAAGATTTGGGTGCTGCACCCACGGCCGATCAGGTTAAGTTTAGCGTAACGCCTACTGCCACCAATGCCAATATTGTTACTTTGGTTAATCAGTCGCCAGGTTTCAAGGCCCTATGGGATTTTGGTAACGGCGCAACTGCTGATGGCAATACGGTTACCGCTTCTTATCCACTTGCAGGAACCTATACCGTTAAATTAACCATTGTTACTGATGGTGGTTCGGTTTCGAGTACCAAATCGGTGGTTATTGCAGCTACAAACCCTGCCATGTTAACTGACCCAGCTTTTACCACCCTTTCAGGTGGTTTGTCAAACGCTACAGGTTTTACCTGGGTGATCGATCAGAAATCTGCCGGACATTTGGGTGTTGGTCCTGTAACTTCTCAAACGCCAGACTGGTATCAGGCTGGTCCTGATGAGAAAGTCGGACTAGGCTTTTACGATGATGAGATGACTTTCAACATGAATGCCTTAAAATATACATACGACAATAAAGGCACAACCTTTGCCAATGCATCTAACGCGCCGGGTATTGGTGGACCAACAGGTTCAAATG
Source organism: Pedobacter roseus (assembly GCF_014395225.1). Classification (NCBI taxonomy): domain Bacteria; kingdom Pseudomonadati; phylum Bacteroidota; class Sphingobacteriia; order Sphingobacteriales; family Sphingobacteriaceae; genus Pedobacter; species Pedobacter roseus. The sequence continues at coordinate 5,861,839 of NZ_CP060723.1, forward strand.
ATCCAACGGTAAATTATACGCCACCCACCAATTTAACCTGGCTGGTTACCGAAACCAATGGTGCGAAATACATTACCATTTCTGGTGGAGGTTTTATAGGTTATTATCTTGGCGTTTCGCAATATCAGATCTTATCGTTAAATGAAAACGAAATGTGGCTGCGCTGTTTGGATAAAGCCAACAGTGGCAATGCCTGGTATTTAAAACTGGTTAGAAAAGGTTATGTAAGGCCAATTGTGCAAAAGCCGATTCAGGCCGCAAACCTTGCTGATGATTTCCAGGGTACATCGAACTTCACCTGGACGGCGGAGAACATCAATTTTACAAGTCCTTACGATAATCCAGGCAAATTTCCTGTTAATACATCCGCAAAAGTGGGTTATTATGAAAAAAGAACAGGCGATGACGGTCAGTATGGAAACCTCAATGTAACCTTACCATACCGTTTTGACCTTGCGGCAAAAAACAAAGTCCGTTTAAAAGTTTTCATTCCCGGGGGTAACGATTTTACCAAATTACAGCCAAAAGTTTCGGTTAAGCTGCAAAACTCGCTGTTGGGTGGCAACGCTTATACGACACAGATCGAGATTGTTAAAACAATTGCTGCTGCCGATTACAATAAGTGGATACAGTTAGAGTTCGATTATTCAGGCTCGGCTGCCCAAACGTTATATGATAAAATTGTGGTTCAGTTGGGTGGCGAAGGTCATCCTGCTCCGGGCATATTTTACATCGATGATTTTGAGTTTAAGTAAAGCCTGATTCACAGGCAGTTTGTAAATAGCAAACTGCCTGTTTTAAAAATTTATAACATGATACATTCAGTAAAGCATTTTAAAAGTGTGGTTTTTGCTTTTGCAATTGGTGCAATGGCATTGAGTTCCTGTTCGAAAAAAGGGGGAGATGAAGGCTTGGTTTATGTACCGCCTGTAGTTGGACCACCTGTTGATAAAGGCTGGGCTTTTGAAACTACCCCCACATGGGCCGATGAATTTACCAATAACGGTGCGCCGCTTTCGAGCAATTGGGATTACGATACCGGAGGTGGTGGCTGGGGAAATAACGAGCTGGAGTATTACACCAATACCACCAATAATGCCAATGTGGCTAACGGAATATTAACCATTACCGCTAAAAAAGAGAATATGGGCGGCATGGCCTACACCTCATCCCGTATGGTAACCCGTAATAAACTTGATGCTTTATATGGACGTTTCGAAATTAAGGCGAAACTTCCGACAGGAAAAGGTACATGGCCTGCAATATGGATGTTACCAACCGACCGTGCTTATGGCGATTGGCCTAAATCAGGAGAAATAGACATTATGGAACATGTGGGCTACGATCAGGATATGGTACATTTTAGTACCCATAGCGAAGCTTATTATTTCAAAATTAATACCCAGAAAACCATTACAAAAAAAATTGATGGGGCAAGTACAGCTTTCCATTTGTACCGTGTAGATTGGACACCTTTTGCCATCCGGGGTTATTACGATGATGTAAAGGTATTTGAATTTACCAATGAAGGAACGGGTTACAAGGTTTGGCCTTTTGATAAACGTTTCCACCTGTTGTTAAATGTTGCTGTTGGTGGCGATTGGGGCGGAGCAAACGGTATTGATGATAAGATCTGGCCACAAAAAATGGAAGTAGATTATGTCCGTTATTACAAAATGATCGATAAATAAGATACGTTAGTTTGATTGTGAAGTCGCTGAGGATTCAGCGGCTTTTTTTGTGCTGTTCCGTGGTCTGTCTCCCACAGACCAGATTGAAATCTTTTTTGCCACGGAGGCACTGAAAACACGGAAAATTCTATAAAATTTGTCATCCCGAGCGGAGTTGTGGTGGTTTGAATTAGAACAGTGTTTTATTGGCTAGAGATTCTTCATTGCATTCAGAATGACACACAAAAAAACGGGGATCGATCATACCGACCTATCCCCGTCATCTAAATTAACGCTCTCATATATATAAACAACCAAAAAGGCGATTTATTATATTCGATATAAAATATTTTTTATTTTTTTGGTGCAGGCTTTTTCGCTGCGGTTTTTGCTTTCTTTTCAACCGCCGGAGTTTCTTCTGTAGCTTCGGCTTTTTTCTTGGCTGGCGCTTTTGCTTTCTTTACCTCTGCAACAGGCTCTTCCGCTACTTCAACTTTCTTTTTTGCAGGCGCTTTAGCTTTTTTAACCTCGGCAGGAACTTCTTCCGCTACTGCTTCTTTTTTCTTGGCCGGTGCTTTTGCTTTTTTAGCCTCAACAACTGGTGCTTCAACAACCTCTTCTTTCACTTCTTCTGCTTTAGGAGCATGATCTTGTTGCAGGTAATTGGCTAAAATCTGCCTTAAATACACCTCTGGTTTAGGCATATTAATGATTGTTCCAGGCTCTTTATCCTGAGATTGTTTAATATAAGCCGATTTAATTTTACCCCAATCTTTAGAGTAAAGTCTGATGAACATCTCTACAAACTGTTCATCTGTATATTTTTTAGGTAACCTACCCAGCACTGCCTGAATTTTTTCTTCTTTTTTATGTAATACCGCCATCGATTTTATTTTGTACAAAGATAGCCGAATTTTATCATTATCAGTTTTTTGCTTTTTCTGGCAATTACAGGACTGATTAAGCACTCATCGCCTCTAAAATGGGCTCAGTTTTCCTGTTTTTTACCAATCTTTCGCGGTGTTTTAAGCCCCATTCCCTCAACTCATTAATTACCTTATCCAGCGATTCGCTGTAAGGCGTTAGTTCATAAGTTACCGTAACTGGTGTAGTAGAAAATACCTTGCGCACTACAAACTCATTCAATTCTAAATCCTTTAGTTCTTTTGATAAAATTTTTGGTGTAATTTCTCCCACCGACTTCTGGATTTCATTAAACCGTTTCGGCCCTTCCTGTAAAGAGATGATTAAAGGCAGTTTCCACTTACCATTTAATACATAAAGTGCATCTTTTACAGCATTTAAGCTGGCTGTACAAGCCTCTTTACTACGGTGTTCTTTTGCTGGTCCCATAATACAAAGGTATATGCTTTCATAAAGGATACTGCTATCCTTTTGGATACTAGTATCTTTTTGATAGTAATATTACATAATTATTGGATATCCGCAATAACCGAAAACTTAAAGTTATTATCTCATAGCTTCATATTATTCCATCTATGTTTTAATCATATCCGTGATTACTTCGCGGTTCTTCACTGCCTTCAAAATGATAATGTATAAAACGATTTAGCTGTATTTGCAACAAATTAATTGATGAAATACGCTCTTTCCGAATTTTATCTTAATTTGGGTTATGATGCGCACATTTACCAAATATTCAGCCCTGTTTTTAATCGTTTCGATTGGCATTTTAACCGCTTTTACCAATACACCTAAACCTAAAAAAGTGGTGGATAAAAGGCCAAATATCATTGTAATCCTGGCCGACGATCTGGGTTTTTCTGATATCGGTTGTTATGGAGGAGAAATTAAAACACCCAATATTGATTACCTCGCCAGCGAAGGGGTACGGTTTAAAAACTTTTACAATACCTCTCGCTGTTGCCCTACCCGTGCCGCATTATTAACAGGGCTTTACAACCATAATGCCGGCATCGGCGAAATGACAACCGACCGGAATATAGAAGGATATCGCGGCGCCATCACCAAAAATACGGTAACGTTGGCCGAGGTGTTAAAAGATGCTGGCTACAGAACAGCAATGTCGGGCAAATGGCATGTTTCCAATACCATCGAGCAGCCCACACCACAGGCACAGTTGGATTGGCTGAATCATAAAACTTCTTTCCCGTTATTTTCTCCGATAGATCAATATCCAACCAGCAGGGGTTTTGAAAAATTCTTCGGCACACTCTGGGGTGTAGTCGATTTTTTTGATCCTTTTAGTCTGGTAAGTGGTACCACCCCCATTAAAGACGTGCCCAAAGATTATTACCATACCGATGCGATTAATGATACGGCTGCCACCTACATCCGCGAATTTAGTAAAGGTAATAAACCTTTTTTCCTTTATGTTGCCGAAAACGCCCCTCATTGGCCATTACAGGCAAAACCCGAAGACATTGCTAAATATAAAGATACTTACAAAGTGGGCTGGGATGCCATCCGGGAAGCGAGATACAAAAAGATGGTATCGATGGGATTGATTGACCCTAAAACAGCTCCATTATCTCTACGGAAATCAACCATGAAATGGGAAGATAACCCAACAAAAGCTTTTGATGAAATGGCGATGGCCGTACATGCAGCCATGATCGATCGTATGGACCAGGGCGTTGGCCGGATCATTAAAACCTTGAAAGAAACCAATCAACTGGATAATACACTGATCATCTTTTTAAGTGACAATGGTGCAAGCCCCGAAGATGCCATGCGGTACGGGCCAGGTTTTGATCGCCCTAGTGAAACCAGGGCAGGCGATAAAATAGTCTATCCGATATATAAAAAGGTAATGCCGGGTCCGCAGACGAGTTATACTTCCATCGGACCGATCTGGGCAAATGTAGCCAATACTCCTTATCAACTGGCAAAAGCGCAATCTTATGAAGGTGGTGTACATACACCAATGATTGCTTTCTGGCCAAAAGGAATAACTGCAAAAAGAGGAAGTTATACAGATCAGGTAGGACATGTAATGGATTTCATGACTACTTTTGTCGAATTAGCCAATGCCAAATATCCAGAGAAGTATAAGGGCAACAGTATTAAACCGATGCAAGGCCTGAGCCTGGTGCCTGCCTTAAAAGGAAAAGTTTCAAATGGCCACGAAATTTTATTTAATGAGCATTTTAATGCAAGTTTCGTACGTGCCGGAGATTGGAAAATGGTGAATTTATCTGATGATTCTACCTGGCATCTTTACAATATTAAAAGTGATAGAACGGAGCTGAATGATGTAGCCGCCCAACATCCTGATAAGGTAAAAGAGCTGACTGCAAAATGGCAGGCCTTGGCGAAGGAAAACCACGTGCTGCCGAAGCGATAAGGTTTCGGTCGGTGAGACACGGATGGAAAGAATTAATTATATTTAGATTTGTCGTCATTCTCGCGTTTGCGGAAATCTTAATGCTTATGAAATAACAATCATTTTGCATTAAGATTCCCAATCAAGTTGGGAATGACGACCTACCGCAGCTGCCTGCATGGCCATTTTACACGTGGGCCGCCAATACTTCAATAATCTTATCCGTTTCACCAACTTCTCCCAACCTCGGGAAAATACGTTTTACGCTATGTTCGTGCGCATCGATATTGGTATCTGCTATGGCGTCCTCGGCGAAAGTAATGTTATATCCATGCTCACTGGCTGCCCTTGCGGTTCCTTCAACACCCACACTGGTAGAAATACCGGCCAAAACAATTCCTGTAATGCCTCTTTTTTTTAATTCAATATCCAGATTGGGGTTTGTAAAAGCGTTCCATGCATTTTTGGTGATGAAAATATCACCTTCAATGGTTTTAATTTCTGGAGCAATTTCGAACCATTCCGATGGAAAACTGGTGAATTTTGCATTGGCATCAGTGCGTAAATTATTGAGCAGAGATTTTGTAGGATCAACATTTACCACTACAACAGGCAGATTTGCCTTGCGAAATGCCGAAACTAATGCTGCGGCCTTTTCCAAAATTTCGTTAACAGGTTTTGCGACTGGAAACTGTAAAATCCCTTTCTGAAGATCGATGAGCACTAAAGCTGTTTTTTATCTATTGAAGTAATCATTTTTGTATTGATTTAAATTAAACTTTTTCTAATTCGAGCTGGTTAATTTCTGGTTTGATGGACGTGTTTTTGATTTCTTCTTTCCGGAGTCTCCGGTATAAAAATGCGCCAATGATGAGGGCAATTGCACCTTCCAATAAAACGGTATCAGGTGTGCCGATCCATTGTGAGATGCCGCCAACGAGCAATCCGCCCAGTGGTTGCATACCAAAAAAGGCCATGGCATAAAAACTGATTACCCGGCCACGCATTGATGGATCAACAGTCGTTTGGATCAGGGTATTGCTAATGGTAATCTGCGACATCATGCCGAAGCCAGAAATGGTCGCAAAAACCAATGCGATGGGGTAGTAGGTGGTGTGTGAAAATAAAATAAGGCTCAAACCGAAAATCAGCGTATTGATGGCCAGTATTTTTCGAAGATTTCTTCCTGGTTTTAGCGAAGCCAGAAAAATTGCACCCGAAAAGGCACCTAAACCGATTACACTGTCAATTACGCCGAAAGTGGAAGCGGTGCCTTTAAATATATCTTTTGCATAAACCGGAATTAACGTACTGAAGGGTAAAACGGTTAAACTGATCAGCGCCAGCATCATCAAAATAATGCTGATGGAAGGTGTTTTTTTGATATAGGCAAAACCTTCTTTCAGTTCTTCCACTACATTTTTAGTGCCCGGCTTGGCCATGTATTTTGGCAGTTTCATCATTAATAACGAACCGATAACTGCGATAAAACTTACCGCATTTAACCCAAAACAGATGTCGTCGCCAAATTTTTCTAACGCTAGTCCTGCTAAACCCGGGCCAATTAACCTTGATAAATTTACCATCGATGAGTTTAGTGCCAGGGCATTGGGCAGATCGGCTTTATCATCAACCATTTCGTAAACCAGCGATTGCCTTGCCGGAACGTCAAAAGCATTGATCAGCCCTAATAAAGCACTTAAAGCAATAATTTCCCATACGGAGTAGTGCCTGAAAAAAATCAACAAGGTTAACAATACCGCCTGTATCATTGAGGCGATTTGCGTGATCAACAATAATTTGTAGCGATTATAACGGTCGGAAGCCACGCCGCCCAAAAAAGAAAAGATAAATGAAGGGAACAGGCTGGCAAAAAGCGTTAAGCCCAACATAAATTTAGAATGCGTTTCGGAATAAATTACCCAGCTTACGGCAGTTTTCTGCATCCAGGTGCCGATTAGCGAAATAGACTGGCCGCCGAAATATAACCTGTAGTTCCGGCTTTTAAAGGCATTAAATGTGCTGATTTTCATTTTCTTAAAATTCAACAAGTTTAGCCATCGGACCAATTGCTGCTTTTAAAATTTCCTGTTCCTGGGCAGTGCAAACCTCAGAAATAGCCTTGCTTAGCCATTCATCGCGCTCATTCCGCACCTGCTGGATCATTTCCTTTCCTAATGTTGAAATGGAAAGATACACCTTACGTTTATCGGTTGCTGATGGGGTTTTTTCAATCAGGCCAAGTGAATTTAAATGTGTAATCACCTGTCCCATTGATTGCGGCGTTATTTTTTCGATCACAGCAAGCTCTGCCGATAAAAGGCTTTGGTTTTCTAAGGAGACCAACACTGCTCTTTCGGTTTGCGATAACGGGGTATCGATGGGCGAAAGTTTTCGCATCTTTCGCACCAGCCTGGTTAAAACAGGGCGAAGTTGTGCAGCGATATTATGACTATTTTTCGTACTCATTATTGTAAGTAAAACTTATAAGTTTACCTTACAAATATAAAGCTATTTTTTTTTAAGAAACTATGTTATTAAAAAAATAGACAGAGCATTTACAAATGGACTACTTTTTCCAGCCCTTCTGCATTTTCTTATAAGCCTTTTTGCTGATCTTAGATTTCTTTTTCGATCGAGATTTACCTTTTTTCTTTCTGGCATTGATGTTATTCACCAGCGAATTTTTAACGCCTAGTTTGTTTTTCTTGCCTTTCTTTTTGTCCTTTTTTTTCTTGCTTTTTTTCTTTGCCTTCGTCATAATATATTTAACTGATTACCATTATTTAACATCACTTCATCTAAAAAGGTTCCGATAAAATTTTATGAGCTTTTTAACAAAGTAAATTGAGCCTTTTAACAAAGCTTTGCCATGCAGTTCAACCTACCTTTGATTTACTAAATGATAGAAAAAATGAAAAAAGTTTGGTTTATAACAGGTAGCTCCCGTGGATTGGGACGTAGCCTAACCGCACAGGTATTGGCAAAAGGAGATATGGTTGCTGCAACAGCAAGAAATACCGAAGCCTTAAAAGATTTGGTAGAAAAATATCGTGATCAGGTTTTGCCAATCACTTTAGATGTTACCGATTACAATCAGGTTAATTTAGCGGTAGAGGCTGCCATAGAACATTTTGGTAAAATAGATGTATTGGTAAATAATGCGGGTTTTGGAATTATAGGTGCTGCCGAAGCTTTTACTGAAAAACAGGTGCGCAGTCAATTGGAGACTAATTTATATGCGCCGATTGAGATTACCCGTGCTGTATTGCCATTTATGCGCAAACAACTTTCGGGCAGGATTTTGCAGATCAGTTCGGTAGGTGGCCGTGTGGGCAATGCAGGATTGAGCATGTATCAGGCCGCAAAATTTGGTTTAGGTGGCTTTACCGAAGCTTTGGCAAAAGAGGTGGTAGATTTAGGTATTTATGTTACCAGTGTAGAGCCAGGTGGTTTCCGTACCGATTGGGCTGGCGATTCAATGACTTATGCACCTGCGGTGGAAGGTTATGAAAATTCGGTCGAAAAACGTTCTGATTTCTTTAAAAGCGGCAATTTTGTGCCAATGGGCGATCCGGAAAAGGCTGCAAAAGTTATGATTGATCTGGTAGAAAGCCCTGAGCCACCCGTACATTTGGTATTGGGAAGCGAGGCCATTGGCTTACTGAAACAAGCCGATGCTGCAAGAACTGCCGAAATGGAAAAATGGATGGAAGTGAGTTTATCAACCGATCATGATGAAGCAGAGAATTTTTTAGCCACTGATCTGGGAAAATCTTTTATAAAGAAGTAAGTTTCAGCCACGGAGGCCCAGATTTGCACGGAGGATTTATAGAATAGTTCTTTCGCTCGTTTTGTCATCCTGAGCGGAGTCGAAGGATCCTTGCTCCAGTTAAGATCAGACAATTATGTCGCCACGGAGGCTCAGATTTGCACGGAGATAAATTTCTCTGTGTTTTCCGTGCCTCCGTGGCAATTATAAATAATATTAACCACAGATAAAAAGAATGAACTCAGATGACGTATTGCATGACTAAGATCTGTGTTTATCTGTGTGCACCTGTGGTAAAAATAGTAAGCCAGGCAAGTGGGGTAACACATAGTAATATTAAGATCTGTGTTTTCCGTGCCTCCGTGGCAATTATAAATAATATTACCCACAGATAAAAAGGATGAACACAGATGACGTATTGCATGACTAAGATCTGTGTTTATCTGTTTGCACCTGTGGTAAAAAATAGTAAGCCAGGCAAGTGGGGTAACCGTGGTTAAAAAGTACACCAAATCTCCTTAAAAACCTTAAATTTGATCAGCATGCCAAATCAAGTCAAACGTCCAGATATCATGTTTTCCTGTTATGCCCAAAAAAGCAGCGAAGGTGAACAGTTTATCCCCAGCCATTCGTTAGGATTGGTGATTGCGGGTACTTCGGAGATATTTATAGGCGGAGAGAAATTTACATTTTCGGATGGCGATTTCAGGTTTTTCAGGCGTAACCAGTTAGCAAGATATACCAAATATCCGCCAGCAGGTGGGGAGTTTAAATCCATCAGTATCACCATTGATCAGGAGATTCTGCACAGCATCAGCAGCGAATATAACCTGCAAATGGAAAAGCCCAACCATAACCTTAAAGGTTTGGCACTCGAAAGTAACAGTTTATTAAAAAACTACATCGATTCGATATGGCCTTATCTCGACGGAAATAATGCATCCAACCAGGCTTTGGTTGATTTAAAAATTAAAGAGGCTGTAATGATCCTGTTGCAGACCAACCCCATACTAAAAGATGTGCTTTTCGATTTCTCGGAACCCGGAAAAATTGATCTGGAAGCATACATGAATGCCAATTACAAATTCAACGTAGATATTAACCGTTTTGCTTATTTAACGGGGAGAAGTTTAGCTACATTTAAAAGAGATTTTGAGAAAACTTTTAACCTTTCACCTAACCGCTGGTTACAGAAAAAGCGGTTGAACGATGCTTATTACCTGATTACAGAAAAAGGCTGGAAATCGTCGGATGTATATCTGGAAGTGGGTTTTAAAGACCTTTCTCATTTTTCATTTGCTTTTAAAAAAGCCTTTGGAATGGCGCCATCGCGGGTGGGCATTTAAAAAAGAATCCCGGTTAACCGGGATTCTTTTAGATCTAAAATCCAATCTGTATTTTTAATATAATCCCAGCTCAGCAAGCGCTGCAAACTGCAGTCCATCGTAAGCTGAATTAGCAATGATTTTAAAATATCTTAACGATTTTGGCGTACCAAAGCTAAAATATTGCGCGCCATTCGTATTGGCGGCTACATAATTGTTTACCGAAGTAAAATTAATACCATCGGTACTGGTTAATACCTGGAAATTTTTAACTGCCCTTGATAAGCCACTGCGCTGGGTTAAACTTAACCCATTTGCTGTTTTAAGTGAGCCGAGATCCACCACAATGGTATGTGGATAGCTGGTTGCAGAACTGCTCCACCTCGAATGCCAGTAGGTTGCAGAGCTGCCATCAATTAATTTACTCGCCCTTCCGTTTACCGTGCCCTCGCCACTGGTTTCTTCAGAGCTGAAAGAGGCAATAGACCAGCCGGTTTTGCTTAATTCGTTCTGGGTGCTAAAAGTTAAAACAGGTATTCCGCTGGCGAAAGTATAATTATATACGGTTTCGGTTACTGTTCCATTTTCGTGCACCAGTTTTACCTTTAATTCGTAAGGAATGCCGTCAGATTTGTATTGCAGATCAGAAATAGGCATTTCGACATAAAAGCTATCCAAACCTATTGATTTAGATTCCCAGGTAGTAGCATTATAATCGTGATTTACGCCGGTACCTTCATTATTTACGTTCGGATCGTTATAGTATACAATGCTGTTTACCTTTACACTGGCAGAATATTTTCCTGAAACAACTATGGCACCTTTGGTTGATGAATAACTCGCATGTATTTTATCAACAGATGCAGTAACTGCACCATAGTAGGTTTTATTATCATTATTGAAAATCTGGTTCACATTTAAAATTGCAGCATCGGTAGCGGTTAAAAAGGTTGGAGATTTACCAAGCGTTCCGTTACCTGCCCACATTAAAGCCATACCGAGTGTTGAATTTTCTGATACTTTTTGGCAATTGTGTGGTAAGTTTAAACCATGCCCCAGTTCGTGCATCATGCCACCAAACCATACGCTAAAACGGTTACCTTCTGTATCCGTTTTTCCAAGGTTCTTAATGTCCATACCTTCATAATCGAGTGCATAACACCATCTGCCTGTTCCATAAAAAGGACCGCCGCTTGGTGTGCCATCGGCCTGGAAACTGTATCTTGGAATGATAACTAAAGTATGTTCGCTGGTTTTTTCAGTAGGGTGGGCAGCAAAATAAGCGTTGATCTCGCTGGCTACTGCACCGCTTCCGCCCGAATAAGGATAACTGCTTTTTGGCAGGCTCCCCCTTATCAGGATAATTTTCACTAAACCGTTACTGGTATCAGGCAATAAACCAAAAGATTTGGCACCATATCCATTGCGCTGCATTTCACTTTTGTACCAATTTTGGCCCCAGATCATTAAATCACCTAATCTTTTTCTGAAACCTGCCAGTGTATCCAGGTCGTTAGGCACAAAATAGATCAGGTTAAGGTTGTGTGTTTGTGTAATCAGATTAGGGTTTACCAATGAGGATTTGTTCTTTAACGTCGGCGAAATTTCCTGATTTTCTGCGATCTGGTTTTTCCGACAGGCCGTGCTAAGCGCTGCAAGCAATATGCAGGCATAAAAGGCAATTTTTTTCATAGTTTTTTAGAGGTTTAGGTTGTTTAATATTGGTTAGGTATAAATGGGATTTTAGATTTCAGTGTTGGGGGAAAAGGGGGAAATAACAAAGGAATAGATACTGAAGAGGAGAATGACAATGCTTTTTTAGTAGAATTGAAATCATAAGTGATTGTGTTAGATTTGTTTATTGTTTAAATCAAGATAAACACAATTGGTAACTGGCAGCGAAAGAAACTCAACGCAAACGTTTGATGATTTTTTTTGAAAATCAGACTTTAAAGTGTGAAAAACAGCTTATTTAATATAAAAAAGTTGCTTTTTAAGACCGTTTTTCCGCTAAAGCTTGGTCATTGCTCTGAAAAAGAGAGGAAGTTTGGCTGTATGGTTAAAAAGACAAACGTTTGTTCAGTTTTTTCTATAAATGAAGTTTACTGGAGGGATAGTGGATTACAGACCACCATGTAAGTAAAAGATAAATGGTGTTTTTTTGGGGAAAGCAGAATCACTGCTCATCGGTTACATCAGTCCTGCTTTCCTTACAGCTTCAATGGCATTGCTCATTCAAAGAAACTGCATCAGCTTTCATCCATCCGATAGCTATCGGATCAGGTTTATTTGGGTAAGGGCGGTGCAAACAAACCTTTCGAACCTAAGCCCGATTGTACGGATGCCGTTTTATCGGAATATTTTCTTTTTCTAAGGTTTAAAAACGGCAGGAGGGAAAGCGGGGCTGCAGGCCGCCACAGGGAACCGGACTTTTCACTTCCAAAAAAAAGAAAGTGTTTTTAGGAAAGCAGAATCACTGCTCATCGGTTAAATCAGTCCTGCTTTCCTTACAACTTTAGTGGCTTGCTTATTCAAAGAAACTGCATCATCTTTCATCCATCCGATAGCTATCGGATCAGGTTTATTTGAGCAAGGCCGGTGCAAAAAACAGACCTTTCGAACCTAAGCCCGATTGTACAGATGCCGTTTTATCGGAATATTTTCTTTTTCTAGGGTTTAAAAACGGCAGGAGGGAAAGCGGGGCTGCAGGCCACTTCAGGGAATTAGACTTCTCACTTCCAAAAAAGAATGAATATCTTATTTTCAATTAATTTTTACTTATAGTTCAATCGAATTACCATCATTTCGAGCGAAGTGCAACAAGGTCGAGACCCGGGGTTCAGCGAAGTTAAATCTACTTTGATAGATCTCTCCATTTCGCTGCGCTTCAGTCGAGATGACGATCGATTTTAAACTTTTTTAGGAGGAAGATCGAATGCGATTGCCTCATGTTCGAAATGGCCATTGTGTGCACCATCGCAAAAAGGTTTGTTTTTAGATAAACCGCAACGGCAGATAGAAAGTACTTCTCTGCCCTGTAAGCCATAAACGTTTCCGTTTCTATCTACAATTTCGAAATCGCCCTCAATTTTAACAGAGCCGTTATTGTTAATGGTAAGTTTTGTTTTAGACATGTTTTGTTATTTGTTCAGCAAAACTAAGCCATAAAAACCGCAATTTTTTTGCTGATTTCTATTTAGAAACATTCTCCCTTGAATCTATAAAGCCTCTTTTTTGATCACATAAGCAATCATATCGGTCCTGATTTCGAAACCCAGTTTCTGATAGAGTTTGATGGCAGCCTCATTATCGTTCCTTACATGCAGAAAAGGGATTTCGTTGCGGAGCAATATGCGCTTAATCTGTTCCTGCAGGATCTTAAAGGAATAGCCTTTCCCCAAATGATCGGGATGGGTACAAACCGCGCTTACCTCGCGGTAGGGGCTGGGGAAAAAGCGGTGACCAGCCATAGATGCGAGTTTACCGTTAACAAATACGCCGGTATAATTGTTCAATTCGATCGTTTTAGCAAGGAAAGGCCCTGGTTTAGTCAATTCCACAAGATCAATCATTTCGGCAACATGTTCAAAATCAAGATCTGTGAGTTCGGCTCCATCTGTATCGGGAACTTTTGTGCCCCGAAAAATAAACTGGAACATATCAATATGCGTCAATAATTTCCACTGTTCAGGAATTTTGACTGGTGTTTTTGCGAAAAAAACAAAAAGGCTTTCAGGAGGACTGATCTGATAAAGCGTATCTAAATCCTCCTGCGAATTATCTTTTAACCCGGCAAAGGCCGTAATATCTTCGATATAATATTTTACCGTATCAACACCTTTTGCCAGGTGAGCATGGCCAGAATTTAAGGCATGATAAATGGGATTATCCAATACGTATTCCATCCGGCAAAGATATTAAAAGCTAAATCACGCGAGGGTAAATTTTAACCGTATAGATTATCTCTGTGGTATTATTGATTCAAAAAAGTCTGTACAAAGTGCGCCGTAATCCCGATCGTTTTATCGCTTACATCCGGGTTCAGGTTTTCGCCAATCATGGCACCATGCACGCCAGGCAATATAACCAACTGTGCATTTGAAATCAATTTCGACATTTTTACCACATGTTCAGCTCTGATTACATCACGGTCTGCTACCATTAATAAGGCCTGGGATTTGATTCCCCTAATATCGTCATCACGAAGGTCAACAAAATCGAGCATCCGCTGTTTGTCTTTCTCAAACATGGTTTGCAATGCCATTTGATCTGGATTTACAGCTAAGAAAGCTGCTTTCAGTGGTTCAGGCATGTGGTCGATAGTAGCATCTCCAAAGCCATTATAAAAACCTTCAATTAAACCTTCCCGTTGGTAATTAGCAGATATCACAATGATTTTATTTACTACATCGGGATAATGGGCAGCAATGTGTAGCGCAGTTGTTCCTCCATTACTAAAACCCAAAAAATTAGCCTTTGCTATTTTGAGTTGATTTAATAAAGTGGTCACATCTTTTGCATCCTGGGCAAAAGATTCTGGCTGGTCGCGGTCGCTGGTTCGTCCATGGGCCTGAAGTTCAACTGCTATTACCTTGCCGCATTTGGCCAAATAAGGAATAAACCTGCCGAATGTTGATTGAATGGTGGAGCCGCCGCCATGGATTAATACGAGAGGGATTTCTCCTTCGCCATAAACTTCATAATACATGTTAATGCCATTTACCTGCTCATGTCCGGCTTTATGATAAGTTTCCATTGGTTTAGAAAATTTGAATGTTACTAAACAAAGCTAAGTAAGATGGCTGAAAATAAGGCACCCATAACAGACAAGTTTAGGGGTTATTGCGCCATTTTAAAGCCTTATTTCTTTAACTTTTTGGCTTTTTTGATGCAGGCTTCCAGAAATTGATCAATACCCGATGCAGTATAACCCAACAACCTTGAGTTTTCGCCAAGCTCCGAAGAGGCAATGGTGGTTTTTTCCCGAATCTGCGTCATGCAATACATATTGATGGCCTGTTGCATGGGTAAAGTAATATACTGCTTTGCTTCGGCAATTTTGCCGCTTAAAACAATCAGTTCCGGGTTAAACAACTGGATCAGCATCGAGATCCCTTTGCCCATATAGGTACCCACATTCGATAATAACTGGATGGCGTACTGATCGCCTTTGTTGGCCGCTTTGATGATTACGGCAGGTTCAATTCTTTCTAGCTCCTCGTTGGTGAGTTTGTTAAGCATCGAGTTTTTTCCTGATAAAATACCTTCTTTAGCCATTTCCGATAAAGCATTTCCCGAAGCAACGGTTTCTAAACAGCCATGTTTGCCACAATAGCACAATACCCCATTTTCAACAAAAGGGATGTGACCGAGTTCGCCTGAAAAACCGCAGTTGCCGCGCCTCAGCTTGCCGTCCATGATAATGCCCAAACCAACGCCCCAATCCATTAATAGTACGAGTACATTTTTCTTGCCTTTAGCCATTCCATGTGTAAATTCGGCCATTGATGAACCATTTACGTCGTTCTGGATTACCACAGGTAAATTTAATATCTTTTCAAAAGCCTCCGTTAAAGAAGTGTTTTCTACGTCGTTTAAAAAGTAACTGTAATTCTCACCCTTTTCTGCGTCGATTAAGCCGGGCATGCCCACGCTACATCCAATTAACTGTTTGTGATCAATTGCTGAAGATTTTAAGAAACCCTGCAATTCTGTGTTTAAAATATGGAAAAAATCGGTCCGGCTTTTTGAAATGGGGAGCAGGAAGGTTTTGACTTCTGTCACCAGGTTATAATTGTTGTCGATAATGGCAATTTTAGTATGAAATAACTCAATATCGATGCACAATATGAGGATTTTTTTGTCTTTCAAACGGTAAAGGTCTGGTTTTCGTCCGCCTATCGATACACCATAACCCTTCTTCTCAACCCATCCCTCCTCTATCAGTGCGGTTAATAGTTTCAATATACTGGGGGTACTCATATCCATCACTTCGCATAAGGAAGAAACTGAAGCCGCGCTCAAATTAAAAAGATGTTTAATGAGCTGGTGTTTATGCACGGCCTGTTTATCGCTGCGTTCTGATATTAAGTGATTTAATAGGGTAAGATTCATGAGGTTAATGATAGTATTTTGATAAATATAGATAACTTCTATTAAAATTTTATTAAAGTTTTTTTAATGCGTAAAGAAATCATCGTTGTTTTGCCAATACAATAAATTCTTGCTAACATTAAACTAAATAATAGACTGTAAACCACACGGAATAACCACCCGTTACAGCTTATTGTATACAACACCCTAACCAAAATGAAAACTAAAGAAAAACCACAAAAACAATCCAACTCCAGAAGGGATTTTATCAAAAAATCGGCAATCGGTCTGGCCACTTTTACCATTGTTCCACGTTATGTAATGGGCGGACAAGGTTATCTTGCCCCAAGCGATAAACTGACCAAAGCCGTAATTGGCGTTGGCGGGATGGGAAGAGGACATTTCGAATATGAAGGTACACAGGTAGTGGCCATTTGCGATGTTGACCAGAACCATCTCAAACAGGCAGCAGCCATGCTGGATAAAGGGGTAAAAACATTTAGTGATTATAGAGAACTGATCCAGTTACCCGAAGTAGATATTGTACATATTGCCACACCGCCGCACTGGCATGGTATTATGGCAGTTGATGCTGCAAATGCAGGTAAGGATATCTGGTGCGAAAAACCGATGACCCATACCATTGGTGAAGGTAAAAGGGTGGTAGAAGCCGTAAAACAACACGGCAGGATGTTCAGGTTAAATACCTGGTTCAGGTTTAAAGATACTTTTTATGGGATGGGCACTACCGTAAAACCGATTAAAAAACTGGTTGATAGTGGTATGTTGGGCTGGCCTTTAAAAGTAACCGTAAGTAAACACACGGGTTACGATTGGAAATTTTATTGGGTGGGTAAAGATCATTTAGAGCCTCAGCCTGTGCCACCAGAGCTGGATTATAATGCATGGTTAGGTCCTGCACCTTATAAGCCATATAATGCTCACCGTGTGCACCAAACTTTTAGAGGTTATTGGGATTATGATGGTGGCGGATTAAGCGATATGGGTCAGCATTACATCGATCCTATACAATACTTCCTGGGGAAAGATGATACCAACCCGATTTCGGTTGAAGTAGATGCGCCACAGCAACATACCGATGCTGTGGGTATATGGCGCCGCATTACTTATACCTATGCCGATGGCTGTCAGATTATATTGGATGGCGAGGGTAAAGATGCCAATGTACCTTATATAGAAGGACCAAAGGGCAAATTGTATCCGGGCTTCAAATCTGATATTCCTGATCTGGAACGCAAACTGGCTCAATTTCCTGATCCGGATCCTGAAATTGTAGAATTTTCGGAATCGGTAAGAACAAGGAAGAAGTTTGCCCTGAATGAAGAGAACGGGCACCGTTCGTGTAATATTGTAAATATCGGTTTGGCTGCCTTGCGACTGGGTAGATCGTTAAAATTCGATCCGGTTAAGCAAGAGTTTATTGATGATGAGGCCGCAAACAGGTTGATTAATCCCGTAATGCGTGCACCATTTTCCATTTAAAACCTTCCTTCATACCAATCATCATGAATAAAAAAATAATATTGGCGCTGTTGGCCATTGTAATGCTTTCGAATGCATTATTTACCTCAACTGTTTTTGCCCAGGATAAAAAAGACGAAAGGACTACAACCACACGTATTGCCGATCTGCTGGCGCAGTTGCCTGCCCGGGATGCCGCTCAGTTAACACGCAATATGAAAGAAGTTGCCGATTTGGGCGAAGATGGATATGTAACCTTAATCAGCGGTTTAACTTCCTCTGGAAAGGGAAATAATGTTTTAATCGAATATGCTGTTGGCGGTTTTACTGCTTTTGCAACTAAAAAAGATCAGCAGGCGGCAAGAGATATGGCTGTTAAAGCTTATTGTAAAGCTTTGCCTAAATTAACCGATAAACAAAATAAAGCTTTTATCATTAGTCAGTTCGACCTCGTAGGGAATGATGCTGCCGTAAGCTGTTTAGAAAGTTACCTTACCGATGAGCTGTTGGCCGATGAGGCATCCAGGGCTTTATCTAAAATTGGTACTGCCTCAGCTACAACAGCATTAATTAATGGCCTAAATAAAGCAAGCGGCAAAGCAAAAATGGCCATTGTAGAAGCTTTAGGGCACAGCAATACCAAAGCTGCCGCTACCGCCATTGCACCTTTGGCTGCGGGTACCGACAAAGAATTAACTAAAGTGGGTTTATATGCGCTGGCCAACATCGGCGATGCTTCATCTAAAGAAATTTTAATAAAAGCTGCTGAACAGGCAGGTTATAAATACGATCAAACCAATGCTGTAGCCGCATTATTGGTTTATGCTCAAAAAAATGTAACGAATAACAAAGTTGAGGTTGAAAGTATAGCCAAAACGATTTTACAAAAAGCAACGGCTGCTGATCAGGTAAATGAGCGTATTGCAGCCTTAAAATTACTTGCTGATACACAAACTGATCAACAGGTTCTGTTATCGGCCATGGCCGATCAGCAATTTGAGTACCGAGCAGCTGCAGTTAAATTTGCTGCTGCTGGTGTAAATTATAGCAATAGCGCCGCCTGGATGAGTCAACTGAAAAAGGTTGATGCACCAACGCAGGTGGCTATTTTGGATATGCTGGCCAATAGTAAGGCAAAATCTGTACTGCCTGATGTATTAAAACTGGTTAAAAGTGAAAATCAACAGGTAAAACTGGCAGCCATTAACGCAGCCGTAAAACTTGGTCAGGAGGCGGTGTTAGATGATTTGCTAAAATTAATGGGTAAAGGCGACGCTGCAGATATTACTGCTATTTCGAATGGAATTTTGAGGATTAAAGGAGAAACCGTAGCTACAAAAGTGGCTGCTTATGTTCCTAAAGCCAAACCAGAAGTTCAGGTAGCCTTGATCAATATCTTAGCCGCCCGTGCAGCAACAAATCAAACCTCTGTTATTTATACTTCGTTAAACAGTAAAAATCCTGAAGTAAGGAAAGCAGCATTTCTATCTTTAAAACAAGTTTCTACGGCAGAAAACAAGGCGCAATTATTTGACCTTTTGAATAAAACAACTGATCAGGCCGAACTGGTTGCCGTTCAGGATGCCATCATTGCTTCGGTAAAAGGAAGTACAGATAACGCTACACAAACGGATGCCATCTTAGCACAAATGGGCAATACAGCTGCCGATAAGAAATTATTGTTTTATAAAGTATTAGCTAGTTTAGGCGGACAGAAATCATTAAAAGCGGTTTCCGAAGCTTATGCCTCAGGTGATGACGCGACAAAGAAAGCGGCAATAGAAGCACTTTCATCATGGTCTGATGCAGGCTCAACCGATGCATTAATCACCATTGCACGCACCACAACCAATGCAGATTTTTTAAACCAGGCCATTACAGGTTACCTTAGTCTGATAAGAAAAAACAGCTATCCCGCAGAGCAGCGCTTATTGTTATTGCGTGCTGCAATGGTCGTGGCTAAAACCCCGGCGCAGCAGCAGCAGATTCTTAAAGATACTGAACAGGCCAAATGTTTTAACGCAATTGTATTCGGTGGTCAGTATTTAGACAATACAGCTTTACAACAGGCTGCGGCAAATGCGGTAATGAATATCACCATGGCTGGTACCTACAATGGCGATATTGTGAAAAACCTGCTGAACAAAACCATCGCTGTAATTACTGGTGGCGATGCGGGTTATCAAAAGGAAGGCATGCGTAAATACATTTCAGAAATGAAGGCAGGTGAAGGTTTTGTAAAGGTATTTAACGCTCAGGATTTATCGGGCTGGAAAGGCCTGGTTGCCGATCCGATCAAAAGATCAAAAATGGATGCCAAAACCCTTGCAGATGCACAGGTGAAAGCCGATGCCGAAGCAAAGGAAAGCTGGAAAGTGATAAACGGAGAATTGCAGTTCCAAAGTCATGGCAATAACCTGGCAACGGTTAAAAAATACGGCGATTTTGAGATGCTGGTAGATTGGAAAATCATCGATGATAAAAAAGGAGAAGGCGACGCCGGTATTTATCTGCGTGGTACACCACAAGTACAGATCTGGGATCTTGCCCGTACAAAAGTGGGTGCCCAGGTTGGTTCTGGTGGTTTATACAATAACCAAACCAACGAAAGCAAGCCCCTTAAAGTGGCCGATAATAAATTAGATGAATGGAACACCTTCAGGATTTTAATGAAAGGCGATCGCGTTACCGTTTACCTGAACGGACAATTGGTGACCGATAACGTAATTTTAGAAAATTACTGGGACAGAAGCCTGCCAATTTTTACCGAAGAACAGATTGAATTACAGGCACACGGATCGCCAGTGGCTTACCGCGATATTTACATCAAAGAAATCCCTCGTCCGAAACCTTTCGAACTCAGCGCTCAGGAAAAAAAAGAAGGTTATAAAATTCTTTTCGACGGGACCAACATGCACAGCTGGACCGGTAATACTACTGATTATGTGATTGAAGATGGCAACATCGCCATCCGTCCAAAGCCTGGAAAAGGATCTGGCGGTAATTTATTCACCAAAGAAGAATTTAGCGATTTTGTTTATCGTTTCGAGTTTCAGTTAACTCCGGGTGCCAATAATGGTTTAGGCATCAGGGCTCCATTGGAAGGTGATGCGGCTTATGCAGGCATGGAATTACAGATTCTGGATAATGATGCGCCCATTTATAAAGACCTTAAAGTGTACCAGTACCATGGCTCTGTTTACGGAACCATTCCGGCCAAAAGAGGCTTTTTGAAACCCACCGGAGAGTGGAATTACGAAGAAGTGATTGCCAAAGGATCAAAGATCAAAGTTATCCTTAATGGCACCGTGATTTTAGACGGAGATATCGAACCTTTCAAAAAAGGAGGAACGCCTGATCACCAGGAACATCCAGGTTTGTCGCGTACGAGCGGTCATATCGGTTTCCTTGGTCATGGCTCGCCGGTTCAGTTTCGCAACATCAGGATTAAAGACCTCAGCAAAAAAGAAACAGCTACTAAAAAGAAATAAATTAAATTAGCATTATAACCTGAGATAATAATGGAAGATAAGGCAAATTCGAATACTGAAAATTCGAGACGGAACTTTATTAAAACAACCGCTCTTGCTGCAGCGGGATTTATGATTGTACCCCGCCATGTGTTGGGTGGGCAAGGTTTTCTGGCGCCGAGCGATCGCCTGCAACTGGCAGGTATTGGTGCAGGTGGGAAAGGAGAGGGTGATATTGCCAGTATTGTTAGGGGTGGGAAAACAGATGTAGCTTTTTTATGCGATGTGGATGATAGAAGAGCTGCAAATTCACTGAAAAATTTCCCCAAGGCAAAATATTATAAAGATTACCGCGAGTTGTTGGATAAGGAAGGCAAAAATATTGACGCCGTAACCGTATCCACACCTGATCATACCCACGCACAGATTGCCATGGCTGCCATGCAGTTGGGTAAACACGTGTACGTACAGAAACCATTAACGCACGATATTTATGAAGCCAGGATGTTAACCGAAGCTGCAAACCGTTATAAAGTGGTTACGCAGATGGGTAATCAGGGTGCATCGGGTGATGGAGTAAGGCGACTGCAGGAATGGTATGATGCTGGCCGGATCGGTAAAGTACATACGGTTTACTGCTGGACTAACCGACCAGTATGGCCGCAGGGAATCTCCTGGCCGACAGCAAAAGAAGCCGTGCCAAAAGAACTCGATTGGGATCTTTGGTTAGGCAGTGCTCCGTATAAAGATTACATCAATAAACTTGTTCCCTTCAATTGGCGTGGCTGGTGGGATTACGGTACGGGTGCCATTGGCGATATGGGCTGCCATTTGGTAGAACCACCATTCAGGGTATTGGCACTCGATACGCCGATCAGCGTTGAATGCAGCGTGGGTAGTGTGTATGTTGATGAATTTAAACGCGCTTATTTGCCGGAGAGCTGTCCGCCATCAAGCCATGTGATTATGACTTTTGCCAAAACCCCTAAAACCAGACACGAAGTACAGGTACATTGGATGGATGGGGGAATCAAACCCGAACGTCCGGAAGAATTAGGCGCAAACGAAAGCTTTGGCGACAATGGGGTATTGTTTATCGGTACAAAAGGAAAAATGATCTGCGAAACTTATGGTAAAAATCCAAGGCTGTTGCCCTTGTCCCGCAACGAATCGGATAAAACAAAAATCACCATTCCACGTATAGTTAATCAGGAAGAAGGTCATTATACCCAGTTTGCCGAAGCCGCAATTGCGGGATACGGAAAAATGCAGCTCAGCTCACCTTTTGAAATTGCCGGGCCACTTACCGAAACTTTATTAATTGCCAATTTAGCCATCCGTGGAACTGACGTTCAGCGCAGAGATGCAGCAGGCAAAATCAGTTATCCGGGCAGGGACATCAAAATGTTATGGGATAAGGTAAATATGAAAGTGACCAATTTTGACGAAGTAAACCAGTTTGTGAAACGCGAATACCGAAAAGGCTGGACTTTAGGTGTTTAACTTTAAAACTTTCTAACTTTTACAAATGACAGAAAATAAGAATTTAAGGGTTTTAGTGGTGGGCTGTGGCAATATGGGAGCTTCCCATGCCACAGCTTATCATACTTTGCCTGGTTTTGAAATATGCGGATTAGTCTCAACCGGAAAAAGTAAGGAAATCCTCAATCAAAAATTAGGTGGCCAATATGATCTGTACACCGATTTTTACGAAGCCTTAGCGATTACCAAACCTGATGCCGTTTGCATTTCTACTTATCCTGATACGCATGAGGCTTATGCCATTAAATCTTTCGAAAGCGGTTGTCATGTATTTATTGAAAAGCCATTGGCCGATACCGTAGAAGGTGCAATAAAAGTAGCCGAAGCGGCTAAAAAGGCCAATAAAAAATTATTGGTGGGTTATATTCTTCGTTATCACCCTTCATGGGAGAAATTTACCGAGCTGGCGCAGGAAATGGGAAAACCATTGGTGATGCGAATGAACCTGAACCAACAAAGCCATGGACCAAAGTGGACCGTACACCGCAACCTGATGAAAAGTTTAAGTCCTATCGTAGATTGCGCCGTACATTACATTGATATCATGTGTCAGATGACACGATCAAAACCTGTGCAGGTGAGTGCCATTGGCGCAAGGCTTACCGACGATATTCCAGATTGGAACTATAATTACGGTCAGTTGCAGATCCGTTTCGAAGATGGTTCTGTTGGATGGTACGAAGCAGGCTGGGGGCCTATGGTAAGCGATAACGCCTTTTTTATTAAAGATGTTTTTGGTCCGAAAGGTTCCGTATCCATCATGGCCAAAAAAGCCGGCGCCGCCGGAAACTCCGATAATATTGATGCGCATACCAAAACCGAATCCATTAAAGTGCACCATGCCGGTTTAAACGCACAGGATGAATTTAGCAAAACCGATGAATGGATCGACCTGACCGACGAACCTGATCACCAGGAACTTTGCAACCGCGAACAACGGTATTTCTTAAAAGCGATAACAGAAGATCTTGATTTAGCCGATGCCACACAGGATGCTGTAAATAGTTTGAGAATCGCTTTTGCCTGCGATGAATCAGTCAAAACAGGTGAAATGATCCGATTAGGTTAAAATTTTCGTCATTTCTTTTGTAGCGAAACGAAATGCTTGCCTTACAGGCGGGAATAATTTTTTAACAACCAATTTTTGTTATCATTGTTCATCGAAATGCTTCCCTAAGTTTAACTATGAACGATAACGATACCAAAAGACTTTCGCGCCTCACCGCAATTTTAACTCAATTGCAAACCAAACGTCTTTTAACGGCTCCGGAACTCGCGCGAAAATTTTCGGTAAGTGTACGAACCATTTACCGCGACATTAAAGCTTTAGAACAGGCAGGTGTTCCGGTTTTTACAGAAGAAGGAAAAGGGTATAGGTTAATGGAAGGTTACAAAATTCCTCCCGTAATGTTTACCGAAAGCCAGGCCAATGCTTTAATAATTGCCGAACAATTGGTGCTGAAAAACAAGGATACTTCTTTTATTAAAGATTATTTAGAAGCCATCGACAAGATCAAAGCGGTATTGGGACATCAGGTAAAAGACAATGTAAATCTTCTCTCCGAACGCACGCGTTTTACCCAAAACTTTAACAACGAGAGAAACAGTAATAACCTGTCTGATCTGCAATTTGCCCTCACTAATTTTTATGTTACCAAGATCGAATATACCAATGAAGCAAACCAGACAAGCAACCGCTTAATTGAACCTTTTGCACTGTTAAGTACTCAGGAAAACTGGTTATTAGTAGCCTGGTGCCGTTTAAGAACCGAATTTCGCTTCTTCCGCTTAGATCGGATCAAAAAACTCGAAATGCTTACTGAGAAATTTGCTCCGCACAAAATGACCCTGCAAGAATATTTCGATAAAAATCATTAAGGCATTTATACCCCTGACATAGGGCTGTCATTAGCCTGCATTAGTTTTGTACTATAACATAAAATTAATGAACATGCACAATTTATTTAATCCTTCCGATACTGCCGCCATTTTAGCACGAATTGAAAAACTAACGCCAGCTGCCCAAAAGCAATGGGGCAAAATGAACGTTAGCCAGATGCTCGCACATTGCAATGCATCGCTCGAAACGGCTATGGGATTGCACAATCCAGATAGATTGGGTTTTTTAGGACGTTTTTTTGGTAAATTAATGAAACAAAAATTTTTTAGCGAAATGCCGTTTCCTAAAAACAGTGCCACGGATAAAAGTTACATCATTAAAGGTAATCCCGATTTCGAAGATGAAAAAGCAAAAGTAATCAAACAGATCAAAGCCTTTTTTGAAGGTGGCCCGGCTAAATGCACCACACATCCACAAGCCTTTTTTGGGCCATTAACACCCGAAGAATGGGCATTGATGCAGTGGAAACATTTCGATCATCATTTAAGACAGTTCGGATTTTAATTGAAAATGAAAAAGGAAGAAAAAGAAATCGAAAGCTTTTGTCCGGCAAGCCAGGAGGAATGGAGAGCATGGTTGGCTGAAAACCATAGCTCAAAACAGTCCGTTTGGCTTGTTTACCATAAAATAAAATCTGGTGTACCATCAATTTCATGGAACCAGGCTGTAGACGAAGCGCTGTGTTTTGGCTGGATTGACAGTACCGCAAGATCGATAGATGATAAAACCTTTATGCAGTTTTTCTGCAGGCGTAAACCAAACAGTGTATGGTCTAAAATTAACAAGGCAAAAGTGGAGCGTTTGATCAAAGAAGGCTTAATGACAACCGCTGGTTTTGACAGCATCGAAAAAGCAAAACAGAATGGCTCATGGATCATCCTCGATAAAGTGGAAGAATTGAAAATCCCGAAAGATTTAACTGCTGCATTTAAAGTTCATCGCGGATCGAGACCCTTTTTTTTGAGTTTAAGCAAATCTGTTCAAAAAAGCATATTGCAATGGCTTGTACTGGCTAAAAAGCCTGAAACCAGACAGAAAAGAATAAACGAAATAGCTACTTTGGCGGGCCAGAAACTTAAACCAGTACAATTTAGGTAGGCTTGTATCATTTTTTTCTAATTAATCAGGCAAAATTACCTTGTTCAGATTAAAAGTCATTTTAAGTGGACGTTAAAATTGCGCCCACTTAAATAATATCAAGGGATTTACCATGGACTAATTCCCGTTTCAGGGGCATTATCATCGCTGAAAAACTGTCCGGTTGGCCCATCTGCACCCAATGTAGCCGCTTTTACCACCCTTGCTGCGGCATCAGGTACGGTACCCGGGCCTGATTGGTGATTAAAATCGGTTGCCGTATAACCCGGATCAACAGCATTAACTTTAAAAGAAGTATCTCTTAAGTGATGTGCCAGTACAATGGTATAGGCATTAAGCGCAGCCTTTGATGAAACATAAGCTGCAGGTTTTACCCCATAATATTTCCAGGTTGGGTCGTTATGCAATGCAAGCGATCCTAAACCCGATGTAACGTTAACAATCCTGGGTTCTGTCGATTGCTTCAATAAATCGATAAATGCCTGTGTAACTTCTATTACACCAAAAAAATTGGTTTCAAACACTTCTTTAAATACATTAATATCGGTTTCTAATGCCGCTTGCATGGTACCGGCAATACCTGCATTATTAATCAATACATCAAGTGTTTTGGTTTTTTGAGCAAGTAGTTCGGCTGCGGCTTTAATTGATCCGGCATTGTTAACGTCAATTTCAATGGGTTCTACCTCATTTAATCCTTCTGATTTTAGCTGATTAACCGCCAGTTCTCCCTTATTAATATCTCTACATCCCAGATATACATAATATCCTTGCTGTAATAACTGTTTGGCTGTTTCAAAACCAATACTTTTATTTGCTCCTGTAATGAGTACTGTTTTCATATTTAAATTTTTTATGGTACAAATGTATACTGCGATGCTAACCGGGTTAGAACACATCCATCGGTATTAATGGTACATTTTGCGGATGCTGGCACGGTATGCTGAAGGTGTCAGGCCAGTTTCGCGTTTAAAAAAGCGGTTAAAATAAGAAGTATCAGAAAAACCAAGATCAAATGCAATTTCTTTCAACGCATGATCGGTATGAAAGAGCAAACGCTGTGCCTCGAGTATCAGGCGCTCGTGAATATGTTTAATGGCAGGTTTGCCACTCTGTATTTTCACTACTTCGCTTAAATGTCCGGGAGAAATATTCAATAAAGAAGCATAATCGCCCACTTCGCGCAGTTTCCGGTAGGATTCATTAATCTTCGACAGGAAATCTTTTAACAACAGTTTCTCTGCAGAGCGGTCGTTATCTTTAAACTGCTCAGTATATAGCCTGCTCAGGTAGGTGAGGAGTAGGGTGAGGTAGGCCGTAAGCATGCGTTGCTGCCACTCACTTTGGTGCTGGTATTCTACATTTATTTTTGCGAGCATATCCTCAACAAAATCAAGGTCAGCTACGCTAAGGGCCAGTTCATGCCCGTCGTGTGGGTTTTGGATTAGTGGAAGTTTACTTAATGAAGCGTTTTCCTGAAACGACAGAAACTCTTTGGTAAAGGCAATACCGGTACTCCATAACTGCTTAAAACCTTCTTTAACAATGATGTGATTCGGTCCGGAAAAATAAACGGTATTATTTTTAAGCTTATAGGGCGTCATATCGATCCACTGGCGGCTATCTGCTTTTCTAATCAAAACAATCAGGTAATGATTTTTCCTGTGGGGAATAAGTAGTTCCGATTGGTTTGGTAAAGTTCCTTCAAATTGATAAAGCCTGAAGTTTTTATTACCCGCAATTTCATCAGGTTCTAGTCTGTAAATGGGTAATTGTTGATTGTGGTTAAGTGTCTGCATGGCTTACTTACAAATGAAAGAAAAACCTCATGGGTACATGAATAATATACGTTGATTTTTTGTAAAAAGAATTAAATGTCAACGTTCTTAAAACAGCATTCTAAAAATTTGACGATTATCAGTAGTTTAATTATGTATTATATATATTACTTTATCGTAATAAATAAATGTATTTATGTGTAATTTTTAGTGATATTATATGTATGTATTTTTTATTAAAAATAAAGTCCGTATCTATGTACAACTCAAAGCCATCTCATCATTCCAAAACTTAAACCGCTCATCAAAATGCAACACGCTCTTTCATCAGTTATTTCGATTACTATCCTTTAATTTCATTATTTAACTGTATATTATTATATATCAGTTATTTGTGTTTTTTATTTTGCTTAACTATATTAAAGATTTTGCCAAATAATCTGATATGGTAATAACAGACCGATCTCCTGCCTGTTATTAATTTTTTAAACAAAATAAGAATATTTTAATCTGTATTTATTTACATTTTTAATAAACCTTAAACCAAAAAATTGTGAAAAATTTATTGTCAATCATCATTCCCGTGCTCGAAGGAATGGAAGAATCTCCATTAAAGCACCAACTTTTGGCCTATTTCCCTCAACAGGCTGAACATTTTACAACAATCGAAGAAAGTTTTGTTAAACTTACGGCAATTCCGCATGACAGGGATCACCTTAAGCCCTTTTTTCATAGCTGGAGTCAAACCAACAACAGTGCAGTTACCGTTGCCGGATTGAGTAACCGCATGACGATGCTGATTCATAAAAATATACCTGTACCAGATGAAGCACAGCTTTTCAGGTCGGTGGCAAGCTTAAACAGAATTGTTGATGAAGACCTGGCTGTTGTTGGAAAAGTACTGCACTCTGACCTGTTTTATACCATGGCTACAAATACCTGTGGCGATGATGGATGGTTGTTGAGGCAATACCTTGATCCAAGTGCCCGTGCTTTTAAATATTGGAAAGATCAGAATTCGCTGCGCAACAAAGATTTATTGATCGGTCTTTTAACCACGTTGGTGCATGAGATTTATACACATGGCGAGGTAGAGTTTATATTACCAAAATTTACGCGTTGGCTGGAAGATGATTTTGGCTTTGATAAAGATACCCTAAAACATACTTTGGCCTGGATAACCGTTCACTGTGGACCAACTGAGAAAAACCATTTCTTTTATGCCGTTAATGCCATCAATTATTATGTTAAGGCAATGGACGTAAATTTGGCTGATTACGACTTAAGCGAAATTGTTGCCGATTATTTAAGTAAAAAAGCGGCCGTAATGGAAACCATTAGCGCTAGTTTAGAACCGGTATTGGCAGATGAAATTGCATAAATTATGACGGGTGAACTTGTAGAAGGAAAAAGCATTTGCAGCAGGGATGCGCTGAATGAATTGCTGATGAAACACCTGGGCGAAATACCCTGTAATGGTGCCGATTCATTTTCTCCGGTTCCCGTTGCTGTAAACCGTAACGAAATTGTACGGATGGAAAAACTGTGCCAGGTTTTAAATAAAGCGTTAATCAGTGTTGTCAATGCTTATTTTGCTGATGAAAGGATGCGTGCCATTTATAACTTTGATGATCGCTTGAACAATATTTTAAATATCGCAAACGCACAGCCTTACGAAGTGGGCATGTATCGCCCTGATTTTTTACAGGCAGAAGATGGCAGTATCAAAATCTGCGAAATAGGCGCAAGGTACCCGATTAATGGGTGGATGTTGAGTTATTACCTTAACGTGATTTCTGAAGATAGCAGTTTGCCCTTACTCGAGGCTGTTCCTCATCAGCGTGAATTTATTAACACCATTTTTGGCCGATTCAATAGTAAAGAACCCATCGTGTTGGTGCACGAGAGAGAAAAAGGTACTGAGGTGTTTTACCTGTTAAATGAATTTAGCAAGCAGGGTCTGAATTACGTTTCGGCAAGTCCTGCACAGTTAACCTGCCAAAATGGGGCAATTATGCTGCATGGTAAAGCCGTTGATCAGTTTATATTGGAAATGGACCGTGAAGAACTGCGTAATTTTGATCCCGAAGTATTAGAGTTGATCATCAAACAAGGTAACTACTTTAATGATGTACGTACACTGATATTGGTTCATGATAAACGCATTCTTGCTGTTTTGTGGAGTGAAGAGATCATGAAAGATTATCTTTCTAAGGAAGAATATCTTTTTTTACGATCATTTTTAATCCCCACTTACGCCCTCCATACCCCGAAAAACGGGTTGAAGTAAGTAATTCCCTCAAAATTGGGTGTTAAAAAGGAATAGCGGTGGCCGTGGTATCGATATGTATGTGAAAAGTGATTGTGAAACCGCGGTTTGGTCTGATATTATAGCCAAACAATGGCCCGAATACATGGTACAGGAATATGTGCCCCAGCGTTGGTTTAAATATAGCAATGGTCCGGATAAAACATTGATCAATTTAGTAGGCATGTTATTATGTTATAATAACCGGTCTTTTGGCCCTGGTTTGTTCCGTGGCTCAGCAGAAAGCGTGGTTAATGTTCACCAGGGGAGGGGAGTCATTTTTCCCGCAATGATGTCGGACTCATAAACATGACACATGCCATCATTATACCGCTGTTTAATAAAGCGGCTTATGTTAGCCAAACCTTAAATTCACTCATCCGGCAAAGTAAACTGCCGGATGAGTTGATTATTGTCGACGACTTAAGTACAGATAATAGCCTTTCTATTGTTCATGATTTTTTGCGTAATAATATTTCTGCCTTTGGCAATTGCAGGATACAGGTAATTGAACTCACAGAGAATAAAGGCCCGGGTAATGCACGAAATATTGGTTTTGCCGCTACCAATTGTGAGTTAGTTAGTTTTTTAGATGCCGATGATGAATATCATCCAAAGTTACTGCAAATAGCATCATCTGCATTTAGAGTGCATCAGCTCGATTTTATGGTCCTCAATATCATTTTTATGCCGGGCAATGAAATATATCCCGATCTGGAGCCGCTAAAAAAGTACCTGGAACCGCTTGATGCAGATCTATACCTGATTAAAGATCCTTTAACGGCAGTTAGCTCGCCACATTTTATAATGGGGGTTGGCAGTAATGTGATTACAAGAAGTAAATGGATCGCCTCTAACCGATACCAGGCCGAAGCACAATTAAATGAAGGAATCGATTTTTGGTACCGGGTACTAAAAGGAATACTGAACTCGGTGCCGGGTAAAATAGCCTTGCAAACCGGAGGTTATCTTTATGTCAACGAGGTACACGGGAGCTTATCGCGGAAAAAATATGATCATTTTAAGCAAATCGAATTGCCCCCGGTAATTTTGAGGTATGTAAACAGTAAGGATAGGCACGACCGCCTGTTAATGGGCATGATCGGTGAACGCTGGTATAAACACGCTTTACAAAATTTGCCATCAAATATCCAAAAAGTACGCTTTTTATGGCATTATCGCAGTTTTTTGCCAAAATACGTTGGTTATCTGCTCATCAAAAGATAAATTTTAATAATGATTAATCCCCTCCTTAACCAATATTACCAGATTGTTAGGCAGTCAGAACTTTTCAAATCCTATTACCTTCGTTACGACGATTATCAAAATGCGCCTTTAATAGGCAAAAAAGAATTGATTACTCAGTTAAACAATAATTTTGATCTTCATAGCGAAAAACAAGGAGTTTATTTGGTTCGTTCTGGCGGATCTACACAAAAACCATTGGTTTTTCCAGTAGATATTGTAGAAAATCTCGAGCAGCGCGCCGTACTCGCTTCCGCATTAAAGCAAGCTGAGATATTTATCCCAAAAACCATTGCACTCAATATGTTTGGTTATATGGATATGTACCGTACGGCCGCAATTATGGATGATTTATTGGAAAGATGCAGTGCAACCACCCTGGTGGCGGGTGCAAGTTTACCCTATGAAGATGCCTGCCGGATGGCTCAAAATTTTAAGCCCAATTTATTGCTAGGTACACCTTCAAAACTATTCCTTTTTGCGCAATACCTTAAAAAACATCAGCTTAGTTTATCCATTACAAATCTTTTGTTTGGTGGCGAGTTTTTGCCGCCCTCACACATTAAACTTTTCGAGGATGTTTTTGGAACCAGGCAGATCTATTCATTATACGGTTCTGCCGAAACAGGGATATGGGCCTGGTGCGATTATAGCCGGTCGCCATCATTATTCAGGGTGATTGACGGCCTGGTTGTGGAGCCAAACTCCCCTGATGCCGATGGTTATGGTTCCCTCCTGGTGAGCAATCTATTCCGTAAGCGTTTTCCCATTTTTAGGTACAATACAGGCGATATCGGTAAATGGGTTAAAGTTGATGATCAAGTTTATCTTGAATTAAAAGGGAGATCATCCAATTCTTTTATGTTTAATGAGTGTAACTATGAACTGGATGATTTTAACGCAGTTTTAACAGATGTAGAACGGTTTCAGATACAGATTACACCTCATGAGGGGCATACCGCTATAAGATTTATCCTGATCGCCGATGTAACTAATAACGATAAAGCAGCCTATATTGAATTAAAACTTAAGGAAATAAATAAGGTATTCGGCTACAAGGTGAAAAATTTAGAAGTTTTAGCTGGTGAGGATTTAAACCTTTATATCAATGCCACTACTGGTAAAACACCTGTCATTGTCGATCATAGAATTTAGTGTCACTGCTCGAGGCTGTATCTAATTTATTTGCCAATAATTACCTTGCGATGTTCCAGTCCCCAGGCTGTAAGATCGTTAATAATGGTTTTCAGCGTCATGCCATATTCTGTTAGCTGGTATTGAACAGATATGGGCTGGGTATCCAATACAGTCCTTTTTACCAATTTATTGATCTCCAGCTCTTTTAATTCTTTACTCAGCATTTTATTTGATATTCCCTGTACATCATTTAAAATATCAGAAAATCTTCTTTTGTTATAATAACAGATAGATGAAATGATGGAGATTTTCCATTTCCCGCTCAGCACGTCCATCGCATCGTGGACCGCCATGATCTCTTTTTTGTGCCCTAATTCGCAATGATTTTCAGTCATAAGTTACTTTGTTACCCGAAAGTTACTGTTACTTTTCGTAACAAAGTAACTGAAATAAATTGATTCATTTTAACTTTGCGACTTAAATAAAAAAAATAATCATGGATTTTACAAATAAAAACGTTGTCGTTACAGGCGGCACCACTGGAATTGGGTTAGCAACAGCAAAAGCATTATTAACGCCGGGGCAAATGTTTGGATAACAGGCAGAAATGCCATCAATCTCCAAAAAGCTAATGCAGAAATAAATAGCCCAAAATTAAATACCGTAGTAGCCGATACTTCAAAACTTGCAGACATTTCTATCCTGGAGAAAGCAATTGCCGAAAGGGGCGACAAAGTAGATGTTCTTTTCCTAAATGCAGGGATTGCCACATTTGAACCAATAGAAAATGTTACCGAGGCAAATTTCGACGCACAATTCAATACTAATGTAAAAGGTCATTTTTTTACGTTGCAAAAGTTACTTCCTCATTTAGCTGATGGAGCGGCGGTTTTGTTTACATCTTCAACAGTAGCAACAGCCGCAAATGTAGGAGCCAGCTTATATTCTGCAACCAAAGGGGCATTGAATAAAATTGCTCAAATTGCAGCAAACGAACTTGCAGGTAGGAAAATCCGTGTAAACATTGTTAGCCCTGGGCCAGTGGCAACACCTGGTTTGGAAAATGCTTTACCAGCAGAAGCAAAAGAACTATTAGCGGGTGCTACAGCTTTGCAAAGACTCGGTAATCCTGATGAAATTGCGAAAACAGTATTATTCCTGGCTTCTGATGCGGCAAGTTTTATTACAGGAACAGAGATTGTGGCAGATGGCGGTTACCTTAACTATGCATTAAAATAAATTAACATTCGGTTTTTGTAGCCGTAGTGGTTTTGATAACTATAGGGAACCTCTATTCCCAAAATGGATAAGCAATAAAAAAGCCGCTTCGGATAGAAGCGGCTTTTCGTAGCCCGTAGGGGAATCGAACCCCTGTTTCCAGAATGAAAATCTGGCGTCCTCACCCCTAGACGAACGGGCCATTAAATATTAGAGTGTCTTTCAACTCTTTTGGTAGCGGGGACACGACTCGAACGTGCGACCTTCGGGTTATGAGCCCGACGAGCTACCAACTGCTCCACCCCGCACTCTATATCTTCAAATTTTCTTCGTTTGAAGGAGTGCAAAGGTATAAATTGTTTTGACATCTGCAAAGTCATTTGCAATATTTTTTAAAATATTTTTGGTGGCCAATCTACCCCTAAAAAGACTGCTCATTTCTATTAATAAAGTTTGGATTGATAATGAGCGAGTTGTGTGGTTTTTAACAAAGTTTAACGAATTTTGCTGATGCAAAATTTGGTAGAATGAACTTTGTTTCCTTTCTTTGTTTATAATTAGTCTAAATAAGAATATTCTTTTCGAATTTTAGCACAATTTAATTCTCAATATATATTTGGTTAGTTATATTGATTAAAAGTCCTGTTTGCCCGCATCATATCGGATGCGGGCGAATCAGGCGCTATTTTCAGCTAAAATCTTTTGGCTTCTCTATTTTTGGTTCATTGTCCTTTACAATTATGTTGGTAAAAGGGGCAGTTTGTCTGAAAGCTACCGTATCTGCCGGTGTATTGGCAACAAAGACAGCCAGTTTTCCGTTCGTAAAACTATCATTATGTATGGTAGATGGTTTAATCGCCAGGGCTGATCCATCAGCAGGTACCCTGAAAGTGGTAAATACAATTCTGGGATTTTCTTTTTCCGGATCCATAACCTCCACCTTGTGACCTAAGGTGACTTTGGCTTCACAAAATACCTTTCCATTTTCATTTGGCTTAGGCAGAAAAATATGAGGAAAGGGGTGGTGTTCAACAAACATGCCTCCGCCACCTATGGGCGACATGGCATAATTGCGGATGTAATCCGGCAAAGAGGTATCGTACTCCATGCCAAATAAGGTGTCTTCAAAACCCATGTAAAATGATTCTCTCCGTTTAAGCAGCTTAGCTCCGTAAAAAGCAAGTGTTTCTTCGTAATCGGGGTGGCTTGGCTCTATTACCGGAAAAATTACAGCTGTTTCATTCACATATAAAGAGCCTGTTTGGCCAAATACGTTTGCAGAAGGGTCGAGGTTAGGTAATCTTCCACCATCAATGCTGCTTACCCAGTTCGAATTAACCGTAACCGCATTACCTTCTTTTGGTGCTTTTGCATTTCGCGCCAGGGCTTCCAGCTCATCAATCAATGATGTTTCTGTTGGTGCTTTCGGTAGTATTGTTACACCGGTTCCTTCGCCTGGGGTTAAGGCTACCCTGGTATCTTTATGGATGGGGCCGTAAATTGCTGTGGTCGTCATTAAAGGAACACCCTCTCTGCTTTGTCTTAAAACAACTGCGTCGTTTAAAAACCATATATTTTCTTTAAGGTCTTCCTCCGAAATTTTAATATCAACAGTTTGCCACTTTCGTTGTCCGATGATTTCTTTCAATTTGTCATCGGTTACGGTGTTTGGATCCTGGGTGTAGGATGTTCTGAATACGGAGCTCATTAATTGCGTTTTAGATGGTAATAGGGATTTTTGTTGTATGCTAAAATAAGATTAAAAATGTGATTATGCGGTGGGGTAGGAATATTATTGATTGATCTGGGGATAATATTCTCTAGAAAGCAAAAATCCCGCTCTACTTATCGTAAAGCGGGATCGTAGCCCGTAGGGGAATCGAACCCCTGTTTCCAGAATGAAAATCTGGCGTCCTCACCCCTAGACGAACGGGCCATTTTTCAGTTTCAAATTTCCAATTTTCAGTGGGCAATTAAAACTGCCAACTGAGAACTACCAACTGAATTGGTAGCGGGGACACGACTCGAACGTGCGACCTTCGGGTTATGAGCCCGACGAGCTACCAACTGCTCCACCCCGCACTCTATACAACTCGTTTTTTCTTTTGAATTAAATCCTTAACT
Source organism: Pedobacter roseus (assembly GCF_014395225.1). Classification (NCBI taxonomy): domain Bacteria; kingdom Pseudomonadati; phylum Bacteroidota; class Sphingobacteriia; order Sphingobacteriales; family Sphingobacteriaceae; genus Pedobacter; species Pedobacter roseus. The sequence goes on from NZ_CP060723.1 coordinate 5,897,308, forward strand.
CTGTTTCCGAATTGGAATGCAAAGATATAATTCGTTTCTTTGTGCTGCAAATTTTTTTTAAAAAATATTTTAATGGCGCATAAAGCAGGTTTTGTAAGTATAATAGGTAAACCAAATGTAGGTAAATCCACCCTCATGAATGTGCTTGTAGGCGAGCGGCTTAGCATTATCACTCCTAAGGCACAAACCACAAGACACCGCATTTTAGGGATTGTAAATGAAGAAGAATATCAGATCGTTTTTTCTGATACCCCAGGTATAATTAAGCCAAAATATAGTTTACAAGAGAGTATGATGAGCTTTGTTAACGGATCTTTAACTGATGCAGATGTACTTTTGTTTGTAACCGATATTAACGAAGAGCACGATGAAGAAGATGTTCTGGAGAAAATCCTGAACCGCGATATCCCAACAATTGTACTCATCAATAAAATTGATCAGGCGAAGCAGGAAAAGGTTGAAGAGAAGATTGCTTACTGGCAGGAAAAGCTAAATCCGGTTGCGATTTATGCAATTTCGGCTTTACATAAACACAATGTAGACGGATTATTGGAGCGCGTGCTCGAAATGTTGCCAGAGCATCCGCCATATTACGATAAAGAAGATTTAACAGACCGCTCTGAGCGTTTCTTCGTTTCTGAGATTATCCGCGAAAAAATCTTCCTCAATTACCAAAAGGAAATCCCTTACAGCACCGAAGTGATTGTAAAGAGTTTTAAAGAAGAGGAAATGAAAAATGGTAAGGGGGCAATGATCAGGATTACGGCAGAAATTATCGTAGAACGTGATTCGCAAAAGAACATTTTAATCGGTACAGGTGGCAGCATGTTAAAAAAGGTGGGTACCGAAGCGCGTTTGGAGATTGAGAAATTTTTGGATAGCAAGGTTTTCCTTGAAATGTTTGTAAAAGTAATTCCGGATTGGAGAAGCAAAAAGAATTACCTGAAAAGCTTTGGTTACGATAATTAATTTCGATTTTTAGGAGATGAAAAAAAGTCTGACGCTTCTTTTGCTTTTGATTGGTACACTGGCTTTCGCCCAGGAATCGAACAATGGTAAAAAATTGTGGGCAAAATCCATCCTGAACGAAAAGGCGCCAGAACTGGTGGTCGAAAAATGGCTTTCGAAACAACCCGATACCAGAGGGAAATTTGTGCTGATCGATTTTTGGGCAACCTGGTGCGGCCCGTGCAGGGCATATATCCCTACCTTAAACGACCTGCAGAAAAAATATGCAGATAAACTGGTAATTATTGGTGTATCTGATGAGGCAGAAGAAAAAGTAGCTGCTTTTGATAACCCAAAAATCAATTATTTTGAAGCCATTGATACCAAAGGGACAGTGAAAGATCAGATTGAGGTTAAAGGTATTCCGCATGCCATTCTTATCGATCCGAAAGGGATGGTTAGGTGGGAAGGCTTTCCCTTATTGCAGGGAAATCAATTGACCGAAGAAGTAATAAGAGGACTTTTAGATAAGTATAAAAATTAATATTAATGGAGGTTACGAAAAATAACCGTACCTTTGCAGCCCGAAATAAATCGGTTAGTAGTTGATAGTCAATGGCTGATAGCCAAATAGTTTGAGCAGCTTGCCCGAACACCACGACCATTAACTATAAGCCATTAACTATCAATAGAACACCCATGAGTAATATTATAGCCATCGTAGGCAGGCCAAACGTAGGCAAGAGTACCCTTTTTAATAGATTAACCGAAAGCCGTAAGGCCATTGTAGATGATGTAAGCGGTGTAACCCGCGACAGGCACTATGGTGTAGGCGAGTGGACTGACAGACAATTTACAGTAATCGATACCGGTGGTTATGTGGCCAATTCGGAAGACGTTTATGAAGCTGCCATCCGTGAGCAGGTAATGATTGCCATCGAAGAAGCCAGTGTATTGATCTTTATGGTTGATGTAACTACAGGTATTACCGATCTGGATGATGATATTGCACAAGTACTGCGTAGAAGTAAAAAGCCTGTTTATGTAACTGCAAATAAGGTAGATAATACCGCTTTATATAACGAAATCCATACCTTTTATGGCTTCGGCTTAGGTGAGGTTTATCCATTATCGTCAATGACGGGTTCTGGAACGGGAGAGTTATTGGATGAAATTGTTAAAAATTTCGAAGATATTCCTGAAGAAGAAAACCAGTTGCCAAAAATTACCATTGCGGGTCGCCCAAATGTGGGTAAATCTTCTTTGGTTAATGCTTTAATTGGTAAAGAGCGTAATATCGTTACTGCAAACGCAGGTACCACCCGCGATTCAATTAAAATCCATTATAACCAGTTTGGTCACGAATTTATGTTGATCGATACTGCAGGATTACGTAAAAAAACCAAGGTTAAAGAAAACTTAGAGTTTTATTCAGTTATGCGTACCATCAAAGCTTTAGAAGAAGCTGATGTGGTGGTATTAATGATCGATGCCGTAGAAGGGATCGAAAGTCAGGATATCAATATATTCCATTTAGCTGAGAAGAATAAAAAGGGTATCGTTATTTTAGTTAACAAATGGGATCTGATCGAAAAGAATACCCAAACGATGAAAGCTTTCGAAGAACAGATTCACGAACGTATCCGTCCTTTTACCGATGTGCCGATTGTATTTACTTCGGTATTAAACAAGCAGCGTATTTTCAAAGCAATTGAAGCGGCTTTAGAGGTTTACAAAAACCGTAGCAAGAAAATACCTACATCTAAATTAAATGATGTAATGTTGCCATTGATCGAGAAATTCCCACCTCCGGCACTAAAAGGAAAGTTCATTAAAATTAAATATATCACTCAAATCAATGCGACTTCGCCAATGTTTGCTTTTTTCTGCAACCTGCCGCAGTACATTAAAGATCCGTATAAACGTTTCATCGAGAATAAACTGAGAGAGAACTTCGATTTTTCTGGTGCACCTATCCAGATTTACTTCAGACAGAAATAGGTTTGAAGTTGAAGGTTTAAAGGTGGAGGGCATAAGACCGATATACCTAAAACCACTGTTATTTAAAACAGGGTTGCGTTCCATAGCGAAAGCAGCCCTGTTTTTGTTTATATAGCACTGTCATTCTGAAAGGTCATTTTTTAAGGAACATTGGGGCTACAGCGATTTTTGTAGAGAGATCGTCCTTCCCAACTTGATTGGGAATCATAATGCACTAAGCGCTGAGGTTTCTGTTCGTCGAGATTTGTAATATTGACCTTTCGTTCTGTGGATTTGAAATCCACGAAAAGCTAAACTTTAATAGACGGGATTGCAAATCCCGACTAACGAGATAAAAATTTACCTTTACCACATGCAATTACAAGTACAAAACAGCCTGCCAACAGATATTGATACCATTTTCGAATTTTACGATATGGCCATTGCTCATCAAAAGAAAGTTTTTAATAAACACTGGCAAGGCTTTAGCAGAGAAATGGTACAAACCGAAATTGATGAAAACCGTCAATATAAAATTTTGGTAGATGGTGTTGTTGCCTGTGTTTTTGCGGTTACGTTTAACGATCAGTTAATATGGGGCGAACGGGATCACGAAGCGATTTACATCCATAGGATTGTAACCCATCCCAAATTCAGGGGCTATTCTTTTGTAAAGGAAATTATTAAATGGGCTAAAGTTTTTGCTGCAGACAACGGGATTAAATTTATCAGAATGGATACCTGGGCTGATAATGAAAAACTGCTCGAATATTATACCGCATGTGGTTTTGATTATGTTGGTGTGGTAACTATGGATAAAACCGAAGGATTGCCAAAACACTATGAAGGAATTAGCCTAAGTTTGTTTGAGATTGTATTGTAATAAGCAATTGCAGGGAACAAGGCAGTCTTTCTGCTATAGCTGCGCAAGCGAACATTATTTCCTGATTTTCCGTGTCTCCGTGGCAAATTACTCAGCGTAAGCAAAACTTATTTCAGTTCAATCTTCCAGCTCAACATATCATCCACTTCGCCGATATGGATAAAGTTATTTTTTTCTAAAATAGAATAAGAAGCCACGTTATCCTTCGTGGTTGCAGCAAAAATTGATTTAACTTTTGGTTGTTCCTTTGCCCATTCGATTATTCTGCCAACAGCCTCTGTCATAAATCCCCGACCTCGAAATTCTTCATAAGTACCATAACCAATTTCAATTTCACCATTTGGATCTGGTTCGCCTACAAAGCAGATATCGCCTACCATCCTATGATCAGGTTTTGATATAATGGTCCACAAAGTATGGTAGAGGTAATCTTTATCCTTGTCAAAGACATTGGGCAGAATGGTCTGCTCCAAGGCGTCGTGCAGGGAAGGAGAGATATTTTTCCTGGTGGGCAAAAGATCAAATTCCTGTTCGAGCGAATGATCGTCTTTAATATATTTTAAGAGCTGATTGTGTGTTAAAGGTTTTAAAATGAGGCGCTCAGTTTCTATCATATTAAAATTGTTAGATAGACTAATATAATAGTTTGGCTTTTTAAAAAACAAAATTTTAGAACAAGCTTTTGTTAAAAAATAAAGAAAGCACCAGTTGCTTTGATAAAGGAACTAATGCCTTCAACATTTAATAAACTTTTATTACCTGACCGGTAACTATACCCAGAACACTTTTCTCAAAAGCTTTAACTACTTTATCCATCGTCACCGGAATTTCCCCTGGGAATGAATCAAAATAGGCTGGCGAATCTTCCACTACATTTGGACTGATCGCGTTTATACGCACCTCATTTTCAAGTTCTGGAGCGGCGGCAATTACAAAAGAATTTAATCCACCGTTTACGGCGCTTAATACGGCTCCGGCAGCTATCGGATGATCGGCCAATATCCCGGAGGTTAAGGTAAATGAGCCGCCTTTATTAATGTAATGCTGCCCGATAAGTACCAAATTAACCTGTCCCAATAATTTGTCGAGTAATCCGCTTTTAAATTTTTCACCCGTCATTTGCTTTATGGGTACAAACGGGCCTTTTCCACTCGTACTGATCAGCGCATCAAAAGCGCCAATTTTTTCGAACATGGCCTTAATTGATGATTCATTTGTAATATCAACCTGAACATCTCCTTTGGTATTTCCTACACGGATTACCTCATGTTTCTCCAAAAAAGCCTCGGCTACTTTTTTACCCAATGTTCCTGTTGCGCCTACAATTATTATTTTCATGCTATTATATTTAAAGGTTCAGTATTTACTAAGTTAAAGTTGCTATTAAACATTTAGCCGAGACAAAAGTTTGTGGGTGTTAATCTTGCAATATGGCTTCGGTTTTTAAGTCGTTGATAAAAAGATCGATATGAACCTCGCTTACATTGGGCATGCAGATGATATGAGAATTTCCTTGTTCAGCGGCCAATTGCCACTTTTTACAAATTGAAGCAGATGGGGTAGGGAAATTCACGGTAATGGCGTTTGGGTTTCGCCATGCGGCAATGCCCATTTCTTTAAGTTTCTCTTCGGTATAAGCTGCGGTGGCCAAACTGTGCATTGCCCTGTTTTTTAAACCCGCTAAACCCAAACGTTTAATACTATGCCATAAAAACAGTGGACTATGTCCGTTTCTTGATCCGGTAATGGTAGTATCTACACTCCCTATATAAGCAACAGAGCGGGCAATCCGGTCGCGGTTCGATTTTTTTGCCACTACCACACCACAGGGCATTGGCGAGCCAAAAAATTTATGTCCGCTGATGGCAATGCTGTCTGCACCATCTTCAAAGTCGAATGCTGGCCTGGGCTCGATCAAAGCGCTATAAGTGCCTGAAAGCGCAGCATCGGCATGGATATAATAATGCTGTATGGCCAGTTTTTTTAAAATGCTTTTGATTTTGGCCACATCATCGCGTGCTTCGGTCATGGTGGTACCTATATTGGCCATAATAATTACTGGTATCTGTCGGTTCATCCTGATGGTATGTTCCAGGTCTTCGTAATCGATCTCGCCGTTTTCCTGTGTGCGTATCACAATATTGCCCATATTAAGCAGGTGCAGGTTTTTTTGTACGCTGTAATGGGTCGCTTCAGAATAATAAACCATTCCTTTTGGATGCAGTTCTCTGGCCAGGTACAAACCATACAAATTACCTTCTGAGCCACCATTCGTTACATAACCCCACCAATTGTCTGCCGGAGCACGAAATAGCTCTGCAAAAAACTGAACGACTTCTTTTTCCAGTTCGCGCGATCCAACACCATAAGTAGAAGTAACAAAAGGATCGCCCAGGTTATTCATCGGGTATTTTAAGAAATCAGCGAGTGCCTGGTAATCAAAATCTTTAGATACCGGATAACCTAAAAATAAATCGGTCTGTTCCTTAACCTTTTCTAACAACTCATCTAATACTTGTTGATCTTTTGCTTCTAATCTGCTTGTTTTCATAAACTGATATGATTTGACAGCAAAATTAAATAAAACAAAATATAGTATTAATTAATTATATTAAATAAGAATATTATATTGATTTTAAGTGTTTGTTTGAAATTTAAAACTGACTGTGTGGGTTTGTTTTAATCGGATAGCATATAAAATATGGCTATTGCAGGTTTAATAATGCCTGTCTTACCGCGTTATCGGTTTGGTTTGCGGCCCTGTAATAGCCAACATCGCCTAAATAGTATCTGCAAAGCAATGCTTTTAAATCATTTAAGATTACATTTTTGGCACTGTATAACTGGAAACGGTCGATCGGCACATTTTTACGCTGAAGAAAGCCGATAAAATCTTTAAAGTCATTATCGTTTATCGTAAAGATATTGATATTCTGTTCCACAAAACTGGCACTATACTTCGCCGTTAATATATTGAAAACGTAATCAGAAAGCACTTTTTTGCTTACCAGGTTGCTGTAAAATTTATTGTAGCCGTTAGTATCGAGTTTGACAAAAATATCGGGCTGTATACCTCCAACCGGTTTAATTTTTCGGTTGGGCTGAACATTTACACCTTCGGTTTTTTCGATAGAATCCTGAAAAGAAGTGCGGTCACCTGTAAGTTCTCCATCCATCATACGCTCATCCAGCTCATGTTTGTAGGCATCATAGCCTTTTTTGTAAGATTTCTGGATACTGCGTCCCGATGGGGTATAATACCTGGCGATGGTTAAATTCAATGCAGAGCCATCGCCAAAAGCAAACTGCTCTTGTACCAGGCCTTTGCCAAATGAGCGGCGGCCCACAATAATACCACGTCCCAGATCCTGAATGGCTCCGGCTACAATTTCACTGGCTGAAGCTGTATTTTCATTGATCAGCACAGCAAGTTTGCCATTTTGAAAGGCGCCTGTGCCGGTTGAAAAATAATCAGTGCGTGGCTCGTGTTTGCCCTGTGTATATACTATGAGTTTGTTTTCTGGTAAAAATTGATCGGCCAGACCTGTTGCTGCAGTAAAATAACCTCCACCATTGTCGCGCAGATCGAGGATCAGTTTTTTCATGCCTTTTGCTTTCAGATTATTTGCCGCAACGGAGAAATCGTTATCGGTATTGGCGCCAAATTTACTAATGCGCACATAGCCCGTTTCGTTATTGATCATGTAAGCCGCATCAATACTGCTAATGTTCACTTTACCACGGGTAACCATAATGCGGTTGCTCTGCTGGGTATTTGGATGCAAAAGCACCACGCTTACCCCGGTACCTGCTTTACCTTTAAAACGGCCGGTAAGTTGATCTTTTGGTAAATTTCTTCCGCTTACCGTGGTGGTATCGATGCTCAGGATTTTATCACCCAACTTTATACCAGCCTGATAGGCAGGCCCATCTTTAACCACACCTGTAACCATCATGGTATCGTTAAGCATATAGTATTCTATGCCTACGCCTTCAAAATTGCCTTCCAGATTATCGGTCATGTCCTGCGCATCGGTTGGAGGCAGGTAAACACTATGTGGATCGAGCTGATGTAAAACGCTGTCTATCGGTAAATTTTGAAGCGAATCGGTATTGATGTCATCAACATAATTACCGTTGATGATGTGAAGGATTTCATTTAATTTTTCGTCGCTGTTTGCAGCAAGCTGCGGACTTTTTTTAACGCCAAATCCTTGATCTTTAATAAATTTTATACCCAAAAACATGCCCGCTATTAAAATTACAGAATAGCTTGTGGCGATCAGTATGTTGTTCCGGGTATTTTTTTTCATCAGCGTTATGCAAATTTATGAAAATTAGCGGGTTGATATATTTTTTAACTGCATTTTAGTGTCTTTTGTTTCTAATTTTTAACATTAATTAACGCAAAGATGGGATCGATTGAAATTTTTGAGCGATATTTTTGATTTTTTAGGGTAGATTTTAGAAAGAATTTACCGAATTTTATCAAAATTAAATTTATGAACAGAGTTACCGAGCAAGAATCTAACTATCAGCACATCGATCAGATGTCGGTATTGGAAGTTCTGCAGGGCATTAATAACGAAGATAAAACAGTTGCTTACGCAGTTGAGAAATCTTTGCCTCAGATCGAAAAATTAACATCGGCAGTTGCCGAAAGGATGAAAAAAGGCGGCCGTCTTTTTTATATTGGCGCAGGTACCAGCGGCCGTTTGGGGGTGGTAGATGCATCAGAATGTCCACCTACTTATGGCGTTCCGTTTGATTGGGTAGTGGGGATTATTGCAGGTGGTGATACTGCCATTAGAAAAGCAGTAGAATTTGCCGAAGATGATTCTGAACAGGCCTGGAAAGATCTTCAGGAGTTCAATATCAACGAAAAAGATTGTTTGGTTGGTTTAGCCGCTTCGGGCACTACACCTTACGTTATCGGTGGGCTGAACACGGCACGTAAACATGGTATTTTAACAGGTTGTATTGTTTGTAACACTGGCGGACCGATAGCGGCAGAATCGGATTTTCCGGTTGAAGTGGTGGTTGGCCCTGAGTTTGTTACCGGATCTACCCGCATGAAATCGGGCACGGCACAAAAAATGGTTTTAAACATGCTCAGTACCACAGTAATGGTGCAACTGGGCCGCGTAGTTGGCAATAAAATGGTCGACATGCAGTTAACTAACCATAAATTAGTCGATCGGGGTACACAAATGGTTGCCGACGAACTGAATATCGGTTATGATGAAGCCGCCGAATTGTTGACCCGTTACGGAAGCGTACGCAAAGCGGTAGAAGCAGGACACTAAGGAATGATAGAATGATAGAATGAGAAAATGAGAGAAGGATGGAATTAGAGAATGTTGAATGGGGGAATTAGAGAAGGATGAAAGTTTGAATGCAGAATTAAACTTAACATTCAATCATTCAAAATTCACTCATTCAATATTTATCTACTCTCTCATTCAATAATTATAATTAAAAGCATGCACGAGATAGAGCCTTATTACCAGTGGAGAGATGATTATATTTCTGCAGAAGACGAACGTTCTCCGTTTTACAATACCGAATATTCGGAACTTTATTTCGATAAGCAGATTTATAACTTTTTACTGCACCCGCAGTGGGATGAGTTTGGTTCGAATACACTTTACATGAAGGTGTTATATGCAGATTACGACCGCAGTTATGCCATTATCGAATTTATAGGCGAATGGAACGATGCCATTAACAATGATATTATGCTAATGAAGCGTGATATTTTAGAACTGATGATGGATGAAGGCATCAATAAATTTATCCTGATCGGAGAAAATGTACTGAATTTTCATGCTTCCGATGATAGTTATTACGAAGAATGGTTTCAGGAAGTAGAAGATGGCTGGATTGTTGGGGTAAATTTTCAACAGCATGTAATTACCGAATTTAGGGACAATAACATCGATTATTACATTAACTTTGGGGGCGCTTTTGATAATCTGCCTTGGCGCACGTTAAAACCACTACAGTTCTTTAAAAAAGTTGAAGAACTGCTGACAAAAAGATTGAACTAAATATTTATTTTTATATAGTTAAATACACAAAATTTAAAATGGAACAACAAAATTTTGAATATCAAAAAAACAGCGTTTTTGTACAAGAAAACTCTGTTTCTAAAAAATTCTTTGCAAACGTTTTCTTATGGATGTTTGTTGCGTTGAGTTTATCTACAGTAGCTGCGTATCTTTTTGGTACCAATGAACAATTGATGCAGTATCTTTTAAATATTAACCCTGCAACCGGAAAAGTAAGTATGTCAATCTTTGGCTATATCGCTATGTTTGCACCACTTGGCCTTGTATTATTGATGGGCTTTGGTTTAAGCAGATTATCATTGCCAGCATTAATTGGCGTATTTGTGCTTTATTCCGTGCTAACAGGAGTAAGTTTAAGTTTTATCTTGTTAACCTATACTTCAGGTTCAATAGTAAGCTGTTTTGCAGGTGCTGCAGGTATATTTGGTATCATGGCCGTTATGGGTTATACTACTAATATCGATCTAAGTAAGTTTGGGCCCATTTTAATGGTGGGTGTAATTGGTTTAGTGATTGCGAGTGTAATTAATATGTTTATCCAGAGCGAACAGTTCAGCTTATTTATGGCTTTCATTGGCATTGCCATATTCACAGCGTTAACTGCTTACGATGTACAAAAAATAAAAAGAATCGGCGAAGGGATTGAGGCTAGTGGCGAACAGGTTCTTCAGATCGAATCCAAAAAAATGGCTATTGTTGCCGCTTTATCTTTATACCTTGATTTCTTAAATATCTTCCTATTCTTACTACGTATTTTCGGAAGTAGAAAATAATCATCAACAGAACAATATTCTTAAGGCTGTGCAGAATTGCATGGCCTTTGTAATTTTATTTGGTAGCGAAGCGATAAATTTTGGAATTGATGTAGCTTTGTTGCATTTTTGTATGCTTATTAAGAAAGACGGAGGGATTAGACCCAACGAAGTCTTAGCAACCTGTAACCATACAAGGTGCTAAATTCTATCCCGAATAAATTCGGGACCAGATAAGTTTAGGATTACGATTCACGTACCAACTTTTTAGATAAGCCTTTTTTTGAGATTTGAGATGATAGATTTGAGATTTGAGGCACATAGGTTGTGCTTAATAATTCTCATATCACATATCTCAATTCTCATATCTAACGACAAGAATGAGTATAAGAGAAGAATTAGAGAAACGTATTTTGGTGATTGATGGTGCAATGGGTACCATGATTCAGCGATATACTTTAACCGAAGAAGATTTTAGGGGAGAGCGATTTAAGGACCATCCCTGTGATGTAAAAGGCAATAATGATTTGCTCAACATTACACGTCCGGATATTATAAAAACGATACACCTGGAGTATATGGCGGCTGGTGCCGATATTATTGAAACCAATACTTTCAGTACACAGCGTATTTCCATGGCCGATTACCAGATGGAAGACCTTTCTTACGAAATGAGTTTCGAAGGGGCACGCGTAGCAAAAGAGGCTGCAACTGAGTTTATGGCTGCAAATCCAGACCGCAAGTGTTTTGTTGCAGGCGCCATTGGTCCAACCAACCGTACCCTTTCTATGTCGCCAAATGTAAACGATCCCGGTTTTAGGGCCGTTTATTTTGATGAGTTAGAAGAAGCTTATTACGAGCAGGTTCGCGGCCTGGTAGATGGTGGTTCGGATGTTTTATTGATCGAAACCATTTTCGATACTTTAAATGCTAAAGTGGCCATTGTGGCCATTAAAAAATATGAAGAGGTAATAGGCCGTAAACTGGAAATCATGATTTCAGGAACCATTACCGATGCCTCTGGCAGAACGCTTTCCGGTCAAACGGCAGAAGCTTTTTTGAATTCTGTAATGCATGCTAAACCATTAAGTATAGGTTTTAACTGTGCATTGGGGGCAAAAGAAATGCGTCCGCACATCGAGGAGTTAGCGGCAAAAGCAGGTTGTTACGTTTCAGCCTATCCTAATGCAGGTTTACCGAATGAGTTTGGTGCTTACGATGAGCAGCCGCACGAAACTGCACATCTGGTAGATGATTTTATTGCCTCTGGTTTTGTAAATATTGTAGGTGGTTGTTGCGGTACTACACCGGAACATATTGGCTGCATTGCCAAAAATGCCAGAAAAGCTGAGCCGCGCAAAATTCCGGTGCTCGAACCTTACATGCGTTTAAGCGGCTTGGAGCCGGTAACCATCACCCCGGATAGCATTTTTGTAAACATTGGCGAAAGAACCAATATTACTGGTTCTCCAAAATTCTCCAAACTGATTTTAGGAGGCGATTATGAAGCCGCATTGGCCGTTGCTCTGCAACAGGTTGAGGGCGGTGCGCAGGTAATCGATGTAAACATGGATGAGGGGATGCTGGATTCGGAAGCGGCAATGACCAAATTCTTAAACCTGATTGCTTCAGAACCCGATATTGCCAAATTGCCTATCATGGTCGATTCATCTAAATGGTCGGTTATCGAAAATGGCTTAAAATGTTTACAGGGGAAAGGAATTGTAAACTCCATTTCCTTAAAAGAGGGCGAGGATAAATTCCGAGAAAGTGCCCGTAAAATTATGCAATACGGTGCTGCGGTTGTGGTAATGGCTTTTGATGAACAAGGTCAGGCCGATAATTACGAACGTAGGAAAGAAATCTGTAAAAGAAGTTACGATATACTGGTACATGAAATCGGTTTCCCCCAGAGGATATTATTTTCGACCCTAATATCTTAACCGTTGCAACCGGATTAGAGGAGCATAATAATTATGCCGTCGATTTCATCAATGCCACCCGTTGGATCAAAGAAAACCTGCCTCATGCTAAAGTGAGTGGTGGGGTTTCGAATATTTCGTTCTCTTTCAGGGGCAATAATACTGTCCGCGAAGCGATGCACTCTGCATTTCTTTATCATGCCATCCAGGCCGGTTTAGATATGGGTATCGTTAACGCGGGGATGTTGGAGGTTTATCAGGAAATTCCACCTGAGCTACTGGAAAGGGTAGAAGATGTACTCTTAAATCGTAGAGATGATGCAACAGAACGTTTGGTAGAATATGCCGATACCGTAAAGTCTAAAGGCAAAGAGGTTGTTAAAGACGAAGAGTGGAGAAAAGGTACTGTTGAAGAAAGGTTGTCGCATTCACTGGTAAAAGGAATTGTGGAGTACCTGGATGATGATGTGGAAGAAGCAAGACAAAAATACGCCCGCCCGATTCAGGTAATTGAAGGACCATTAATGGACGGAATGAACATTGTCGGTGATCTTTTTGGTGCGGGAAAAATGTTTTTGCCTCAGGTGGTTAAATCGGCAAGGGTAATGAAAAAAGCTGTAGCTTATTTGTTGCCATTTATAGAGCAGGAAAAACTGGATAATCCCGATCAGGATCAGAATTCATCAGCAGGAAGGGTATTAATGGCTACGGTTAAAGGCGATGTGCATGATATTGGAAAAAATATTGTGGGTGTGGTTTTGGCCTGTAATAACTTCGAAATTGTTGATATGGGGGTAATGGTTCCTGCACAGGAAATCATTAAAAAAGCCAAAGAAATTAATGCCGATATTATTGGTTTAAGTGGATTGATTACACCATCGCTGGATGAAATGGTTCACTTTGCCAAAGAAATGGAACGCGAAGGTTTTACCATTCCATTGATCATTGGTGGTGCAACTACTTCCAGAATCCACGCTGCAGTAAAAGTAGCACCAAATTACTCTGGACCTGCTATCCACGTGTTAGATGCTTCAAGAAGTGTTACGGTTTGCAGCACCTTAATGAATCCTGATACGAGAGACGATTATATTGCAGGTATCAGGGCCGAATACGATAAAGCACGCGAAGCACATTTAAACAAACGCTCTGATAAACGTTTTAAAACACTTGAAGAAGCACGTGAAAATAAATTTAAGATCGATTTTCAGCCTAATCTGCCCGTTCCGGAATTTACGGGTACAAGGGTTTTCGATAATTATCCTTTAGAGGAACTGGTTCCTTATATCGATTGGACACCCTTTTTCCATACTTGGGAACTTCGTGGCAGTTATCCTAAAATTTTCGATGATAAAAATGTAGGCGACGAGGCAAAGAAACTTTTTGATGATGCACAGACTTTGTTAAAACGGATCCTCGATGAGAAATTATTAACCGCAAGAGCGGTAATTGGTTTCTGGCCGGCAAATGCAGTAGGAGACGATATCGAGTTGAGAGTTGAGAGTGCTGAGTTGGGAGACTCCAAACTCCAAACTTCAAACTCCAAACTAATCAAAATTCACACCCTCCGCCAGCAGGCAGAAAAAGTAGATGGGCAGCCTTATTATGCTTTATCTGATTTTATTGCACCAAAAGAAAGTGGTATTCAGGATTATTTTGGTGGTTTTGCGGTAACTGCTGGTATCGGGATAGATGAACTGGTAAATGAGTTCGAATCCAATTACGATGATTACAATAGTATCATGGCAAAAGCATTGGCCGATCGGTTGGCTGAAGCTTTTGCAGAGCGCCTGCACGAGCGCGTACGTAAAGAATATTGGGGTTATGCACAGGATGAAAACCTGAGCAACCAGGAATTGATTAAGGAAGAATATGCGGGTATCCGTCCGGCACCTGGTTATCCTGCTTGTCCGGAACACACTGAAAAAGGTACCTTGTTCCAATTGCTTGATGCGGAGAATAAAATTGGACTTCACTTAACCGAAAGTTATGCCATGTATCCAACAGCAGCGGTAAGTGGGTTTTATTTTGCACACCCCGATTCGAGGTATTTCGGATTAGGAAAAATAACCAAAGACCAGATTGAAGATTACGCCATCAGAAAGAATATGCCGGTTGAAGAAGTGGAAAGATGGTTAAGTCCGAATTTAGCTTATTAACCCATCGCTTTGTTATCCTGATCCGATAGCTATCGGATGCAGCGAAGGGATCTCTAAGTGAAAAACACATAATTTTGATGTTAGCAGTCATCAAATATAGGAACTGCCATTATGTTTGAGATGCTTCATTAGCATTCAGCATGACAACCAAACCAGGTTATGAAGATTACAGACCATATAAAAAACGCAAAGGGTAAAACCTTATTTTCTTTTGAACTATTGCCGCCTATCAAAGGGCAAAGTATACAGTGGATTTATGATGCGATAGAGCCGTTATTGGAATTTAATCCACCTTTTATCGATGTAACTTCGCTCCGCGAAGATTACATTTACAAAGAGCAGGCAAATGGTTTGCTCCAAAAGGTATCTTATCGCAAGCGTCCCGGTACCATTGCTATATGTGCAGCCATTATCCATAAATATAAAGTTGATGCTGTTCCGCATCTCATTTGCGGTGGTTTTACCAAAGAGGAAACCGAAAATGCATTGATCGATCTGCAGTTTTTAGGTATCGATAACGTTTTAGCCCTGCGAGGTGACGCCCGAAAAGCAGATGGGAACTTTGTTCCAACTCCAGGCGGACATTGTTATGCAACTGACCTGATCGAGCACATCAAAAACCATAATGAAGGTAAATTTCTGCATGAAGATGTAGAAACTTTTAAAAGTGATTTTTGTATCGGTGTTGCTGGTTATCCGGAGAAACATTTTGAAGCCCCTAACATGAGTACCGATTTCAAATACCTGAAAAAGAAGGTCGAGGCAGGTGCGGAGTTCATCGTAACGCAGATGTTTTTCGATAACCAGAAGTATTTCGATTTCGTGAAAAAATGCAGGGAAAATGATATTAACATTCCAATTATTCCGGGATTAAAGCCAATCAGTACCTTATCGCAGTTAAATGTGCTGCCTAAAATTTTTCACATCGATTTGCCTGATGAATTGACCGATGCGCTATCTCACGCTAAAAACAATAATGAGGCTAAAGAAATCGGTACAGAAGCCATGATCAAACAATGTAAAGAGCTGATCGATTTTGGCGCTCCGGTATTGCACTTTTATACCATGGGTCGCCCCGAGCAGACTAAAAAAATTGCGAAAGCTATTTTTTAATAAAAAGACTTCGTAGGTTTTTAAAACCTGCGAGGTCTAAGCAAGCCATAATTGCAAAAAAACTGTCCTTACCTTCGTAAACTATCGGATAGCATCTATCCATTATTTCAAATTCTTACAGAACTTTAACCTAAAATTTATTGTTTTAAGGGCATACAACTTATATTTGTATCAATGAAGTTTTATACCCTTAAATACATCCTCATTAGCTGCATTGCGCTAACTTTTTTTCTAAAGGTGAGTCATGTGATTTCGTATTTGAGTTATTCTGCAGATCGTATTGAGGTTTTATCTACTAATGATGATGCGACCGAAAAGGAAGAAAAGAAAGTAGAAACCGAATATGCTATAAATCAGATCTTACTTCATACGGATATTTATTTCCCGCTACAAACTGCTAAGAAGGTAATCATTCCTGATCACTCTTTTAAATTGGCTTATTTCCCAGAAGTTTTAACGCCACCTCCTTCTATTTAACATATACTTTCCGTTTATTCCTTGTTTCGCATAAAAGTGAAGCAAATAGTCTATTTTAAAAATTACAAATAAGAAGATATGAAACGAGCAATTTCATTCGCAGTGCTGTTAGCCGCTGCGTCGTTAAAAATCAGTGCACAAGAAGTTGTGCAAAACAATATTAAACCTGTAGAAAATGCTTTAAGTCGGGTTACTAAGCTCGAGCCGGTAAGTTTTAACTATAACAAAACCTGGGCTGAAAAATTAAAATTATCAGCACGGCCACAATATGGTTTCATAGGCGCCGATGCCAAAACGGCTGTTCCGGAAATTGTTTCCGTACAGTCCAAAGATTATCCGGCAGGTAAAAATGCATTTAAAAGTGCAACGATTACCAAAGTGGATTATGAAAGTTTGGTGCCACTGTTGGTAGCCAGTATAAAAGAGCAGCAGCAACAAATTGAAGAACTGAAACGCGAAATCAGTACATTAAAGTCGCAGAATACTAAATAATGAAAATCCCGATGAGAATCGGGATTTTTTTTGATCAACATTAATTACTGAAAGTAAAAAAAAGGTAACTAATCTGTGGTTAAAGCCAGCCAGTGTAATTATTGGGCTAGCTTTACCCCGTTAAATAATATCAATATATAAATGAATAACAAAATTGCCGAAAGCCAGTCTCGATCAAATTACGCCGTTCCCTTAGTTACCATTACCCTTTTATTTTTCATGTGGGGGTTTATCACCTGCATGAACGATATTTTGATTCCATATTTGAAGCAGCTTTTTAAATTGAGCTTTTTTGAATCGATGCTGGTGCAATTTTGTTTCTTCGGTGCTTATTTTGTAGGTTCACTGATTTACTTTTTGATTTCTTATACCAAAGGTGATCCGATTAATAAAGTCGGGTATAAAAAAGGAATTCTTTTTGGAATCGTGCTCGCCGCCATTGGCTGTGCTTTATTTTTCCCAGCAGCAACGTATTCGGTTTATCCATTGTTTTTAGGAGCATTGTTTGTATTGGGTTTAGGCTTTACCGTCCTTCAGATTACGGCAAATGCCTATGTTTCATTATTAGGTCCTGAAGATAGCGCCTCCAGCCGCTTAAATTTAACGCAGGCCTTTAACGCTTTTGGAACCACCATAGCTCCAATTCTGGGTGGTCACCTGATTTTTGAATTCTTTTCCGAAGCTGATGGGAGTTTTAGTGCATCAGCCACACGTATTCCCTATTTAATTTTTGCAGCCATATTACTGTTGGTAGGCTTGCTTATTTTTTATGTAAAGTTGCCTTCTTTTCAGCCCGAAGAGGAAGAACAGGTAAAAGGATTAGGTGTATTGAAATTTCCACACTTAACCAGAGGAATTATAGCCTTGTTCTGTTACGTTGGTGCCGAAGTGGCTGTTGGAAGTTTTATCATTAGCTTTTTAAGGCTGCCGGAAATAACCGGATTGGATGAGGTGGTGAGTAAAAATTACTTATCCCTTTATTGGGGAGGGGCAATGATTGGCCGTTTTGTAGGCTCAATTTCACTTAGCCATACTTTAAGCCAATCAAAAAAGATAATTTATATGTTGGGCACTGCTGTATTGGTTTTTGCCTTAATTTATGGTATTGTTGACTTAACTTTTGCACAGATCAGTTTCTTCCTGGTATTTATTGCATTAAACTTTTTAGGATTTTTAGTTGGAAAATCCGCACCTGCAAGAACCCTGGCTATTTTCTCAGCTATAAATGTATTGTTATTGATTTCGGCAATGATAAATAAAGGTGAATTAGCGATGTACAGTGTTTTAGGGATCGGTATTTTTAATTCGATTATGTTCTCGAATATTTATACCCTCGCCATTGCTAAACTGGGTGCTTATACCAGTCAGGGATCTTCTCTATTGGTAATGGCCATTTTGGGCGGGGCAATTATGCCGCTTATTCAGGGAGCTGTTGCCGATAAAATTGGTGTACACCACTCATTTATACTTCCATTAGTGTGCTACCTGTTTATCTTGTATTTTGGTATTTATTGTTCGAAAAGATTGAAAGGTATCGAGCAGACGAGTATGAAATCAGGACATTAATCTTAGATACGTCATTCCCGCGCAGGGTTATCGTGTGGACATATCTTTTTAAGCATTATTTAAGGCACTATGCTAGCTTGCTTTAAAAAACAATAGTACTTTGCCGAAGCACGCCAGTCAATCCCAAGAGCCAGGAAAATCAAAAAACAGGTGTACAATAGAACAACTAGCTCTACCAAACCTCAAACGCAGTGTGTTTTGTGTATCAAGGTTTGCAAAAACTTTCAGTTAGTACAACAAACACAAAACAAAGTGCCGCTGTTTTTTGATGTGTATGAGCTTGTGCAGAGGCTCCTTGCTGGATTGACGAAGCATTTTATTTATAGGTTTTAGTGTTTTTAATTGTATAAATGAGCTACGCTATCGCTTCGGTTTGCATACTTTTGATGCCTCAAAAGTTTGATGCCTTGCGGCAGAGAGCACTAAAAATGATTTTAAAATTTGTGTCTATACGATACGCCCTGTGTGGGAATCTTAATGACTTATGTATGTGCATTAGGATTCCCAATCAGGTTGGGTATGACGATTAATATAATTATTACCCTTTAAGCAAATAACCCTTAAATCCTTCAAAATCTGTCCCCAACTGATCTGCATGTTTAGGTTTACTTTCCAAAGCTTTTACCTGTTCTGGAATTTCGATTTTAGCAGCAAGATCTGCCGGGAAAATATCAGGAAATTTGCAGGCATGTGCAGTAGATAAGAAAACAGCCGCACTTTCATCAGATGGATTTTCGCTTCTGTATTTTTCAATTGCCAAATACGCAATCGCTGTATGCGGACAGGCAACATAATTTAGTTTATTGTCAAGTTCTTTAATACCTCGCAATGTTTCTTCGTCAGTGAAGCGATAAGAAGTAACCACTTTTTTAACCGCTTCCACATCCTGATCAAAAAGATCCATAATACGAACCCAATTACTTGGTGCACCAACATCCATCGCATTCGAATAAGTTTGTGTTGATGGTTTGGTTTCGTAAACACCACTTTCTAAAAAGCGTGGAACGGTGTCGTTTACATTGGTAGCGGCAATAAACTGTTTAACTGGCAACCCTAATTTGTAAGCAAGCAGGCCAGCACCAATATTGCCGAAGTTTCCACTTGGTACAGAAAATATTACATCGTTTAAGCCTTGCTTTTTCAGTTGGGCATAAGTATTGAAATAATAAAATGTTTGCGGGATCAACCTTGAAATGTTAATCGAATTGGCTGAGGTTAACCGGAATTTTGCGTTCAGTTCATCATCCGCAAAAGCCTGCTTTACCAAAGCCTGGCAATCATCAAACGTTCCTTTTACCTCAACGGCTCTGATGTTTTCGCCATTGGTGGTTAACTGCAGTTCTTGTATCGGACTTACTTTTCCTTCCGGATAAAGGATCGTTACACGAGTATTCGGTAGGCCTAAGAAACCCAAAGCCACTGCGCCACCGGTATCACCAGAAGTCGCAACTAAAACATCTAGCAGTTGTTCACCATCTTTTAAGAAATAAGCCATAACACGGCTCATAAAACGCGCACCAAAATCTTTAAAGGCCAACGATGGACCATGGAACAATTCGAGCACAAAGGTTTTGTCATCTAGTTTAACCGCTGGAGCTTCAAAATTAATGGCATCTTCAATTATGGCTTTTAAATCTTCAGCAGGAATCTCATCTTTTAATAATGTCGAGGCTACCTTGTAAGCAATTTCAGGTAGAGAATACTTCTCAATATTTTCGATAAAATCTGTATCAAGCTGCGGGATTTCTACCGGCATATATAAGCCTTTATCCTGCGGCATACTGTTAAAAACGGCTTCTTTAAAAGAAACACGTAAATCTTTATTGTTGGTTGAGTATAGTTTCATTTTTAATGAGGTATAATGGAAAATGTTATATGGATGATGGGAAACCCGACTTACAAAGTCCATTTTCCATCTTACATTTTCCATGGTTACATAACTTTCGGCCCTTCCGCGTTAACCGGAGAAACAAAAGCTTTGCTGTTAATATTTATTTTATGTAGGTGTTGCTGTTGCGATTTGGTTATTTTTCTGGCTGTTTCTTCGTCTTTAGTTAGTGCGAAAACTGATGGTCCAGAACCTGAAATTCCGAAGCCGATTGCACCATTTTCCATAGCCAGTTTTCTCATTTCTTCAAAACCAGGAATTAGTATCGAACGTGTTGGTTCTACCAAAACATCTTTCATACTGCGGCCAATCAGGTCAAAATCATTCATAAACAATCCACTAACTAAACCTGCCACATTTCCCCATTGGATAACCGCATCTTTTAAAGCAACCTTACTGCGTATCATCTGGCGCGCATCTTTAGTTGGTACATCTACTTCAGGGTAAACAATTGCTGCATACATACCAGCCGGCGTAGGTAAAGAAATTACATCGAGTGGCTCGTAGCTTCTCACCAACACAAATCCGCCCAATAACGCAGGCGCAACATTATCGGCATGGCCATAACCACAAGCCAGTTCTTCACCTTTCATGGCAAAAGGTACCAATTCTTTGGTCGTTAATAAATCGCCCATTAATTTGTTAATGGCAAATAAACCGGCAACCGTACTGGCCGAGCTCGAGCCCAATCCGCTACCAATGGGCATTTTTTTGTACAGTTCAATTTCTACGCCTACATCTAAACGATCGATGTGTTTTAAATAATGTTGCACACTGGCACTTACCGTATTTTTAGCAGCATCCAATGGTAAACGGCCGTCATCGCCGGTAATTCTTTTGATCACTACTCCTGGTGTGTCTGTAAAACGCATTTCCACTTCATCACCCGGTTCGTTTACGGCGAAGCCCAGTACGTCGAAACCGCACACTACATTTGCAACCGTTGCCGGAGCGAAAACTTTTATACTATTTTTCATTATTAATTGGCTTAGCTCGTGTTAAGCGGTTATTTGGTTTAAATGATATTTTAAATGCACAACATAATCTTCAATAAAATAAGAAAGTGTATGCAGTTCTGTTTTTCCTTTTCCGGTATCACAGTTATTCTGAAGCTTTTCTTCCGGAATGTTTTCAATTACCCGGCAAATCTGATGGTTTAACAATTTCCAAAGCATTTTAACATCAGCGATATCAGTTTCTTGATAATTTTGATAAAGCACCCATTCATCCTGATGATAAACGATTTTAACACCCTGCTCATACTGGCCAACAATTAACCGGCGAATGTTATTGGAAGCACTATCGATCAAATGACCCAATAATTCTTTTTTAGACCATTTTGAGGGTTGCAGTTTATCGTTCCAGGCTTTTTTTGTGATATTTTCAAAATCAATCATTGCCTGATCAACCAGGCTTAGGATTTCATTTTTATGTGCTAAAACCGGATTCATGGTATTAGTTATTTAAAGTACCAACGTTAATGATATCCGCAAAAACACCGGCAGCCGTTACTTCTGCGCCTGCTCCTGGGCCTTTTACTACCAATGGACGTGATTTATAACGATCAGTAGTGAAAGAAATAATGTTGTCACTTCCCGATAGCATATAAAAAGGATGAGTATCATCTACCATTTGTAAGCTGATTTCTACATTGCCATCTTCCAATTTACCGATATAGCGTAAAACCTTTCCTTCACTGCCTGCAGTTTGTTTCAGGTTTTCGAAGTAAGCCGCATTAGCTTGTAGTTCCGAATAGAAATCTTCTACCGATGTGGCATTTAAACAGGCTTCTGGCAAAATATTGTCGATTTTCACATCACTGGCTTCCAAAGGATAACCCGCATCTCGCGCCAAAATCAACATTTTACGCATAAAATCTTTTCCATTTAAGTCGTCTCGAGGATCTGGTTCCGTATAACCCAGTTCCTGCGCTTCTTTCACTGTTTCGTAAAAACCAGCCTCACCCTTAAAATTATTGAAGATGTAAGAAATCGTTCCTGATAAAATGGCCTCAATCCGGGCAACCTTATCGCCGCTCATCATGAGTTCTTTTAGCGTGCGGATAATAGGTAAACCAGCACCAACATTGGTTTCATAATAAAAATCGACACCAAATTTACGGGCGGTATCTTTAAATGATTTATACTGCGCATAACCTGCAGAGTTTCCTTTTTTATTACAGGTTACCACAGAAATGCTGCTTTCGAATATGCCCTGATAAAATTCTATTGGCGATTCTGCAGCGGTATTATCCACAAAAACACAGTTTGGTAAGTTTAAAGCTTTCATTTTGGCTACAAAACCTGCTAGATCTGCTTTTTCACCATTTGCATCTAGTTCGGTTTCCCAATTTTCGAGCGATAAACCATCTGCACTGAAAATCATTTTACGGGTGTTACTAATGCCAGCAACCTTAACCTGTAAATCGTTATTGGCCGCCAGGAAAGGCATTTGCTCTTTTAATTGATTAAATAAGGTTTTACCGATGTTTCCTGTACCTAAGCAGAAAATATTTAATGTCCTTTTCAGGTCGGTAAAAAAAGCATCGTGTACCGCGTTAACCGCTTTCGATAAATCATCTTTACTAATGATTACCGAAATATTATATTCAGATGAACCCTGTGCAATAGCCCTTACGTTAATACCATTACGGCCCAATGCATTGAACAAACGTCCGCTCATCCCTGGTGTACGTTTCATATTTTCACCCACGATGGCTAAAACGGCAAGATTATTTTCAACTTCTGGCAGTTCTAGTTTTTTCGCATCCAGCTCCAGCTCAAATTCTTTTTTGATCAAAGAAATGGCCTGTGAAGCATCTGTTGGTTTTACTGCGAAAGTAATGCTATGCTCTGATGAAGATTGTGTAATCAATACCACATTGATCTGCTCGCGCGAAAGCAGTGAAAACAACCTTCCGCTAAAACCTGCCTTCCCAACCATGCCGCTACCAGTTAAATTAATGATGCTGATCTGATCGATAGAAGAAATTCCTTTTATTGGTAAAGTCGAAGCTTTTACATCACTTTTAATATATGTTCCACCAAAATCAGGTTCGAAAGTGTTTTTGATCACAATCGGGATTTTCTTCATAAAAGCAGGGATCATCGTTGGCGGATAAATTACTTTAGCCCCGAAATAACTCAATTCCATGGCTTCAGTATAACTTAACTCCGGTAACGAGAAAGCCTTTTTCACAATGCGTGGATCAGCTGTCATCATGCCGTTTACATCGGTCCAGATTTCTATTTCTTCCGCATTTAAGGCTGCGCCCCAAACGGCTGCAGTATAATCAGAACCCCCGCGACCTAATGTAGTCACTCTGCCTGATGCATTGCTGGCAATAAAACCAGTTACAAAAAGCACCTTATCTTTATTTTCCTGGTAAAAATTGTTGATCAGCATTTCAGTCAGTTCCGTGTCAACCTTCGCCTGACCGAAGTTGCTATCGGTTTTAATCAGTTCCGATCCGTTTACATAAAGTGCGCCGCCAAAAGTTTGCGAAGCAATATGGCTGATCATAAAAGTAGAACAGCGTTCGCCATAGCTTAAAATCTGGTCCTTGGTTTGTGAGCTAAGCTCACGCAGATTGGTTACCGCCTGCAGCAGATCTTCCAGTTCGTTAAAAAAGATCTTTAAACGCGTAAACACCGGGTTCTGTGCAGCCGCAGGTAAAAGCGTACGGATTACAGCAAAATGTTTAGCTTCAATTTCTTTTAAATGGGCATCGTAATCTTCACCACGTTCGGCCATTTCGGCCATGTCGGTAAGCAAATTAGTTACACCACTCATTGCCGATAATACAACTACCGGGCTGTTCTTCTGTTTTTCTTCGCCAACCAGGCGTAAGAGGGTTTTAATGTTCTCGGCCGAACCTACGGATGTGCCGCCGAATTTGAGTACTTTCATTAGTTTATATTAGGTTTAACTGTTTGTTACTGTACCAATCTGTAGTTTAAAATGCTCGTTCGTACAGGTTTCATTCAGCATGGGTTAAAAAAAAAGCGTCCCGATTTTCATCGGGACGCTTTCTGTGTTTTATGTTTTTTCAACTTACAACAAATTAGCCCCGCTGGTTTATACCGGTGGTAATAATAATCGTTGTAATAATTGAAGTGTTAAATTTCATCTTGTCTTTGTGTACTTTGTACACCGTAAAGTAGAAGATTATTTTTTTAAAATGCAAATGTTTTTTCAATTTTATTTCGAAATTTCTATTAAAACGTTTAAGTAAATGAAATAAGTGCATTATTTATTCTGCTGCTTTGAAGTGCCTGCTCCGATTCTTTTCGGAGGGTGCCAAAAGGGCGGGGTGGTTTTTGATAATTTGAAAAGATCCTTCAGTATTCCTCCCGGTAATGCAGCCCTGCTAATCGCTATAGTCCCGATGGGAGTGCTGTTTTGTTGTTGGGGAATCGGGAGCTGCCGCTTTTATCAGGTTTAATTAACGCGGGCTGGTGCTACTATTGAAGTGGGTTGCCTTTCCAGCGTCTAATTATTCCCCTCTTTTGGAGGGGTGCCCGCAGGGCGGGGTGGTAAATTGATGTTTTTTTATCTAAGATGCATAACTTACACTCAATCCCATATAGGTGTGTACTCAGAAGAATTTAAACACACTAAAACCATTTACCTAATTTAACTTAGTGTATTTTTTTAAATTTTTTTATCTTCAAAAATACTTTATAAATAATTGTAAATGAGATTTTTAAGTCATAGTGTATTTGCTACAATATGTAAATAAATATATTTTAAAACTCGTTTTTGTGCAACATAAGTCTTTACCTTTGCCCCACTAACTAACTTATTGTTATGAGCAAAAAGAAACTGCAAACGCCAGATTTAAGCTATTTAAATCTAGGCGGGAACATTGCTGTAAAGTACCAGTTGTCTCCAAAAGAGCTAATTGATGATGCATTATTAAATAAAGAAGGTACAATGGCGGCATCGGGAGCCCTGGCCATTGATACCGGGAAATTTACCGGACGTTCGCCTAAAGACAGGTTTATCGTGTGCGACGACGTAACCGAAGATCAGGTTTGGTGGGGAGATGTAAACATTAAAATCAGCCCTGAAAAGTTTGACCAGTTATTTAATAAGCTCACCAGTTACCTTGGCGACAAAAAAATCTATGTACGTGATGCTTCAGCATGTGCCGATCCGGATGATGCAATATCCATCCGCGTAATTACTGAAACGGCCTATCAGAATCTTTTTGCTCACAATTTATTTATCCGTCCTGATGAAGATGCTTTAATAAGCAGCCCGGAGTGGACGATTATTGCCGCCCCAGGCTTCCTCGCCGATCCTGCTGTTGATGGAACCCGTCAGGAAAATTTCTCTATCATCAATTTCACTAAAAAAATGATTTTGATCGGTGGAACAGGTTATACTGGTGAAATTAAAAAAGGAATCTTTTCTGTGTTAAATTTCATTCTTCCGGTATATAAGAATACACTTTCTATGCACTGCTCTGCAAATGTAGGCAAGGATGGAGATACCGCTATCTTCTTCGGCTTGTCTGGAACGGGCAAAACCACTTTATCAGCCGATCCCGAAAGAGGTTTAATCGGAGATGATGAGCACGGCTGGGGCAGCGATTCGGTATTCAACTTCGAAGGAGGCTGTTATGCAAAATGTGTTGATTTAACCGAAGAAAAAGAGCCTCAAATCTTTAAAGCCATTAAATTTGGCTCATTATTAGAAAACATTAATTTTTTTCCGGGCACAAAAGATGTTGATTACTCCAATATCGATAAAACAGAAAATACACGTGTAGCCTATCCTATAGATTATATTGATAATGCCATCCTGCCCTCTGTTGCCGCGGTGCCGAAGAATATTTTTTTCCTCACCGCTGATGCATTTGGCGTATTGCCTCCAATATCAAAATTAAACGTAGAACAGGCCATGTTCCACTTTATGAGTGGTTATACTGCTAAAGTTGCGGGTACAGAAGCCGGTGTTACTGAGCCTCAGTTAACCTTTTCGGCATGTTTCGGTAAAGCTTTTCTTCCATTGCATCCTTCAAAATATGCAGCTTTATTGGGGGAGAAGATGAAAAAGCACAAAGTACACGTTTGGCTGGTAAATACAGGATGGAGTGGGGGAGCCTATGGCGTTGGTAAAAGGATGAAATTGAGTTATACCAGGGCAATGATCAAAGCAGCATTAAACGGAGATTTAAATCACCATCATTATAAACAACATCATGTATTTAAATTAATGATGCCATTAATTTGTCCCGGGGTACCCAATGATATTTTAGATCCGTCTAAAACATGGGATAATCAGGAAGAATATTTTTTAAAAGCTTATCAGCTGGCAGATGCCTTTTCAGAAAATTTTAAGCAATTTGAACTGACAAAAGTACCAAAAAGCAGACACGAAGCGTTAAAATTATGTTAAATGCACTTTAAAATGCATTTTTTGAGCGAAAAATTTGCAATTCGATTTTTTTTTAGTTTTTATTGTGAAAGAATTGCCTCGGCTGGGGCAATTTTTTTGTTATACACCCTATGTGGTTTACCGAAACTAAATTCTAAGTAACGATTTAATTGCTTATTGATTTATTAATTTGTAATTTAAAATCAATTTATAAATTTGTTTTTCGCAACAATTTCGGATATGAAACGTTGAGTGTATTACAATAAGAAAAAACAGCTAAAAATTAAAAACAAGAACTAAAACTAAAATTTCAAAAAAAATGGCAAACGCACCAAAACCAACAACTGTTAAAAAAGAGAGCTCTTCTAGTGCTTCAAACGTATTTGCAACATTCGTTATTCCAATCTGTATCGTTATTGGATTCTGTGTTTGGAGATTCGTATTCGGAGAAGGAAGTAACTTTATCGATGGTGACAGAGAGAAATTACCATTACCTGGTAACTATCTTGGAACAGCTTACAAAGGAGGCCCTATCGTAGCAATCTTAGTTGGATTACTATTAGTGGTAATTGTATTCTCTATCGAACGTTTCATCGTTATTGGTAAAGCAAGTGGAAAATCTAGCTTAGATACTTTCATCCGCAAAGTACAAGGTTTATTAAGCGCAGGTAACATCGAGGCTGCAAAAGCTGAGTGTGATAAACAACAAGGTTCAGTTGCTAACGTAATTAAATCTGGTTTGAAAAAATACAGCGAAGTTGAAGCTGATACCAACATGGATGTTGAGCAATCAATCGTTGCAATCCAAAAAGAGGTTGAAGAAGCTACAGCTTTAGAAATGCCAATGTTAGAGCAAAACTTAACTGTAATTGCAACTTTGGTATCAATCGGTACATTAGTAGGTTTATTAGGTACAGTAACAGGTATGATCCGTGCATTCGCCGGTTTAGCAAACTCTGGTGCTCCAGATCAGTCAGCATTAGCGGTAGGTATCTCTGAGGCACTTATCAATACTGCAACAGGTATCTTGGTATCTACTGTGGCAATTATCATGTACAACGTATTAACTTCTAAAATTGACAAGTTAACTTACGCAATCGATGAAGCTGGTTTCAGCATCGTTCAAACATACGCTAGTTCGCATAAATAAGAATTTTGAAAAAATTTTTACCGGCTTTATGGAAAACCGGAAAAAAGATCATCATTATTAAAAACTAGTAAAAAATATTATGCCTAGAATTAAAGTTAAAAGAACAAGTACAGTAACAGATATGACCGCCATGTGTGATGTGGCATCATTGTTACTTACTTTCTTCATCTTAACTGCTACAGCAAGGCAACCAGAACCACTAGCCGTTTCTACACCTTCATCTACGTATGAGTTTAAGGTGCCGGTAGAAAACAATGCGATATTAACCATTGGGCAGGGTAAAGTTTTCTTTGAAGTAGCAGGGGTCAAAGTAAGAGCGAAAACATTAGAACTAATGGGCGAACAGTATAAAATATCGTTCACTCCCTTAGAAGTACAACGCTTTTCTTCGATAGGAAGTTTCGGTGTTCCGATCCAGAGTTTAAAATCTCTTATTGCCTTAAATGGTGCTGACCGTATGAAACCAGGGGTTCAACCTGGTATACCTTCAGATTCAACTGATAATCAGCTGAATGCATGGGTATTAAATGCCCGTAAAGCAACTAAGGAGATTAATAATCAGGATATGCGTATCAGTATTAAAGGTGATGCAAAAGAAGAATATCCGGTAGTTAAAAAGATTATTGATGTACTTCAGAAACAAAGTGTAAACAAGTTTTTATTGGTTACCAACTCTGAAGCTAAAAAGAAATAAGAAATGGCAGAATTAAACACAGGCGGGAAGAAAGCCACCCCAAGGGTTGATATGACTCCGATGGTGGATCTAATGTTTCTTTTGGTAACATTCTTTATCTTAACAACAGTAATCTCTACGCCACAAGCGATGGATATTGCAAAGCCAGATAAAAACGAAAAGTTACCTGAGAACAGATTGGAGCTGAAAGCAAGTAAAACAATGACAATTTTATTGGGTAAAAGCGATAAGGTTGCATGGTACATGGGAGTTGCTGGCGAAAGCGCACCAACGATAGAATCTGGTTCACAAATCGAAGATGCTATTGTTAAAAATAGAAAAGCAGCTGACGCTTCAGGCGTTGCCGGAGACTTTGTTGTACTGGTTAAACCAACATCAGGTTCTACATTCCAAAACTTTGTAGATATAATGGACGAGTTGGAAATTCTTAAAGTTAAGGTTCGTCAGATTGATGATGATAATATCCTTGATAATGAGAAACAGTTCATGAAAGAAAAAGGAATTTTATAATCAGTAAAACCAATAGTTATGTCGAAGTTAGATATATTCAGAAAAGAATGGCTTGAAGTGGTTTTTGCCGATAAAAACAAAAACTATGGTGCGTACCAATTGCGTAAAAGCAATGGTGCCAATACCACTAAAGCCTTAATTATTGGATCTATTATCTTCCTTGTATTATTTTTCTCTCCAAAAATCTATAGCCTTATCAAAGGTTCAATGGATCAGCAGGAAGATCAGGTAAAAGCACAGGAAGTAATTTTAGCTCCACCACCACCGGTAAACCCGGAAACACCTCCACCGCCACCGGTAGAGCCACCGCCACCAAAGATTGACCAGGTGAAAATGCCACCTCCAATTGTAAAACCTGATATCGAGGTTCGTGATGAACCACCTACAGTTGAAAAATTGAAAGAAGCTGATCCAGGTCAGAAAGATATCAAAGGTGACCCTACAGCTGATATTGTTATCGCTGAACCAGTAGGTGAAGGACCAAAAAGAGAAGCTGCAGTTGCGGTTGATGATAATAAAGTTTACGACTTTGTTAGTATCGAGAAACAACCAGAATATCCGGGAGGTATCGCTAAATTCTATAAATATTTAGGAGGAGCGATTAAATACCCACCAATGGCACAAGAAAACAACGTTCAGGGTAAAGTATTTTTATCATTCGTTGTAGAGAAAGATGGTAAATTAACAGATATTCAGGTCACCCGTGGTTTGGGTAGCGGAACTGATGAAGAAGCTATCCGTGTATTGAAAGCTAGTCCACGTTGGAACCCAGGTATCCAAAATGGTAAGCCGGTAAGGGTAAAATACAACATCAACGTTAACTTTACATTGAACTAATAGTAGATGTTAAATTTTGATATTTTTAAGCAAAAATCGCCTAAACAGCGGTTTTTGCTCATTTTAGGCCTTATCATGTTCGTCTTTTATGTGGTGTTAGGCTTTGCATTTATATTTTATGAACCAATTGCGCTTCGGTTAAGCACCATTCCACAATGGGGACGCATCGCAATCGGTATCTTTTTGATTATTTATGCTTTTGTAAGACTTTTAAGCCTGGGTAGGCGCGACTAATCATTCAATGAAAAATTACCTTTTAATATTTTGTGTACTAGCCTTACTTGCATCCTGCAAACGTAAAAACAAGCCGGATGCAGTTAAAGAAACCAGAACAAGCGGTACCTTAAAAATATTGGTTGATGAAAGTGTTGGACCGATTGTTCAGGATCAGATCGATATTTTTAGTTTAGATTATCCGGATGCAAAATTTGAATCAACCGTAAAACCTGAAGAAAAATTATTGCCTGCATTTCTAAATGACAGTGTAAGGGTAATCGTTTTGCCAAGATTGTTAACCAAAGCAGAGGAAAAATATTATAGCCAGCGTAATATTAAAATTAATACTTCACGTTTTGCTATAGATGGTATTGCTTTAATTACCAATCAGGGCAATATTGATAGTACAATTAACGTTAAAGAGGTTATTGATATATTACAAGGGAAGAAATCAGATAAGAAATTGGTCTTTGATAACGCTTATTCAAGTACCTTTCAATATTTTAAAGAATTGGCTCGTATCAGTCAATTTCCAGCTACAGGTGTTTACTCTAAAAATTCAAGCAATGAAGTAATTAAACTTATTGCTGAGGATAAAAATTTTATTGGTATTTTGGGCGTAAATTGGATTACCAGTAAAAATACTGAGGTAAGTGAGTACCTTTCTCAAATAAAGGTACTGGGTGTAAAGAATGTGAAGGGTGGGCCTGGTGATGACAAGTTTTATAAACCAACCCAGGATAATTTGATTAATGGTGTTTATCCTTTCTTAAGAAATATAAATATTATAGATTGCGAAGGAAGAGATGGTTTAGGCACAGGATTTGCAACATGGTTAAGAAGTCAGAGAGGGCAGTTAATTGTACTTAAATCTGGACTCGGGCCACATAAATTAATGCCAAGGGAAATTAACCTGACGAAGTAAAATTAAATTAAAAATTATAAATTGAACCACGAAGTAAATCTAAAGAGACACTTCATTTTTATTAAATAAAAAAAACAGAATATCCGATGAAAATTTTAAAGAAAGCAATAACCTTAAATGTAGGTTTGGTGTTGATGGGTTCTGCAGTTTTTGCTCAAGATTTAAATGACGCGAAAAAAGCCATTGACGCTGAACAGTATCAAAAAGCATCATCAGTGCTTAAATCATTGGTGAGCTCAAAAGCATCAGATGGTAATAACTATTACAATCTTGGTTTGGTTTATTTGAAAACCGGTTATATCGACTCAGCAAGAGCGGTATTTACCAAAGGTATAACCGCTGATCCTAAAAACAACCTAAACTTAATTGGTTTGGGCGAAGCAGATATGTTATCAAATAACCCAACTTCTGCAAAAACCAATTTTGATAAAGCTGTAGCTTTGGCTCCGAAAGATTACAAAACTTATTTGTATATCGGTAAAGCTTATTTAGCGCAGGATAAGCCAAGTGATGACGTATCTAAACCTGATTTTACGAATGCTTTAGCTAACATTACCAAAGCTGATGAGTTAGATTCTAAAGATAAAGATGCTGAAGTTTTCTTGGCTTTAGGTGATGCCTATGCGTTACAGAAGAAAAACTCTGAAGCTTTAGGTCCATACATGCGTGTTGGTGATGTTGATCCGAATAACAGAAGGGCTAAAACTCAGATTGGTAAAATGTACAAAGAGTCTAGGGCTTTTCCTGAAGGTGAAAAAGAATTACAGGATGTAATTGCTGCTGATGCAAATTATGGTCCTGCTTACCGCGAATTGGGTGAGTTATACTTACAGTGGAGTAGCTTCGGTA
Organism: Pedobacter roseus; assembly: GCF_014395225.1. NCBI lineage: Bacteria > Pseudomonadati > Bacteroidota > Sphingobacteriia > Sphingobacteriales > Sphingobacteriaceae > Pedobacter > Pedobacter roseus. The sequence goes on from NZ_CP060723.1 coordinate 5,929,121, forward strand.
CAGATAAGGAAAAAGCAGCAAAAGGAATTGAGAACTACAAAAAATATATGGATTTAACTGATAAATCTTTAGAATCTCAATTGCGTTATGCTCAGTTCTTATTTTATGCTAAAGATTTTCCAACCCTTGAACAAGTAGCAACAACAATTCAAGCTCCTGCAAACGATCCTAAAAGTGCAGTTGTATCAAGGATGAAAGGCTGGGCAGCGTACGAGAATAAAAATTATCCAGCATCTTTAACCAGCATGAATGAGTTCTTTGCTAAAGAAAAAGATCCAAATAAAATCTTAGGATTTGATTACTTGTATCTAGGTAAAGCTCAATTAAAAGCTGGTCAGGATAGTTTAGCTTTAATGAATATTACTAAAGCTGTAGAGAAAGATTCAAATAACGTTGACGCGCTTGCAGAAGTCGCAAAAACCTTTTTCGACGCAAAAAAATATGATAAGTCAGCTCAAATTTATGATAAAGTAATTGCTGCTAGTCCAAATGCTAAAGGTGTTCTATATAGTTATTTTTATGACGGATTAGCATACTATTTCGACTATGCAACTCAATATTCAGCTAAAAAGAATCCTTCTAAAGACTTATTAGTAAAAGCAGATACTTTGATTGCAAAGGTTGCTAAAATCGCTCCTGAAACTACTGATGCTTACTTATACAGAGCACGCATAAATAGTTTATTAGATGATGATAAAGCACCAAAAGGATTAATGGTTCCTCATTTTGAAACTTTTATTCAGAAAGTCACTGAGAAACCAGAATTGGTTACTGCCAACGCTAAAAAACTATCAGAAGCTTATGATAATTTAGGTGGATATTATTTCAACACAGATAAAGCTAAAGCAAAAGAATATTTCGATAAAAGTGTAGCGGTTTACCCTACCGGAACATTTGCTGCAGCTAAATTAAAAGAATTAACAGCACCAGCACCTGCTGCTAAAGCAAAAGGTAAAGGCAAATAATTAAAAAGTTAAATAATTTAGAAAAGGCAGAGTTTGGTTACTCTGCCTTTTTCTTTTACTTTTGCATCACAAAATAAAAATTATGCAAGCGCAAAGTTCCTCTATAGATTTTTTACCAATTATATTTCAAGTAATTGTTGCTTTAGGTTTTGTGGTAACCACATTGGTTGCTACCCACTTTTTAGGTCCAAAACGTAAAACGAGTGATAAACTGGAAACCTTTGAAGCTGGTATTAAATCGGTAGGTAATGCCCGTCAGCCTTTCTCTATCAAATACTTTGTTGTAGCTATCTTATTTGTGCTTTTCGATGTAGAGGTGATCTTTATGTATCCTTGGGCAGTTAATTTCCGTGCATTGAAAATGGATGGGATGATTGAAATGTTCATCTTCATGGGTACATTGTTGTTAGGTTTTATCTACGTGATCAAGAAAAAAGTTTTAGACTGGAACTAGTCAGCTGGCAGTTATTAGTTAGCAATTTTAAAACTGCGAACTGAAAATTGAGAACTGAAAACTGAATGTGTATCACTTACACTATCTACAAGCGCTTTTAGTTATTTAGAAAGGTTCTAAATCGAGTAAAGCTAGTTTAATTGCCTTTAAAATATTGTAAATTTGTTGCTCATTCTGCAAAGGGATGAGCATTTTTTGTTTATAAACATGAGTGAAATTAATATAGTTGATGCGCCTCCAGGAACCGAAGGACCTGGCTATTTTGCCACTTCCTTAGATAAAGTGATTGGTTTGGCCCGCTCAAATTCATTATGGCCATTGCCTTTCGCAACTTCTTGTTGTGGAATCGAGTTTATGGCGACTATGGGCTCCCATTACGATTTAGGTCGTTTTGGTGCAGAACGTTTAAGTTTTTCTCCCCGCCAGGCCGATGTTTTAATGGTTATGGGAACTATTGCCAAAAAAATGGCTCCTGTACTAAAACAGGTTTATATCCAAATGGCTGAGCCACGTTGGGTAATGGCTGTTGGTGCCTGCGCAAGCAGTGGTGGTATTTTCGATACTTATTCAGTTTTGCAAGGTATTGATGAGGTGATTCCGGTGGATGTTTACGTTCCGGGTTGCCCTCCAAGACCAGAAGCCATTTTAGATGGTTTTCAGCGTATTCAGGATTTGGTGAAAAACGAATCGGGCAGAAGAAGAAATTCTGATTATTACAAAGAACTTTTAGGTCAATACGGCATTAAATAATGGAAGAAACAACGTTAAATAACGACATCCACGTTAAGCTGACTGAAAGGTTTGGCGAAAAGGTTACTGCCGTTTCTGAACCTTATGGTTTATTAACTTTTGTAACTTATAAAGATGTTATCATCAATGTGCTTTCGCATCTTAAAGAAGAATTAAAATTCAATTTCCTTACTGATATCACTGCAGTTCACTATCCTGGTAAAGACCATGGTATTGCAGTTGTTTATCACCTGCACAACATGGTAGAGAAAGTAAGGATCAGGATTAAAGTTTTCATTTCTGAACAGAACCCAACTATTCCGACTGCAACAACTGTTTGGAAAGGTGCCAACTGGATGGAACGTGAAACATACGACTTTTTCGGAGTTAAATTTGAAGGTCACCCAGATTTACGCCGTATTTTAAATATGGATGATTTAGGTGTTCACCCAATGTTGAAACAATATCCATTGGAAGATCCGAACAGGGTAGATAAAAAAGACGAATTTTTTGGAAGGTAAACTATGAATCATAACCATCCGGTATTTACAGATAACGACCCGCAAAGTGAGCTGGTAACCTTAAATCTAGGTCCAACACACCCTGCAACCCACGGCGTTTTTCAAAATGTTCTGCAATTAGATGGCGAACGTATTGTAAGCGGCGTTTCTACTATTGGGTACATTCACCGTGCTTTCGAAAAGATTGCCGAACATCGCCCATTCTATCAGATTACACCACTTACCGACCGTTTAAACTATTGCTCTTCGCCTATTAACAATATGGGCTGGCACATGACGGTTGAGAAGTTGTTGAATATTCAAATGCCAAAACGTGTAGATTATCTTCGGGTAATTGTTATGGAGCTCTCGCGTATTGCCGATCACATTATCTGCAACACGATTATTGGTCAGGATACGGGAGCAACGACCACTTTCTTATACTTATTTCAGTTTCGTGAGCATATTTACGAAATTTTTGAAGAGGTTTGCGGTGCACGTTTAACAACGAATATTGGTCGTATTGGCGGTTTTGAAAGAGATTTCAATGATATTGCCTTTGCTAAGATCAATAAATTTTTAAAAGAGTTCCCTGTAGCCTTAAAAGAGTTCGAAAACCTTTTAACACGTAACCGTATTTTTATTGATAGGACTGCTGGAGTTGCAGAGGTTACTAAAGAAACTGCTTTAGAATACAGCTGGACAGGACCATTATTACGTGCAACAGGTGTTGATTATGATGTTCGTGTAAGTGATCCGTATTCTTCTTACCAGGATTTCGATTTTGAAGTTCCGGTAGGTACAAGCGGCGATATTTACGATAGGTATTTAGTGCGTAACGAAGAAATGTGGCAAAGTGTACGCATTATCGAACAAGCTTTAGAAAAATTAAAATCAGAACCAAAAGGCATTTTCCATGCTGATGTTCCTGAATTTTATCTTCCTCCAAAACAAGAAGTTTACAACAATATGGAAGCATTAATCTATCACTTCAAAATTGTGATGGGCGAAATTGATGCTCCAAAAGCAGAAGTTTATCACGCTGTAGAAGGCGGAAATGGTGAATTAGGGTTCTATCTGATTAATGACGGGGGACGTACACCATATCGTTTACACTTCCGCAGACCAAGTTTTATAAACTACCAGATGTTTGCACCAATGAGCGAGGGCATGTTATTGTCTGATGCCATTATCAACATGAGTAGTATGAATATTATTGCAGGAGAATTAGATGCTTAAAGTAGAAGAACAAACACCTGTAGTGTTTTCATCAGAATTGCTGGCCAAATTTGATGAAGTTAAAAGCCGTTATCCGGCAGATAAAAGCAAATCAGCTTTGCTGCCACTTTTGCACCTGGTACAAGCTGAGTTTCTTTGGGTACCAACATCGGCTATGGATAAAGTTGCTGAATATTTAAATATTCAGCCTATTGAAGTTTATGAGGTGGCAACATTTTATACCATGTACTTTTTAAAGCCGCAGGGTAAATATGCTTTAGAGGTGTGCCGTACTGGCCCTTGTTGCCTGGTAGGTGCCGAAAAAATATTAAGCCACTTGGAAAACAAGTTGGGTGTTAAAGAAGGTGAAGTTACTGCCGATGGTTTATTCAGCTTTAGAGGAGTTGAATGTTTAGCTGCCTGTGGTTTCGGTCCGGTATTGCAAATTAGCCCGGAATATACTTTCTACGAAAACCTTACTGAGGCAAGTGTAGATAAATTGATTGAAGATTTGAAAAATAAGTCCTAAGTCGGGAGTCTTAAGTCGTGAGTCGTTGTGACTTAAGACTAAGGACTGTAGACTACAGACTATAGACTAATTAAAATGTCTCGAAAACTGTTACTAGAGCATATAAACGTACCAGGCATCAACACGCTTGAAGTCTATCGCCAAAAAGGCGGGTATCGTGCTGTGGAAAAAGCCCTGAAAACTTTAACACCTGAAGAGATTGTTGAAGAGGTTAAAAAATCAGGCTTACGCGGTCGCGGGGGTGCGGGGTTCCCAACGGGGATGAAATGGAGCTTTTTGGCCAAGCCTGAAGGTGTTGCACGTTATTTGGTGTGTAATGCTGATGAGTCTGAGCCAGGAACTTTTAAAGACCGTTATTTAATGACATATATTCCCCATGCTTTAATTGAGGGAATGATTGTATCTAGCTTCGCTTTAGGCGCTAAGGTTTCTTACATCTATGTACGGGGCGAAATGATGCCTCAGATCCGCATTTTAGAGAAAGCCATTGCTGAAGCTAAAGCTGCAGGATGGTTGGGTAAAAATATTTTAGGTACTGGTTACGATTTAGAATTATATGTTCAGCCAGGTGGTGGCGCTTATATATGTGGTGAAGAAACCGCATTGTTAGAATCACTAGAGGGTAAAAGAGGTAATCCACGTATTAAACCACCATTCCCGGCGATTGCTGGTTTATATGGTTGTCCAACAGTGGTTAACAATGTGGAGTCGATTGCCGCAGTTGTACCGATTATTAACGATGGTGGTGATGAATATGCAAAAATCGGTATCGGTAGAAGTACAGGTACAAAATTAATATCGGCATCTGGTAATTTAGTAAAACCAGGCGTTTACGAAATCGAATTGGGTTTGCCGGTAGAAGAATTTATCTACTCGGATGAATATTGTGGCGGTATTGCCAATGGCAAACGCTTAAAAGCAACAGTTGCAGGTGGATCATCTGTACCTATTTTGCCTGCCAATTTAACTTTAAAATACGCTAACGGCGAGCCTCGTTTAATGAGTTACGAATCTTTGTCTGAAGGTGGCTTTGCAACAGGAACCATGATGGGATCTGGTGGTTTTATCGCTTTTGATGAAGATCAGTGTATTGTTCGTAATACCTGGAATTTTGCCCGTTTTTATCATCATGAAAGCTGTGGACAATGTTCGCCTTGTCGTGAGGGTACCGGATGGATGGAAAAAGTATTGCAGAAAATCGAACATGGTCATGGTAAAATGGAAGATGTTGATTTATTGTGGGATATTCAACGCAAGATTGAAGGAAATACAATCTGTCCGCTGGGTGATGCAGCAGCCTGGCCGGTAGCTAGTGCTATCCGTCACTTCAGGGATGAATTTGAATGGCACATTAAAGAACCGGTTAAAAGCCAGAGCCAGAATTATGGCATTGCAAATTATGCAACACCAATTGAAAAAGCTCCGGTAACGGAAGAGAAATAATTTTCGCCTTGTTTCGTAGAAACGCGAACCAAAGCGATACAAAAAAATAAAAAGAATATCATTAACCATGAGTGAAAAAGTTAAGGTTACGATAGATGGGATAACAGTAGAGGTTGATAATGGAACAACCATTCTGAATGCTGCAAGGCAGATCGGAGGGGATATTGTTCCACCAGCAATGTGCTATTATTCTAAATTGCAAGGCAGTGGCGGTAAATGCCGTACCTGTATTGTAAAAGTGACTAAAGGTTCGGAGAAAGATCCACGCCCTATGCCGAAGTTGGTGGCTTCTTGCCGTACCACGGTGATGGATGGAATGGAAGTGCTTAACATTACTTCTCCTGAAGTTTTGGAAGCACGTGCAGGTGTTGTGGAGATCTTGTTGATTAACCACCCTCTAGATTGCCCAGTTTGTGATCAGGCAGGAGAATGTGATCTTCAGAATTTAGGTTATGAGCATGGTTTGCAAAAAACACGTTATGAGTTTGAGCGCCGTACTTTCGAACGCATTGATATAGGTGATAAGATCCAGTTGCACATGAACCGTTGTATACTGTGCTACCGTTGTGTTTTCACTGCTGATCAGATTACAAACAAACGTGTTCATGGTATCTTAAACCGTGGCGATCACTCTGAAATTTCTACTTATATCCAACAAGCTGTAGATAACGATTTCTCTGGAAACGTAATCGATGTTTGTCCTGTTGGTGCTTTAACCGATAAAACTTTCAGGTTTAAAAACCGTGTTTGGTTTACCAAACCAGTTGATGCACACCGCGATTGCGATCACGAAAAATGCAACGGTAAAGTAACCCTTTGGTATAAAGGAGCAGATGTCCTGCGTGTTACCGCACGTAAAGATCAGTTTGGTGAGGTTGAAGAGTTTATTTGTAACACTTGCCGTTTTGATAAAAAAGCAACTGCCGATTGGGTAATCGAACACCCAACTCATATTGATGATACTTCGGTAATTGCATCAAATCACTACGAAACATTAAAACCTTTGCACGTTATTCAGCCAAATGAGGCATTACAGGCGGCAAATGAAATTGAATTACATAAAACAGTTAAATACTAATGGATAGCGCTTTTGTTATAGAAAAATTTATCCTGGTAGCTGTAATTTTCGGCATCAGTTTAGTTATTGCCATGTATTCTACTTATGCTGAACGTAAGGTTGCTGCATATTTACAAGATCGTTTAGGACCGGATAGAGCTGGCCCCTTTGGTATTTTACAGCCTTTGGCCGATGGTGTGAAGATGTTTATGAAAGAGGAAATTATTCCAACTTCATCCAACCGGTTTTTGTTTATCGCTGGCCCGGGTTTAGCATTGCTTTGTGCCTGTATTGGTACGGCGGTTATTCCATGGGGAAGCCCGGTATTAATTGCAGGTAAAACAGTTGCTTTACAGGTTGCTGATATCAATGTAGGTGTTTTATACATCTTTGGTGTAGTTTCTTTAGGTGTTTATGGTGTAATGATTGGTGGATGGGCATCAAACAACAAATACTCTTTGTTAAGTGCCATCCGTGCAGCTTCACAGAATATCAGTTATGAAATCGCAATGGGATTATCAATCATTGCATTGCTTTTAATGACCAATACTTTAAGCTTAAAGGAAATCGTTGATCAGCAACATGGCTGGAGATGGAATGTTTTATATCAGCCACTTGGTTTTTTAATCTTTATGGTTTGTTCTTTCGCCGAAACCAACCGTGCCCCATTCGATTTACCTGAATGTGAAACGGAATTGATCGGTGGTTATCATACAGAATACTCATCAATGAAATTAGGGTTTTACCTTTTTGCTGAGTATATCAACATGTTCGTATCATCGGCAGTAATGGCAGCTTTATATTGGGGCGGTTACAATTATCCGGGTATGGATTCGATGGCAGTTTGGTTAGGACCAACTTGGGCACCACTTTTTGGTACAGCAGTTTTCTTTGCTAAAATATTTGCTTTCATCTTTTTCTTCATGTGGGTACGCTGGACAATCCCTCGTTTCCGTTACGATCAATTGATGAATTTGGGTTGGAAAGGTTTAATACCTTTGGCCATTGCCAATATTATAATAACAGGTGTTGTGATTGCGATTATTGAGAAGTTTTAATTATGGAATCATTAAGTAATAAGAAAAAAGTACTGGAACAAAAGCCGTTGAGCTTTATGGAGCGTATGTACCTGCCGGCAATTGCTAAGGGTATGGGCATTACCATCAGTCACTTATTTAAAAAAGAGGCTACTATTAGATATCCTGAAGTAGAACGCGAATTCTCTACAAACTTTAGGGGTATGCACTCGCTTAAACGTGATGAGAATGGAAAAGAGCGTTGTACCGCCTGCGGTTTATGTGCTTTATCTTGTCCTGCTGAGGCAATCACAATGATTGCTGCAGAGCGCAAGCCTGAAGAGAAAGATTTATACCGCGAAGAAAAATATGCTGCAACATACGAAATCAACATGTTGCGTTGCATTTTCTGTGGGTTATGTGAAGAAGCTTGCCCTAAAGAGGCGATTTACTTAGATGGACCAATTGTTCCGGCTGATTATTTACGTAAGGATTTTATTTACGGAAAAGATAAGCTGGTTGAGGCTCCATTGGAAATGAAAAAGTAATTAATGGTTCGTGAGGACACGAGCCACGGAAAAAAATGATTTGTGGAGACACAAACCATAGAACATAAATAAATAAACAATTAATGAGTACACAAGTATTCTATTTCGTAGCCACATTAAGTATCATCTTTTCGCTGCTGGTGATTTTTGCAAAAAATCCAATCCACAGTGTATTATACTTAATCCTTACCTTTTTCACTTTCACTGTTCACTATGTGCTGTTAAATGCACAATTTTTGGCCGTGGTAAACTTTATTGTTTACATGGGGGCAATTATGGTACTTTTCCTTTTTGTACTGATGTTGCTTAACCTGAACAATGAAACCGAACCAAGTAAATCTCCACTGATTAAAATTGTCGGCGTAATTGCCGGAGGTTGTTTGGTAATAACTTTAATTGGTTCTTTAAAATCAGCAAGTATTAACAGTCCGTTGATTTTGAAAAACCCGGGATTAGGATTGGTAGAAAATTTAGGTAAAGAGCTTTTTGGGCCATTTTTATTACCATTCGAATTATCATCTCTATTACTATTGGCAGCAATGGTTGGAGCCGTTTTATTATCTAAAAGAGATGAGGTAGAAGCATAATGGAAAATTTATTCACACAAGCAGCAGGCGTTCCGCTAAACCACTACATCTATTTAAGTGCCATTATTTTTTCTATTGGCGTAATTGGTGTACTTACGCGCAGAAATGCCATCGTAATTTTTATGTCGGTTGAGCTGATGCTTAACGCCGTTAATTTACTTTTAACCGCGTTTTCAGTTCACAGCAACGACCCATCAGGACAGGTTTTCGTATTCTTCATTATGGCTTTGGCGGCTGCAGAAGTTGCAGTAGGCTTAGCGATTATTGTAATGGTTTACCGCAATACGAAATCGATAGATATTAATGTTTTAAATCGCCTTAAGTGGTAAATATATAATAAGAATGACAATAGAACAATTGATTTGGTTGGTTCCGTTACTTCCTTTTTTAGGGTTTGTAATTAATGGACTAGGCAGAAACTCTTTATCTAAAGGACTTGTTGGTATCATCGGAAGTGGGGTAATCCTGGCATCCTTTATCATCAGCGTAGTTATTTTCTTTAGTTTACAAGGCGACACACAAAAAGCTCACGAAGTATTTTTATTCGATTGGATTAGTGCAGGTACGTTGCATATTCCGTTATCTTTCCTGGTTGATCCTTTAAGCTCGATCATGCTTTTGATCATTACCGGAATTGGTTTCCTGATTCATTTATATTCTACCAGTTACATGCACGATGATGCTGGGTTTGGTAAGTTTTTCTCCTACCTAAACCTGTTTGTATTCTTCATGCTTTTATTGGTATTGGGTTCTAACTATATCGTCATGTTTATCGGTTGGGAAGGGGTAGGTTTATGCTCATACCTGTTAATCGGTTTCTGGTATACCAACAATGCTTATGCATCGGCAGCTAAGAAAGCTTTTGTAATGAACCGTATCGGCGATTTAGGCTTTTTACTAGGGGTGTTCTTAATCTTCACTACTTTTGGCAGTGTAGAATTTGCTAAAGTTTTTCCTCAGGCAGCCAATATGTTGCCAGGTAATGATACTTTGGTTTTAATCACCATTTTATTGTTTATCGGTGCCTGCGGTAAATCGGCCCAGTTGCCTTTATTTACCTGGTTACCAGATGCAATGGCCGGACCAACACCAGTTTCAGCTTTAATCCACGCTGCAACCATGGTAACCGCTGGTATTTATATGATTGCCCGTTCGAGTGTATTGTTCGATCTTGCGCCACTTACCCAGCACATCATTGCCATTATTGGTGCGGCAACCGCTTTAGTGGCGGCAATTATTGCTTTAACTCAAACAGATATCAAAAAAGTATTGGCTTATTCAACCGTATCGCAATTGGGATATATGTTTTTAGGTCTAGGCGTTGGCGCTTATACAGGTTCATTCTTCCACGTATTAACTCACGCTTTCTTTAAAGCGTTACTGTTCTTAGGCGCTGGTTCGGTTATCCATGCCATGCACCACGAACAGGATATGCGCCACATGGGCGGATTGAGGAAGAAACTTCCGGTTACTTTTCTGACCATGATGATCGGTACCATTGCCATTGCAGGTTTACCGCCATTCTCTGGTTTCTTCTCTAAAGATGAAATTTTGGCACATGCTTTCCAGGCGAGTCCAATTTTATGGGGAGTAGGAGTATTAACTGCATTCTTAACCGCATTTTACATGTTCAGAATGATGTTTTTAACTTTCTCTGGTAAATACCGTGGAACACATCATGAAGAAAGCCATGTACACGAATCGCCTACAGCGATGACCTTGCCGTTAATCATTTTAGCTATTCTTGCAGCAATTGGCGGAGCAATCAACTTTCCGCATATTTTTGGTGGAAACGAATGGTTGGCGCACTGGTTATCGGGCGCAGGTGTTGCACAGCACGAACTGGATTTAAGCCATTCAACTGAGCTTGCGCTGATGGCTACTTCAGTGGTTGCGGCTATCATTGCTTTAATTTATGCCTATGGCCGTTATGTAAAAGGAGCGCGAGTTCCGGTAGCTGATGAAGCACCACGTTCTGCACTGGCAAAATTATCTTACAACAAATTCTACCTGGATGAAATTTATGATTTCATCATCACCAAACCGTTAGATGCACTTTCGAGATTCTTTTACAGGATCATGGATAGCAAATTTATTGATGGAATTGTGAACGGATTAGGATGGAGCACAAACGAAGCCAGTAAAGGTGTGCGTTTGTTACAGAGTGGAAACGTAGGTTTCTATATATTTATGATGGTATTTGGTATCATCGCATTGCTTGCATATACATTTTATTACATATAAAAAGGGTTCAAAATTAAATAATGGAACAACTTTTACTACTTATATTTCTTCCGCTTGTAGGTGCAATCATTACTGCATTTACTGGTAAGTCGGCTAAAATAGTTTCTACCGTATTTTCGGTGGTTTCTTTGGTGTTGGCTTTGGTTATCGCCTGTAACTTCATTCCTAATGCAAATACCCAGTTTGAGGTTAATTTGCCATGGATTGCCGAATTAGGTATCAACTTCCATGCGGGTATCGATGGCATTAGCATGCTTGTGGTATTGCTAACCAATTTATTGGTGCCGATCATTATCTTATCGAGCTACAAACACGATTATAAAAATCCTGCCGCATTTTATGGCTTGATTTTATTTATGCAATGCGGCCTTTTGCTGGTATTTACTGCGCTTGATGCTTTCTTGTTCTACATCGGATGGGAAGCTGCATTAATCCCGATTTATTTTATCTGTGCCATCTGGGGAGGAAAAGACCGTATCCGCATCAACATGAAATTTTTTGTGTACACCATTGCGGGTTCATTATTTATGTTGATGGGTATCATTTACCTTTACCTTCAAAACCCGGCACACAATTTTGATATTCAGGCATTTTACGCTTTAAATTTAGATAGTGCACAACAGGGATGGATTTTCTGGGCTTTCTTTATTGCTTTTGCCATTAAGATGCCGATTTTCCCTTTCCACACCTGGCAGCCAGATACCTATACAGCAGCTCCTGCTCAGGGTACGATGTTGTTATCGGGTATCATGTTAAAAATGGGTATTTATGGCGTAATCAGGTGGTTATTACCAATTGTTCCGGCAGGCGTTCACGATTGGGGGCAGTTAGCCATCATTTTATCAATAATTGGTATCGTTTATGCGTCGTTAATTGCTTTTACCCAAAAAGATGCAAAACGTTTGGTAGCCTATTCATCAATTGCACACGTTGGCTTAATCGCAGCGGGCATCTTCGCTTTCAACCAGCAAGGCATGCAGGGCGCCATGGTGCAGATGTTGAGTCACGGTATTAACGTAGTAGGTTTATTCTTCGTCCTGGATATCATCTTCAGCCGTTTAAAAACAAATAAAATTGAAGAGTTAGGCGGAATTGCCAAAGTAGCCCCTCAATTGGCAATTGTATTCTTAATTATCGTATTAGGAACAGTAGCTTTACCAGGAACAAACGGATTTATAGGTGAATTCTTATTGTTAATGGGTGTTTACAAATATGGCATCTGGGCAGCCGCCATTGCAGGTTTAACCATCATTTTCGGAGCGGTTTACATGTTGCGCATGTATCAAAATGTAATGCTTGGCGAAACCAACAGTTTAACCATCACTTTCACCGATATTAAAGGAACTGAAAAATTGGTTCTTTATACTATATGTGCATTAATTATTGTTCTGGGTGTTTATCCCAAACCAATTTTGCACTTAACAGAGGCATCTGTACAACATTTATTAGAACAGGTAAATCAAAAATTAAACACAGTAAATTAAGCAATGAATATTATTATAACCATTAGTATAACAGCTTTTATAGTGCTTTATGCAGGTTTGTTTAAAGCAAATAAAGCATTACTACCACTTACCGTTGTTGGCTTACTTACTGCACTAGGATTTACTTTCTGCGCCTGGAATGGCAATGCTGTTCATTTCGGAATGATGCAGACTGATAACTTCGCCTTAGCATTCTCTGGTGTATGTATTATCGGTACGCTTTTGATCTTCTTATTAACACAAAACTATTTTCACGCCAAAAGCGATAACATAGCCGAATATTATACCCTGATCCTTTTCGCCCTAGCAGGGATGATCATGATGGTATCGTATAAAAACATGGCGATGTTGTTTGTAGGCTTGGAAATCATGTCAGTGAGTTTGTATATCCTTGCAGGTATCCGAAAAAAGGATTTTGCCTCTAACGAAGCTTCTTTAAAGTATTTCCTGATGGGTGCTTTTTCAACAGGCTTTTTGTTATTTGGTATTACTTTAATCTATGGAGCTACAGGTTCATTCGATTTAGATAAAATCCAGGCCTACCTGGTTGACCATAATACTTCAGTTTCGCCGATATTTTATCCTGGTGTGATCCTGATGATGATTGGCCTTTGCTTTAAAATTGGTGCTGCTCCTTTTCACTTCTGGACGCCTGATGTATATGAAGGTTCGCCATCTTTGATCACTACTTTTATGAGTACAGTGGTTAAAACTGCTGGTTTTGCTGCTTTTTTAAGATTATTTGCTGGTTCATTTGCCCCACTTCACGATTTCTGGGTTGCACCTTTAATGGTTATCGTTTGTTTAACCTTGTTTATCGGAAACGTAACGGCCCTGTTCCAAAAAAACTTCAAAAGAATGCTGGCTTATTCCAGTATCTCACATGCGGGTTACTTGTTATTTTCATTGATCGTATTAACGAAAAACTCTGGAAACAATGTTTTGGTTTATGCAGCGGCTTATACTTTTGCTTCTATTATTGCATTTGCGGTATTGATCCTGGTTAAACAAAAAACAGGTAGCGATAGCTTCGAAAGTTTTAATGGTTTAGGTAAGAAAAATCCTTTAGTGGCTTTATCACTTACCATTGCCATGCTTTCTTTAGCCGGTATTCCATTAACTGCAGGTTTTATTGGAAAGTACCTGATGTTCCTTAATGTAATGACCCAGTATAAAACTTTATTAGTTGCATTTGCTATTTTAAATGCACTGGTGGGCTTTTACTATTATTTTAAGGTAATTGTGGCTGTTTGGTTTAAAGATGGCGCTGAAACAGAGCTTTCTACCCCTGTACAATATAAAGTTGTATTGTTGGTATCAGTAGTAATCACACTTATTTTAGGTATTTACCCTGCAATTATTTTAAACCTGATATAGGTATGCTGTTGTTTAATAATTATTTGTAGTTTTACGAATAATTGAATATGCACGATTTTTGGAATAACCTGCATCAACTACTTGACCCCGAAAAATTATTGAGGGAGGGCGGTTTCTATCTCGTCATGTTCGTAATCTATGCAGAAACGGGCCTATTCTTTGGTTTTTTTCTTCCCGGTGATTATTTACTGTTTTTGGCTGGCATGTTTGTGGCAACCGGAAAGTTAGATGTTAATATTGCCGTGCTGTTAGCAGGTTTATGCATAGCAGCAATTTCAGGCAATTTTACAGGTTATTGGTTCGGGCGAAAAACAGGACCGGTATTGTATACCAGAAAAGACAGTTTCTTTTTTAAGAAACGTTATTTGAAGGCAGCAGAAGATTATTATAACAAACAAGGTGCCTTTGCGCTGATAATGGGAAGATTTGTACCGATTGTTAGAACTTTTGCACCGATTTTTGCTGGTGTGGTAAAACTGGAGTTTAAAAAGTTCGCACTTTACAACATTGTAGGTGGTGTGCTTTGGATCTGCTCCTTAACTTTACTGGGCTATTTTTTAGGCAGAAGGTTCGAAAAAGAAATTACCGATTATTTATTATATATTATTATTGGCTTTATCCTTATTACAACTATACCATTATTAATTACCTTTGTAAAAAGTAAAGTAGTGAAAGGTCCTGAAGAGGATAAAACAGATTTAAATTAAAAATGGCAAAAGACGATCATCACGCGTGGCATAGCGTATCCCCTGGGCATAACGTTCCGGAAATTGTAAACGCAATTATTGAAATTCCAAAAGGTTCAAAAGCAAAATACGAAATAGATAAAGAATCAGGTCTGATTAAATTGGATAGGGTTCTTTTTTCATCAGTAATGTACCCTGCAAACTATGGCTTTATTCCGCAAACTTATTGCGATGATAAAGATCCATTAGATATTTTAGTTCTTTGTTCAGTGGACGTATATCCAATGACATTGATTGAGGCGAAAGTAGTAGGTGTAATGCATATGGTTGATAACGGAGAACAGGACGATAAAATTATCGCTGTTGCCGCTCACGACATGTCGGTAAACTACATCAACGATTTAGATGAGTTACCTCCACACCAAATGAAAGAAATTGTTCGTTTCTTTCAGGATTATAAAGCATTAGAAGATAAAAATGTAACTATCGAACATTTACTTGGTGTTCGTTATGCGCATAAAGTAATTAAAGAAAGCATAGAACTTTATAACACAACATTTAGAGAATTAGCTTAATGGATTTACCCACGGTCTGTTTGTTTTTAAATTCAGCGTTAAGTACAATATTACCACCAACAAATGTAGTTTTGGTTGCCTTACAGGAACCAGATACAGCATCAGTTGGCTGGCGCTTGTTCTTCGCCTTGTTTTTGGTACTGTTAAACGGATTTTTTGTGGCAGCAGAGTTTGCCATTGTAAAAGTCCGCGCATCACAAATAGAAATTAAAGCAAAATCAGGCAGCCGTGTAGGTAGAATGGCCAAAGGAATTATCCATAATCTTGATGGATACCTGGCCGCCACACAGCTAGGCATAACGCTTGCATCACTTGGCTTAGGTTGGGTGGGTGAAGGCGTTATGCATACTATCTTTAAAAATCTTTTCGACAGCTTACAATGGGGTTTGAGCGATGCTTCCATTCATACCGCATCAACCATTGTAGCCTTCTCGTTAATTACTATCATGCACATTGTTTTTGGTGAGTTGGCGCCAAAATCATTCGCGATACAAAGACCGGTAGCCACAACTCTTTTCGTTTCTATACCGCTCCAGTTATTCTATGTGGTATTCCGCCCGTTTATCTGGACTTTGAATAGCCTGGCTGCTATTATCCTCAAACCTTTTGGCATTGATACCTCAGCCGGGCATGAATCAATCCACAGTACCGAAGAATTACAATACTTGCTTGATCAGGGTAAAGAAAGTGGTGCCTTAGATAATAATGAGCACGAACTGATTAAAAATGTGTTCGATTTTAACGAGCGTGTGGTGAAGAATATCATGGTGCCGAGGACCAAAATCTCGGGCATCGAATTAACTTCTCCGAAAGAGGAGGTTATAGATACCATTATTAAAGAAGGGTACTCCCGTTTGCCTGTTTACGATGACGTAATGGATAAAATTGTTGGTATTATCCATGCAAAAGATATTTTGCCATTGGTAGCAGCCGGGAACCAAACCTGGACAGTAAATGATATTATCCGCAAACCTTATTTCGTAACAGAAACCAAAAAAATCAACGATCTGATGAGCGAACTGCAAAGCAACCGCATACAGATTGCCATTGTATTGGATGAGTTTGGTGGTACGGCTGGTATGGTTACTTTAGAAGATATTGTTGAGGAACTGGTTGGAGAGATCCAGGATGAATACGATGAGGAAAAACCATTGGTAGAAAAGGTTTCGGATAATGAGTTTATCGTAAATGCATTTGCAACCGTTTATGATGTAAACGAACATTTGCCACACGATTTGCCCGAAGATGAAGATTTTGATACCGTAGGTGGTTTGGTTTCTCACGTTTTTGAACGTATTCCAGAAGTTGGCGAAAGCAACGAATCGTATGGCTACCTGTTTACCATTCTTAAAAAAACAGAACAGAATATCGAAACCATTAAGTTAGAACTGGTGATCAATAAATCAGATATGGTTGATAATCATTAATTTCAACAATGCATATTTTTTACACGCCAGATATAACCCAAAATACTTACACCCTTAACGAAGAAGAAAGCAAACATTGCGTTAGGGTATTGCGCCTCACTGTTGGCTCAATCGTAAATCTGGTTGATGGTAATGGTGGTTTTTATACCGCAGAAATTACTTCAGATAACCCCAAAAAAGTTACATTAGCTATATTAAAGGTAGAAACGGAATTTCATAAGCGAAACCATTATTTACATATAGCTGTTGCACCAACCAAAAATATCGATCGTTTAGAGTGGTTTTTGGAGAAAGCTACTGAATTGGGAATCGATGAAATTACCCCAATCATCACCGACCGATCTGAACGTAGGGTAGTAAAAGAAGACCGATTAAATAAAGTGATCACTTCTGCCGTAAAACAATCAATCAAAGCTTATCATCCCAAGTTAAACGACGCTATTTCTTTTGATGCTTTTTTAAAAGAACCATTTGAAGGAGAAAAGTTAATTGCTCACTGCATTGATCAGGGAGAGAAACAATTCATCTCGAAATTGGTGTCACCATATCAAAAATACCTCATACTTATTGGTCCCGAAGGAGATTTCACACCAGAAGAAGTTAATTTAGCTTTGAACAAAGGCTTTAAAGCACTAACTTTAGGTGATAACAGGTTGCGCACCGAAACTGCTGCTCTAGCTGTTTGTTTTGAAATCAATTACCTTAACCGATAGTAAGTTTGAAGTTTTCAATTCCCAGTTTTCATTTTTCAAAAAAGTTGAGGCTTTTAGTTTTCTCCTTTGGTCTTTCGGCTTTCAGCTTTATGCTTTTCGCTTTCATTCCACCTACTTACCGCATGGCCAAATTAAAATACAGCGGTGGTGGCGATTGGTATGCAGACCGTACAGCACTACCTAATTTAATTGCCTATTGCAACACCAACCTCAAAACCAATTTTTACGCCGAAGAAAGTATTGTTGAAGTGGGTTCTAAAGAAATTTTTAATTATCCCTTTATTTATATGACAGGGCATGGTAATGTGGTATTCAGCGATCAGGAAGTGAAAAATTTAAGGCAGTACCTTACCGGTGGAGGCTTTCTCCATATTGATGACAATTACGGTTTGGATAAGTTTATCAGGCCACAGATGAAAAAGGTATTTCCGGAACTGAGCTTTGTTGAATTACCTGCTAATCACGCCATTTATAACCAGAAATTTAAGTTCCCCTCGGGTTTGCCAAAAATTCATGAACATGATAATAAACGTCCGCAGGGATTTGCCTTGATTTATAAGGGAAGGGTAATTTGTTACTACACTTACGAGTGCGATTTAGGCAACGGTTGGGAAGACTTTGGTACTTATCCTGAAGATACACAAGAAACGCGGACAAAAGCACTTAAAATGGGCGCTAATTTGGTTCAATATGCCTTAACTCAATAAGCCATGTATAAAGTAAAAGTAAATGATCAGTTTTTATTCGAAATTGAGAATAAGGATTCAGCTTTTTTAGTA
The DNA here is from genome assembly GCF_014395225.1 of Pedobacter roseus. Lineage (NCBI taxonomy): Bacteria > Pseudomonadati > Bacteroidota > Sphingobacteriia > Sphingobacteriales > Sphingobacteriaceae > Pedobacter > Pedobacter roseus. The sequence goes on from NZ_CP060723.1 coordinate 5,947,452, forward strand.
AATGGAGAACAGGTTCAACTCGATGTGAGTACGCTTGGCCATAACAATACCCATGTTCTATACCAAAACAGGTCTTTTAATACAGAACTTGTTGAAATAAATAAGGCTGAAAAAACCTGTAAAATAAAGGTTAATGGTAATACTTACCAGATCAGTATCGAAGATCAGTTTGATGTTTTGTTAAAGCAGCTTGGATTGGATAATTTAACCTCTAATAAAATTTCTGAAATTAAAGCCCCAATGCCTGGACTGGTTCTTAAAGTATTGATTGAAGAAAATACAGAAGTGAAAAAGGGAGATAATCTACTTATCCTCGAAGCCATGAAAATGGAAAATATCTTGAAATCATCAACAGATGGCGTAATAAAAAAGGTATTGGTTAAACAGGGAGATAAGGTAGAGAAAAACCAGATTTTGGTTCAATTTAAGTAAACAAATTTTTTTACCTCGGGATATCGTCATTGCGAGAAGGCTTTTTCAGCCGACGAAGCAATCTTATACCTATGGGTTATAGCGATTGTTTTAAGTTTGCTTCGTGTGCCTATCCTTATAAGTAAAAATAGCAGAGTGCAATGTACTTTAGATGACGAGTTTCTTTTTATTATCCGATAACCAAAGTATACTACAAAATACAAAGCAAAAAAAAGTCCCGATTTATGATCGGGACTTTTCTATATTATTTACCTCTGCTAACCCTGTAAGGTTTTGGAGGTGGAGTTTTAAAACTTCTTTTTCCGGAAGTACTGATCTCTGGAGCACCAAGCATCGTCATGGCACAACGGAAACCAACTTCTGCCGATGATTCATCCTGTTGCATAAAACGGCGGGTTGCAGGGTTTAACCAGTAAGCCATATCGTTCCACGAACCGCCTTTGTAAACTCTCGATTTATCGTTTACCAGGGTTACACCTTCTTCATTAAGTAAAGTGTTTTGTCTGTCACGGTACCCTCTTTGATCGGCTTGATAAGTACTAGATGCTGCTACTGCAGCCTGTGGATCTGTAGATTTTGAGATTGAATCAGAACGTTTAGCCTGCGCTTGTTTTTCTGCCCAGGTTTGTTTTCTGCCTGAATAAGCATTTTCCTTAATTGGATTACCATACTTATCCAAAGCAATTTTTCCGCTTTGCGAATCTTCTAACTTTTTGTTGGTGAAATAGTTACCACGATAAGGGTTAAACGCATCAGCATCAGTAAATGTAGCTGTTCTGTAAACGTCGTTAACCCATTCATTTACGTTTCCAGCCATGTTATACAAACCGAAATCGTTTGGTGCATATTGAATAACCGGAACCGTTAAATCTCCTTTATCATTCAGTGAACCACCAACACCCATATAATCTCCGGGAGCCCTTTTAAAGTTGGCCTGAATCATACCTCTGGTTTTCTTTTTGGCCGAACTAACACCTAAACCGTTCCAAGGGTAAATTTTATTCTGATTAATATTTTCGTATTCTGTATTTCCAATTAAGCCTAATGCAGCATATTCCCATTCAGCTTCTGTTGGTAAACGGTAAGGCTGCATAATTACGCCATCTTCCAAAGTTGCCGTTCTTCTTGGCTGACCGTTTCTGCCTCCTGTAGCTGCAGCAGTTCCTCCTGCGGTTGTGGTAGCTGCACCAGCTTTTGTATTATAGTCAATAGGTGCATTTCTACCTATATCATTGTATTGATTGTTAAGATAGGCATCAGTATTATATGGCTTATCTGGTTTCGGGGAAGCGGCGGCCGTAGCAGCATTGTTCCCTCTTGCATTACCCGCAAGTGTTCTATAATCAGTTAAGATCCCTTTTTCACGCAAAATGAATTCGTTTGCTCTTGAGGTCCTCCATTCGCAATAACGTGAGGCCTGCTCCCAGGAAACACCCACAACAGGGTAATCACGGTAAGCCGGATGCCTTAAATAATTATCAACGTAAGGTTCGTTATAGGATAAAGACTGGCGCCAAACCAAAGTATCAGGAAGTTCATTGTAATAATATTCACGATCTTCAGGGAAGTTATACCTGATCCAGTGCAAGTATTCCAACCAATCAGTATTCGATACTTCAGTTTCATCCATGTAGAAAGATGGAACGGTAACCTGTCTTTTGTAGTTATAGATATTAGGCTCAACACCCGGTACTTCGATGGCACTACCACCTACTACCAAAACCCCGCCTTCAATTGCTATTAAGCCTGGCCCCGGTGCTCTTTTATATTTGGTTGCTACAGCAAAGGCACCAGATTGGTTGTTTTTGCTTTTCCTGTCTGCATAAGGAATACCCGTTTTACTTGAACTGTTCCCGCCTTTTGAGCTACAACTCGAAAGCAGGGCGGCTAGTGATAAACAGGTAAAAGAATATAGTAATAGTTTTTTCATATAATACATTGGAAATATCGCCAATAGGCAATTCAGACGATAAAATTAAACAAATTTTAAATGAATATATAAATTATGTGACAATAAAATATCGATTATATTTTTAAGCCTTAACGTATTATTTTATATCGTATTGTGTCTCTTTGTTTTTTAAACGGAATTTTAGCTAAATAATTATAAATAAGCAATATAAAATGTAAATTGAGGGTTGCAAAACATAAATATAAATAGTGATGCATAACATATTCACATTTGTATTAATTTCTAATTTTATTTGATAAATCTATCGGTCGATCGGGTTTAGACAGCTGAGTCATTGTGGAGATTAATTATTTTGTTCGCAAACACACATAACCGGATAACAATTACAGAGATTGCAAATAATTTAACCATATTTGGTTTAAGGATATTTGGCTACAAATGCGCTAAATTGTTTAATAAAAAATATTTAAAAAGATCAAAATGATTTCGTTTACAGGCTAAATGGCTATAAATTTGTTGCTTACGATTTATGCTGTCACACCCCTATGTAAAAATCGTAGGTTTAATTAGTAAATAATGCTAGAATTCGTAATTTGGTAAAATATAAGTTTTGGTTTTACGTTACAGAGTATATCTCATTTATTGCTAAACACCAAGATCTAAAATTACGTACCTTTAAAGGATGAATTTCAAGTACATCAGTAAACTTGCTTTTTCTGCAATCTCAATGGCTTTGGTGTTTGGTAAAACAAACGCCCAAGTGGTTATAGGCAATAATACACAACCCAACGGCAGTGAGTTAAACAATATTATAACAGCAGTTCCATTTCTGCTGATTACCCCCGATGCCCGTGCCGGAGCAATGGGCGATGCGGGTGTTGCGGTTGCCGGAGACGTAAATTCGGCCAGTATAAACGCTTCTAAACTTGCTTTTTTGGATAAACCTTATGGTTTTTCTGTTTCTTACAGTCCATGGTTAAAAAGTTTGGTTCCGGATATCAACCTTGCTTATTTAAGTGGTTTTTATAAGTTAGACGATCGCAATACCATTGGCGCTTCATTGAGGTATTTTTCGTTAGGTTCTATCCAGCTTACTGATATTAACCAGCAGGATCTGGGTATTTCGAATCCAAGCGAACTGGCATTTGATGTTTCTTATGCCCGCAGTTTTGGCGAAGAATTTTCTTTGGGAACCTCTTTGAGATACATTAACTCCAACCTGGCATCAGGGCAATTTTCATCTTCAGGGCAGGTGCACAGCGGAAATGCTTTAGCGGTTGATATTTCAGGATTATATAAAACATCAACAACACTTTTTGGCAAACAGGCTATTCTTTCTGCAGGTGCCAATATCTCAAACATCGGAACTAAAATGAGTTATTCTGATGGTGGTGAGAATTTCTTTTTGCCTACCAATTTTAAAATAGGCGGTGCATCTACCTTCACAATGGATGATTTTAGCACCTTAACATTTGCGCTTGATTTTAATAAACTGTTGGTGCCAACACAGCCAATATACGATTCGAACAACAATATTATAAGCGGTAAAGATCCTAACCGTTCGGTACCTGCCGGTATTTTTGGTTCGTTTAGCGATGCACCCGGTGGTTTTAAAGAAGAATTGAAAGAAGTTGGGATTTCAACAGGCCTTGAATACTGGTACAATCAGCAATTTGCCGTAAGGGCAGGTTACAATTACCAGAGTCCAATGAAAGGCGATAGCCGTTACTTTACCTTAGGCCTTGGCCTAAAATACAACGTATTTAATATCGATTTCTCCTATTTAATTGCAAATGCACAAACAAGTCCGCTTGCAAATACCCTGCGTTTTGGTCTATTGTTTAACTTTGGCGACAAAAAGATTGTTAAAAAGTAATTTAGCCGATTAACAGTTTTGAGCAATTATTAACCAAAATTTCCATGAAAATTAGAGTAGGTTTCGGATTTGATGTGCATCAGTTAAAAGATCAGCATCCTTTTGTTGTAGGCGGTGTTACATTAGACCATCATAAAGGTGCGTATGGACATTCGGATGCCGATGTTCTTCTCCACGCCATTTGCGATGCACTGTTAGGTGCAGCCAATTTACGCGATATCGGTTTCCACTTTAAAAACACGGATGACCGTTGGAAAGGGATCAGCAGCATTATTTTATTAAAAGAAACGGTTAAACTATTGGCCGATAAAGGATGGCAGATTGGTAATATTGATGCCATGCTTTGTTTAGAGGCGCCAAAAATTAATCCACATATTCCTGCCATGCAACAGAATATTGCTGACGCAATAGGTATTTCCACCGAAGATATTTCTATAAAAGCAACTACTAACGAGCAGATGGGCTTTATCGGCAGGGAAGAAGGCGTTGTTTCTTATGCCGTTTGTTTGATAGAAAAGCCTTAATTAATTTTACGGGCGGTTAAATAAGAAATCGGTAGACCAATACAAAAAATTAGGATTACAGCATTTAAAACAGCTTTCTCGTAGTGGAATGGTGTTGCTGGTATTTTGGTAAGCGGAACAATTATTAAGTTCATAACCGTCCAGACAACTAAACCATAAATAACTCCTGATAATATAAAATGCTGTTTAAGCAAAGCTATTTTTGTACTCGCGAAGGTATAAAGCAGCGTAAAGCTAAAGGCAATGAAATAGTGTAATGTTAAACCAATTATGGCTGTTTTAATCCCACCTGTAAAAGCTGCGTTCCCTAAAACGGCACTTGCGATATATTGAAATACACCGGTAAAATTCATTTTTGCCAGGAATATTACTGCCGCCAGGCCATCCAAAGTTCCGGCAATGAGTGAGATCAAAAATACCTTTTTTAATGAAAATGTGTTTTGGTTAGAATTTTCCATTAACAATAATAATTATTTTTAAATGACTTATTATTAATTGGTTATGTTTTTTAAATAGATGGGAAAAAAAGTCAAGTTTTTAAAAAAAAACTTGACTTTTTTTATGTTGACTTCCGAAGTCTGCCTGCGATCATGCCATGATACTTTGGAAGTAAGCCTCATTTTTAAGCTGTTTGCTCTTTTACGTTACCTGTTCTTTTTAAGGTCCCCCATGTTTCTAACTCACCTTTTATCGCTTTTCTGAAAGAGCGGAACAGCACTACGTACATCAATTGTCTCCAGAAAAAACGTTGTGGGAAAATGTAAAGTAAGTTGGTATATTTCTCTTTTTCCATTCGGAAGGCAATGGCGGCGAAGAACATATCTACCACAATAAAAATGATGTAGTAAAATAGCACTTGTCCAAATCCATTATGCAGGCTTAAAATGCCCGAAAAGCCGGTTAGTGTTAAATTGTTGATGGCACTTAACGAAAATAATCCACTTATTAAGGAAATCAGCATGAAAAGATCGGCAAGTGGGGAAAATAAAGGTAAAATGATCTGATAAATCAGAATATTAGGCATGCCCACCATTCCAAAATAGCCATACTTTTTGTTAAGCAGTGTTTTTCTGTTTTTCCAGAAACTTTGCATTACTCCAAAACTCCAGCGGAAACGTTGTTTCAAAAGCATATTTACCGTTTCTGGCGCTTCTGTGTAAGCAATTGCGCTATCGCAGTTTTTAACTTTATAACCTGCTTTTAAAATGCGCATCGTTAAGTCGCAATCTTCAGCGAGGGTATCGACAGTGAAACCGCCGATTTCAATGATTACGTTTTTTCTAAAGGCACCAATTGCTCCCGGAACAACAGTAATGGTATTTAACAGGTCGAAGGCCCTTCTATCCATATTCTGAGCTGTAATGTACTCAATAGATTGCCATTTGGTAATGATGTTATTGGCATTTCCAACTTTAACCGTTCCGGCAACAGCTGCAATTTTTTCGCTATAGAAATAGCGCATCAGTTCGGTTACCGCATCATCTTTTAGTTGCGTGTCCGCATCAATACAGATTACAAACTCAGAACTTGCTTTTGAAATACCATAATTTAAAGCTGATGCTTTACCACCATTTTCTTTTCTGAAAACCTTTACTTGCGGGTGATTGCCAAAATGTTCGTTAATGATTTCAAAGGTTTTATCCTTCGATCCGTCATCAACAAAAATGAGCTCAAAATTGGGATAAGTAGTTTTTAAGAGGCTATTAATGGTTTGTACAGCCGTAACTTCTTCATTGTAAGCGGGAATAATGATACTCACTTGCTCAGAAGGATTGGCGATTAATTTGCCCACATTACGTTTTGCTCTTTTTCGTTGTCTAATGGCCAGGTAAGCGATAAATATGGTTCTTAAAATGGCCAATACAATGGCAACAGAAAATATGATGTTCAAAATCATGTTTCCGTAGTAAAAGAAATTAATGAAAAAATAGTCTCCAGAACCGCTGAAACCGCTATTTGCTGTTGATTTAACCGCAGGCATCAATTCTGATCTTTTTTTGCCCATTAAATCGCCAACGGTGGTAAAAGTATATCCTTTGGCTTTAAAGAATTTGATAATCCTTGGCAAAGCGGCAACAGTAGCCTCCCGATTACCCCCTGCATCATGCAACAAAAGGATGTTCCCATTTTCATGCTGTTTTACCACTTCATTAAAAATCTGATCGGCAGTTTTTCCAGGCTGCCAATCTTCCGGATCGATGTATTCACCGATGTTGATATAATTTTCTTTTCTGCTTTGCGCAACCGGCAAAATTTCTGAAATGTTCTGAGGTTCGGCATCGGCATTAAACGGTGCGCGGAACAAAATGGTGCTGTGGCCTGTAACGGCTTCAATTAAACGGCGCGTGGCGTTAAGCTCAAATTTTACCCGTCTTGGGCCGATAGCCGACATGTCGGGATGGAAAAAAGTATGGTTTCCAATTTCGTAACCATCATTATATTCCTGCCTTAACAATTCCATATTCTGCTCGGCCATAATACCCACTACAAAGAAACAGCCGGGTACTTTTTCCTGTTTTAAAATGTTTAGTACCTGTGGGGTATAAACCGGATCAGGACCATCATCAAAGGTTAAAGCAATTTTTTTATCCGCTTCTCCAAATCTTTTTATAACATATTGCTCAGGAAGGCGGATGTATTTTTGATCCGCAATAGAAAAATTGTCTTTATTTAAGGTAAACTTTACGCTGCCTGGAGTAGGGGTAGAAATCAGGTCCAATATTTCGCCATCACCTAAATAAGAAATACCGCCCATATTTAGTGAAGAAATTTTGCGCAGATCGAAAGGCTTTTTCTTTAAAGTATCAAGGCTAAGGTCATTGGAAATGAAAGACCATAAACGTTTATCTTCTGATCCTAAACGCCATAAGGCAATACCGGCAATATCCCAGTCATCAGCCTTGCGGATTAGGTTAAAATAAGTGGCCGCATCGGTAAAATATACTTCGTGTTTAATGCCACTTCCATCATTATAGCTATAATTTAAATTGGCCGATTCGGGGTTAAAGTTAATTTTGCTTTTGTAATTAACCGCTGTAGTCATGGCTTGTTCGTAAGTAATTGGTACGCCAATGCTATTTTTTGGCCAATCATAACCGTAACAGGCTAAAGCCAGGATAACCTTATCTGCATCTACCTTGCTACAGATATCGTCCAGCTTTTCTTCCACCCACTCCTGGTGTGAAATGTCGCCGGCATTACTTTGATCAGTATGCTGGTCATAAGCCATTAAAACAATGTAATCATTATAGTTTTGAAGGATTTCTGGCTTATAATCATCGTTTTCTGGCGAGATATCCTGCGAAACGATCAGTTTTTCTGCATGAAACTGGGCGTATAGGTTTTTCATGAAATTGTTAAAACTATCGCTGTTTTCAAGGTTAAGCTCTTCAAAATCTATGTTAATGCCACTATAGCCATATTTTTTAGTGATCGCGATCAGGTCGTAAATCAACTTTTGCTGTGCCGGTTGATTGTTTAACAGGCGTTTTACCGCCGCACCATCCCAATGATCTTTGTTGTAATTGGAAACCACTGCAATAGCCGATTTTTTGCCATTGTGGATTACTTTCAATGCAGCTGTATCTACCTTGTCGACAATAGAATCGCCGTTTAAAAAGAACGATTCGGTTGCCACCATATCCAAATGGCTGATGTTGCGTTTTAAATCTGATATAGATGCGTCTTTACTTCCTGCCCAACTTACATAAAAAGCCATATTGATGCGCTTACTGTTGCCACGGTGGGTTAAAATACGGTGCTCGCGGTCTTTCTTGATTTTTTGAAGTTTCGATTTCTCGATCGTAAAATCCTTGTACTGCTGCGATTTTTTTAACTTATCTAATTGCTTTTGCGTTAGCGGCGTATTCGTATCAATAAAAGGCAAATTGGGTGCCTGTACCGATGATAAGGTATATACTACGCAGATGATTGCGACGATGAAAACTAAAAAGAAAGTGCGGCTTACCCATGTAAAAGTATTCCAGCGTCTTTTAGTCTCAGTTTGAAATATTTGTTTTCCGGACATTTTTCTGTTCTGATTTATGATCAAAAGTCACTAACGAATATGAAGATTGGATGAATGATGAAATGAAACGGCTGGGATGAGTGATCGTTAGTTTATCCTAAGATACTATTTTATGGTTGTATTTCTAAGCAGACATAAAAAAGCCGGCAAATTTTGTTAAAAATGCCGGCTTCAAAATATAAATTATATAAACCTCTACTCTTCTAAATAACCAAATCTTCCCTGGTTATAATCTTCAATGGCCTGATGAATCTCAGCCTCGGTGTTCATTAAAAACGGACCGTACTGAACAATAGGCTCATCAATAGGCTGACCGCTCAAAATAAGTAAAACACTATTTTCTGAAGCTTCAACCTTAATTTCTTCACCTTTGTTGTCGAAATAAATAAAGTGATCAGCTGATATATTTTCAGATCCGTTGATTTTTACTGATCCTTCAATTACCATAAAGCCGGTATTAAAATTCCCTGGAAAGTTAAAGACAGCTTCTCCGCCCTTATTTAATCTCGCATTATACAGCTCAATAGGGGTAAAGGTGGTGGCGTTACCTTTTATTTTTTGATAATTACCTGCAATGATTTCGATTTTTCCTCTGTTTTCTGGTAAATCAAAATGAGCCAGATCAGCCTGTTTAATGGCCTGATATTTCGCTTTGCTCATTTTATCTTTTGCCGGAAGATTGATCCAAAGCTGAACCATTTGAAAAGGACCGCCCGTTAAACTGTAATTTTCTTCATGGTACTCTTTATGCAGTACACCACTTGCAGCAGTCATCCACTGTACATCGCCAGGATATATCACTCCACTGTTCCCGGAGCTATCGTGATGCGCAACGGCACCATGATAGGCAATGGTTACGGTTTCGAAACCCCGGTGCGGATGAACACCAACACCTCTTGGGGTTTTCCTCGCAGAAAATTCAATTTTAGAGCCATAGTCCAATAAAAAAAATGGACTCATGTTAATTTCATAACCGCTTGGGAAAAAGTTGTGTACCCTAAATCCATCGCCAACCATGTGCGGCGCAGGGGCTTTAAGTACATTTTTTATTTGTTTTGTTTCCATGATTGGAACCTTTCTGTTATGCGTTTGGCGCGCATTACGCTAATCGCCAAACGCCTATCGCTTATACGCTTTTCACAAACTGCAATTCACCCAAAAGGCGAACCTCTTCACTTACCATTACACCACCGGTTTCTAAAGCAGCATTCCAGGTTAAGCCGAAATCAGAACGGTTAATTTTTCCGCTCAAAGTAAAACCAGCTTTCGTATTTCCCCATGGATCGGTAGCAATACCGCCAAATTCTGCAGTCAATTTTACTGGTTTAGTTTCGCCTTTGATAGTTAAATCACCTTTAACGATATAATCGCCACCATCTTTTTCTACTGCACTAGATTTAAACTCAATGTGAGCAAATTTTTCGGCATCAAAGAAATCGCCGCTTTTTAAGTGGTTATCACGGTCGGTATTTCCGGTGTCGATAGAATCGATATCACCTTTAAAAGAAATTTCAGCATTTTCGAATTCATCACCTTCAGAGGTTAATTCTGCCGAAAAAGATTTTAAACTACCAGTTACAGTAGTAATCATTAAGTGTTTTACTTTAAATTGTAATTCGCTGTGGGTTGGATCTAATGTCCATTTTGTAGTTGCCATATCTTTTGTTTTTTAGGATGTTTAATATTTACATCACAAAAGTACAGTACAGGGTTTGATTGGGAATTGATGTATGGTAAGTAATTGGAAATGATTGAATGATAGATGGATTGGATGATAGAAATGTTGAAATGTTAGTGGTTGAAAAGTTGAAAGGTTAGATTTAATTAAGACATTCAATCATTCCAAAATCACTCATTCAAAACTCACTCATTCAAAACTCACACATTCAAAACTCACACATTCAAAATTTTCTATGGTCTAAAATGTTTATTGGCCAGTTCTTTTCTTACACGGCTGAGTGATTCGGGGGTGATGCCCAGGTAAGATGCGATCATCCATTGCGGCACGCGAAGGGTAAGGTTTGGGTAAAGTTTAATGAAATCCAGATATCTTTCTTCAGCGGTGGCGCTTAAAAGCATATTGATCCTTTTTTGCATAAAACGGATTGAATTATGCAGCATGGTTACATTTAAGGCTAACAGGCAGGGAACTTTACGGGAAGCTTCGCTCATAAAATTATCGGGAACGATAACTGCTTCGGTAGTTTCTATCGCTTCGATAAAAAAATCAGAAGGTTCATTATGCATCTGGTTGCGGTCGGAAACAAACCAGTTTTCAGGGGCAAACTGAATGATATGTTCTTTACCCTTCGAATCGATAGAATAAGACCTTAAGAGGCCTTTACCCACGAAAAAGCCATATTTTAGCATATCTCCTTTAAACTGTATGATTTCGTTTTTCTCGAATTTTTTAACTTTTAGCGAAGCGGAAATGCTATCGAATTGCTCATCAGTTAATTCTATTTTTGATTGAAAGTATTCCTTAAACTGGTGAATCATAAAGATAGGCGTTATTTTTTTACGGGCTTAATATCGGAAAAATCTACGCCACATTTGCAATTTCCACCACAGCCATCTTTTTTTACCTGTAAAGATTTAAAAACCAAACGGCCAACATATACCAATGCTACCGCAAAAAGTAAAAAGACTAAAATCGTTTGAATATCCATAATACAAATATAAGTGCTTTTAGTGTTTTGGTGTTCAGGTGAATGTAAATTATTGCTGGGTATTTTACCACAGAGAAAACCGAGTTTTATAAGGGGTACAGTGAGCGGGTTTAGAGATGTTTTGCCACGGATTCATAAAAAACACTGAGGGATATTACTTAGGCATTGTTTTCCGTGCCATCCGTGTCTCCGTGGCCGAATGGTTGTTGAAGATTTTAGGTGTAGTTTTTTTGTTTTGCCACGGATTCACAGAAAACACGGAGGGATATTACTTAGGCATTGTTTTCCGTGCCATCCGTGTCTCCGTGGCCGAATGGTTATTGAAGATTTTAGGTGTAGTTTTTTGTTTTGCCACGGATTCACAGAAAGCACGGAGGGATATTACTTAGGCATTGTTTTCCGTGCCATCCGTGTCTCTGTGGCCGAATGGTTATTGAAGATTTTAGGTGTAGTTTTTTGTTTTGCCACGGATTCATAGAAAACACGGAGGGATATTACTTAGGCATTGTTTTCCGTGCCATCCTTGTCTCCGTGGCCGAATGGTTATTGAAGATTTTAGGTGTAGTTTTTTTGTTTTGCCACGGATTCACAGAAAACACGGAGATTGTTTCTCTGTGTACCTGTGCTTTTTTCTTTGTGTACTCTGTGGTTAAGAAAACAGGTATTATTCCTCCATAAAACCTATTGTACCACCAACCCAATCGAAATTGGCATTATAACGTACACCAATCATTTTGCCCCTGCTTAATCTGGCCAGGTTAATACAGAGTTGAGGCTCACCACCATCAGGCCATAAATACATCATCCTGATTTCGGCCTTTACTCCACCGTCTGGCGCCTGAACAGCGGGTTCATAATTTACTTTCCGCTGCAAAATCCAGTTTTCAGGATCTTTGATATCAGTAACGTCTGCTTCGGTTACATCGATAATAACGCCCATACCAGCGAAAGAAAATAAGGGCTTTAATACATAGTTTTCTAAATCGCCAGGAATTGTTTTTACCTCATTTAAAAAACGTGTTTCGGGTACGAATTCGCTTTTTAGAAATGGCATAGTATATTTACTGATGCGGTAAAACCAATTGGGATGTGTTACCCACTCTACATCGAGCTCTTCACGCGGATCGAAACTGTTTTTAAAAATTTCGGTGTTGTTGGCAACTTCGTCGAAAATTAAACGGTTATAAATTCTTTTTAGCTGAATCTGATTGCCATCTTCTTCGTAAAACAGTTGTTTGCCTATTTTTTTAATGTCTTCGAGTGCGAGGATCTTAATACCCAATAATTTTTGGGTGACAAAAAAATCGATAGCGGTTTTTTGATTAGGGGCATCAACATCCATTAAAGCAACCTCTTCTGGCTGGTGTTTTCCAATAATTACTTCCTTAAGCAGTTTAGTGTACTTTTCCTCGTCAAATCCGTTTAAAAAATAATTTACGGAAGTATCTATGTCGAAATTGGCCTTAAAAGTTTTAGCTAAATGGTGCTGAAAACCATATAAAGAAGGGAAACCCTGCATTTCAATCAACATAGGCGTGAGTTCCCCATTTTTATCTTTGCAGATGCCAAAATCGAAGGTTAGAAAGTGTGGCTGCTCGTTTTCATTGGGAACAATCCAATCTACTGGGATTGCCTTTTGGGTAAGCGTTTTAAAATTGGGCTGTTTAATCAGTTTTATAATTTCCTCTCCGGCCGCAATCAATTTTTCCTTTAAAGCTTTTGGTATAAAAATAGGAGTTTCTGCTACCCTGAAAGGAATTTCAGGATAACCCTGACTAAGCTCTTTTAAAAAGTTCTGATACTTTTCTGTGGTAAACTGTTGGTTGTATTTTTGGCGTTGAGCAGGTATCATAGGTTTTTATAGTTTTCGTCATTGCTACAAAAAATCGTCATTGTGAGTTTGCGATTTATCATCGAAACAAAGCAATCTTTTATGTTGTAGAAAAAGATTGCTTCACCCATTCGCTCAATCCACTTCTTCAGTTCGCAATGACGACTGTTTTTGCAAATCTCCAATTGCTTTTTGCAAAAAATTAGGTAAAATAATACTTTGGGTAAGCACAATCCTTGCCGGATCGTCTAAACTGTTTAACATATCGAGGTATTTCTGCTCCCCGTGCATATCGCTAATTGCTTTTTTCTTTTCGTCCTGAAGCAAATACATTTTCATGCCCACCGGATCGGCTTCCGGGTGAAATTGTGTGCCAATAATTTCATCTGAAAAGCGGATCGACATCATACAACGTTCTAATTCGATATGTTTACGTTCTTTCTCAATGGCTAATAGTTTAGCTCCTTTGCGTTCAAAAGCTTCAAAATCGGGTTCAATCACCTGCCAGTCGCGGCTGTCAACAGAAAAGAAAGGATTGGTGATGCCATTAAAAATTTCATCTTTTTCTCCATCTTCGGTCAGTGTAATCGGGAAAATCCCAAAAGCATTCGACCTCCGCTCAGTCACATTGCCCAACTCATATTTTCTGCAGGCCAATTGAAAGGAATGGCAGATTAAAAAAGCATATTTTTTTCTGTGTTCGCTTTTTTGATTAAAAGCTTCAATCTGGTCGAGCAGGTTAAAGAAATCATTTTCCCATTTCTCTCCTTTGCTTTCAATCGGGCTCCCTGGTCCACCGCTAGAAATATAAGCATCATAGCCGATGCCTGGTATTTCGCCTTTTTGCCTTAAATCAAAAATATCAAAGATTAAATCGATATTGTTTTCAATTCTGAAACGGGATAAAATTTCCTGAATCCCCCGCATACCCTGATTAGGTGCGCCGTTATTCATGTCAATAACGGCTACCTTTAAGCTTCTTTTATCCATTTTAAATTACTTTGCGCCTATAAGTGTTTGAGTGGTAATGTAATCTACCACGGCCTCAAAGTTACCAGTTTGCTGGTAAACAGCCAACTGTCTGTCTGCTCCGGTACCATGCTCCAGAATTTTGTGTACATAATTAATGTCTTCACGGCAACCTAACTCATCCACTACATCATCAACAAAATCCAATAATTCTAAAACAAGGTTGCGGCAGTTTACTTCCATTTCTTTACCGAAATCGATCAGATTGCCATCAATACCATAACGTGCAGCCCGCCATTTATTTTCGTTGATCAACGCTCTTGAATAAGATATAAACTCCATATTCTGCAAACGCAGTTTATATAGTTTAGCACATAATGCCTGAAATAATGCCGTAAATGCCATGGTTTCATCGATCAGCATCGGGCAATCGCAAATTCTGAACTCCACCGTATCAAAAAATGGATGCACTCGGATGTCCCACCAAATTTTCTTTGCATTATCCATGCAATTGGTTTTGATGAGCAGTTTCACATAATTGTCGTAATCTTCAATGCTGTTAAAAATATCAGGAATACCTGTACGCGGAAATTTATCGAAAATTTTAGTTCGGAAAGATTTGTAACCTGTATTTCTCGATTCCCAAAAAGGTGAATTGGTTGATAAGGCAAAAACGTGGGGCAGAAAATACCTCACCTGATTGGCAATATGGATAGCCAGCTCACGCGATTGAAAGCCAACATGTACATGCAGCCCAAAAATAAGGTTAGAACGGGCAGCCTCCTGCAGCTCGTTAACAATTTCGTTGTAGCGGGGATGTTCGGTAATCAATTGTTTTTCCCAATGTGAAAATGGGTGGGTACCAGCGGCACCGATTCTCAAACCCTGTTCTCCGGCAAGTTGCGATACGGTGTAGCGCAACTGCGAAATTTCTTTACGGGCTTCGGTGGTGGTTTTGCAAATTCCGGTTCCTACTTCAACCACGGCCTGGTGCATTTCTGCCTTTACCTGGTCTTTGTGAATTTTTTGTGCGGCCTCTACAATTTTTTGGTCATGCGAAGTAAGCTCTCGGGTAACGGGATCAATTACCATGTACTCTTCTTCTATGCCCAGCGTAAACTCGTTCATGTTAGTATTGATTAGAATTTAAATCCCAATTATTTTTTTGCTGTTGCTTTTTTAGGCTTTGCAGGCGCTTTTTCTGTTGCGGTAGCTTTTTTTACTGTTGCCGTTTTAGCCGCTTTTGGAGCTGATTTTGTAATTAATGGTTTGCCACCAACAGAGGCTTTAATGTATTCGCCCCAGGTTAAATTATCCTGACCATCTTTTTGTGCTTTCGCTCTTTCTATGGCATAATTGGCTGTGGTTTCTACCACCCAATCAAAATTTTCCTGACCAACGCTATTGATGTCTGCATCTGGTGCAGGGTTACAAAAATCGATTGCAATAGGCACCCCATCGCGCACTGCGAATTCTACCGTATTAAAGTCGTATCCTAAATATTGACATAATTTAAGTGTGTATTCTTCTACTGTTTTAAGCAGTTTCGGATCAGGCGATTTTCCTTCTGTTGCATAACGTAAATGGTGAGGGTTGCGGGGATCATACTGCATAATGCGTACATGTTTACCCCCAATGCAATAACACCTGAAATACTCTTCAAAAATGATTTCTTCCTGCAAAAGCATCACCAATTGTTGCGTGCCGCTATGTTTGTCGAAAAAATCTTCTTTATTGTGTAATTTGTAAACATCTCTCCAGCCGCCACCGTCGTAGGGTTTCATGTAAGCCGGGAAGCCTGTGTATTCGAAAATAGCATCCCAGTCTAATGGCATGGCTAGATTAGAAAAAGATTCGCCTGTGGTTCCAGTAGGATGTTCTCTTGAAGGTATTAATGCTGTTTTGGGTACAGGCACACCAATCTGTTCGGCCAGTGCATTATTGAAAAATTTTTCGTCGGCACTCCACCAAAATGGATTGTTGATTACTGCGGTTCCGGTAATGGCTGCATTTTTTAAAGATGCACGGTAAAAAGGCACATCCTGCGAAATGCGGTCGATGATGACTGAATAGCCTAACGGTACATTCTGAAATATTTTGTCGATTTTAACAGCTTCGGCGGTAATGCCTTTTTCTGCTTTTTGATTGATCCTTTCGATTACGGCTTCAGGAAAAGAACGCTCCTGTCCGAATAAAATCCCTATTTTTTTCATTGGTACTATTTTAGTTTAATTGTTTAACTGGTTAATCGGTTAATTGTTTGATTATTATAGTCTAATCGACTTTGGATTTAGAACTCGGGATTTAGGACTAAATCTATAACTGTGCAATATAATTCGGAAACATCTCTCTCCAGATCGGCCAGTCGTGGTCGGCATTTTGTCTGATATCCAGCCAGTGATCGATGCCTTTTTTGTTTAGGATCTCTGATAAACGCTCATTGTCTGGTCTGCACATGTCGCGGTCGGTTGTACCCAACACAATTTTCATGTAATGCAGTTCGGGGTTGCTGTTGTTTAAAAGGTTATCTACAGGATTATTGAAATAAACATCGTCGTTGTAAAAACCATCCAGCTGGCCAGAAATATCAAATGCGCCGCTCATGCTAAACATGTGGCTCACCAGCCATGGGTGCCTGAAAGCGAAATTTGCAGCATGATAGCCTCCAAAACTACAACCAGCAGTAATAATTTTACTGTGTCCGGTTTCCTGGCGGGCCAGAGGCGCAACTTCTTCAAGCAGGTATTTGTCATACCAGATGTGGTTCTTAACCCGCTCTGCGGGATGAATACTTTTGTTGTACCAGCTCAATTTGTCAACTCCATCAGGACAATAAATCTTAATTTTTCCCTCATTAATGAATCCTTCAACAGAATCTATCAACTTGAAATCCTTATTTTCGAAATATCGCCCCATGCTTGTTGGGAACAGCAGAATGGGGATACCACCGTGACCAAAGATGAGCATGTCGATTTCGCCACTTAAATTCGGGCTGTACCATTTCTTATGTTCTTCTTTAACCATAATAAAAATTGAATGACTTAAGGTATAAATTTAAATCTGTAAAAAGAATAGTTTAAGACCTAAATTGATGTAAAATCAAAGTGAAATGTAAAAATTAAGCTTTGGTAATTAATAGTTTAGCAAGATTTGTACCTTTGCCCCGAAATTCTGGGGCTACAGCCACGTGTTAGGGGATTTGATTATGATGTACACAACAATTTTATCGGTAAAAGTTAATATCAGCAACTTTAAAATACCATCTGCTTATTTAAAGCACGAGGTAGAAATAGATATTTACACACCTGAAGGTATTTTAGGAAATGAAAAAATAGAACTTCTATTCTTAAATGACGGACAGGATATTGCCAAGATGGACTTTAAACGGATTTTGGAAGATGCTCATCATGGCAAAAGGAACCATAGGTTAATTGTTGTGGCCATTAAAGCGTCAGATGACCGTTTAATGGAATATGGGGTAGCAGGGGTGCCCGATTTTAAAGGCCGTGGTGCTAAAGCCCAACTTTACAGCGATTTTGTAATTAAAGAATTACTGCCTTTTGTTAAAAAGAAAATTGCAATGCCCATAACCGGTAGGGTTGGTTTTGCAGGTTTCTCTTTAGGTGGTTTATCTGCTTTCGATATTGCCTGGAACAATCCCACTGCTTTTGATGCCATCGGTGTTTTTTCGGGTGCATTTTGGTGGAGAAAAAAGGATCTGGCAGATGGTTATACCGATGCCGACCGCATTATGCATGCAAAAATCGAAAATACAGCTACCAAAGCTGATATGAAATTCTGGTTGATGACCGGAACGGAAGATGAAAAGGCCGATCGGAATAAAAATATGATTATCGATTCGATCGATGATACGATTGATATTGTAAAAATCCTCTTGAATAAAGGTTATAAAAGACCCGAAAATGTTTTTTATTATGAAAAAGTGGGCGGTAAACACGATGTTCCAACCTGGGAAAGTGTAATGCCTGCCTTTTTGGATTGGGCATTTGAGGTTTAGTGATAGAATCGATAAGTATGGTCGTCATTCCCGCGCATGCGGGAATCGTAATACAAGCGCTTTAAGATTCCCAATCGACCCGATAGCTATCGGGTTGGGAATGACAATCGATCGCATGGCTATTTATACTTCAAAAAAATACCGGTATCAAAAATGGTCCATAGGCAGCTTCGTTGTCTGCAACTTTTTAAAGCACCATTGGCCCAGGTATTGCAGGTTTTAAAAATGCTGTAACTTCCATTGGCTTCATAAAAAGCATCACCAATATCGTAGTGAATGTTTGATTTAACGCTTATTAAACGTCCGGATTCATCTTTTGTAAAACTATTTAAAATGTAATCGATCAATAACTGGTATTGTACTTTGCTGATCATTATTTTTTTACAGTTTACATCTTCTACAATGTTTTTATAGTATGTGGTATGCATGGCCGAAGTGCTCAATCCGGAGATGGCCCTTAAGCCGTTGCTAAGCTTCAAGTCTGAAAATTCTGGTGTTTCGAGGTAGAATTTTTTATCGCCCCAGCCCATAGCCAGGTATCGATAAGTGCTATCAGCCTCTAAGGTGTTTTGATAACTGATTTCTTTTGTCCAGTTTATTTGGCCGGTAACCGCGGGGACCACAATGTCGGTATGTACACCATTCGTCATAATATAAATGGCAATTTCTTTTGGGTTTGTTGGATTGGCGTTTATGGTAATACGCGAGCAGCAAAAAGCAGTGAGGAAGTAAATTCCAATCAATGCGATAAAAACTACTAAAAATCTGCCTGTATATTTTAAAGTCCTCTTATTCATTCCAATCAGCTTGTTACAATTAATACAACAGCGGCATTTTTGGTAACCCAAATTTGCGGAAAAATTTTATCTATCGATTTTATTGATGGCAGTATCGAAAAACATGATTTTTTCACATTTAAGTTATTCCTACCTTGACCGGATGATAAAAGGATTATTTGAAACACATATTTATGTGGAGGACTTACAAAGATCGATCGATTTTTACAGCAATGTTTTAGGTTTAACCCAATGCCACTATGAAGAAGAACGCAAAATTGCCTTTTTCTGGATCGGTAAACCGCAGGAAGCCATGTTGGGGATTTGGGAAAAGCCAAAAAATGAAATTGATATCAGGCATTTTGCTTTTCGTTGCGACGTGGATGATATAGTAAATAAATCAGTCCAGTTTCTCGAATCTAAGCAGCTTCAACCTTATAATCGTCTCAATAGTGGTGGTAACGAACCCATGGTTTTTGCCTGGATGCCCGCTGTAGCCATTTATTTTGACGATCCGGATGGGCATGCGCTCGAATTCATTGCCATTCTGGAAGGAGAAGCGAGGCCAGAGCTGGGGGTGGTTTCATATCAGGATTGGCTAAATAGAAATATTTAAGCTTGCTAAGAAGTGTTGCCTTTTGGATGCAGTTTAAATTTTTTTTCCGCTCTATGCCGCGGTGGCATGGTACTTTGGAGCGCCAAAGTACCCAAAGCGCTTTGTCAATCCAGCAATGTGCTTCCACACAAGCCCATTTCGCATCAAAAAAACAGTGGCACTTTGTTTTGTTTGTTAGAAGCAGGTGAGTGGATTTTGCAAATATGAAACACAAAACCACTGCGTTTGAGGTTTGGTAGTGCTAATTGTTCTTTGCTGCAACTGTTTTTTTGATTTCCCGCACCTGGGATTGACGGCATTCTTCGGTAAAGCCTGCTAGTTTTTCAGCGCAAGTTAGCGTAAAGCATAAGTGATGCTTACAGGAATGTATTTACACTGCAGAAAAGCTTTGAATATTAACCGGCAATTGTTTGCAAGGCCTCTGCTGTCGATGGTAGGAAATTTATATGTTTGCCCTTATTACTTTCGTAAATAAAATCTTTAAGGCTTTTACTTGGTGCGCTAAAATCGCCGACAATAGCCAGGCTTACCCGATAATTTGAGAATTTTTGAAGAATTTCTCCTGCTATTCCGTTTTTCAGGTCGAAGAAATCGGGGATGATATTTTGTTTGTGGATGATGATTTTATCAAAACCCTGGTAATATAGGTTCCCCAATAAGTCTAAGCCATCTACTGCATCATTAATAATAATTTCTTCTGAGATAACCTCTGCAATATTGATATTATTGATGGTATGCATTTCAATTTTCATCTGTAATTAGTAAGTGTTAGCTGTTATAACTTATTGCAGCTAATTTAAAGATTAAGTTTTCTTTTAAACATTTTGTTCAAACCTGCAATTGGTTAAAAAAAGAACTGCTCCACCTTTCTGTTTAAAAATGAGATAATTGCAACATTATCATAGCATTAAATAGTGAGCTATATAGTTGAAAATCCATTTCTAAACACTATCTTTGCGCCAAATTTGAGGCGCATTTTATGCAAAAGATTAGAAATATAGCTATTATAGCACACGTTGACCACGGTAAAACCACGTTGGTTGATAAGATTTTACACTCTTGTTCTATTTTTCGTGACAACGAACAAACAGGAGATTTGATATTGGATAATAACGATTTAGAACGCGAGCGTGGTATCACGATTGTATCTAAAAACGTATCAGTTCAGTACAAAGACGTAAAAATTAACATTATTGACACTCCTGGTCACGCGGATTTCGGCGGTGAGGTAGAGCGTGTTTTGAAAATGGCAGATGGTGTACTTTTACTTTGCGATGCTTTTGAAGGTGCAATGCCTCAAACACGTTTCGTAACGCAAAAAGCTTTAGCCCTTGGTTTAAAACCGATTGTGGTAGTAAACAAGGTAGATAAAGAAAACTGTCGCCCGGAAGAGGTTTACGAGCAGATTTTCGAATTGTTCTTTAACCTTGAAGCAACTGAAGAGCAATTGGATTTCCCGGTAATTTACGGTTCATCTAAACAAGGATGGATGAGTACCGACTGGCAAAAACCAACTACAGATATTTTTGCTTTATTGGATGCAGTTGTGGCTAACATTCCACCAGCGCCAATTAACGATGGTACATTACAAATGCAGATCACTTCGTTAGATTATTCATCTTTCGTAGGTCGTATTGCAATCGGTCGTGTTCACCGTGGTACCATTAAAGAAAACCAACCGGTTACTTTAATCAAACGCGATGGTAAAATTGTTAAAACAAGAGTAAAAGAACTTTATACTTTCGAAGGTTTAGGGAAAATCCGTACCACAGAAGTAAGTTCGGGTGATATTTGTGCTGTAGTAGGTATTGATGGTTTTGATATTGGTGATACTATCGCTGATTTTGAAGCACCAGAACAATTACCTGTAATCAGCATTGATGAGCCAACAATGAACATGTTGTTCACAATTAACAACTCTCCATTTTTTGGTAAAGAAGGTAAATTAGTAACTTCTCAACGTATTAAAGAGCGTTTAATCAAAGAAACTGAGAAAAACCTGGCTTTGAAAGTTGTAGAAACAGCTTCTCCTGATGCCTGGTTGGTTTATGGTCGTGGTATCCTCCACTTATCTGTATTAATTGAAACGATGCGTCGTGAAGGTTATGAGATTCAGGTAGGTCAGCCTCAGGTTATCGTTAAAGAAATTGATGGAAAGAAACATGAGCCGATTGAAACTTTAATCGTTGATGTTCCGGGAGAAGTTTCTGGTAAAGTAATCGAATTGGTAACTCAACGTAAAGGTGAGTTATTGATTATGGAGCCAAAAGGCGATTTACAACACTTGGAATTCGAAATCCCTGCACGTGGTATCATTGGTTTACGTAACAACGTTTTAACGGCTACAGCAGGCGAGGCGATTATGGCTCACCGTTTCAAAGCTTACGAGCCTTGGAAAGGTACAATCCCTGGTCGTTTAAACGGTGTATTGGTTTCAATGGAAAAAGGACAAACTACAGCTTATTCAATCGATAAGTTACAAGATAGAGGTCGTTTCTTCATCGATCCGGGAACTGATGTTTATGAAGGTCAGATTATGGGTGAGCACATCCGTGATAACGATTTAGTAGTAAACGTAGTAAAAGGTAAAGCATTAACCAACATGCGTGCCTCTGGTACTGATGATAACACCCGTATTGCACCTGCAATTAAATTCTCTTTAGAAGAAGCAATGGAGTATATCCAGGCTGATGAGTACATCGAGGTTACACCTGCAAGCATGCGTTTACGTAAAATCTTCTTAACAGAACAAGAACGTAAAGTTAAAGGAAAGCAGTTCGCTTAGATCCCTCCCAAAAGGATGCCTTTGGCATAAATCCCCTAAAAGGGGACTTAAAAATACAATTACTAAAGCCCCGACGTCAATCGGGGCTTTTTTGTGTTTAAAGCGGTTTTATTCGAGTTGACAACTTTTATTGTAAACAGGCGCTGAAAGTTGTCAACTCTTAAGTAATAATCTAATGAAATAATAAAAGTTCTCTCAACATTACTTAGGTGTTTTAGGTAGTGATAAAAATGATGAGGAAAGCAGTTTCAGTACATTTTTTATTGTTAGTCCTTCTTTCCGCTAAATACCCGATAAAGAATCGGGTGATACCGCTTCAATAAGGTTTAAGTGGCTTGGTTCTGTGATCATAGTTGGGGTAGCGACCTAACTAATTTTGAAAAGTCGCCCGCGTTTATTTTTGCTTATCTTGCCCCTGCAAAATTTTAATCATGCAAACTTACCTTCAGTCCTTTAATATTCTTTCACCGGCAGAAATTGATGTTTTCACTGCAAATGCTACAACAAGGGCATTAAAAAGAGGAGAATTTTTCATTACCGAGAATCAGGTTTGTAAAGAAGTAGCTTTCATAAAATCGGGTATTCTGCGTTCTTATTATACTTCTGCCAGTGCAGAAGAATATACTTATTGCCTTACCTTTCCCAATCAGTTTATGACGGCTTATTCCTCTCTGATTACCGGAAACCCAACCGTAGAGAATATCCAGGCAATGAGTAATGTAGATTTGCTGATTATCAAAAAAGAAGTGATTGATGATTTAGCTGCATCCAGTATAAATGGATTAAAGTTGCTAAAAACCATCGCTGAGCAGCAATACCTGCATTTAGAAAAACGCATTTTTATGTACCAGAAAGATGCGGCTAAACAGCGCTATCTGGAGCTCTTCAAAAATTATCCCGATTATATTAAAGAAATACCAGTAAAATATCTGGCGTCGTTTCTGGCCATTACCCCGAGGCACTTAAGCCGGCTCCGCAAAGAAATTATTTAAGGACATTTGTCTGCCTGTTGAGCAAAAGATCAGGGTTAATTTTGTGTTGTAAATAATAGCAACATGAAAAATATTTTAATCCTAAACGGGCATCCAAATAAAAACAGCCTTAATTTTGCCCTGGCAGAAGCTTATTATAAAGGAGCGATGGAGGCAGGTGCCACAGTTTCTTTAATCCACATCGCCGATTTAACTTTTAATCCCAACCTTGCTTTCGGTTACCAGCAGCGCATGGAATTGGAACCTGATTTATTATATAGTTTAGAAAAAATAAAAGCTGCTGATCATTTGGTATGGGTTCATCCGGTTTGGTGGGGAGGTATGCCTGCCTTGATGAAAGGATTTATCGACCGCTTGTTTTTACCTGGCATCGCCTTTAGGTATCGTGAAAACAGTATTTGGTGGGATAAACTCTTCAGTGGGAAAACAGCCCGGATCATTACTACTTTAGACCAGCCCTCATGGTATTACCGCCTTTTTTTCGGTCGGCCGAGCGTTAACCAGTTCAAAAAAAGTGTACTCCGGTTTTGTGGGATAAATCCGGTTAAAATCACTTATGTAGGAGTTGTTAAAACATCTACGGAAAAGCAGAGATTAAAGTGGGTTAATGAAGTATTTGAACTCGGTAGGCGCTTGAGGTAAGTGCTTATTCACCAGTCTGATTATTAATCAGTTTAGTGTTTTTTTGTCAGCAGATTTTCATAAAACTTATAGGAATAAAAAACTAACAATTTGATGGCAATTCATTTTGGTACAGCCTTTAATTTTGCATTTTACCAAGCAAACAAATCGTCCCAAATCATGATTAATAAAGGGTTATCCAATGTGGGTATATTTTTATTAAATATGCTCTCTCTCTTGCCGCTATTTATTTTATATAGATTGGCAGATGCTTTTTATATGTTAATTTTTTATGTTTTTGGCTACCGTAGAAAAGTGGTTAAAGAAAACCTTGTTAATGCTTTTCCAGAGAAAACCGCTACTGAAATTTATGCGATAGAAAAACGGTTCTATAAATTTTTAGCTTCACTTTTTATCGAAGTGATCAAAATGAAAAGCATCTCTAAAAAAGAGCTGAATAAAAGGGTTAAATTTAAAAATACCGATCTGGTTGAGGCTTATCTTAAAAATAACGAGAGCGTAATTTTTTGTTCTTCACATTACGGAAATTACGAATGGGTTTGTATGGCGATAGGTTTAAACTTCTCAGGCGAACATTATCCAATTTATAAACCTTTAAGCAGCGAATCCTTCAATAATTGGTTCCTAACCATGAGAAGTAAATTCGGTAACCAGATGGTGGCTATGCGCCAAACTTTACGGGCAATACAGGCGAGTAAAAATGTGGCGACCATGTTTACTTTTGGAAGCGATCAGGCGCCTTCTAAAGATGAATCGAACTACTGGACCATGTTTTTAAACCAGGAATCATCGATCCAGCTGGGTGTAGAAAAAATTGCCAGAAAAACCAATCGCCCTGTTTTTTACTTAAAAATAAATCATTTAAAAAGGGGCTATTACGAAGTAGACTGCGTGCCGATCTGTTTAAATCCCGCTGAAACTGCCGAATTTGAAATCACCGAGATGCATACACACTTTTTAGAAGATATGATCAAAGAAGCGCCTGCTTATTGGTTGTGGAGTCACCGGAGGTGGAAGTACAAACCAGAGCAGAAAGTTCAGAAGGTGGCGGCAGATCAGAATGTAATGGATGCTATGGTTTAAACCGCTTATCGTATCCTTAAATTAAAATCTAACATTTTTGTGGCATAATTAGTTGCGTTGCTTTTTAATTTAGCAATTCAACTAATTCTGATATGATTAAAAAGGGGATTTCCCATTTGGGAATATTTTTTTTAGGCGTATTATCTCTGTTTCCACTATCTGTTTTATACATTCTGGCCGATGGAGCTTACCTACTGCTTTATTTTGTTTTGGGCTACCGCAGGAAAGTGGTGCGGGAAAATCTGTTAAAAGCCCTTCCTGATAAGCCATTAAAAGAAATTATTCTTATCGAGAAACGTTTTTACCGCTATCTGGCTTCACTGATATTCGAGGTTTTAAAAATGAACAGTATCTCAAAAGAAGAAATAGAGAAGCGTTTTATTTTTAAAAATAGGGATCAGGTTCAGGCCTATTTAGACCGTGGCGAAAGCGTATTGATTTGTTCGGCACATTATGGCAACTGGGAGTGGGGTACTTTGGGCCTTGGCCTCAATTTTTCAGCAGATCATTACCCCATTTATAAACCTTTAACTAACCCGATATTCGATAATTGGTTTAAAGGAGTACGAAGCAGGTTCGGGAATAAACTTATTGCCATGCGGCAGACCATGCGCGCTTTGCAGGCCAGTAAAGGAAAACCGAGTATCTTTAGTTTTGGGAACGATCAGGCACCTTCTAAAGATGAATCGCATTACTGGACTACCTTTCTGCACCAATCCAGTTCAGTACAATTGGGAATTGAGAAAATTGCAAAACGTACCAATCAACCAATATTCTATTTTAAAACAAATGTATTGAAACGCGGATTTTACGAAGTGGATTGTGTGCCATTATGTTTAAACCCCGCAGAAACCGCTGAATTTGAAATCACTGAACTGCATACCCGCTTTCTGGAGAAAATGATCAACGAAGAACCCGCCTATTGGTTGTGGAGCCATAAACGGTGGAAATACAAGCCCAAACCAGAACTTCTTCTTAATAAAAATGAGATGTTAAAACAGGCTTAAACTTTAAATATTTTATATTTGAATGTTAAAAGCTGCCGATGAAAATCTTCAAAAAAACACTCTTAATCCTGATATATTCCTTCTTTTTATTGCTTTTTGCGCTCCTGCTCTGGAAACCATACCTCAGAAGGGTGTTAAGATATAGAACACCCGGCGCCGAAACCTATAAAATTTTTCCACAGGAAGTTTCGCATAAAAGTGATTCGGCCTTACACTTTATAAGGCCTCCAAAACAACGCAACGATCTGGATACGCTTCATGTATTAGATGGAAATAATCATTCTATTCCGTTAAAAGACTATTTAAAAAATGGACAGGTTAATGTTTTTATTGTGATCAGGAATGATAGCATTTTATATGAGCGATATGATAAGGGTTATAGCGATAGTACCTTAACGAGTATATTTTCGGGAGCTAAGAGTATGATTTCTATTGCTATCGGTAAGGCATTGGCAGATCACAGCATTAACAACTTAGATGAAAAAGTAACAAAGTATATTCCTGAATTAAAATCGAACCCTGCCTTTGCACAAATTACTTTAAAAAACCTTCTGGATATGAAATCAGGACTTGAATTTCAGGATGCTTTAGGTGGAATTGTAAAGGCATTTTTCTCAGACGAAGCCAAATATTATTATACTGATGATATGAAAGCGCAGTTGATGAAAGTTAAACTGGTAAATAAGCCGGGTACGGTTTGGGTATACAAAAGTATTGATCCGATTTTATTGGGCTGGGTTTTAAAGAAGGCAACAGGTAAATCGGTGGCGAAGTATTTTGAAGCCAATGTGTGGAAGCAGATCGGTACGCAATATGACGCCACCTGGGGATTAGATCAGGTAAACGGTTTAACCAATACCGCCAGTCGTTTCCAGGTAACCGCCATTGATTTTGCTAAAATCGGGCGTTTGTATCTGAATAAAGGAAAATATCATGGCAAGCAGGTTGTGCCTGAAGATTGGGTAAATCAATCTATAAATATTGGTGCTGAAAAACCAGCATCAGCAAAAGGCTGGCAAAAATCAGCTCATCATTACCTTTGGTGGATTCCACAGGAAGGGGATAAGGGAGATTATGCTGCTGAGGGTATGCTGGGGCAAAGATTATATATCGATCCAAAAACTAATACTATTATTGTACAGTTCGCCGATCATGGGGCAGGTAATTATCCTTATAGGAAAATCAGCAGGTATTTAAGTGCTTTGCCATTTAGTTATCCTAAGGGTAAGTAGCCAACGGAGGCATGTTTTTTAACCACTGATGTACCACAGATAAACACGGATGGTATATCTGTGTTTAAAATGCTTACGCTGCGCTATTCTTTGTTTGCCCTATGGTTGACAACAGATATTCTTTGTGGCAAAAATTTAAACATATTTTGTAGAAAATAGTACATTGCCTCTGCATGGAAAATAACGATGTAAAAATTTCAAAAAAGAAGCCGATTTTTCCGGTTACACCTGCTTTGCAGAAATATTTGCGCACTTACCAACGCGAAGCCAAATTGCCCATCGGTTATAACGACCTGATGCAATTTAACGAAGCTTTTCCTTTAATGGATAAATTTGGTAAAGACTCGCTTTGGGAAGGACCGATTTATGCTCAGGATTTAATTGAAACCCTGCATGATGGCTTAAAAGAAATTTATGCCAACTTAAAAGCATCGGGTAACTTACGGATTGTAGAGCATAAATACATCGATAAAATTGAATATTGCACCTTTGGAAACACACATCCCTTCCGCATACGGATCGTAAACCGTTTAAATGATGTGTACGATTATTTCTATATTAAGAAAGCTGATGCCTCGCGTATTTATGGACTGGAAATGGAAGAAATCCTTTCACCAAATCAGGTAAATTACCTGGTTGATGGTGATACTTTGGTAGAAGAGCATATCGCTGGAATTCCAGGTGATGTTTTTACCAAAGGACAATTGTATACGCCAGAATTTAATCCTACCCGTATTGCAAAAGAGTTTGTTAAGTTTAACGAACGCTGCTTAATTATGCTTTTGGGCGATATGCGTGCTTATAATTTCGTGGTGCAGATTACCCCCGATTTTGATGACATCCAGTTCCGCATCAGGGCAATAGATTTTGATCAACAGTTTTATGAAGGGAATTTAAAGGTTTACCTTCCACAGTTTTTTAAAGAAAATTTGCCTTATGTAAAAATGAGCATGGAGCAATTGACCGAGAAAACCGTACTGCAGTATCAACAGGAAGAACGCTCATCTATTGTGCACCGGGTGAGGAGTGAGCGTCATCGATTAACTGATCTCCGAGACGTTTCGAACAAAGAAGAACTCACCACACCAGAAAACATTGCTTTGCTAAAACAGGGCATGAGCGATTATTTTAAGGATAAGAATTATTTGCGCTGTAAAACCATGACGGATATTATTGAACTGAATATAAAAAATATCATCAGGCAGGTAAAGCTATAAGTGGCGTTGGGTGTTACCTTCCTACACTGAAAATAATCAAAATAAATTTATCCTTCAGATGGTAATATCTGATGGCACAAAAAATAGCTTAAAAGAAAAACGGCCGACAAATTGCCGACCGTTTTTGAGTGAATCTAGAAAGAGCGTCCAAAGTTTTTAGGCGTGCTGCCCCTCATGAACACCTTCGGCAAATTCTTCTACAATTTTATCATTAAAAGCAGGTAAATCTTTTGGCGTACGGCTGGTCACCAAACCTTGGTCTACCACTACTTCTTCATCCGACCAAATAGCACCGGCATTAATTAAATCTTGTGAAATATTCTTTACTGAGGTTAATTTTCTGCCTTGAACCACATCGGCATTTATCAACGTTTGCGGACCATGGCAAATGGCGGCAACTGGTTTCCCATCAGCAAAGAATGTTTTTACAAAAGCCAGGGCATCTTCGTTAACACGTAACTGATCGGGATTAATTACGCCACCTGGTAAAAGTAATCCGTTATAATCATCAGCATTTGCTTCTGCAATGGTTTTATCTACATCCACTTCTATCGACCAGTGGTCTTGATCCCAGGCTTTTATTTTTCCGCTTTTTGAGGAGATAATGTGAACGGTTGCTCCTTCTTCTTTTAACCTTTTAACTGGTTCGGTTAATTCTACTTCTTCAAATCCGCTTTCTGAAAGTACAGCAATAGTGCGGTTACTTAATTGTCCCATAATCTTTAATGTTTTTAATAGGTGATGTATTAAAGACAGTTGAGGAAAATTATTGTTTCAGAAATTTGAGATTAGGGTGGCATCATAATATAGTACAAACCAGTTAACAGATTCCGATAGGGGGCGTCATCTCGACTGAAGTGCAACGAAATGGAGAGATCTTTCAACTAAATTGATTTACATAGATTTCTCGGCTGCTCTCGAAATGACGATACTTCGATATTAATATATTGGCTAAAATACCTAATCATTTGTCCTACGATGCCTAATAAAATATAAGGCTAAATTACCGGCAATAACAACATGGTTAAAAATATTAGGGATCAAACCATAATATTTGGTAAAGATTTTAAAACGTTCTTTTAAGCTTTCGCGGTGTTTTTTCTTGCTCATACCACCAACCAGGTATTTGGCTACATAACGGTGAACATTAACAATATTAGATGCCTTTTTAGCTGCTTTTATAATCCAGTCGATATCTGAGCTATATTTATAGGTTAAATCGTAAGGAGTAATAATGCTGCGGCGGATGTAAATGGCCTGATGGCTAATGTTCATGCCATATTTAAAGCTGGTCCAATCAAATTCTTCGGGTGCTTCGTGCCTTCTGCGGCCCAGGTTTTCCCAGTTATCGTTATACATTTCTGTTTCTCCATAATAAATATCGGCACCTGGAGCAGTAGCAAAAACATCTTCTACAGTATGTTTATCATAAATCTCATCACCCGAGTTCATAAATAAAACATAATCGCCTGTTGCCAGGGCCAAACCTTTATTCATGGCATCATAAATGCCTTTATCTGGTTCAGATACGATTTTTGAGATCTGATCTTTATAACGCTCAACAACCTGCAAAGTGCCATCAGTTGATGCGCCGTCTATTACAATATATTCGATTTTTTTATAGGTTTGTTTAAGAATAGATTGGATGGTACGTTCGATATCGCGAACGTTATTATACACAATGGTGATGACTGTTAGCTTTGGCAAGAGTTGGATTTTTGGATTGGAGTAAATTTAATAAAGATTGTGCAAATTTTTCTGCCCGGATGTGAAAATGAAATTTGCCAAACATTTATCATGTTGAGAAATTGAAATTATTATTTTTCTAATTGGTTCAACACTTTTGCACCAAATTCAATTTTCTGTATATCAGTGTTTTATTTTTTTACTTCGGCTGTAAATCAATCAATGTTTCATAAAGATGGATGTGTTCTGCTGCAATAACTTCTTCCGAGAAATCGGTTAAAATACTTAATCTGGCCGCTTTTTGGATTTCTTCTTTATTGGGGCGGTGGTACAGCCACTCAATACCGTTTGCCAGATCTTCTGCATTCTGATACTCGGCCAGGTAACCATTCTGCATGTGTTTCACCATGTCAGGTATGCCTCCGGTGGTAAAGGCAACAACAGGCGTAGCGCACGATAAACTTTCCATTACCGTATTGGGTAAATTATCTTCAAGGGAAGGCGTAATAAAAGCATCGGCAGCAGAATAACATTTCGCTAAATGCTCATCTTTATTAATGGTACCCAAAAATGTGGTTTTAAAAGGGAATTCGGGCATTTCGGCATTTTCCTTATTCCCGAAAATAACCAGTTCAATATTTTCTTTTTGAATTCCACTTCTTCGCGAAAGGATTTCCAAAGCTTCGATCAAATAAGGCGTTCCTTTATGTTTGTCGTTTTTTGAAGGCATAAAACCACTCATCAGTACAAATTTATCCGGATTGATCTTCAGGATTTTTTTGGCTTCAGATTTAACATAGGGTTTGAAAATCTTTGTTTCAATGGTGTTTGGAATTACAGTAGCTTTTCTGGTACCGAGTAAACTGCTAAATTTTACCGATGCGGCCATCCATTTACTAGGCGCCACAATGTGGAAATTCAATTCGGTATAAGCTTTCTGTTTGCGTAGCCAGGTTTTATGTGAGATATCATTTTTGCCGCTGATTTTCAAAATCGGGCAGTTTCCACACTGTTGATGAAAATTTTCGCAGCCATAACGCACATGGCATCCACCAGTAAAAGCGTTGCTATCATGAAAAGTCCAAACAATTGGTTTTTCCAGTTCATCAAGCTGTGCTAGAAATTTTGGATTAAGAAAACCATGATTTACCCAATGTAAATGGATAATATCAGCATTTTTAACATCCGGGTGGTTTATGACCGAACGGCCGAACCATTGTAAACTGAATGGCGTTTTTACTGATTTGCTCAGCCATTTTGCATAATATCTTTCTGATAAGATGTTGTAAACAGCCCTGGCTTTTTGCAGTGGCGATTTGCTAAAAGTATCTATCTTTGGGTTTTGGCCAAATTTATAGTAAACCAATACTTTCGAATCGATTCCACTTGCCTTCAGGGCATCACTTAAACGCAAACAGGCACGTCCTGCTCCGCCATTTCCATCGTAGGTATTTAGGTGTACTACTTTCAAATCAATCAAAAATACATTTTATTGTTTACGAATATAAAATCTGTTGCGTAATTTCATCCTAATATTTTTTAATGCTTTTTAATTGTAGGATGGAGCCTTTGATGTTTAAAAATAATCATTTCATAAGTTTTATAATGATTTTAAACAAGCCGGGTTCAAACATCCTAAGCCAAACAAAATAAATCATGATCAAATCCCTGTTAAAATCGCTAACAGCATTAGCTTTTTTGTGGCCTATTTATTCCTTTGCCCAAGGCCAAACATATTTTGCAGCATACCCTGCTTTAACGCCCGATGCGCAGACAATAGTATTCAGCTATGATGGCGATATCTGGAAAGTTCCGGTTAAAGGAGGTGTAGCATCGAGGGTTACCGCCATGCAGGGAGAAGAAATTAATCCGAAAATATCTCCTGATGGGAAATGGATGGCTTTTTCTTCTAATCAGTTTGGTAATTATGATGTGTATATCATGCCATTAACCGGTGGAGACATTAAACAATTAACTTTTAATGATGCTTCGGATGAAGTAGATAACTGGAGCTGGGATTCGAAAACAATTTATTTCACCTCTGGCCGCTATAATTCTTTTTCGAGCTATAAAGTAAGTGTAAATGGGGGAACTGCTGTTCGTTTATTCGATAATTATTTCAATACCACCCACCATATTGCTGAATCGCCAACAGGTGAACTTTTTTTTAATGATACCTGGGAAAGTTACCGATTTACAAACCGCAAACACTATAAAGGCGCTTACAATCCCGATATCCAATCTTACAATCCAAAAACGAAAAATTATAAACGTTATACCGATTATATTGGAAAAGATTTCTGGACCAGTGTTGATCAAAAAGGGAATGTATTTTTTGTATCAGATGAAGGAAATGACGAATATAATCTATACACCTTTATCAACGGGAAAAAAACTGGTTTAACCAATTTTGATACTTCCATAAAACGTCCTTTTGTTTCGGCCAATGGAACAACCGTGGTTTTCGAAAAGGATTACCAGTTATATACCTATGATGTAGCTTCTAAAAAAACAGAAAAAATTAATATCAGTACTTCACGCAACCAGGTGTTGAGCAAAGAACAGGAGTACGATGTGCGTGGCAATATTTCGGCATTTGATGTTTCTACAGATGGAAAAAAGATGGCTTTTATTTCGCGTGGTGAAGTGTTTGTGAGTGATGCCGATGGAAAGTTTATCCGTAAAATTACCAATAGTGGCGAACGTGCTTTAGAGTGTAAATGGCTGGCCGATAACAAAACGATTTTATTCAGCCAAACGGCTAACGGTTATCAGAACTGGTTTACCATTACCGGTGATGGAAAAGGATCGGTAAAGCAGCTTACAAAAGATAAAGCGAACGTACGCGATATCACCTTAAATAAAACCAAAACCATGGCGGTTTACCTGAGCGGTAGAAATGAGCTCAAACTGATAGACCTTAAAACTTTTGACGCCAAAACATTGGTTACCGACGAATTTTGGGCATTACAAAGTGCAGCGCCGAGTTTTTCGCCAAATGACGAATATGTGCTTTTTACGGTATACCGGAATTTTGAACAGGATATTATGGTACATAACATTAAAGGCAATAAAACCATTAATTTAACCAATACAGGCGTTACCGAAACCGGGCCGGCATGGTCGCTGGATGGCAAATATATTTTCTTCACCAGTGCGCGTACCAAGCCTTCTTACCCAACTGGTATGCAGAATGCGCATATTTACCGTATGGCATTGAACAATTACGACGAGCCTTACCGTTCTGATAAGTTTGATGATTTATTTAAAGAGAGTAAACCTGCACCAACTGATGTTAAGCCTGCAGTTACTGCTCCTAAAAATGATAAAAAGGCAAAAGCGGATACGGCTAAAAAGAAAGCCGATGTTAAACCTACTCCAAAACCAGCAGATGTAATTACCATTAATACACAGGATATTTTAGACCGGATAGAATTGGTTGGTCCATCTTTCGGCGGTCAGTATGGTACTGATGCCTTTGCCAAAGGCGATAAAACTTATGTGTTTTATTCATCTAATCATGAAGGTGGTGCGCCAGGGCTTTATCGTACAACGATTGAACCTTTCGAAGCCAATAAAACCGAAAAAGTTGCCGATGGCGGCGATTATTCGATTATCTCATCAGGGGATAAATTCTTCGTTTTATCGCGCGGCACTATCAACAAATATACTTTAGAGGGAAATCGACTTGATCGGGTAGACCATGGCTACAAATTTACAAGAAACCTGAATGCCGAATTTAACCAGATGTTTTACGAAACCTGGGTGGGTTTGGATGAAAATTTTTACGATGAAAAATTCCATGGTGTAGATTGGGATAAAATGAGAACGCGTTATGCGGCCTATCTGCCTTATGTGAACAACAGGAGTGATTTAAGGATTTTATTGAACGATATGTTGGGCGAACTCAATTCTTCGCACATGGGCTTTACCAGTGCAGGGGCAGAGGAGCGTAAAAACCTCAATTATATTACCAACGAAACAGGAATTATTTTCGATAACGAAAACCCTTTAAAAGTAGAACGCATTGCAGCTAAAAGTAATGCCGCCCGTACCGGAACCAACATTTTGACGGGTGATATTTTAACTGAAGTGAACGGCGTTAAAGTTGATGAAAAAATAGACCGCGATTACTACTTCAGCAAGCCTTCATTGGATAAAGAGATGAGCCTTACCTTTAAACGTGGTGGAAAAGATGTTTATGTAAATGTACATCCGGAAAGTTCGGGTACTTTACGCGGAAATCTTTATGATGAGTGGATTACCAAAAATCATCAAAATGTAGATAAATGGAGCAATAACCGCATTGCTTATTCTTATATGAAAAACATGAGTACCGGCGAACTGGAAAGTTTTTTGCTGGATATGGTTGCGCAGGAAGAAAACAAAGAAGCCATTATCCTCGATCTACGTTACAATACCGGCGGGAATGTGCATGATGATGTGTTGAAATTCCTTTCACAGCGTCCTTATTTGCAATGGAAATACCGTGGCGGGAAAATGGCGCCCCAAAGTAATTTTGGTCCGGCAGCTAAGCCGATTGTGCTCCTCATTAACGAACAATCTTTAAGTGATGCCGAAATGACGGCAGCTGGCTTTAAACAACTTAAACTGGGAAAAATCATTGGTACGGAAACCTACCGCTGGATTATTTTTACTTCGGCTAAAGGTTTGGTTGATGGCTCTTCTTATCGTTTACCATCGTGGGGCTGTTACACCATGGACGGGAAAAATATTGAAAAAGAAGGTGTGAAACCCGATATTTTTGTGAAAAATACTTTTGAAGATCGCCTTGCAGATAAAGATCCTCAGCTGGAAAAAGCAGTAGCAGAGATCTTAAAAGACCTGAAATAAGGTTAACCGGTTAATTGTTTAAACCGGTTAATCGAGCACGCAGAGTCGTCATTTCGACTGAAGTACAGTCCCGATGTTAAGTCAGGAGAGAAATTTTTTCCGCAAGTTTAAAAGATTTATCCACTGCGGTCGAAATGACGATAAAGTTTCAATATTATATTTTTATAAAGTTTCGCTTTCGACCGATTTTACAGTTTAAACAGTTAACCATTTTAAACAATTAACCAATTTTTTCCGTTTCTTTGGACCTGGAATTATTTAAAACATGGCAAATTTATTAACCGACAGGGCTTTTTGGGTAAATTATTGGGAAAGTAAAAAAGGACTCGCGGTTCAGTTACCTTCAAACTATTTATTTCATAGCCAGCTGGCAGATGTTATCCAGAAAGATAACGTTAAAACGGCCATCGAGCTAGGCGGTTTTCCGGGTTATTATGCCGTGTTTCTGAAAAAATATTTCAAACTTGATGTTACCCTTTTAGATTATTTTGTTCACCCGCCTGTAGTAAATGAACTTTTGGAGAAAAACGGGTTAACCGAAAAGGATATCCATATTATCGAAACGGATCTGTTTAATTATGCGCCAGAGAAACAGTATGATCTTGTACTAAGCTGCGGTTTAATCGAGCATTTTAATGATACTGCCGACATTATTAACCGCCACATTGCCTTTGTAAAGCCAGGTGGTACCTTATTTATTACCTTGCCAAATTTTAAAGCCGTTAACGGTTGGTTCCAGAAGAATTTTGATAAGGAAAATTACGATAAACACAATATCGATAGCATGGATCCGGCACTGTTGAAATCAATCTGTGAACAGGCTGGCCTTAAAGAGGTAAAATCAG
The DNA here is from genome assembly GCF_014395225.1 of Pedobacter roseus. Lineage (NCBI taxonomy): Bacteria > Pseudomonadati > Bacteroidota > Sphingobacteriia > Sphingobacteriales > Sphingobacteriaceae > Pedobacter > Pedobacter roseus. Next base: position 5,983,445 of record NZ_CP060723.1, read on the forward strand.
GTTACTTTGGACGTTTTAGTGTATGGCTGGAAAACGAAAGCCAGAAATCGGCCGGTGTTCGCTTATTTAAAAAAGCAGTTTGGCTGACCGGAAAAATATTTACAAAGATTATCCCATTTGAGAGCAAAAATCTATCACCATATATTATCTTAGTAGCGAAGAAAATCTAAAAACGCTATGTCAATCAGTTGGGGTTACTCGCCTAAAATTGAAAAATTTATTCCTTTGGCCGGATTTCCGGCAGATAAATATTTAATTGTTGCCAAACAGGCCATTGAAAATCTGGGCTGGAGTTTAAGCCATGTTTCCGAAACCGGCTTAATTGCTTATACGCCAATATCCTTCCAATCGTACAGCGAAGAAATTTCGATCCGTATCCATGGAAATTTCGCTGTAGTAAAAAGTGAATGTGTGGGTATCCAGATGCTGTTTAATGATTATGGCAAGAATGACTTAAACCTGGGTAAATTTTTTCATGAATTTGAATATGTAGAGTTTCACCTGAAAGATGTTTGGGAAGAGAACCTGATTAAATTCCACCGGTTTATAGAAACGCAGGATGATCATTATTTTGAAAAAGCACCTTTGGCTACCAAAAATAAGATCAAAAATGTACTGTTCTTGTTTTTTCCGCAAAAAGGCTATACGGTAACGCCGATTCTGGTTCTCGTAAATATCTTTTATTATATCGCGCTTGTTCTTTTCTCAATAGTGTACCTAAGGTATCAATTTGTAAGAAATGGGAGCAGTTATGATCCCGATTTTATAGAGGCACTTAAAAAGATCGCATTAAATTTTGGTGTTAACCAGCGTAATCTGGTGCTGGGCGGCGAATACTGGCGTTTAATTAGCTATCAGTTTATCCATGGATCTAAATCGCATCTGTTTTTTAATATGTATGCCCTGGTTTACCTGGGGTTGATGATCGAAAATAAACTGGGCTGGAAGAAATACCTTTTTATTTATATAATGAGCGGCATTTGTGGCGGTTTGGTGAGCTTGATTTTTCACCAGGAAGGCGTGATGATGGGCGCTTCTGGCGCTATAATGGGTTTATACGGCGCTTTTATAGCTTTATTGATTACCAAAACTTTCGAACCTAAGGCTACCAAAGCGTTGTTGGTAAGTACATTGATTGTTTCTTTACTGGTTCTCATCAATGGTGCATTTGGAAAAAGGGTTGATAATGCGGCACATATTGGTGGTTTTGTTTCGGGTTTAATTTTTACTTATCTGCTTAACTATAAATGGGATAAAACTTTCGAAGTTAAAACCTGGGCAAGATATGCGGTATCAGTGCTTTTATTTTTAATGTTTTTTAGCGGAGTAATTCATTTTAGTCCGAAATATGGAACAGAGGAATATCGCAAATTGAGGGATACTTTTAACGGTAATATGGGCTCACTCAACGGCATTATGAATTTGAAAATCTCTTTGCCTAAAGATGTTAAACTCGCTTCTATCAAAGAAGATGGTATTATACCCACGGAAAGAAACCTGGTGATTATTAAGCAAATGCAGGCCCTGACTTTGAGACCTGAAGATGCTTTAGAACGTGATGAAAAGGTAAAACTGAGTAAAGCATCCCATCGTGCCGTAATGCTGATGTATAGGGATATTAAGGCCGATAGCACTTATCGCTATAGCAAACAGACTTCTACTGCATTGGCACAGGTTTTCGAAATTCTTTACAAACCGGATTAAGTTTGCTTATCCGGCTTTTTTGTACAGTCCGATTTCGCTCAGTGTAATACAAACCGGAGATTTAGTAATGTTTATTTTTACTTTATTGGTGGTAACAGGACTATCCAATTTAATCAGGCGTTTTGCTCCTATGCTGGTACCATCGTAAACTTTTCTCCAGCTATTGTTTTCAAATACCTCGATGGTATAAGCTTCTATCCTTTGACCCAAAGGAATATATTCCTGCAGGCTGATGATGTCGAATGTTTTAGGAGCCTTTAAATCCACTTCAAGGCTTGCCTGATGCACATCATCTGTAGTGGCCCAGTAAGTTTCTCTGTTATGATCGAGTAGGGTAGCGGCATCATATTTTTTACCACGGCTGTGGCCTGCTTTAATTTGGGCATTTTTGGCCAGGTTGTTTTCGAAAGTATGTTTAACCATATCGCCAAAGGTTTTTAAAGCGGCTACATCATATTCATGCAACTGTCCACGGGTATCAGGTGCTAAACCCAGATCTAAACCTGCGCCACGCCCCACACTTTTTAAATACAAATCGAACAACGTTTCAGGAGTTTTTGGTTTTTCATTGGCATGATAAAACCAGCCTTTTCTTAAAGGAACATCACATTCAGCTGGCATCCAGAATTTACCGTTTCTAATCCCTTCAGGACTTTGCGGGTAGTTTGCCTGACCTGGAACAGCTTCATTTTTTCCATCAGGAGCCATTGGAGTAAAAGTAGCCCATGAGGTTTCAGCTGCATGGCCATCTTCATTACCCACCCAGCGGATATCCAGGCCGATATCGCTAAAAATATTGGCCATTGGCTGCATGGTCCGGGTAATGGCCCAGGTATTTTTCCAATCGTAATATTTGGTATTGTCTATCGAACGTTTTTCTTTCGCACCACCATAATAGCCATCACCACCGTTTGCACCATCGTGCCAGCTCATAAAAAGTTCCCCAAAATTGCTGTAAAGTTCTTTTAACTGGGCCTGGTAAATGGCCAGGTATTTATCGGTACCATAAAGCGCATTGTTCCTGTCCCATGGTGAGCAGTAAACCCCAAATTTTAAGCCATTTTTACGTACAGCCTGCTCCACCTCTTTAACCAAATTACCTTTGCCTGCTCTAAATGGACTTTTACTGATGTTGTAATCTGTTGTTTTGGTTGGCCATAAGGCAAAACCATCATGGTGTTTCGCAACTAAAATGATCCCTTTTAATCCTCCTGCCTTAGCCGCCTTAATAATCTGATCGGCGTTGAAATCTGTTGGATTAAATGTTTTCGGGTCGGCATCGCCAAAACCCCATTCTTTATTTTCGAAGGTAGTTGGCGTAAAATGAATCAAACCGTAAACTTCAACATCGTGCCAGGCCAACTGTCTTTTTGATGGCAGTGCACCATAAGGTTTAGGTGGTGTTTGGGCATAAATTGCTGTCGTTAAGAATAGGAAAAGAATCAATATGGGCTTTATCATCATTATAGCTTAGGTCTACCTAAAGTACAAAAAAATACCAGTTGAAGAAAAAGAGTTAATCAATATTTAACCTGCTGAGCATGTAAACACGAAATTATTTTTACATCTTGATCGTTACATAAATGCATGAAACATTTGATTTTTACTTACGTTATTTAAACATGAGCGCTTTTAACCAGAACCCTCCAGACGGTGGTACAATCTACACCGAAACCAATCTGAGCCAGTTGTTTCCAGAGCCTTTTAATACGATAACTAGTTGCTTTTTCCTGGCTATAGCAGTGTATTGGACAATTAAGTTGTGGGGTAATTTTAAACAGCATAGCTTTTTAAGTATTGCGCTGGTGCTGCTTTATATCGGTGGGATTGGAGGCACTACTTATCACGGCTTGAGGCGTTGGCCTATTTTTATTATTATGGACTGGATGCCGATTATGTTGTTGTGCCTTTCAGCCGGAGTTTACTTTCTTTCTAAGTTAACCAAATGGTACTTCGCTGTTTTAATTGTAGCGGTTTATGCTTTTTTCCAGTTTTTTGTGCGGCGTCTTTTTAGCAATGGCGATTTCCAGATCTTTATTAATATTAATTACGCCTTTATGGCCGCACTGGTTTTGTTTCCGGTATTTGGTTACTTAATTAAAACGGAGTGGAAAAATGGCAAATGGGTGGGATTTGCCTTAATTGCTTTCATATTTGCCTTAACTTTCCGTATCGCAGATAAGTGGGATATATTGAGTATTGGCACGCATTTTTTATGGCATACTTTCGGGGCAGTAGCTTCTTTCTGTATGCTAAATTATATTTATTTGGTTAATTACAGGAAAGTTCAGTAATAATTTAACAATGAGCTTGCTGATTGGAAATTCAGCAAGCTCAACCCGGTTTTTAGAACTTTGAATGGGCTTTACTGTAATCCAGTTTTTTCTGCCCGCCTATCGCATATTCAATGCCTCCCCATAAATGGTTCTGGAATTTATCTTCAGCCCATCCTTCTTTGGTATGCCCCATACAGGTATAAAAAGCCCTGCCGCCATCAAAATTGTGGTACCAGGCAAAAGGATGGAAATCGCCGTTTTTGCCACCAGTGTAAGATTTTTCATCTAAGCTGATCAGCACTTTAATTTCAGGGTTGATATCTTTAAAATTATATAGTTCGTCTTTTCTCATCCAAACCGAATCAGTAAAGAATTTAGTTGAAGGGTGTTTTTTGTCTTTAATGATAAATTTAGCTTCCTGAACGGCTGGGTGACTGATGAAATAAGCACCAGCTAATTTGCCATACCATGGCCAATCGTATTCGGTATCAGTTGCCGCGTGGATACCCACATAACCGCCTCCTGCCTGGATATACCTTTCGAAAGCAACCTGTTGTTTATTGTCTAGTACATCGCCTGTTGTATTTAAGAAAATAACCGCTGCATATTTTTTTAAATTGTCTTCTGTGAAAAGATCAGCATTTTCGGTGGTATCCACTTCAAAGTGATGTTCGGTTCCTAATTTTTGGATCACTTCTTTTCCGGTTTCAATAGAATTGTGCCTGAAACCTTTTGTTTTGGAAAAAACTAAAACCTTAGCCGGTTTTTTCGCTATGGTATAACTTTGAAATAGAAAAACGGATGCAACTAATAAACACAGTGATAAGTACTTTTTCATCTTTTTTGGTTAGGATAATGTATTGTAAGCTTTAAATTTAAGAAAGTTGTTTGATAATTTCCATACATCTTTCTTCAACCTGTTTACAAACAGGGCTAAACAGCGCATTATCCCAATAAGGATCTGTAACTTCGTCGTTATCAAGAAAAAGTTTGACCTTTTTCCGCTCATCATTGCTTTTTGCTAAATTTTTAACATCAGCCAGATTATTGCGGTCCATAACCAAAATCAGGTCATAATCGGCAAACATGAAGGGATTAAACTGTTGCGCCCGCTGTTTACTGATATCGTAACCCAATGCTTTGGCCGCAGCAATACTCCTGTGGTCGGGGGCTTTGCCGATATGCCAGTTACCTGTTCCTGCCGAAGCAATTTCCCAGTTTAAGTTATGTTCATTTACTAGGTGACGCATAATGCCTTCGGCCAGTGGCGAACGGCAAATGTTGCCGAGGCAAACCATTAAAATTTTCAATATTTTATGTTTTAAGTGTTTATAATACAGGTAACATTTAAATTTGTTAATGATGATAAGATTTGAATTGTTTTTTTGTTTGTATATGCTAACATTCAGAATAAAAGCAAAATATCTAAACTTAGCTTTATTGTATTTGAATCCATAACAATTTATTGGCTAGGCGTAGCAATGTCTCTGCCTGAATCTTTTATGTAACGGACTACACTTTTTATTTCACAATCACTTAATGTATCCATCCTGGATGCCTTAAATGTTCCGATCGTACTATACCAGCCCTTGTGTTTTTTTTTAAAGGCGTAATTAATCAATTTTAAGCTATCCATAAGTGATATTTCTCTGAATGTAAAAATATTCTTATCCATTCTATCACCATAAGGGACATGGCAGTTCTGGCAACCCAAATTGGACACAATTTGGTGAGCATCATACCGATAATATTTACAAGTGTCTTGATTTGAAGCTTTATCTTTCCTATTTTCAGTCCTGGCATTGCATGCTACAAGAATAACAAGGAGTATGCTACCTAAATTTATTTTTATTGTATTTAAAGCCATTAGTTGTGTCTCTAAGAAAAAGTCTTAATTTATTTATTGTATTTAAACTCGCATTATTATAAGATGATTTTTCCATATCCTTTAAGTTTCTCATAATAAAATTCATTATAGTTCCTTTTTCAGTATCAGATAGAGAATGCCCAATATTATCGCCCAAGTGATACATTAATCTATCCTTTTTGTCAGCATCTTCAATATCATCTAAATTAAGTGTATGAAAAAATTCATGAACACCTGTGTATTTATCTTTTAACCAATTACTGTAGCCGACAACTGCTGGACCACCACCATCACTACCCTGAGTAAGTCCCGCTGAATTATTTCGTCTCCCATATTGGTCGGTAAATTGATATCCAATACTATCAACTACGGCGAGTACAAAATCATTCCCTTTTAACTGGCTTAACATATTAATCTGTTGTACATTTACCGTAAAATTAAAGTTATAACGTATAGAGTAAGTCCAGGTTTTACTGGTATCGAATGCTTTTTTTATAGAATTATATTTTAAAAAGTTAACCCCACTTCTAAACCCACCGCCGCGTAATTTATTTGAAATTACCTGTTGGGTAAAAGTTATTAAGCTGTTTAGGTTCGGTGCTCCGTTAGTGGTTAAATCCAATACTTTTAGAGTAATGGTAAAATCGCCGTAGAGGCTGAGTTCGCCGCTGCCGTTATCGCTAATGCGCAGGTTTTTGGCTATTATACCACCGGTTAAGGGTTGGCTTTGCAATATTGCAAAACGCATTCTAAGTGTATTAATGACGTCATTCTCCATAGTACAAGCACTAATTGCTCAACAGGGAGATTGGGCATTAATTTTTGGTTATAATTTACTGAACTCAGGATAAATCAATAATCAAATTAGTAATAAAAAATTAAGAAACAAAGATAATTTAATGATAAAACTGGTTAAATGGTGATTTTTACAGTCATGGTAAGAAATTAACTTACTCTAGAATTATAATTTAACGGTTTAGTACTAAAAACCCTCCTGCAAAGGGTAGATATTGCCCCGCCAGCACAAAAAAAAAAGCCCCAAGCTGGTTAGCATTGGGACTTTGAAAATATCAGAAATGTTATCCGTAAATATCGTTTAACATTTTTGCCAACCGCACACCGCCTTTTAATAACTGATCGTTAAGGGTTTCAACCCATTCGAAGTTATATCGGTAGCTTAATTTAGAATCTGGTTTGGTATTGTCGTAAATTTTGTTGCAAATGGTGTATGATTCATAAATGCAATCTTTCAAACTGGTGTTCTGCCAGTTGTAAAGCTGTACAGCCGAAGCGTGGTTAATGGCTTTTGCATATTCTGTATAGCTTAACTGTTGGTACTCGATCAGCTGCTCGTCCCAAACCCTGTGGATATTCGATTTTTCGTTAAACCATAGTACCGAAATGCGGTTGCCACCTAAATCTTCTTTGCGTGCAACGTGCATCGGCTGACATAAATCGCCCGCCAGGTGCACCAACATACGCAAAGCCAGTTTCTTCTCTGCAGGTGTACTGCTTGTTTTCTTTAAAATGGCTATAAGATCCGGGATTTTGGTGTAAAGACTTGGCGATTTTTCTGTCTCCAGAAAGTTGTAAACGCCATCTTTGTTCAATCCTGCCGGAAGGTTAACAAAATGCCAGTTGTACATGTAATTGTAGGTAGAGTCTGATTTGATAAAATCGCCCCAGTTGGCGCTCATGGCTAAAGTTTCGTAACCTAAAATATCCTGAATGGCCTTGCGTGTTTTTGCTTTTAAGTAGCTATCGGCAATTTCGCCAACCACACGATGCCCAATAGTGCCCCAGGCATTTGCCTGAATAGGGAGATACGCTAATAAACCGATGGCAAAAGCCGCGGTTAATTTCTTTTTAATTGATGTTAAAATCATTTTATAATTCTTTTTGTACGCAAGTGATTTTTTGTTTGAGGATTAATTTAATTTCGCGCTGATCGCTCAAGCTCTCTAAAGATAAGGTATCTGCAGATCGCTTTTTGATCAGGAAATTCTTTTCATATCTGCCGATGCGGTAACAGCCCGATATTTTTTGTTTGTAATTGGCATGCGTAAAAGTAGCGCCAACAAACAGCGTATCGCCTTTTACTACATAAACACCCTTTGCATATTCTTTCCAGATGCCGTTGTTATAACATGAATCTTCGTATAAATTCACTTTGCTATGGGTAACCATATCGATGTAAACCGAATCACAGGTGAATTTAAAATGGTGCCGGGTATAATTGCTTAACTTATTACTAAAAGCAACCGAATCTTCGTTCCATACGCCTTGCATAAAATCCTCACCTTTGCCCTGGATGTTTGGCCGCGGACTACAGGCTAGATGTAAAATGGATAATGTGAAAAGGATGATGGAGAAAACCCTTAAGCCAGGATGCAGTTTGCTCATTGTATTATTAATCGTTGCTTTTAGGAAACTGATCATAGATGACCTTATTCTTTTTAACGGTATTGATAACAAGAATTAAAAGACCTGCTGCAAAACAAAGGCCGGCTATAAAGCTAATAATGCCCACAATAGTATAGTATTTTGTAACTTCTGTATAAGCCAAATGTTGCGCTGCCATTAGTAATGGCATTAAAAAACTGTAAAATATGGTAATCAGCAGGCCAATACCCGAACCAATGGTCATTAAAGTGGCTTCAGCTGAAGATTTTTTTATTAAAAAAAAGCAACAGGTTCCAAATACGATACAAGGTGAAATAAGGGATGTAAGGCTTAAGAGGCTAGAAAGTATTGAATTCATATTACCTATATTTTAGTTAACCGTATTAATTTGGAGCTATTCTTTTAAATTAACGTCATTCCCAATTCAATTGGGAATGACGATCTTTCTATATTATTTAAAGCTGCCAACCATATCTTCAGGGCGTACCCACTCATCAAACTGCTCATTGGTTAATAATCCCAGTTCTACAGCAGCTGCTTTTAACGTTTTATTCTCCTTATGTGCTTTCTTTGCAATTTTAGCTGCGTTTTCGTAACCCACATGTGGGTTTAAAGCGGTAACCAACATTAAAGAATTTTGCAGGTGTTTTTCAATTTCAGGTAAGTTGGCTGTAATTCCTTCCGCACATTTATCAGTGAAAGAAACGCATGCATCGCCGATTAAACGTGCCGATTGTAATACATTGGCCGCAATTAATGGTTTGAATACATTAAGCTCAAAATGACCGCTCATGCCACCTACTGAAACGGCAACATCGTTACCAATTACCTGCGCACAAACCATGGTTAAAGCCTCTGGTTGTGTAGGGTTAACTTTACCGGGCATAATAGATGATCCCGGTTCATTGTCAGGGATTACAATTTCGCCAATACCACAACGTGGACCAGAACTTAACATCCTTACATCGTTGGCTACTTTCATTAAAGCCACTGCTGTACGTTTTAATGCGCCAGAAAGTTCTACCATTGCATCGTGTGCCGCCAAAGCCTCAAATTTATTTGGAGCCGTAACAAAAGGCAATCCCGTTAAATCAGCAATTTTTTTAGCCACTAAAACATCGTATCCTTTAGGTGTATTTAAACCCGTACCTACTGCGGTTCCGCCCAAAGCCAGTTCTGCAACCATAACCAAAGCATTTTTAATAGCCCTGATGCTGTTGTCAATCTGTTGTACATAACCTGAAAATTCCTGTCCTAAAGTAAGTGGCGTAGCATCCATAAAGTGTGTACGTCCGGTTTTAACAATCGAACTGAATTCCTCTACTTTTTTAGCCAGGGTATTTCTTAATTTTTCTAAACCTGGGATGGTATTTTCTACCGTAAGCTTATAGGCTGCAATGTGCATTGCAGTTGGATAAGTATCGTTTGATGATTGTGATTTATTTACATCATCATTAGGGTGAAGCACTTTTTTATCGTCAGCCAGTGCACCACCATTAATTACATGGGCACGGTTGGCAATAACCTCGTTTCCATTCATGTTACTTTGAGTACCCGAACCAGTTTGCCAGATTACCAATGGAAATTGATCATCCAATTGACCAGCAATAATTTCATCACAGGCTTTAGCAATTAAATCTGCTTTTTCTGCTGATAATACACCCAATTCGGTATTGGCCAAAGCTGCTGCTTTTTTCAGGTATCCAAAAGCGTGGATAATTTCTTTTGGCATCGAACCTTCCGGACCGATTTTGAAGTTATTGCGTGAGCGTTCGGTTTGTGCACCCCAGTATTTGTCGGCAGGTACCTGCACCTCGCCCATGGTATCGTGTTCTATTCTGAAACTCATTATATTTTGATTTTTGTTGTCGCAAATTTAGGTTTTTTGCCTTTTAAAGCGTTGTATTTATGTAAGATATTTGGTAGATAACAAAGAATATAGTTAAAAGTGCTTGTTCTTTTTACCTGTTCGTAAACTTTTATCAGGCAAGGCCACTTCTACCAATGAAATCATATTCATACCTTTACCGCAAATATGCAGGGATTAGTTATTAAATCTACAGGTAGCTGGTACAGTGTTTTGGCCGATAATGGCGAACGCTATGATTGCCGGATTGTAGGGAAATTCAGGATTAAAGGACTTAAAACCACCAACCCGATTGCGGTTGGCGACAGGGTAAAATTTGATCTGGAGCGGGATAGTAACCAAGGCTTGATTAACGAAATGCTGCCGCGGAAAAACTACATCATCCGCAAATCAATCAACCTGAGCAAACAGGCGCAGATACTGGCCGCCAATCTGGATATGGCCATGCTGGTGGTAACACTGGCCTCGCCACGTACCTCCTTGGGTTTTATCGATCGCTTTTTGGTTACTGCCGAAGCTTACGATGTACCTGCGGTTTTGGTGTTTAATAAACTCGATCTGTTTAGTAAAGAAGGGTTGGAAATTCTGCAGGAATTTAAAGATATCTACGAAAATATTGGTTATGCCTGCTACGAAGTTTCGGCTTTAAAAGGTATTAATATCCCGGTGATTCAGGAATTGATTACCGATAAGATTACCTTAATTTCCGGACATTCGGGTGTGGGGAAATCGAGTTTGATCAATGCTTTAATGCCCGATCGCGATTTAAGAACAGGGGAGGTGTCAGACTGGAGCGATAAAGGACAACATACCACCACTTTTGCCGAAATGTTCGAACTGCCGCAGGGTGGGTTTATAGTCGATTCGCCAGGCATCAGGGAATTGGGTGTGATCGATATCGAAAAAGAAGAACTGGGGCATTTTTTCAGGGAAATCTTTAAAACCTCGCACAATTGCCGTTTTAACAATTGCAGGCATGTTAACGAACCGGGCTGTGCTGTTATTGAAGCCGTAAATGAAGGTGAAATTGCGGTTTCGAGATATGAAAGTTACCTGAGTATTTATCACGGTAACGATACGCGTCATTAATTGAGTCAGAAGTCGGAAGTCCGAAGATATGATGTGTGATAGAATACTTCTTGATCCAAATAATTAGATTAAAAACCTTTGCTTAAAAAATAAGAGATGAAGTTTAAACTGGGAGATTTTGTGCGTTTTGTTGATGAAAAACGTGAAGGTTATGTAACCAAAATTATCGATGCGCAAACTTTAGGCGTTACCGATGAAGATGGTTTTGAAATTCCTGTTGCGGTAAGTAATCTAACTTCTGTACACGGTCATGGTGTGGTTGCCAAAGAATTGGATGCGCCAAAACCCATCCAGGTAAATATCCCCAGCATTAGTAAAATTGAAAACGGCATTTATGTTGCCGTTGCTACCGATGATAAAGCGGGTAATGTGGTGCATTTTCACCTGCAAAACCACTCTTCAAATATATTATTGGTGAGTTTAACTACCGAGCGTAAAGAAAAATATGCCGGTGCTTTTCATGGCGTAATCGAAGCTTATGCTTCAACTTTGGTTTATTCTGCTTCATTGGCTGATTTAGATCTTTGGCCGGAATTTAACTTTCAGGTTTTGGTATTTAGCAAAGCTGATGTTAAACCGATTGATCCATTGGTGATCCGTAAGAAATTTAGGGCAAAAGATTTTAGTTCCGAACAAAAAGAATTACCACAATTAAGAAATAAAGGTTGGTTTATCCGCCTGGACGACCTTGTTCCGGTAAGTATCGACCCGCAAAAATTAAAAGAGAGTTTTTTCAAATCTGCTGAAGAGAAACGGACAGTTGAGGCACCGCAAAAAGAAATCGATCTGCACATCGAGAAACTGAGAGATGATCATCATTTTTTAGAGGCGGATGAAATGTTGCAGATCCAGATCAATCATTTTCAAACGGCTATGGATGCTGCGGTGGTGCATCATTTCGATAAAATTGTTTTTATCCATGGATCAGGTAATGGTACATTGAGGGATAAAATCCATAAACTGATCAGTAAAAATCCGCATGTAAAAACTTATATGGATGCGCGGAAAGAAAAATTTGGCTATGGTGCTACAGAAGTGGTTTTCAAATAAAATATCATCCTGAGGCTGTCGGGAGATCATCAGTTAATTTACCTTATTTAATCATTTGGGCGTTCCCCAATCCCGTGAAGAACGGGAAAAGGGTCGGGCTTTTCAGGGCTCCGCTTCGCTGCGGTACCGATGAAAAATCGGTACTGAACCCTTCCAATCCCTAACGCAAAACCCAGCGTTGTAAAAATGTTAGGGGAATATGCTGCTATATTACAGACTTCAAAACAGGTTGTCATCCTTAGCCTGTAGAAGGACTCAGCGATAATCTTCTAAAATCTGCGGGATAAATTTCCCGCCATGGTTCGTGTGCTCACGGACCATTTGTTTGCAAAAACCTAAAACCCAAACTCCAGCACCACTACAATCGCGTTATTGCTCAAAGCTTCCAGTTCTACCTGCTCAATGTCCCAAAGTGCTAAACCATCTCTTGCATGCATTAAGCGGCCTTCAATTTCGAAAGCGCCATCTACAATAAAAGTATAAAACTGATGGTTTGGGTTTTGCATTTTATAAATCACTTCTTCGCGGGCGGCAAAAATACCTGCACTTAATTTAAAAGGTAATTTAGGGTTAGAAATGATTTCGACCAGCTGGTTTTGGTTTTTCTCAAAATCGAAATTAAAAAGCATTTCACTCGCCCGCATTAAAAACATATCCGTTTTAATCCCAAACTGAATGTAGTTGATCACATCATTCTGGTAAGGATTGCTGATTTCCAGTACTTCGCCCTTACCCATATTCAACACCTGTACCTGTCCGGTTTCTAAAGCAAATTCTTTCCCGTTGGCAACAATATCAATTCCTCCGGTAATGGGCATTAATATCTGGAGCGAATCTTCCTTACAAAGAAAAAAAGTAATTTTTCCACCTGCAATCGATTCATCATTGCATAAAAATAAATCGCCAAAAGGTTCTTTATGTTCGTTGTAATATTTCTCAAAATTAAAAGTGCTGTATCTTCTTAATACCGACGTTTCAGTTAATCCGCGTTGATCGGCCAAAAATATTTTTCCAGGAGTGAGTTCCATCTCTTAATCAATGTCTTTTATAGAATGAATGCTTACAAACTGCTGTAACTGAAAAAGATTGGTGAAAATTTCATCTTCATCTGTTTCTTTAAACTGCGATACCAATAACATATTGTCAATCGTATCGTGCCAAATCAACGGTTTTGAAAAGAAATTGATCGCCACTTTATGTTTCTCATGATCATTAATATCAGAATTAATAATTTCGAACTTAAAATTTTCAAAAGTCAAAAAACGCCTGCCTAAGTTATCCAGTACGTCAGGTATAATTCCATTTAACTGTCTCAAATATCCCGTAATGGCTGCACTAACCAAAAAATGTAGTTTATCAGCTTCCGGAACATTTACCAGCATTTCGGCAAAAGTACTAAACCGTTGTTCCTGATTATAGAATTGAGCCTGCATTTTAAACTCTGCAAAACTATCTTCATACACAAACTTATCCCATGGGTTGGTATTGCCTGCATCAATTATTTTTCGATAGCACAGCGTAATCACTTTTTTCGACATGGCATAAAATTAAAAAAGACGCTAAGAAATCCTAGCGCCTTCATAAAAATAAAACAATTATAAGGATATACTATGCTTTAACATTCACTTTAAAGGTAAGGTCGAAACCAGCTGCCAATGTTCCGCTTACCGTTGCAATTTCTAACCCTGTTTTATCATCACTAAAAACATTATCGGCATTATTATAGGTATAGCCCGTCATACCTTTGGTATAACCGTTTACCAGGGCCAAAGATGTTCCCGCACCTTCAGGGAAAGCAATCTGCGTAACCATTAGTGATGTGCCTGCAGCATTGTAAACATGTACATGGATGTGGGTTGCCCGCCCACTGTACCAGCCCGGAAAGATGGAAGTAAAAGTAACCAGTCCGTTCGCATCGGTGGTTTGGCGACCGCGTAAAAAATGTACCGATTGATAATTGGTACTCTGCATACCACTGCCACCGTATTCAGAATAATTGCCTTCTGCATCACAATGCCAGATGTCTACTATCGCTCCAGCCAAACCTGCACAACTGTTATTCAGGTTGCCGATGGTGATTTTTGCAGTTAATTTGTAACCTGTACGTCCATCGGTAATATCGCTGCGTACGTACGATGCCGGTACTTTTGTTGGAAAAGGTCCTTCGGTTTCTGTTGGGGCTACCGTACAGGTTCCGTTAGTGCTCGTTGTTGTTCCGGCAGTACCCGATCCTGACGTATCCGATCCATCGGTGATGCTGCTTTTTTTGCAGGCCTCAATAATCACCGGAGTTGAGATGGCTCCGATCATTAAGCTTCTGATGAAATTTTTTCTTTCCATAGTCAATGCGTTTTGTTTCGTTGAATTAAAATTGCATGAAAAAGGATTAATTGTAATAAATGTATCGACAAACATGTAGTTTGAAACGTTAAAGGTTTCGAAAAATCGTCATTTCGACGGTAGTGGAGAAATCTGTTAAGCAGAATGTATATTACGGGTGTAATAATATAGAATGCACATGCAATAATATAAAATGCACAAGCGATAATATAAAAAGCACAAGCAATAATATAAAAAGCACATGCAATAATATAGAATGCACAAGCGATAATATAAAAAGCACATGCAATAATATAAAATGCACAAGCGATAATATAAAAAGCACATGCAATAATATAGAATGCACAAGCGATAATATAAAAAGCACATGCAATAATATAGAATGAGCAAGCGATAATATAAAAAGCACATGCAATAATATAGAATGAGCAAGCGATAATATAAAAAGCACATGCAATAATATAGAATGAACAAGCAACAATATAAAATGCAGATGCAACATTATAAAACACGATGGCAATAATATAATTTAGAATGAATAAGTGACTGAAAAAATTGAGGTATGCTTTTTGCTAAGCTGTAATTTCTTTTTATAAAAGATTAAAACTAGCTTTGCCGCTATTAATGAAACACCTGGTTACCATATCGCTTGTATTTTTTAGCTTAACACATTTGGCAAAAGCCGAACGTGTTGAAGGGCTAAGGATATTAAACGAATATTGTAACGAGCACAATATCAGTATTAACGCCACTGGTAAAGCTTCGGTTCAACTTAACGAAGACCGTAATCCTTATCTGTTATCATACACCAGGCTTGCTTTAATTGGGACTCAGGCTCAATTAAAAGTTGCAAAATATGTAAGTGTCAATCAAGTAATTTCTGATTTAACGATCAGGAAAAAACCGAAAAACAACAGCCCCTAATTCTCTTTTCTTAAAAACCTTTTATAAGGTTTTGTTCCCCATTTATACGAGCAACTGCCAAACTGACTTAATAAAGACAATGGCTTAGTTGTTGTAACACTCCATTTTTTTAATAATAAATACGATTTAAAATATTATAATGTTAGGATTTTTAGCGAAGGTTTTCGGAAGTAAATCAGAAAGAGATATAAAGGCTATTCAGCCATTGGTTGTTAAAATTAACGAACACTACAGTAAATTGTCTGCGTTAAGCAATGATGAGTTACGTGGTAAAACTATAGAATTTAAAGAGAAGATTTTTGCTTTCTTAACTGAGATTGATGGAAAAATTGCAGCTTTAAAAGCTGACGCAGAAAGTGAAAGTTTAGATCTTCACGAAAAAACAGCCATTTACGATCAGGTTGATGCCTTAGGTAAAGACCGCGATGCAGAACTGGAAAAAGTACTTTTGGAAATCCTTCCGGAGGCATTTGCTGTAATTAAAGAAACTTCACGTCGTTTAAGTGAAAACGATTATTTAGAGGTTACCGCAACCCAGTTTGATAGAGATTACGCAGCGCGCAGAAATAACGTAAAAATTATTGGCGATAAAGCACAATGGGCCAATAAATGGGATGCTGCCGGAACGGAAGTAGCCTGGAACATGGTACATTACGATGTACAGTTAATTGGTGGTATTGTATTACACAGCGGTAAAATTGCTGAGATGGCTACTGGTGAGGGTAAAACCCTGGTAAGTACTTTACCAGCTTATTTAAATGCACTGGCCGGACAAGGTGTACACATTGTAACGGTGAATGACTACCTGGCCCGTCGTGATAGTGAGTGGAATGGTCCTTTATTCGAATTCCACGGTTTAAGTGTTGATTGTATTGATAAACATGAGCCAAACTCTGAAGAAAGAAGAAAAGCTTATGCCGCAGATATTACTTACGGAACCAATAACGAGTTCGGTTTTGATTACCTGCGTGACAATATGTCGCAAACGCCAGACCAACTGGTACAGCGCAAGCTGCACTTTGCGATGGTGGATGAG